>CAIJLZ010000010.1 GCA_903821605.1 uncultured Sphingomonadales bacterium | reverse complement strand
TCGGTGTTGGAGATGGGCGCGTTTGTCGGCATCGATCCGGAATCGGACGGGCTGAAGCGTGCTGCACGCATGGGTGTGGCGGTGACGGCAGGCGGGATTGATGGCCTGGTCGCCATGCCCGAATTTGCGGACATCGAGATCGTGTTCGATGCGACCTCGGCTGGGGCGCACCAGCGTCATGATGCGGTGTTGCGCGCCCATGGCAAGCGGGTGATCGATCTCACCCCGGCGGCGATTGGGCCTTATGTCATTCCGCCGGTCAATGGCGCGGCGGCGTTGGATGCGCCCAATGTCAATATGGTGACCTGTGGCGGCCAAGCGACGATCCCGATCGTCGCGGCGGTGAACCGGGTGGCCAAGGTACATTATGGCGAGATCGTCGCCTCGATCGCCTCGAAGAGCGCCGGTCCTGGCACGCGCGCCAATATTGACGAGTTCACCGAGACCACCAGCCAAGCGATTGTCGATGTCGGCGGCGCGACCCGGGGCAAGGCGATCATCGTCCTCAACCCTGCGGAACCGCCGCTGATCATGCGCGACACCGTCTATTGCCTTGCCGATGAGGCGGATCAGGACGAAATCGCGAAAAGCGTGGAGGCGATGGTGGCCGAGGTGCAATCCTATGTCCCCGGCTATCGCCTGAAGCAGGCGGTGCAGTTCGAACATATCGGCTCCAACCGCCCGCTGCGCATTCCTGAAATGGATGGCGAGTTTACCGGGCTGAAAGTGACGGTATTCCTCGAAGTCGAGGGCGCGGCCCATTATCTGCCGGCTTATGCGGGCAATCTCGACATCATGACCTCGGCGGCGTTGAAAACCGCCGAGAAAATCGCGCTGCGCATGCATGAAGGAGCGGCCGCATGAGTTTCGACCCCACCACGACCAAGCTCTATATTCAGGATGTGACGCTGCGCGACGGCATGCACGCCATCCGCCACCAATATGGGCTGGAGCATGTCAAGGCGATTGCTAAGGCGCTCGACCGCGCCAAGGTGGATGCGATTGAGGTCGCCCATGGCGATGGTTTGCAGGGCTCAAGCTTCAACTATGGCTTTGGCGCCTATACCGATTGGGACTGGATCGGCGCGGTTGCCGAGGTGTTGGAACATTCGGTGCTCACCACCTTGTTGCTGCCCGGCATCGGCACGGTGCATGACCTGAAGCGCGCTTATGAACTGGGCGTGCGCTCGGTCCGCATCGCGACGCATTGCACCGAGGCGGATGTCTCGAAGCAGCATATCGAGGCGGCGCGCAAGCTTGGCATGGATGTCTCGGGCTTTTTGATGATGAGCCACATGACGACCCCGGATGCGCTCGCGCAACAGGCGAAGCTGATGGAAGATTATGGCGCGCATTGCGTCTATGTCACCGACAGTGGCGGCGCGATGAACATGCAGCAATATGCCGCGCGGTTGCAGGCCTATGACCGGGTGTTGAAGCCCGAGACCCAGCGCGGGGTGCATGCGCACCACAATCTCTCGCTTGGTGTTGCGAATAGTCTGGTCGCGGTCGAACATGGCGCGATCCGGGTTGATGCGTCATTGGCGGGCATGGGGGCGGGCGCAGGCAATGCGCCGCTCGAAGTGTTCATCGCGGCGGCCGACAGCTATGGCTGGAACCATGGCTGCGACCTGTTCGCGCTGATGGATGCGGCGGAGGAACTGGTGCGGCCGTTGCAGGATCGCCCGGTCCGGGTCGACCGCGAGACGCTGACCTTGGGCTATGCCGGGGTGTATTCCAGCTTCCTGCGCCATGCCGAAAAGGCGGCGGCCGATCATGG
>CAIJLZ010000009.1 GCA_903821605.1 uncultured Sphingomonadales bacterium | reverse complement strand
GGATAGAAATGGCAAAAATAACAGAAACATGAAGCGCCAGAGATGCTCCAATGGTGCTTGGATTGAGACGATGAGCAAGTTTATATTCTATTTTTTTCATTTATCGTCTATTTTAAATGCCATTTAATGAATTTTATATGGGTAGTGCATATTTCAGCACATCATGTCCGCGCACGCCCACGTTCAAATGAAGAATAGGCTATATCTGGTCATTCATAAATAGATATCCGGAATCTCTTTCGAATTGGGGGCTTTCATCTGCTGGATTGGCGGGACATGCCTCCTTGGTGCCGATACCAGCCGTTACGCCTCGTCTGTGCGTCGCATGACAAGGCCTCGTAACCGGCCTGAGCCAGCACGAGGCCTTGAAAAACCAATTTTTGGCAGTGAACTGCCGACAGGCGCTTATTCGGCCATTTTGCGATCGATCTCCGCATGGATATGCCGCAGGCGCGCTTCTTGTTCGCTCCATATCGGGCCACGAAACCCGCGCGAGCTGGCACCCATTTGGACAAAGGGCAGCAGTTCCGAATCCTGATCAAGCACTTCGCCCAGATGTGGCGGTTCACCAAGCCCGGTGCGTTCGATCGCTGGTCGCGTCGCCCCACTCAAATCGACCGAGGGATCGAGGCCCATCCATGCCGGGGCGGAATAGCCCGGTGCATCCACATGTCGATACAAGATGCAGGTGTCATAGGTGAAGCGGTTGGGATCCTTGGCATGCGGGATGAAACGATGCAGGAAAACCGCCTCCGGATGGCAACCAATCTGCGCGTTGGGAAACACGCTGAACGGGACGGAATCGCTGAGCTGGCTATCGCTGAACTTTTCATAGCCGAGATGATATTTGGCGGAGCGTTCGCGCTTGGCCTGCTGGATCGCGGTGCGGGCATCTTGTGCCGAACCGGCGAAGCTATCCGGATCGATCCCCGCATCGCGTAGCATCATTGCAATGCCGGGATTGATCGATTGCTGGTCGCCGAAGCGCGGGCTGGGCGTGGCGAACGGCACAAACTGGCGTGAGTGGCCGTTGGGGTAAAGATCGATCTGGGTTCGGTCGCTCATCAGGCACTGGGTCTGCGGGTGGACGGCGTGCAGGTGGTAGATTTCGGCAAAGGCATCGACCCCGCCTTTCCAATTGGCAGCCCATTCCGATTGACGGTGCTGGATGACGTACATCTTGTCGATCTCGTAGAGTTCGAGATGGGCGAGGACCGGGCCAAGATATTCCCGCAACGGGGGGACATCCTCGCTCATCGCAATGAACACCAGCCCGGCGGCCACTTCGCAGCGCACGGATGTGAGGTTTAGGTCATGGCACAGCACCTTGGGATCGAAGGTCTCGCGGTCGGTGACCGACGCGATTTGGCCGTCGAGCCCAAATTTCCAGCTATGAAAAGGGCAAGTGAACTGGTCGAGCGCGCCAAAATCGCCGAGCACCAACTGGCTGCCGCGATGCGGGCAGACATTGTAATGGGCGTGCACGTCGCCATCATCGCCGCGCACAATGATGAAGGACTCCGGCCCGATGTCGAACCGGTAAAAATCGCCTGGCTCGCTCACATCCGACACGGGGCAGGCCAGCAGCCAACTCCGCACAAAGACTTTCTCCCATTCTTGCTTGGCAAAGGCGGGATCGAAATAGCGTTCGGGTGATGGCCGACCGGTGCCATTGTCGATCAGCGGGGCGGGTTCGTCAAAGGGCTGAGGCGTCGCGCCATGGATGGCCCATTCCGGGAAATTGTAATTCAAGATCACTCTCCTGTGATGACAATTGTGAGGGCAATTGACAGACAGCGTCCTTGGCGGGCGTCTCTTCAGTCGCCATGAAGTGTAAAACATGTTTTCGTTTTGGGGAAGATGGATTCTGCTGCGTCGGTCGCTATATGATACACCCAAAGCGCCTGACGGGCGCATGGAGGACAGATTGACCCGGCAACCACGAACGGCAGGCGCACGGCAGAGCTATTCAAGCCCGCTGATGCAGGAACGCCGCGAACGCATTTTATTGGAAGCGCGCGGTTTACTGGCGGAACAGGGGCAATCCGGCTTCAATATCCGGGAATTGAGCCGGCGGGCAGAAGTCTCGTCCCGCACGCTTTACCATGCCTTTGGCGACAAGGAGGGGATACTCGCCCATGCGGTAACGACATATGTCGAAGGGTTGCGTGATCAATGGGCGGTGGCCCCGCTGGGTGACAATCTGGAGTCGTTGTTGGCGGAATATGATCGGGTTGCGGCAGAGATCGACCGCACCTCAGCCTATACCAAGACGCTGGTGGAAATATTCTATTCCCTGAAGCCGATCACCTCGGCGTTGGAGGCTATTCGGTCATTGCCTGCGAGCCGCATGATCCGGTGGCTGGATCAGGTGCCGCCATCAGGGCTTCGCCCCGGTGTCGACCGCGCGCGGCTGATCGACCATCATGTCGAAGTCGAACTGGCGGCGATCCGCCATTGGGCGGTTGATCTTGTCAGTGCCGATGCGCTTGCCGATGAAATGCGGCTTGGCTTTTTATTCGTGCTGCTGGCCGTCACCAAAGGCCGCACCCATGCCGATATCAACGCCCGTTATGCGGCACTGCTGCATCGGATCGGCGACGCCGGCTAGCCCTTGTCATCGTGCGGCAGTGCGGTGCGATATACCACCGGGCGGAGGGCGAAGCTGGATGTCACTTGTGACACGCCGGGGATGGTGGTCAGCTTTTGGCGGAGAAAATCCTCGAACCCGGAGAGCGAGGGGACGACAACGCGGAGCTGATAGTCGCTCTCGCCCGTCATGAGATAGCATTCCATGACCTCGGGGAAGGTCGCGATTTTGGCCTCGAAGGCGGCGAGATGCGCGTCATCCTGTCCGCCGAGACGGATCCGGACAAAAGCCGTGACCGACAGGCCAATGGCATCGGGATCCACCAGCCCCACATAGCCTTTAATGACCTCCGCCTCTTCCAGCATCCGCACGCGCCGCAGGCAGGGGCTGGGCGACAGACCGACCCGATCCGCGAGCTGCTGATTGGTGATGCGGCCATTGGCCTGAATCTCGGTCAGAATGCGGTGATCGATTGAATCCAGTTTAAACATTGGCAGGATCATCCAAAAAATTTCCTATGTTGAAATGATATGCCAAAATATCACCATTGGGAAGCGCAGTTCGCAAGGACATGCCGTGGCTGTTCCGGCTAGACCTGTTCGAGCATGTCAAACCCGAGGAACAGATGAACCAGCACAGCAGCTTTGACCGCGCGGATACCGTGCAGGCGCTTGAGACCTTGGACAAGCGGTTGCGCTGGCTGTCGTCCTGGACGATCCACCATGCCAATCATATTCGCGACAGTCGTGACGGCCTGAAAGTGGGCGGCCATCAGGCCAGTTGCGCTTCGATGACCGCGATCATGTCGGCGCTATATTTCCATGCGCTTGGCCCGAATGACCGGGTGGCGGTGAAACCCCATGCGGGGCCGGTGCTGCATGCGATCCATTATCTGCTTGGCAATCAAACGCTGGACCAGTTGCAGCGCTTTCGTGGCATGGGGGGGATGCAGAGCTATCCCAGCCGGACCAAGGATAAGATCCCGGTTGATTTTTCGACCGGTTCTGTGGGGCTGGGCGTGGCGATTACCGCCTTTGCCAGTCTGGTGCAGGATTATCTCATTGCCCATGGCCAGTTGGAGCGGGCGGACGCGGGGCGGATGATTGCGCTGATGGGCGATGCCGAACTGGATGAGGGCAATATCTATGAATGCCTGATCGAGGCCTATAAGCATGATATTCGCAATTGCTGGTGGATCGTCGATTATAACCGCCAGTCGCTGGATTATGCGACGGCAGACCGGATGTTTGGCCGGTTCGACGATATTTTCCGGACCTGCGGCTGGCGCGTGCTGACGCTCAAGCACGGTAAGCGACAAAAGCAGGTGTTCGCGCAGCCCGGTGGGCAGGCCATTTCGGATTGGATCGATCAGTGCCCGAACGCGGAATTCGCGGCGCTCACCTATCAGGGTGGGCCGGCATGGCGCGAACGGCTGACGCGGGATATTGGCAGCGATACCAAGGCGATGAAGCTGATCGCGACATTTGACGATGCGGCATTGGCCGATTTAATGACCAATCTCGGCGGCCATTGCATCGAGACACTGATCGACGCCTTTGCCGAAGCGAATGACGATGTGCCGACGATGTTCATCGCTTATACCGTCAAGGGCTATGGCCTGCCATTTGCGGGGCATAAGGACAATCATGCGGGGCTGATGAACCCGACGCAGATCGAGGGTTTGCGCGACAGCCTTGGCATCGCGCCGGGCGACGAATGGGAACCCTATGCCGGGCTGGGCGATCATGTCGCGGCCAGTATGCAGGATTTTGTCGCGCATTCCCCGATTGCCCGCGTCACGGCCAAGGCGTCGGGGGCAAATGTCGCGGTGCCAGCGCGCTTGCCGGTGCCAGAGGGCAAGGAACAATCGACACAGGCGGCCTTTGGCCGGATCCTGCTTGATCTCGCCAAGTCAAAGGACGCGATAGAGAGCGGGCTGGCTGATCATATTCTCACGACCTCGCCCGATGTGACGGTGTCGACCAATTTGGGCGCGTTCGTCAATCAGCGCGGCCTGTTTCGGCGGCAGGAATTGCAGGATGTGTTTCAGGCGGCCAAAATACCTTCGGCCCAGAAATGGTCCGGGAACGCCGCCGGTCAGCATGTCGAACTCGGCATTGCCGAAAACAACCTGTTCTTGATGCTGGCGGCGGCGGGCTTGGCCGCACCGCTGTTCGGCACCCGCTTGTTGCCGATTGGGACGGTCTATGACCCGTTCATTTCGCGCGGTCTGGATGCGCTCAATTACGCTTGTTATCAGGACAGCCGGTTCCTGCTGGTCGCCACACCCTCGGGCGTGACACTCGGGCCGGAAGGCGGCGCGCACCAGTCGATCAATACCCCCTTGATTGGCATGGGTCAGCCCGGCCTGACCTATTTCGAACCTGCTTATGCCGATGAACTGGCGCTGTTCATGCGCTTTGCCTTTGAACATATGCAGGCCGCAGACGGCGGTTCGACTTATCTCCGCCTGACGACGCGTTCGATTGAGCAGGTCGCGCGTGCCGATAGCGACTGGGAGGCCGATGCGCTTCAAGGTGGCTATTGGCTCAAGCGCCCCGGCCCGCAGGCCGAGGCCGCGATTGTGTTTACCGGAGCGATTGCGCCCGAAGCATTGGCCGCATGGGAGCAACTCGCGGAAGACATGCCCGGTATCGGTCTGTTGAATGTGACCTCGCCCGACCTGCTGCATCGCGGATGGTCCGCGCGTCGTGCGGCACGTTGGACGGACAAGCCTGCCACGCCCTGCCATGCCGAGACGTTGTTGGCGGCATTGCCCGCGCAAGCCGGGCTGATCACCATCATCGATGGTTCGCCCGGCGCATTGTCGTGGCTTGGCGGGGTGAAGGGGATGCGGGTCAGCCCATTGGGCGTGGACCGGTTCGGCCAGACGGGCGATCTGATCGACCTCTATCATAGCTACCGGCTGGACGCCGACGCGATTGTCGAAGCCGCCGCCGAACTGTTCATCGGAGCCTGATCATGTCTGTTGAAGTGAAGATGCCCGCCCTTTCGCCGACGATGGAAAAGGGGGCGATTGCGAAATGGCTCGTCAAGATCGGTGACGAAATCCGCGCGGGCGATCTGATTGCCGAGATTGAGACCGACAAGGCGACGATGGAGGTGGAATCCGCCGATGAAGGTGTTGTGATCGCGCTCTTGATCGCCGAAGGCACGCAGGATGTGCCGGTCGGCACGCCGATCGCCCTTATTGGCGAGGCGGGAGAGGCGGGGGTCGCAGCGGTGCCGCCGGTGGCGCCGACCGCTGTTACACCCGTTACAATGCGAGCGGCGCCCGATCTCGCACCTGCTCGTCTATCGGCATCTGAAGCGGTGCCTGTGGTTGCGCCGATGGTCATTTCTCAAGACCGTGTGAAGGCCAGTCCGCTGGCCCGGCGTCTCGCCGCCGCACGGGCTATTGAACTGGACGGGCTGGCGGGTTCCGGTCCGGGGGGGCGGATCGTCAAGGCGGATCTGGAGATCGCATCGCCGGTCGCGCCTGTTGCTGCCGCACTACCGGTCGCCAGCGCATCGACGCCGTTCGATTTGAGCGCGCAGCGGGACATTCCGCATGATGTGATCAAGCTGTCATCGATGCGTAAGACCATTGCGCGCCGCCTGACTGAGTCCAAGCAGCAGATCCCGCATATTTATCTTACGGTGGATGTTCGGCTTGATGCCTTGCTCGCCTTGCGGAGCGAGATTAACGACACGCTCGGCACGCAGGGGATCAAGCTTTCGGTCAATGATATGCTGGTGAAGGCGTTGGCGCTGGCGCTGATCAAGGTGCCGCAGTGCAATGTCTCATTTGCGGGCGACACGCTGCTGCTCTATCAGCGCGCCGATATTTCGGTCGCGGTATCCATTCCGAACGGGCTGATCACGCCGGTGGTGAAGGGGGCGGAGGCCAAAAGCCTGTCCGCCATTTCTACGGAAATCAAGGAACTCGCTGGCCGCGCCCGTGAGGGCAAGTTGCAGCCGCATGAATATCAAGGCGGCACGGCAAGCATCTCGAACATGGGCATGTTCGGCATCAAGCAGTTCGACGCGGTCATCAACCCGCCGCAGGCCATGATTATGGCCATCGCCGCAGGCGAACGTCGTCCGGTCGTCCGTGGTGATCAAATCGCCATTGAGACTGTGATGACGGTGACGGGCAGCTTCGATCATCGCGCGATTGATGGCGCGGATGGTGCGGCCTTCATGAATGCGTTCCGCCGCTTGATCGAGCATCCCTTGGGCATGCTCGTCTGAACCCGTCATGCGGGGATCAAGGGCGTGGCAGTGTGGGGGTTAGACGCGGCGCATCAGATAGCGGACCGTTTTATCGCCGTGATACAGGCTGGCATGGCCCACTTCTTCAAAACCCAATTTGGCGTGCAATGCGTCGGACGCGGGGTTGGGCGGGTCTGAATTGACCTCGCAGACGATACAATCATGACCGGCGGCGCGTGCGGCGGCGATCAATTCGTCATAAAGCTTGAGCGCAAGGCCACGGCCCCGGGCATGGTCGGCCACGACCAGCCGGTCGACATAGACGAAACGCGCGAACCGCGAGCGGAACCAGGTGAAATTGGGACTGTCATAATCGGCGCTCTGGTCAAAGGCGATGATCATGGCATCCGCATCGCCAACCCGTCGCGCCAGAAACGCGGTGGCAACAAGCTGGGCGAACCGCGCTGGTTCAAGCCATGATAGCTCAACGGCATGGGCGTTGTTCAATGCCAATAATGCCGATCCCGCGACCACGCACGGGCCGGATGCATCCCATTGGATGGGGAGCGCTGGCTGCGACATTTATAATCTCCAAATAACTGACAGGCGGGCGCGGACTTAATCCCGCTGCCCCGATTTTTCGATGAGCGCCGCCATCGGTGATTTCGGATCCATGCTCGACAATCCGGCGACCACGCCGCATCGGTTTATCGCGGGCTGATTCTGGCTTGTTTTCCATTTGCCTTCCAGCCGATCAATCGGAATTTCCACACCGACAATCGCCTTTAATTGCGCTGCAATATAGGCGGGCGGGGCATCATCGAGCGACCATGGCGCGGCCTGATGTTGTTCCTGTTGGTTCGTGAGATCGCAGACTTGGGCGCGAAGCCAATCTGCGTCATCGATCACTTGAGGGCGTCCCCATGCCTGCACGACGACATAGTTCCAGGTGGGGACAACCTTGCCGTGCTCTTGCTTGGTCGGATACCATGTCGGCGAGATATAGGCCTGCGGCCCTTGAAAGATGACCAGCGCTTCTGTGCCGCGCCGCAAGTCGGCGATTTGCGGGTTGGCGATCGCCAAATGAGCGCGCAACACATGCCGGCCATGTGGATCGTTGAGCAATATGAAAGGCACAAGATTGGCTTCAAGCCCGGCTGGCCCATGGGTCACCAGTGTCGCCAACGGATGGTCGCGCATCGCGGCTTGAAGGATTTCGGGGCGCTCTTCACGAAAAATGGCAGGCAGATACATGCAGCTCTCCCCCGTCGAAATATGCCGCGTTCAAACGAAAATCAGGACATATTATGGTCGATAGCGGCCGTTCCCGATAGCGGAATATGCATCCGCTATGCTGCTGTTGACGCGGCGGGTGCCGGATGTTCGATGATCCCGCATCCCGGGGCCTCCGCCAGCAATTCGCGCGCGCATGGAAAACAGTCGGTCGAAATGACCGAGCAATTGGCGGCCAATGCTTCCAGCACAACGGTGGGCAGGCCCTCATATCGTGATGGCAAAACCATCAGATCAGCACGTTGCAGCACGGGTCGAGCTGCTTCTGGGGTGCCAGACGGCCAACGGCAATCACCTGCTTGACCTTATTACTCGCTGGAAGCGCTTGCCCGGCTGCGACCATCGTAGGGGTGACATAGGGGTTGGCGACAGTCCGCATATGGCGCGCCGAACGGCAGAAATGGGCGGCCAGTTCCCGTGTTTCGGCATCGCTCAACGGCCAAACCGCATCGGTGGATGCGAATGGGCGGCCATCGCCCATCGCCATCGTCGCGGTACCAGACAATGGGGCTGGTGATCTTTGGTCGGATTGCCATGAAATTTTCGCGTCAGTGCCCGGACAAGCACCCGCGCGCGGGGCCAAATTGGCGCATCATCGTCAAATTTTATCGTCTTGTGGGGCGATGCTCAACCGGGGATGAGGCTGGGCTGAGAGCGGCGACACAGGTCAATGTGCGATGGGGGGTGCCTTAAGCCCGGAAAGGAGATATGGCGCTGCGCATGATATGTGGTGCACCACCATCGACACTTGGCTTTTTGCCCTGCAATTGCCATGGCTTGCGGAGTAGGGGGGCGAGGGTATGACGGCCGTGGGTGACAAAAAGCCCTTTGCGCGAATATTGCAGCATCTCGGCTGGATTCTCAGCGGTAAAGGCTATGGCGCTGTCCTGAGCCTGATCTATCTCTCTATTATCACGCATAGCCTTGGCCCGGCGGGCTATGGTGCGTTTGCGCTGGTCCTCGGCACGGTCGCCATGTTGCAGTTGGTGTTGAGCTTCAACATCTGGCAGGTGCTCATCAAATATGGCCATGAACATATCAATGCGCAGAATGATCTGGGGCTGTTCCGCCTGATCCGTTTCTGTACCGTGATTGATATCGTGACGGCGGCGATGGGCACGGTCGCCGTCGGGTTGATCCTGTGGCTTGGCCGGGCACGGCTTGGCATTGCCGATGAGCTTGCATGGATTGCTTTTGCCTATGCGGCGATGATGATGTTTTCGGTTCGCAATGTGCCGCGCGGCATATTGCGGCTGCAGCATCAATTCCGACTGGCGGCACTGGCCGAAGCGGTGGTGCCGACGGTTAAGTTGACGGGTTCATTGCTTGCACTGCTGGTCGAACCGACGCTTGGCATGTTCTTGTTGGTCTGGTCAGTGGGGGAATTGCTCAGCACGGTTGTTTTCTGGGGACTGGCTGCGCGCCAGTTGCGCCGCTCTTATGATGCGCCTGTTGTGGGCGCATGGCGGCGGGCGTGGCGTGAAAATGAGGGGCTGCCCGCGATGTTGCTGGCGAGCAATGTCGGTGAATCGGCTTATGCGGTCGGCCACCAGTTGCCGACCTTGTTGGTCGGGTCGTTCGCAGGCGTGGCGGAGGCGGGGCTGTATCGCCTTGCGCATCAGTTGACACAGACGATCAGCCTGTTGGGGGGATTGATCAATCTCGCCAGCTTTACCGAAATGGCGCATGTGTTTGCCAAAGAAGGGCTGGGCAAGACCATGTCCTTGTTCATCAAGCTGACGCTTGTGGCGTTGGGGATTGTGGCCGTGATTGCCCCGGTGATCATTTTTCTCGGTAAGCCGATTCTGCTCTTGATGTCCGGGCCGCAATTTATCGGGGCCTATCCATTTTTGTTGGTGCTGGGCCTTTCGGCCTGCCTTCAGATAATCTCTGTCAGTTGCGAGCCGCTGCTCTTGTCGGTCGGGCGACCCCGGACCCTGATCACTATTCGTCTGATCGGGACGGCTGTATTGCTGATCGCCATGTATGCCATGCTGGAATATATGGGGGCGATTGGCGCGGCATGGGCGCGTGTGGCGGCTGATATTGTGACGCTCTGCCTGATGTTTGGCGCCAGCATCTATGTTCTTCGCAAAATCCGGACCAAGATATGACCCAACGCATCCTGTTTCTGTTCAACCATGATGCCGCACATCAGGCCGCGCATATCGCGGGCATCGCCGGTCATCTCGCGGTTCATGCGCCACAAGTCCGGGTCGTGGTGGCCAGCGGGACCGAGGCAATCCGGCGCACTGTTGCCGCTATTATTCCGGAAGCGGCCCATGCCCATATTGAATGGGTGACCTTGACCATGCCGGATTGGGCAGCCCGCTGGTTGAAGCCGCTCAACACGGTTGCCCCGGTGTTTCGGCTTGCCCGGTTGCGGTATAATGAAGATTTGTTTTCGGGCGTTGATTTGCTTGTTTCAACCGAGCGGACCTGCCTGCGCGTCAAGCAGCGATTGGGCACGCGTTCGCCCCGATTTGTCTATGTGCCGCACGGCTCCGGTGACCGCAATGTGGCCTATCACCCTGATCTTGCACGCTTCGACCTGATGTTGCTGAGCGGGCAGAAACTGGTCGATGAGATGGTCCGTCATGGCATCACCGAGGCCACCAAATGCCGGATTATCGGCTATCCCAAATTCGATACGATTGATCCGGCGCGGGTGAAACGCTTCTTTGATAATGATCTGCCGGTCTTCCTCTATAATCCGCATTTCGATCCACGCCTGTCGTCATGGTATGCAATGGGAAATGAGGTGTTGGAATATTTCTTCCAAAATCCCGATAAATATAATCTCATCTTCGCGCCGCATGTGATGCTATTCCGAAAGAAAATTCATTATTCGTTGGAATATAAAGTTCTGAAGCGGCGCCCGGATATCGCTGAAAAATATCTTTCAGCGCCAAATATCCTTATCGATGTGGATGGACCTAATTTATTTGATATGAGCTATACGATGTCGGCCAATGCCTATATTGGCGATGTGAGTAGTCAGATATACGAGTTTCTGTTGCATCGCGGCGCTTGTTACTTCCTCGATCCGCTTGGCGCGCCAGCGACCGGTTCGCCGGAGCGTTATGAGTTTTGGCGCAATGGTGAGATCCTGCATGACCCGTCAGCGCTTGCCGCGCGCATTCCGCATTGGCAGGATAATGCATCAACCCATCTGCCCGAACAGGATCGGCTTTTTGCCCAGACGATGGATTACCAGCCGGGGAGAACGGCTAGCCAGCGTGGTGCGGAGGCGTTGGTTGGTTATCTAGCGACGATCTGACGGCCAATAAGGCCGTACCGCGCCGGTTGGATCAATTTGTTGATCTGCACCGGTGCCAAAGCGGGGTTGTCCCTTTGGTGGCAACGTGCTTTCCCCAGCCGCAGTCAATACCGCCTAGGCCTGTGCGGTCAGCCCGGCTGCAGCGATGCCCGCCAGCGTGCAGGCTTCATCCATGTCGGACAAGTCGCCAGAAATGCCAACTGCCCCGATGGCAATGCCGCTTTCGTCCACGACAATCACCCCACCGGCTGCCGGGATCACGCCCGCAGGTGCTATCGGGCCAAGCGCGGCGAGGAACGTTGGGCGCTCAGCGGCCATTGCGCCAATCTTGCGCGAGGAAATGCCCAAGAATAACGCACCCGCCGCCTTGCCCAAGGCCAGTTGAAACCGCCCGGTCGATGCGCCATCCTGCCGCTGATAGGCGATCAGATGGCCGCCTGCATCAAGCACCGCCACGCCCAACGGCTTGAGCGCCATCTCGCGCGCCTTGTCGAAGGCCCCGGCGATGACGGCATTGGCTTGGTCGAGTGTGATGCGGCTCATATATGATTTCCTTTGGTTGTAACGTGGTTGAGTGCGGCGGGGACGGGCGCGCCTTTCGCCCCATAGAGACGTTCGATGGTGTCGGCCATAAGCTTGGCATCGCCCAACCCCATATCCCCCTGGGTCGCGGGGCACTGTCCAGATCTGAGCGCATCAGAACAGCGCGATCTGGGTTCATTCAGCACATCGCGATTTTCCCCTCGGATGCTCGTTCGGTGACTGAAGGTCATGGTAGGATGCCGTGCGGACGGGGCATAAACGGCCCTTTGCTTCGGCCTTGAGTGAGTATCAGGCCGTCGAGCAGGGCGTTGCGCAAGTCTCTGGGGTCGATGATTTCATCATAGGCCATTTTGTCTGCCATCTCCCATGCACTTTCCGTTTGTCGGGAAATCGCATCAACTTGTGCCGTCGCGTCCATGCCGGCGGCTTTCGCACCGCTAGTGGCAGGCATGGCTCCCATGGTAATCGCCGGGAACGCATAGCTGACGGTTTGGTGATCGAAGGGATTCATCGCCATGATGGAAGACCCGAAGCCAAAGGCCTTGCGCAAGGTGACGTGCAGTTTCGGCACCCTCAACCGATTCTGGGCAGCGAACATGCGGGCAGCGCTGCGGAGTACGCCAGCTCGCTCGGATACGGTGCCGGGAAGTACGCCGGGATTGTCTGCGAGGAAGATCACCGGCAGATGAAATGCGTCCGCCACATCCATGAAGCGAGCGGCCTTCTGCGCCGCCGCGCTGTCGACTGATCCCGCCCGCACGCTCGGGTTATTTGCGATAAACGCGACGGATCTGCCGCCTAGACGAGCGAAGGCGGTGACAAGCGAGCCGCCAAATGCAGGCTGGATTTCCAGCAAGCTCCCCGCGTCTGCAACCATCTCCAGCAACCGATGCGCGTCGAATGGGATTCGCGGATCGACACTGATCAGGGATAGAATGTCGTCAAGGCGGCGCGGTTCAACATCCTGCACGCCATCGCAAGGTGGCGCCTCCCACGCATTGGGGGGGAAGTAAGAGAGATATCGCCGCGCCAATGCAATTGCGTCGCCGTCATTTTCGACGACATTATGTGCGACCCCGGATCTGGTTTGCACCTCCGGGCCGCCGAGTTCTTCCTTGGTTGCCGTTTCCCCCAGTGCGCCTTTGACGATCGGCGGACCGGCAGTGAATAATGATGCCGCTTCCGTCATGACCACAAAGTCGCTCAGCGGCGCTGTCAGGGCTGAATGGCCCGCCGATGGGCCCATCACGAGGCACACCATCGGCACTTGGCCGGATAATTGCGCCAACGCCTGCAAATCACCGGGTGCGGGGGTGGAATGGTGATTGGTCAACCGGTGTCCGGCCCCTTCAAGCATGAACACAAGCGGCAACCGCTCTTGCCTCGCGAGGTCGACGATCCGTTGGCGCTTAGCCGCCCCGGCATCTCCGATTGATCCGGCCAACACTGTGAAATCTTCGGCGCATGCCAGAATGGGGCGCCCCTCGACCAGACCAAAGCCCGCAATCAGCCCGTCGGCCGGCGCAGGTGCAGGACCAGCCTCACTGCGATTGCCGGCCAGTGTGCCGATTTCGACAAAGGTCATGTCATCAAAAAAGCTCGTCAAGCGTTGCCGCGCGTCGAGTTTCCCGCTTTGCCGGTGTCGATCGAGCCGGACCTCGCCACCCATGGACCTCGCGATTTCGCGTTTGCGCTCTAGCTCCGCAAGTATCTTGTCCCAACCGTTCAACTGTGATTTTCCAACCATTTCTTACATCCTCGCGGAGCAACCAGCAGCGATCGCATTTTCTCGGACAGATGCTGGGGCTGCGTCATATTTACCGGGATAGGGCCATCGACATCAATCAATGATGAGCTCATCATATTTAAAAGGCCCCCCCACGATGGGACGCAGGGAGTTAGGGCTATTCCCATCAATATCGACCAAGCCATATTCTTTTGCCTGCTCCGCGCCGATGATCGTGCGGCCAGATAGGTCCATCATGTTGGGGTCGTTATGGATGGCTGCAATGAGACGCCCAGTGAAGTCGGGCGTTTCCGCATAGGGCAGCAGAAAATCAAATTGACCGGGTTTTTCCGCCATGGAAGCGGCTGAACGCGCCGTCTTTAATAGGCCCATCCAGATGCTGACGGACGCTGCGCCGAACGGACGCAGTTCGACCGCCATATCGGCTGACATCTTGTCGCCCCCAGCCTTTTGTGCGCCATAGGCGGGACCATGGGCATAGTTCACTGCACCGGGCGCTGAGGTGAAGATGATGAGGCCGCCCGGCTTGGCGACGAGCAATGGCGCTGCGGCATGGGCTGCAATATAGCTTGATCGAAGACCGACGGTAATAATGTCTGCCATCTCGACGGGCTTTGTCCAGAACGGACCGCGCTGGATCAGGTCGCTGCTAATCGCCGCAGCGTTATTGACGAGAATGTCCAAGCGCCCTTCGTCGCGCTCCACGACAGCAAATAGTTCGCGCACGGCGTGATCATTGGCATGGTCGCATGGGAAGGCGATACCTCGTCCTCCAGCGGCAGTTACCTCTGCCGCCGTCTCATGAATGGTCCCGCCCAGCGGTGACGCATCCGCCGTCTGGCTGCGTCCCGTGACGTAGACGGTATAGCCCGCTGCGCCCAGCGCCCGCGCGATACCTTGGCCTGCGCCCCGGCTGGCGCCTGTAACGACCGCAACAGCTTGATGCATCCGTCTCTCCTTTGTGTGGCTTTTATCGTTTTATTACACTGCAAATACGCCGCCTAATTCAACCCCCAGATGAGGGCTGCGCGTCGCTAATCTACGCCGTGATTTGCGCCAAGCGCCTGACGTGCGTCTCAGCCGGCAAAGTCGATCACGTGAACCGGGTTTGTCCCGTCCCAATTCCGGGTCGCCGCGATCCCTTCAACGATCAGTTGCGCAGTGGACGGCCCCTCGATGAATTCGAACAGAATTCCCGGCTCACCATCGGCTTCGAGATAGGCCACGCGCGTGCCCGGGCTTTCCGCCTGAAACACGATCTTCAGACCGTCTGATGTGGCGGTTGCCAATATAGTGTCGAGATTGTCGACCAGCCACGCAATGTGATGAAGGCCGGCCAGTGGCTTGCCTGCTGGGTCCAGATAAGGCGAGCGCGCGCCATTCGTCACATGGATCAATTCAATCTGGGTGTCGCCCTGATAGGAAAGTCCGACATCCATTTTCACGATGGTGTCTTGTCCATGATATTGTCCGTTCAGGGTCACATTCCTGAATACCGTCCATGGTCCAACACCCATCATGTCGATCCAGTGCTGGATGCTTGTATCGAGGTCTTCAACCACCAAGCCGATCTGGGTGATAGCGCCATATTTCGCCTTGCTCACTGTGTTATTCTCCCGGTTCGGCGGCGTGAAGACCCGCACTGTCTCGTCACATTCTGTATATCCAGACTTGGACCCGTGGTCGAGGCGAACGGCTTGGTGATGACTTCTCGGGCGATGTCATCACGGCATCCCGATGGGGTAAGAATGTTTTCAACCAATATCATGTCCAGCACGTGATTTCTTATCATGACATCATTACCCAATCGGTCGGACAGCCCATGTCTTATGGTGTGACGCTCCAGGCCCGCTGGAAATAACATCGACTTGATATGCGAGGGAAGGCCGTGCCACAGATTGCTGGGGTACGGCCTTTCATTCATTGAGGCAGGGCGTAGCGTATTCAAGAATATGATGCGCGGAAGGAACCGCGCCTTGGTGATGGGTGAACAAGGCTGATGAGCATGAACCAGATACTATCAGGCGCGCGGCAGCAGTCGCTTCCGGCCATGCTGCGGCGGTCTGCTGCCCGCCATGGGGATCGGACCGCGATCATCTGTGGCGAGACGCGTTGGAGCTATGCGGCATTCAACCACATTGTCGATCAACTGGCGGCGGGTTTAAAACATGAGGGTCTGCGCCCGGGTGATCGGGTCGCGATCATGGCGCGCAACAGCCATGCCTTTATGGCGCTGCGTTTTGCCATTGCGCGGGCGGATGCAGTGCTGGTGCCGATCAACTTCATGCTGAATGCGGATGATGTTCGTTATATCCTCGACCATTCGGGGGCACGGCTCTTGTTTGCCGATCAGTCCACCATCGACGTCGCGCAGCAGGCGATCCCGGATAGCGTGGAATGCGTGTTCGGCATCCCCGGCGAGACAGATGCCGCGCCCGCACAGGTGCCGTCATGGGAGAGGTTATGGTGTGACGAGGGGCCGCAATATGAGACCCGGGGCGGCGATGATTTGTTGCAGATCGTCTATACCAGCGGCACGGAATCCCGCCCCAAGGGCGCGATGTTGTCGCATCATAGCGTGCTGTGGGAATATCAGAGCTGTATCATTGATTGCGAATGGACTGCCGATACCATCGCGCTGCATGCGATGCCGCTGTTCCATTGTGCCCAGCTCGATTGCATGATCGGCCCGGCGCTGCATGTCGGCGCGCTCAACATCATCACGGGTAAGCCGACCCCGGAGAATATCATCGCCCTGCTGGCGCGCTATCAGGCAACCTCGTTCTTTGCGCCGCCGACGATCTGGATTTCGCTGTTGCGCTCGCCCGAAATGGCGCGGCACGATCTGAGCCGCCTGACCAAGGGCTATTATGGCGCATCGATCATGCCGGTCGAAGTGTTGCGGGAATTGCGCGAGCGGTTACCGGCACTGCGCCTGTGGAATCTATACGGCCAAACCGAAATCGCGCCGGTTGCGACCATTCTTTTCCCTGAAGAGCATCATGACCGACTTGGTTCTGCCGGTCGGCCCACGTTGCATGTGGAGACCCGGATCGTCGATGATAACATGGTCGATGTGGCCCCGGGTGAAATTGGTGAGATCGTCCATCGTTCGCCCCAGTTGTTGAGCGGATATTGGAACGATCCGGAACGGACGGCGGAAGCGTTCGCGGGTGGGTGGTTCCATAGCGGTGACCTTGGGGTGATTGATGCCGAAGGGTATATCAATGTGGTTGATCGCAAGAAGGACATGATCAAATCGGGCGGTGAAAATGTCGCATCACGCGAGGTGGAGGAGGTGCTTTATCTGCACCCCGCGATCAGTGAAGTGGCCGTGATCGGATTGCCGGACCCGAAATGGATCGAGGCGGTGACGGCGGTGATCGTCCTGCGTGCGGGCGAAACGGTGACGCATGAGGGTGTGACTCGCCATTGCGCGGCTCATTTATCAGGCTTCAAGGTGCCGAAGAACATCTTCTTCTACGACAGCCTCCCCCGCAATGCGAGCGGCAAGATCCTGAAGCGCGAACTGCGTACCGCGCTGCTCGACCAAGCGGCGGGCAATATCGGCGGGTAAATGGTGGCGCTTCGGGGTGAAGGTGCCGCACAGGGCAATGTTCGTGATCCCCGACAATAGGTATTCGGGATCACTCCAGCCTGGGTAGATCGTCATTTGGGGCTTGTGGCAAGCCGGAGAGGGTAGCGGACAGGTCCTGTCCGCTACCCCGCCAATCAGTCGTTAGTTGTGCAAAACAAAGTCGGTGACAAGCCGGTTAAACTCATCGGCATGCTCGATCATCGCCCAATGGCCGCAGCGGTTGAGCAAAACGAGCCGCGAGTTCGGAATATAAGCGTTAAGCAGCAGCGAGTTTTCATAATGCACCACGCGATCATCGCGGCCGTGGATCAGCAGCATGGGGATCTTGGACTTCGCCAGATCGTCCATCGCCGCCCAGCGGTTCACCGGGCCGCCCTTGCTCAGCATGTCGAGGAAGTTCGCGAGATGCTCCGGGCGGGCCAGTGCCGCATCCGAGCGCGCCTTGCACAGGTCCGGCGTTGCGAAATTCTTGTCGAACACCATGATGCTGACAAGCGCCATCATCGCTTCCGGGGTCGGGGTGCGATAGGCTTGCTGCAGGACTTTCAAGCCCTCGGTCGGGCCATCGCCCGGGCCAAATAGCTTCGGCCCCGGATGGGCGCCCGGACCCATGGTGATGATATGGCTGACACGATCCGGATAATCGACGCTGACCGCGAGTGCGATGATGCCGCCCATTGAATTGCCGACCAGCGCCGCCTTGTCGATGCCGAGCGCATCCATGAACTGGATGGTGGCGCCGACATGGTCGAGCGTTTCCTTCGTGCACGGGTCAGACTCGCCCCAGCCCGGCATATCGAGCGCATAGACATGGAAATGCTTGGCCAGCGCCTCGATATTGCGCGAGAAGTTGCTCCAGCCCGTCGCCCCCGGACCGCTGCCGTGGATGAGGATGACAGGATGGCCGCTGCCCGCCTCATAATAGCGCAGCTTCCAATCGGGGGTTTGAACAATACGGGCGGTTTCGGCTTGGGTCAGGGGCATATTAGGTCCTTTCATAGGGAGCGGTACGCGGCTCAGTCCATCCAGAGGCCGCCATTGATGTCGATGATCTCGCCCGTGACAAAGGCCGCCTCGCGCGTGCAGAGATAGGCAACGCAGGCCGCGACCTCGTCCGGTTGACCCAAGCGTCCCGCCGGGATCTGGCGAACAAGGGCTTCGGGAAAGCTGGTCGTCATGGGGCTCGCAATCGGGCCGGGGGCCACGACATTTGCCGTAATGCCGTGCGCAGCCACTTCCTTGGCCAGATAGAGCGTTAGCGCATGGACCCCCGCCTTGGCCGCGCCATAAGCGGCGTTGCCTGCGTGGTCCTGCTCGCTCGGATCGATCCAAGGCCTGGGATTGCCGCCATTTTTTGCGAGAACCGAGCCGATGTTCACGATCCGGCCAAAGCGCTGTCGCTTCATTGGCGCCATGACAGCCTGATTAGCAAGGAAGACGCCGCGCAAATTGATATTGTGAACGCGGTCCCATTCCTCATAGGACAGCGTCTCTAATGATCCGAGCGAGGTGATCCCTGCTGCGGTGATCAGGCAGTCGATCTGGCCAAAATCGGCCAAGACGCTTGCGACGAGGTCGGCAATGGCGCCGGCATCGCAGAGGTCTGCCGCATAGCTGGTGCTCGTCGTCCCCACGGCCGGGGGCGCGGTGCGATCCGCCAAGGCGAGCCTTGCGCCACCTGCGGCAAGGCGCCGTGCCACGGCTTGCCCAATCATGCCGCCGCCGCCCGTAATCAGGGTGACGAGGCCATCAAGGGCAAATCGGGTCACGCCACCGCCCCACAGGCGTGGAGCGCGGCCTGCCGCCCGAACACCGCGCCGCGCAGGACGGAGGTCGATCCCGTATAGGTGCGGTAATAAATCCCCATCGTCTCGCCAGCAGCATAAAGTCCGGGAATTGGCTGGCCGTCCTGATCGATGACGCGAGCATGACGATCCGCCTTCAGCCCGCCAAAGGTAAAGACATTGGCGGAGATGACCGGCCATGCGCGGAACGGACCGCGCGCAATCGGCCGTGCCCAGTTGGACTTGGGCGGCGTGAGACCGGTGGTCGCGAGCCCATCTGCACGCAAGGGGTCAAAGGCCCCTTGCGTGCAGGCGGCGTTGAACTGGTTGATGGTCGCTGCAAGCGCGGTCGCCGGTACGCCGATTTGATCTGCCAATTCAGCAATCGTCGCTGCGGTGACAGGCGGTTGGTCGGTGCGGCTGCCCTTTTGCCAGTTGGGCACGTCATCCAGCCCAGCGTCGGTGATCATCCACGCAATGCCATCGCGCTGCTCATAGATCCGGCGCGTCACGCTTTCATAATGCGCATCGACGGTGCCGGGGGCCTCGTCGGTGAAGCGCTGGCCTGCTTTGTTGACGAGGATGCCATAAGGGAAGGTGAAGATTGCAGGTTCGGCAATGCCCGAGCGCGGATCGATCGGTTCGGCGTGATAGCTGCCGAAGTCACCGTTCGGCGCCGCTCCGATGGCGAGTGCCATGCGGATACCTTCGCCCTTGTTATAATGCCCACCGCGCGCGACGGGGCGCAGGTTGACCGCCCCTGGCCCGACATAATGCGCGAGCATTTCAGGATTGCCCTCAAAGCCGCCACACGCAAGGATGACGGCATTACAGTCGATTGTCCCCCGGGATGTTTCCAATCCCACAACCTTGCCGCAATCCATCGCCAGCCCACGGGCCGTCGTTGCAAAGCGGAATTCCACGCCCGCATCGCGCGCGGCGCTGGTCAGGGTTTCGACCATCGCCCAGCCGCCACCGACCGGCAACAGCCGCGTCGTTGTCGTGGTGATGAAGGCGGTTGGCAAAAAGTCGAACCGCAGCCCGGACGCTTCCAGCCACCGCAAGGTCGGCCCGGCATGTTCAACAAAAGCGGTGAGCAAATCCGGATCGACCGTCGACTGGCTCCGTGCCAGCGGCGACCAATCGTCATAGCTTCGCACCATTTCCTGTACGATGCTCGGATCGGTATAGCCGCCCGCATTGGCCATGAAATGGTCGACGAAATCATCCGCGACCTCGTCCATCGACTTCATGCGCAAATAGGCTTCGGTATAGCGCGTATTGCCGCCGTGCTCGCCTTCGACGGCGCGCTCCACGAGCGTGACGCGGGCCCCGGCCTGTGCCGCACTCAAAGCGGCGCTCAACCCGGCAATGCCACTCCCAACGACAACGATCTGCATCAGTTTTCTCGCTTGTTTTCAAACTGCTGTTCAAGCGCGTCCCAGCGCGGCTTGGCGACGGCGGCCTGCCGCTCCTCAAAGCTCGCCAACCGATCATGGACGGCGTCCAGCGAACCGGTCTGTTTCAGCGAGCCGAGCACCTCCACCGAGGCGCGCACGGCAGCTTGCAAGGCGGCATTGGCATATAGGACAATGCCAAAGCCCATGTCGGCAAGCGCAGATTGAGGCAGGGGCGGCGTTTTTCCGCCATGCACAATATTCGCGACCTGCGGCACCGCAAGCGCGGCAATGCTGCGCATCTGGTCGGCATCACGCGGGGCCTCGACAAAGGTCATATCGGCGCCGGCCTCGATAAAGGCCGCCGCGCGATCTAGTGCCGCCGTCAGGCCGTCAACCGCCAGCGCATCGGTGCGGGCGATGATGAGCGTATCCCGGGTGCGGGCGTCCGCAGCCGCCTTGACCTTGGGCAACATCTCATGGAGCGGGATGACGCTCTTGCCGTTGAAGTGTCCGCAGCGCTTGGGAAATTCTTGGTCCTCAAGCTGGATGGCTGCGGCCCCGGCACGTTCCAGCACCTTCATCGTCCGCCACGTATTGACCGCATTGCCAAAACCGGTGTCAGCATCAACGATCAGCGGAAGTGCCACCGCATCGGCCATCCGCGCAACGGTTTGCGCAATGTCATCGAGCGAGGTCAAACCGATATCAGGCGCGCCGAGCGCCATATTGGCGATACCTGCACCCGTCACATAGACGCACTCATAACCCAGATCTTCGATAATCCGGGCAAAAAGGGCGTTGGCCGCACCTGGTGCGATCACCGCCTTGCGACGCTGAACGATATCGCGCAATGTCATCTTAGGCCTGCCCCGCCTCGACAACAAAGGCATCTGTCGTGGTGACAGTGCCCAACGCCGGCGCAATCATCGTGATGAAATGGTCGTGCAACACCGGGTTCGGCGCGGCGCAGATGTCTTCGATGACAATGGGGGCAAAACCCGCGTCATCCGCGAAGCGTGTGGTGCTCTCAACGACCAGATGGGTAGCCACGCCACCCAGATAGAGCGTCTTGATACCATGGTGCATCAGCCAGGACATCAGCCCAGTATTGAAGAAAGGATTGACGCATTGCTTGGTGATGACCAGTTCGCCATCGACCGGCGCGACCATCGGATGGAATTCGGTTCCAAACTCCCCAACAATCGCCGCGCGGTTGTTCTTCAGACCGCTGATACGCGCCGCGACGCTGAGGCAATCGAGATAATCCGGGCGGAAGCCAAGGCGGACATGGACGACCGCCATGCCGGCGGCCCGAGCTGCGTCAAGACAGCGCTTCGCGTTTACGAGCACGCCGCGCTCGTCGACGATCTTGGCAAGGCCATGCGCGCCCACCTTGCCCTTGGGGTCAACCATCTCGTTCTGAAGATCGAGTAAGAGCAGGGCGGATGTCATAATAGATACTCCAAATGGGCAAAAGCTTGGGCACGGCGGCGTGATGCCGCCGTGCCTCTGCGAGGTTCAGGAAAGGTGCGAAAGACTTAGTAGCGGAAGGCGAGCGTCGCGCCGTAGCTTGCCGGCATGCCAGCAAACCGCGCCGAGACGTCCGCAATACGATAGGCGTTGGTCCAGTAATATTTGTCGAAAATATTGCGGCCCCAGAAGCTCAGGCGCCAGCGCTCATCGGGTGAGGAGACCCCCGCGCGAAGATCAACCAGCGTGTAGCCATTAATGTCCAGCACCTGGTTTTCGCCAAGCCCGCCATTGGTCTTGCTGCGCATCGTGGCGTTGGCACCCACAAAGCCATTCAGGCTAGCCGACAATGCAAAGCCGTAATCCACAGCGACCGAGCCCTGCCATTTGGGCGTGTTCGGGAAGGCTTCACCCTTGAAATTGCGGGTTGCGCCGAGCGGATCGATATTGGTGAAGTCGCCGATGCGGCTGCGCACATAGGTCAGACCACCGTTCACGGTCAGGCCTTGTACCGGCCGCAGGATCAGTTGCAGTTCCGCGCCTGTCACCTTCGACTTGGGAATATTGACCAAGCGGTTGAGCGTCCCGAAGGGCGGCACATTGTCGCTGCCGAGCACCTGCTTGTCGGCATAATCATAATAGAAAACCGCGCCATTGAGTTGGACACTGCGACGGAGCGACAGCTTGAAGCCTGCTTCATAGGCGGTCAGCTTTTCCTGCGTTGCTGGGTCATATTGGAACGAGAAGACGGCGGGGATCAGCGGGAAGGCGCCGACCTTGAAGCCGCGGCTGACGTTCGCATAGACCAGCGTGTCATTGTTCGGGCTGAAGTCCAGACCCACGCGCCAGGAGAGATTGTCCTGCTTTAGCGTGCTGCGCGTCGGATCCCCTGCGGTGGGACCATTGAACTGGGTGCATGCAGGGTTGCCGGGGATCTGGAGAATGAGCGCAAGTGCGCCATTCGCCGAGTTGCCGGTGCAGCCACTGAACTGGTCTCGGGTGTCCGTATAGCGAACCCCGGCATGGGCCTTGAACTGATCGTTGAAGGCGAAGTCGACATTCGTGAATGCGGACAGGTTCTTGAATTTCTGCGTCGAAGAAATGTCGATCGCATCCGGGATGGGCGCGCCAAAGAACAGGTTGAAGGCGCGGAAGCCGCTGCCGCCGGTCGAAGTCAATGTCTGCGTTTCCGCGACCTTGTTATTCTCGTAATTGGCACCAATGATCCAGCGGCCACCATTGCCAAAGTCACCTGACAGGCGGACTTCTTGGAACAGCGACTTGATCGACCCACGGTCGATCGTGTCCACGATCTGCAAGCTTGTTGCGTCCGGATCGACCCGGTCATTCTGCTTGTAATGACCATAGGACGTCAGCGACGTAAGGGTGACCGCATCCGTCAATTCATAATCGAACCGCGCGGTTGCGTGCAACAGGCGGTCGTCGCGCTTCGGCTCTAGGCCAGCCGTCCAATCCGCCGTGCGCGAGTCTGAGACCAGCGGGAAGGTTGGCAGTTGCGGGTCGATGGCTGGCGCGACCAGCGGGGTGACTTCATGCAACTGAGCGGCTTGCACGTCCGACTTGTCCCAGAAGGCGGTCAGGCCGAATTTTGCCGTCAGCCGATCGCCCGAGGCGATATCAAGCAAGGCCCGCATCTGGGTGAAGTTGCGCTTGCCGTTGCCATCCGCAGGCCGTGTCGAGCTGTGTTGCCAATTGCCCGAACCTTCGTGCCGTGCCGCAATGCGGACACCCACGCCATCGGCGAGCGGACCGGAGACGAAACCGCCCAGTTCCCAGGCATTGAAGCGGCCATAGCCCGCATCCATTCCGGCCTTGAGCGTATCGGTCGGGCGCGCGGCGATGTAGTTCACCGCGCCGCCGGTCGAGTTGGAGCCGAACAACAGGCCTTGCGGCCCTTTCAGCACTTCCACACGTTCCAGATCAAAGCCAGCGCCGCGCGACATGGCGGAGAAGGCCAAAGGCGCTTCATCCTGATAGATCGTGACGGTAGGCGTCGAGGCAATATCGTAATTGTAAAAGCCGACGCCGCGCAGCGAATAAACCGGCGTGCTATAGGCCGACTGGGTGAAGGTGAAACCGGGGACAATCTTGCCCAGATCGTCAGCGCTCTTGATGCCCGCCGTCAACAGATCTGCGCCAGAAACCGCGGCAATCGACATCGGAACGTCGTTCGCGGACTCGGCGCGCTTCGTTGCTGTGACGATGATGTCGCCGTCCTGCGCCTGTTTGTCAGTGGCCGACGCCCATGCGGTCGCGGGCGCAATACAGGTAGCAATGACAAGCCAAGATGTAAGGCCCATCTGGATCTTCGATGATCTCATTTTCCCTCTCCCCTATCTATTTTTAACATGCAGCAACTTCGGATGCTGTCGATTTTTATTGTCGCTTGACGTGATGGCTAGAACATCGCCATCATTGAGAGAAGCGATAATTTTTGATAGCTATTATCGATAAGGGCGATACCTTGAGCAATAAGCAGCAGAATATCCTCGTGGTTGGTGCGGGCAATGCAGCGCTGTGCGCCGCCATTTCCGCCGCAGAAAACGGGGCCAATGTCACCATACTCGAACGGGCACCGCGCGCGGCGCGTGGAGGCAATTCCGCCTTTACCGGTGGGTGCTTCCGAACCGTCTATCACGGCGCGGAAGACATTGCGCGACTCGTGCCGGACCTATCCAGCACCGAAATGGAGATCAGCGATTTTGGTCGCTATGATGACGAAAGCTTTTACCTCGACCTATGTCGGCTGAGCGGATATCGCGCCGATCCAGTCTTGATCGAGTTGTTGGTTGGGGAAAGTCTCGCGACCCTCTTGTGGATGCGCGATCATGGCGTGCGTTTCCTGCCTGCCTTTGGTCGCCAGTCCTTTAAGGTGGATGGTCGCAACGTGTTTTGGGGCGGGCTGACCATTGAGACCGCCGGCGGCGGCATGGGGCTTGTCGATGCCCTATTCCGTCGCGCAGAAACGCTCGGCGTCGACATTCGTTATGATAGCAAAGTGGATGGCTTGCTGGGGGATCGTCATGCCGTGCGTGGCGTCATTGTGAATGGCGAAGAACTGGCTGCCGATGCTGTGATCCTCGCTGCCGGGGGGTTTCACGCCAATACGGAGGCCCGTGTCCGCTATCTCGGCGCAGGTTGGGATCTCGCAAAGGTGCGCGGCTCCAGATATAACACCGGCAACGTCATTCAGGCGGCCCTTGATATCGGCGCGCGGTCGCATGGGAATTGGTCGGGCTGCCACAGCGTGTTCTTCGATGCGGGGGCCGCCGATTTTGGGGATCTGGCGATCCTTAATCAGCAGAAGAATTATTTCACACTCGGGATGGTCGTGAACATCAACGGCCAGCGGTTTTTCGACGAAGGCTCGGATTTTCGGAATTACACCTATTCCAAGATGGGTGCGGCGATTTTGCAGCAGCCCGGCGGGATGGGCTGGCAGATATTCGACGCCAAGGCGATGGCGATCCTGCCGGATGAATATCGCACACCGCGCGCCGCCCGTTTTGAGGCGCCCACGCTCGAAGCGTTGGCTGACAAGCTTGAAGGGATCGACCGCGACGCGTTTTTGGCGACGGTGGCGTCTTTCAATGCGGCGGTGGATGAAGCCGTGCCCTTCAACCCGGCCGTACTCGATGGCCGCGCGACACATGGGCTTGCGATCAACAAGTCCAACTGGGCGCGCGCGTTGAGCGAGCCGCCTTTCGTTGCTTATCAGGTCACTTGTGGGATTACCCTGACCTATGGCGGTCTCGCCATCGATGAAGAGGCGCGCGTCCAGAATGAAGAAGGGACGCCGATTGCCGGTCTCTATGCCGCAGGCGAACTTGTCGGCGGCCTCTATTATGATCGCTATCCGGGTGGGGCGGGGTTGACCAGCGGGTCGGTCTTTGGTCGCATCGCCGGCCGTCATGCGGCGGGAGCCGCCTAGGGCATAATCAACTGGCGGAGATGGTGTTCAGCGTTTCAAGCAGCCAGGTGAGGGCGATGTCCTTGGCCTGATCCGGCCGCCAGATGGCTGCGATTTCCAGTTCTGGCGTGGGGAGGGGTGGGGTGATCCATTTCAGCTTCCACTCCCCCGTCAATGTGCTGGCCAGCCGCTTGGGCAAAATGGCGACCGCGTTGCTAGCGGACACAATGCGCGCGAAAATCAGGTAATTGCCCATGGTCAGGCGCAGATGGGCATCCTTCCCCAGTTCGTCCCACAACATCATCTCGTGGTTGAAGGCGATGCGGGGCAGGGCCGAATAGCCGATATGGCGTAAGGCCAGAAATTCATCCGTGCCCATGCCCTCATACAGGGCATCATTATCGGCCGCGCCGATACAGACATAGGTATCCTTATAAAGTACGGTCTTTTCCATGCCCGAGGTACGCAGCGCATTTGCCGGGATCACGAACAAATCAATGTCCGGCCTTGCCGCCCGGTTCAGGAATTGCGGGCGCATATCGATAAAGTCGAAAGATAAATGCGGGGCCTCGGCGGCGGCCTTCTCCAGCAGCGGTGCCCCGAACAGCGCCGCGATATAATCTGCCGTGGCAATGACCAGTCGCCGTTCGACGGTATCAATCTTGCCCAACGACTTGGTGAGCACGTTGCGTACCCCGTTCAGCAATTCGGCCACATCGGGCATGATCTGTTCGGCCAGCGGGGTCGGCACCATTTCGCTGCCAGACCAGGTGAACAATTCATCGTCCAACGCCTGGCGTAGCCGGTTGAGTGCGGCGCTGACCGTGGATTGGGCAAGGTTGAGGGTCTTTGCGGCATTGGACACGTTGCGCGTCGTCCAGATGGCTTCCAGCGTGATGAGCAGGTTCACATCAAAGTCGCGTAGTTGCATTGCCGGGCCCTCTATCGAATTCAGCAATAGTGATTATCTAAACATATCGTATAAGGCAATAGGTCGATCTGAGCTAGCTATCCTGACGCAATCACGAATCAGTGATGCAGGGGGAGAGAGTCATGGCTGAAGTGCAGAACCTCGCTTATGTGGTGATCGCGGCAAAGGATTTAGCCGCTTGGCGCCGCTTCGCGACCGATATTGTCGGCATGGGCACCTGTGACACCGCAGCGGGCGCATTGGGGCTTAGGCTCGACAATCATCCTTGGCGTCTCCTGATTGAACAAGGCGATGATGATGACCTGACCCATGCGGGTTGGGATCTGGGCAGCGATGCCGCGCTGGATGAATTTGTTGCGGGACTAAGCGCCAAGGGCGTTGATGTGCGCGAAGAACCGGCGAGCGTCGCCGCCGTGCGTTGTGTCTCTCGCCTGTTCAGCATTGCTGACCCCAACGGCTTTCGTCACGAATTCTTTGTGGGACGCACAGGGTTGCAGCATGATGGCGGTGCCCTTGGTCATATGCTGCGCGGCAATGGCTTTGTGACCGATGAACTTGGGATCGGTCATATTCTGCCGGTCTCGAAGGATTATGCCGAAGGCGTGCGCTGGTACAGCGAGGTGCTTGGCCTGCGCAACAGCGACCGCATCCGCCAGGAAATGGCACCAGGCATTTTCGCCGATGCGACTTTCTTCCACAGTGCCACTGGCCGCCACCACTCGCTTGCGACCGGATCCTTTCCGTCGCCCAAGCGCCTCAATCACTTGATGCTCGAATTTCGGGATATGAACGATGTCGGCCTTGCCTGTGACCGGGCGAAAAAGGCAGGCGTCCCCATCGTGCTTGAGCTGGGTCACCACCCCAATGACCAGATGTTCAGCTTCTATATGCGGACACCGTCCGGTTTCGGGCTTGAACTGGGCCATGGCGGTGTCGTGATCGACGATAGCAATTGGGAACCGCAATTATACGACGTCATGTCGGACTGGGGACACACCCGCAACATGACCATGGTCGACTGAGATGGGTGGCGATTCTTCTCTGGCAGTTGCCCCTGAAATGGCCGCGCGGCAGCATGTTTGCCAGTCACCCGACCTGTTCCGTCAGGGCATGCGCCGGTTGGCAGGTGCCTGCACGATCATCACCTCGGTCGCGCCCGGAAAAGCGCGCACAGACTGGGCGGGCATGACCGCGACGGCCGTCGCCTCTGTGACGGCAGATCCCGCCCGTTTGCTCGTCTGCATCAACCGTTCGACTTGGGCGCACAACATCATCAGTCAATCGGGCGCGGTGGGCATCAATGTGCTGGGCGATGATGCCCTTGGCCTTGCCAAGCTGTTTGCGACAGGGGTGCCAGCCGCCGAGAAATTTGCCCAAGGCGATTGGATGACATCCAGTTCAGGCGCGCCGCTGCTTTCCAGCGCGCTGGTCAGCTTCGATTGCGTGGTGGCTGAGCGGGTCGCCGCGAGCACGCACGACATCTTTATTTGCGACGTCCTCGACGTGTTCCTGGGTGAACCCGGCGGCGACCCGCTGATCTATTTTGACGGCGCGTTTCTGCCCGAACGCCGCGCCCATTAAGACCTGAAAAAGAGAGGAAAAACCGCCATGAAAACCGCCGTCATTGAAAGGTCCTTTGAGACAGTGCCGACATGTGAAGAGCTGGTTGCCCGCGCGGCCGCCATGGTGCCCGGCTTGCGCGCACGCGCCGACGAGATCGAAAAGGCTCGTCAGGTCCCGCACGACGTGATCCAGATGTTCAAAGACGCCGGGTTCTTCCGCATCGTCCAACCCAAGGCCTTTGGCGGCTGGGAAATGAACCCGATTGTCTTCATGCGGGTGCTGGGAGAACTGGGCCGTGGTTGCTGCGCCAGTGCGTGGGTCATGATGATCCTCGGCGTACACAACTGGGAATTCGGTCTGATGGACGACCGCGCCGCGCAGGATGTGTGGGGCGAGGACAACGAGGCCATCATCGCTTCCTCTTATCCGCCGATGGGCGAACTGACCAAGGTCGAAGGCGGCTGGCGACTGAAGGGCCGTTGGCCAACTTCCAGCGGCGGCGCTCACGGTGGTTGGTGTTTCATCGGGGCGCTGGAAAAGAACGAACAGGGTATTCCGGTCGACCGCCACGCGCTGCTGGTCAAGCGCGAGGATTACGAGCTTCTCGACGATTGGGACACCTTCGGCCTTTCCGGCACGGGTTCCAATAGCCTTGTCATCAAGGATGCCTTCATCCCCGAGCATCGCGCCCATTCGATGATCGACTATAAGCTCGACGATCGCGGGACGAACTACCTCTTCCCCTTCGCGATGGTGTTCTATTCCTCGGTCTCATCGGTCATCATCGGTTTCGCTCAAGGCGCGATCGACGTGTTCATCGAACAGATGGCCACCCGGGTCGACAATGGCAGCGGCGCCGCCACTCGGTTGAGCCCCTATGTTAAGGACCGGCTTGCCAATGCGGTGACGAAGGTTCGCTCCTGCCGGGCGCGGATGGAACAGATGATGGCGCATTGCACCGAGATCGTCGAACGCCGCGAACTCGTCTCTACCGATGACCGCATCCATTATATGCTCGACATGGCCCGTATCGGGCGCGAGTGCGAAGAGGCGGTGCTGACAATCTACAAATGCACGGGCGCGCGCGGTCTTTTCAAGACCAACCCGATTCAGCGCTATCTGCGCGACGTGCTGGCGGCAGCCAATCACATCACGCAGGACGCCGACAACAATGCCGGTGCGCTTGGCAATTATCTGCTGAGCGGCGACCTGCCGCCGATGCTCTATGAAAAGCCGAAGCTGGGCTAAACGATGGGCATTCGGATTTGGCATCAGAGCTTTACCGTCCTTAGTGACCTTGTCGCCTATGACGAGGCGCTGAGGGCGCATTTCCGGCGTGTTGCCCGGCCCGATACAACCATCGACATGCATGGCATGCGGCCGGGCACCTATCGCACCAACTATCCCGGTGATGACATCAAGCATGCAGGCTTCCAATTCCTGCACGCCATTCAGTTCATGCAAGGGGCGGTGCTGGCCGAGCGGCAGGGCTATGATGCTTATGCACTCAGCACATTGCCCGAACCGGGCCTGCACGACATCCGTACCCTCGTCTCGATCCCGGTGGTTGGTTATGGCGAGAGTGCGGCGCGTGCGGCGGTTGCCGATGGGCGCAAATTCGGCGCGCTAGTCTTCATCCCCGAATTGGCTGAACTCTATCGCGAAAATGTCGGGCGTCATGGGCTGCGCTGTCGGCTGGTGGGGGCGGGAGATGTCGGCTTTCGTTTTACCGATGTGCTGGCTGCCTTTGATCAGCCGTCACCGCTGATTGACCGGTTCCGTACCGCCGCGCGACAGCTCATTAGCAAGGGTGCAGAAGCCATTGTGCCGGGCGAAGCGCCGCTCAATGTCCTGCTCGCCATGAACGGCGTGACCGAGGTCGATGGAATCGCTGTCATCGACTCGCTCGGGGCTTGGGTACGTGCCGCCGAACAGGCGGTTGACGCCCGGCGTAACGCCACCGCGACCACCGGATCAGGCTATTTTGGAGCCACGGTCGACCCGCAACGGCGGGACGAGATCCTCGATTTTTATGGGCTGAACCCGCAATGACGGCTGAACGATGGGACGTGATCGTGATCGGCGGCGGGGCGGCCGGATGGTCTGCTGCGCTGGCGGCGGCAGAAGGCGGTGCGTCGGTCGCGCTCTTTGAAAAGCTCCCCGATTCCGGTGGCTCTTCAGCCTTAAGTGGCGGCTGTCTTGCTTTTGCAGGGACTGACTTGCAGACGGAGAACGGGGTGGCTGACAGCCCCGATCAGTTGTTCAGGGATTTGGTGGACGTTGGAAAAGGCGTCAACGACCCTGAGTTGGTGCGGACCTATTCTGATGCGCAACTTGCCGTTTATGACTGGCTCCGCAACGCGGGCGTGCGCTTTAGCCCCTTGATTGAGACCGCATCGGGCCAATCCGTGCCACGCGTGCACAGCGTCGATCCGGCCGATATGGTGCGCACCCTCAAGGCGGCGGCGCAGGCGACGGGCAAGGTCAGCTATCACGCCAGCCAAGCGGTCGCGGGGCTGGTCACAGAAACGACGGGCCGGGTGTCGGGTGTTCGACTGGCCGATGATAGGGTGTTCGCAGCGGATAAGGCCGTCATCCTTGCGAGCGGTGGCTTCGCCAAAAACCCCGACTTGCTTGCGCAATATGCGGCCCATTATGCCGAGGCCGTCTTTGTTGCCGGTGCCGGGTCGCAGGGCGATGGCCTGCGCATGGGGCTGGAACTGGGCGCGGATGTCCGGGACATGGACTATATCAAGGGCACGTTCGGCAAGCACCCGACCGACGAGACCAATGATCACAGCCTACAAGCAGTCTATAAGGGCGCGATCGCCGTCAATCAGGATGGGCAGCGTTTCGTCAATGAGAGTATTTCGTACAAGCTGCTAGGCGATGCCGTCATGGTTCAACCATGGCACACGGGGTACCAGATCCTCGATCAGGGCATTTTCGATACGGGCGATGATCGGGTTCGCATCCTCGACTTTGGGCGCAGGCTTGAAGAAGGCTTGTTTTATGTTGCCGATACGCTGGAAGAATTGGCGGCGCAGATCGAGATTGATCCGGCGACGCTCGTCGAGACGGTGGGGCGCTACAACAGCTATGTCGATGCCGGTCATGATCCCGAATTCGGGCGGACGCATCTCGTCCATACCCATGGCTCCCTACGCAAGATCGATCGCGCGCCTTTTTATGCCTATCCGTCAACCGCCGTGGTATTTGGCACTTATTGTGGCCTGAGGATCGATAGCCACGCCCGCGTCTTGCGGGCAGATGGCTCCGCGATTGACGGATTGTTTGCCGCAGGCGAAGTGACAGGCGGTTTTCATGGGGCTGCCTATATGACCGGCTCGGCGCTGGGCAAGGCCGTGGTCTTTGGAAAAATCGCAGGGGACAGGGCCGCCGCGCCATGAAGGTCCTGGTCCTTATCGCTGGGGTGCATGACCCGAAATGGCCGATTGCGAACGGGCCAAACGACGTCCCGATGGTTGGCGAGCACCAGATATTAAGCCCCTTTGACGAAGCGGCGCTGGAAATGGCGCTGCGCATCCGGGATGCCAATCCGGAAACGATCATCACGGCACGCGTCGCTGGCGGGCCTGCGGCGATCAAGATCGCGCGCGCCGTTGCTGCGCTCCATATCGCAGATGTCGCCACGGTGACGATTGACCAGCCTTGGGATCAAAGCATGGTTGCCCGCGCGCTTGCGCCGCTATGTGATGAGTTCGACCTTGTCCTGATGGGACGGGAGTTTGGCGATTATGACGACGGCTTTGTGCCGCCGCTCCTCGCCGGATTGCTCGACCTTCCCTTTTTTGGCCGGGCGCAGACCGTCGATGCTGGACCGCCCCTCCGCATCGCGCGAGAGGCAAACGCATCGGTCGAGGCCCTGACCCTATCCGGGCCAAGCCTTGTCAGCGTCACGAACGACCGGCGCACGCGCTTGCGCAAGCCGCTGATGAAGAATGTGATGATGGCCCGCACGGCGGCCATTGGCGACATCGGGTCGCATCATATCGCGCCTGGTGCCGTGACACTCCAAGCCATCGCTCCGCGTGCTGCAGGACGCAGCCAGACCGAGTGTCGGATGCTGGAGGGTGATCTGGCCCAACAGGCGCAGGCTCTTGCGGTTTTACTGTGGGAAGCGCGCGCATGAACGGCTGGCAAATTCTATCCGTCACCTGCATCGGCCCCCGACCGACACCGTTGCCAACGGATAGCGGTCCGACCTTGCTGGTCTTCCCGGCCGATGGTGAGGGCGAGGCGTTGGCCGGGCGTTATGCTGCCGCCACTGGGGCCATGGTGCTGGGTCGACTAACGCAACTTGGGGCGGAGGGGGACGAGCTGATCGCCACCCGCAGTAGCCATGGAGGTCGTCTGACAATCGACTTGCGCGTTACCCCCGGCCTTGTCGTCGCCACGGCACATGACCATGTATTTTGCACGGGCAGCATTCAGTTGGGCGAGGCAGAGACCTTGTTGGCGCTAGAGCAGACGCCGCTGTCTGACCAGAAGATGAAGCTGGAAGCCGCGCGGATCGTGGTTGGCGGTGGGCGGGGGCTTGATGCCGATTGCTTTACCCTGCTTGAGCAAATTGCCGATGCAGTGGGTGGAGCCGTTGCGGCCAGCCTGCCAGCGGTCGATCTCGGCCTTGCCCCGGTCTCGCGGCAGGTCGGCCAATCGGGCAAGTTCGTCAATCCCGAGATTTATCTTGCGGTAGGCATGTCGGGCACGCCCCAGCATTTTGCAGGTGTCGGCGCGCGAGCACGGATTATTGCGCTCAATAAGGATCGGGACGCTCCGATCTTTGGCTTCGCCGAGGCCGGGGCCGCCGTCGATGCCACCGCATTCCTCCCGCTTGTGGCCAAGGCCTTGGCCGATATGGAAAGCGCATCGTCATGAAACTGCCCCGCTGTGGACCGCCGTTACTATCGATGGTTTAGCCAAGCTGCATCCGCGCAGCGACGCCTCGGTCTCCATGATGCATCTCCACCTGAAAGATGAACGCTATGACATCTAAAAGCTTTGAAGAGGCCGCTGGCCTGTTGCGCCAAGCTTATCGCGCGGGGGCTATCGCGCCGCTGCGCGATTATCTGGAACCGACCGACGCGGCGGGGGCCTATGCGGTGCAGGAGATCAACACCCGCTATTGGCAAGCGCAGGGGCGGCGGATCGTCGGGCGCAAGGCGGGGCTGACCGCCAAGGCGGTGCAACTGCAACTGGGCGTCGACCAACCAGATTTTGGCGTGCTGTTTGACGATATGCGCGTGACCGATCACGGCACTCTCGATCCGGCGCGCTGCATCCAGGCCAAGGCCGAAGCCGAAATCGCGTTCGTGCTGGGGGCGGATTTGCCATCGGTTTCGACCAGCGCAGATGAGGTGGCCGCCGCCGTGGCCAGCGTTCATGCCGCGATCGAGATCGTCGATAGCCGCATTGCTGACTGGAAAATTAGCTTCGCCGATACGGTCGCGGACAATGGGTCGTCCGCCTTTTTTGTTCTGGCGGAAACAGGCTTGCCGCTTGCTGGGCTTGATCTTGCGGGCGCGCCGATGGTGATGACGATCAATGGCGAAACGGTGTCAACGGGCATTGGCGCGGCCGCACTCGGCAACCCCCTTAATGCCGCCGCTTGGCTGGCCTGCACCTTGGCAGAGCGTGGCGAGCCTTTGAAGAAAGGCGATGTCCTGCTGGCCGGCGCCCTTGGGCCGATGGTGGCGCTTAAAGCCGGTGACCATGTCGTGGCCGCTGTCGGCGGGATCGGCACATGTTCTTTCACGTTTAATAAGGGCTGATCATGGCGAAGACCAAAGTAGCAATCATCGGTTCCGGCAATATCGGGACCGATTTGATGATCAAGGTGATGCGCCTGTCCTCGGTGTTGGAGATGGGCGCGTTTGTCGGCATCGATCCGGAATCGGACGGGCTGAAGCGTGCTGCACGCATGGGTGTGGCGGTGACGGCAGGCGGGATTGATGGCCTGGTCGCCATGCCCGAATTTGCGGACATCGAGATC
>CAIJLZ010000008.1 GCA_903821605.1 uncultured Sphingomonadales bacterium | reverse complement strand
TGGACCCTGAAACGAGTTCAGGGTGACGAGGGAAAGAGGGCGGCGGTGACGAATGGCCCCGCCACCTTCGCGACTTCCGTGACAGGGTGACGAGGGAAAGGGGTGGGGGTGACGAATGACCCCCGCCACCTTCGCGACTTCCGCGACAGGGTGACGAATGGGAAAGAGGCGGGGCGGTGACGAATGAATGGGTTGAGGCGGGGGCGCAATGCGGCGGAGGGATCAGGTGCGATCGTCCATTCCTTTGCCTGCTTCTCCTTCCTCATCTCCCTCTCCCTCTCGCTCTTCCTCTCGCTCTTCCTCTCCCCTCTCCCTCGTCATGCTGAACTTGTTTCAGCATCCACCCCGCCACGGGCGTGGCGCGGGTTAGGGGCGTGGACCCTGAAACGAGTTCAGGGTGACGAGGGAAAGGGGTGGGGGTGACGAATGACTCCCGCCACCTTCGCGACTTCCGCGACAGGGTGACGAGGGAAAGTGGCGGGGGTGACGAATGGCCCCGCCACCTTCGCGACTTCCGCGACAGGGTGACGAATGGGAAAGAGGCGGGGCGGGGGCAACCAAAGCAAGCATCACGACGGAAACGGGATGCGTCGCTATTCCGCCTAGCGCTGCTTGTCATCCACCCGCTATGCTGGGCCGATGATTCCCCCCATTACCACTCAGCGCGACGAGTTGCGCCGTCTGTTCGGTCTCGCATGGCCTGTCATGCTCACCAGTCTCAACTGGACGTTGATGCATCTCGCCGATGTGGCGATTGTCGGGCGGATCGGGACGGATCAGCTTGGTGTGCTCGCTGCCGGGCGGAGCGTCACCTTTATCACCATCGTCGTGGGGATCGCCGCGATGTCGGGCATTCTGGTCTATACCGCGCGGGCGGATGGGGCCGGGAAAGAGTCGGAGACCGGGGCGATTTGGCGGCAGGGCATGCTGTTGGGCGCGCTGATTGGTGTTAGCCTCGGTGCGTTGCTGCTGCTGGGGGCGGATGGCTTGATGCGCGCGATTGGCGTGGCACCGGAACTGGCACGCGGCGGGGCGAGCGTGGTGCGGGCCATGGCGCTGGCCTATCCGGCGCAGTTCCTGTCGATTGCATCCGCTTTTTTTCTCGAAGGGATCAGCCGCCCGCGCCGGGTCATGGTGATCAATCTCGCCACCTTGCCGATCAACGCGGTGCTGGCTTGGGCCTGGGCCGGGGGGCATTGGGGCCTGCCTGCGTGGGGCGCGGTGGGGGCGGTGCTGGCGACGGCCGTTGCATCGACGCTGGGCATGGTGGCGATGATCGTTTCGATCTGGCGGATCGACGATGCCGTGGCGCGCAATATTCGCCGGATCGGCTGGTCGGATTGGCGGCTGGCAGCGCGCGGCACTTGGCCGTTATTGCGTTTCGGTCTGGTGCCGGGATTGGCGGCGGGGTTCGAAGTGGCGGGATTTTCATGGCTGATCATATTGTCGACCCAATTGGGTACGGTGGCGGCAGCCGCATTTCAGACCATGCTTTCGCTGCATAATTTCGGCTTTGCGCTGTCGCTGGGCTTTGGTTCGGCGGCGGGGGTCAGGGCAGGCAATGCCATGGGTGAGGGGGTGCCATTGGCGGCGACCTCGCGCGGGATGCTCGCGGCGATCATGGCGGCGGCGGTAACGGGTAGCTTTGGTCTGTTGGCCTATCTCGCGCCGCACGCGCTGATCGCGACTTTTTCGAATGATCCGGCCGTGATTGGCCTAGCGGTGACGATGTTGTTCACGCTCGCCCCGTTCATGGTGTTCGATGCGTTGCAGGTGGTGCTGGTCAACGTGCTGCGCGCAATGGGGGATCAGGTGGTGGCCGGTATTAACACGGTCATCGGCTTCTTCGTGGTGACCGGGGTTGGCGGCTGGTGGATGGTGCGGACCGGCATGGGGCCGATGGCGTTGATCTGGGCCGCAGCGGGCGGCATGCTGGCGGTGGCGCTATTGCAATCGGCGCGTTTCTGGCAGTTACGCCATCGCCTTAGTCGGCAAAGCGCATCGTTACCGACTGGGTGCCTTGCGGTGGATTGACCTCGGCGGTGTTGAAATCAACGCTGCCCTTGGGGGCGAGCTTGTTGCCTTCAATCCGGATCGTCCAATTATAGATGGTGCGCCCTTGTGCATCGCGCATCTCACCCAATACCGGCGGAATCGTCTGTTCTTCGTCCGTCGGGTTGATGACACGGCCAGACAGCGCCAGCAGCTTGTCGCCCGATGCCGATGTTTCGAGCGACACCTTGCCGACCTGTTGGATCAACAAGGGGGTGGAGCCGATATTGCGGGCCAGACCCAGCCGATTGCCCAGATCGTCCGGCCCGAACAGCACCAAGCCGCCGAGCAGGAGGAACATCACCGTCGCAAAGGCAATGGCGAGCAACGTATTGCGCCGCGCCGGATCACGGCGCGGGCGAAAAGGGGCCTCATGCGCATATGCATCGGGCAAGCCGGGTTCCTCGGCAGCGGGTGATGCGACGGCCGGTGGGACCGGGGGAATGGCGACCGTCGGCGGCATGGGCGCACGGGTAGCCGTGGCCTCTGGCATGTCGCTGAAGGGCAGGGCCGGGCTGGCATTTGCGCTTGTCACCGGCGGGGGAGGCGGTGGCGCCATCATGGGTGCGGGAGCTTCCGGCATGGCCGGGGCCATAGCGGGGGCCGGTGCCATAGCGGGGCCCTGTGCCGGCGCAGCGGCTGCCGGGGCGTCCGGCAGGACAATGTCCGCGCCTTGCTGATACCAGCTATGGCCGCAGGATGCGCAACGCACTTGGCGGCCTTCATGCCCGATCGCATGGTCGGGGACGAGATAGCGGGCGGCGCAAGAGGGGCAGGTCAGGATCATTGTCCGGACAATCTAGGCACCAGTTCGTTCGGCTGCAAGCATTGGCAGCACATCATGGTGAATTAGCTGTGGATCAAGTCTTTACGCCGCTGGCCTTGCTGTGCCATGGCCTTGGCCATGTCGGGCATTGTCCAGTTCGAAAATGTTGGCCTGCGCTATGGGACTGGTGCCGAAACCCTTTCGGACATCAGCTTCACGCTGCGCCAAGGTGGTTTTTACTTCCTGACCGGGCCATCGGGTGCAGGCAAAACATCGCTGCTCAAATTGCTCTATCTTGCCCAGCGGCCAAGCCGGGGCATGATCCGCATGTTCGATCAAGACATTGTCACCATGTCGCGCGATCTGTTGCCGGGGCTACGGCGGCGGATTGGCGTGGTTTTTCAGGATTTCCGCCTGTTGCCGCATCTGTCAGCGTTCGACAATGTGGCCTTGCCGCTCCGCATCGCCGGGGTGCGGGAGCGCGAGATTTACGCGCCGGTCCATGAAATGCTCAACTGGGTCGGGCTGGGCGAACGCGGCGCGGCGCGGCCCGCGACCCTCTCAGGTGGCGAGCAGCAGCGCGTGGCGATTGCCCGCGCGGTCATTGCCCGGCCCGAGGTGTTGATTGCGGATGAGCCGACCGGCAATGTCGATCCGGACATGGCGGCCCGGCTGTTATATCTGTTCGAAGCGTTGAACCGATTGGGGACGACGATCATCGTCGCGACCCATGATCTCCATCTGTTGAGCCGGATCACCAGTGCCGAAATCATCCGCATCGATGCCGGTCGCATCCCCGATCCGACCGGCCAGTTGCGTAACCCGGTGGGCGTGAAGCCCTATCGCACGCCATGATGCGCCTGCTTCGCCCTGTGGCCGGAGAGCGGCAATTGCTGCCGGAAACCCGGCTGACCGGCCCGGTGCCGTGGATGCTGGCAATCATGATGCTGATGGCCGTTCTGGCGGCGGCGGCGACGCTTGCGATTGATAATGGCGTGGCGCGAATTGGCGGCGATCTGGAGCGGCGGATCACGATCCAGTTGGTCGAGCCCAATCCTGATCGGATGGAGATCCAGCGGGCGGCGCTGCTCGGTTATCTTCGGCGCGAACCCGCGATTGCCCATGTGCAGGAAGTCGGGGCGGATGAGTTGAAACGCCTGCTCGCCCCATGGCTGGGTGATACGGGCTTGGGCGCAGACTTGCCGGTCCCGGCGATGGTTGATGCGGAAATTCGCGCCGGTGTCGCGATTTCGGCCATTTCTCGCCGGATCATGGCGGTGGCTCCTTCGGCCCGGATCGATAATCATGCGGCTGCGCTGGCGCCGGTGGCGCAGTTGATGGGCACGGTGCGCGCCATTGCGGTCATGGTGCTGGCGATGATGCTGGTCGCGATCATGGCCGCGATTGTGCTGGCCGTGCGGGCGGCGCTTGATACCCATCGCTCGACGATTGACGTGATGCATTTGATGGGCGCGACGGATGCGCAACTGGCACAGCATTTTCAGCGCCGCGCTGCGGTGGATACGCTATTCGGCGGCACGGTCGGCCTCGGTGTGGCGGCCTTGTTGCTGTGGCTGTTGAGCCAGCAGGTGGCAGCGATGGAGTCTGAACTGGCGGGCGCGGCGACGCTGTCTGTTGCGGACCTTGCGTTATTGGCCACAGTGCCGATAATCGGGGCGACCGTGGCGGCGCTTGTCGCCCGGGTGACAGTCATTCGGACCCTGCGGAAGATGCTATGATCAGGCGCGGCCTTTCACTGCTGTTCATTATCTGGTCGCTGGGTCTGGCGATCTTTACCTTTACCCTGCCGGGGCCGCTGGATGGGGAAAAGACCGAGGGCGCGATCGTGTTGACCGGCGGGCCGGGCCGGGTGGCGCGCGGGCTGCAGGTCGTCAAACAGGGCGATGCGAAACGCTTGCTCATTTCCGGGGTTGATCGTCCGGTCCAGCCGCATGAACTGGCCTTGGCCTATGGCTATAGTCGGAAGCTATTCGACTGTTGCGTCGATCTTGATCGGGAGTCCTTCGATACGCTGACCAATGCCGAGGAATCGGCAAAGTGGATCAATAAGCGGGATTATCGTTCGATCCGGCTGATCACCAGCGACTGGCATATGCGCCGCGCGATGCTCGAATTGCGGCGGTTGACCGGGGATAAGGTTCGTATTTACCCCGATGCGATCCGCACTTCGCCCGATATGAAGGGCTTGTTGATCGAATATAACAAAACTGTCTGGCGGTTGCTGACCCTGCCGGTCGACCGGCCCTGATCCGGGTTCAACCGGTCAGCGCCGCCGCCACGCCATCGACCCCGGCGATCAGGCGGTCCACCTGATCTGCGGTCGTGGCCGGGCTGATCAGCGCCATGTTGTGAAAGGGCGCGAGCAAGAGGCCGCGATTGATCAGATAGAGATGGATGGCGCGTTCAAGATCGCCCTGCATCCCGGCGCGCGCGGCGCTGCCATTTTGTGGCGGGCTAGGCGTGCAGACAAACTCCACCCGCGCCCCGACATGGGCGACATGCCAAGCCAGACCATGATGGGTGATCACATCGCGTAGCCCCGTGACCAGCCGTTCCGCGAGCGGGAGCATATGGGCATAGCTCGCCGGGGTGATGACATGTTCCAGCATCGCCCGCATCGCGGCCATGGCTAGCGCGTTGGCCGACAAGGTGGTGCCGATCCCGCTATGGCCAGCGGGGCGTTCGCGCTGCACCCGGTCCATCCCGGCGGCGACATGATCGGCGAAGCCATAGGCCGCCGCCGGGACGCCCCCGGCAATCGCCTTGCCAATGACGAACAGATCGGGCTGCAACCCGATTCGACCGCTTTCGCCGGCAGGGCCGGATGAAATGCAGTGGGTTTCATCCGCGACCAGCAAACTGCCCGCCGCACGGATCATCTGACGGGCGGCTGTCCAATAACCGGGATCGGGCAGGACCATGCCGACATTGGTCATGACGGGCTCGGCCAACACACAGGCGATGTCGCCGGTCGCAAGGGCGCGTTCCAGCGCGGGCAGGTCGTTGAACTCGATCACCAAGGTGTCCGCGCGCGGATCGGCAACTTGCCCGATCAGGCTGGCGCGCAACTCCGGCTCGCCGTCGCGCAGGTCGATTAGCACATCATCAACCGCCCCATGATAACAGCCGTTGAAAACGAGAATTTTACGCCGCCCGGTGATCCCCCGGCACCAGCGGATGACGGCGCGATTGGCTTCTGATGCGGTGGTCGTGATCTGCCACCATGGCAGGCCAAAGCGCTGCGCCAGCAGATCGCCGACCACCAACGTATCTTCGCCCGGCAACATATAGCCAAGCCCTTGCGTTGCCTGTCGCTGGATCGCGGCCGCGACGGCGGGCGGGCTGTGGCCGAACATCGCGCCGGTATCGGCAAGGCAGAAATCATCGAAATGACGGCCATCAACGGTGATCAGCTCGCTGCCATGGGCGCGCTCCACGATGAGCGGGAAGGGCGTGCCCCAATCGAGCATCCAATGGAATGGCACGCCATTATGCCAGTGCTGCGCGAGCCGCTCACTCAAGGTGCGGGCGCGTGGATGGTCATGAATGAAGCGCGCCTCTTCGGTGGCGATCAGGCTGGCGATGCGGTGGGGGGTGATCATGATCATAGCCGGTCGCGGAGGGCATAATATAGCATGCCCGCGACATAAAGCGGGTGGCGGAGCAATGGCCCGCCGGGGAATGGGCGGTGGCGCAGCGCGGCAAACAGATCGAAGCGCGGGCTGTCGCCCAGCACGGCCTCGGCCATCAGTTCGCCCATCAGCGTGGTGAGTGCCGCGCCATGGCCGGAAAAGCCATGGGCGTAAAATATATTGGCCTCGCGCCCGACCACCGGCAGCCGATTAAGGGACAGGCCCACCGCGCCGCCCCAGCCATAATCGATGCGGACATCGGCCAGTTGGGGGAAGGCCCGGATCATATGCCGCCGGACAAACGCGGCGATATCGCTTGGCGGGGTCGGTGAATATTTTTCCCCGCCACCGAAGATCAGCCGATGATCGGCGGACAAGCGGTAATAATCGAGCACGAAGCGGCTATCTGAAATGGCGGCATTGGCCGGGATCAACGCGCCTGCGCCCGCTTGGCCCAACGGTTCGGTCGCGATGTTATAGTTCATCACCGGCATGGCATAGCGCGCCAGATCGGGCCGGATCGAGCCCATGCCGCTATCGCAGGCCAGCACCGCATGACCGGCGGTCACGCTGCCCGTTGCGGTCGTGACGATGACCTTGCCGCTTTGCGTCCGCACATCGTGCGCCGGGCTGTCGGTATGGAGCACGGCCCCCGCCTGCACGGCGGCATGGGCCAGCCCCAGCAGATAATTGAGCGGGTGGAAATGCCCGCCATTTCGATCGAACAACCCGCCATGATAAGCGGTGCTGTTCACGATCCGCGGCACCTCGCCCGGTTCGATGACGTCGACACTGGTATAGCCCATGGTATCGCGCAGATAGGCGGCCTCTTTGATCATATGCGGGAAATGATCGGGACGGGCGGCGGCATAAAATTGCCCGGCGCGATAGTCACACGCAATGGCGTGGCGGGCGATGCGGTCGCGCACCCGGTCGAGCGCGGACAGGGCGAGATTGAACAGCGCCCGGCCTTGTTCCATGCCGAAGCTCTTGGTCAAATCGCTGGCGTCCCAGCGCAGCCCGGCGATCAACTGCCCGCCATTACGGCCGGATGCCGCGCCGCCAATCTCCCCGGCTTCGAGCAAGACCACCGCGCGCCCGGCTTCGGCCAGTGCAAGGGCCGCAGCCATGCCGGTGAAACCACCGCCAATGACCACCACATCCGCGTGGAGATGACCGGCAAGCGGCTGCGTCGCGGGCCGATCATGGGCGGTGGCGTGATACCAGCTTTCACCGATGCCAAGGGTGGTCGGCACGGCCATGTTCAGACGCGGAGCAGCAGGTGCTCGCGTTCCCAGCTGCTGATCACCGATTGATAGTTGAACAGTTCGGCTTCCTTGATGGCGTAGAACACCTCGAAGAAATCCTCGCCGAGCAATTGTTTCACCGGGCGGCAATGGCTGAAGCGGTCGAGCGCCGCCTCCAGCGTGCGGGGCAGGGTGCGGGCGCGATTATAGGCGCTGCCGGTGATGCTCTTGGGCGGCTGCATCCGTTCCACCATCCCGATATAGCCGCAGATCAGCGAGGCCGCGATGGCGAGATAGGGGTTGGAATCTGCCCCCGGCAGGCGATTTTCGACCCGACGGTTCTTATTGTCCGAAATCGGCACACGCAGGCCGCAAGAGCGGTTATCGCTGCCCCATTGCACGTTGATCGGCGCATCCGAATCGGGGCGCATCCGGCGGAAACTGTTGACATTGGGGGCGAACAACGGGGTGATCTGGGGCAGCAACCGCACCAGCCCGCCGATATAGGAGCGGAACAAGGTGCTGTCCTTACCGTTGCTGGTGCTGAACAAATTCTTGCCGCTGGTGCTCTCGGTCAGCGATTGGTGGATATGCATCGCGCTGCCCGGCTGGTCGCCCATCGGCTTGGCGAGGAAGGTGGCATATACCCCATGTTCCAGCGCGACCTGACGGACGATCCGTTTGAACAACAATACCTCATCGGCGAGCCGTAGCGGGTCGCCATGGAGGAAGTTGACCTCCAACTGCGCCGCCCCGGCCTCGTGGATCATGGTGTCGATGTTGAGATTCGCCTTCTCGCACGAATCATAGAGATGCTCGATGATCGTCTCGAATTCGTTGAGCGCCTCCAGGCCATAAGGCTGGCTGGAATTTTCTGGCCGACCGGATCGCCCCAACGGTGGCGACAGCGGGAAATCGGGGTCGGTATTGATAGCGACCAGATAAAATTCCAGTTCCGGCGCAATCACCGGGGTCCAGCCCTTGTCCGCAAAGAGTTGCAGCACGCGCTTCAGCACCATGCGGGGCGCGATGGTGACGGGTTCGCCCTCGCGGTTGAAGACATCGGCGATGACATAGGCGGTCGGCGTCCGGAAACCGGGCGCTTCGCGGATCGTTGCGGCGTCCGGTACCATCACCATGTCCGGGTCATAATCCGGAATAATATGGTTGATTCCCTCCGGATATTCGCCGGTCACGGTCACGGTGAAGATGCTGCCGGGAATCCGGAGCGTCCCGTCCTTGACCGAGGAGAGAAATTTGCGCGCCGGCAGCACTTTGCCGCGCTGAACGCCGTTCATGTCGGGGACGATGCACTCGACCTCGGCGATCCCGTGTTCGGTAATAAACTGCTGCAATTCCTTGGACATGATGGGTTTTCCTTTGTGCCCAGCCCGACTATCGTCCTTCTTTCAGGGGCTTGGCAAGGGGGAAAGCGTCGCCATGTCCAAAGTCGGGAATCTCCCGACTGGCGGGCGGCAGGGGTTAGGGTGGGGAAATGCGATGATCAACAGTGGGCAAAATGCCCTCATCCAACCCCGATCTCGCGCCTTAAAATAGTTGACTCTGGTCCGGCCCTCGCATAACGGGACCACTCTTTCCCGCATCAGGTGTCGGGTGGCGAATGTAAATTCGTCTCTCCGGGCGCGTGACGCGGCAATTTTGTTTTTGATGCCATTGCGGCTTGAAGAAAGAAGATGAGGGCCATGTTCGCTATCGTGCGCACGGGCGGCAAGCAGTATCGCGTTGCCGCAGGAGACAAGATCGTCGTCGAGAAGATCGCCGGCAATGCTGGTGAAACCGTAGTGCTGGACGATGTCCTGCTCGCCGGTGAAGGTGGCGAACTGAAGGCGACCAATGGTCTCACGGTTTCGGCCGAGATCATTGCGCAGGCCAAGGGCGAGAAGGTGATCATCTTCAAGAAGCGCCGTCGTCACAACTATCGTCGTCGCAATGGCCATCGCCAGCAGCACACGATTCTCAAGATCACCGCCGTCGGCGCGGCGGCCTGAGCGAATTCGAGGAGTTTGATCCATGGCACATAAAAAAGCAGGCGGCTCTTCCCGTAACGGTCGCGACTCAGCCGGTCGCCGCCTTGGTGTGAAGAAGTTCGGTGGCGAAACTGTTCTCGCCGGCAACATTCTGGTCCGTCAGCGCGGCACCAAATTCTATCCGGGCCGCAATGTCGGCATCGGCAAGGATCACACGCTGTTCGCGCTGGTTGAAGGCCGTGTGGCGTTCCACGAAGGCCGTCTCGGCCGCAAATTCGTGCACGTCGACATGCCGATGGCTGCCGAATAATCGGGCGACCATGACTTGTGGGTCGCCTTACGGGGCGACCCTCCGCTTCCCGGTGTAAAACCGGCAAGCAAAAGGGAGACGGGGCCGCCCCGATCTCCCTTTTTTATTGTTCAAAAAAGTCTCCCCAAATTGGACCAAAATGACGCGAAATTGTCACCTCTGGGTGATAGTGCCGCTGTCCATGGAGACGGACATGTTCATTCGCACAGACCGATTATTGCTGCGGCCGGGCTGGCATGAGGAGCGGCACGAGCTTGCCCGCTTGTTAGGCGACGCCGCTGTCGCGCGCAATTTGGCGCGCGCGCCCCACCCTTATGGCGCGGACGATGCCGCCGCTTTCATCGCCGAGGCGGAAGGCGGCGACTTGCCGCAATTGTTGATGTTCAACCGCACCTTGGGCGGCCAGCCACGGCTTGTGGGGGGCGTCGGCCTGCATCGGGGCGAGGGCGGCTTGCCCTATCTCGGCTATTGGGTGGGGCGCGCCTATTGGGGCCTCGGCTTGGCGACGGAAGGGGCCTCGGCCCTGTTGTCCGCCGCGCGCGACAGCCTGCGCATCCCGTCAGTCGGCGCCTGGCATTTCTGTGACAACCCGGCATCCGGCCATGTGCTGGAAAAGCTCGGTTTCTGCCATACTGGCCATATCGCGGCGCGGCCCAGCCTGGCCCGCGAGGGGCTGTCGCTGGCGCGCGGCTATCGGCTTGACCTGATCCGCCATCAGGCTGGCCCGGTACCGGCGATGGCCGCCTAACCACGCGCCGGGACAGGCAGTACCGCGCTTAGGCTAAGCTTTTGCTGGCCTGTTCCAGCACGTCCTTGCTCATGCCCGGCGTGGCGACGATTCGTTCCAGTGCGGCCTTCATCAGCGCGGCGCGCGCCGGGTCAAAGCGCCGCCAGCGGCCAAGCGGCGGGACGAGACGGGCGGCGACCTGCGGGTTGATCGGGTCGGTGGCCAGAATCATGTCGGTCACAAAGGCATAGCCGTCGCCCGACCCATCATGGAAGGCATATTGGTTGCCGGCAAATGCGCCGACCAACGCACGCATCCGGTTCGGATTATGCAAGGTGAAGTCCGGATGCGCCGCCAGCGCACGCACCTGTTCAATCACATCCTCACGGGTTGAAAAGGCTTGGGCGGTAAACCATTTGTCGATCACCAGATTATCGCCCTGATAGCGCTGATAAAAGCTATCGAGTGCGGCGGTGCGTTGGGGCGCGTTGCTGTTGACCAGCGCGGTCAGGGCACCTTGGCGCGCGGTCATGTTATCGGCCTGTTGGAACTGGTCCCATGCGACATGGGCACCGGTGGTCTCATCGCCCGCCACCAGATAGCCGAGCACGACATTGCGCAGGCGTCTTTTGCCCTTGGCAATGCGATCAAGGGAGAAACTCGCCCCCGGTGCAGCGGCGGCATAGGTCTGTTCCCACTCGGTCCGCAACTGTTTGCCCAGCACGGCCCGCAAGCGGTCGCGGCTGCGGCGGATGGCGACGGGGTCGACTTGCTCCATCTGGTCGCCCAGAAAGGCTTCAGACGGCAATAGCACTGCTTCGGCGGCAAAGGCGTGGTCGTGATCCGCCAGCCCAAGGGTCCGGCGAACGGCGGTGATCACGGGATCAAGCATGGGCGCTTCGCCGCGCATATCGGCCAAGAGCGTCTTGACCATCAACTGCTGCATCGCCTCATAACGCGAGAACGGGTCATCATCATGGGCGGCCAAGGTCATCAGGGCTTCGGCGCTGCGGTCGCTTTCGATCACGACCGGGGCCGAGAAATGGCGGTTGATGGACAGCACCGGGGCATCGGCCTTGGTGGCGAGCTTCACACTTTGGCGGGGGGTGTCGAGCAGCACCAATTGTTCCTCGCCAATGGCGCGGCCATCGGCCTGTTCGAACAGCTTGACCTTGAGCGGGATCGGCATCGGTTGCTTGATCGGCTGACCGGGTGTCGGCTGCATGCTTTGTTCAAGGTGGAGCGTGACGCCATCGCCAAGCTGTTCCAGCCGTGCCGTGACACGCGGCGTGCCCGCCTGTTCATACCAGCGGTGAAAGGCATCGAGATTGACCCCGCTACCATCCGCCAGCGCCGCGACGAACTGATCACAGGTGGCCGCCTCGCCATCATGGCGGGCGAAATATAAATCGCTGCCCTTGCGGAACTTGTCCTGCCCCAACACCGTGTGCATCATCCGGATGACTTCCGCCCCCTTGTTATAGATGGTGGCGGTGTAGAAATTGGCAATTTCGATATAGCTATCGGGCCGGATCGGATGGGCAAGCGGCCCGGCGTCTTCCGGAAATTGCCCGGCGCGCAGGTTGCGCACATCATCGATCCGCTTGACGGCAGGCGAACCCTGATCGGCGGAAAAATTCTGATCGCGGAAGACGGTGAAGCCTTCTTTCAACGAGAGCTGGAACCAGTCGCGGCAGGTGACGCGATTGCCCGACCAATTGTGGAAATATTCATGCGCAACAACGCCTTCGACATTGTCGAAGTCGAGATCGGTTGCCGTATCCGGATCGGCAAGGATGTACCGGGCGTTGAATACGTTCAGGCCCTTGTTCTCCATCGCGCCGAAATTGAAATCATCAACCGCGACGATGTTGAACACATCAAGGTCATAGGCCCGGCCATAGACCTCTTCGTCCCATTTCATGCTGGCTTTGAGCGCGGCCATGGCATGCGCGGTGCGCGGCACGTCACTGGCTTTCACCCAGATGTTGAGCGCGACATGGCGGCCCTCGCTGGTGGTGAAATGATCGCTATTGGCCTGCAGATCGCCCGCGACCAGTGCGAAGAGATAGCAGGGCTTGGGATGCGGATCGTGCCATTCGGCCCAATGGCGGCCTTGGCCCGCATCACCGGAGGCGATGGGATCGCCATTGGCGAGCAGGATTGGATAGGTCTCGCGGTCGGCGGCCATTTTCACCTTGTAGCGGCTGAGCACATCGGGCCGATCCGGGAAGAAGGTGATGCGGCGGAAGCCCTCGGCCTCGCACTGGGTGCACAGCAGCCCGCCCGAGGCATAAAGCCCCATCAACTGGGTATTTTGATCGGGCTGGATCGCGACTTCGGTGGTGATGAGATGATTGTCGCCGGGGAGCGGGACGATCAGTTGGTGGTTCTCGATCCGCCAGTCACTGATCGGCTCGCCATCGACATGAACGACGAGCGGCGCAAGCCCATCGCCATCCAGCACCAGCGGGCGATCATGCGTGCCGTTGCGCCGAACATGCAGGCGGGCAATGACCGTGGTTTGCTTCGGGTCGAGATCAAAATCGAGCGCGATGTCAGGCACCAGCCAATCGGGCGCGCGATAATCGAGCCGCTGAATCGCGGTCGGGGCCTGGGGGGTGGCGGCAGCGTTCATCGCATCGGTCATGGGGCGCATACTCAAGCTAGGAGAAGGAAAACAGGGTCAATCTTGGGGTTGGCGTGCGGCAAAAGCAACCAATTGGGCCGATGTCAGCGGCGGCGAGAAGATGAAGCCCTGTATCAGGTTGCATCCTTCGGCCGCGATCAGTGCGAGCTGCTCTTCGGTTTCGATTCCCTCGGCAATGACATCAAGCCCAAGCGAGAGCGCCATTTCGATCACGCTGCGGATCACGATGCGGTCGCGGGGTGATCCGGCAATATCGCGGGAGAAATGCTGGTCGATCTTGAGATAATCGAGCGGCAGGCTCTTGAGATAGGCGAGACTCGAATAGCCGGTGCCGAAATCGTCAATCGCGATGCGAATGCCCTGCGCGCGCAATTCTGCGAGGTGATGGGCGGCTTCGGCCAGATTGTCGATCAGCCCGCTTTCGGTGACCTCCAGTGTCAGCCGCGTGGCCGGAAAACCGGTTTCCGCCAATATCCGGCCAATTCTGGCCGCCATGTCGGGCAGCGCGAGATCGGCCGCGGTGATATTGACCGCGAGCCGCAAAGGGGCGAGCCGACCTCGCCAGCGGGCCGCAATCGTCAGGGCTTTGCGCTGGACATGGGCGGAAAGCGGTTCGATCAACCCGGCGCGGGCGGCAACATCGAACAAGGTGGTGGCGTTGATTTGTCCCAGCACCGGATGCTGCCAACGGGCCAAGGCTTCGACCCCGACCATGCGCCCGTCGGCGCTGCGGCATTGCGGCTGGAACAGCAATTCGATGGCATCGCTGGCCAGCGCGCTGTGGAGATCCGCATTGAGGTTGATGCGTTGTCCGTCGACGATCTTGTCGTCGCCAATATCAGCGCCGGAAAGCGCCAGGCTGGCCCGCCGAACCAGTCGCATCGCATCATCGCCGCTGCGTGCCATGGCGATGGTGCTGCGGCAGTTGACGGTGATGATGTCACCATCGACCACAAAGGGCCGTCCCACTTCCGTGACAATTTGTTCGGCGAGCATCTGGGCGATGTCGCTTGCCCGCTCATCATGCAGCACGATGGCAAATTCAGCTCCGGCGATGCGCCCGATCAGGCTGAGGCGGCGACCGGCGGATGCCACCAGCCGATCAAGGCGACGGGCCAACATCTGGAGCAGCATGTCGCCCGCGCGGCGGCCATAAGCGGCGTTGACCTGTTCAATCTGCGTGACGCCGACCAGCAACAGTGCGATCTGCCCTTCCGGCTGGGCGAGTTGATCATCAAGCCAGTGATGCACGGCGGCCGCATCGGCAAGGCTGGTCAGCACATCGCGCGTGTCATGCGCCTGCACCTCCGGTTCGGCATCGGCGGCATCGCCATTGCCATCGCGCGATGCGCGTTTCCAATGACCGGCGACACGGCGCGCATGGCGTTCAGCGAAGCGCAGGCTGTGGTGAAAGTCGCTCTCGGTAAAAGGTTCGACGAGATAATGGGTCGCTCCGGCCTGATAGGCGGTGTCGAGCGCGCTGCGGTCTTTGCGGCCCAACAGCACGACGAGCGCCGCGCCGGTGGTGCCGGTTGGGCTGGCCAGCAGGCGGAGCGCTTCCAACCCGTCGAACAATGCATCGCGCGCATCGACCACCGCGATCCGGGCTTCGGATTCGAGAAAGCGTTGATCCGCCCCTTCGCCGCGTCGTGCCGCGACGGTTCGCCATCCGCCGCGTCCGGCCATGCCCGCAAGGCTGTCCCGATGCCGGAACGACAGCAGGAACAGCGCGGGCGCGAGACGGGCAGGAAGATTGGCGATCAGCTTGGCCTCTATTAGGGGGACTAGATCTGAATACCGTCGAATTGCAGCCGTGCAAGTCGGGCATAGGTCCCGTCCTGCGCCACGAGGCTGTCATGCGTGCCGATTTCCACGATCTTGCCCTTGTCCATCACGATGATACGGTCTGCCGAGCGGATCGTTGCGAGGCGATGGGCAATCACGATGGTGGTGCGGTTCTGCATCAACCGGTCGAGCGCATCTTGAATGAGACGTTCTGACTCGGCGTCGAGGGCGGATGTGGCCTCATCAAGCAGCAGGATCGGCGCGTCGCGCAGCAGGGCGCGGGCGATGGCGACACGTTGGCGCTGGCCACCGGACAGGCGTGCGCCGCCCTCGCCCATGAAGGTGTCGAGACCTTGCGGCAGTTCGCGCAGGAAATCGGCCGCATTGGCGGTTTCAGCCGCCGCCCAGAGCTGGTCATCTCCCGCATGCCAATTGCCATAGCGCAGATTGTCGCGCGCCGAGGCGGCGAACAGCACGGTTTCCTGTGGCACCATCGCAAGATGCTGGCGAATATCGGCTGGATCGGCATCGCGCAGGGCGACCCCATCCATCCGGATCGTGCCGCTTTCCGGATCGTAAAACCGCTGGATCAATTGGAACAGGGTGGATTTGCCCGCCCCTGACGGGCCGACAATCGCGACCGTTTCGCCCGGCGCGACGGTGAGCGAGAAATCATCAAGCGCAAGCTGTTCCAATCGGGTCGGGTAGCGGAAGCCGATATGGTCGAACACGACTTCGCCGCGCCCAGGGGAGGGCAGCGCTATCGGATGGACAGGGGCGGCAATGGCGGGCTGCTGGGCGAGCAGTTCAGCCAATCGGCCAGCCGCACCGGCACCACGCACCAGGTCGCCATAGACTTCTGCCAGCGTGCCAAGTGACCCCGCAACCAGCGCGCCGGTCAGCACAAATGCGGCAATCGTGCCACCGGTGATCCGGCCCGCCTGCACATCAAGCGCGCCTTGCCACATCACGAAGGTGATTGAACCGAAGATCAGCGCGATGACGATAACGGTGAGCAGGGCGCGCAGCAGGATCCGCTTGCAGGCCGTGGCAAAGGCGGTTTCGACCGAGGCCTGAAACCGTTCGCCTTCGCGCTGTTGCTGGCCGAATGCCTGCACGATCTTCATCGCAGAGAGGACTTCGCTGATGATCGTCCCGACATCGGCGATACGGTCCTGACTGCTGCGGGCGACCGCGCGTAGCCGCTTGCCGATGATGCGGATCGGCACGACCACCAACGGGATGATCAGCAGCATCATGCCGGCCAGCTTCGGCGCGATCACGAACAGATAGATGATCCCGGCAAGCCCGGTCAGGCTGTTGCGTAGGCCCAGCGAGACGGTGGTGCCCACCAGCTGTTCGATTAGCGTGGTATCGGAGGTGATGCGCGAGGTGATTTCCGCAGGGCGGTTTTCCTCGAAATAGCTTGGGGCAAGGCGGAGCAAATTGTGCTGCACCGCGATGCGGATATCGGCCACCACGCGTTCACCCAGCCACGAGACAAAGTAGAAGCGCAAGGCGGTGGCGATGGCGAGCACGCCGACCACCATGAACAAATACATGAACCAGCGGCTGATATCGCCGCCATTCTGGGCGGCGAAGCCCTTGTCGATAACCAGACGGAACCCGTTCGGGATCGCCATGGTGGCGGCTGAAGATGTGATGAGCGCGCCGATCGCGGCAGCAATCCGACTGGGATAGCAGCGGGCGAACGCCCAGATCATGCGGAGCGAATCAAGTTTGCGATTGCCCGCGTCGGGGCTGTTACGGCGTGCCATGGCGATATCGCCTAGCAGGCGCGCCGCTCGGCCTCAATGGCAGACGCCCGCCCTTTTCATAGTTTAATCTCTATTTTGGTCGGGCGGCGGCTCCATGTATAGGCTGCTTATGATCCGTTCCGTTGCATCTCGTCATGCTCTAACTGCTCCCTTGGCCGCTGCGATGCTCGGCACGGGGCTATTTTCGCTGATGGACGCGCTGCTCAAGGGCGTGACGCTGGTGGTGGGCGCGTATAATGCGATGTTCTGGCGCGCGCTTTTGGGGGCGATTGTTACCGGGGTCATTTACCTGCTGCGCCGCGAGCAATGGCCGACTCGCATGGCGCTGCGCTTTCACGCATTGCGCAGCGCGCTGGCCGCGGTGATGACGTTGCTGTTCTTCTGGGGCCTTGCCCGCACACCGTTGGCCGAGGCGTTGGCCCTCTCCTTTATCGCGCCGCTGATCGCGCTGTATCTCGCGCGGGTGATCCTGGGGGAGCAGCTCAGCCCGGGGGCGATTGGCGCGACGCTGATCGGCCTGTTGGGCGTTGTGGTGATCCTGTTGTCCAAGGTCGGCGGCGCGCATCGGCCCGATGCCTTGCTGGGGGCCGGATCGATCCTGATTTCGGCCTGTGCTTATGCCTATAATCTGATCCTCCAGCGCCAACAGGCGGCGCATAGTGATCCGATTGAGGTCAGCACCTTCCAGAATGTCTTCATGTTCTTGCTGTTCCTGCTCGCCGCGCCATGGCTGGCGGTGGTGCCGGATGCGGTGTTGCTGCCGAAAATTGCCCTTGCCGCCGTGCTGGCGAGCATCTCGCTGACGCTGCTGTCGTGGGCCTATGGCCGGGCCGAAGCGCAATATCTGTTGCCGGTCGAATATACCGCATTTCTGTGGGCGGTGCTGTTCGGCTGGTGGTTCTTTGGCGAAGGCGTGGCCCCGGCCACGCTTATCGGCGCCTCGCTGATCGTGGGGGCCTGCTGGCTCGCTTCGCGTGCGGCCCGGCCAGAACATCCGGTCCCCGTCGAATAAGGGCCAGTCGAATAAGAAGCGGGCGGGGTGGTTGCTCGCCCGTCGACAGCCCCAAATGCAAAAACGCCCGGAGGTTTCCCCCCGGGCGCTTTCGTTGCGATCAGATCGCGAGCTGTTACCAGCTATAGTACATGTCGAATTCGACCGGGCTCGGGGTCATTTCCCAACGAGCGACTTCCGGCCACTTCAGTTCGATGTAGGATTCGATCTGGTCCTTGGTGAACACGTCACCCTTGAGCAGATAGTCGTGATCGGCTTCGAGCGACTCGAGAGCTTCACGCAGCGAACCGCAAACGGTCGGCACCTGAGCCAGTTCGGCCGGCGGCAGATCGTAAAGGTTCTTGTCCATGGCTTCGCCCGGATGGATCTTGTTCTGGATACCGTCCAGACCAGCCATCAGCAGCGCCGCATAGCACAGATACGGGTTGGCCATCGCGTCCGGGAAACGGAACTCGACGCGCTTCGCCTTGGCACCCGAACCGTAGGGAATACGGCAGGAGGCCGAGCGGTTGCGAGCCGAATAGGCCAGCAGCACCGGTGCTTCATAGCCCGGGACCAGACGCTTGTAGCTGTTGGTGGTCGGGTTGGTGAAGGCGTTCAGCGACTTGGCGTGCTTGATGACGCCGCCGATGAAGTACAGGCACATGTCCGACAGGCCAGCATAGCCGTTGCCAGCGAACAGCGGGCTGCCCTTATCCCAGATCGAGATGTGGGTGTGCATGCCCGAGCCGTTATCTTCCTTGATCGGCTTCGGCATGAAGGTTGCGGTCTTGCCATAGGCCTGAGCAACCATGTGCACGACATATTTGTAGATCTGCATGCGGTCGGCCGTCTGGACGAGCGTGCCGAAGGTCAGGCCGAGTTCGTGCTGGGCCGAGGCCACTTCATGGTGGTGCTTGTCGCACGGCAGGCCCATTTCGAGCATGGTCGAAACCATCTCGGCACGGATGTCGACAGCGCTATCGACCGGGGCAACCGGGAAATAGCCGCCCTTGGCGCGCGGACGGTGGGCAAGGTTGCCATCGGCATAATCGCGGCCGGTGTTGGTCGGCAGTTCGATATCGTCGATCTTGAAGAACGATTCATGATAGCCGGTGTCGAACTTCACATCGTCGAACATGAAGAATTCAGCTTCCGGGCCGACATAGACGGTATCGCCAAGGCCGGTCGACTGCAGGAAGGCTTCGGCGCGCTTCGCGGTCGAGCGCGGATCGCGGGTGTAGAGTTCGCCCGAGGCCGGATCGACAATGTCGCAAACCAGAATGAGCATCGGCGTGGCCGAGAACGGATCAACCCAAACGGCGTCCAGATCCGGCTTCAGGATCATGTCCGATTCGTTGATGGCCTTCCAGCCGTCGATCGACGAGCCGTCGAACATGAAACCTTCGTTCAGTTCGTCTTCGCCGACAACCACCGAACACATGGTCAGGTGCTGCCACTTGCCCTTCGGGTCGGTGAAACGGAGATCGACCCACTCGATTTCCTTGTCCTTGATCAGGTTCAGCACGTCTTGGGCCGTATTCGCCATTCTTGTTACCTTCCTTTGATTGTCCCGCAGGACCAATGCGACAGATGATTGAAAATTTGAGTTCGGATCAGATCGCGTCAGAGCCGCGTTCACCGGTCCGGATGCGGATTGCCTGTTCGATAGCCGAGACAAAGATCTTGCCGTCACCGATTCGCCCGGTCTGCGCAGCATTGGCAATCGCTTCGACAACGCGATCCACCATGGCGTCGTCAACCACGACTTCCAGCTTCACCTTGGGCAAGAAATCCACGACATATTCCGCGCCCCGATAGAGCTCGGTATGTCCCTTCTGGCGGCCAAAGCCCTTGGCTTCAGTCACGGTGATCCCGGATACGCCCACTTCGTGCAGCGCTTCCTTCACCTCGTCGAGCTTGAACGGCTTGATGATCGCCTCGACTTTTTTCACGGCAGATTCCCCTTAGAAATCGATTTATGTAGGCTGCCATGAGAACGACAATCCCACCTCCGCGTCATACAATAAGCGTGCCAGTTTGGGAGTCCCAAAAACGCATGGAAATCCTGCTTATCTCACGGATTTTCGCGCCTAAAAAACAGGCATATGGGCATTTTTGCCTAAAAAAAAGGCAATAACTCTTTTGGTGGCCTGTTGCGGCCCTGCGCGTACGAAAAAAGGCCGGGGGCAGATGCCACCGACCTTTGATCTTGAGTTCAGCGTTGGACCAACCCACCAAAGGGTCGGGACCAAGGATCAGCCGAGAGCAGCGATCCGCTTGGTCAGGCGCGAGAACTTGCGAGCCACAGTGTTCTTGTGGAGCACGCCCTTGGCAATGCCACGGGCCATTTCCGGCTGCGCGTCCGACAGCGCGGTTGCAGCAGCAGACTTATCGCCAATTTCGAGCGCCGCTTCGACCTTCTTAACGAAGGTACGGATGCGGCCCAGACGGCTGCCGTTGACTTCGGCGCGACGGGCGTTGCGACGGATGCGCTTCTTGGCCTGGGGCGTATTCGCCATGATCTGTCCTCGATAATCGAAAAAAAGAAAAAACGGCGCGAAAACGTGATTCCGCACCGACGTTGCGGGGCTGACTAGCGATTCAGCCCCGCAAGGTCAAGTGGATTTGCCCGTTCCTACGGGTGGTTCAATCCAGTTCCTTACCCGATGTTTCCGGCAGGAACAGGGTGATGAACACCGTGGCCATGCCGACAACACATACCGGATACCAGATGCCCGCGAACGGGTCGCCGGTCCGGGCGACGATCAGCTGGCTGATGAACGGCAGGAAGCCGCCGAAATAACCCGTGCCGATGTGATAGGGAATCGACAGCGAGGTATAACGCGTCCGCGCCGGGAACAATTCCACCAGATAGGCGGCGGCCGGGCCATAGGTCATGCCCGATAACAGCCCGATCAACACGATCGCGACGATGATCTTCCAGCCTTCCGACCAGGGCGGGGTGGTTTTTTCAAGCTTATAGCCAGCCGCTGCCAGCGCAGCATCAAGCTTGGCCGGGTCGGTGACATCAACCGCCGTGCCGCCGATGGTGACGCCCGGCGCGGTGCCGACCGGGGCGTTGACCTTGGTATAGGCGACGCCCTTTTTCGACAGGGCCGCGAGCAGATCACCACAGGCGGTTGGCTGTTTTTTAGCGGCGAACGGATCATAGCGGCAATCGGCGCCGGTCACGACGACGGGGTGAGTCGCCATCGCCTGCGTCAACTGCGGATTCGCCACGCTGCCCATCAGGTGGAACAGCGGGAAGATCAGCACCATGAACAGGATATAGCCGGTGATCATCGTCTTCTTGCGGCCCCAAATGTCGGAGACCCAGCCAAAGAGGATGAACCAGAACATGCTGAAGCACGCACCAATGCCGATGAAAAGCTGGGCGGCGCTATCTTCCATTCGCAGCGCATTCTGGAGGAAATACATCGCCTGAAACTGGGCGGTGTACCAGACGACGGTCAGACCAGCGGCGACGCCCAGCATCACGGTCAGCAGGCGGCGAATCTTCGCCCAGCTATCCAGCGCCTCCTTGACCGGGTTATGGGCAACTTCGCCCGCTTCTTTCATGGCCTGAAAGACCGGGCTTTCCGAAAGCTTCAACCGGATCCAGAGCGAAATGGCGAGCAACAGGATCGAGAAGAGGAATGGCACGCGCCAGCCCCATGCGGCCCATGCGTCCTCGCCCACATAGGTGCGGGTGCTCAACACGATGATGACGCTGAGGAGAAAACCGCCAATCACGCTGGCCTGAATGAAACTGGTATAAAAACCACGCCGGTTGCGCGGGGCATGTTCGGCGACATAGATCGCCGCGCCGCCATATTCGCCGCCGAGCGCCAGCCCTTGCAGCGCGCGCAGCACGAGGAGCAACAGCGGGGCGGCAAGCCCGATGGTGGCATAGGTGGGCAGCAGGCCGACCCCTGCGGTCGCCACACCCATCAGCGTGATGGTGACCAGAAACGTATATTTGCGCCCCAGCTTGTCGCCAAGATGGCCAAATAGTGCGGCACCAATCGGGCGTACGCCGAAGCCAACACCGAAGGTCGCGAGCGCCATCAAAAAGGCGGCAGTGTCGCTGCTTTCCGGGAAGAATAGCTTGCCGATCAGCACGGCGAGCGTGCCATAGACGAAAAAGTCGTACCATTCGAAAATGGTGCCGAGCGACGATGCGATGATGACCAGCCGGTCACGCTTTAGGTCGATCTGATGTGGATCAGCCGTGGATGTGGCCATGTTGTGCTCTCCCCTTTCTGGTCTGCTCGCTTCTCATCGAAAGCTTAGCCAAAATTGCTGTCGGCGACGAACGGATTGGTTTTCCGCTCGCGCCCGAAGGTGCTCATCGGGCCATGGCCGGGCACGAATTGGACATCGTCGCCTAATGGCCAGAGCTTTTCCGTGATCGACCGGATGAGATCGTCATGATTGCCGCGCGGAAAATCGGTCCGCCCGATTGACCCTTGGAACAATACATCGCCCACCATCGCAAGCCGTGACGGCTGATGAAAAAAGACAACATGGCCCGGCGTGTGGCCGGGGCAGTGGATCACATCGAGCACCAGCTTGCCGACCGTCACCTGATCGCCGTCATGCAGCCAGCGGTCGGGGATAAAGGGGCGACCCGGAATGCCGTATTTGCCCTCGCCCAGCCCATCGAGCCAGAATAGATCGTCCTCCTGCGGCCCCTCAATCGGCACGCCCAGCTCCTCGGCAAGGATGCCGGTGCCGCCGCAATGGTCGATATGGCCATGGGTGACGAGCAGCTTTTCGACCGTCACGCCTTTTTCGGCGGCGGCCCGTTTGAGCATGTCGAGATCACCACCCGCATCGACGAACGCGCCGCGCATGGTTTCGGTGCACCACAATAGGGTGCAGTTCTGCTGGAACGCCGTCACCGGGAGGATAACGGCCTGGATCGGGGACTGGTCTGTCATGGGGAACGTCATTGCCGTGCAATGACGCCATACGCAACTGGAATAGGGCGGGAAAATTTGGCAAGGGGACGGCGTGATGACGCTTCCGAGATCCGAGCCGTTCGTGCTGCTGGACGATGCCCGCCCGTCGGGTGCGGCGCGCGCCCTGCTGTATCGTGGCTTTCTTGGTGCGGTGGAAGTGGCCGGGGACGCGGCACCAACGCGGGCGGCCGCCGCCTTGGACCAATTGGCGACACATGCCGCAAATGGCGCGATGCAGGCTGGTTTCCTTGGGTATGAGCTGGGCGCCTTGCTCGAACCGTCGCTGCATGGTCTGCGGGCATCGGCGGGCGTCATGCCCTTGATGTGGATGGGGCAATTCCAATCATGTACGCCATTGGACCCGGCGGCGATTCCCGGCCTATTGGCTGATCCGCAAGGGGCATGGCTTGGCCCATTGCAGCCGCGCATCACGCGCGCCGCTTATGACCGGGCGATTGCGCGGGTGCTGGATTGTATTGCCGCGGGAGATATTTATCAGGCGAACCTGACCTTTAACTGCGACCTGCCGGTGATGGGTCATCCGCTTGCCATCTATGCGGCGCTGCGTGACAAGGCGGGGGCAGGGCATGGCGGGGTGGTGTGGACCGGGCAGCACTGGATCTTGTCGCTGTCGCCCGAACTGTTCTTTACCCTGCATGATGGCAAGCTCACGGCGCGTCCGATGAAGGGCACGGCGCTGCGGCATGAGGATGCGACGGCGGATCAGACCGCGCGTGATGCGTTGCGGCACGATCCAAAGCAGCAGGCCGAAAATCTGATGATCGTCGATTTGCTGCGGAATGATCTTGCCCGTGTCGCCGTGCCGGGCAGTGTAACGGTGCCCGAATTGTTCCGGATCGAAAGCTATCCGACCGTGCACCAGATGACATCGACGGTGACGGCGCGTTTGCAGCCGGGACGCGATATCGCCGATGTATTGCGCGCCATCTTCCCCTGCGGATCGATCACCGGTGCCCCCAAAATCCGGGCGATGGAGATCGTCAACGAGGTCGAGCGCGATGCGCGCGGGGTCTATACCGGGGCCATCGGGCGGATTGATCCGTTGCCGGATGGCGGGCTGGATGCTGCATTCAATGTCGCGATCCGCACGCTGCAATTGCCAGACGGGGCGAGCCATGCCAATTTGGGGCTGGGTTCCGGCATCGTCGCGGACAGTGTTGCCGAGGATGAATGGCGAGAATGTTTCGCCAAGGGGAAATTTGTGACAGGCGTCGCGCAACAGCCGTTCGATTTGGTCGAGACCATGCGATTTTCGCCCGACGGCGGGATTTACTTGCTCGACCGGCATATCGCCCGGATGCGCAAGTCGGCGCGGGCATTCGGCTGGCATTTCGACCGGCACAAGGCGCGCAACGACCTGCAAGCCGCCACCTTCCGGCTCCACGCACCGGCGCGGGTGCGCCTGCTGCTTTCGCCCTCGGGATGTGTCGCGGTTGAGGTGGGGCCTTTGCCGCCCGCATGGCAGGGTGTGATCGACGTGGCGGCGGTGCCGCTGCCGGTTGATCCCGCAGACTTCCGCCTGCGCCACAAGACCACGCGGCGGGATTTCTATGATCTGGCACGGATCGCGAGCGGGGCAGACGAGGTGGTGTTGATCGACCCTGAGGGTTTCGTGACCGAAGGCAGCTTTACCAGCGTCTTTGTTGAGCGCGATGGCCTGTTGCTCACTCCCCCTGCCAGCCGTGGCCTGTTGCCCGGCGTGCTGCGGGCGGAACTGCTGGCCAGTGGCCGGGCGGTCGAGGCGGAGTTGCGGATTGAGGATCTGGGCGCGGGGTTGATGCTGGGCAATGCGTTGCGTGGCCTGCACGCCGCGCGGTTGCGAGGCTAAGGCCGGTCGTAAGCGGGGGGAAGGCCATCCTCCCCCCATCGCATCCCGATCTTATCAGCTATGCAAGAAGTGCATGACGTCGCCATCCTGCACGATATAGGCCTTGCCTTCTGCCCGCAGCTTGCCCGCTTCCCGGCATTTGGATTCGCCACCGATCGTCACATAATCGTCGAACGCGATGGTTTCGGCGCGGATGAAGCCCTTTTGGAAATCGCTGTGGATTTCGCCCGCTGCTTCCGGCGCGCTCGCCCCCTGATGGACGGTCCATGCGCGGGCTTCTTTGGGGCCGACGGTGAAGAAGGTGATCAGGTGCAGCAGGTCATAGCCCGAGCGAATGACGCGGGCGAGGCCGGTTTCGTGCAGGCCCAGTTCTTCGAGAAATTCCATCCGCCCGGCTTCGTCCATGCTGACGAGTTCGGATTCGATGGCGGCGGACACGATCACCGCGTTGGCGCCCTCTGCCTTGGCCTTTTCGAACACGCGGGCCGAAAAGGCATTGCCGTCCGCTGCCGCTTCTTCCTCGACATTGCAGACATAGAGCACCGGCTTGGAGGTCAGCAACTGGGCCTGTTTGAAGATACGCTCTTCATCGAGATCCTTGGGCTGGGTCAGACGGGCGGGCTTGCCCTCGCGCAGCAGGTCAAGCGCTTGGCCAAGCACCGACGCGGCGGCCTTGGCTTCCTTATCGCCCTGGGCTGCCTTTTTCTGGAAGGCCGGCACGCGCTTTTCGAGCGATTCGAGGTCGGACAGCATCAATTCGGTTTCAACCGTATCGGCATCGGAGATCGGATCGACCTTGTTGTCGACATGCTGGATGTCGTCATTTTCAAAGCAGCGCAGCACATGGACGATGGCATCCACCTCGCGGATATTGCCAAGGAACTGGTTGCCAAGACCTTCCCCCTTCGATGCGCCACGCACCAGCCCGGCAATGTCGACAAAGGCGAGCTGGGTCGGGATGATCTTCTGGCTACCGGCAATCCGGGCGAGATCGTCCAACCGCTTGTCGGGCACCGCGACCTGACCGACATTCGGCTCGATCGTGCAAAACGGATAATTGGCCGCCTGCGCGGTCTGCGTTTCGGTCAGTGCATTGAACAGGGTCGACTTGCCGACATTGGGCAGCCCGACGATACCGCATTTGAAACCCATTTTATTTCTCCCATGTCCCTCCCGCTAGCGGCAGGGCTTTAATTATTCACGCCTGTTGCAGGCGCAGTGCAATTTCGCTCATGAACCGGGCGTCATCCCCCTGCGCCAGCCAGTCAGCCTCGCGCCCGATGGCGGCGAGCATATCGGCCAGCGGGTCCATTTCCGCTTTGGTGTAATTGCCCAGCACATAGCCCGTCACCTTATCCTTGTGCCCGGGATGGCCGATACCGATCCGGACGCGGCGGAAATCGGGACCGATATGCTGGTCGGTTGAACGCAGCCCGTTATGGCCCGCCGTGCCGCCTCCGGTCTTTACCTTGACCCGAAAAGGGGCGAGGTCGAGTTCATCATGGAACAAGGTCACGTCCGCCGGGGTCAGCTTATAGAAGCGCATCGCTTCGCCGACGCTTTGGCCGCTATTGTTCATGAAGGTCTGGGGCTTGAGCAGCAGGACTTTCTCGCTGCCGATCCGGCCTTCGCTGGCCCAGCCCTGAAATTGCTTCTTCCAAGGTGAGAAGTTGCGATCCGCTGCAATCAGGTCAAGCGCCATGAACCCGACATTGTGCCGGTGCAGCGCATATTGAGCGCCCGGATTGCCGAGACCGACCCAGATTTGCATGGGATATGTTCGCGTTGCCCTGAGGTGAAATGAAAGCTGGCGCAGCCCCTAGCCCAGACGAAGCGGAAAATCCACCATTGAGGCAGTGGCCGTGTGTGGCGCGGGGGTGATTGTGCGTGGTTCGGGCGCGGTTGTGTGTGGCCAGCCCGGGATACGTTACGCCTTGGCGCGTCGCTACTGCCCTCGCGTCGTCCTCCTTCGTCACCCCGGCCTCCTCCTGCGTCACCCCCTCCTTCGTCACCCTGAACTTGTTTCAGGGTCCAAGCGGCCTTCCCTCGCCGGGCGGGCGGCGAGGTGGATGCTGAACCAAGTTCAGCATGACGAGTTGGTGGGGAGGGGCGGGGGCAGAGGTCGGTGGGGGCGGTAGCGCCTAGAAATCGACCTTGTCGTAATGCGCCGGGGGCACGATGATTTCCATCTTCTCGCTCAATAACGGGCGGAAGCTTGGGCGTGATTTCAGGCCGGCATACCATTGCCGGGTCTGTTCATGGCCCTGCCAATTAATGCCACCAAGATAATCCGCGACCGAAAGATGCGCCGCCGCCGTCAGATCCGCCAGGCTCAGGATCGGGCCGCCAAGCCAGCGGCGATGGTCGAGCAGATAATCGATATAGTCGAGATGCTGGTCGGCCAGCTTCATCGCCTCTCGCAGCGCGCTGGCATCGGGTGAGGCGCGGTGCACGATCCGCTTGCGCATCCGTTCATTGAGCAGCGGGCCGGTCACGTCACGGAACATCTGCACATCGAACCAACTCACCAATCGCCGGATTTCTGCGCGATTGGCGGCGGTGCCCGAGATCATCGGCGCTTTTTCGACGGTTTCCTCGAAATATTCGCAGATGACCTGAGAATCGATGAGAACCGTCTTGGAGGCCTCGTCGACCATGACCGGGGTTTCGCCCGCCGGATTGAGGTCGAAAAATTCGTCCCGACGTTCCCATGGTGATTCGCGCACCAGTTCATAGCCGATCGATTTTTCGCCGAGCAGCAGGCGCACCTTGCGCGAATAGGGACAGAGCGGGAATTGGAAGAGATGCCACATGGTTAAACGAATGTAGCGGGTGATAGCGCCCGCCGTCCAGCGCGATCACCCGATAAATGATATCTCAATCGTTGAAACATGTTTTGAGTGCTCAGCTAACCGCTGCGCCGCCCTCGATGATCGGCACAAATTGTGCGGCGGTCAGGCTTGCACCGCCCACCAGCGCGCCATCCACATCGGCGACGGCCAACAATTCGCGGGCATTGTCCGGCTTGACCGAACCGCCATAAAGGATGCGCACGCCCGGGCCTTCCGCGCCGAGCAGGTCGTTCAGCGTGGCGCGGATCGCGGCGTGCATGTCGGCGACATCTTGCACGGTGGGCGTGCGGCCCGTGCCGATGGCCCAGACCGGTTCATAGGCGACCACGAGCTGTGCCGCGGTTGAACCGGCAGGGACGGAGCCGCGCACCTGACCGGTGACGATGGCAATCGCTTGACCGGCGTCGCGCTGTGCCTCGGTTTCGCCGACGCAGACGATCGCGAGCAGACCGGCATTGACCGCTGCCGATGCCTTGGCTTGCACCAGCGCGTCGCTTTCGCCCTGATCGGCGCGGCGCTCGCTATGGCCGACGATCACCAGCTTGGCCCCGGCTTCTTTCAGCATTGCGGCAGAGACATTGCCGGTATGCGCGCCCGAGACTTTTTCATGGCAATCCTGCGCCCCGATGGCGAGCGCGGGCTGGGCCGCGACGGCGGGGGCGATCAGGGTGAAGGGCGGGCAAATCGCGACATCGACTGCCGGATGGGCCACGGCGGCGGCCTGAATATCCGCGAGTTCGCGAAGGGCGGCGAGGTTGCCGTTCATCTTCCAGTTGCCGGCGATCAGCTTGCGTCGTGCCATGATGTTGATCCTGTTCCTGCGAGGGGACGATTAATTTCGATGCGCGCCCGGTAGCAGCCCGCCGCACGCTCGCCAAGAGGGAGGAACTGCGATCACCACGCCGCGCTTGAAGCGGCGGCAAAGGCCCTTTATGGCAGGGGCCGCTTTATTCCCGCTCGCGAAAGCATGCCTCAATGATTTCGATTATTCGCCGTTTCACAACTTCCTGGATTGCTGGTGCGATCCTTGCGCTGATCACCATCGCCGTGCTGGTGACCGGCATTGGCACGCCCAGCGGGCTTGGTAACCTCGCACCGCAGGGCGACTCGCTCGCCACCATTGGCAAGCACAAGCTGGGCCAGACAGATGTGGAACGCCATGTCGGTAGCCAATATGAGGCGGCCAAGCGCGAGAATCCGACGCTCGACCTGCCGAGCTTTATCGCGGGCGGTGGCTTTGATGCGAGCTATGCCGATTATGTCACGTCGCGCGCCCTTGAATTTTTCGGGCTGCAACAGGGCATGGTCGCCAGTAAGCTGGTGCTCGACCGCCAGATCGCCAATATTCAGGCTTTCCATGGCCCGACCGGCGAGTTCGACGAAAAAACCTATGAGGCCGCGCTTGCGCAGCAGAAAATGACCCCCGCCGATTTCCGTGCCGATTTGTCCGGTGCCTTTATCCGCCAGCAACTGCTCATCCCGGTGGCGGGCAATCCGAGCCTGCCGGTCAGCATGGCAGCAAGCTATGCCGGGCTGGTGTTGGAAACCCGTGCTGGTTTGGTCGGCGATATTCCCTCTGCCGCCATGCCCGCCGGGCCTGCCCCGACCGAGGCCGAATTGAAGGCGCATTACGACAAGATTCGCGTCGCCTTTACCCAGCCGGAACAACGCGCGCTGAAATATGCGGTGTTCGGGGTCGAGAATGTCAAGAACGCCATCCCGACCGATGCCGATATCGCCGCTTATTATAAGGCCCATGCCGCGCAATATGCGTCGGTTCAGACCCGCAACCTGTCGCAGGTGGTGCTGCCCGATCAGGCGGCGGCCAATGCCTTTGCGGCCAAGCTCAAGGCGGGCCAGTCATTCGATGTTGCGGCGCAGGCGGCAGGCTTTGCGGCGAGCGATACCGCGATGGGCGTCAAGTCGCGCGATGAAGTCGCGGCATTTGCGTCTGACGCGCTGGCGGCTGCCGCCTTTGCCCTGCCCAAGGGTGGTATCAGTGCGCCGGTGCAGAGCGACCTCGGCTGGCACGTGGTGCGGGTCAACGCGATCAACGCCACTATCGGCAAATCGCTGCCACAGGTGCGTGCGGAAATCTTCGGCCTGCTTGCCAAGCAGAAGGGCGAAGAAGCGATGGCTGATTTCGCGAACGACATTGAGGATCAGCTTGGCGGTGGGGCAAGCCTTGATGAAGTGGCCAAGGCCAAGGGCCTGACCGTCGTGGTGTCGCCGCTGGTGACCGCCACTGGCCAGTCGATTGATGGTAAGCCGGTTGCAGCTTCACCGGAACTCGCGACGCTGCTGAAATCGGGCTTCGCCATGGGGGCCGACGAAGAGCCGCTGGTCGAAACGCTGATCCCGAACAAGCGCTTTGCCATTGTTGGCGTGGACCGCGTGCTGCCCTCCGCGCCGCTTGCTTATGACAAGGTGCGTGATGCGGTGGCGGGTGACTTCATCCGTGGTCGGGCGGCGGCGGTCGCCCGCAAGCTGGCCGAAAGCGTTCAGGCCAAGATCAATGCCGGGACGCCCATGGCGGCTGCCTTTGCAGCGGCAGGCTTGCCCGCGCCGAAAATGGTGAGCGCGCGTCGTGCCGATCTGGCGCAACAACAAAATGTGCCTCCGGCGGTTGCGATGATGTTTGCCATGGCCAAGGGCAAGGCAAAGCTGTTGCCCGCGCCGAATAATCTCGGTTGGTCGGTCGTGCTGGTGACGGATGTCAAGCAGGGCAATATAGCCGAAGCCCCGCAGCTTGTCGCCCAGACCGGCGAACAAATCCGGGCGCGCATGGGCGAGGAATATGCCCAGCAATTCGCCATGGCTGCCCGCGCCGAACTGGGTTTCAAGGAAAATAAGGCCAAGGTGCTTGCGCTGAAAAAGCGTCTCTCGGGGGCAGCCGCAGAGTGACCGACCAGCGTTTCCATGATCTCGACGCCCGGACCGCGCTGGAACAGGGGAAGCCGGGCCTCGTCTGGTCGCGCCTGATTTGCGATACGGAAACGCCGGTGTCGGCGGCGTTGAAATTGATGCAGCCGGGGCGTGGCGATTTCCTGCTGGAATCGGTTGAGGGCGGCGCGGTGCGCGGGCGTTACAGCCTGCTGGGCATTGATCCTGACCTGCTGTTCCGCGCGTTTGGCAATTGTGCCGAGATCAACCCACGCTGGCAGGCTGATCGCGAAGCATTTGCGCCGGTCGAACAGGGCAGTATCGAAGCGCTGCGCCAGTTGGTCCAGCAATGCCGCCTTGATGTGCCGGATGGTCTACCCAAGGCGCTGGCCTGTCTGGTCGGCTATTTTGCCTATGAGACGATTGGTCTGGTCGAAAAACTGCCGCGCCCGGCGCATGACCCGCTGGGCCTGCCCGATATGATCTTTGCGCGCCCGACCGTCATCCTCGTCTTTGATCGCTTGGCCGACCAGCTTTACCTGATCGCCCCGATCTGGCCGGAGGCGCTGGCCTCGGCCTCGGTCGATGCGCTGATCGAGCGCGCGCGGGAACGGATCGACCAGGCGGCTGCCGGCCTTGCCCGCCCGTTGCCGGATGCGACCCGTGCCCCGGCTGATCTTGTTCTCCCGCCGCGCCAGCCCAGCATGGCACCGGATGCCTATGTCGACATGGTCGGCAAGGCGAAGGACTATATCCGCGCGGGCGATATTTTTCAGGTGGTGCTGGCCCAGCGTTTCACCCAGCCCTTTCCGTTGCCGCCGTTCGATCTTTATCGCGCGCTGCGCCGGATCAACCCGTCGCCCTTTCTCTATCATCTCGACCTGCCGGGCTTCTCGCTGATCGGGTCCAGCCCGGAAATCCTCGTCCGCGTCCGCGATGGCGAGGTGACGATCCGCCCGATTGCCGGCACCCGCCCGCGTGGCAAGACCGCGCTGGAGGATGCCGAAAATAAGGCGGAGCTGCTGGCCGATCCCAAGGAACGGGCCGAGCATTTGATGCTGCTTGATCTGGGCCGCAACGATGTCGGTCGGGTGGCGGCGGCCGGCACCGTGACGGTGACCGACAGTTATATGATCGAATTCTACAGCCATGTGATGCACATTGTGTCGAACGTGGTGGGCAGGCTTGATCCGGCCAAGGATGCGCTCGACGCCTTGTTCGCGGGCTTTCCGGCGGGCACCGTTTCGGGCGCGCCCAAGGTCCGGGCGTGCGAGATCATCGCCGAGCTGGAACCGGAAACGCGCGGGCCTTATGCCGGCTGCGTCGGCTATTTCTCGCCCGATGGCAGTATGGATAGCTGCATCGTGCTGCGCACCGCGCTCGTCAAGGACGGGGTGATGCATGTGCAGGCGGGGGCGGGCATTGTTGCTGATTCCGACCCGCAGGCCGAGCAGCGCGAGTGCGAGCATAAATCGGGCGCGCTATTTGCCGCCGCTGCGGAAGCGGTGCGTGTCGCGCGTGAGACAGGGTTCGGACAATGACCCACGCCGCTGGATGCATCGACCCTCTGGCGCTAAGGCACATCGCATGATTCTCGTCATCGACAATTACGACAGCTTTACCTGGAACCTGGTCCATTATCTGATGGAATTGGGGGCCGAGGTAGAGGTTGTGCGCAACGACGCGCTGACCGCCCAGCAGGCGATTGATAGCGGCGCGGAGGCGTTCCTCATCTCGCCCGGTCCCTGCACGCCCAATGAGGCCGGGATCAGCCTTGATCTGGTCGCGGCCTGCGCTGACCTAAAGAAGCCGTTGCTTGGTGTCTGCCTTGGCCACCAATCGATTGGCCAGCATTTCGGCGGCAAGGTCGTGCGCGCCCACCGCCTGATGCATGGCAAGACCTCGCCGGTGTGCCATGATGGGACCGGGCTTTATCAGGGCCTGCCGTCGCCGTTCATCGCGACCCGCTATCACTCGCTGGTGGTGGAGGATATTCCCGACTGCCTCGTCGTCAACGCGACCGCCGATGACGAGATGGTGATGGGGTTCCGCCATGTCTCGCTGCCGATTCATGGCGTGCAATTCCACCCGGAAAGCATCGCCACCGAACATGGCCATGCCATGCTGGCCAATTTCCTGCGCATCGCCGGTTTGCCGGTGAAGACGCGGCAGGGCTGATCTTGCCATGGGCATGACCGCAGGTGAGGCCGAACTGCAATTCGGCGCGATGCTCGATGGTGCGATGGCCGAGGCGGACATTACCGCGCTGCTGGTCGAACTGGCCGAGCGCGGCGAAACAGCCGAAGAAGTCGCCGGTGCGGCGCGGGCGATGCGGGCGCGGATGACCCGCCTTGCCGCGCCCGAAGGCGCGATTGATGTCTGCGGCACCGGTGGTGATGGGCAGCACAGCCTCAATGTCTCGACTGCAGTCGCGCTGGTGGTGGCGGCGTGCGATGTGCCGGTCGCCAAGCATGGCAACCGCGCCGCATCCTCCAAGGCGGGTGGGGCGGACACGCTAGAGGCGCTGGGGCTTGATCTGGACCGTGCCGCCGAACGGGCGGAAGCGAGCCTTGATGAACTGGGCATCGCCTTTTTATTCGCGCAAAAATATCACCCGGCACTGGCCCGCATCGCCCCGATCCGCAAGGCGCTCGGTCGCCGCACGATCTTCAACCTGCTCGGCCCGCTCGCCAATCCGGCGGGCGTGCGTCGCCAATTGGTGGGCGTGTCGCAGCCCGGGCTGATCCCGCTTTATCATGATGCGATGCAGTTGCTCGGCATGGAACGCGCGATGATCGTCTCGGGGATGGAAGGGCTGGACGAACTCTCGATTGCGGGCGCCAGCCGTTATGCCACCATCGGCATGGCGGTCCATGGCGGCGAGATTGCGCCTGAGGATGCGGGCCTGCCGCGCCATCCGCTGGAGGCAATCAAGGGCGGCGATGCCACGGAAAACGCAGCAGCACTGCGGCGTTTGCTGTTGGGCGAAGCGGGGGCCTATCGCGATGCGGTGCTGCTCAATGCAGCCGCCGCGCTGATGGTTGCGGGGGCGGCCCGCGACTGGCAGGATGGGGTAGAAGAAGCGCGTGAGGCGCTGGACAAGGGGCTGGCCAAGGCCCTGCTCGATTGCTGGATTGCTTTTTGATGACGACGAACCTGACCTTCGACAACAAGCTCGACGAGATTTGCGCGACCAAGCGGGGCGAGGTTGCGGCACGCAAGGCCGTGCGCTCGCTCGCTGAACTCGACCAGCTTGCCGCCCCCCAGTCTGCCCCGCGCGGGTTTAGGGCGGCGCTTGATGCCAAGGTCGCCGCCGGGCTGCCCGGCCTGATTGCCGAGATCAAAAAGGCCTCGCCTTCCAAAGGCCTGATCCGCCCGGATTTCGACCCGCCCGCCCATGCCCGCGCTTATGCAGCGGGTGGTGCGGCGTGCCTGTCGGTGCTGACCGATGCGCCGTATTTTCAGGGCCATGAGGATTATCTCGTCGCGGCGCGGGCTGCGTGCGACCTGCCGGTGATCCGCAAGGATTTCATGGTTGATCCATGGCAAGTGGCGGAGGCCCGCTCGATTGGCGCCGATGCGATCCTGATCATCGTCGCCGCGCTTGATGACGGGCAAATGGCCGAGATCGAGGCTGCGGCGCTGGAACGCGGCATGGATTGTCTGGTCGAGGTGCATGACGCCGCCGAACTGGAACGTGCGCTCAAGCTGCGCTCCCGGCTGATTGGCGTCAATAACCGCAATCTCAAGACGTTTGAGGTCGATATCTCGCTTTCGGCGCGGCTCAAGGCACTGGCGCCCGCTGACTGCACCTTTGTCGCAGAAAGCGGCATTGGCGGCCATGGCGATGTCGAGGCGTTGCAGGCCAAGGGGGTGCATTGCTTCCTGGTCGGTGAAAGCCTGATGCGCCAGCCTGATGTGGAAATCGCGACCCGCCAGTTGCTGACCGGCGCATGAGCAAGCTGACCCATCTCGACGCGGATGGCGCGGCCCATATGGTCGATGTGTCCGGCAAGGCGGTGACCAGCCGCGAGGCGGTGGCCGAAGGCTGGATCTCGATGTCGGATGAGGCGTTGGCGGCAATCCGCGCAGGTGCGGTCAAGAAGGGCGATGTGTTTGCCACTGCCCGCATCGCCGGGATCATGGCGGCGAAGAAGACGAGCGAGTTGATCCCGCTCTGTCACCCGCTGCCGATCACCAAGGTCAGTATCGATCTCGCGCTCGAAGATGCGGGCGTGCGCGCCACTGCGCTGGTGCGGGTCGAGGGCCAGACCGGGGTGGAAATGGAGGCGTTGACCGCCGTGTCGACGGCCCTGTTGACGATCTATGACATGGCCAAGGCCATCGACAAGGCGATGGTCATTCATGACATCCGCCTCTTGACCAAGACCGGCGGCAAGTCGGGCGACTGGCACCGGGGCGACAAATGAGCCTGCTCTCCGTCGCCGACGCACAGGCGCGGTTGCTGGGGCTGGCCTGCGCGTTGCCGCTGGAAAGCGTGCCGTTAGTGGATGCGGTTGGCCGCTGGGCGGGCGAGGATGTGATGGCGCTTCGGCATCAGCCTGCGACCGATTTGTCCGCCATGGATGGCTATGCGATCCGCTTTGATGACCTGCCCGGCCCATGGACCCTGATCGGCGAGAGCGCGGCGGGCCAACGCTTTGCGGGCATGGTTGGGGCGGGCGAATGCGTTCGCATCTTCACCGGCGCGGCATTGCCCGAAGGGGCGGACACCATCCTGATTCAGGAAGAAGTGGCCGCTGATGGTGCGACGATCCGTCTGACCGGCGATGCCCCCGACCGGTGCGGCCTGCATGTGCGCGGACGCGGCGGCGATTTTGCGCAGGGTGCTGTCGTGATTGCGGCGGGCGAAAAGCTGACACCAGCCCATGTCGCCTTGGCCGCGATGGCGGGTCATGGCGCGCTCAAGGTCGCACGGCGGGTGCGGGTGGCGCTGATTTCAACCGGCAATGAATTGGTCGCGCCGGGCGATCCGGTCGGGCCGGACCAGTTGCCGGGATCGAACGGGGTGATGCTGCGCGCGCTATTGGCGGGCCTGCCGTGCGACGTGGTGGACGGTGGCATCATCCGCGATGAACTGCCCGCCATCGAGGCGGCGATCCGCGCCGTGGCGGGGGTCGATATCATCGTCACCACCGGCGGTGCGTCGGTCGGCGACCATGATCTGGTGCGCCCGGCACTGGTGGCGGCCGGGGCGGTACTTGATTTTTACAAGGTCGCGATGAAGCCGGGCAAGCCGCTGATGGCGGGCCGGTTGGGCGATGCGCTGGTGTTGGGCTTGCCGGGCAACCCGGTCAGCGCCTTTGCGACGGCGACGCTGTTCCTCAAGCCGCTGGTGGCGGCGATGGCGGGGGCGGCGATGCCATTACCACAGATGGTCGAACTCCCGCTTGGTCAAGCCCTCACGCCGGTCGGCCAGCGGGCGGAATTTCTGCGGGCGCATTGGGACGGGCGGACGGTCACGGCGCTGTCGACCCAAGATAGCGGCGCGGTGCGCGCGCTGGCACAGGCCAATGCGCTGATCTGCCGCCCGGTGCATGACGGCCCGGTCGCGGCCGGGGCGCTGGTGGGGTGTTTGCTACTCTGATCGGGCCAAGCCCTTCGCACGCCCCCGCTTTCCCCCTGCGCTGCATCATGCTAAGCGCCCTGCCATCATGACCAGCTACCAGTCCTCACTCCTCAAGCTGCTCGCAGAGCGCGGCTATATCCACCAGGTGACCGATGCGTCGGCGCTCGACACGCTCGCGGCAAAGGGCGTTGTGCCCGGCTATATTGGCTTTGATCCCACTGCGCCGTCGCTCCATGTCGGTTCGCTGGTGCAGATCATGCTGTTGCGCCGGATGCAGCAGGCCGGGCACAAGCCGATTGTGCTGATGGGCGGCGGAACCGGCAAGATCGGCGATCCGAGCTTCAAGGACGAGGCGCGCAAGCTGCTGACCGAGGACAATATCAAGTCCAATGTCGCCTCGATCAAGCGGGTGTTTGAGAATTTCCTGACCTTCGGCGATGGCCCGACGGATGCGGTGATGGTCGACAATGCCGAATGGCTCGACAAGCTCGAATATATCCCGTTCCTGCGCGATGTCGGCCAGCATTTCTCGATCAATCGGATGCTGAGCTTCGATTCGGTCAAGCTGCGCCTCGACCGCGAGCAATCGCTGAGCTTCCTCGAATTCAACTATATGATCCTGCAAGCCTATGATTTCATGGAACTGTCGCGCCGGTTCGGCTGCCGGTTGCAGATGGGCGGTTCGGATCAATGGGGCAATATCATCAACGGCGTCGAGCTGACCCGCCGCATGGATGGGATCGAGGTGTTCGGCGTGACCACCCCGCTCATCACCACGGCGGACGGTGGCAAAATGGGTAAGACCATGGCGGGCGCGGTCTGGCTGAACGAAGATAGCCTGCCGCATTATGATTATTGGCAGTTCTGGCGGAACACGCAGGATGCCGATGTCGGCCGCTTCCTGCGCCTGTTCACCGATCTGCCGCTTGACGAGATTGAACGGCTGGAACGGCTCGAAGGTGCCGAAATCAACGCCGCCAAGGTGGTGCTGGCCAATGCTTGCACCGCCATGTGCCGGGGGGAAGAGGCTGCACGTTCGGCAGAAGCCACCGCCAAGGCGACGTTCGAACAGGGGGCAGCGGGCGCCGATTTGCCGACCTTGGAAATTGCCGGGGATAGCATTGGCGTGTTGGATGCGCTGGTCGACCTTGGGCTGGTGGCGAGCAAGGGCGAGGCCAAGCGCCTGATCAAGGGCGGTGGCGCACGCATCGATGGCGAGAAGATCGTCGATGAGGCGCTGGTGATTGCGCTGGGCACGGCGGATGTGAAGCTGTCGGCGGGCAAGAAGTTGCACGGGATCATCCGGCGAGGGTGATCGCTCACCATCGCGCATCGCAGTCGTTTTCCATCCCGGCCGTTTCCGCCGCATTTGCGCCAGATCAATGATCGGCCGGGCAGGATCATGTTCTGCTCGCCACACGCAACAGTAAAGAATTCTGAGGAGCCGTCATGACCGAAGCCACCACGCAGGAAACACCGGCCAAGCCGATGACCCCTTATGATCGCATTGGCGGCGCGCCGGTGATTTCGGCCATCGTCAATGACTTCTACGACCGGATGGAACAGGATCCGGCGTTCAAGGAACTGCGCGACATGCATGCGCCAGACCTGTCGCCGATGCGCGAATCGCTGGCCGGTTATCTCGCTGCCTGGAGCGGCGGGCCGCGCGATTGGTTCGAACAGCGCCCGGGCGCTTGCATCATGTCGGCGCATCGCAAGCTGGCGACCCCGATCACCAAATTGACCGCCGATCAATGGGTCACGGCGATGCATCAGGCGATTGACACGCATCTTGGCCATGATGTGCCGTTGGCGACATCGATGAAGGATGCGCTGCGGCAGATGTCGATCGGCATGATCTCGGCATGATCCCGGCCTGATCCCGCACAGTTCCTACTCGACTTTCCACCCACAGGGGCGGTAAACGATCCGGGTGACCGATACCGCACCCCAACCCTATCGCGTGCTCGCCCGGAAATACCGGCCGCAGCGCTTCGCTGACCTCATCGGGCAGGAGGCGATGGTACAGACGCTTGGCAATGCCATTCGTCGCGACCGGATCGCCCATGCCTTTCTGATGACGGGCGTGCGCGGGGTCGGCAAGACATCAACCGCCCGCCTGATCGCCAAGGCGCTGAATTGCGTCGGGCCAGATGGGCAGGGCGGGCCAACGATCGATCCGTGCGGTGTCTGTGAACCTTGTCAGGCGATTGCCGAAGGTCGCCATATCGATGTGATCGAAATGGATGCCGCGTCCAATACCGGCGTCGACGATGTACGCGAGATTATCGAGGCAGTGCGCTATGCGGCGGTTTCGGCGCGCTTCAAAATCTACATTATCGACGAAGTGCACATGCTGTCGCGCAATGCGTTCAATGCCTTGCTCAAGACGCTGGAAGAACCGCCCGCCCATGTGAAATTCTTGTTCGCTACGACCGAGGTGCACAAGCTGCCGGTGACCGTTTTGTCACGTTGCCAACGCTTCGACCTGCGCCGCATCCCGGCGGATCGGTTGGCGGATCATTTTGCCTATGTGGTGGGCGAAGAAGGCGTTGAGGCGGAGCCCGAGGCGCTAGCGCTGATCGCGCGGGCGGCGGAAGGGTCGGCGCGTGATGGCCTTTCGATCCTTGATCAGGCGATTGCCCATGGCATCGACAAGGTGACAGCGGATCAGGTGCGCGAGATGCTGGGTCTGGCGGATCGTAACGCGATCCGCGACCTGTTCGGCATTGTGCTGGAGGCGAATGCCGAGGGCGCATTGGCGGGCCTGCGCAACCAATATGATCTGGGGGTCGAGCCGACCAATGTATTGCGCGGCCTGCTGGAGATCGTCCATGCGGTGACCCGCGCCAAATCCTCACCGCAGACCGATCCGGCCCAGTCGACCGAAGAGCGTGCGGCTTATGATCAATGGGCGGCGCGGCTTGGTTTCGCGGCGTTGCACCGCTTGTGGCAGTTGCTGCTCAAGGGCTTGCAAGAGGTGATGACCGCACCCTTGCCTTATGAGGCGGCGGAAATGGCGCTGCTGCGCGTGATCCATGCATCGACCATGCCCGATCCGGGCGAGTGGATGCGGCGAGCAGCGGCGGGCGAATTTGGCGTGGCGGCATCTGGTGCGTCGTCACCGGCTTCGGCTTCGGCTGCGCCTTCGGCCTCGGCTTCGGCAAGCGCCCCGGCGATGACGGCGCCCGCTGCGGACGGGCCGACCAGCTATCTTGCGTTGGTGGAATTGCTCGAATCCCATGGCAAGATGATTATCGGGGATAAGCTGCGCCGCGAATATGGGCTGGTGCGCTTTGCGCCGCCCGAACTCGTGCTACATGGCAAGCCGCGCGCGGCTGAACGCGATTTTCTGGCGAGCGTGACCAGCGCCTTGCGGGCGATTACCGGCACGGCTTGGAACATCAGCGAAAGCGACCTGCCTGCCGAGCCGACCTTGGCCGAACAGGCGCAAATGGCGGAAGAGGCGGCGCGGCTGGCGATTTTGGCCGATCCGATGGTGGCGGCCGCGCTCGGAACCTTTCCGGGGTCCGAATTGATAGACCAACATCCCTTGAAAATGCGGAGTGCATGACGTGCAAAATCTCGACGACATCCTGGCTATGGCGAAGAACGTGCAGGACGAACTGGCCAAGGCGCAGGCCCAGCTCGACACCACCGAGGTTGAAGGCCAGTCGGGCGGTGGTCTGGTAAAAATCAAGGCAACGGCCAAGGGTCGCATTCTTGCGATCAACATTGATGAAAGCCTGCTTCAGCCGCAGGAAAAGCAGATGCTCGAAGATCTGCTGATCGCCGCCTATAATGATACACGGGCCAAGGCCGATGCCGTGGCTGGTGCCGAAATGGGCAAGATGACCGCCGGTATTCCGCTGCCGCCGGGCTTCAAGCTGCCGTTCTGAGGCGCAAAGGCGACATAAACGGGTGACAAAACCGACCAAGGCGCATAATTTGCCCTTAGGTAAGGTTGCGTGTTGCGCTTCGCCTGGGGGCGAGCGCAGTTTGGCGACTGCCAACCACTCGAATTTTTGAACAAGCGGGGGAGAACGACTTTGGCTAAATTTTTTGGTAATTTGCACGCCGTTGTGGCGGCAGCACTGGTGCTGGCGGTACTGTTAATCGCGGGCATTGCCCCGAATGGTGATGCGATCGCGGCGATTTTTCGCTGGCTCCACCTCACCTTCGGCGTGATGTGGATCGGCCTGCTCTATTATTTCAACTTCGTCCAGATGCCGACCATGCCGAAGATCCCGGCTGAACTGAAGCCGGCAGTGGGCAAGTTCATTGCCCCGGCCGCGCTGTTCTGGTTCCGTTGGGCCGCCGCCGCGACTGTCGTGACCGGCCTGATCATCGCGATTCAGGCGGGCTACGCCCATCAGGCCTTCACGATGCAGCCGGGTTTCCAGCTGATTGGTGTAGGCATGTATCTGGCGCTGATCATGGCGTTCAACGTCTGGTTCGTGATCTGGCCGGCCCAGAAGCGCGCGCTCGGCATTGTTGAGGCGGACGACGCCACCAAGGCGGCCTCGGCCACCCGTGCGATGATGTTCTCGCGCGTTAACACCATCTTGTCGCTGGCCATGTTCTACGCGATGGTCAACTTCAACGGCGGTTGATCCGTTCGGGCCTTTCAGGCTCGCATCGTTTCGGAAACCCGGCCTGCCCAATGGGGTGGGCCGGGTTTTCTTTTGTCTGGCGTTTGGCAGAGGCTGCCGCGCAAATGATGGCTCAATCCAGCGCCAGCAGCATATCTGCGGTCAACAACTGCGGCAGAAGCTGGGCGTCACCGCGTGGCGGATAATATAGATAGAGCGGCACGCCTGACCGTCCCTGACGTTCAAGGAAGCGGGTGATCGCCGGATCGCCGCGCGTCCAGTCGCCGATCATCACAATGATGCGTTGATCCTTGAAGTGACGGCGGACTTCGGCCCGATCGATGGCGGCGGCTTCGTTGACCTTGCAGGTGATGCACCAGTCTGCGGTGAAATAGAGGAAGACCGGCTGGCCCTTGGCGCGCAACCCGGCCAGCCTGTCCTCGTTAAAGGCCAGCGCCTCGCCATGGCTGGCGCTAGCGCCAGACGGGCCATTCACCCGGTCGGGCAAGGCAAGGCCAAGCGCAAGACCAAGCGCAAGGCTGGCGGCAAAGCCGAGCACCAGCATCATCGGGCTGGCAAATCCCTGCTGACGCCGGATCAATAGCGCGCCAGCCATCAGTATGGCCACCCCGGCGCCTAGTCCGGGCAGGCCCGCCTGCCGCCACAATAGCCACATCAGGCCAAGCGCGGTGAGCGCCATCGGCACGGCGAGCCAATGTTTGACGCGCTCCATCCAGCCGCCGGGCTTGGGCAGTCTGGTCCGCAGCGCGGGCACGAAGCCAATGGCCACAAAGGGCAGGGCAATGCCCAGCCCAAGCCCGGCGAATACCGCCAAGGCCGCGCCGGTCGGCAGCACCAGTGCTGCGCCCAAGGCGGCGCCCAAGAACGGCCCGGTGCAGGGCGTCGCGACAAAGGCAGCGAGTGCGCCAGTGGCCAAGGCGCCCCATGCACCTTCCCGCCGGGTCACGGACTGGCCGGTGACCAGCGCGGGCAGATGGACCCAGCCCGCAAGATTGGCCGTCATCAGCGCCATCAGGGTAAAGAGCACAAGAATGGTCGCCGGATATTGCAGTTGGAACGCCCAGCCTGCCTCTTCCCCCGAGGCGCGGATCGCCAGCAGCAACCCGCCCAGCCCGGTTGTGCCAAGCATCGCGCCGAGCAGATAGGCCAGACCTTCGCGCCGCGCTTCATTTTCGCTGGCACCGGCGCGGATCAGGCTCATCGCCTTGAGACTGAGGATCGGAAAGACGCACGGCATCAGGTTAAGCAACAATCCGCCAAGCACGGCCCCGCCCAGCGCGAGCCAGAGGCTGATCGGGTCGTTATCCGCCGAGGGTACATCGCTGATCGGCGTGCCAAGGGGCGGCACCGGCCCGGGAACGGCGGTGATATCAAGTCCTTGATCCGGCCCGGTCGCGAGAATGCCTGTCAATTGGGGGCTGGCGGTGAAAAACCTTGCCTTGGACAGTTCCGCCACCAGCAAATCGCCATTGCGGCCCCAATGCTGGGGTGTCGCATAATCGACCAGATCACGGGTGATCGCGAAGAAATGTGGCGCGGTGATGGGGGCGCTGGCGGGATAAGGAATGGCGATCCGCACCTGATCGCCCTTGATCTCATAGCGCGCTATGGTGCCCAAGGGGCGCGGCTGGGCAGCGCGCCATTGGTCGAAACGCGGCGCAACCACGGTTGGCGCGCCGCGCGGCCCGGCGATCAGGTCGAGCGCGAGTTCGGCTTGTTCAGGGACGCATAAGGTATCGGAACACACCAGCCAGCGGGCGCTCGCCCGAATGGGCAGGCGCGTGCCGGGCGCAACATGCGCCGCGACCTCCATCCGTGCGAGCATCGCATAATCACGTTCGTACACATGGTTCATCAAGCCGGAGATGACGAGCTGCTGGGGGACAGGATAACGCAGCGCGCCGACCGTGACCCCTTGCGGCAGGGTCCAGCGGATGTCCGGCGGCGTACCGGCATCGCCGGGATTCGACCAATAGCCATGCCAGCCGGGTTCGGGTGCCAGCGCGATGGCAAGGGTGGTGGTGCTGCCAGGGGATGGCGCGGGATTTTCCGCCACCAGCTGGGCCGCGAGGTGCGGGGCCGCCATGGCGGGGCGCGAGAGTCCAGTGATCGCGAGCCATGCGACAACCAGCAGCGCCAGCATATGAAGCGGTCGGGTTGTCATCCGGTGAATTCCCATTTTTCGGTGCATCAGCGTCCATAGCGCCTTGCTGGCGCGAGCGCAAAACGTGCTGTCGCGATGATGTGCGGTGACGGCCTGGCCGCAATCGCCCCAACAGTATCAACAAACTTATCCACAGGCTTTTCAAGAGGGCGGCAAATGCTTTTTCGCACCGCTCAATGCCAAGTTATCCCCAGATTTCCGGGGTGATTGGGGTAAAGTGGGGGTATTTCCCGTAATCTCCCGTTGTTTTCCATCTTGTCCCGCGTTATTCCTTGTCCACAGGCGAGGGGGCGATTCTACCTGCAGGGCGTTCGGCACGGGCCGGTTCGTCGATGTGGGATGGGAATGGATCGTGATCCCCTTCGTTGGGAGGCATGATTAAAAGTGGGACTGCGGCAGCCATATTCCGGACCGGGATTGAGCGCGATCGACGCCAAGGGGCGTGTCGCGATCCCCGCCGATTTGCGCCGTAAAATCGAGGCTAACAGCCCCGGTGCTGGGTCGATCCAGCTCAACACCCATGATGACCGCCCCTGTCTGTTGCTGTTCGATGTCGGCTATACCCAGCAAAAATACGAGGATTTCCGCGCGCGTGTGCAGGCGGATATTGCGGCTGGTCGCCCGGTTCCGGATGCGGGCGCGTTTGATGATGATTATGGTTCGACCGAAGAAGCGAGCTTTGATGCCAGTGGCCGCTTCATCCTGCCCAAGCTGTTGCGGCTGGAAGCGGATCTGAAGGATTTGGCGGTCTTTATCGGCGTGGGTGACATGATCGAGGTCTGGTGCCCGCGCGCATTCCTCTCGGTCGAACGGCCGGAACGACTCAAGACGCAGCGCCGGGTGCGCGCATTGCTTGCCGATAAGGGAATCACCTTGTGACCGGCGCCGCAGGTGATGCGCCGCACATCCCCGTCCTTCTTGAAGAAGTGCTCGACGCCCTCGCGATCGTACCGGGCGAGATTCATGTCGACGGCACCTTTGGTGCGGGGGGCTATAGCCGTGCGATGCTGGCGGCGGGGGCGATTGTCCATGCCATTGATCAGGACCCCGATGCGCTGGCCATGGGGGCGGCGCTGGTGGCTGAAAGCAATGGCCGGCTGACGCTGCACCAAGGTAATTTTGCGGATATGGAGGCGCTGCTTGCCGCCGCCGGGATCGATGCGGTCGATGGGATCGTGCTCGATATCGGCGTGTCGTCGATGCAGCTTGATCAGGCCGAACGTGGTTTCGCGTTCATGCAGGATGGTCCGCTCGACATGCGGATGGCGCAGTCGGGGGCAAGTGCTGCCGATATCGTGAACAATGCCGATGAGGCGGTGATCGCTGACATCATCTATCGTTATGGCGAGGAACATCGTTCGCGCCGGATCGCCCGTGCGATTGTTGCGGCGCGGCCGATCACGCGGACGGGAGAGTTGGCGGCCATCGTGCGCAAGGCGGTTGGCCATCATCCCGGCATGCCGAAAGACCCGGCGACCCGCACTTTTCAGGCGCTGCGAATCGAGGTCAATCGCGAACTGGATGTGCTTGAAGCGGCGCTGGCCGCGGCAGAGCGTCTATTGCGTCCGGGTGGCCGACTGGTGGTGGTGACGTTTCACAGCCTTGAGGATCGCATCGTTAAGCAGTTCCTGCGCGACCGTTCGGCAAGTGCCAGCGCGGGGTCGCGCCATATGCCGATTCAGGTGCAGGCCCATGCGCCGACCTTTGCCAAGCCCGCCAAGGCGGTGCGCGCCGGTGACGTTGAACTGCGGCGCAATCCGCGCGCCCGTTCGGCGACGCTGCGTGCCGCGCATCGCACCGCCGCGCCAAAGCTATCCACAGGAAATTCTGGTCAAAGTCGCCCGACCTCTTCCGGTTTCGGTGACAACAGGAGATACGGCATATGATGCTCGCACGATTCCGATCAATCGGTTGGGTGGCGGCAGCGGCGATTGCCGTGCTGTGCTGTTACCTCATTTCGCTTCGTGTCGCGACCGAACGCGCCGCGTTGGAGTCGCTTGAAGCCCAGATTTCCGTCACGCAGAAGCATATTCGCGTGTTGCAGACCGAACTCGGCTCGCGCGGCCAGATGGCCCAGTTGGAACGCTGGAACGATCAGGCGCTGGCGCTGACCGCGCCAGAGGCAGAGCAGTTCTTGCCCGATCCACAGGCACTGGTTGCGCTGACCGAGCAGCATCCGGCCATGCCGATGCAGGATGAAACGCAGCTCGCTTCGGCACAGCCGGCGACCAATGTCATGCCGGCGACCATCGAGAAGGTTGCGCGCGACGAGCCGGCACTGCGCACCGTATCTTATCAGCCGCTGTCGACAGTTCGGCTTGAGCGCGTCGCCCCGAAGCCCGACAAGCCGGTCGCCAAGCCGGAAATGTCGAAGCCGGTAAAGTCGATCATCAAAGCCGAGAAGGCTGCGGCCAAGCCCGAAAAGCTGGCGACGAAAAAGGCACCGAAAGCGGAAGCCAAATCTGAGAAACTGGCTGCCAAGGCGACCAAGCCCGCTGCCAAGGCGACCAAATCCGCTGCCAAGTCTCCTGCCAAGGCTGAAAAACAGGCCGTCAAGACTGCCGCAAAACCCGCCAAGCCGGGTGCTGACAAGGTCGACGCTGGCAAGAAGGATAAGGCCCCGGTGAAACTGGCCAAGGCAGAGCGGCCCAAGGCCAAGCCGCTTGAATCCATCGCGTTGCGGCTGAAGGAGATGGAGACGCGTCACCCGTGACGGCAGAGCCCCTCGTCGCCTCGTCAAATCGGCTGCATCTTGCGGGCCGCCGCCAGCAGGTGGCGGCCTTGTCGCGTGAACGGTTGATGGTGGTGCTGTTGCTGTTCTTGGCGGCAGTCGGGGCGATTGTGCTCAAGCTGCTGTATTTTGCGATCATGGGCGTCGTGCAGGGCGACAATGTGGTTGCGCGCGCGGCCATCCAGTCGCGCGCAGATATTGTCGACCGCAATGGCGAGACCTTGGCCAGCACGATTGATGCATGGTCGATTGGGGTTCATGCGGATCGGCTGTTGACCCGCCCGGAGGAACTTGCGCCCAAGCTGGCGGCGCTGATGCCCGAGCATAATGCGGCTGAATATCTCGCGCTGCTCAAATCCCGCAAAAGTTTTATCTATCTTCGCCGCCGCGCGATGCCGGAACTGGTGGAGGCGGTCAACGCGCTGGGTGAGCCGGGCATGGCCTTTGCCCGCGAACCGGAGCGGCTCTATCCGCAAGGCAGCCTTGCGGCGCATGTGCTGGGCTGGACCAATTTGGATGGCGGCGGCGTGACCGGCATGGAGAAGGTGCTGGAAAAGCGCCTGACCGACCCACATCAGCGTGATCAGCCGGTGGTGTTGTCGATTGATAGCCGGGTGCAGGCTGCGGTCGAGAAAGAGCTGGCGCAGGCCATGCTGAACTTTCAGGCGCGCGGCGCGACCGGGATCGTGCTGGATGTGCATACCGGCGAGGTGATGGCGCTGACTTCGCTGCCCAGTTTCAACCCCAATCGCCCGGGTAGTTCGGGACCGGAAACCCGGTTCAATCAGGCGATCATGGGCGTGTATGAACTCGGCTCGGCCTTCAAGCCGCTGACGGTCGCGGCCGCGCTGGATAGCGGGGTCATCACTCGGCTCGACAAACGCTATGATGCGACCCAGCCGCTCAAGGTGGGCAAGTTCACCATTCATGATGACCACCCGCAAAAGCGCTGGCTCAACATCCCCGAAATGCTGGTCTTCAGCTCGAACATCGTGACGGCGCAACTCGCCGATGAGATGGGCAAAGATAAGCTCAACGCCATGTTTATGAAGCTTGGATTTGGGCGACCGGTTGATATTGAATTGCCGGGCAAGGGGCATCCGATTGTCCCGACCTTCTGGGCACGCACCACCACCATGACGACGGCTTATGGTCATGGCATTGCGGTGACGCCGATGCATTTGGCTTCGGCTTATGCAGCCCTAGTCAATGGCGGCTTCCTGCGCCCGGTCACGCTGTTCAAGCATGAACCGGGCAAGCCGGTGGCGGGTACGCGGATTATGTCGGAAAAGACCAGCTACACCATGCGGCAACTGCTGCGGATGATCGTGCTGCGCGGCACGGGCCGGAATGCCGATGCGCCGGGTTTGCGGGTTGGCGGCAAGACCGGCACGGCGGAAAAGGCGAGTGGTGGCGGCTATGCGCGCCATTCTTTGGTGTCGACCTTTGCCGGGGTGTTCCCGGTTGATGATCCGAAATATGCCGTCGTGATGATGCTTGACGAGCCCAAGGGCACGGTTGAGACCGGCGGCTATGCCACTGCTGGCATGACGGCGGCCCCAGTGGTGCGCAAGGTCGTCGCCCGCATCGGGCCGTTGTTGGGGGTGATCCCCGATGCTCGCAAGGATATACCGCACGAGGAAGTGGAAGCGATGATCTGGGAACCTGAGGAGCATAAGCAGTGACCCGGCTCGGCACGCTGACCGGCGGCGATGAGGTTGTGGATGTCACCGGCTTTGCCATCGACCATCGCAAGGTGGCGCGAGGCACGATATTTGGCGCCTTCAACGGCGTGCGCATGAATGGCGAGGACTTTATCGCCGATGCCATCAAGGCAGGGGCGGTTGCCATTGTCGCTCGGCCCGAAGCGCAGGTCGAAGGCGCGGTCCATCTCGCCGCCGATGAACCCCGGCAGTTGTTCGCGCAACTCGCCGCCCGTTTCTTCGCACCATTTCCGGATGTGGCCGTCGCGGTGACCGGGACCAACGGCAAAACCTCGACCGTCGAACTGACGCGTCAGCTTTGGCACATGGCCGGGCACAAGGCGGCAAGTATCGGCACATTGGGTGTCACCACGGCGCAAGATCAGGTCGTCACCGGCCTGACCACGCCGGATATCGTCACTTTCTTGTCGAACATGGCCGGGTTGCAGCGCGAAGGCGTGACCCACGCGGCGTTTGAAGCCTCATCCCATGGGCTGGCGCAATATCGCACCGAAGGCCTGCCGGTTAAGGTGGGCGCCTTTACCAATTTGTCGCGTGATCATCTCGATTATCACGGCACGATGGACGCCTATTTCGCAGCCAAGATGCGGCTGTTTGGCGAGGTGGTGCAAGCGGGCGGCGCGGCGGTCATCTGGGCTGATGACGAGCGCGCGATGGAGGTCAAGGCGATTGCCGCCGCGCGCGGTTTGCGGATCTACACGGTGGGTGAACGGGGCACGTTTCTGCGGCTGGTCAAGCGCACCCCCACGGCGATGGGGCAGGTGCTGGAGGTCGAGGTCGAAGGCGGGGCGATGAAGTCGATCCAGTTGCCGTTGATCGGGGCCTATCAGGCGGCGAATGTGTTGGTCGCGGCAGGGCTGGTCATCGCGTCGGGTGGCGATGTCGGCCGGACGCTGGGCGATATCTCGCGGCTGCAAGGCGTGCGCGGGCGACTGGAACGTGCGGCGATTACGCGATCAGGTGCGCCAGTTTATGTTGATTATGCGCATACCCCGGATGGCTTGGCGGCGGCGATTGAGGCGCTGCGGCCGCATACCAAGGGGCGGTTGATCACCTTATTTGGCGCTGGCGGGGACCGTGACACGGGCAAGCGTCCGCAAATGGGCGCGACCGCGACCCGCTTGTCGGATGTCGTGATCGTGACCGACGATAACCCGCGCAGTGAAGATGCGGCACTGATCCGGCGGTCGATCATGGCGGCAGCACCGGGCGCGACCGAAATTGGCGACCGTCGCGCGGCCATTGCGGCGGCGATTGCGATGGCGCAGGGGGATGATGTCGTGCTGCTTGCAGGCAAGGGGCACGAGCAGGGCCAGATAGTGGGAGACCGGGTGTTGCCATTCGACGATGTGCAAGTGGCACGGGAGTGCGCGGGATGAGCACCCCGTTATGGACCTCGGCAGAAATCGCCGCCGCCGTCCAAGGCACGGCTTCGGCTGATTTTGCGGTCAATGGTGTGGCGTTTGACAGTCGCGAAATCGGGCCGGGCGATTTGTTCATCGCACTGAAGGGTGAAATCACCGATGGTCATCGCTTTCTTGGCCAGGTCGCTGAACGCGGCGCGGCAGGTGCGATTGTCAGTGCGGAATGCGCCTTGCCCCATGTTCGGGTGGCGGATACCACCGCTGCGCTTGGCGCGCTGGGCCTCGCCTCGCGGGCGCGGATGCAGGGCGTGGTCATCGGCGTGACCGGCTCGGTCGGCAAGACCGGGACCAAGGAAGCGCTCGCCGATGCGCTGGCGCGGGCCAATAAGGGGCCGGTGCATCGCTCGGTGAAGAGCTATAATAATCATACGGGCGTGCCGCTCAGCCTGTCGCGCATGGCGCGCGAGACGCGCTTTGGCGTGCTGGAAATGGGCATGAACCACAGCGGCGAACTGGCGCAGCTGACCCGGCTGGTGCGGCCGCATATCGCGCTTGTGACGGCGATTGCCCCGGCGCATAGCGAATTTTTCCCGGACGAGGCGGCGATTGCCGATGCCAAGGGCGAAATTTTTCAGGGGTTGGAACCCGGCGGAACGGCGATTATCCCGTTCGACAGCCCATATCGCGAGCGGTTGATCGCGGCGGCCCGGCCTCATGCGGGCAAGATCGTGACCTTTGGCCGGGGTGAAGGTGCCGATGTGCGCGCACGTGATGTGGTGCATGGCGAGGCGCATGGCACCTATGTCAATGCGGTGCTGCCGGGGGCGGAACTCGGCTATTCCATCGGCCTGCCCGGCGAACATTGGGTGTCGAACTCATTGGCCGTGATTGCGGCGGTGCAGGCGGCGGGCGGTGATCTGGCGGCAGCCGGGCTGGCGCTGGCGGATATGACGGGCCTACCGGGACGCGGGGCGCGCCATCTGATCACGGTCGGCAGTGGCGAGGCGCTGCTGATTGACGAAAGCTACAATGCCAATCCCGCCTCAATGGCCGCGACCCTTGGCCAGTTGGGCAAGGAAGAGTCGAAGCGGCGCTTGGCGGTGCTGGGCGCGATGAAAGAACTGGGCGAAAAATCCGCCGGCTTTCATGAGGCGCTGGCCGACCATATCGAGACAGCCGATCTTGCCATCGCCATTCTTGTCGGGCCGGAGATGTTGCCCCTTGCAAAGATACTTGAGGGCAAGCGGGATTTCGTCCATGTGCCCGACGCATCGGCCGCGATGCTTGCGCTAGATCGATTGATCGCGCCGGGTGATGCCATATTGGTAAAAGGCTCTAACTCCATCGGGCTGGCCCGGCTGGTCAGCCATTTGGTTGATGAGCAGGCGCAGGGCAGGAACATATAATGCTCTACTGGATCGCAGAACAATTTCACTTCGCGGGGCTGCTCAACCTGTTCCGCTACATCACTTTCCGCACGGGTGGGGCGCTGTTTACCGCGCTGATCATCGGCTTGGTCATTGGTCCCAAGGCGATTGACTGGCTGCGCCTGCGTCAGGGCAAGGGCCAGCCCATCCGGAGCGATGGACCGCAGACCCATCTTGCCAAGGTCGGCACGCCGACCATGGGCGGGTTGATGATGCTGATCGCCATCGCGCTGTCGATGTTGCTCTGGATGGACCTGGCTGCGCCTTATGTCTGGGCCTGTCTGATCGTGTTGTTCGGCTTTGGCCTAATCGGCTTTCTCGATGATTTCGACAAGGTGACGAAACGCAGCCACAAGGGCGTGTCGGGCAAGGTCCGGCTGCTGGGCGAGTTCGCGATCGCGAGCGTCGCGGTGTCGATCATCGTCTGGGTCAGTGGCGACACCAATTTGTATCTGCCATTCGTTAAGGGCCCGGTGATGGACCTTGGCTGGTTCTACATTCTGTTTGGTGCGACGGTGATTGTTGGCGCGGGCAATGCAGTGAACCTGACGGACGGGCTTGATGGGCTGGCAACCATGCCGGTGATCATCGCCGCCATGACGTTCCTGATCTTTGCCTATCTCGTCGGCAACGCCAAATTCGCGCCTTATCTCGGCATCCCGCATATTCCGGGAGCGGCGCATGTCGCGATCCTGTGCGCGGCGATCATGGGGGCGGGGCTTGCATTTCTGTGGTTCAATGCACCGCCTGCCGCGATCTTCATGGGGGATACCGGTTCGCTCGCGCTTGGCGGGGCGCTGGGTGCGGTCGCCGTGGTCGCGCATCATGAAATCGTGCTGGGGGTTGTTGGCGGTCTGTTCGTGGTCGAGGCCCTGTCGGTGATTATTCAAGTCTTCTGGTACAAGCGGACGGGTAGGCGGGTGTTCCGCATGGCACCGATCCACCATCATTTCGAGCAACTCGGCTGGGCCGAAACCAAGGTGGTGATCCGCTTCTGGATCATCAGCTTTTCGCTCGCGCTCATCGGCCTTGCGACGCTGAAGCTGCGGTGATTACGTCGCCCGCCTTTCGCGGCAAACGCTATGCGGTGCTGGGGCTGGCTCGGACCGGTCTTGCGACCGTGCGGGCGTTGCTGGCGAGCGGGGCTCAGGTGACAGCATGGGATACAAATGCAACCGCGAGGGAAGCGGCGCTCCAACTCCCCCCAGCAACGGGAGCAGCGCAAGGCGCGCTTAGCCTTGCCGATCCGCTGGAAATGGATCTTGGCGGGCTGGACGCGGTGATTGTGTCGCCGGGCGTGCCACTCAACAGCCATCCAATCGCGGCCAAGGCGCGCGCGGCGCATGTGCCGATCATCGGCGATATCGAACTTTTTGCCTTGGCACGGGCTGGTCTGGCGGCGCACAAGGTGGTCGGCATCACCGGCACCAATGGCAAGTCGACCACGACGGCGCTGATCCACCATTTATGCACAACGGCGGGACTGCCGACCACGCTGGGCGGCAATATTGGGCTGCCGATTCTGGGCCAAGATCCGTTGCCGAGCGGTGGCGTCTATGTGCTTGAACTATCGAGCTACCAGATTGATCTCAGCCACAGTCTGGCGTGCGATGTGGCGGTCTTGACCAACATCACGCCCGATCATCTCGACCGCTATGATGGTTTTGCGGGCTATTGCGCCTCGAAGGAACGGCTGTTCGGTTTTCAGCATGCGGATCAATTGGCGATCATCGCTTGTGACGATGATCCGTCGCGCATGATCGCAAGCCGGGTCAATCATCGCCTGATCCGCGTGCATGCCGCCGACATCAAGGATCAGGGGCGCTGGCCGACATTGCAGGGGCCGCATAACGCCCAAAATGTCGCGATTGCGATCAAGGTGGCCGCCGCGTTGGGTATCGATGACGCCACGATCGAACGGGGCCTTGCGACCTATCCCGGCCTGCCGCATCGGATGCAGCGGGTGAAGGAACGGCTGGGCGTATTGTATGTCAATGACAGCAAGGCGACGAACGCGGATTCGACCGCACCGGCGCTTGGGGCCTATCCGGCGATCCATTGGATCTTGGGCGGCAAGGCCAAGACCCATGATCTTGATGCCTGCATCAAATGGTTCGGCAATGTGAAGGCGGCCTATGTCATTGGCGAGGCAGCGCCATTATTTGCTGAATTGCTGGCACCGCATATGACGGTGACGCAAAGTGGCACGCTGGAACAAGCGGTCAAGGATGCGGCGGCGGTGGCCGTGCCTGGTGACACGATCTTATTGTCCCCGGCCTGTGCATCATTCGACCAATTTCGTGATTTCGAGGCGCGGGGCGATGCCTTTCGTGCCGCAGTCGAGGCGCTGTGATGCCCACAGATGGTTTCCATACACCGGGCAGCCGTGGCCGCCCGCGCGTGGTGCGCTCCGCCCCGCATCATGCCCGGTTGGGCCGGACTGATCGCACGCCGCTAGGTCGCTGGTTCTGGGAAATTGATCGGGTGCTGGTGATGCTGGTGCTCGTGCTGGTGGCGATCGGGCTGGTCGCGGTGGCAGCCGCGTCGCCCGCGTCGGCACAGCGTTATTCCGATTTCTCCCATAAAATGGCGTCGCTGCATTATTTTTGGCGGCAGGTGATGTGGTTGATTCTCGGCTTGCCGGTGATGTTCATGACCTCGCTGTTGCCGCGCGATTCGGCGCGGCGGATCGCCATGGGGGTTGGCATTTTCTGCTTTGTGACGCTGCTGTTCATCCCGTTATTCGGGGTCGAGGCGAACGGCGCGAAGCGCTGGATTAACATTGTCGGCTTCCAGTTCCAGCCGTCTGAATTTCTCAAGCCTTGCTATGTCGTCGGTCTTGCTTGGCTGTTATCGCTGCGCAATGTCGACCGTAGCTTGCCGGTGATGCGCATTTCTGCTGCGGCGACCGCCGTGATCGCGGGGCTGTTGATGCTGCAACCGGACTTCGGCCAGACCGTGATCTTTGGCGGCATCTGGTTCGTGCTGATGTTGCTCGCCGGTGCGCCGGTGCGGATCATCGGCTGGCTGATCGCCGTGGGCGTCGGTGCGGTATTGGGCGCTTATGCCTTTTATTCAGTGGCGCGCACCCGCATCAACGCCTTCCTATTTGGCGAGGGCGATTCCTATCAGGTTGAATCGGCGCACAAGACGATCACCAATGGGGGATTTTTTGGCACCGGTCCGGGCGGCGGCGAGGCCAAGTTCCACCTGCCGGAAGCGCATACTGATTATATCTTCTCGGTCATTGGCGAGGAGTTTGGCCTAATTACCTGCCTGGCCGTCGCGCTGCTCTACGCCGCGATTGTGGTGCGCGTCTTTGTCCGCCTGCTGGACGAGGAAGATGATTTTGTGCTGCTCGCCTCAGCGGGCCTTGCGGCGCAATTCGGGATGCAAGCCGTGATCAATATCGCGGTCAATGTCGGGCTGGCGCCGTCCAAGGGCATGACCTTGCCATTTATCAGCTATGGCGGCTCATCGATGATCGCGGTATCGGCAGGCTTTGGATTGCTGTTGGCGTTCACCCGGCGTAACCCCGCTGCGAAGCGCTCACCCTATATCGTGACGAGGACCTGAGACTTGACCGGAAGCCGCCATTTCGTCCTTGCCGCCGGGGGAACCGGCGGGCACATGACCCCGGCCCAGGCACTGGCCAGCGAATTGCAGCGGCGTGGCCATCATGTCGCGCTGGTCACGGATGAGCGCGGCGCGCGCATTCCGGGGTTGTTCAAGGATTCACAGGTCCATGTCCTGCCCGCCGGGCGCGTGACCAAGAATCCGCTTGGTTGGCCCAAGGCCTTTGCCGCGATCCGCGAGGGCGTGCGCATGGCGGAACGGCTGTACGAAACCTTCCGCCCGGCTGCTGTGATCGGCTTTGGGGGCTATCCGGCGCTGCCCGCGCTTTGGGCGGCGATCCGTCATGATATCCCGACCGTGATCCATGAGCAGAACGCCGTGCTGGGCCGCGTCAACCGCCTGTTGGCGGGTAGGGTTGATGCCATTGCCACCAGCCATGCGCGGGTTGAGCGTTTGAAAGATAAATATTACGACAAGGCCTATTTGGTCGGCAATCCGGTGCGGGACGAGGTCATCGCGTTGCGGGAACTGCCGTTTCCGCTGCTGACCGAAGATAGCATTTTCCGCATGCTGGTCACGGGCGGGAGCCAGGGCGCATCGGTGCTATCGCAAGTGGTGCCGGACGGATTGGGGATGTTGCCGGTCGCCTTCCGCCGCCGTTTGCAGGTGACGCAGCAATGCCGGGCAGAGGACATTGAACTGGTCCGCGCCAAATATGCCGAACTGGGCATTCCGGCAGATCTTGCGACCTATATGGAAGACCTGCCCGAAAAATTGGGCTGGTCGCATCTTGTCGTCGCGCGCGCCGGGGCGTCTACCATTGCCGAACTGACCTGTGCCGGGCGGCCGGCGATCCTGATCCCGCTGCCGTCCGCAGCCGATGACCATCAGACCGCCAATGCGCGCGAACTGGCGCAGGCGGGCGGGGGGCGGTCGATCCCGCAGGACAAGTTCACCCCGATTGAACTGGCCAAACAGATGCAGAAGCTTGGTCTTGATCCCGAAGCATTGCAGAACGCCGCAGGCCGGTCGCGTGCGATTGGCCGTCCCGATGCGGCACGCGCGCTGGCGGACCTCGTGGAATCGCTCGATCAACCTTATGCGCCGGAACTGGTCGGCGTGTTTGAAACCGCAACCCGTCTTGCAGGAGCAGGCGCATGAAGGGCGTCGCCACCGATATCGGCACCATCCATTTCATCGGCATTGGCGGCATCGGCATGTCCGGCATTGCCGAGGTGATGCACAATCTCGGCTATAAGGTGCAGGGCTCGGACGTTGCCGAAGGCTATGTCGTGCAGGGCCTGCGCGACAAGGGCATCAAGGTGATGATCGGCCATGACGCCGCCAATCTTGGCGATGCGGTGGTGGTGGTGACCTCGACCGCGATCAAGCGCGGTAATCCGGAGGTTGAACTTGCGCTGGAAAAGCGCATTCCGATTGTGCGCCGGGCGGAAATGCTCGCGGAACTGATGCGGCTCAAAAACACCGTTGCCGTCGCCGGGACGCATGGCAAGACGACGACCACCTCGATGGTGGCGGCGATGCTTGATGCGGGCGGGATCGACCCGACCGTGATCAACGGCGGCATTATCAATCATTATGGCTCCAATGCCCGCCTTGGCGCGAGCGACTGGATGGTGGTCGAGGCCGACGAAAGCGACGGCAGCTTCCTGCGGTTGGATGGCACGATTGCGGTCGTCACCAATATCGATCCGGAACATCTCGATCATTATGGCAGCTTCGACAAGGTTAAGTCGGCCTTTGTCGAATTCATTGAAAATGTACCCTTTTATGGCGTGGCAGTGCTCTGCCTGGATCACCCGGAAGTGCAGGCGATCCTACCGCGCATTCGTGACCGGCGGATCATGACTTATGGCTTTGCGGCCCAGGCCGATGTGCGCGGCGAGAATGTCACCCCGGTGCCGGGTGGCAATCGATTCGACGTGCTGGTGCGTAACCGCGACGGCATCAGCCGCCGGATCACGGGCGTCGAATTGCCGATGCCGGGCCGTCACAATGTCCAGAACGCCTTGGCCGCGATTGCCGTGGCGTTGGAAATGGGCATGACCGATGACCAGATTGTTGGCGGCTTTGCCAAATTCGGTGGCGTGAAGCGTCGTTTCACCAAGGTCGGTGAAGTGGCCTTTGCGGCGGGCGGCGTTGCCACTGTCATCGACGATTATGGCCATCACCCGGTCGAAATTCGCGCGGTGCTTTCGGCTGCCCGGGAAGGGGCGCGCAACCGTGTCATTGCCGTGGTGCAGCCGCATCGCTTTACCCGCCTGCGTGACCTGATGGATGAGTTCCAGCAGGCGTTCAACGATGCCGATCAGGTGTTCGTGACCCCGGTCTATGCCGCAGGCGAGCAACCGATCGACGATGTCGATGCCGCTGCACTGGTGGCGGGCCTAAAGCGGCGTGGTCATCATGCGGCGCGCATCATTGAGTCCGCCGACGCGCTGGCCGAACTATTGGCCAAGGAATTGCAGCCGGACGATATGGTGGTTTGTCTGGGTGCAGGCGACATCACCAAATGGGCAGCCGGGCTTGCCGATGCCATCACGGTGAAGCGCGCATGAGTGCCACGAGCGCCATGCCCAAGGTCCGGGGCAGGCTGACCCCGCATGCGCCGCTCGCGCCGCTGATCTGGTTCAAGAGCGGTGGCCCGGCGGAGTGGTTGTTTGAGCCTGCCGATGTCGAGGATTTGCAAGATTTTCTGCGCGCGCTTGATCCGGCGGTGCCGGTTTGGCCGCTGGGGCTTGGTTCCAACCTCATCGTGCGTGATGGGGGGATGCCCGGCGTCACGGTGCGGCTGGGTAAGGCCTTTGCCAAAATTGAACAGCTTGATCCTGTGACGCTGCGTTGCGGCGGCGGGGCGTCTGGCATTTTGGTGTCATCGACGGCGCGCGATGCGGGCATTGCCGGAACCGAATTTTTGCGCGGCATTCCCGGCACGGTCGGTGGTGCGGTGCGGATGAACGCCGGGGCCTATGGCCGCGAGGTCAAGGATGTGTTGCTGAGCGCCGATGTGGTGCTGCGCCATGGTGATCGGGTGGAACTGCCGCTGGCGGCGCTGGGGTATAGCTATCGCCATTCGACTTTGCCGGATGGCGCGATTGTCGTGGGGGCGACGGTTCGGGGCGTGCCGGGCGATCCTGCCGTGATCGGTGCCGAGATGGACCGCATTGCCGCCGAACGCGAGGCGTCACAGCCGCTGCGGTCGAAGACCGGTGGCTCGACCTTTAAAAACCCGCCGGGCGAAAAAGCGTGGGCGCTGGTTGATGACGCCGGTTGTCGTGGCCTGCAACTTGGCGGGGCGCAGGTGTCGGAAAAACATACCAACTTCCTGCTTAACCTTGGCGATGCGACCAGTGCCGATATTGAGGCGCTGGGCGAAGAAGTGCGGCGTCGGGTCAAGCAAAAATCCGGTATTGAGCTGCAATGGGAAATCCAGCGTGTCGGGGTGACGAAGTGACGCCGCCGGCCGCCCGCTTGAATTTTTGCACGGGCGCGCCTTGGGCTGCCCGATTTGCCATCCCGTTTTCAGGAGAATGCACGTGCCCGTAACTCGCCTCCATGTTGCCGTCTTGATGGGGGGCTGGTCGTCGGAACGCCCGGTGTCGCTGATGAGTGGCGAGGGTGTGGCGAACGCGCTGGAAAGCCTTGGCCATCAGGTGACGCGCATCGACATGGGGCGCGATGTGGCCGCTCGGCTCGCCGCGGCGCAGCCCGATGTGGTGTTCAATGCACTCCACGGCACGCCGGGTGAAGATGGCACCGTGCAGGGCATGATGGACCTGATGGGCCTGAAATACACCCATTCGGGGCTTGTCACATCGGTCATCGCGATTGACAAACAACTGACCAAACAGGCGCTGGTGCCGCATGGTATCCGCATGCCGGGCGGCCATGTCGTTAAGAGCGAGGAGCTATACGTCGCCGATCCATTGCCGCGCCCTTATGTGTTGAAGCCGGTCAACGAGGGCTCTTCGGTGGGGGTCGCGATTGTCACCGACGAAAGCAACTATGGCAACCCGATCCGCCGCGATGTGGCGGGGCCGTGGCAGCAGTTTGACGAATTGCTGGCTGAACCGTTCATCCGGGGGCGCGAACTGACGGTTGCCGTGCTGGGTGGCCGGGCATTGTGCGTCACGGAACTGGTGCCCAAGAGCGGATTTTACGATTTCGACTCCAAATATACCGATGGCATGACGCAACATGTCTGCCCGGCCCAAGTGCCCGATGATGTCGCGCGGGCGATGATGGACATGGCGCTCGCCGCGCATCATGCGTTGGGCTGCAAGGGTACGTCGCGTTCGGATTTCCGCTGGGATGACAGTCAGGGTGTGGACGGCATCTATCTGCTGGAAGTCAACACCCAGCCGGGCATGACCCCCTTGAGCCTGGTGCCCGAACAGGCGAAACAACTGGGCATGAGCTATGCCGAACTGGTGCAGGCGATCATTGATGAGGCGCTGCAATGAACACGACGCGCGGCGATGACCGGACGCGGATCCGGCGCGGGGATGCGGTGCGCAAGCGCCAGCCCGCGCCCAAGTCGCGCCGCAACCTGCCGCGCAAGCAGAGCCTGATCGCACGCCTGTTGGCCAATGCGCCGATCCCGGTTGATCAGTTGCGCGCCGCCGGGCGCTATGTCTTTTTTGGCGCGGTGGTGTGCCTGCTGGGGGCCGGGGCCGTCGCGGCGCAACTGCCGCAGATGCTGGGGCAAGAATTTGGCGAGGCGATTGGTAACGCCGGTTTTCAGGTGAAGCGGGTCGAAATCGTCGGCATCAAACGGATGGAACGCCTGCCGGTCTATGCTGTTGCGCTTGATCAGCAGAGTATGGCGATGCCATTGGTTGATCTGGAGCAGGTGCGGTCCGAACTGATGCAATTTGGCTGGGTGAAGGATGCGCGCATCTCGCGTCGCCTGCCGGATACGCTGGTGGTCGATATTGTGGAGCGCCAGCCGACCGCGATTTGGCAGCACAACCAACAGCTCAGTCTGGTCGATGGCGAGGGCGTCGTGCTGGCCCCGGTCGATCTCGCGAACATGCCGGATCTGCCGCTGGTCATTGGCCCGGATGCCAACCGGCAGGTGCAGGATTTGGCCGCGCTGCTGGCCGCGGTACCCTCGGTCAAGCCGCTATTGGCGGGGGCGACATGGGTTGGCGGTCGGCGCTGGGACTTGCGCTTCCATACGGGTGAAACGCTTGCCTTGCCGGAAGGGCTGGATCAGGCGCAGCACGCGCTCGTCAAATTTGTCCGTATCGATGCCAATGCGCGGATGCTGGGCAAGGGCTTTACGTGGTTCGACATGCGTATCCCGAACCGGTTGGTGGTACGCCGGCCGGCCGAACAGGCGAACGTGCCCCCGCCGCCACCGCCAGAGGTGGCCAAGGAAACGACCTGACGACAGCGCGGCAGGACGAAGAGACGGGCAGAGGCACAAGCGCCAAGGTAAAGGGACGACAGGCATGGCACAGGGACGCGGCGAACAGATCATCACAGCGCTGGATATCGGCAGCTCCAAGATCTCCGCGATGATTGCACAGCGCGACGCAGACGGCGAATTGCGCGTGCTCGGCACCGGCCAGCGTGAAAGCAAGGGCGTGCGGCGCGGCTATATTTCGGACATGCAGGTCGCGGAAATGGCGATCCGCGAGGCGGTTGAACAGGCCGAACGCATCAGCGGCGAACATGCGACCGATGTTTGGGTCGGCTTTTCCGCCGGTGGGCTGGTGAGCGATATTCTGCCGGTTGAAGTGGAATTGGGTGGCCACCGGATTGAGCAGGAAGACATTGACGAGCTGTTGTTCGTTGGCGGCCAGAATTTCAAAGTCGATGGCCAGGGCCGAATGGTGCTGCATGCGCAGCCGACGCTGTACACGCTTGATGGCCTGCAAGGCGTGAAAAATCCGATCGGTCTACATGCCGACAAGCTGGGCGTGGATGTCCATGTCGTCTCGGCCGAAGCATCGCCCGTGCGCAACATCGATCAATGTGTCCGCAGCGCCATGCTGGGTGTGAAGTCGATTGTGGCCTCGCCGGTGGCAACCGGCTTTGCCTGTCTATCGGAAGAGGAACGCGAACTGGGTGTCGCGCTCATTGAAATGGGTGCGGGCGTCACCAATATTTCGCTGTTCGCGGGCGGGATGCTGGCGGGATTGACCTCGTTGCCGATGGGGGCAGCGGATATCACCGACGATATTGCGTCCCATTTCGGCATGCGGCGCGAAGTGGCGGAGCGGCTCAAATGTTTCCACGGGTCGGCCACCACCAGCCCGCGTGACAATCATGACATGCTCGACATCGCACCGGTTAGTGGCGGTGACGATGGCAGTGATGCCCAGCGCATCACCAAGGCCCAGATGATCGCGGTGATCCGTGAACGGCTCCGCGTCATGGCCGACGAAATTGATGCTGCGCTCAAGGCGTTGGGATTCGCTGGAGCGCTGGGGCGCCAGGTTGTATTGACCGGCGGTGGCGCGGAATTGAAGGGCGTGGCCGATTATTTGCAGGGCTCGCTGGGGCGCGTCGTTCGCGTTGGCCGTCCTCGTGGGTTGGCTGGCCTGCCCGAAGCCCATGCCGGTCCCGCCTTTTCGGCGCTGGCGGGACTCGTGTTCCACGCGGCGAGCGATCCGTGCGATTTAAGTGATTTCGAACCGCGGTCGGAGTCGAACGAGCGACAGCCGACAGGGACCGGTTGGCTGAACCGACTGATCCAGGCGTTCAAAACCGGATATTGAGGATTATCCCCAGTTTTTGTCCAAATGTGGTGTTTTTTCGCTCGCATCCCCCTTTTAGTTAGTGTTAACTTTGTCGGATGACGCCCTGGTTGGGGCAGGGTTAAGGGGAGTGTTCGCGATGACCATTGGTTTCACCCGTCCGGAAGTCGAGGAGCTGCGTCCGCGCATCAGCGTCATCGGCGTGGGTGGGGCTGGCGGCAACGCCATTGCGAACATGATCGCCTCGGATGTGCAGGGTGTCGATTTCATCGTCGCCAACACCGATGCGCAGGCGCTTAACGCCTCGGCTGCCGAGCGTCGCATCCAGCTTGGTCTCAAAATTACCCAGGGTTTGGGCGCAGGCTCGCGCCCGGATATTGGTCGTGCGGCGGCCGAGGAAACGCTGGAAGAAATCCTTCGGGCGCTTGAAGGCGCGCATATGTGCTTTATCGCGGCGGGCATGGGCGGCGGCACCGGCACGGGCGCAGCCCCGGTCATCGCCAAGGCGGCCAAGGAAATGGGCATATTGACGGTTGGTGTCGTCACCAAGCCGTTCAGCTTCGAAGGCTCGCGCCGCTCGAAGTCGGCAGAAGCCGGGATCGAAGAGCTGCAGAAGCATGTCGATACCCTGATCGTCATCCCGAACCAGAATCTGTTCCTGATCGCCAACCCGAACACGACCTTCAAAGAAGCGTTCACCATGGCGGATGAGGTGCTTCAGCAGGGCGTGCGCGGCATCACCGATCTGATGGTCATGCCCGGCCTGATCAACCTCGATTTTGCCGACGTTCGCTCCGTGATGGAGGAAATGGGCAAGGCGATGATGGGCACCGGCGAAGCCAGTGGCGACCATCGTGCGATTGAGGCGGCGGAAAAGGCGATTGCCAACCCGCTGCTCGATGGCGTGTCGATGAAGGGCGCAAAGGGCGTCATCATCTCGATCACCGGCGGCGAAGATATGCGCCTGATGGAAGTCGACGAGGCCGCCAACCACATCAAGGAACTGGTCGATCCGGATGCGAACATCATCTGGGGTTCGGCGTTCAACAACGATCTCGAAGGCAAGATTCGCGTCTCGGTTGTGGCGACCGGGATTGAGGCAGAGAGCATGACCAAGGCCGAACCGGCCCCGGCGCGCGTTTTCTCCTTCACCCAGCCGCAAAAATCCCCGGTTGGCGTGAAGCCCGCGCCGGTTGCGGAACCAGAGCCCGCCCCGGCCCCGGCTGTGGCCGAAGAGCCGACCCCCGCGCCGGAACCGGTGGCCGAGGCCCCGGCCCCGGAGGCTGAACCTGCCCCGGTCGCTTTTGCCGCGCCGCAGCCGGAACCGGCCATCACCTTCACCGATCCGGCGGTGCTTGATCTTGATACGCCGTTGCAGCCCGCGCCGCGCGCTGTTGCACCGGCTCCCGCGCCCGCCCCGGCTGATGAGTTGCAGCTTGATGCGACCCAGATGGTAAGCCCGGAACCAGAGGCCCAGCCAGCCCGTAGCTGGCTTGGCACCCAGCGTGCCGTGGAAGAGCCGGAAGAACAGGCCGCACCTGCGCCGCGTAGCGGTGGCACGCTGTTTGAACGCATGTCGAATTTGGCGCGCGGCACTTCGCGCGCGGCAGAGCCGGCGGCCAAGGAAACACCGGGTCCGTTGGATATCCCGCGCTTCCTGAATAAGCAGAACAACCAGTAATTTCCCGAGGGTCGCTCCCGGATATGCCCTCCCTGCCCAGACCGGGCGGGGAGGGCATTGTTTTTTGGGCAGGATTGGCCGCTTCTGCCCAGTGCACGATTGCCGCCTTGGTACGAAATGGATAGAGCAGTCGGCATGACAGACTCGACCCCCGAACTTGCCTCCTTCGGCTATCAAGACGTTCCGGCAGAGGAAAAGGCGGCGCGTGTTGGCGAGGTTTTTCGCAACGTCGCCCGCAAATATGACCTGATGAACGACGCCATGTCGGTCGGGATGCACCGGCTGTGGAAGAATCGTTTCGTTAATCTCGTGCGCCCGCGCGCGGGCGAGCGCATCCTTGATGTGGCGGGCGGTACTGGCGACATTGCGTTCCGCATGGCGAAGCGCGGGGCGAGCGTGACCATTTCTGATATCAACCCGGCGATGTTGGATGTTGGCAAGGAACGTGCCGCAAAAAAGAGCATCACCGGCCTTGATTGGGCGGTAGAAAATGCCGAGCAACTGTCCTTCCCGGATAATAGTTTCGACGCCTACACCATCGCCTTCGGCATTCGTAACGTGACCCGCATCCAGCAGGCGCTGGGCGAGGCGCATCGCGTATTGAAGCGGGGCGGGCGGTTCTATTGCCTTGAATTCTCGACCACCACTTGGCCGGGTTTTTCGGATGTGTATGACAGCTATTCGCACAAGCTGGTGCCCAAGCTTGGCAAGCTATTGGCGGATGACGAGGATAGCTATCGCTATCTGATTGAGTCGATCCGGCGTTTTCCCGACATGCCGACCTTCAAGGCGATGATCGAGCAGGCTGGTTTCGTCCAGACCCGTGTCGAACCGATCTTGGGCGGACTGGTCGCCATTCATAGCGGCTGGAAAATCTGACGTGAACGCCCCGCTTTTTACCTGCATCGCTCGCCCGCCATTGCTCTCCACGTTTTTGAGCGGTGATGACTGTGGGAGGGTCGCTGCATGACGACCGCCGTCGTGCACCTTGTCCGGCTGTTGCGCTGGGGCCGGACATTGGCCCGTCATGGGGCGCTGCGCGGCATTGAGCGCGATGTGCTGGTGCCAAGCCGCGTGCGCCAGATTGCCCGGATCGCGCGTTTTGGTGCGCGCGTGCCCGATCAGCCGCGCTATGCCGAGGCGTTTGAGTCACTTGGCCCTGCCGCCATCAAGCTGGGGCAGGCGCTCGCGACCCGCCCTGATCTTGTGGGCGTGGAGGCCGCGGCGGATCTTGCGCGGTTGCAGGACAATCTGCCGCCCGTACCATTTGCACAGATCAGAGCCGCGATTGAAGCCGGGCTAGGCAAGCCAATCGACGAGATGTTCCAATCGATTGATCCGATTGCAGTCGGCGCGGCCTCTATTGCGCAGGTCCATCGCGCGGTCAGCACCGATGGTCGCCATGTCGCGATCAAGGTGCTGCGGCCGGGCGTCGAGGATGTCATGGCATCGGCAATCGAAACCTATGAATGGGCGGCGGCCCATGCTGAGGCGATTGGTGGCGAATTGCAACGTCTGCGCCCGCGTCAGGTCATCGCGACGTTCAAGCAATGGACGATGCGCGAACTTGACCTCCGGCGCGAGGCGGCGTCGGCGTCGGAACTGGCCGAGGGGATGAAGGCCGAGCCCGGTTTCTTCGTGCCGCAGATTGATTGGAGCCGCACCAGCCGCCGGGTGATGACGCTCGACTGGATCGACGGCATCCGGATCAGCGACCGGGAAGCGTTGCTTGCCGCTGGCCATGATCTGAAGCAACTGGCCTCCACCTTGGTGCGCGGTTTTCTGCGCCAAGCGATCATCGATGGTTTCTTCCACGCCGATTTGCATCAGGGCAATTTGTTCGTGCTGCCGGATGGCCGCATCGCGACCATCGACTTTGGCATTATGGGCCGGGTCAATCGGCAGGCGCGTTTGTGGCTGGCGGAAATTCTGCATGGCCTGATCACCGGCAATTATCGTCGGGTGGCGGAAATTCATTTCGACGCACAATATGTGCCCGGCCATCACAATGTGGACGAGTTCACGACCGCCTTGCGCGCGGTGGGTGAACCGATCCGGGGCCTGCCGCTCAAGGATATTTCCATCGGCCATATGCTCGACGGGTTGTTTGCGATCACGCGTGACTTCGACATGCCGACCCAGCCGCATCTGCTCTTGCTGCAAAAGACGATGGTGATGGTCGAGGGCGTGGCCCAGTCGCTCGATCCCGATATCAACATGTGGGATACGTCAGGCCCATTTGTGAAGGAATGGCTGCGGACGGAATTGGGGCCGGAAGTGCGCCTTGCCGATGCGATCCGTGAAGGGGTGGGAAGCCTGTTGCGCTTGCCTGACCTGTTGCGCCGTATCGATCGCGCCTATCCCGCGCCGGGTGCCGCGCCGCCTGCCCCGCCGTTGCCGGAAATCCGGATCATCGGCATGGGTGATGGGACATGGTGGCGCTATGGCGCGACCGTGCTGGCGGGCGTGGCCGCCGGTGCAACGGCGATGCAGTGGTGGGGTTGAGCGGCGCGGGCCGGGCGACCACCCCGCTGGGTCTCTATATTCATTGGCCGTTCTGCGTCTCCAAATGCCCTTATTGCGACTTTAACAGCCATGTGCGCGATCATGTCGATCAGCAGGCGTGGCGCGAGGCGTTGTTGGCCGACCTGCGTTATGAGGCGGCACTGACCAGCGGTCATGAACTGCGGTCGATCTTCTTTGGCGGCGGCACGCCATCGTTGATGCCACCGGAGACCGTGGCTGCGCTGATTGATGCGGCGACCGGGCTTTGGCCGGTGGCGGCCGATCTCGAAATCACGCTAGAGGCCAATCCGTCGTCGGTCGAGGCTGATCGTTTCGCCGATATTGCCCACGCCGGGGTCAACCGCCTGTCGCTTGGGATGCAGTCGCTGGACGATGCAGCGTTGCGCTTTCTTGGCCGGGCGCATGGCGTGGCCGAGGGATTGGCAGCGCTTGATGTGGCGCAGCGGCAGTTCGACCGTGTGACCTTCGATCTGATATACGCGTTGCCGGACCAAAGCTTGGCGGCATGGGAGGCGATGCTGCGCCGTGCGCTTGGCTTCGGCACGACGCATTTGTCGCTCTACCAACTTACCATCGAGGCGGGCACGCGTTTCGCGACCTTGGTGCAGCAGGGCCAGTTCATCCCCAAGGATGCGGATGAAGCGGCGGACTTTTTTGAACTGACGCAACAGGTGACGGCGGATGCCGGCCTGCCCGCTTATGAAGTGTCGAACCATGCGGCAGTGGGGCAGGAGAGCCGCCACAATCTGATCTATTGGCGCTATCAGGACTATGCGGGCATCGGCCCCGGCGCCCATGGTCGGCGGGGTGGATTGGCGACGACGCGCCATCGCAAGCCTGAGAATTGGACCGCCGCCATGGCACGCCATGGCCATGGGATGCAGGAAGAAGTTCTGCTCTTGCCACAGGAACGGGCCGCCGAGCGACTATTGATGGGGATAAGACTGGTCGAGGGGCTTGATGTGCCCGCTGCGGATGCGCCACATATCAACTGGGATCAGGTGGACCGGTTGACGACTCAGGGGCTGATGACGAGACAGGGCAATCATATCGCGGCGACGGCCAATGGCATGCTGGTGCTGAATGCGCTGATCGAGGCTTGTTTCAAGGATGACGCCCATGGCGCGTGATCCTTTCAAGAAAGGCGAGGCCAAGCCGACATTGGCAGTGCCTTATGTGCCGCTGCGGGTGTTCACCTGCTATACCATGTTGGAAGGTGCGTTCGAGCCGAAGGTTCTCCCGAAAAATGCCCGCAAGCTGGGTTTCCCTGCGGTCGCGATTGCCGATCGCAACGGGCTTTATGCGGCGATGAATTTTTCGGATGCGGCGTTCAAGCTTGGCATCCAGCCGATCATCGGCACCATGCTCTGCGTCGCCCGCCCGGATTATCCGGTGGATGTGCTCGACTGGTTGCCGCTCTTTGCGCAGACCGAACAAGGCTATGACAATCTCTGCGCGCTCGTTTCGATGGCGCATCTCGACCGGCCGTTGCACCTTGATCCGCATGTGCTGTTCAGTGCGTTGGAGGGCCGCACCGAGGGGCTGATCGCGCTGACTGGTGGCGCGGAAGGGGCGTTGGCGCGGCTATTTGCCGAGGGCCAGGTGGAACCCGCATTCGCTTATGCCGACCGCTTGCAGGCGCTCTTTGGCGACCGGCTTTATATCGAGCTGTCGCGTCGGGGTGAGCCTATCGAAGAGGCCGCAGAAGAGGCGCTGATCAATCTTGCTTATGATCGTCACCTGCCGCTTGTCGCGACCAACCCGGCGCGCTTTGCCGAGCCTGATTTTCACGAGGCGAACGAAGCCGCGCTGTGTATTGCGGCCAGCTCACAATTGGCGGCGGTTGATCGGCCACGCGGCAATCCCGAAGGGTGGTTGAAACCGGCGATGGACATGCAGGATCTGTTTTCGGACCTGCCGGAAGCCATTCACAATACGCTGATTGTCGCGCAGCGTTGCGCAGTGGCCGCGCCTAAACGCAAGCCGATCCTGCCTTCGCTGGCGGGCGACCGCGAGGCCGAAGCAGAACAGCTCCGCCGCGATGCTGAGTTTGGGCTGGTCGGGCGCTTGCAGAAGTTCGAACTGGCCCAAGGCGACGCCCCTCCGGCAGATGAGGGCGCGCTCGAACCGAGCTATGCGCAGGAACATGCCCGGTTGCAGGCGAAATTCCCCGATTATTTCGACCGTCTGACATTTGAGGTCGATATCATTATCGGCATGGGCTTCCCCGGCTATTTCTTGATCGTGGCCGACTTTATCAAATGGGCCAAGGCGCATAATATTCCCGTTGGTCCGGGCCGTGGTTCGGGTGCGGGCTCGGTCGTGGCATGGGCGCTGACGATTACCGATCTTGATCCGTTGCGGCTGGGGCTGCTGTTCGAACGCTTCCTCAATCCGGAACGCGTGTCGATGCCCGACTTCGACATCGACTTTTGCGAAACCCGGCGTGGCGAGGTCATTCGCTATGTTCAGCAACGTTATGGCACCGACCATGTGGCGCAGATCATCACCTTCGGGACGATGAAGGCGCGCGCGGTGTTGAAGGATGTCGGCCGGGTGTTGCAGATGCCCTATGGCCAGTCGGACCGCTTGTCGAAGCTGGTGCCAAACCTGCCGACCGATCCGTGGACGCTGGAACGCGCGTTGAACGGGGTGAGCGAGTTGCACGCCGAATATAAGGGCGACCGCGATGTCCGGCGGTTGTTCGACCTTGCGATGAAGCTGGAGGGCCTGCCGCGCCACAGTTCCACCCATGCGGCGGGCGTGGTGATTGGCGACCGGCCCTTGGCGCAGCTTGTCCCGCTCTATCGCGATCCACGTTCCGATATGCCCGTCACCCAGTTCGACATGAAGAATGTCGAAGGGGCGGGGCTGGTGAAGTTCGACTTTCTCGGCCTGAAAACCCTGTCCGTCCTGCAAAAGGCGGTGGAACTGATCGGTCGGCGCGGCATGAGCGTTGATCTTGAAACGCTGCCCTGGGATGATCCCGCGGTGTTCGAATTGCTCCAGCGCGGCGATACGGTCGGCGTGTTCCAGCTCGAATCCGAAGGCATGCGGCGCACCCTTGCGGCGGTCAGGCCGACGACGTTTGAAGATATTATCGCGCTCGTCTCGCTCTATCGCCCCGGCCCGATGGATAATATCCCGACCTTTGGCGCGCGTAAGAACGGGCGTGAAGATATCGCCTATCCGCATCCCTTGCTGGAGGGCGTGCTCAAGGAAACCTATGGCGTCATCGTCTATCAGGAACAGGTGATGCAGGCCGCCCAGATCCTTGCGGGCTATTCGCTGGGGGACGCCGATCTGTTGCGCCGGGCGATGGGTAAGAAAATTCAGGCGGAAATGGACGCCCAGCGCGCGACCTTCTGCGAGGGGGCGGCGAAAAACGACATTGCGGCGGACAAGGCGAACGAATTGTTCGACTTGATCGACAAATTTGCGGGCTATGGCTTCAACAAGAGCCATGCCGCGGCCTATGCGCTGATTGCGTACCACACGGCATGGGTGAAGGCGCATTATCCCGCCGAATTTTACGCGGCGTCGATGTGCTATGACATGACGCTGACCGATAAGCTGGCGGTGTTTGTCGATGATATGCGCCGCGCCGGGGTGTTGTTGCTGGCACCGTGCGTCAATCATTCCGAGGCCGAATTCGCGACCGAGGTGATGCCGGATGGCGCGATTGCGGTGCGTTATGGGCTGGGCGCGCTGAAAAGCGTGGGCGAAAAGGCGATGGAGCAGGTCTGCGCCGAACGCGATGCCCATGGGCCGTTCAAATCGCTTGATGAGTTCGCCCATCGTATCGACCCCAAGGCGTTGAACCGGCGCCAGATCGAGTCGCTCGCTGCGGCCGGGGCATTTGATGCGCTGCATGATAATCGCGCCGCCGTGCATGGCGCGTCTGAACAGGTGCTCGCGGTGGCCAGTCAGGTCGCATCTGAACGTGATAGCGGCCAGCACGGCCTGTTCGGCGCGGAAGAGCATCAGGAAAATGCGGCGATCCGCCTGACGGAGATCGACTGGGCGTTGTCCGAACGGATGGCGCAGGAGAAGGAGTCGTTCGGCTTCTATTTCTCGGCCCATCCGGTCGACCGCTATCGCCATGTCGCCGAAAGCAACGGCGCGCGCAGCTTTGCCGCCGTGTGCGAAATGAACTTCCCAGCCGAAGGCGGGCGGCTTGGCGCGACGATGGCGGCCATGGTCGAAGATGCGCGCTGGCGCACGTCACAACGCGGCAAGCGTTATGCGCAGGCGACGCTGTCGGATCAGTCGGGCCAATTTGCGGTGAGTTGCTTTGACGAGGAGGTGGGCAAGGCGCTGGAAGAGGCCGCACGTTCTGGCGATTGCCTGCTGCTATCGGTGGAACTGGACCGTAAGCCGGATGAAGATATGCCGCGCGTGACGGTGCGCAAGACGCAGCCGTTGGCGACCTTGTCCTCATCTGCCCGGCTGTTGATGACGGTGCGGATCACCCAGCCTTCGGCGCTCCAGTCACTGGCGGAAATGTTGTCGTCGGAAGAGGGCGGCAAGGGGCAAGTCGTGCTTGAACTGCCGCTGTCCGATGGCCATGGCGATGCCTATGTGCATCTGCGGCGGAATTTCCTGATCGATGCCGAACTGGCGCAGCGGGTTGAAAAACTCAGCGGTGTCGACTTTGCTCGGCTGGAGCAAAACAGCCCCGGCGCATTGCGGCTGGTGTCCTAGCGTTAGGGCCGATCAATCGCCGCCGAGATCATAGCCGCTGGTGTCGGCCAGATCGCTGAACTTGGTGATCATCGCCTCGAACCGGAGCGGGACCCGGCCGGTAGAGCCGTGACGCTGTTTGGCGACGATCACTTCAGCGATGCCATAAGCGCGTTCCATCTCCGCCTGCCATTCCGAGAATTTTGCCGCGTCATGTTCATCCGGGCGGCGCGCCATGATGTAATATTCGCCGCGATAGACGAACAACACGATATCCGCGTCCTGTTCGATCGAGCCTGATTCGCGCAGATCGGAGAGCTGCGGGCGTTTGTCTTCGCGCTGTTCAACCGCACGCGACAACTGCGACAGGGCGATCACCGGGACGTGCAATTCCTTGGCCAATTGCTTCAGACCACGGCTGATTTCGGAAATTTCCTGTACGCGGTTGCCGTCGGATGAGCGTCCCGAGCCTTGCAGCAACTGGAGATAGTCGACCACGATGAGATCGATCTTGTGCTGGCGTTTCAATCGCCGGGCGCGGGTGCGCAGCGCGGCGATGGTCAGGCCCGGCGTATCGTCGATGAACAAGGGTAGGCGTTCAAGATCGGCGGCGGCCTGCGCCAATCGACGGAATTCGCTCTGGTTGATCTTGCCCATGCGGAGATTTTCGGAACTGATGCCCGATTGTTCGGCCAGGATACGGGTCGCGAGCTGGTCCGCCGACATTTCGAGGCTGAAGAACGCCACCGCCGCGCCGAGGGATTTTTCGTCGTCAATGCCATCCTCGCGGTCGCGAGTGATCCGCTGCGCCGCGTTGAACGCGATGTTGGTCGCGAGTGACGTTTTGCCCATGCCCGGACGCCCGGCAAGGATGATCAAATCGGAACGGTGCAGGCCGCCCATCTTGGCGTTCAAGCTGTCCAGCCCGGTGGTAATGCCCGACACATGGCCGCCGCTGTTAAATGCGCGTTCGGCCTGTTTGACCGCCTCGGTCGCGGCTTGCACGAAGGATTTGACTGATCCGCTCTCGCCGCCCTGTTCGGCGACCTTATAAAGTTCGACTTCGGCCTGTTCGATCTGCGACTTCGGGTCGACATCCTCGGACATGTCGAGTGCCTGTTCGACCATCGTCCGCCCCACGCCGATCAGGGCGCGCAGCAAGGCGAGGTCGTATATCTGCTGGGCAAAATCGCGCGCGCCGATCAGGGCTGCGCCCGATCCGGTCAGCATGGCGAGATAGCCGGGGCCGCCGAGCTGTTTCATGGCTTCGTCGGCCTCAAACAGCGGCTTCAACGTCACCGGATTGGCGACCATGTTGCGATCGGCAAGGCGCAGCACCGCTTCATAGACGCGGCCATGTACGGCTTCGTAGAAATGTTCGGGTTTGAGCCGGAGTTGGACATCCTCGATCAGCCGGTTGTCGATCATCAACGCGCCAAGCAGCGCGGCTTCCGCCTCGATATTATGGGGAAGGACGGTCTGCATGCCACCCTCTTCGGCGGACACAAGTCGGATCGGTTCAGCTACCATAGCCCATCATGCGCCGGAACGCATTTTTGCTCAAGGGCGGAGCGTATCGCGGCTGTGGACAAGTCGTGGGATAAGTTCGGGATGACGCCGGGAATAAGATGTGGACAGGCGTGTGGACATGCGGTGGAAGATGAGGCCGCGCATGGCTTCGCCTTCCGCATGTGCAGCAGGCGCGATGGTCTCTTCTGTCCGTTGATCTGTTAACGCGCCGGGTAGCGCAGCCGGCCAAGGAAGCGGGCCATGCTGAAATGATGGTCGCGCCCGGCCTTCCAGTTCGCCTTGGCTTTTTCGACCTTCATCACATCGCCCAGCCGCCGATCAAGAAAAGCGCGGGTGTCGGCGAGGTCGGGCGTTTCATCGGCCAGCCATGCCTGTTGGGTGGCAGCATAAACGGCGAGCAGCGTGCCGCGCTTGGTATAATGATTAAGATCGGTCGCCGTATCGCCCACCAGCCGCCAGATCACATCTGCGGTGCGCCAGCCGAGTTGGAGCGCCTTTGCCGCGTTGCGCGGCAGGGCGAGGATCGCAAGGGCGCGGCGCACCGCGTCTTTGCGGCCCTTCATCGCCTCAAACCGGGCCAGTAGCGCCTCCCGCACCCGCGCGGTGGTGCCAAGCGCGCGGAATGCATCGGTGGCGCAGGCGGCCAACATCATCTGGTCAACATGGGCGATCCACGCATCGATCATCTGGGCCTTGCCGTCGGGGAAGGCGAGGCGCGCATGGTCCGGGTTCATCCCCAGCATGCGCGCCGCGTCATCGCGTGCGGTGTTGCCCCAGCCATCAAACACAGCATTGGCAGCGATATGCGGGGCGAGCGCCGCGCGCATATCTTCCAGTGTCATGTCTTCGAGATCGAGCATGGTCGTCATCGCGTCTGTCCTGCGTGTCAGAGTTCCGGCACCGGCGGCACCGGCATCGGCGGGCTATCGGCGTCTTCTTCGTGGACGTCGATGATACCACGGCCGACATGGCTCTTGCGATAGCCATAGAGATAGTAAACCACCAAGCCGATCCCCCCCCAGATTGGCAGCACCATGATCGCTTCAAACGGCAGGCTGAAATACAGGCCAAGCGTGCCGATGATGGCCAGCGGCGCAATGATGCCCAGTGCCGGTGCGCGGAACGGACGTGCCCGATTCGGGTCTGTCCGGCGCAGTATCATCACCGAAATCGATACCATCAGAAAGGCAAAGAGCGTGCCGGAGTTGGATACATCGGCAAGCTTGCCGACCGGGAGGAAGGCGGCACCGATGGCAACAAACACCCCGGTGATTGCGGTCACGATATGCGGCGTGTGCCATTTGGGATGGATGGTGGCGAGCTTTTCAGGAAGCAGCCCATCACGCGCCATCACGAAAAAGATTCGGGTCTGGCCGAACATCATCATCAAAATGACGGACGGCAAGGCAAGGAAGGCGGCAAGGCCGACGGCATTGCCCAGCACGGGCCAGCCAATGGTCTTCAGCACATGGGCAAGCGCCTCCTTCGAACAGGCAAGCGGTTCGACCGTGCCCGAGGCGATGATGGCCTGGCACTGGTCGGTCAGCGCCTTGGTGCCGGGTGACAGGGCTTCACCCAACGGGCCGGTCACCGGCTGCGCGCCAATTGCGCCAATCGCGCCGGAGGCGACCAGCAGATAGAAGACCGTGCAGATGCCAAGCGAGCCGATCAGGCCGATTGGCACGTTGCGTTGCGGATTCTTGGTTTCCTCGGCGGCGGTGGATACCGCGTCGAAGCCGACATAAGCGAAGAAGATCGAGGCGGCGGCACCGAAGACCCCAAGGCCCGATCCGCCCGCATCACTCATCCAGCCATTGGGCGTGAACGGTTCGAAATTCGCGCCCTTCATCATCGGGATGGTGATCGCGATGAACATGGTCAGCGCCGTCACCTTGATGAACACAAGCACGGCGTTGACGCGCGCGCTTTCGGTCGTGCCGATCATCAACAGGCCCGTCACCAGCAGCGAGATGATCAAGGCGGGCAGGTTGACGATGCCGCCCGCATAGGGGCCAGCCACCAGCGCGGGTGGGAGATGTATGCCGAGCGAACTATCAAGCAAGCCGGTAAAATAGCCGGACCAGCCGACGGAAACCGCACTGGCCGCAACCGCATATTCAAGGATCAAGGCCCAGCCGACCATCCATGCGAGCAATTCGCCCATCACCGCATAGGTATAGGTATAGGCCGATCCGGACACCGGCACCATCGACGCCAGTTCGGAATAGCACAGTGCCGCCACCGCGCAGACAAAGCCCGCGATGACAAAGCTCCACAACATGCCGGGGCCGGCCTTTTGCGCCGCTTCAGAGGTCAGCACGAAGATACCGGTGCCGATCACCGCGCCGACGCCAAGCATCGTCAATTGCACCGCGCCCAATGTGCGGGTCAGCGCCTTTTTCTCGGCCGTTCGGAGAATGGCATCGAGCGGCTTGATGCGACCAAAGATCATATATTGTCCCCCCTGCGGCCCGTCAGTCTTGTTTGCGGCGCATCGTTGGAGACTAGCCGTAAATCCTTCCAGTGCAACTCCTTATCGGGGCAGCATGGCACCGAGTTGACGGCCGCCAAAGAGGTGGACATGCAGATGCGGCACCTCTTGATGACCATGACCGCCAATATTGGCGAGCAGCCGATATCCCGGCGCGGGCAGCCCCTGTTCACGCGCGACATGGCCGACTGCGCGTATGAACCCGGCGATCTCGCCATCGCCGGCTTTGGCCGAAAAATCGTCCCAGCTGACATATGGCCCCTTGGGCACGACGAGAATATGGATCGGCGCCTGCGGGTTGATATCGTGAAAGGCGAGGGCGAACTCGTCTTCATAAACCCGGTTGCAGGGGATTTCGCCGCGCAGAATCTTGGCAAAGATATTCTGGTCGTCATAAGCTTGGGTCGCGTCAATCGGCATGAAAAGCGGTCCTTGGGATCAATCCTTGGGGCGGGCAGCCTTTTCGACCAGCCCGGATACGCCGTCTCTGCGGTCGAGTTCGGCCATGACATCGTCATAGCTTAAATCCATGTCGGCCAGCAGAATGCCAAGATGGAAGATAAGATCAGCGGCTTCCTTGACGATTTCCTCGCGGTCATTGGTCATGGCCGCAATCACGGCCTCGGTCGCCTCTTCGCCGACCTTCTGCGCGATCTTGCCCCGACCGCGCGCGGTCAGTTTCGCGACATAGGATTGCGAAGGATCGGCAACGCGGCGTTCGCGAATGATCCGGGTGAGTCTGTCAAGCGTGGCCGTCATGCGCGCATCTGGCGTGGTGGTGGCCTAAGCGTCAAGCCAGAACTCGCCAAGCAGGTGATTGGGGGACACAACGGGCGTCAGAATATATAACGGACGGTCACGGCCTGTATCACGCTGCTGCCCTGCACCGCGAAGCTGGCGCTGCGGAAAGAGGGTGGACCGAACAACGCCTTGGCATTGTTCGAAAAGCCAAAGCCCTCACGCGGGACGCCGAGCCGGGTGTCGAGCTTGCCATTGCCATTTTCGTCATGGATCACCGACAAGGCATAGTGCCCGACGGGCAGCGCATCGAAACGGAGATGCGTCGCATGGGCCGCTGCGATCGTTAGATGTCGTGCATCGGGATCGTTCGTGCAGTTCGGAAAATAGCGTTTGTCCGCCGTCAGGCAGATCCGCACCATGCCATCGGATGAGCGCAAGCCGGAAAGCTGAAGCTCGACCATGGCCCCCTCACTTGCCCGCGCCGGGGCGGAAAATGGCACCAGCAGGCCAGACAGCAACAAGAGGGACAGCAAGCAGAGAGGTGGGCGATACTGCATCATCCCTAGTCGCCGTCAAAGGTGAAGGGTGTCAAGCCGCGTTCGCGATCATTGATGACGAGCTGCCGTCCCACTGGTGGGGCGGCCCGTTGTGGGCAGTCTTTGCGGGTGCACGAGGGGCAGCCTTGGCCAATGGGTGTCGCTGGACCATGATCGAGATCGATCCCCTTGGCCGCCGCGAGCGAGCGCGCCAGCCGCGCGTCCAGCCCGAGCGCAATCGAGAACTCCGCCTCGACGCGATTTGAACTGCGGCCATTGCCTTTGACGGTGCGGGCCATGGTGAACCAGCGGCTGCCATCTTCCAGTTCGACCAACTGGCGCACGATGGTGCCGGGTCGGTCGAACGTGTGGTGCAGTTTCCACAAGGGGCAGCGCCCGCCGACTTCGGCGAGCAGCGCGCTGCTCGCCCCGGCGTAGCGTTTAGATACCTGTCCGGTTCGGTCGACCCGGATCATGAAGAACGGCAGGCCGCGTGCGCCGACGCGGTAGAGCGTGGTCAGGCGGTGCGCGACCATCTCAAGGCTGACCCCGAAACGATGCGGCAGGATGATCAAATCATAGCCTGTGCTCTCGCAGGCGCGCAGAAAACGGCCATAAGGCATCAAGATCGCGGCCGCGAAATAATTGGTCAGATGGCGGCGGAAGAAGCGCTCTGCGGTGCGGTCGATGAAATGCGTGCCATTGACGAGCGCGTCAATTTCGTCCTTCGCTTCCAATTGCGCGATCTGGAACGCGACCTGAAAGCTACGCGACGCGGCATCGAGCATCTCCGACAATTGCAATTGCCGGGCGTGGAGGTCGAGCCGCCGCAGCCGATCCGGCATCACCTCCACCGGCAATACGCGGATGGTGAGTTGATGGGTGACGCGCAACCGTTCGGCCAGCGCGGCATAGGGGTCATTGCCCGACAGGCGCAATTCTTCGGCCAGCGCCTCGGCCTTATAGTCGAGATCAGCGAAATGGTTGCGCCAGCGTTCAATCTCGCGCCGGACGGCAGCGACACTTTCCGCTTCGCCCGAGAGCAATCCACCACTGCCATCGGACTGGCGCTCGGCACGGTCGAACAGCCGGGCAAAGGCCTCGGCCGTCCCCGGTGCTGATTCGATCCATGCCAGCAACTCGGCCCGGTCGATATCGAGATCGGCGAATAGCGGGTCCTGCAACCGGCGCCGCAGCGCATCTATCCCGCCGCCCGGATCGCTGCCGATCAGGCTGCGCGGGTCGAAATCGAAGCGGTCGGACAGTTTCAGCATCAGCCCGGCGGTCAGGGGTCGTTGGTTGCGTTCCAGCAGGTTGAGATAGCTGCTCGAAATCCCGAGCATCTCGGCCATGGCATTCTGGGCGAGTTGCCGTGAACGCCGCAATCGGCGCAGTGCATGGCCCGCAAAGATCTTTTGTTCGGCCATGCCGAGTCTCCATATTCAGTAAAATTGTAAATAATTCACATTCGAACCGAGTGCAACTATGACCTGCTGACCGATGAATCATGTCGATAGTGCTGGCCAATCCCGGAAATCTGCGGCAGGTACCTCGTCACCACATGATTTTGTTCGGTCAAATACCGACAAATTTGTAAAGAGTTTCACATATTCAGCCGCCGGTGATCGGCCGCTGCCCGCCCTTCTTCTGGGGAGGAGAAGCAACACCCGCCCGGGCAACTGGGCGGGTGTTTGATTTTGGGCGGTATGAAATTCCCGTCGAACAGACTGGCGGCGAGCCGGGCAAGCGGATATGGAAACCGCCGAACCCGTTTCATATAGATAAGGAATGCCCATGCGCCCCTCCGGCCGCTCCCCCGATCAGATGCGCTCGATCTCCATGGAGCCGAGCTTTACCCGCCATGCTGAAGGCTGCTGCCTGGTCAGCTTTGGCGATACCCGCGTGCTGGTCACGGCCTCGGTCGAAGAGCGCGTGCCGCCGTTCATGCGCGGCAAGGGTGAAGGCTGGGTCACGGCCGAATATGGCATGTTGCCGCGTGCCACTCACACCCGTTCCAGCCGCGAAGCCGCCAAGGGCAAACAGTCCGGGCGCACCCAAGAAATCCAGCGGCTGATCGGTCGCTCGCTGCGCGCGGTGGTCGATCTGAAGGCGCTCGGCGAACGTCAGATCACGATCGATTGCGATGTGATTCAGGCCGATGGCGGTACCCGCACGGCGTCGATTTCGGGCGCTTGGGTGGCATTGCGCATCGCCGTGGACAAGCTGCTGGCCGAGGGCAAGCTGACCGTTGACCCGATTCAGCACAAGGTCGCCGCCGTCAGTTGCGGCATTTATCAAGGCGTGCCGGTGCTTGATCTCGATTATATCGAAGACAGCAATGCCGAAGCGGACGCGAATTTCGTGCTGCTCAACGATGGCAATATCGCCGAAGTGCAGGCGACGGCCGAAGGCGCGACCTATGATGAGGAGGCGCTGCTGCGCCTGCTGCGGCTGGCCCGCATGGGTTGCGCCGAGATTTTCGCGGCGCAGGACCGCGCCACAGGTCGCTGATCGTCATGGCCGGCCATCGCACCTTGGAGCCGGGCAGGCTCGTTATTGCCAGCCACAATCCGGGCAAGGTCCGCGAAATTCGCGAACTGCTTGGCCCATTTGGGTTGGAGCCGGTATCGGCCGGGGAACTGGGGCTTGATGAGCCTGAGGAAACCGGCACGACCTTCATCGCCAATGCCGAATTAAAGGCATTGGCGGCAGCAGTGGCGTCGGGCCTGCCCGCGCTTGCAGATGACAGCGGTCTGGCGGTCGATGCGCTGGACGGCGCGCCGGGTATCTATTCGGCACGTTGGGCGGGCGAGACCAAGGATTTCGCCATCGCGATGCGCAAGGTGCACGAAGCGATGGAAGAAATCGCGGGCGAGGAAGATAGCGATCGGGCGCATTTCGTGTGCGCCTTGTCGCTCGCATGGCCGGACGGGCATGTCGAGAATTTCGAGGGCAAGGTGTTCGGCCATATCGTCTGGCCCCCGCGCGGTGAGAAGGGCTTTGGCTATGATCCGATCTTCCGGCCGACCGGCCATGACATCAGCTTCGCCGAGATGGAACCCGCCGCGAAACACGCGATGAGCCACCGCGCCGACGCCTTCCGCCAATTGGTCGCGGCCTGCCTCAAGGGGTAAGGCGGTGACGGGGCGGTGTTGGTTTGTCTCCGCCCATGATGCGCCCGCCGCGCACCCCATCCCCCGCTCATCTCGTCACCCTGAACTTGTTTCAGGGTCGAGCGCGCAGCGGTGTGGCGTTCGTCGTTGGATGCTGAACCAAGTTCAGCATGACGAAGGTGGTGGTGGGGATGAAGGGGGCGAGGGGCCTAGAGGGCCTGGCCGAATGCGCGGATTACCCAGCCTAGCTTGGCCAGTTTGGACGTCGTAATCCGCCGATCCCAGGCATGCACCCCAAGCGCGGCGGCGCGGCGGGCGATGTCGCCGTAAATGCCGGTTGCCGCCAGCACGGCCCAGCGACAGCGAAAGGGGAGCTTGCGGGCGCCGACCCGCGCTTTGGCTTCGTAAATCGCGGCCATGTCCGCCATGCGTGTCGTGATGCGTGCCAAGGCGGGCAGATTACTCGCTGTCATCAACTCGTCTGCCGCCACGCCTTCCGCCGCCAGCCATTGGGCGGGCAGGTAACAGCGCCCGGCGGCGGCATCTTCCGCGATATCACGGGCGATATTGCCGAGTTGAAATGCCAGCCCGAGCGCTTCCGCTTCGTCGAGCGTGGCAGTGTCATCGGGGCGCACGCCCATCACCAGCGCCATCATCCGCCCGACCACGCCCGCGACATGATAACAATAACGGATCAGATCCGCTTCAGTCTGCGGTCGCCAGCCCTTGGCATCAAGCCGGAAACCCGCGATCAGATCCAGCGGATATTGGCGGGGAAAGCCACATTCGCGCGCCACCAGTGCCAGCCCGTCAAACGCCGGATGTCCGCTTGCCTCCCCGTCAAGGGCGCGCGCCGTCATGGTCTCGACATAGGCGAGCCGGGCGAGTGGATCCGCCACCACTTCCATCGCGCCGCCATGATCTTGCCCGTCGGTGACATCATCGCCATGGCGGCACCAAGCATAGAGCAGCCACGCCCGTTCCCGCGTGACGGGATCGAACAACTTGCTGGCCTGGGCGAAAGATTTGGAGCCGCGTTCAATGCTCTCCCGCGCCTGCCGGACAAGAGTTGCGCGGTCAGTTGCGCAGGTCATCAAGCATCAGTGCGGCGGTTGCCTTGGCCGAACCGACCACGCCCGGAATGCCCGCCCCCGGATGGGTCCCCGCGCCGACGAAATAGAGGTTCTTGATCACATCGTCGCGATTATGGGTGCGGAACCATGCCGATTGGGTCAGCACCGGTTCAAGGCTGAAAGCGCTGCCGAGATGGGCGCTCAGATCGTGTTGGAAATCCACCGGGCTATAATGGAACTGGGTCACGATCCGTTCGCGCAGATCGGGGATCAGGCGCTTTTCGACCTCGGCAAGGATACGGTCGGCATAGATCGGGCCATAGGTTTCCCAGTCGATCGGCAGCTTGCCCAAATGCGGCACCGGGGCGAGCGCATAAAAGGTTGAACAGCCTTCGGGCGCCATGCTCGGGTCCGTCGCGGTCGGGTGGTGGAGGTAAAGCGAGAAATCTTCCGACAGCACGCCATTGTCGTAAATATCCTTGAGCAGCCCCTGATAACGCGGGCCGAACAGGATCATATGGTGTGGAATGCTGGGCGATGCGCCCTTGATCCCGAAATGGACGACGAACAGCGAGGGCGAAAATGACTTGCGTTCCAGCGCGCGGGTGGCGCGTTCACCACGGATCGATCCGGACATCAAATCGCGATAGCTGTGCACAATGTCGGCGTTGCTGGCGACCGCATCGGCCTCCATGCGCCAGCCGCTTTTCGTTACCACGCCGGTCGCGCGGTCGCCCAGCATCACGATGTCGTCCACCGGATCGCCAAGCCGCAACGTACCGCCGAGCCGCTCGAAATGGCTGACCATCGCCGCGATCAGCTTATTGGTGCCGCCGCGCGCAAACCACACGCCGCCATCTTTTTCCAGCTTGTGGATCAGGGCGTAGATCGCACTGGTGGTCATCGGATTGCCGCCGACCAACAGGGTATGGAACGACAATGCCTGCCGTAGCTGTTCGTTTTCGACGAAGCTCGACACCATCGAATAGACCGAGCGCCATGCCTGATATTTGGCCAGTGCAGGCGCGGCTTTCAGCATCGCGCCAAACTTCAGAAAGGCGACATGGCCCAGCTTGACATAGCCTTCCTCATAGACGCCCGCGGCATAATCGAGGAAACGACGATAGCCTTCCACGTCCTTCGGGTTGAGTTTGCGGATTTCCGCCGTCAACATGGCTTCGTCATTGGAATAATCGAAGTTCGTGCCATCCGGCCAATTGAGCCGGTAAAAGGGCATGACTGGATCCAGCGTAATGTCATCGGCCATGGACCGGCCCGATAGCGACCAAAGCTCCTGCAAACAGGCCGGGTCGGTGATCACCGTGGGGCCGGCATCAAAGACGAAGCCGTCTTTTTCCCAGACATAGGCCCGGCCGCCCGGACGGTCGCGGGCTTCGACGACGGTGGTCGATATGCCTGCCGATTGCAGCCGGATGGCGAGCGCGAGTCCGCCGAAACCGGCGCCGATGACAATGGCTTTTCTCAAAACTGTCCCTTTTTTCGTTCGAGCAATTGCCCCAGCGCACGCCAGATCGAAACCGGTGGTCGGCCCATCAGGATGCGTGCCTTGTCCCATCCGGTGGAACGGGCGGCGTAAAAACGTTCGATCAGTGTCGCGTCCAGCCCATAGAAACGGGCCATGATCCGGAAGCGCGCATCCGGTTCGGCGGCGCGAAACATCATGCGGTCCAGCAGGCGATAAAAGCGTCGCTCCCGCCAGCGCTGGCGCGCCTCGCCATAGAGCGCGTCATGCAGCGTCGTTGCGGAAAAATCGCGCCGGTCCGCAATCAGCAAGGCGATGCGCACGGCATCGGGCAGCGAATAGCTGGTGGTGGGGTGGAAAAGCCCGGCGCGAACCCCGACCTTGGGCACGCCTTGGCCGGTTGATCGCCAATAGCCGTCGAAATTGCCCCCCAGCGCGACCGGCAGCACACCGGCCTCCTGCCGCACGACGGTGCGCCGGTGCCAGCCATGGCGGTCGGCATAATCCGCGATACGCCCGGCCAGTAAGGCGTGATCAAGCACGGGATCATCGGCATAATAAGTGTCTTCGACCAGGATCGTGTCGCTGGTGAAGGGCAGGGTGTAAACGAAGCGATAGCCATCGATCTGCGGGATATTGGCATCCATGATGACCGGGCGGCTACGGCCATGGCCGCCTGCGACGGTGAATTCCTGCCCGACGAATTTCTGCCAGCCAAGATCGAGATGCCCGAGTTCACCCGCGCCTCGTGCATCAATCGCCGAACGGGCCTCGAATCGCGTGCCATCGCGCGTTTCGACATGGCGTGGGCCAAGCTCGACAATATGCGCGCCGGTCAGGATCGCATTGGGCGGCAACATGGCGCGCACATGATGGTCGAGCTGATCCGACCGGACCGAGCGATAAGCGCTGCCCAGTTCGCGTGACCGGGTCGGAAAGCGCACCTCATATCCGTCCCAGCCATGGCTAATCAGTGGGGCGACCAGCGCCAGCCCTGCCGGATCGAGATCCTGTTCGAAAAAAGACCAAAGATGATTGCCGCCCAGCCGTTCGCCCTGTTCGACGAGCCGCACGTCCAGCGAGGGATGGCGCGCCTGCAAGGCAAGCGCGACCAAGCAGCCGGAAAGGCCGCCTCCAGCGATCACCACGTCGCATTTGATTGTTCGACCCATGGCGGATGTTTAGCGACACAAGCGGGGCGTGGGAAGACTGGTTCAAAGGCGGTAGTGACGGGCGATAAAATGCGGTGCAGCCGGGTGGCAGAGGCTGGACTCAGGCGCAGCGGGACAGTATCGCCCGACCATGACCGTACAGCCGCAAGATTCCATCCTCATCGTCGACTTTGGCAGCCAGGTGACGCAGCTTATTGCGCGTCGCGTGCGTGAGGCCGGGGTCTATAGCGAAATCGCGCCCTTTAACGCTGCCGAAGCGGCGTTTGAGCGGATGAAGCCCAAGGGCATTATCCTGTCGGGCGGCCCGGCCTCGGTGACGGCCGAGGGCAGTCCGCGTGCGCCGGACGTGTTGTTTAACGCGGGCGTGCCGATTCTGGGCATTTGCTATGGGCAGCAAACCATGTCGCATCAGTTGGGCGGCAAGGTCGAGGGCGGCGATAGCGGCGAATTTGGCCGCGCCTTTATCGAAGTCTCGGACGATTGCCTGTTGTTCGATGGCCTGTGGGACAAAGGTTCACGCCATCAGGTGTGGATGAGCCATGGTGACAAGGTCACGGCCTTTGCCCCGGGTTTCCGCGTCGTGGCAACCACCGAAGGCGCGCCATTCGCGGTCATCGCGGATGATGCCCGCAAATTTTATGGCACCCAGTTCCACCCGGAAGTGGTGCACACCCCGGATGGGGCGAAGCTTTTGTCCAACTTTGTCCACAAGGTCTGCGGCCTGAAGGGCGATTGGACCATGGCCGAATTCCGTTCGGTCAAAATTGCCGAGATCCGCGCACAGGTTGGCACGGGCCGCGTGATTTGCGGCCTATCGGGCGGCGTCGATTCGGCGGTGGCAGCGGTGTTGATCCATGAGGCAATTGGCGATCAGCTAACCTGCGTGTTTGTCGATCATGGCCTGTTGCGCATGAATGAGCGCCAGCAGGTCGAAGAGCTGTTCCGCGAACATTATCATATCCCGTTGGTCGTGGTGGATGCCGAAGAGCGCTTCATGGCGGGTCTTGCCGGTGTCACCGACCCGGAAAAGAAGCGCAAATTCATCGGCGCCGAGTTCATCAATGTGTTCGAGGAAGAAGCAAAGAAGATCGGCGGCGCCGATTTCCTCGCCCAAGGCACGCTCTACCCGGATGTGATCGAGAGCGTCAGCTTCACCGGCGGACCAAGTGTCACGATCAAGAGCCACCACAATGTCGGCGGCCTGCCCGCCCGCATGAACATGAAGCTGGTTGAACCGCTGCGCGAATTGTTCAAGGATGAAGTCCGGGTGCTGGGGCGCGAACTCGGCCTGCCGGAAATCTTTGTTGGCCGTCACCCCTTTCCGGGGCCGGGCCTGGCGATCCGCATTCCGGGCGAGGTGACCAAGGAGCGTTGCGATATTCTGCGCAAGGCGGACGCGGTCTATCTCGACGAAATTCGCAATGCGGGGCTCTATGATGCGATCTGGCAGGCCTTTGCCGTGCTGCTGCCGGTCCGCACCGTTGGCGTGATGGGCGATGGCCGCACCTATGACAGCGTGTGCGCGCTGCGGGCGGTGACATCGACGGACGGCATGACGGCCGACGTCTATCCCTTCGAATCCGCCTTCCTCAGCCGAACCGCAACCCGCATCATCAACGAGGTCAAGGGCATCAACCGGGTGGTCTATGACTATACATCCAAGCCGCCCGGCACGATTGAGTGGGAGTGATCCCGTTCGCCATGTGGTGAGATATAGGGGCGGCCGGTAACGGTCGCCCTTTTTGCTGGGGGTTTGCAACATTGCAAGGTGCGTTCAAATTGGCTGGGTCATTCCTTGCTATCGCGTTGCAGTAAGATAGCCTCGTGATCGGGACGTTAGATCCCCCCGCAACGACGGGTCACGGTAGGAGAAAATGAATGTTAGGTAAGGCTATAGGGCTGGCGCGGGCGCTGGCTGTTATTCTTTCGGTGGTTGCTGCTTTTGTGGCGATCCCGAACCTCGACATTACCCTTGTTTTGGTCGTTCTGGGTCTGGTCGCGGGCATCACCTATGGGGATGATGCGCGTCCAAATTTGATCCTGACCGCCTTGGCCATGCCGGTGACGGCGGCTGCCGTTGGTCACCTTCCTGCAGTCGGCGTCCAATTGGGCGCGATTGCCACCAATATCGGCCTTGTGGCTGCCGGTGCCGTTGCTTCGTCGTTTGCGATCCACATGTTCAATTCCGCCAAGGCGGATTTGACTGGGCTCACCAAATAATCCCTGATTTTATCGACAAGTGGGCTTCGCACGGCATGCTGTGCGAAGCCCCATTTTCAGCTACCAGCGTGGCCGAGGAGCGTTCGATCAGGGATTCAGCACCTGCTCAAGGTCTTCAAGATATTTGATCCGCTGTTCGAATAGCTCCAGCTTGCAGGCGAAATGACTGGCATCGCCCCAAAATCCACCGGAACCGGGATAGATGGCGCAGGCCTTGTCCTTGAACGCGATCCATGCGCGCTGTTCCGCGAGGAGCGCATCCGCTTTGGCCGGATCATTGGCGCGCAAGGACGGAAAATATTTCTTCCAGACCCGATTCAACCGGGCATCGGCCTGGGTCAATTCGCTATCGAACCGGGCATAATCGTCATCATGGGCACCTTGCGCCGCAGCGGGCAGGGCTGAGACCAGAAGCAGGGCGAGGGGGGCAAGGTGATAGGTGCGGCGCATAGGGAACCCTTTTGTGGCGAATGACCTGACAATCCGATCATCATAGCAGCTTGGCATTGTTGCATATCAACTTTGCCAGATTGAGGACAATTCAGGGAAATGGCGCGCCGATCATTGGTGGCGCTTCGCAACTTGCCCGCACGGCCTGAATTGCCTAATTGCTTGGGCCTATGACCTTAGCTTCGCTCACCCCACCGCTCCCGCCAGAAGATTGTTCGACCATGGGTGAGGTGCGTGCCGGGGTCGACCGGCTGGATCTCGCGCTTGTCGAGCTGCTGGCCGAGCGCTTCCGCTATATGGCGGCGGCGGCCCGGATCAAGCCAGAGCGCGGGCAAGTGCGCGATGAGCCGCGCAAGGCGGAGGTCATCGCGCAGGCCGAGGCGCGCGCGCGTGAACTTGGCCTGCCCGCCGGGATAGTCGCCGCCATGTGGGACCTGCTGGTCGAAGGCTCGATTGCCTATGAGATGGAGCGATTCGACGCCTTGCGGCAGGCATAAGGGCGCCAGCGTAAGTGTCAGCGTAAGTGTCAGTGTCCAGTGCCGGGATGAGGCCTTGAAAGGGCTGTCCGACTTAGCGGAACAGCCCCATGGCCTCATAGGCGCGCTTGAGCGTCGGCGCGGCTTTGGCCGCCGCTTTTTCGGCACCTTTGACAAGGATGGCATCGATCGCGGCGTGATCCTCGCGCAGTTCATTATAGCGCGTGGTGATCGGGCGCAGGCTTTCGACCGCGAGTTCCGCCAATGCAGGCTTGAACGCGCCAAAGCCCTGACCGGCGAAATGGCCCAGCACATGGTTGACCGATTCCCCGGACAAGGCCGCATAAATGCCCACCAGATTGCGCGCCTCGGGGCGGCCATCGAGTTCTTCCATCGTCGCGGGCAGCGGTTCCGGATCGGTCTTGGCCTTGCGGATTTTCTGGGCGATGGTGTCGGCATCATCGGTCAGGTTGATGCGGCTCATGTCCGACGGGTCGGATTTCGACATTTTGGCCGAGCCATCGCGCAATGACATGACGCGTGCCGCCGGACCAGCGATCATCGCGGCGGGCAGGGTGAACAAGTCTGTGCCGAAATCGGTGTTGAACTTTTCCGCAATGTCGCGGGCGAGTTCAAGATGCTGCTTCTGATCCTCGCCGACCGGCACATGGGTGGCCTGATAGATCAGCACGTCGGCCGCTTGCAGCACCGGATAGGCGTACAGTCCAATCGACATGCCCTCGCGATTTTTGCCTGCCTTGTCCTTGAACTGCGTCATGCGGTTCAGCCAGCCGATGCGCGCGGTGCAGTTGAGCAACCATGCCAGTTCGGCATGGGCGGGCACGCGGGCCTGATTGAACAGCACCGACTTGTCCGGATCGACGCCCGAGGCGATGAGCGCCGCCGCCATTTCGCGGACGTTGGTGCGCATCTGATCGGGGCTGTTGAATATCGTCACGGCGTGAAGATCCGCGAGGAAGAACAGACACTCGGCCTCTTGCTGCATCTTCACCCATTGGACGATGGCGCCCAGATAATTGCCAAGATGCAGATTGCCCGTGGGCTGGATGCCGGAAACGACACGCATGATGGGTTTACTCACTTTCATGGCCTTGGCCGTTGACCTTTTTACGACGCAGCAGAATCATCACATCATCGCGGTTCATGCCCCCGGTGACAAAGGCAGTCACCAGATAGGCGACCCCGCCGCAGCCGCAGATGACGGATACCGCGATCAGGCGCTGCAGCGTCGATCCGCCGAACCATGGGCCCATCATGCCTTTCAGCGTCACCAACACCCCGGCCATGACGGCGGCGGATAATAGCTGGCGGGCGATCCGGTTCCACAGCCACGGCTCGATCCGGAAATGGCCGCGCTTGGACAGAATGACATAGAGCATCGTGCAGTTGAGCCACGAACAAAGCGCAATGGCCCAAGCCAGTCCGTAGATGCCGAATGGCGGGATCAGCGCGAAGTTCAGCACGATATTGGCGAGCAGCACGATCCCCGCTGTCTTGACCGGGGTCTTGGTATCCTTGCGAGCATAGAAGCCCGGGGTGATGACCTTGACCAGCACATAGGCAGGGAGGCCCGAAACGATGATCGACAACACCGTGCCGGTGATCCGCGCATCTTCCAGCGTGAAACGGCCCCCTTGAAACAGGGCCGTGACGAGCGGTACCGAGATGATCCACAAGGCGACCGCCGCAGGCAGGGTGAGCAGCATTGCCAGTTCAAGCGCCTGCCCCTGCACGCGGGCGGCCTCTTCCGGTTCATCGCGATCAATAAAGCGGCTGATTGCCGGCAGAATGGCGGTGCCGAGCGCGGTGCCGATCACCGATAGCGGCAATTGGTTCAACCGGTCGGAATAATTCATGTAGGACAGCGAGCCTTCCGGCAGCCGCGTCGCGAAGAAAGTGTCGATGAACTGGCTGACCTGATAGACGCCCGCCCCCAATGTGGCCGGGATCACGACATTGATGAACTGGCGCACGCCGGGTGTCATCTTCGGCTTGCGCAGCCGCAGCGAGATGCCCGCGCGCTTCGCCGCCCACCACAACAGGCCAATCTGCATGAAGCCGCCAATGGTCACGCCAATCGACAGGGCATAGGCGCTTTGCACGCCGCCAACCGGGACGAGGATCAGCGCGATCACCATCGCGATGTTGAGCAGCGCCGGAGCAAAGGCAGCGGCAATGAACCGGGTCATCGAGTTGAGCACACCCGCGAACAGCGAGACAAGGCTGATCAGCAACAGATAGGGCATGGTGATGCGGGTCAGGTCGACGGCAAGGTTGAACTTCGCCGGATTGCCGACCCATTCGGATGCCAGCGCCCAGACGAAGGCGGGCATGATCAGTTCGAAAACGAGCGTGAACAGGAACAAGGAGGGGAGGAAGACCCCGAGCACTTCTTCCGAAAATTTGCGCGCTTCCTCTAGCCCGCCCTCGCGGTGCAGCCGCTGGCTGAACAGCGGGACAAAGCCAGCGGAAAACGCCCCTTCGCCAAATAGGCGGCGAAAGGTGTTGGGAATCCGGAAGGCCAGCTGGAAGGCATCGGCCGCCATGGTTGCGCCCATGATGCGCGACATCAGCATGTCGCGGGCGAAACCGAGGATGCGGCTGACCATCGTCAGTCCGCCGATGGTGCCGATTGCCTTGCCAAGCTTCATGACCGGTATTCCCGTCTTGCGCCCTTAGGCGTGGCCGGTGACCTGATTGTCGTCGCCTTCGGCCTGTTCGCCACCCTGTGCGGCGAGCTGGCTCATATAGAGCGCGGCAAAGTCAATCGGTTCCAGCATCAAGGGCGGGAAGCCGCCGTCACGCACCGTATCGGCCACCACGCGGCGGGCGAACGGGAACAGGATGCGCGGCGCTTCGGCAAGGAGGAACGGCTGGAGCTGATCTTCCGGGATGTTGCGCAGCACGAACAGGCCCGCATAGACCAGTTCGATGGCGAACGCGGTCTGGCTGCCGGACACGGCGCGGGCCTCAACCTTGAGCGCGACTTCATGCAGGTCGTCGCCGAGATTATTGGCGCCGATGTTGAAGCCGACGCTGATTTCCGGCTGGCCCTGCCACTGATAGACGGCCGGGGCGTTCGGGTTTTCGAAGGACAGGTCCTTCACATATTGGGTGACGACGCCAACCTGCGGCTGGGTGTCTGCACCATTGGGGAGCGGGGTATCGAGATTCTGGTCTTCGGCCATTTTCGTTTCCTGACGTACCTATAAAAAACGGTTGCGCCGCGACTAGCAGGCAGGCGCGATCAGGGCAAGCAGACGCTGGCCGGGGCAAGATGACATTCCGTACATCTGCGGCATTGCCGGTTTTTCTCCCCGCCATGGTCTGACATCGTCAGGCGTTGCGCAGATACCAAGTATAATCGAGTTCCGGGACCAGCGCGAAGAAGCGTTCCTGTTCGGTTTGCTTGACGATGGAATACATCTCCACGAACCGTTCGCCGAGATATTCTTTCATCAGCGCCGATCCCTTGAACTGATCGACCGCCGCAAACCAGTTGGAGGGCATTTTGGGGCCGTTGCTTTCCGCCTCATAGCCATTGCCGACCACTGCCGGGCCGGGATCAAGCTGGTTCGTGATGCCATGATGCATGGCCGCCAGCACGGCCGCGACTGCCAGATAGGGGTTGGCATCCGCGCCGCAGACGCGGTGTTCGACATGGCGGCTGGACGGGCTGCCCGCCGGGATCCGCAGCGAGACCGTGCGGTTGTTGACCCCCCAGGTGGAAGCGACCGGCGCATAGCTGTTGGCCTTGAACCGGCGATAGCTATTCGCATTGGGCGCGAAGATGGCGAAGCTATCGCCCAACGCGGCCTGCATCCCGCCGATGGCGTGGCGCAGCAATGGTGTGCCTTCCGGCGCGGCGCTCGCAAAGGCGTTGTTCCCGGCCTCGTCTTGCATCGAGATGTGGAGATGCATGCCATTGCCTGCGCAGTCGGCAAAGGGCTTGGCCATAAAGGTTGCTTCCATGCCATGTTTGACGGCGACCCCCTTGACCAGCCGCTTGTACATGGTTGCCTCGTCACAGGCGCGCAGGGCATCCGGGCGGTGGCGTAGCGTGATTTCGAACTGGCCAGCGGCATATTCGGAAATGGCCGACTCAAGCGGAATGCCTTGCGCATCGCAGGCGGTGTAGAGATCATCGAAAAATGGCTTGAAATCTTCCAGTTCGCGCAGGCCATAGACCTGAATGTCGTCCGAGCGATGCGGATTGCGCAGCCCCTTGGCCGGTTGCAGCCGACCAACGCCGTCGCGGTTCTGGTCGACCAGATAGAATTCGAGTTCGACGGCCACCACCGGGCGGAGCCGGAGTTCCTTGAAGCGGTCGATCACCTGACCAAGCACATGGCGCGGGTCGAGATCATGCGGGCTACCGTCCAGCTCATAAAAGCTGGTCAGAAATTGCGCGGCTTCTTCGCCCAGCCATGGGGTTGGCACCAGCGTGCCGGGAAATGGGCGGAGCATGCGGTCGGCGTCGCCATCTTCCCAGACCAGACCAGTTTCTTCGGTATCCCGCCCGGTAATATCGACCACTGCCGCCGATCCGGGAAGATAACGGCCATTTTCATAGACGGCGAGCACCTCATGTCGCCTGAGTCGTTTGCCACGCGGCACCCCGCACATGTTGGTGAAGATGATGTCGACCGCATCAATCTCCGGATGGGCGTCGAAAAAGGCCTTGGCTTCGGCAAGGTCGGCGATCTGGTGGGAAGAAGTCGTGCTCATAAATCGCATGATGCAAGGGTTTGGATCGAAAGGCAATCTACCCCAATGCGATGAAGAAGCTTTACTGTCGGGAAATAAAAAAAGGCGACGGAATGTTGCCATGCCCGCCGCCTCTAAGTGAGGGATCGTGGGTCGCCACCGATCCTTGGCTTGATTAATATTAAATGGTTAAGAAAAACGTAATGATCCAGATCAAATGAGTTGAGAATAGAAGATATTTTATGATGACGTTGCCGCTGAGTTCGCAAAGCCGACTGGCTGCGGCCATTCGGGCGCGATCAGAGCCATGGCGCGAAACAATACTCCCATTTCGTCAGCATGGGTCAGGCGATGATGCGCGCCCATGATCTCGTCGCGTCGGTCCGGGGTGGCGCGGGCGAGGGCCTCGGCGCGCAGGGCTATCCCCATCGCGTCGAGCCATGCGCCTTGGCCAACCGGGCCGTGGACATGCACCCCCCGGACGTGCGCGGCGACGCCGATCGTGGCGAAGTCGACATGGGCCGTCAGGTCTTGATCGCCCGGCAGGTCGAACGGATTGGCATAGCCATGGCCACGCACCGCCTGCAACGTGTCGCCAATGGCGGGGCCGTGATCATAGCCATAATCGACCACCAGCGCCGCGCCACCCTGTGCGGCGATCCGCTCTCCCAGCGCGCCTGCAATGGCAACTGAAGCGGGGGAGGTCTCGATGATGCTGCCGACCGGCGAATCGTGCAGATGCTCGGGGATCAGGCCGTTTAGGGGTGGGCCGTCGAGTACGGGCAGGATCAGCCCATGTTGGACCGTGACCATCCGTTCGAACCAGCCTTGCGGCCCGTGCACGATCTGGCGGACGGGCAAGGCGTCGAAAAATTCATTGGCGATGACCAGCAGCGGCCCCTCGCTTGGCAGACTGGACAGGTCGTCGTGCCAAGTGGCATCGGGCAGGCGGTCGGCCTGGGCCTTGCGGAGCGCCGGGCTGGTTTCGATCAGGTGCACATCAGGGTCTAGCCCGGCCCGCCGCATTGCCCGCAGCGCATCGACGGCCAGCGTGCCACGGCCGGGGCCGAATTCGACATAATGCGGGTTCGCGGGGCGTCCGGCACGGTCCCATAGATCTGCGAGCCACAGGCCGCACAGTTCGCCGAACATCTGGCTGATTTCGGGCGCGGTGATGAAGTCGCCTGCCGCGCCAAGCGGATCACGGGTGCCATAATAATGGGCGTTTGCCGCCGCCATGAAATAGGCGATGGGCAGCACGCCTTGCGCCTCGATACTGCGACGCAGGCGGGTGGCGAAATCAATCTTCGGTATTTCAGTCGACACGCGTCGCCCCCGCCGTGCCGCTGATCCGGGCTTGTCGTCCCTTGGCGGTTGCGATCAGATAGATGCCGCCGACAATCATCGGTACGCACAGGGTTTGGCCCATGCTCAGGCCCCAAGATAGATGCTCCAGCCCGTGATCCGGCTGGCGCACGAGTTCGACGAGAAAGCGGAACATGCCATAGCCGAGCAGGAAGGTGCCGACCAATCGACCGGGCTGGTAGCGCGCATCGGTCTTCCAGAAGGTCCACCACAAAATGGCGAACAGCACGGGGCCTTCCAGCCCGGCTTCGTACAACTGGCTTGGGTGGCGCGGCAGGCCGTCGCCCGGACCGGGGAAGATAATTGCCCATGGGACGTCCGTCACCTTGCCCCATAATTCGCCGTTCACGAAATTCGCAAGGCGGCCAAAGAATAGGCCGAATGGCACGCAGACCGCGACATAATCATGGACGCGCAGCCAGTTCAGCTTGTGCTCACGGCACAGCCACAGGATCGCGATGGCAACCCCCAAGGCGCCGCCATGGAACGACATGCCCCCCTGCCAGACCTTGAAGACATCAAGCGGATGCCGCCACATTTCAGGATCGTAGAAGATCGAATAGGCCAGCCGCCCGCCCAGCAGAATGCCGAGTGTGAGATAGAAGACCAAATCATCGGCATGACGCCGCGCCATGGGCGCGCTCGGCTGGGCGAGCAGACGCAGCAGATACCACCAGCCAATGACAATACCGGCGATATAGGCCAGCGAATACCAGCGGATCTGGATGATCCCGAAGTCGAACAACACCGGGTGAAGCCCTAGCGTTTCAAAATGAATTGCCGACGCATTTTCGGCCAGCATCTGGGGAATCAGCACATCTACCTCGCTTTTCGTCGCGGCCCCGCGGCGGGGGATGCCACGTCATAAGGTCGCGCCCCGCCGATGCCAAGCGCCGGACACGCTTCGTTGCGAAAGCCGCATCGCTAGCGTCAAGCTTTTCGCTTCCCCGACGGCAATTTCGGGCTATGCATGAAGATGCGAAATCTTGGGGAAAATCATGGCGAAGCGTCTGACCTATTACATCATCGCGGGCATGGTGCTGGGCATGTTGCTTGGGACGGCGCTGCACGCCACCATTGGTGACGAGGCCCTGCGTCACGACGTCGCCGATTATTTTACCATGGTCACCGACCTGTTCCTGCGCATGATCAAGATGATTATCGCGCCGCTGATCTTCGCCACATTGGTGACGGGCATTGCGCATATGGGCGATACGAGCGCGCTTGGACGGATCGGGCTGCGCACCATGTTGTGGTTCATCGGCGCGACCTTTGTTTCGCTGACCTTGGGGCTGGTCATGGTCAATCTGCTGCAACCGGGCGCAGGCCATGTCGCGCTGCCCTTGCCGCCGCCCGATGCCACGCTGGGGCTAGAAACCAAGGCGTTCGACCTGCATGAGTTCATCGTTCATCTCGTGCCGAAGTCGATTGTCGAGGCCATGGCCAATAACGAGATTTTGCCGATCGTCGTCTTTTCGATGTTCTTCGGCATCGCCATTACCGCGATTGGCGAAAAAGGCGCGCCGATGGTGAAGGCGGTGGAATCGCTGGTCGCGATCATGTTGCAGGTCACTGATTATGTGATGCGCTTTGCCCCGCTCGCGGTATTCGCGGCGATTGCCAATGCGGTGACGGTCAATGGGCTGGGGGTGATGCTGACCTTTGGCAAGTTCATGGCCAGCTTCTATTTCGCGATGGCCTGTCTGTGGGCGGTGCTGATCATTGCCGGGGTGGTGGTGTTGGGCAAGCGGGGCTTGGCCCTGCCGCGCTATATTCGCGAACCGATCTTGGTCGCCTTTTCGACGGCCTCGTCGGAAGCGGCCTATCCCCGCACGCTAGAGGCGCTCGACCGGTTCGGCGTGCCGCCGCGCATCGCGAGTTTCGTGCTGCCGCTTGGCTATTCGTTCAATCTTGACGGCTCGATGATCTACATGACCTTCGCCGCCGTGTTCGTCGCGCAACTTTATCATATCGATCTCAGTTGGGCCGACCAGTTCACCATGTTGTTGATCTTGATGCTGACATCCAAGGGTATGGCGGGCGTGCCGCGCGCCAGCTTGGTCGTGATTTCGGCGGTGATGGGGCATTTCGGGATTCCGGAGGCCGGGCTGGTGATGATCCTTGCGGTCGATCATTTCCTCGACATGGGGCGTTCGGCGACAAGCGTGGTCGGCAATGCGGTCGCCACCGCCGTGGTGGCGAAATGGGAGGGCCAGCTTGACGCGCCGGAACCACCGGAAATCGAGCCACCGCACGCGCCAAGCCACCGTGCCGCGCCTTATCCGCCGGAATATTGAGGCCGCCTTGGGGGAGGACGCTGCATGAAATATCTGAATCGCCCAGATGGGCTGCGGCTTGCCTATCATTATCACCCTGCATCCGGCTTAAACCGGGGGCCGACGATCGTGTTTCTGCCGGGCTATGCGTCCGATATGGGCGGCAGCAAGGCGACGGCGTTGATGGCGCTTGCCGAGGCCGAGGACCGTTCGGTGCTTTTGTTCGACTATGCCGGTTGCGGCGCGAGCGATGGCGCGTTCGAGGATCAGTCGCTTGCCAGTTGGCGCGATGACGCGATCCACTGCATCACGCAATTGGTGCAAGGGCCGGTGTTGCTGATCGGATCATCCATGGGTGGCTGGTTGATGCTGCATGTCGCGCTGGCCATGCGGGATCGGGTTGCGGGCCTGATCGGGGTGGCGGCCGCGCCGGATTTTACCGATTGGGGCTTCACCCAAGACCAAAAGATGACGATGTTGCAGATGGGGCGGATCGAGGAAGAAAATCCTTATGGCCCGGCACCCACCATCACCACCGCGCGGTTCTGGCAATCGGGCGAAAAGATGCGCCTGCTTGATGCGCCGATTCCGCTGCATTGCCCGGTGACGTTGCTGCACGGGCAGGCGGATCCGGACGTACCATGGGAAATCTCGGTGCGGCTTGGGCGGATGCTGGAATCATCGCAGGTCGAGACGATTCTGATCAAGGATGGCGATCACCGGCTGTCGCGGTTTGAGGATATCGCCCGGTTATTGGCGGCGACCGAGTGGATGGTCGAGCGCATCTGCGCGGGTTGAGATGTGCCGAAGGGGGCTGGACGGACGCGCCGCATCAGGGCATGGCCGGGGCCAGTGTTCAATATCTCTCTAGGAGTCTTACATCATGGCCAATGATTTGCTGGTGATGACGCTGGAAACCGGCGATGTCGTTATCCGCCTGCGTCCCGATCTCGCCCCGAACCACGTTGCCCAGATTTCGCAGTTGGCGGATGAAGGTTTTTACGATGGCGTCGTCTTTCACCGCGTGATTCCGGGTTTCATGGCCCAGGGCGGCGATCCGACCGGCACCGGCATGAGCGGTTCGCACCTGCCGAACATTGTGCAGGAATTCAGCCGCGAGCCGCATGTCCGTGGCGTGTGCTCGATGGCCCGTTCGTCCAACCCGAACAGCGCCAACAGCCAGTTCTTCGTCTGCTTCGACGACGCCCGCTTCCTTGACGGTCAGTATACCGTTTGGGGCGTGGTGGAATCCGGCATGGAACATATCGACGCGCTGCCCAAGGGTGAACCGCCCGCCAAGCCCGGCAAGATCGTCAAGGCACGGACGCAGGCTGCCGCCTGATTGTTCGCCACCGCGATTAAAAAAGGCCTCTTCCTGCTGGGAAGGGGCCTTTTTTGTGGCGGTGTTGCCGGGGTTTGGCAGGGGTGAGCGCTAGCTGGCCCGGCTGATCCGCGCCACCAGTTCCACATGGGTTGACCAACGGAACTGGCCGATTGGCTGGATCCAGTCGATCTGAAACCCGGCGTCCAGCAAGGGCCTGACATCGCGGGCGAAGGTGGCGGGGTTGCACGAGACCGCTGCGATCAGCGGGACGGTGCTTTTCGCCAGCTCTTCCATCTGCATGGCAGCACCCGCGCGCGGCGGGTCGATCACCACGGCATCAAGGCCGTTCAGTTCGTCGGTCATCAATGGATTGCGGAACAGGTCGCGATGCTGGATCTGGAGTGGGCGCTTCGCCCGGTTGGTGGCTTGTTGTAGCGAGAAGGCGGCCGCGCGTGCGCCTTCGGCCGCAATGACCTGCGCATTGACGGCGAGCGGCAACGCAAAGGTGCCGATCCCGGCAAATAGATCGGCCACACGGGTCGCGCCCGCGCAAATGTCCAACACGGTGTTGACCAGCAGCGCCTCGCCATCAAGCGTTGCCTGAAGGAACGGCTCCAGCGGCAATTGCACCGGCACGCCGCCCAATGTCACCGTCGCCGGTTCCGGTTCCCAGCGCGCTTCGGGACCATAGCCCTCGTCGAGCGCCAGCCGGGCCAGCTTGTGTTCCTGCGCGAAATCGATCAGCGCCTCGGTTGCGGCAAGGCCTTCGACCGGGAACTTGCCAAGCAACACGGCAATGCCCTGATCGCTGCGGTCGAGCTGGATCGTCGCATTGCCCCGTCCCGGCATGGCGGTGGTGAGCAGCTTTTTGAGCGGCTTGATCAGCGCCCATAACACCGGGTCCATCACCGGGCACATGTTCAAATCGACCAGCTTGTGGCTGCCCTTTTCGAGGAAGCCGAGGCGGAGTTCCTTGCCGCGCTTTTCGGCGTGCAAGGTCGCGCGGCGGCGGGCGCCGGGGGGCGAGATATGGGGCGCACGAATCTCGGGCGGGGTGATTTTCTGCGAGGTCAGCGCATCGCGAATCCGGGCGATCAGATAGTCGCCATAAGCGGCATCGTCGACATGTTGGAGTTGGCACCCGCCGCAGCCGGGGAAGTGCTTGCACACCGGGTCGACATGATGCGGGCCGGGGATGACCTGCGCGTCAAAGGTGACCATGTCGCCGGGGGCGGATAGCGGAATGGCACGGCCGGATGCGGTCATGCCGTCGCCGCGCGCAGCGAGGCGGATGATTTCTTCGTTGTCTGTGTCTGTATCTGTCATAGGCTTAGGCACGGCGCATAGGCGTGTGGCAGGGCCGCGACAAGGTCATCTGCAATCAATAATGGTCCGGCCAGCCGCGCCGCCTCGCCATGTAGCCATTGCGCGGCGCAGGCGGCGTCGAACGGATCAAGCCCGGTGGCGAGCAATCCGGCGGTCAATCCGGCCAGCACATCGCCGGTTCCGGCGGTCGATAGCCAGTGGCTGGCGGTGGGCGCAATGACGGCCCGGCCATCGGGTGCGGCGATGACACTGTCCGCGCCTTTCAGCACCACCACCGCCCCGGCACGCGCCGCAGCGGCGCGGGCGCGGTCGACCTTGGAGCCGGGGAGCTTGCCGAATAGATGGTTGAACTCGCCCTCATGCGGGGTGAGGATTGCTGGCTCGCCACGGGTCGCCAGCCGGTCAAGATCATGACCTGACATCAGCATCAGCGCATCGGCATCCAGCACCAGATGGCGCGGCGTGGCGAGGATCTGGTCCAGCCAGCAGCGCGCGGATTCATCGCGCCCAAGGCCGGGTCCGATCAGTACCGCATTGACGCGTTCATCCTTGAGCCAGTGGCCGGCGCTGTCATCGACGGTGCGGATGATCGCGTGCGGCAGGCTGAGCGGTGCCGGGGTCGGGGTCACCAGCCGGATATAGCCTGCGCCCGAGCGTGCGGCGGCCATCGCGGCCAGCGCCGATGCCCCGGCCATTTCCCCGCCGAAGATCAAGGCATAGCCGCGCTTGTATTTGTGGCTGTCGGGGCCGGGGGCAGCGAGCGCCGGTCGGCTGAGGCTATGCAGTTGCGACGTGCCGCCAAGGCCAATGTCGCCGAGCCGCACCGTGCCGCATGTTGCCGCCCCGGGTTGCAGCAGATGGGCGGGCTTGAGACAGCCGAGCGCGATGGTGAGATCAAAGGCCGGGACATCACCGAACACGGTTCCATCATCGCTTGCGACGCCGCTGGGCAGATCGATGGCGACCCGGAAGCGCGCTGCCGCCGCCAGTTCCCGCAAACGGCGCTGCGGCATCTCGTCAAGCGCGCGACCAAGGCCGGTGCCGAACAACGCATCCACCAGCAGCAGGCCGGGCGCCGCCGTTTCAAGCGGTTCAACCGGGCCCGGCCAGCGGCTGCGTGCGAGGCTGGCGGCTTCCGTCTTCGGGGCGGCGAGCGCGGCGACGCGCACTGGCCAGCCGCGCTCTTGCAATAGGCGGGCGACGACATAACCATCACCGCCATTATTGCCGGGGCCGCAAATCACCAGAGTCGACTTGTGTTGACGATAGCGGCAGATGGCGTCGGCCACTTGCTTGCCCGCCAGTTCCATCAACTCGATCACCGCCACGCCGCGATCAAAGATCAGTTGTTCGGCCGCACGGGTCTCGCTGGCGGTGAGGATATTGCTGTCCGGTGTCATGCGGCCATCACCTCCATCGGCTTGGCGGGTTTCATGCCTCAGCCATATCTTGGCCTTTGGTCATTCGTCCAGCATTGTTGCCTATTGAAGAATTTTGCGCCATGCGCGTTTTCCTTAACCCAATCAAAGCAGGACTGTGGCAAAGGGCTGCGCATGGACCAACACGCTGCGCCGACACTGACCATCATCGTGCCCGTCAAGGACGAGCAAGATGGCATCGCCCCGTTTGTTGCGCGGGTCGCGCCGATTCTCGATCTCGTGCCGACGGTGGCCGGTTGGGAAATCCTGTTTATCGACGATGGCAGTACTGATGCGACCATGGCCGCGATTCTCGCCGCCCATGCGCAAGAACCGCGCGTGCGGGCGATCTCGCTGTCGCGCAATTTCGGTAAAGAGGCGGCGCTATCGGCGGGCCTTGATCATGCGCGGGGCGAGGCAGTGATCCCGATCGATGTCGACTTGCAAGACCCGCCAGAAGTCATTGGCGAGATGGTTGCCAAATGGCGCGATGGGTTTGAGGTCGTCTATGGGGTCCGGCGCAATCGCGAGAGCGACAGCCTGCCCAAGCGGTTAACGGCCGATCTTTATTATCGCGCGCATAATTGGCTCTCAACCGATAAAATCCCCGAACATGCCGGCGATTTCCGCCTGCTGGACCGCAAGGTGGTGGATGTCATCTGCCGCATGCCGGAACGCAATCGCTTCATGAAGGGCTTGTTCGCTTGGTCGGGTTTCCACCAGACGGCGGTGGAATATGACCGGGTGGAACGCACCATCGGCACCACCAAATTCCGTTATTGGAAGCTGTGGACCCTGGCGCTTGACGGTATTACCTCGGCATCAACGGTGCCGCTGCGGGTGTGGAGCTATATCGGCGCAGTGATCGCGCTGTTTGCGCTGGTCTATGCCGCCTATGTCGCGATCCATACGTTGATATCGGGTGTCGATGTGCCGGGCTATGCATCGATGATGGTCGCTATTTTGTTTTTCGGTGGGCTTCAGCTCATCTCGCTTGGCGTGCTGGGCGAATATGTTGGCCGCATCCTGACGGAGACCAAGCAGCGGCCGATTTATGTCGTGCGTGATACGGTTGGCATGGGGGAAGGTTGATGGATCGCGCTGCCTATGACCGCATGGCTGAAATTGATGGGACGCATTGGTGGTTTGCCGCTCGTCGTCAAATTATTACTGATCTGATCCGCCGCCGGGTCGCGCCGCCCAAGTCTGCCCGCATTCTTGAGGTGGGTTGTGGCACCGGCTCCAACATTGCGATGTTGCAGCAATTCGGCGCAGTGGATGCGCTGGAACCGGATGACGGTGCCCGCGAATGGGCGATGCAGCGTTCCGGGCTTGCCATTCAAGGCGGTTTTCTGCCTGAGGATGGCGACCGTATCGCGGGTGCTGCCTATGACATGATCGTGTTGCTCGATGTGCTGGAACATATCCCGCAAGATGGTCCTGCGCTCGCCACGTTACGCGAAAAATTGGCACCGGGTGGCCGGATATTGTTAACGGTTCCCGCCATGCGTTGGCTGTGGAGTGCGCATGATGCGGTCCACCATCATCAGCGGCGTTACACGCGCGCGGGCCTGCGCAAGGTAGTTGAGGATGCGGGGTTCCGCATCAGCTATATCAGCTATTTCAACACCTTGTTATTCCCGCTTGTGGTCGCTGCTCGTGCTGTCGGCAAGCTGACGGGGCGCGAGGGTGGTGACGATGCGATGCCGGGTGGGCTGGTCAATCGCGTGCTCAAGGGACTGTTCGCGAGCGAACGTCACTGGCTGGTGCGGGGTGCCTTCCCGGTTGGGGTGTCGCTTGCCTGTGTGGCTGAGCCAATCCGGTAGAGCGCGCCGCTTTTTTGGCCCTGCCAGATGAGGGTCAGGGTCGGATCATGCTGCGGCAGCATGTCCGGGGTGAAGTCGATCAACCATAGATAATCATAAGCATAACGCGGAAATTCACGCATCGCCTGATCATAGGTGTTGCCCTGCGGTTGCGGGCATTCATTTGGCCGGGCAATTTGGGTTGGATCTTTGGTCCAAGTCTTGATCTGCGGATGATGGATGCGGAGCAACTGTGCGCCCGGCATGTCCCACTGATCGTTGACGAACGCCCCGCGCCGCACCGTTGCCATGGATGACAGGTGATCCATCCGGCTTGATGCCCAGCTTCTTTGACAGGGGAGGTTGATTTGCGCGAATATCCGGCGGTTGCGGGGGATATGGGGCAAGGCTTCCAATTGCGCGGTGAAGTCGCGATCAAGACGGACCAGATGTTCCGTTGTCATCCCGGTCCGCAGCAAAAAGAACGCGAGACCAAGAGTGGCGAAAATATATTGCACGTCGCGTGAGAAAATTTTCGGCTTTGCCGTCAGCACCCAAATCGCAAGCAAAAAGGGTGTGAGCCGCATGTCGGCAAAGGCAGAACCTAGCAACAGTCGGGGGATGCAGAGGTAAGCCACGGCAATCAATGCCGTCGCCAGCGCGAGCAAGGTACTGAAGCCGCGGCGTTGATGCCACCAGCCGTAACCCATGCATAGGATCGGCAGGATCAGTAGCGTGACGACTGAAGCGATGTCGAAATGATATTGCTCATCCCTTAGCGCGGCCAGCAACCAGATTAATTTGGCGATGATCTTGAACCATCCGCTGGTGCTGCCACTCGCGTCGCCACGCCATATGATCATCATCAGCAAGGGCAGGGCCAGCGGCAGACAGCGCACCACCGCGTGAAAGGTGCGCCGCCAGCCGGTCCGGTGCCATTCATAGGCCCCGACCAACAGGCCAAGCAGACCCCAGCCATAAATATGGACGATCCAGATGGAGATGCTGATCGGGACGAACAGGGCGATGCGCAGCCTGTTTTTTCCCAGCCGGTCAAGTCGCATCCACCAGCCAAAGGCAAGCAGCGCCAAGCCCATCGACAGGGAGAAATTGACGAAGCCGAAATGCAGTGGATAGCCGATGCTGAGCGGCAGGACGAAGGCGGCTGTGGCGGGCAAGCGGCCATGTGCCTCGCGTGCGATCAGCAGCAAGCCCGCGACCGTAATCATCGGGATGGCGATCACAACGGCCTTGATCGTGGTTTCCAGCCCGATCAGCGGCCCAAAGATCTGCACCAGCAGATCGATCCCCAGATTGGCGATCAGGCTCCATTGGAAATCGAAATATTCTCGGAAAAACGGGTTGCTGCCGATCTCAAGCTGTACCTGATAGCGCCCCATATGGCCGGGTAGATCGACCAGCGGTGGCACGGCGGGCCACCAGAAGGGGGCGCCGGCCAAGATGATCAGCAGCACCACGTAAACACGAGTTTGCCACCAAGGCGTCACTGATTGATTCATCTACTTGACCCGGAAGAGGCGATAGGCAGGAAGGCTGGGCAGGGGGACCAGCCACGCCGGGGCCTTACCAGCGAGAAGCTGTTGCTGGAAGCCCGATGGCGCGCGCTTCTGATAGATTTCATGTTCGGTCAAGCTGGGGCAGATCAGGACATAGTCGGTATGGTGCGCCCGGATAAAGTCATGGGCCGCGGCTTCGGTACCGGCAAAGGCGTTCATCACGCCCGCAATCGCCGCGCCGTTGCGATGATAAGGCCCGGCGACGGCGCGTTGGTGGCTATGCACAAGCAGGGCAGGTGACAGGTCTATTGCCGCCATCATGGTGCCGGCAGGGAGGTGGTTCAATGTCGCCAGCGCCGCTGGTGTCAGGCAGTCGAGCTTAGGCCCGGTTCCGGCCGCTTTGCCGCTACTTTTGTCGCTGCCTTGGGGGGAGGCGACCTGTGCCGTGGGATCGGGCACAAAGGCGACGATCACCAGCCGGACGATCATGCCCGATACGACGCCGAGCCACAGCACCGTGCCAAGGACGCGGGCCAAGGGCCGCGCATTGGCCACCAGCCGCGCCCGGCCCGCCGCCATCAGTGCTGCCGCGCCCGGAATGGCAAGCAATTGGGCGGGAATGCCGGCGCGCGTCGATAGTAGGCAAAGCAGGATCGATGCCGTGCCGATCAGCAGGATGACACCCCAGATCCGGCGGTCGTCACCCGTTTGACGACGCCACATCCATAGTGCCCCGGCGAGGCCGAACAGCGGGAAGACCGGCATGGAGAGGATGGTTTGCAGATCCTGCTTCCATAAGGGCAGCGCTTCACCGACGGAATCGAGCCACAGCCGACGGGCGTCCGGATCAATGGCGCGATAAGGGTCGGTGATGCAGCTATCGCCGCCGCTTGTCAGCAACAGGGCAATGGCGATCAGCCCGGCAAGCCCGGCGCCAGCGAGCCGCAGTTGCCAGCGCCGCAGCGGGATCAGCCCGGCGGCGAGCAGGGCCGCACTGCCGCCGAGCACAGCGGGATAATAGCTGGCCGTCAACTGGTCGCATAAGTGGCTGAAGCGCGCGGCTGGGGGGATAAAACCATAAAGGCCGATGAGGGTGATGCTGGCCGCGCCGACGCCAAAGCCGCGCAGCCGGTCATGCTCCTGTTCGTCGATGATCCAGAAGGTGACGGCACAGGCCGCCCCAATCGCGAGATAGGGCAGCATCTCCACCCCGATGACCAGCGAGGTGGCCAGCGCCGCACCGGCGACCAGCCCACCCTGCAGTCGGGTCGAGCTTCCCAATCCCCAGAGCATCAGCACCAGACAGAGCAATTGCGCGCCATGATGGTCGATCCGCAACGGGCTCATCATGCCGACGACCGGGGTGGCCATCATCAGCAACACCATCGGCCACGCCCAGGCATCCGGCCCGACGGCGCGCCGTACAATGGCGGCCAGTCCGGCCATGGTGGCACCCAAGATCAGCAGCGGCACCAGTGTTACCGCCACATGTTCGGCAAGGCCGTTGCCCATCAACGGCGTAAACAGGGTGATGATCAGCGCATAGGGCAGGTCGATCAGCCGGGTCCAATGAATGTCCGCGCCGGCCGGGGGATCAAGCCGATATTGCCGCAGATCGAACCAGCCCTGTCCGCCCAACCAGTCGCGGATCTGCATCAGGCGCAGATTGTCGTCCGTATCCGGCAGTTTGAACTGGACGATGTCATGCCATTGCGTGACCACCAGAAACAGCGCGCAACCGAGCCACAACAGGCAGAACAGCAACACATCCGGTCGTTGACCGGACGCGGTAGGGACAGGATCCCCGTGGCGATAGGGGGTTACGCCTGTTCCAGCGTGCACTGGAGCGGGTGCTGATGCTGGCGCGCGAAATCCATGACTTGTGTCACCTTGGTTTCCGCGACTTCATAGCTGAAGACCCCGCAGATGCCGACGCCCCGTTGATGAACGTGCAACATGACCCGTGTCGCATCGTCCATGCTCATCTTGAAGAAATGTTGCAGCACATGGACGACGAATTCCATCGGGGTATAGTCGTCGTTCAGCATCAGCACCTTGTACATGGACGGCTTTTTCGTCTTCGTCCGTGTCTTGGTCGCGACACCGCCAGCGGTGCCGTCGCCATCTTTGCCGCTCTTGCGTTCCGTCATGGCTATTGGGGTCATCATGATGCGCAGGATATGGCAAAGCATGATGGGCGGGCAAGGGGGGCGATTGCGATCATGACAAAAAAACAGCCCCGGCCGATGGCGCGAGGCTGTTTCTTTGCATTTTCTGTCGACCGCCCGCCGTTGCGGCGCGCGTATCGGGATCAGAATGGGCAGATTAGAACGGGAAAGCCGTTTTGAACTTTTCGACATTCACCGAATAGCGCGTCGAGATCGGGGCGATCACTTCGCCCGCGAACTTCAGCAGGGCTTCCGAACCCTTGGTGGCTTCCTTGATCGCGGATTCCATGCTGCTCTTGGCGAAGTTGGTCTGAAGCTGGAACAGTTCGGCCGGGGTCTTCGCAGCGGCAAATTCCTTGAAGGCGGTAGTGGCGGCTTCATAGGTCGACTTGCCATATTCGGCAGCGTCCTTGGCGAGCGCTTCGCCGCCCTTGGCAGCGATCTTGCCCGACTCGACGAGTGCTTCGACGTTGGCCTTCGCAATTTCGGTGACATCAGCCATCAGCTTGGTACCTTTTTCCATTGCTTCTTTCGCTTTCACATTCACGTCGGCAAAGGCTTTGGTCGCCTTTTCCACGTTGGCTTCGATCAATTTTTCGGCAGTCGCAGTCTTCGTCGCCATTGCTTTACTCCTAAACGGTGGTCCGTGATGGGCTCTACCGTTCAGTGTCGGGCAATGCCGCAGATGAACTTTGGAGCCTTATGCTGCAGTGCAACATAGCATCACCTTCGGAAAGATCAAGCAAAAAATGGTGCGCTGCACAAAAACGCTCGAACCGCCGGTAAGCGCCATGTTGGCTGGTCATTGTTACCGGCTTTTGACATAGCGGCCGGGGGCGTCCTCAATCGCCGGATAGCTGCCTTGGCCGGGGATGCGCGCGGCTTCGGCCTTGACCCTCTTTTTGGCGGAATGGGCGGCGATCCATTCAATCCAGTCGGGCCACCAACTGCCCTTGTGCTCGACCGCACCGGCACGGAACTCTGCCAGCGTCTGCACCGGCGCGTCATTGCGCCAATATTGATATTTTTGGGCCGCAGGTGGGTTGACGACGCCCGCGATATGGCCTGATCCGGCGAGCAGGAAGCGCTTTTCACCTGCCAGATTGTCCATGATTTTCCAGACCGAATTGGCCGGGGCGATATGATCATCAATGCCTGCCTGAATATAGGCGGGGGTCTTGATCTTGCGCAGGTCGAGCGGGGTGCCATCAATCGACAGCGCACCCGGCTGCACCAGCTTATTGTCGCGATAGAGGTCACGAAGATAATTGCCGTGCCATTTCGCGGGCAGGTTGGTGGTGTCGCCATTCCAGTGGAGCAGGTCGAACGGCATATAATCCTGCCCCAGCAGGTAATTGTTCACGACATAGTTCCAGATCAGGTCGCGACCGCGCAGCAAATTGAACGTAGCCGCCATATAGCGCCCGTCGAGATAGCCATGTTCCTTCGATAGTTGTTCCACCAGTTCGAGTTGCTGTTCATCGATGAAGATGCACAGATCGCCGGCCTCGCTGAAATCGACCTGGGCGGTGAAGAAGGTAGCGGTGGCGACCTTGTCCGCTTCACCGCGCGCGGCCAGCACGGCGAGCGTCATCGCCAGCGTGGTGCCCGCGACGCAATAGCCGATGCAATGCACCGATTTGACGCCCAGCAGATCGCGCACTGTATCAATCGCATCAACCTGACCGCGCATGACATAATCGTCCTGCGTGGTGTCGGCCATGCTTTCGTCCGCCGATTTCCACGACACGACAAACACCGTCACGCCCTGATCGACCGCCCATTTGATGAAGCTTTTTTCCGGCGAAAGGTCGAGGATGTAGAAGCGGTTGATCCATGGCGGGAAGATGATCAGCGGCTGCTTGAGCACGTCTGGCGTGGTGGGCGTGTACTGGATGAGCTGATAGAACGCGTTTTCGTGGACGACCTTGCCCGGCGTGGCGGCGATGTTGCGCCCGACTTCGAAGGCTGTCTCCGGGCTGTGGGTCAATTGGCCGCGATCAAGATCGTGCAGCATATGCTCCAGCCCGTGCAGCAGATTGTCGCCCCGCGTTTCCAAGGTGCGTTCGATCACGCGCGGATTGGTGAGCGGGAAATTGGACGGGCTGATCGCGTCGAGCACGGTCTCGGTTGCAAAGCGCAGCCGCTGCCGGTCCTTTTCCGGCAGGCCGTCGAGATGTTGCACACCACCCAGCAAATGCTCGCAAAGCAGCAGATAGCTGCGGCGGATCACGTCGAAAACGGGGTTACTCTCCCACGACTTGTCGGCAAAGCGACGATCCTTGACGGGGGCCTGTTCCGGCGGCTGCTGGCCGGGGGTAAGAAAGGCGGACCATAGCGATGTCGCTTCGGTCCAAAAGCCTTTCTGCATTTCGATCAGCTTGGCCGGATCGGCGGCCTCGAACCATTTGGCGAGGATGTTCGCCTGCGACAGGTCCGGCAGGTGCATGTTCATCGTCCCGCCGGCCTCTGGGCCTTTGGTCAGCAATTCGGGAACCTTACCCATTTGCCGCAGCGAGAACTCCATCAGCATCTGCTGCATCCGCCCCACCACCGATACCCAGTGCTGCATGTCGCCAAGTGTCATCGCGGGGAGGGCGGGGGCTTCAGTCATCAATTTCCCTTTCTACCACGATAACGCTTAACTGCGGCGGATTTCGCGGTTATAGCGTCATCTTCCCGGCGAGCATGGGCAATTTCGTGCCCGCTGCCAATAGCCAAAGAAGCGAGTTCACCCTCAAAATGTCCGAAGAATTCTACCGTATCAAACGCCTGCCCCCTTATGTCATCGCTGAAGTCAACGCGATGCGAGCGGCAGCGCGTATGGCGGGCGAGGACATTATCGATCTCGGCATGGGCAATCCCGATCTGCCGCCGCCGCCGCATGTCATCGACAAGCTGTGCGAAGTGGCGCGCGATCCCGATGCTCATGGCTATAGCGCGTCCAAAGGCATTCCCGGCCTGCGTCGCGCGCAGGCGAATTATTATCAGCGCCGCTTTGGCGTCGATGTCGATCCCGATCATGAAGTGGTCGTGACCCTTGGTTCGAAGGAAGGCCTTGCCAATCTTGCCCAAGCGATCACCGCGCCGGGCGATGTCGTGCTGGCCCCAAATCCAAGCTATCCGATCCATACCTTCGGTTTCATCATCGCGGGTGCGACGATCCGGTCGGTCCCGACAACGCCGGATGAGCATTATTTCGAATCGCTCGAACGCGCGGTGCGCTTCACCGTGCCAAAGCCTTCGGTGCTGGTGATGGGCTATCCGTCCAACCCGACGGCGGAAACGGTCGATCTCGCTTTCTATGAACGCGTTGTCGCCTTCGCCAAGGAACATGGCCTGTGGGTCTTGTCGGACCTTGCCTATTCCGAACTTTATTATGATGGCAATCCGACGCCCTCGATCTTGCAGGTGCCGGGCGCGAAGGATGTCGCAGTCGAGTTTACCTCGATGTCGAAGACCTATTCGATGGCCGGTTGGCGCATTGGCTTTGCCGTCGGCAACAAGAAGTTGATCGGCGCGCTGACCCGGGTCAAATCCTATCTCGATTATGGCGCCTTCACCCCGATCCAGGCGGCGGCCGTCGCCGCGCTTAACGGGCCGCAGGATATTGTTGAGCAGAACCGCCAGCTATACCAACGCCGCCGCGATGTGCTGGTGGAAAGCTTTGGCCGTGCGGGTTGGGATATTCCGGTGCCGAAGGCGTCGATGTTCTGCTGGGCCCCTTTACCGCCGGCGCTGGCGCATCTGGGTAGCCTTGAATTCTCGAAGCAGCTCCTTACCCAGGCCGGTGTCGCGGTGGCGGCGGGTGTTGGCTATGGCGAGGAAGGCGAGGGCTATGTCCGGATCGCCATGGTCGAGAATGAACAGCGCATCCGTCAGGCGGCGCGTCAGATCCGCAAATATTTCCAGTCCATGGGGATCAACAGCCCAGCTGCTGCCGGCTGAGCCGTCTCCACCAAGCCCGGCCCGGCGTCGGGGTCGGGGACCGATGAGGTAGTCGCATGCTTGACCGTTTCGCTTCGCTTGCTCACCGCCGGTCGATCATTGACCGGCGGGCGGTGTCTGACGAACTGGCTGCGCTGGCAGAATCGGACCCGGCCAAGCTGCGGTTGATGGCGACCAAGGTGTTGCGCGTCGCGCTTGACCATGGCCGCGCCGAGATTGCCGATCGGTTGGAGAAAAACCCCTCGCGCGGGCGCGATTGCGCGTCGTCACAGGCCTTTCTGGTCGATCAGATTTTGCGCCTGACCTATGATTTCGCGACCGAACGCCTGTACCCATCCAACAACCCGACGACGACCGAGCGGCTGACCTTGATCGCGGTCGGGGGCTATGGCCGGGGCGAAATGGCGCCATTTTCGGATGTCGACATTGCCTTTGTCACCCCGTGGAAACAGTCGGTCTGGTCCGAACAGGTCATCGAATCGATGCTCTATGTCTTGTGGGATCTCGGGCTGAAGGTCGGGCATAGCAGCCGGTCGCTGGACGAAATGATCCGCATGGCGCGATCAGACCTGACGATTTCGACCGCCCTGCTCGAGTCCCGCTACATCTGGGGCGATACCGCATTGTATGACGAGGCACGCGCCCGGTTCGAGCGCGAGATCATCGCGGGCAGTGCTTCCAATTTTGTCGCGGAAAAGCTCGCCGAACGTCAGGCTCGCCACGAACGCATGGGCGATAGCCGCTATGTCGTCGAACCGAATCTGAAGGAGGGCAAAGGCGGCCTGCGCGATTTGCACACCTTATTCTGGATCGGCAAGTTCGCCTTTCGCGTCAACACTGTGGCCGAACTGGTCGATGTTGGGCTGCTGACCGACAAGGAATTATACCATTTCCAGAAGGCGGAGAATTTCCTTTGGGCGGTGCGCTGTCATCTCCATCTGCTCGCCGGACGGCCGGAGGAGCGGCTGACGTTCGACATGCAGCGCGAGGTCGCGGCCAGCATGGGCTATGGCGCGCGTCCCGGTCGGTCTGCCGTCGAACGCTTCATGCAACATTATTTCCGTACGGCAAAACAGGTCGGCGATTTGACCGGCTTGTTCTTGGCCCATTTGGATGAGCGCTTTGCCACGCGTGGGCGTCGTTTCAACCTGCCCAGCCTGCGCCGCAAGCCAAAGACGTTGGACGGTTTCGTCCTTGATCGCGAACGGCTGGCCATTCCCTATGATCATTTCTTCGAAGAAGATCCCGTCCGGTTGATCCGGCTATTTGCGGTCGCCGACCGCCATCATCTTGATATCCACCCGCTGACGATGCGGGCTGCCCAGCGCGATACGCGGTTGATCAGCAAAAAGGTGCAGAATGATCCGGAGGCCAACAGCCTGTTCCTTGATATTCTGACCAGTCCGCGTGATCCGGAACGCGTGTTGCGCGCGATGAACGATGCCATGGTGTTCGGCCGGTTCGTGCCCGATTTCGGGCGCGTCGTCGCGCAGATGCAGTTCGACATGTACCATCATTACACGGTGGATGAACATTCGATCCGGGCCATTGGCCTGCTTAGCCAGATTGAAAAAGGCAAGCTGGTCGCCGATCATCCCCAATCGACTGCGGTGATGCAGCAGATCCTCTCGCGCCGCGTGCTGTATGTCGCGGTTCTGTTGCACGATATCGCCAAAGGGCGGGGCGGGGATCATAGCGTGCTGGGGGCCGAGGTAGCGCAGCGACTATGCCCACGTTTCGGCTTGACGCCCGCCGAAACCGAGACGGTGGCCTGGTTGGTCCGTCACCATTTGTTGATGTCGGACACGGCGTTCAAGCGCGATCTATCGGACTTCAAAACGATCCTCGACTTCGTGGCCGTGGTGCAGAGCGTGGAGCGCCTGCGCTTGATCGTTGCCCTAACCGTTGTCGATATCCGCGCGGTTGGGCCGAGTGTCTGGAACAGTTGGAAACGCCAGTTGCTGACCGACCTTTATGATGCGGCGGAAGAGGTGCTGCGGCTTGGGCATAAGCAGCGCGGTCGAACCGAACGCGTCGCCGCCAAACAGGCTGATTTGCAACGGGCGCTTGGCTGGGATGACGAGAATTTCAAACGCTATACCAAGCGCATGTCGGATGCCTATTGGGTGGCGGAACCGCTCGATATCCTAGCCAGCAACGCCCGTCAGGTGCGTGCAGCCGAGGAAAGCCAAAGCTCGCTCTCATTGCGCGCCCAGATCTATCCGGAGCGCGGCGCGACATTGGTGACGCTCTATGCGGCGGATCACCCCGGCCTGTTCTATCGGTTGGCGGGGGCGATCCATCTGGCGGGTGCGACGATTATCGACGCGCGGATTCACACCAGCCGCGACGGCATGGCGCTCGATAATATTCTGGTGCAAGACCCGTTCGGCCAACCCTTTGACGAAGCCGAGCGCCTACGCCGGTTGGAAATCGCGATTGAGGATGCGCTCGCCAATCGCAGCCGCATGCTCGACCGGCTGGAGGCCAAGCCCTTGCCCCGGATGCGTGCCGAAGCCTTCACCCATGAGCCAAGCGTGCTGATCGATAACAAGGCATCGAACCGCTATACGGTGGTAGAAATTGCCGCGCGCGACCGACCGGCGCTGCTCAATAACCTGGCATATGCGCTGTTCCAGTCGAAGGTGACGATCCATAGCGCGCACATCGCCACCTATGGCGAACGCGCGGTCGACGTTTTCTATCTGACCGATCTGATCGGCGACAAGATTGAAGGCCCCGCCCGGCTGCGGACGCTGGAAAAGCGCTTGCTTGATGCGGCGGCGGGGATTCGGGCCGAACAGGCAGCCTAAGCGGCGCGGCGAAACTGGGGAGGGGGCGTGATCCCCCCTCCCACTTGTCCTTAGAATTTGGTGCGGACCGTCACGCCATAGGTGCGCGGTTCGCCGGGGAAGGCGATGAACAGCGCATTGCCCGGGCTGGTGCCGCCCGCCGCGACGGTGGCGAGCGATCCTGAACCTTGGATCGGGGCGCCGGCGACGGTCTGCTTATAATTGACGTCGAACAGATTCTGCGCCCAGAATTCGAGGTTCCACGCATTGTCCTTGCCGCTGATCCCGAGCCGCGCATTGACCGTGGAGAAGGCTTTTTGCGCCTTTTCCGGCAGCAGGTCCGAACCCACATTGATCGCCGACTGATAGCGGCCATCGACATGGATCAGGCCACGCAATTCGCCGAGGCCAATGGGCGGTGTCCAGGTCATGCTGCCGGTCACGACATGTCGCGGCGCATTGGAGAGCGACGCACCGGGCAGTTGGAACAGCGAGGTGGTCAGGCCACGCCCACCGGCCCCCGTGATATTGTGGCGATAGCCGGTATGGGCATAGGTATAGCCAGCTTCGACCGTGACATCGGTCAGCGGGTAAATCGCCGCTTCCAGTTCAACACCCTTGGACACGACACCGGACTTGTTCTTGCCCGCGCAGGTGCCGTTGGTCGCGCTCAGATCGCTGTCTGCCGCATCGCCCCCATCCAGTGCCGAACAGCCCTGAATATTTTCAACGACAAAGCTCACGCCGTTGAAGGTGTTCAACTGGAAATTGTCGAACATCTGGTAGAAGGCGGTCGCGCCAAGACGGAAGCCCCGGCCGCGATATTTTGCGCCCAGTTCCCATGCATCGACCTTTTCTGCCGCGAAGCGGAGCTGACTGGCCTGTGCGTTGGTGATGGTCAGGCCCGCGCGGTCGAGATTATACCCCCCCGCCTTGAAGCCACGCGACCAGCTTAAATAGGTCAGCAAGCGGTCGGTTGCCTTATAGCTGATGACCGCCGTACCGGTCCATTCCTTGTCGGTGCGCTGGTCATGATAGTCGCCGTCAACGCCGAAGCCGCCAACCCGACCGCCCAGCACGCTATTGGCGCAGGTGAGGCCGATCAACGAGGTGGCCAGCGACTTGACCAGCGGATTGGGATCGCTCAGCAGCCCTTGCAGCGCGCCGCTCTGCACGGCGCATGCGGTGCTGTCGGTCGCCATGGACGCGTCCAGCTTTTTGCGGTCTTCGGTATAACGAGCGCCCAGCGTGACCGAGAGTTTCGGCGTGATCGTGATCACATTGTGGGTGAACAGCGCCCAAGTCTGGTCTTTCTGCTTGTAACGGTCGAGCGTCGCACCGTCATCGCTGATCGCGAGCAGGCGGTTCAGGCCGCCCAACAGGGTCGGTGTCGCAGCACCCAATGCCCCGCCCGCGCCGCTCAGCGCCAGCGGGTTGATGCAATAGGCCGAGGCGGGCGAGACTGCGCCACGGCCGAGCGCCGAGGCCACCACGCGGCAGCCCTGCACCGCGCCATAATCCTCGCCAAAGCGCAGATTGTCGCGCAGCGAGAGGGTTTCATTGCCATAATAGGCCCCGATCAGCCAGTCGAGCGTGCCTTCGAACGCCTTGCCATTGAGGCGGAATTCTTGGGTGAAGGTTTTGAACGACTGGTCATAATCGGTGCGATAGAACAGGTCGAGATTGTTGAAATCCGCATCCTGCCCGCGATCCGATTTCCAGTTGCGATAGGAACTGATGCTGGTGAATTTCAGCTCGTCCCACTCATGGTTGAACTCGGCAGACACGCCCCAATCCTCGACATCCGATTGGAAGCTGCGGCCCGGCGTGACCGACACGCGGCGCTGGGTGTAATCCTGATTGAGCTTCGCGCCGAACAATTCCATGACCCCGGCCATGCTATTGGGGCCAAAGCTGATGCTGCCATCGCCATTGCGGATGACGTTGCGGGTCGGCACATAGCTGGCGGCGCAGCAATCCTCGTCGCGCTTGGCGTAATCACCGATGATCCGGATCTTGGTCTGGTCGGACGGTTCGAACAGCAACTGGCTACGCACCATCCAGCGATCGCGATTGTTAAAGCGACGACCGCTTGAACCGGTATAATCATCGGATTCCTGCATAAAGCCGTCGCGCTTGGTGAAGACACCGTCGATGCGATAGGCGATCTTCTCGTTGATCGGGCCGGTTAGGCCGATCTGCGCGCGCCAGAAATCATAATTGCCATAGCTGAGTTCAGCCGTGCCGCCTTCTTCAAAGCTGGGAGCCTTGGTGATGACATGGATCAGACCGGCAGACGCATTGCGGCCGAACAGCGTGCCCTGCGGACCGCGCGCGACTTCGATGCGGTCAACCGCGCCAAGTTCGGTCAGCGCGGCGCCTGAACGGCTGCGATAAACCCCATCGACAAAGGTCGCGACCGAGCTTTCCAGCCCGGGATTGTCGCCGACCGTGCCGATGCCACGAATGCGGGCGACGCCGCCCACGGCTTCCGACGAGGACGAGCTGACGAATAGCGAAGACGAGAGCTGGTTAAGCTGACGAATGTCGCTGGCGCCTGCATTTCTCAGACTGTCGGCGCTCACGGCCGAAATGGCCAGCGGAACCTCGGTCATGACGAGGCTGCGACGCGTGGCGGTGACGATGATATCGCCCGGTTCGGCGCTATTGGTCGCGGTCGGCTCCTTGGCCGATTCCTGTGCTGCACCAACGCCGGGAGCGGCGCATGCGATGAGCGCCGCTGAACAAAACAGCCATGTCTTTTTCATTATCGTTTTCCTTCCCGAAGGACCTTGCACGCGGATACACGACTTCGGTACGCACCATTTATCGCCGGTTTCAGCGAGGGTTCAGCACATCCTGGATGCTCTGGCGGCACCTTTTCAGTCGCGTTAACTAACGAGGGTTTAGTTAATGATCGGTAAAACCGAAAGCCTTGGCAGCAGGTTTTTGCGCTTATTTTGCGACCGTGGTTGTTGGATCACACTGAAACCGGCTAGGGTCTGCCCCTTCGAATCTTCCTGTTGACGTTCTGGACTGTCCTGCCGATGAGCGCCCCCCACCCTGAATGCCAGTATCTCGATTTGATCCGCCGCGTCTGGACCGAAGGCGAGGAACGGGTCGACCGCACCGGCGTCGGCACCCGTTCGCTGTTCGGCGCGACCGTGCGTTATGATCTGTCGAATGATGCGGTGCCGCTGCTCACCACCAAGCGCGTGGCATGGAAAATCGCCGCGCGCGAGATGCTGTGGTTCCTCACCGGTGACACCAATATCCGCAAGCTGGTCGAACAGAAGGTGCATATCTGGACTGATTGGCCGCTTGATCATTATCGCCGGACGACAGGCGATGCGGCGATGGACCGCGACACGTTCGAGGCGCGGATCATTGCTGATGATGACTTCGCCGCCAAATGGGGCGATCTCGGCCCGGTCTATGGCGCACAATGGGTGAACTGGCCGGATTATGCGCCGGCGGGTGAAGACCTGTATCGTCGCAAGCCACAAGGCATCAACCAGATCGCCCAACTTGTTGATGGGCTAAAGAACAACCCATCATCGCGCCGCTTGTTGTTTACCGGCTGGAATGTCGCCGAACTACCGGGCATGGCGCTGCCGCCCTGCCATATGACCTATCAGTTTCATGTGTCGAACGGAAAGCTGTCGGGCCTCTTGTTCCAACGTAGCTGCGATCTTGGCTTGGGCTTTGCCTTCAATGTGTTCGCAACCGCGATGCTGATCCGCATGCTGGCCGATCAGTGCGGCTATCAACCGGGCGAACTGATCTGGAATGGCGGTGACGTCCATCTCTATCTCAATCACGCGCATCTGGTTGAAGAGCAGCTGGCGCGGACCCCCGAAGGCGCTCCCAAATTGCGGCTGTTACGCAAGCCGGATAGTATCTTCGACTATCGCATTGAGGATTTCGAGGTCTATGACTATGCCCCGCAGGCGCATATCGCCGCGCCGGTGGCGGTCTGATCGATAAATCGCCTGACAGGAGAGAATGAATGCACAAGGACGCTGGCGAATTCAGCAAGGTTCCCGTGCCGGAAAACGTTGAAGAGGCGATCCGCACCCTGTTGCGTTGGACCGGGGAAGATCCCGCGCGTGAAGGGCTGGTCGATACGCCGAAGCGTGTGGCGCGGGCGTGGAAGGAATATTGCGCCGGTTATGATGAAGATCCCTCGCTGCACCTGTCCCGCACCTTTGAAGAGGTTGGCGGCTATGACGAGATCGTGCTGCTGAAGGATATTCCGTTCCAGTCGCATTGCGAACACCATATGGCCCCGATTTCGGGCAAGGCCTCCATCGCCTATATGCCGAAGAACCGGGTGGTGGGTATTTCGAAGCTGGCCCGCGTGCTGCATGGCTTCGCCCGCCGCTTGCAGGTGCAGGAACGCCTGACCGCCGAAGTTGCCCAGTGCATTTGGGAACATCTTCAGCCGCATGGCGTGGCCGTGGTGATCGAGGCGACCCATGGTTGCATGACCGGGCGCGGGGTGAAAACACCGGGCGTCGCGATGACGACCAGTCGCTTGCTTGGCAGCTTTTTGGAAGATCATCGCAGCCGTAAGGAAGTGCTCAGCCTGATGGGATATTGAGGCGGCGATAGCCTCAATATCTTTTAGCCCTGACGGCTCACATAATCCTCAATTGCGCTCCACACCGTCACGGACCGGCCTTCCAGTTCTTGCGGTGAGAGCGTGTCGCTTGCGATGCGGAGTTGGTGCACTTCCCGCACCATCGCGTCGAGTGCCGCCAGTTCAGTCGGTGCCGTTGCCGGTTCGCTTGCCGCGACCGGTTCGCCCGTCACATCGTGCAACTGGCCATCATGCAGGCGCAACACCCGATCCATGCGCCGTGCAAGGCGTTCATTATGGGTGGCGACCAAGGCGGCGCCGCTTTCCGTGCGGACAAGGCGGAGAAATTCACCAAACACCAGATCGGCGGTGCTTTCGTCGAGATTACCGGTGGGTTCGTCGGCCAGAATGAGCGCCGGGCGGTTCGCCAAGGCCCGCGCGACGGCCACGCGCTGCTGTTCGCCGCCCGATAGCTGGCTGGGGCGATGACGCAAGCGGCCCGCAAGCCCCAGCGCGCCGAGCAGTTCCGCAGCGCGCGCCTCGGCAGCGGGAGTGTCTGCGCCTGCGATCAGTTGCGGCAGGACGACATTTTCCAGCGCGTTGAAATCGGGCAGTAGATGGTGAAACTGGTAGATGAAGCCCAAGGCGTCACGGCGCACGCGGGTGCGTTCTGCGGCATCAAGCTTGGCCGCCTCTTCGCCGCAGATGCGGATCGAGCCATCGAACCCGCCTTCCAACAGGCCAACCGCCTGCAACAGCGTCGATTTTCCCGACCCTGACGGGCCAAGCAGGGCGACGATCTCGCCGGGCTGGATGTTCAGACTGACACCGCGCAACACCTCTATGCGCTCATCCCCTTGCAGGAATGAACGCTTGAGGTTGGAAACGGCGAGAACGGGACCTGTGGTCATGCCCCGTCGGTAGCGGTCTTACTTGACGAGGGCAACAGCCGCCTTGCGCAGGATATCGATGATCTTATCCTGTGCGCCCGGCTCATCGAGCTGTTCCATCGCGGCCAGTTCGCGCGCGAGGCGGCTGGTTGCGGCCTCGAAAATCTGGCGTTCGGAATAGGACTGTTCCGGCTGGTCTTCAGCACGATACAGGTCGCGCACCACTTCGGCGATCGACACGAGGTCGCCCGAATTGATCTTCGCTTCATATTCCTGGGCGCGGCGCGACCACATGGTGCGCTTGACCTTCGGCTTGCCCTTGAGGGTTGCCAATGCTTCCTGCATCTGTGCGCCGGTCGACAGCTTGCGCATGCCGACGCTTTCGGCCTTGTTGGTCGGCACCCGGAGAGTCATTTTCTCCTTTTCAAAGCGCAGGACATAGAGTTCCAGGGAAATACCAGCGATTTCCTGATTCTGGAGCTCAATGACGCGACCAACGCCATGTTTCGGATAAACGACATAATCGCCGACATCAAAGCTCAGCGCCGTGCTAGCCATGCTTTAGAAAGCCTTTCAACCGGGGGAGGCGGGCAGCGAAACGGGTGCATTGCGGTGAAACAGATTCCACCGGCATTACCCAGTTTGCGACCATCGAACTCCCGTGAATTTTCGCACCAAAGGAACACCGGGACGTGAGGGCACATCCCGGCGGGTAACGTCTCTTTAACAGAGTCGTCACAAAAAATCCAGTGGGTTGAAGGGAGAAGGCCTTTGGCCGGGATCGCGCCCGGCTGAGGGCGATCAGTCGCCCTTGCCGCCTTCGGCCGAGAAGTACTTGTCGAACTTGCCTTCTTCGCCCTTATGCTCATCGGCATCCGGCGGAGTCTGGTCGGCCTTGCGGGTGACGTTCGGCCACTGCGCAGAATAGGTCGCGTTCAGTTCCAGCCACTTTTCGAGACCGCTTTCGGTGTCGGGCAAGATCGCTTCCGCCGGGCATTCCGGTTCACACACACCGCAGTCGATGCATTCGCTCGGGTTGATGACGAGCATGTTCTCGCCTTCGTAGAAGCAGTCGACGGGGCACACCTCCACGCAATCCATGTACTTGCAGCGGATGCAGGCATCGGTGACGACGTAAGCCATTTGAGTTCAGTCTCCAACTTCGGAATTCGTAACCCGATTATGCTGGAGAGGCGCGTCCGTCAATCACGAACACGCCTCTGGGATGCACCATTTTCCGCCAAGGGGTGGCGGCGATTACTTGCCCTTGGCGGGCGGCGGGACGGTGATCTTGATTTCTTCGCCCGAATTGCCGGGGAAGTTGGTGAACATTGCCTCGACCAGATTCGGCACAAGCTGGGTCAGCTTGTCATTGGTCGAATGGGCCTTGGCCACGCCCTCAAATACGCGGTCGCCATCGATTGCGCGGCTGATCTTCAGATCAAGGAAGCTGGTGAACTCGGTAAAGCTCTCGACATCCTGATAATCCCAAGGGCTATTCCAGAACGGATCATACCAGCCGTAATAATAGGGTGACGCGCCCCAATAAGGATAGCGACCAAAGCCCGGTCCCCAGCCGGGGCCAAAACCATAGCCATAGCCCATGCCGATATAGGAGCGCGGCCAAGTGCGGACTTTTTCGGTGCCCTTGTCGATCCCGTAATCAAGCGAGACCAGCAGGCTGGCACCCTTGGCATCGGTCGCGGGACGATAGCCAATGCCTTCCAACTTCTGGCTGACGAGCTTGGCATAATTGGCGAATTCCAGCCCGCCCTCATTCTTCGGGTCGGCTGGCTGGATATAAAAGCTTTGGTTCGACGGCGCCGGCATCGCCTGAAAACGGGATACATCGGCCTTAAACGGGGTGGCGCAGGCGGACAGCGCCAGCAATGCCAGCGGGGCCAGCCATTTCAGGGTGATCGCACGACTTTTCGTCATCTTATTCTCTCCGCGCGGGCCGATTCGGGGCTACGGCCAACTGTAACTTCATCTGACAGATAACGCCTGCTTAGCTGAATGTTGCTTGAATGGATAAGGGTTTAGCCCGCCCGCAGCAAGCCCACCGCCGCATCGCGCTCAAACAGGTAAAGCGCGACCCGTGCCGCCTGTCCGCGCGGGCCTTCCAGCCCGCCATCGCGGTCGACCAACAGCCGGGCATCATCATGCGCCATGGCGATCAAGGCGTCGATTTTTTCCGGGGTGGCGAGCCGATATTGCGCTTCGCCCGACTGGCGCGTGCCCAGCAGCTCGCCGCCACCGCGCAGCTTCAAATCTTCTTCGGCGATGCGGAAGCCGTCATTGCTTTCGCGCATCAACGCGAGGCGCGCCCGTGCGGTTTCCGACAATTGGGGATTGCGTAGCAACAGGCAGACCGACTTGCCCTCGCCCCGGCCTACGCGGCCGCGCAATTGGTGAAGTTGCGCAAGGCCGAAGCGGTCGGCCCCTTCGATGATCATCAAGGTGGAATTGGGCACGTCGACGCCAACCTCGATCACCGTGGTGGCAACCAGCACCGAGAGTTCGCCTGAGGCGAAGCGTTCCATCACCTTGTCTTTTTCCGGCCCCTTCATGCGGCCATGGACAAGGCCGATCCGTTGGGTGCCGAAGCGCGCCTGCAACACCGCCGCGCGATCCTCGGCGGCGGCTTGATCGGAAAGTTCGCTTTCCTCGACCAAGGGGCAGACCCAATAGGCTTGTCCATGGCGTTCGATATGACGGCCTAGCGCCTCGATCACCTCGTCAAGCCGCTCAACGCTGAGAACGCGGGTTTCGATGGGCTGGCGGCCGGGCGGCATTTCATCGAGCCGGGAAATATCCATCTCGCCATAATGCGACAGGGTCAGCGTGCGCGGAATGGGTGTCGCCGTCATGACCAGCAGATGCGGGGGCCGTTCGGCCTTGGCGGCGAGCATCATACGCTGTGCCACGCCGAAGCGGTGCTGTTCATCGACCACCGCCAGCCCGAGGTTGCGATAGGCGACCTTTTCCTGAAAGATCGCGTGGGTGCCGATCAGGATGTGGATCGATCCGTCCGCCAGCCCCATCAGCACGGATTCGCGCACCTTGCCCTTGTCGCGCCCGGTCAGGATCGCGACATTGACCGGTAGCCCGGCCACCATCCGGCGGATATTGTCGTAATGCTGGCGCGCGAGGATTTCGGTCGGGGCAAGCATCGCCGCCTGCGCGCCGGCCTCGACCGCTGCCAGCATCGCGTTCAGCGCGACATAGGTCTTGCCCGATCCGACATCGCCTTGCAGCAGCCGGACCATCGGCACGGATTGCATCATGTCGCCCTCGATCTCGCCAATCGTGCGACGTTGCGCCCCGGTTGGTTCATAGGGCAGGTCGAGCATCACGCGCAGCCGCCCGTCGCCATGGAGCGGCGTGCCCTTGCGTCGGCGGGATGAGGCGCGGACGAGCATCAGCGCGAGTTGATTGGCGAAAATTTCATCATAGGCGAGCCGGTTGCGCGCCTTTTCATCCGCCGGATCGGCGTGGACGCGCTGCAACGCTTCGAGCCAGCCGGGCCAGCCCTGTTGGCCGCGCAGGCTGGGTTCGATCCACTCCGGCAGATCGGGCGCGCGGGCGATGGCCTGTTTCGCCAGCTCGCCCATGCGCTTGTTGGCCATCCCTTCGGATAAGGGATAGACCGGTTCGCGGGCGGGCAGCGTGACGGCCTCTTCTGGCTTCCAGACATGGTCTGGATGCACGATCTGGGCGTTTTGGCCATAAAGTTCGAGCTTGCCGGTAATGATCCGCGGCTCCATCAGCGGGAATAATTTGCGCACCCAGGCCGATGCGTTGCCGAAATAGACAAGGTTGAGAATATTGCCGTCCTGATCCTGGGTCACGACGCGGAACGGTCCGCGTCCGGCGGAGGCGCGGTAATCGGTCGGCGTGACCGTGATGACGATGACCTTACCGGCATCGCGCTCTTCGATGCTGTCGACCGCAACCCGGTCGATCCAACTGACCGGCAAGTGAAAGGCAATGTCGACAACGCGTTCCAGCCCCAGCCGCGATAGCGGCTTGGCAAGTGCTGGCCCGATGCCCTTCAAGGCACTGGTTTCAGCAAAGAACGGATTGAGAATCTCAGGGCGCATGGTTAGGGGGTTCTATCACCCAGCCGACAGGCCGCAACTGGCCCGCCGGCCTTTTTTGCATGGATGGGATTTTGCCATGACCACCGATTTGAGCCGGGAAAACCGTCTGAAGCGCCTCGGCTTCCGCTCTTGGCACCGCGGCACCAAGGAAGCCGACATCATGATCGGCTGTTTTTATGACCGCTACGCTGCCGATTTTTCGGAAGAGCAACTGCTTTGGTACGAGCGCCTGATGGACGAAGAAGACGTCGAGATCATGGGCTGGATCATCGGCACCATCCCCTGTCCGGCGGCTTATGAAGGGCCGATGATGGATGCGATGCGCAAGCTGGACTACATCGACATCGAGAAATGAGGCTGGGCCGAGCGGCCCGGCTGCACAGGCGTGATGGCTGCGGGATGATGGCGGCGAGAATGATGGGTGGAAATTGACTGATGCCTGACCTGAACCGCATTCTTGCCGCATCATCGCCGCTGACCCTTGCGGGTGCGCCGCCCGGGTTCCTGCCCTGGCTGCTGGCTGATCTCGCCCGTGCGGTTGCCGCCAGCAAAGGCGGGCGCGCGGTCTATATTGCGCCCGACGAGGCGATGATGCGGACGGTGCTCGATTCCGCCCATTATTTTGCGCCTGAGATTGAGCTGATCGCCTTCCCGGCATGGGATTGCCTGCCCTATGATCGCGCCTCGCCGGGCCTGCGGTCGGCGGCCGAACGGCTGGCCGCGCTGCACCGCTTGCAGGCCAAATCAACGGGGCCGCAATTGCTTGTCACCACCGTGAACGCGGCGACCCAGCGCACGCTGACCCCGTTTCGGGTGCGTCAGCTTGTTGCGCGGCTGGCGCCGGGTGAGCGGATCGAGCGCGACCAGTTGGCGTTGCTGCTTCAGGCCAATGGCTATCTCAGGTCGGATACGGTCGCGGATCAGGGTGAATATGCGGTGCGCGGCGGGTTGGTCGATCTGTGGCCTTCGGGCGAGGAAATGGCGCTCCGCCTCGATTTCTTCGGTGACGAGATTGAATCCGTCCGCCAATTCGATCCGCAGGATCAGCGCAGCATTGGCCGGATCGACGGCTTCACCCTGTTGCCTGCGTCCGAGGCGCTGCTTGATGAGGAGAGCATCAAGCGCTTCCGGGGGCGCTATCGCGAACAATTCGGCGCGACCGCGACGGGCGACCCGCTGTATCAGGCGGTGAGCGACGGGCGGCGGTTGGCGGGCATGGAGCATTGGCTGCCGTTGTTCGAGGAGCGGCTCGAAACGCTGTTCGATCATCTCGGGTTGCAGGATGTGATCGTGCGCGATTCCGGTGTGGCCGGGGCCGCCGAGGCGCGGTTCGATGCGATTGCCGATTATTTTGCCAATCGCGATCGGGCGCTGAAGGCCGATCCGGGTAGCTATCGCCCGCTCAAGCCGGACAGCCTCTATCTCACGCCCGACCAATGGGCAGCGGCGATTGATGACCGGGTGATCCACCTGATGACCCCCTTTCATGAACCGGAAACGGCGAGCGTTATCGACTTCGGCGTTGATGGCGCGCGCGATTTTGCGCCGGAACGCGCACAGGGCGTGAATATTTATGAGGCGGTCGCCGCCCATGTCCGGGCGCTGGGGCGTGGCGGGCGCAAGGTCGTGCTTGCCAGCTATTCGCGCGGTTCGCGGGAACGGCTCGCCGGGCTGCTTGCCGATCATGGCCTTGCGGCTGCGCCGTTGGCGGACGATTGGCAGGATGCGTTGGGACAGGCCTATACGGGCAGTGCCGCGCTGGCCGTGTTGCCGCTCGATCATGGTTTCACCACGCCGGATGTGGCGGTCCTGACGGAACAGGACATGCTGGGCGACCGGCTTGTCCGCCGGGCCAAGCGCAAGAAAAATGCCGACGCCTTCATCAATGAACTGGCGACGCTCAGCCCCGGTGATCTGGTGGTTCATCAAGACCATGGCATCGGGCGTTATGAGGGGCTGGTATCGATCCCGGTCGGCCAGTCGCCGCATGATTGCGTCGCGCTGAGCTATCAGGGTGGGGACAAGCTATATGTCCCGGTCGAAAATATCGACGTGCTGTCGCGCTATGGCGCGGGCGAAGAGGATGCCCAACTCGATAAGCTGGGCGGGGTTGCGTGGCAGGCCCGTAAGGCACGGATGAAGGAGCGCATCCGCGAGATTGCGGGTGAGTTGATGAAGACCGCCGCCGCCCGCGCGTTGCGCCCCGGTGTGGTGATGGAACCGGATCACGGCGGCTATCCCGCTTTTGTTGATCGTTTCCCGTGGGCCGAGACCGAGGATCAGGATCGGGCCATTGGCGATGTCGTGGCCGATCTGGCGAGTGGCAAGCCGATGGACCGGCTGGTGTGTGGTGATGTCGGCTTTGGCAAGACCGAGGTCGCGTTGCGCGCGGCCTTTGTCGCCGCCATGTCGGGCAAGCAAGTGGTGGTCGTCTGTCCGACGACGCTGCTCGCGCGCCAGCATTATACGAACTTCGCCGAACGTTTCGCTGGTTTCCCGCTGAAAGTCGGGCGTTTGTCGCGCCTTGTTCCGGCGGCTGAGGCCAAGGCGACCCGCGACGGGTTGGCGGATGGCACGGTCGATGTCGTGATCGGCACCCATGCGCTGCTTGCCAAGGGGGTGGAGTTCAAGCGGCTTGGGCTGGTGATCGTTGACGAGGAGCAGCGCTTTGGCGTCACCCACAAGGAAAAGCTGAAGTCACTCAAGGCCGATGTCCATGTCCTGACGCTGACCGCCACCCCCATCCCGCGCACGCTGCAAATGGCGATGTCGGGCCTGCGCGAATTGTCGGTCATTCAGACCCCGCCGGTCGATCGGCTGGCGGTGCGCACCTATGTCATGCCGTGGGACCCGGTGGTGATCCGCGAGGCGTTGCTGCGCGAACATTATCGCGGCGGGCAGAGCTTCCTCGTCGTGCCGCGTCTGGCCGACCTGCCGGATATCGAGCGCTATCTGCGCGAAGAAGTGCCCGAGGTGAAATATGTCGTCGCCCATGGCCAAATGGCCGCAAGCGAGGTCGAAGAACGGATGTCGGCCTTTTACGACAAGCGTTATGATGTGTTGCTCTCCACCTCGATCATCGAGAGCGGGATCGATATTCCATCGGCCAATACGATGATCGTCCATCGAGCCGATATGTTCGGTCTGGCCCAGCTCTATCAAATCCGGGGCCGGGTCGGGCGGTCGAAGACGCGGGCTTATGCCTATCTTACCACCGCGCCGAACCGGATGATGACGGACACCGCCGAGAAGCGCTTGCAGGTGCTGGCCAATCTTGATTCGCTGGGGGCTGGCTTCCAGATTGCGAGCCATGATCTCGACATTCGGGGCGCGGGCAATTTGCTGGGCGACGAACAATCGGGCCATATCAAGGAAGTCGGATTCGAACTGTATCAGCAGATGCTGGAAGAGGCGATCATGGCGGCGCGTGCCGGGGGCATCGCGGCGGCGTTCGAACAGGAGAAATATTCGCCGCAGATCACGGTGGATGCGCCGATCTTGATCCCTGAGGCCTATGTTCCCGATCTTGATCTGCGCATGGGACTCTATCGTCGCTTGAATGAAGTTGAGGACCGGCAGGGGATCGAAAGTTTCGCCGCCGAGATGATCGACCGATTCGGCCCGCTGCCGGAGGCGACGAAAAATCTGGTATCGGCGATGGAGGCCAAACTTAATTGCAAGATCGCCGGGATTGCCAAGCTGGATGTCGGGCCAAAGGGGGCGCTGGTGCATTTCTGGCAGGATCGGTTCGAGGATCTGCCGGGGCTGCTCGCCTATGTCGAGCGGCTGAAAGGCACGGCCAAGCTGCGGCCGGATAGCAAGCTTGTTATCCAGCGCAACTGGCCGACGGCGGAAGGCCGGATGAACGGCGTCGTGCAATTATCGCGCGGATTGGCGCAGATCATCCAAAAGAAGAAATAGGGCGGGGGGGCAGGCTAAGCCAAGCCAAGCCAAGCCAAGCCAAGCCAAGCGCCCATTCCCCTCTCGTCAGCCCCTTAGCCGTTCGGCACAAGTTCGGCATCCGGACCGGCGGCATTGGGGCCGGATTCGGTGATCATCCCGGCAGCGCCATGCGGCAGATAGATGGCATAGGCCGCCAGCCCAAGCGTCAGCAGCACGGCTGATAGCGTGCCGAACATCCGCAACTTGTTGGGATAGGCGCGTTCCATGCCCAGTCCATGCGCGACGCGCCCGACGATGAACAGCGCACCGGCCAGCCACAGCCAGCTTGGGGTCGATGCGGGAGAGCCGAGTTCGATCAGCCCTAACAGGATCAGGAAGATCGGCGTATATTCATTGAAATTGGCATGGGCCCGCATCCGGGCGAGCAGCCCTTCATTGCCGCCATCGCCCAGCGTGATATGGGTCTTCATCCGGATCTGACCGCAGCGGAAGCCCAGCCAGATGTTGGTAATGGCAGCCGCACCGGCCATGGTCAGGGTGATGGGCAAAATGGTGGTCATGTCAGGCTTCCCCAGATGGTGATCGATTGAGGTGCGGAAAATCACGCCTCGATGTCGCTTTGGGTGCTGCCATGTGATCAACTGACTTGCAAGATTTTCAGGATCGACTATAGGCCCGGGTTCTTGCAACGAGTCAGGCCGCATTGGGGCCGCGGCCGCATGGCTGTCGGACCTTCTTGTCGTCACCGCTTGTTGCGGCAACCTTTGTTTAAATGGAATAGGTGCGGACATGGCGGTCCCCAAGCGAAAGACTTCTCCCTCCAAGCGCAACATGCGCCGTAGCCACCACGCGTTGACCGTGGAAGCATTCCAAGAATGCCCGAACTGCGGTGAACTGAAGCGTCCGCACAATCTGTGCAATGCCTGCGGTCATTATAACGGTCGCGAAGTCGTTTCGGTCGAGGCCTGAGCCTCGAAGGGGAAATCATGACACAAGGGGGCAAACCGCGAATCGCGATTGATGCGATGGGCGGTGATGTGGGGCCTGCCGTTATGGTGGCCGGTGCCGTCATGGCGCAGACACAGCTACCGGGTGTAGATTTCCTGTTATTTGGCGATGAAGCGGCGATCCGGGCCGAACTGTCTGCGCATCAAGCGGACATGGCCCGGTTCAACGTTATCCATTGTCCCGAAGTGATTAGTGGCAGCGACAAGCCGACACAGGCGATCCGTCGCGCCAAGACCACCTCCATGGGTCAGATGATCGATGCGGTGAAGACCGGCAAGGCGCAGGCGGCGCTTTCTGGTGGCAATACCGGCGCGCTGATGGCGATGTCGAAGCTCTCGCTCCGCATGCTGCCCAGTATCGACCGCCCGGCGATTGCCGCGCTGCTGCCGACGCTTGGCACCAACGACATGGTGATGCTTGATCTCGGCGCGAATACCGAGTGCAACGCCCGCAATCTATTCCAATTTGCCCTGATGGGCGCGGCTTATGCCCGTTCCTTTCTTGATATCGAACGGCCGCGTGTCGCGCTGCTCAATATCGGGACCGAGGAGTTGAAGGGCACGGACGAGCTGAAGGAAGCTGCGGCGCTGCTGCGCGAGGCAAAATATCTCGATATGGAGTTCCAAGGCTATATCGAGGGCGACAAGATTTCGCGCGGTGAGGCCGATGTTGTCGTGACGGACGGCTTTTCCGGCAATATTGCGCTCAAGACTGCCGAGGGTACGGCACGCTTCGTGACCGATCTGCTCAAGCGCGCTTTTACCAGCTCGCTGCGGTCCAAGCTCGGTTTCCTGATTTCGCGCCCGGCGGCGGAACTGCTACGTCACCATCTTGATCCTAACAATCACAATGGCGGCGTGCTGCTGGGTTTGAATGGCCTCGTGGTCAAGAGCCATGGCGGCGCCAATGCCCGTGGGGTTGCCAATGCGATCCGGGTGGCGGCGAAGCTGATTGATCATCAATTGACCCGCAAGATCACGGAAGACCTCGAAAGTTTCCGGGCGCATCACAAGGGTGAGGAGATTGCCGGATGAGCATTAGACCCGTGGTCATGGGCACCGGCTCGGCCTTGCCGCAGCAGCGTGTCTCCAACGCACAGCTTGTTGATCGCGTCGAAACATCCGACGAATGGATTCGCGAGCGCACCGGCATCGGTGCCCGCTACATCGCTGGCGAAGGCGAGACGACCGGTTCACTGGCGACCGATGCGGCCCGCAAGGCGATTGAAGCGGCGGGTATCGACCCGGCGAAAATCGGCCTGATCATTCTCGCGACCGCGACGCCGGATCAGACGTTTCCGGCGACCGCCACCAAGGTGCAGGCCGCGCTCGGGATCAACGATGCGGTGGCGTTCGATGTCGCTGCCGTTTGCTCGGGCTTTCTTTATGCGCTGACCATTGCCGATTCGATGCTGCGCACGGGTGCCGCCGAATATGCGCTGGTGATCGGTGCGGAAACATTCAGCCGGATTGTCGACTGGGAAGATCGCACAACCTGCGTGCTCTTTGGCGATGGCGCGGGCGCGGTTTTGCTCCATGCGGATTCCGATGCGGGCGAGCGCGGTATCCTTGCGGCCAAGCTTCACGCCGATGGTCGGCACAATGAATTGCTCTATGTCGATGGCGGGCCGTCGACGACGCAGACCGTTGGTCATGTGCGGATGAAGGGGCAGGAAGTGTTCCGCCATGCGGTGACCAACCTTGCATCTGTCTTGCAAGAAGTGCTTGATATTGCTGGTCTAGATGCATCGGAACTCGACTGGGTGGTGCCGCATCAGGCCAATCGTCGGATCCTGGATGCGACCGCGCGCAAATTCGGCCTGCCGCCTGAAAAGATTGTCATCACGGTCGATGAACATGCCAACACCTCGGCGGCTTCGGTGCCGCTCGCATTTGATGTCGCGGTGCGTGATGGCCGGATCAAGCGGGGCGATCTGGTGATGTTGGAAGCGATGGGCGGCGGCTTCACCTGGGGCGCATGTCTGTTGCGTTATTGATTCAGCGGTTGCCCTTGCGGCCAGCTTTCAGATAGAAGTTTAAGAAAGCCCACAAGAGGAGACGCTCATGCCGAACGCAGGAACCCTAACCCGTGCAGATATCGCCGAACGGCTGAATCAGGAAATCGGGTTGTCCAAGGCGGAGTCCGCCACGCTGCTTGATCAGGTGCTCGACAATATTACCGAGGCACTGGTGCGGGGTGAAAATGTGAAGCTATCCGGCTTCGGCAGCTTCCTGCTGCGCGACAAGAAGGAACGGATCGGTCGCAACCCGAAAACGGGTGTTGAAGTGCCGATCACGCCGCGTCGCGTCCTGACCTTCCGTGCCAGCCAGATGGCGCGCGAATCCATTATCAAGGGAAGCTGAAAAGCATCCTGCGATCCGCGTGTCACGTCATCTGAGTATTGCCGGTGAGTAAATCCGAGACTGCCCTTCGCACCATCAGTGAGTTGGCCGACGAACTGGGCATTGCCCAGCACATCCTGCGCTATTGGGAAACGCGTTTCCCACAGTTGCGGCCACTCACGCGCGCGGGCAACCGGCGTTATTATCGGCCGGAAGATGTGGCGCTCGCGCGGCGCATCCATGAATTGCTCAACCGTGACGGTTTCACCATCAAGGGCGCACAACAGGCGTTGAGCCAGAAGCGCGCTGCGGCCGAGCCAGTGCCGGTGGCCGCAGTCGAGGTGGCACCGGTGTCTGCGCCGACGCCCGCGCCGATGGTCGTGATCAAATCAGGGGTTGATGTTGCCGCCCTGCGGCGGGTGCGTGACCACATGCAGCGCGCGCTAGAGGCGGATCTGCAAATGGCGGGGCAGTTGCTCTGAACGATTGAGGCGGCATTCGCCCAGCCCAACCCCTCCCGTGGGCGGGAGGGGTGCTTGCTGTCCTGACTGAGACGGAATTTACAGCCCTTCGAGCGCGGCTTTGTGCGCCTTGCCATTGGCGATATATTTCACCACGCCATAACGGTTGTCGGCGATTTCTGCTGGGCTGAGGTCGCGCAGATATTTGGCCGGGCGGCCGATCCACATCTGGCCCTTGCCGACCCGCTTGTTGGGCGAGAGCAGGGCGCCGGCGGCGACCATGCCATCTTCCTCGATCACGCAGCCGTTCATCACGGTGGCGCTTAGGCCGACAAAGGCATTGTTTTCGAGGGTCGCGCCATGAACCATCGCGAGATGGCCGATCAGGCAATCTTCGCCGATAATTGTCGGCCAGCCAGCAGGCTGCGTCGGATCGGGGGAGTCGCAATGGATGACGGTGCCATCCTGCACATTGGTGCGCGCACCGATGACGACCCGGTTCACATCGGCGCGGATCACGCAATTATACCAGATGCTGACCTCTGGCCCGATTTCGACATCGCCAATGATCCGGCAACCGGGCGCGATAAAGGCGCTCGGGTGAATTTGCGGCGACTTGCCGTTGAACGGCACGATGGTGACATCCTTGTACATGGTCGAAATCACTCCAATCAACTGATGAGGCGCGCCGCGTCGGCCGCGTGGTAGGTCAGGATCCCCGCGCAACCCGCGCGGCGGAAACTGGTCAAGGTTTCCAAAATCAGCGCGTCGCGGTCGCCTGCCCCGGCAGCGGCGGCATGTTCGATCATCGCATATTCGCCCGACACCTGATAGGCGAACACCGGCACTTCAAAGCGATCCTTCACCCGACGGATGATGTCGAGATAGGGTAGGCCCGGCTTGACCATCACGCTGTCCGCGCCCTCGGCGATATCGAGCGCCACTTCGCGCAGCGCCTCTTCAGCGTTGGCCGGGTCCATTTGATAGCTCTTCTTATCGCCCTTCAACAGCCCGCGCGAACCGACCGCATCGCGGAACGGGCCGTAAAAGGCACTCGCATATTTGGCGGCATAGGCCATGATCTGGACATTGGCATGGCCATCGGATTCCAGCGCCGCCCGGATCGCGCCGATGCGGCCATCCATCATGTCGGACGGCGCGATGATATCGGCCCCGGCATTCGCCTGATTGAGTGACTGGGCAACCAGCATTTCCTTGGTTGCATCGTTCAGCACATAGCCTTGCGCGTCGATCAGCCCGTCTTGACCATGCGAGGTATAGGGATCAAGCGCGACGTCGGTTAGAACGCCGATATCCGGCACCGCGTCCTTGATCGCCCGGATCGCCTGACACATCAGATTATCGGGGTTGAGCGCCTCGCGCCCATCCTCGCTGCGGCGTTCGGCCTGGGTGTTGGGGAACAGCGCGAGGCACGCGATGCCGAGCGACTGAGCCTCACGGGCGCGATCGACCAGCCGGTCCACCGACCAGCGCGACACGCCGGGAAGGGCACCGATCGGCTCCTCAACATCCTTGCCCGGCGTCACGAACAGCGGCCAGATGAAATTGGCCGGGTTTAGCAATGTCTCGCGGTGCAGGGCGCGGCTCCAGCCATTGGCGCGGGTGCGGCGCAGGCGGATCGCGGGAAAAGAGGCAAGGGTCATGACGGGTCTCTCACTTGTGCCACCTTGTCGCCGGTCCGTTGGGAACGGGGTTATTCACTACCGCAGCCGGAACAGGAGTCCAGCCTTGGGTGCAGTTATCGGGCGGGGCCTAATCACGTCGGGCATCAGCCCGCCCGGTCTTCGTCGCTGGCGTCGGGGCCGATCTCGTTGCGTGACCCGCTGTCGCCGGTTTCGGCCTTGGATCGGGCGGCCGCGTCGGCCTGTTTGTCCATGAACTGGCGAAAATCGACGAGCAGCAGGGCCCACCAGTCGAAAATATCGAGGAAGTTTTCGCGCCGCACGCCGCCTTTGAGCGAGAGATAATAATCAAGCACCAGATCGCCTTCCGGGTCGATCGCCGCACGCGCCAGCTTATAGCTGTTGTTCCACTCATTGGCGGACTTGAGCGAGAAGCCCACCGGGCGCTCCCACCACGCGAGAAAACGGAGGCTGGCACAGCCCGAGTTGATGTCGCAATCGGTGAAGCTGAGGGTGAAATACATGCCATTGGCGGCGCTATCGATATAGCGCACGCCGTCATCATTGGCCTTGACCTGTGCCTTATAGCCCGCTTCGCGCAGCAGCGCCGCGATGGATTCCACATCATTGCCGCTGATCAATTCCGATGGCTTTGCTTGATGCGCCACGCTTGGTTTTGTCACTGCGGCGGCGCTGGGCGAAGTTGCCCAAAATGCCAATAACGAGGCGGCCAGCACGGTGAAGGCATAAGGGTGAGGCAAGAGCAAAGGGCCTGTCCGGAGTGCGTCAATATCGCCGTCCTAACCCAGATCAATCCAATTGGGAATGGCGGTTGTGCCGATGTATCCCGGCCTGCCGTCGCCACAAAAAAAGGCCCGGCGGGCAGTGCCGCCGGGCCTTGTTCGTTTATCCTGTCTGGCCCGCTTAGTTGCGGTTGTTGCCCATGAAGCGGAGCAGGAACAGGAACATGTTGATGAAGTCGAGATAGAGCTGCAACGCGCCCATCACCACGGCCTTGCCCATGAAGGCCGAGCCCTGCACCTCGAAGTACATGCTCTTGATCTTCTGGGTGTCATAGGCGGTCAGGCCCGCGAACAGCAGCACGCCGACGAAGCTGATCACCAGATCCATCGCACTGGACTGCATGAACATGTTGATCACGCTGGCGACCAGCAAGCCAACAAGGCCCATGATCAGGAAAGTGCCGAAGCCCGACAAATCCTTCTTGGTGGTGTAGCCATAAAGGCTGAGGCTGGCGAAGGCGGCGGCGGTCGCGAAGAAGGTCTGCGCGATCGAGGCACCGGTATAGACGAGGAAAATCGACGACAGCGACAGCCCCATCAACGTGGCATAGCCCCAGAAAATGGCCTTGGCCGTGCTTTCGGCCATGCGATGGATGCCGAAGCTCAGCCACATCACCAGACCAATCGGGGCGAGCATCAGCACGAGGCGCAATGCGCCACCGTTCATCAGGATGTTCTGGCCGAACGCGCTGTTGGCGAACAGCATCGCGACGATGCCGGTCAGCAATACGCCCGATGCCATGTAATTATAGACAGACAACATGTAGGACCGCAGCCCGGCGTGCACGGCGGCTTCGCGTCCCGCGCTCGTAGGCGACGAGTTGAACGTCGTCCGGGGGTCAGACCAGTTAGCCATGTCAAAAACACTCCGTTTCCGAATACGGGCTGCACGATAGCGCCCGATGGGTAGCAATATCGTGTGTTGCTGGGCGCTTTTCAAGCGAAACCGAATCGATTGGGTTCCCGAAGGCATGGGTTCATCATGTGGCGCTGTGGTTTTCGCGCGTCGGATGACGGAAAACCCGCGTTTCTGGGCGGCCGAACGGGCGATTCAGCCTTGTTTTCCACTAGCCGGGGTGATAGGGCGCTCGCCAACGCCTCAGATGTGAGTCTGTGGTGAGCCCTTTTTCATTGCCGGTTGCCATGTTCCATTTGGGGCTGAGCAGCTAGAAAAACTGATCGGAGTGCTGGACTTTTATGCAAATCATCGTTCGCGAAAACAATGTCGACCAGGCGCTGCGCGCGCTCAAGAAGAAGCTGCAGCGTGAAGGCGTGTATCGCGAGATGAAGCTCCGTCGTCATTACGAAAAGCCGTCGGAAAAGCGCGCCCGTGAAAAGGCTGCTGCTGTCCGTCGTGCCCGCAAGCTCGACCGCAAGCGGATGGAACGTGACGGCGTTCGGTAATCGACGCTGACCGATCAGGCTCGAAGATCAGGGGCTGCCTTTCGGGGTGGCCCTTTTTCTTTGTCTGGCGGGTTTGGGCTTTCCCCGCCTGTGCATTTTGCTGTTGCCAAAGTGCGCGCCCGACTTCATGGGGTGAAGCCGAACCATCTCTCTTTGTTACAGGTATATCACCATGTCTGAAGTGACTGCTGTTCCTCTCCAGCCGATCAAAAAGGGTTCGCTCACCAAGCTGTGGGTTGGCACGGCGGCTGTGGTGGCCTTTGGCGCGATTGCGGCCTGGCAGATGACCGCCAAGCAGGTGGCCAAGGCGCGCCCTGCTGCCGAGTTCCTCGCCGAAAATGGCAAGCATGACGGGGTGCAGACCACCCCGACCGGCCTGCAATATCAGATCATCAAGCAGGGCGATGGCCCAAAGCCGACGCCGGAAGATGTTGTTCTCGTCGAATATGAGGGCAAGCTCGCCGATGGCACGGTGTTTGATTCCAGCAAGAAAAACGGCCAGCCCGCGACCCTGCCGGTCGGCGGTTTGATCCCGGGTTGGGTCGAAGGCCTGCAATTGATGTCCAAGGGCAGCACCTATAAATTCTGGATTCCGCCTGAACTGGCTTATGGTGAAATGGGTGCCGGCAATGGCGTTATCCCGCCAAATGCCGCGCTGGTATTTGATGTGACCCTGCTTGATGTTGCCCCGAAGGCGGCGATGGGCGGCATGCCGGGCATGGCCCCGGGCGCGCATGAAGCGATGCAGGGCGGCGAAGCCCCGGCTGATATAGCGCAATAAGACCGACTAGCGGGCCGATGCGGCTGCGCCGGTGATGAGATTGGGGAAGGGGAGGCGATGGCCTCCCCTTTTTCATGTCCGGCGCGGTTAATGTTCGGTCGGGATGGCGCGCTATTGTAACTGCTTATCAAGCATTTGCCGCTACGCATGAACGGGTCGCCGGTTGTTTGGCAAGGTTGTTGCGTGATGCGTTGGTGGTTTGTGCTCTTATCCCGGCCCAAGGCGGGTGCGGTTGGTCTTCCCGCCACAAAAGCGGACCTGCGTATCTTGATGGTTCGGCGCCTCTGCATCCGATTGGCCCTGCTGGGCGCAGTCCTGTGCGTGCTGGTGCTGACCGGACAGATCGATAAGCTCGCTACATTGCTGCGATTGGCGGCTGGTTCCACCGGCCTGTTGCTGCTGCTGATCTTGGCGCGGCGTGCCCTTACGGGCCTTGGGCGGCGCGACCGATTGCCAGTTGCCGGTGCCTGCCGCCCGGTCATGGCGGCGCGGGAACTGGGTCCGCCAATCATGGATATGGCGGGCTGGATCAGCGCTTGGCATGATCCGGCATCGCGCGGGGTTGAAGTCGTCCCTGCCCTTGATCGGCCGGTCGCCGTGCATGAAGCATTGGCAGACGCGGTCGAACTCCCGATTATCACCCCGCCGCCGCGCGCAGCCGAAATCCTACCGCCCGAATCGGTCGAAGTCGTTTCGCTGGTTGATCTGAAACGGGCGATCGGCCCTGTGGTGCAGCCAAGCGAACCGAGCGCCGCCCCGGCCATCAGAGCGATGGCACCGCCGCCTGCGCTGATGCCATCGGTTCGGGGGATGACCGCGCCGAAACCATTTGGCCGGGCAAAGCCCTTGCCCACCGCAAGCTATCTCGCCGAGCCGCGACGATCCAGCGCGGCGGGAGGATGTGGATTGTGAAGAAGAGATAATTGGTCGGGGCGACAGGATTCGAACCTGCGACCCCCACACCCCCAGTGTGATGCGCTACCAGGCTGCGCTACGCCCCGACCGGAAGGCGCCGAATAGTCGGGATAGGGGCGGTTGGCAAGCCCGCCCATTGCCTATGCCGTCAATTATGTGATAGCCGCCCGGACCAAGGTTTCCGTTCGGGCTGGCAATGTGCTGTCCGCAGTCGGAACCAGGTCGTCAAGAGAAAGCCTGTTTCGATGTTCTCCACCCCCGCATTTGCCCAGACCGCCGCTGCCGGTGCACCTTCTGGTGCTACCGCCTTTTTCTTGCAGGTGGCGCCGCTGCTTTTTATCTTCGTTATCTTCTGGTTCCTTGTGATCCGCCCGCAGCAAAAGCGGATGAAGGATCATCGCGCCCTGATTGACGCCGCCAAAAAGGGCGATGTTGTGATCACCGGTGGCGGGTTGATCGGCAAGGTGACCAAGGTCGACGGCGATGAAGTCGAGATCGAGATTTCCCCCAATGTCCGCGTGCGCGCGATCAAGGGCACGCTGTCGGACGTTCGTCCGCTGGCTGGCGCAAAGCCTGCCAACGACTGATCGGTACTGATTGCCGAATAGAGAGGATTGCGCGTGCTTGAATTTCCAACGTGGAAACGCTGGCTGATCTGGCTGTCGATTATCATTGGGGTGGTGTTCGCCATTCCAACCGTCATTCCCGACCAGTATCTCGGCTTTTTGCCGAAGCGCTTTGTCGAGACACAGATCAATCTCGGGCTCGACCTCTCCGGGGGCAGTCATATCCTGCTGGAGGCTGATCGTGACAGCTTCGTGAAGCAGCATGTCGAATCGATGGAGGAAACCGTCCGCACCGAAATGCGGCGCGGTGGCGATAAGATCGAGATTGGCGATATTTCGACTGCGGGCAATCGCCTGTCCTTTTTCGTGCGGAATCCGGCCCAGATCGATGAGGCGCGCGAGCGTATTTCGAAGTTCACGACGGGTGTTGGCCTGACCGGTCAGCGCGACTGGAATGTGACGGTCGAAGACGGCAACCGCATGGTGCTGGTCCCGACCGTTGCGGGCATCAATGCCGCGCTGAATGGCGCGATGGATGTCGCGCGCGAAGTCGTGTCGAAGCGGATCGACGAAATGGGCACCAAGGAGCCCACGATCCTGCGTCAAGGCGAGGACCGCATCGTGGTGCAGGTGCCGGGGCTGCAAAATCCGGATGCGCTAAAGGCCCTGCTGGGCAAGACCGCCAAGCTCGAATTCAAGCTTGTCGACCTGACTGCGACGCCGGATCAACTGACGTCGGGCCGCGCGCCTGCGGGCAGCCAGATCCTGCCATATTCGCCAGATGCCGGCGCGCAATATAAGGGTGGCCGGATCGCCGTGCAGCGCCGCGTGATGATCTCGGGCGATCAGTTGCTCGATGCGCAACAGGGCTATGACCAAACCAATAACAGCCCGGTCGTGAATATCCGTTTCGATGGGGCAGGTGGTCGCCGGTTTGCCAAGGTGACACAGGAAAATACCGGTAAGCCATTCGCGATTATTCTCGATGGTCAGGTGCTGTCCGCGCCGAACATCAACGAGCCAATCCTTGGTGGTTCGGCCCAGATTTCCGGCAACTTCACCGTCGACAGTGCCAACCAGCTCGCCATTGCGCTGCGCTCGGGCAAGCTGCCGATTGCGTTGAAGGTGGTCGAGGAACGCACTGTCGGCCCCGATCTTGGCGCGGATTCAATCAAAAAGGGTGCCATTGCCGGGATCGTCGCGACGCTTGCGGTGATCATCTTCATGATGATCACCTATTTGCGCTTCGGTGTTTATACGACGCTGGCGTTGCTGGTGAATGCGCTGATGATCCTCGGGATCATGTCGATCTTTAATGCGACGCTGACCTTGCCGGGTATTGCGGGCTTTGTGCTCACCATTGGTGCGGCGGTTGACGCCAATGTGCTGATCAACGAGCGCATCCGCGAAGAACAGCGTCGCGGGCGCAACGTCCATTCATCGATCGAATTCGGCTATAAGGAAGCCAGCCGAGCGATTTTCGACGCGAACATCACCAACGTGATTTCGGCGGTGATTATGTTCTGGTTCGGTAGCGGCCCGATCCGCGGCTTCGCGGTGGTGTTGGCGATTGGCATCGTGACCTCGGTCTTCACCGGCGTGACCTTCACCCGTCTGCTTGTGTCGGACTGGTTGAAGCGCAATCGTCCCAAAGAACTCGTGATTTGAGGAAGGGCCGTCCATGCGTCCGCTGAAACTCGTCCCGGATAACACCAATATCCCGTTCCTGTCCTATCGCTGGTGGGCGATGGGGCTATCGATCATCCTGATTATCGCCTCGCTGGTGCTGTGCTTTGTGCGCGGTCTCAACCTTGGCGTCGATTTTGTCGGTGGCCAGATGGTGCGGGTCGCGCTTGAGCGACCGGTCGAAATCGAATCCCTGCGTAGCGATATTGAAAAGCTCAATCTGGGCGATGCGACGATCCAGCAATTCGGTTCACCGCGCGATATTTCGATCCGCATGCCCGTGCCCAAGGGCGGGGAAGAAGCCGCGAATCAGGCCGCGATGGCGGTTAAGCAGGTCGTGCTGAAATCCTATCCGGCGGCGCGTTTCGATGCGGTGGAAACCGTGTCGGGCAAGGTGTCGGATGAACTGTTCCGCACCGGCATGATGGCGCTAGGCCTCGCGATGCTGGGCATTTCGCTCTACATCTGGTTCAGCTTCGAATGGCAGTTCGGCGTCGGGGCGTTGTTTGCGCTGTTCCATGACGTGGTGATCACCTTCGGTTTCTTTGCGCTGACCCAACTCGAATTCAACCTGAACGTCGTGGCAGCGTTGCTGACGATCATCGGTTATTCGCTCAACGACACGATTGTCGTTTATGACCGGGTGCGCGAAAATCTGCGCAAGTTCCGCAAGATGGAAATCATCCCGCTGCTTGATCTGACGGTCAACGAAACCCTGTCGCGCACGATGATGACATCGCTCAGCCTGTTCGTGGCGCTCGGGATTTTGCTGTTCCTCGGGCCGGATGTGATCTTCGGTTTCACGGCGGCGATGCTGCTCGGCATTGTGGTTGGCACCTTCTCCTCGGCCTATGTCGCGGCTCCCATTTTGGTGTGGCTCAAGGTTGGGCCGGACAGCTTCTTGCCGGCAGGTGAGACGCGCGCTTCGGTGTCCAAGGGCGATGCCGAACGCATCACCCCGCGCGACTGATCCCCGATCCCCCCTCCCGCGTGCGGGAGGGGCAGGGGGTGATCATCTCCCGGATTTTCCTTTCATTCGCCACCGTATGTGATCCAGCACGATTAGTTGCTTGGCGGATGCGATTGGCTCAGTTAAGACATCGGCCCATGCGCAAGACCCTGTTCCGCTCCGCCGCCCTGCTTCTCGCTGCTGTCGCCGTTCTGCCGCTTGCCGGTTGCGCGTCGAAGAACAAGAACAAGGCCGATGCCAGTTACGTCGCTCGCGACGTGAACACCCTGTACAATCTTGCGAAGGACCGGCTTGACCGGCACCAGTACAAGATCGCTGCGGCCCTGTTCGACGAGGTCGAGCGTCAGCACCCCTATTCGCCATGGGCGCGCCGGGCGCAGATGATGAGCTCGTTCAGCTATTATCTGGCCCGTGATTACGCCGAATCCATCGGTTCGGCCCAACGCTTCCTCGCGATCCATCCGGGCAACCGCGATGCGCCTTATGCCTATTATCTGATCGCCATGTGCTATTATGAGCGCATTGAGGATGTGACCCGCGACCAGAAGATCACCCAGCAGGCGCTGGATGCCTTTGAGGAACTGGTCCGTCGTTATCCCGACACCCGCTATGCCGCAGATGCGCGCGCCAAGCTTGATCTGGTGCGTGACCATCTCGCTGGTAAGGAAATGGAAGTTGGCCGTTTCTATCAGCGCCGTGGCGAGTGGCTGGCCTCGGTCATCCGCTTCCGCAAGGTGGTCGATGAATATGGCGTTACCACCCATTCTCCTGAGGCGCTGCTGCGTCTGACCGAAAGCTATCTCGCGCTTGGCGTGCGGGATGAGGCCAAGCGTGCCGCCGCGACATTGGGTCATAATTACCCGGGCACCAAGTGGTACAAGCGGGCCTATGAGCTGATCTCCAAGTATCCTGCCTGATCATGGTGCTTGGGGGATGCTGACCCATCTCGCCATTCGTGATGTCGTCCTGATCGAGGCGCTGGACCTGGAATTTGGTCCGGGCCTCGGTGCCCTGACGGGCGAAACCGGGGCGGGCAAGTCGATCCTGCTTGATTCGCTGGGGCTGGCACTCGGCGCACGCGCCGATAGCGGCCTTGTCCGCCATGGTGTGGCGCAGGCGAGTGTCACCGCCAGTTTTGATATCCCAGTCGACCATCCCGTCCATGCCGTGCTGGCGGAAGAGGGTTTTGCGGGGGAGCCGGGTGAGCCGCTGATCCTCAAGCGTATCGTCAAGGCCGATGGCGGTAGTCGCGCCACCGTGAACGGCATGCCGGCGGCGGCCGGGCTGATCCGCGACATTGGCGCGATGCTGGTCGAAATTCACGGCCAGCATGACGAGCGCGGCCTACTCAATCCGCGTGGACATCGGGCGCTACTCGATAATTTTGCGCGGCTGGATATGGGGGCGGTGGCGCGTCACTGGAATGCATGGCGCGAGACCGAGGCGGCACTACAGGCAGCGCGTGATGTGCTCGACACCGCGATGCGCGACCGGGAATGGCTGGAACATGCGGTCGCCGAACTGCGGAAATTTGCGCCCGAAGCGGGTGAAGAAGAGATATTGGCCGACCGTCGGGCGCTGATGATGAAATCGGCGCGGCTGGCGGAGGATTTGCAGAAGGTTCGCGATCTGGTCGAACCGGGCGAGGCGGGCCTGTCCAAATTGCGCCAGGCGGCGCGCCTGCTGGAACGTATCGCGCCGGAATATGGGGTGCTGGCGGAAGCGCTGGCGGCGCTGGACCGGGCGATCATTGAAGGGGCGCTTGCCGAAGATAAGCTCGCCGAGGCGGCGCAGTCGTTGCTGTATTCGCCGACCGATCTGGATGACGATGAGTCGCGGCTGTTCGAATTGCGGGCGCTTGCCCGCAAATACCGCGTCGCGCCCGATGATCTCGCGGCGCAGGCCGAGACACTTGCCGGTCAGTTGGAGGCGATTGAGACGGGCGAGCATCGCATTCACGATCTGGAACGTCAGGTCACTGCCGAGCGGGCGGCCTATCTCGCCGCCGCCCAAGCCGCGTCCGAGGCGCGAGCGGCAGCGGCATTGCGGCTAGATGCAGCGATGGCGGGTGAGTTGCCACCGCTTAAACTTGATGCCGCGCGGTTCCGCACCGTGGTCGAATTGCTGCCCGAATCCCAATGGGGTGCGGGGGGGCTTGATCGCGTGGAGTTCGAGATTTCGACCAACCCCGGCGCGCCCTTTGCGCCATTGATCAAGATTGCATCGGGGGGCGAATTGTCGCGTTTCATCCTCGCGCTCAAAGTGTCGCTGGCCGAACAGGGCGGCGCGACCTCGATGATCTTCGACGAGATCGACCGGGGGGTTGGCGGTGCCGTGGCGAGCGCGATTGGCGACCGGCTCCATCGCCTGTCGCGACAGGCGCAGTTGCTGGTCGTGACGCATAGCCCGCAGGTCGCGGCGCGGGCTGATCGTCATCTGCTGATCGCCAAGACATCCGATGGCACGGTTGCCCGCACGGGGGTCCGCCAATTGTCTGCGGATGAACGCCAGGAAGAGATCGCCCGCATGCTGTCGGGTGCGGAAGTGACCGACGAGGCGCGCTCACAAGCCGCTCGCTTGCTGGAACGACTGGCATGACTGGCATGACTGATCCGGCCATGATGACCGAAGCCGACGCCGCCAACCGGCTGATGCGGCTGGCGCGGGAGGTGGCGCGGCATAATCGGCTTTATCATGGCGACGACATGCCAGAGATTTCCGATGCCGAATTTGACGCGCTGATCCGGGAAAATAGTGCCATCGAGGCGGCCTTTCCGCATTTGGTGCGGCCTGATAGCCCGTCCAAGCTGGTTGGCCATGCCGCGTCGTCGCCATTGGCGAAGGTCACTCATGCGCGGCCGATGCTCTCGCTCGGCAATGCGTTTGCCGACGAGGATGTTGCCGATTTCATTGGTTCGATCCGCCGTTTTCTGCGGCTGGGCGATGATGCGCCGGTCGCGCTGACGGCGGAACCGAAGATCGATGGCCTGTCTTGTTCGTTGCGATATGAACGGGGCGAGCTGGTGTTGGCCGCGACCCGTGGTGATGGTGCGGTGGGGGAAGATGTGACCCCCAATGTCCGCACCATTGCCGACATCCCGCAGCGCCTTGTCGCGCCACATGGCGGCGACCTGTTCGGCGATGGCGTGCCCGATGTGTTCGAAATCCGTGGTGAGGTCTATATGGCCAAGGCGGATTTTCTGGCGCTCAACGACCAGCAGGAGGCCAAGGGCGGCAAGATTTTTGCCAACCCGCGCAACGCCGCCGCCGGATCATTGCGGCAGAAAGATGCGAAGGTCACGGCCGCGCGCCCGTTGCGTTTTCTTGCCCATGGTTGGGGCGAGGTGTCGGCCCTGCCGGCCGATACCCAGATGGGCGTGATGCAGGCGATTGCGGGCTGGGGTGTGCCGGTTGATGAACGGCTTGTCCGCGTCGAGGGTGAGCGGGAGGCCCTTGCCCATTACCGCGCGATTGAGGCGCAACGTGCCGATTTGCCGTTCGACATCGATGGCGTGGTGTACAAGGTGGACCGGCTGGACTGGCAGGAGCGGCTCGGTTTCGTCGCCCGTGCCCCGCGCTGGGCGATTGCCCATAAATTTCCCGCTGAACAGGCACAGACGACCCTGCTGGCCATTGATGTGCAGGTCGGGCGCACCGGCAAGCTGACCCCTGTTGCGCGGCTGGAGCCGGTCTCCGTTGGCGGTGTCATGGTATCGAACGCGACGCTGCATAATCCGGATGAGATCGCCCGGCTTGGCGTCCGCCCCGGTGATCGGGTGGTGTTGCAGCGGGCAGGCGATGTGATCCCGCAGATTGTCACCAACCTGACCCCGGATGCGGATCGCGGCGATTGGTCTTTCCCCGCCCATTGCCCGGAATGTGGTTCGGAAGCGGTGGCGGCAGAGGGTGAGGTCGATGTGCGCTGCACGGGCGGCTTGATCTGTCCAGCGCAGCGGATCGAACGGCTCAAGCATTTCGTCAGCCGTGGCGCGCTGGATATCGACGGGCTGGGTGAAAAGAGCATCGTTGAATTTTTCGAGGCGGGGCTGATCCATGGTCCGGCCGATATCTTTCGCCTTCGCCAGCAGCGGGGGGAAATCCTCAAGCGCGAGGGCTGGCAGGACAAGTCGGTCGACAATCTTCTTGCCGCCATTGAGGCACGCCGCCAGCCCGCGCCGGAGCGCTTTCTCTTCGGGCTTGGCATCCGCCATGTCGGGCAGGTGACGGCCAAGGATCTCGTCAAGAGCTTCGGCACGGTCGAGCGCGTGGCGGAGGTCGCAACCAGCGAGGGTGGCCACGCCGAACTGACCGCGATTGACGGCATCGGCCCGGTGGTGGCGGAGGCATTGCGCGATTTTTTCCACGAGCCGCATAATCGCGAGGTGTGGGACGATCTGCTGTCAGAAGTATCGCCGCCGGACTATGTCTCGAACGTCCGCGCCTCGCCGGTGTCGGGCAAGACCGTGGTATTCACCGGCAGCCTAGAGACGATGAGCCGCGACGAGGCCAAGGCACAGGCGGAAAGCCTGGGGGCCAAGGTGTCCGGCTCGGTGTCCGCCAAGACCGATCTGGTGGTGGCGGGACCGGGTGCGGGGTCGAAGCTTAAAAAGGCGGCGGAACTGGGCATTCAGGTCATTGATGAAGCCGGTTGGCATGCGCTGGTGGCCGACGCCTGAACCGCCCGGGCTGATTGTCAGCCCTCATCCCCGTCGATAAACTGGATGATCCAGTCGGCGATCATGGCGGGTTTATCTTGCCCTTCGACTTCGACCGAACAGGCCAGCAAGAGCTGGACGCGCCCATGTCCTTTGTCTTCCAGTTCCGACAGCGCAAGGTGCCCGCGCACCCGCTTGCCCGCATGGACAGGGGAGAGGAAGCGCACGCGATTGAGGCCGTAATTGACCCCGGTGCGCCCCGTGCCGGTATTGGTGAAGGGCGATTGGTACATCATTGATGCCAATAATGAGAGGGTGAGGAAGCCATGCGCCACGGTGCCACGGAAGACGGTATGCTGCGCGCGTTCCGGATCGACATGGACGAATTGATGATCGTCGGTGCAGTCGGCGAACTGGTTGATCCGTGTTTGGTCGATCATGATCCAGTCGGTCACAAAGGGGGGCTGACCGATCAGGGTGCGCAGTTCGTCGGGGGTTTTCATGCGTTGTCGCTCTCTTGTCGTTGGGCGTTCAATAGAAGCGCATGGCCATCAGTTGCATGCCGATGACTGCCGCGAGGATAAGCCAGATCGCCACGATGATGAATGCGCCCTTGCGGCTCACCGGGCGCTGACTTGCGCGTTCGGCGGTGGCGAGATGAATGGCCCAGCGGTCGTCCGGCACCAGCCGGGTGAATAGCCAGATGCCGAGCGGGATCAGGACCAGATCATCGAGATAGCCCAGCACCGGTACGAAATCCGGAATCAGATCGATTGGAGAGAGGGCATAGCCCGCGACCAGCCAGCCCAGCATCCGGGTTGGCAAGGGTATTTGGGGATCGCTGGCGGATAGCCAGACGGCATGGGCCTCGATCCGCAGCTTGTGCAAAAATTCCTGCATCCGGCCCATGGCTGCGTTTATCCCTATTTTCCGACGGCGGCCGCCACATTGGCGAAGCCGTCACGTGCGAGCAAGACCTTCAATTCCGCGCAGATCCGGGCGGCCAAGCCGGGGCCATGGTAAACCAACGCGCTATAGAGCTGGATCAAAGATGCCCCGGCGCGAATGCGGGCATAGGCCTGTGCGCCTGATGCGATCCCGCCCGCGCCGATCAGCGGCAGTTGGCCACCAGATGCGGTGTGAAAGTCGCGGAGCCGTTGGAGCGCCAGATCATGTAGCGGTGCCCCCGAAAGCCCGCCTGCCTCACCCGCGAGCGCCGACCGCAATGCCGGGCGGCTGATCGTGGTGTTGGAGACGATCAACGCGTCGAGTTGCTGTTCAATCCCGACCGCGACGATATCGTCAATATCGGCGGGCTCAAGATCGGGCGCGACCTTGAGGAAGACCGGCGGGCCATTTTCGCCCGCGACCTCGCTCCGGGCGGCCATCACCCCGGCAAGCAGTTCAACCAGTGCGCCCTTGTCCTGCAAGGCGCGCAGGCCCGGCGTATTGGGGGATGAGATGTTGATGGTGAGATAATCCGCCACCATCGCCATGCGGCGCACGCCGGTCGCATAATCGGCAATGCGGTCGGCGGCGTCCTTGTTGGCACCGATGTTGACGCCGATAATGCCACCCTTGCGGTTGATTTGCCGCAGCCGGGCAAGGGCATCTTCCTGTCCGCCGTTGTTGAAGCCCATGCGGTTGATCACCGCCTCATCCTCTTTCAACCGGAACAGGCGCGGGCGGGGATTGCCCGCCTGCGGCAATGGGGTGAGGGTGCCAACCTCGACAAAGCCGAAGCCAAAGCCAAGCATCTGGCGCGGCACCTGCGCATCCTTGTCAAACCCGGCGGCCAGCCCGACCGGATTGGGGAATTCCAGCCCGGCAAGGCGCACTGCGAGCATCGGGTCCGCAACCGGCGGGTTCGCCGCTGGCATGGCGCCAAGCAGGCGGATTGTCGTCTTGTGCGCGGTTTCGGCATCGAGCGCGAAGATCGCGGGGCGGAGCAGGTGGAAGAAACTGGTCATATTCTGCCTATGCCAGCCGCGCCGCCCGGCGTCAAAGTGCCCGATCCTTGGCGATGAAAGCGCCGGAAAACAGCACGATCCATGATGACCAACGCGTTAACTATTTTTAAATTCATTGGGGCCAGAACGGTGTTCATCAAGAATTGCATAGGGGTTTGGACATGGGAATGAGCAAGGAATATGCCGCACGGCTGTTGGACGAGCGGATGGCAGACGCGGCTGGCGGTGACATTGACGCCTTGTTCGATCTGGGCGTGGTCTATGCCAGTGGCAGCGAAGTCGAGATGGACTTTGTGCAGGCACACAAATGGTTCAACCTGGCGGCGGCACGGGGCGATGTCCGGGCGCAGGCTTGCCGGGCTGAATTGTCGGTGGAAATGACCAGTCGCCAGATTGCAGAGGCGCAGCGTCAGGCCCGTGCTTGGGTGCAGGCGCTTAGCTCGATGTCGTCGCTTCAGGCCGCCTAAACGGTAAAAGCGCAGCCAATTCTGCCGCATGCAGGCGGATGGCTTGGCGTTCGCGGGTCAGAAAGTCCGCAACAGCTTCGCGGAAGCCAGGATCGGGTAGATAATGGGCCGAATGGGTGATGGTCGGGGCATAGCCGCGCGCGATCTTATGTTCGCCTTGGGCGCCCGCTTCGACGCGGGGTAGCTTGTGCGCGATGGCGTAATCCATCGCCTGATAATAACAGAGTTCAAAATGGAGAAAGGGCCGGTCGTCCGTCGTGCCCCAATAGCGACCATAAAGCGCATCCCTGCCGATCAGGTTGAGCGCCCCCGCGATCGGTCGGTCGCCATCATAGGCCAAAGCCAGCAACACGCGGTCCGCCATTGCCTCGCCTAGTAACGAGAAAAAGGCGCGTGTCAGATAGGGTCGCCCCCATTTGCGGGCGCTGGTGTCCTGATAAAAAACCCAGAACGCATCCCAATGTTCTTCCCGGATATCGCTGCCGCTCAATAGGCGGATATCAAGCCCTTGGCGCGCGGTCTCGCGTTCCTTGCGCAGCGTTTTGCGCTTGCGCGAGGGCATTTCGCCGAGAAAATCCTCGAAGCCGCCATAGCCCGGATTATACCAGTGATATTGCAGTCCTTCGCGGATCAGCCAGTCGGCCTGTTCGAACAGTGCCACTTCATCCCCGGTGATGAAATTGACATGGGTGGACGACAGATTGCTCCGTTCCGCCAGTGCCGCCATGCCCGCGATCAGTTGCGACGCGGCGGCCGCGTCGTGGCATAGCAGGCGGCGACCGGTCACCGGTGTGAATGGCACGGCAGAGAGCAGCTTGGGATAATAGCTCCCCCCGGCACGTTGCCAGGCATCGGCCCAGCCCTGATCGAAAACATATTCCCCTTGGCTGTGGCTCTTCCCCCAAAGCGGCGTCGCGCCGATGAGTTCGCCTGCTGCATCACGGACGAGCAGCGGCAGCGGTTGCCAACCGGTGCCGGCAACCGCGCTTTGTGAGGTTTCAAGGCAGCGCATGAAGGCGTGCGAGAGGAACGGGTCATCCGATCCCGCGCAATGATCCCATTCAGCGGCATCAATTTGCGCATAGCCTTCGGCGGTGGTCAGTTCGGGGGAGTTCATGCGGCTAGGATAGCGAGCTTTGGTCGGGATGCCATAGCGGTTGTTGTCGGGTTGCTATTCGACCAGCCCTTTCGGCGTGCCGGGGCCGGGTTGTTCGAAAATCATCTCATCGGCATGATCGACGGCCACGCGCTCCTCCTTGGGGGATTGGACGGTCCATGTCAGCACTGGCAGGCCCTTGGCACGGGCGCGGCGGCTGAGGGCGGAGGGCAGGTCGCGGATATCAAGCGCGAGGAAATCCGGCGCGGCCATGCGCAGCGCCTGCCGCCGGAACAGGGAGCCCCGAAGGCGGCGCCAGATGCCCTTGTCTTGCTCTTGGGTGACGACTAGCCCGCGCACGATCTCGGGCGCATGGCTGTTGAACCATTGGCCGATGCGCGGATCGAAGGACATGACGGCGACCGCCCCATCATATCCTTGCAAGGCGCGGTGAACCGCCGCACAACGCAGCGCCACCGGCACCGGCGAGCCCTGCGGTGACTTGATCTCGATCAGCAGCGGCACCTGCCCGTCGATCAGCGCCAATATCTCGGTCAGTGGCGGCATGGTCTCATCGCCACCGCGCAGCCGGATCGCCGCGAGTTGGGCGGCGGACAAGCCTTCGGCCGGTCCCTGTGCTGTTGTCAGCCGATCGAGTAAATCGTCATGAAAGACGAAGGCCGCGCCATCGGTGCTGATGATCGTATCGATTTCAATCCCGACCCCGTGCGCGATCGCGGCCCTGCAAGCGGCACGGCTGTTTTCCGGAATGTGCGGCCCGTGCAGCCCGCGATGGGCATAGGCCTGACGGGCAAGCCAATGCCCGCGCCGGGATGCATCGGGCGGGGTCGGGGCCATGCGATCAGGGACGGATGGCGATAATGGCGTCTATTTCGACGACCGCGCCAAGTGGCAGCACCGGGACGCCGACCGCGCTGCGGGCGTGACGGCCAGTTTCGCCGAAGAGCTGTTCCATCAATTCGGAGGCGCCATTGGCGACTTTGGGCTGGTCGGTGAAATGACCGGCGCTGTTGATGAACACGCCCAGCTTGACGATCCGCGCGACGCGGTCGAGCGAGCCAAGTGCGGCCTTGGTCTGGGCCAGTATCATCAAGGCGCAGGCGCGCGCGGCTTCCTGCCCGAACGCAAGGTCGCGGTCTTCGCCCATACGGCCGAGCATGACCTGCCCGTCCTTGAATGGCAACTGGCCGGAAATATGCAGCAGGCCACCGGCTTCAACAGTCGGGACATAGGCGGCCACCGGGGCAGCCGCGACGGGGAGGGTCAGGCCGAGTTCGGCCAGCTTTTGGTCAATCTTGCTCATGATCCGCCGATAAGCATGGCGGGCAAGCCAAGGTCAAGCGGTGATCGTGTCGTCGGCGCGATGATCGGCGGGCAGGCCCGCGCGCATCCGGTCCAATACCCATTGCCGCCCATGCAGCCAGTCATCGATGCGATGATGGGCATGTTCTGATGGCGGCACTGTCGGTGCAATATCCGGGTCGACATGCATGTGCAGCCGCCAGACAGCGGGGGCGACTTCGGCCACGGATTGATGGTGGAAGCCAAGATCATCAACGAACACGGCGACGCTGGGCTGATATTTTTCAAGCAGTTCCAACACGCGCGGACCTTTGGGGCCCTGATTGCAATAGACCGGGAAGTGAATGCCGAATTTGGCAAGCTGGTCCACTCGATCCTGCTGGCGATGATATTCGAGATTGGTCAGCACCACGATGTCGGCCTCTTCCGAAATGCGGCGCAGCGCCTCATGGGCGTGGTCGGCAATCGGCTGGGTATGCATCGCGCCGTCGAAGAAGCTGCGGAGCAATTCCCACATTTCCTCGCGGCCGACTTCCGGATCGCCCTGCCGGCGGCGCATGGAATTGGCATAGTCCTCGCTCACCAGCCGGAACTCGATATCGTGTTCTTTGTCGAGCCACTCGCCGAAGGGGGTGAGCATGTACAACAGCACATCGTCACAGTCAGTGATGAGAAGGGGTTTGGTCATGATGATAGCGAGGTATGAGCCCGCACCATCGCCGTCAAGGGCAGGTCGAGCGATTGGGCGCAGGCGACGAGGTCCGGCTCATAGCCCATAAGATAGTCCAGCACCGCGAGATGGATCGCCGGTTCGGTGATCCGCTGGCGCAACTGTTCCCCCGTCAGCCCGGTCAGCGCCAGCAACCGGTCGGTGCGCGGCGCGTCGTGTAAGACCCAAACCAAGGCCCGAAGCGCGATCGTGGCGGCATCCTCGCCGATTGAGTTGTCCTGCTTCATCCCCTACACAGTTGGCAGCTTGGATGATCGGGGTCAAATTGTGTGATGAAGAAGGTGCTGGTGGTTGAGGACAATGCGCTGAATTGTCGCCTGTTCTGTGACCTGTTGCGCGTCCATGGCTATGATAGCGAGCCGGTCAATGATGGGCGCGAGGTGATCGGCCGGGTGCAGGAATCGCGTCCCGACCTCATCATCATGGATATTCAGATGCCGCATGTCAGCGGTCTTGATCTGATTGAAGCGATCAAGGGTGATGCGGAGACGCGGTCTATTCCGATCATGGCGGTCACCGCTTATGCCGCGCGCGGCGATGAGGAACGCATCCGTGCCGCCGGTGCCGAGGGCTATGTGTCCAAGCCGATTGCGCTGATGCCGTTCATTGCCGAGGTCCAGCGTTTGATGGGCTGAGCGCGGTTTGGCGACTGTCCCGCAAGCGCCGCGATCAGGCGGCGTCGGAAATCCCGAGTTCGGCCAATTTGCGATACAGGGTTGATCGCCCGATGCCGAGCCGGCGCGCAACCTCGGTCATGTGACCATGATAATGGCGGACGGCAAGGCGGATCAAGTCGGCTTCGACCTCCTGCAATGATCGGATATGGCCCGCCTCATCGAATAGCGCGACCGGCAGGGTCGTCTGCAGTGGGGCAAGATGGGCGCGCGCGGTCGCCGGGGGATGGCGCGCTGTGTTGACATTGTTCAGACTGGCGCAAATCTGCGGAAAGTCGCCAGTGGTCAGGGTGTCTTGTCCACACAGTACGGCGGCGCGGAACAGGGTGTTTTGCAACTGGCGTACATTGCCCGGCCAGTTATAGCGGACCAATAGCCCGATCACATCATCTTCGACATCAAGGCCGAGCAGGCCCGCGGCAGGGGCCACGCGGTCGAGAAAGTGGCGGACGAGCTTGGGGATGTCCGCCGACCGATCACGCAGCGCGGGCAGGGGAAGCTGGATCGAATTGAGCAGGCAGTAGAGATCTTCGCGAAAATAGTCGCTGGCGACCGCATCCGCCAGCGGTGTCCCGCTCGCCGCGATGATCCGCACATTGACGCGCCGCCGCCGATTGCCGCCAAGGGCCTGAACCTCGCCGGTTTGCAGGGCGTGCAGCAGCTTGATTTGGGCGGCTGGGGGCAGCTTACCAACTTCCGCGATGAACAGGGTGCCACCATCGGCGGCCGCGAACGCGCCAATATGTAGGTCGAACGCGCCGGGAAAGGCACCCGATTCATGGCCAAATAATTCGGATTCAATGAGATTATCCGGCACGGTTGCGCAATTCACGGCGATGAACGGCTGATGCCGGCGCGCCGAGGCGGTATGAATGGCATGGGCGAGCGCCTGCTTGCCCACGCCGCGTTCGCCTTCGATCAGGACCGGCAGATCGGCGCGTGCTGCCTTCGCGGCCACGGCGCGCACGGCATGAAAGACAGGTGTCGACCCGACAAGCTCATCAAATCTGACGGGTTCCGATAATTTTTCGGTCAGCGGTCGCAGCTCGCCGCCGCTGGTCCCGGTGCTGGCCGCATTTTCCAGCGCTTTGATCAGATTGGCGGGGGAGATCGGCTTGACGAGATAATCGGCGGCACCCGCCCGGATGGCCGCCACCGCGGTTTCGACCATATTGGTCGTGGCAATCATCACAACCGGTAGCGCGGGGCGCACATCATGTAGTGCGGTAATGGCTGCCGTCACCTGAATACTGTCGGGCGCCCATTGATCGATCAACGCGGCATGGACGGCAGGGGCATCCGGGGCTGTCAGCAACGCCACGGCGGCGGCGCAATCCGGCTGGCGATAGACCTGCCAGCCCGCACGCACGGCGATAGCCGACACCAGCCTGCCCTGCGCCGGTTCGTCATCGATCAGCAATAGCCCACGCGCATAATCTTGCGCCATTCAACCCCCGTTGATCAGCCTGCGTTGCCCTAGTGTAGCGGGGTATTGGTAAACGTGATCCTAATGTGGCTGGCAGATCAGAAAAAGCGGCTTATATTGGGCGGATGAGCGAACACATAGCAATTCTGGCCGGCGGCTGTTTCTGGTGTACCGAGGCGGTTTTCGCCCAGTTGGACGGCGTGGGCCGCGTTGAAAGCGGATATATTGGCGGGCATATGCCTGACCCGGATTATCGCTCGGTCTGTGCGGGGACCACTGGCCATGCCGAGGCAATCCGCATCATTTTCGATCCGGATCGGATCAGTTACGGCGATCTGCTCGACATTTTCTTCGCCACCCATGATCCGACCCAACTCAATCGGCAGGGCAATGATGTCGGGACGCAATATCGCTCCGCGATCTTCCCGGTCGATGCGGCCCAAGAAGCGGCGGCGCGTGCGGGGATCAACCGGGCGCAGGTGGAATGGCCGCATCCCATCGTCACCACGATTGAGCCGATGGCAACATGGTATCCGGCAGAGGATTATCATCAGGACTATTGGGTCGGTGAGGGACAGCGCAATCCCTATTGCCTCGCGGTGATCCCGCCAAAATTGGCCAAGCTGAAAAAAGGCTGGAGCGAGCGGCTGAAATAATGGGCTGAGGTCGTGTCGGGGAGCGTTAGGCGAGCCGTTCGACCCGATGATCTTGCACCATAAACATGGCCATTTCCGCTGGCCCGCCATCGAACAATTCGCGGTCGGTGCCGGTCATCCAATATTGCGCACCGCTGCTGGCCAGACGCTCGAATAGCGCCGCCCGGCGAAAGGGGTCGAGATGCGCGGCCACTTCGTCCAGCAGCAAGATCGCCGGTTCACCGCGCTGTTCGCGCACCAGTTCGGCATGGGCGAGGATCAGCGCCAACAGCAGGGCCTTTTGTTCGCCGGTGGAACAGCGTTCGGCGGGTTGCTGCTTGGCATGATGGGTGACGGCAAGATCGCAGCGATGCGGGCCGGTCAATGTCCGCCCGGCGGCGGCATCGCGGGCGCGGCTGCGGGTTAGGCTGTCGGCAAAGTCTGGGGCGGGCAGGGCCGTCCAGCCTTCGAGGGCCAGCATCGGCCGGGCGAACGGGCCATGATCGACGATTTCCAGCTTGGCGAGCAATAGTGTGACGGCTGCGCGCCGGGCGGCATCGATTTGCACTCCATGTTCGGCCATCTGCCCTTCAAGTGCGGATAGCCAAGCGGGATCAGCCGGGCGTTCATCGCCCAGAATGCGGTTGCGCTGGCGCATCGCGGCCTCATAACGCGCGGCATGATGGGCATGGGTCGGGTATAGCGCCTGCACCAGCCGATCAAGGAAACGGCGGCGACCGCTGGCAGCTTCGGTGAACAGGCGATCCATCGCCGGGGTCAGCCAGATCAGCGTCAACCAATCGGCGAGCGCGCTTTGCGTTGCCGCCGCGCTATTGATTCGCACCAGTCGCCGTTCGGGTGCTTCCGCCGTTGCGCCGCAGCCCAGATCGACCGGCCCTTGGGGGCCATTGATCCGGGCAGCGACGGCAAAGCCGCCGGGGCCGTCACTTTGCGCCATGTCGCCCATCGCCGCGCCGCGCAAGCCACGGCCGGGGACGAGCAACGAGATGGCCTCCAACACATTGGTCTTGCCCGCGCCATTTTCACCGACCAGCACATTGCCGCCCGCCGCCGGGTGGATCACCGCGTCGGCATAGGAACGGAAATGGGCAAGGCTGAGGCGTTCGATCTGCACGCGGCTGGGGGTAGCGCCAATCAGCCCTTTTGGCCAGCGCGTGCCTTGCGGGCCTCATCAACTGCCTTTTTCAACTCATCATAACCGACCGCGCCGGAGATGATCCGGTTGCCGATGATGAAGGTTGGCGTGCCGGAGATGCCGAGCTTGCGCGCGATGCCGAGATTTTTCTCGATTTCTTGTGCAATGGCGGGATCGCTGGTGCGCGGCACCACGCCATTCGCGTCCACCGCCTTGTTCAGGCTGGCAGCGGAAAGCGACCCGGCCCCATAAACCATGGTGTGAAACGCATAGAATTTACCGGCTAGTGCGGCGGAGAGACTGGCCTTGGCGGCCTGTTCGCTCTCGGCGCTCAGGATCGGCAGTTCGCGGAACACCACTTTCAGCTTGGGATCATCGCGGATCAACCGGTCCACGTCCTTCATGCTTGCCCGGCAATAACCACAGGCATAATCGAAGAATTCGACCAGCACGACATCGCCATCCTTCGCCCCGGCCCATGCGCCGGGAAAGGGCACTTCAAGCGCTTCGCGATAAATGGCGATCTGCTTGCCCTGTTCGCGCTGCTGCAACCGTTCCATTGCCGCCGGGATGATTTCCGGATGTTCAAGCAGATAATCGCGGACAAAACCCTCGACCACCACGCGATCCGACGAAGCCGATAGCTTGCCTGTCGACGCCAGCCCCGCGACGGCGGCACCGCCAACCAGCAGACCTGCCAGCACGCCAAGCGCCACGCCCTTGTTGATTGCCATTCTTATCGCCTTTTTCGTTTTTCGAGTGCGTTCTTGGAGACCATGGCAATATCTTGCGCCCTGATCCAGTCCGGCGTGCCCTTTTCAAGCCCGGTCATGGCCTGTTCCGCACTATGAAGCGCGGGCGCGGCCTGACCTTCGAGCGAATAACGCTCGGCAGTGGCAAGCGCCGCACGGGGTCGGTCGCCTTCATGTTCATAGACGATGCCCAACTGATACCAAGCGAACGGATTGTCATTGTCACGCGCGACGGCAATGCGCAGCACCTTCTTCGCCTCGGCAAAATTGCTGTCATCCTCGGTGGCGATCAGTGCATGGCCCAATAGGCCCGCGATCAGCGGCTCATTATTGGACCGCGCCACGGCTTCGCGCAGCGGGGGGATGGCATCTGCGGGCTTGCCCGATTCGAGCAGGATCTGGCCTTGTAGTTCAAGGAAATAGGGGTCGTCGGGTGCGGCTTTCACCAGTGCGCGGGTTTCGGCGGCGGCCTTATCGGGCCAGGCCGCCTTGTGCCACGCATAGGCACGGGCGTAATGCGCCGGAAGCGACTGGTCGCTTTCCGGATAGAGGCTCTGGGTGATTTTCGGCTCTTCGATATAGCCGGTCAGCTTGGCCTTGATGCGCAGAAAACGGCGTTGCAACTCCGGATCATCCGGCTTCGTCCAATTGAGCGAGTCCTTGTAACCGCCTTCGAGCGTCGCGATGCGATCTTGGGATAGCGGATGGGTCTGGGCATAAGGGTCGATCGGCTCATAGCTTGATGAGTAGCGATATTGTTCCTGCACCAGCTTGCGGAAGAATTCGATTGAGCCACGGCCAGAGAGATGCGCCTTTTCGAGATAAGAGGCCCCGGCCATGTCCGCGCTTGATTCCTGCGTGCGGCTGAAGGCGAGATATTTGCCCATCGCCGCTTGTTGGCCCGCCATCATGATCCCCATGCCCGCATCGCCCGCACCGGCTGCCATGGCGGCGGCGCCGAGCAGCAGCGACAGGACCGAAATCCCGGTCGCGGCGTTTGCGCCCTCGCTGGCCCGCACGATATGGCCGCCTGCGATATGGCCAAGTTCATGGGCGATGACGCCTTGCACCTGCCCCACATTGTCCGCTGAGCGGATCAGCCCGCTGTGGATGTAGATCGCCTGCCCGCCCGCAACGAACGCGTTGATCGACTTGTCGTTGAGCAGGATGATATCGACATTGCCCGGCCGCAGCCCTGCCGCCGCGACCAGTGGCGCAGACGCGTCACGGAAGAACGCCTCGGTCTCCGCATCGCGCAGCACGGCCTGCGCGCGGGCGGGTTGGGTCGTGATCAAGACAGCCGTCAGCAGGCCTATGAACAGGCGGCGCAGCGAGAGAATACGAATACTCATGAAAGCTGTTTAACCCTCGCCAAGATGAACTATCCATGAAGCATGCCGACCGGCTCCGCCTTTGGTCGTAGCCGGTCCCCAAGTGCGTTGCAAAACATGGCTGCAACGCATAAATGGACCCTAATCTATCTCCTCCCCATCGAGAAGGTCATAGCATCACATGCCCCGCATGGGCGCCGGGAAGGCGATGTCATCCCTTTGGCGATCCGATGGCGCGGGTAATTACGGCAGTCAGGGATTGAGAATGACCCATTATGTAGATCGTTTCGGATTGAAGGTTGCGGCCGAGCTGGCGGCGTTTGTCGAACAGGATGTTCTGCCGCTGACCGAGGTTGCCGCCGATCCGTTCTGGTCCGGTGCGGCGGGCGTGTTCGAACGATTCGCGCCTGAAAATCAGGCCTTGCTCGCCAAGCGTGACAAGCTTCAGGCCCGGATCGACACATGGTATCGCGACGAGGCCGGTAAGCAGGCTGATGGTGCTGCCACCGCCGCCTTCCTGCGTGAAATTGGCTATCTTGTCCCCGAGCCTGCGCCGTTCCAGATCGGTACCCGCCATGTCGATGCCGAAATCGCGACCATGGCCGGGCCGCAGCTTGTTGTGCCGGTGTTGAACGCCCGCTTTCTCCTGAATGCCGCCAATGCGCGCTGGGGCAGCCTCTATGATGCGTTGTACGGCACCGACGCCCTGCCGGGTGCGCCGAAGCCGGGTGGCTTTGATGCCGAGCGCGGCGCACAGGTGATCGCGCGGGCGCGCGCCTTTCTTGACGAGAGCTTCCCGCTCGCAGGCGGTGTGAGCTGGACCGCCTATCCGGGCGGGGTGCCGGTGCTGGCCGATCCGGCCCAGTTTGTCGGTTTTACCGGCAACAAGGCAGCACCAACCTCGATCTTGCTGCGCCACAATGGCCTGCATGCCGAAATCGTGATCGACCGCCAGCACCCGATCGGCAAGACCGATCACGCGGGCATTGCCGATATTGTGATGGAATCGGCGCTGACCACGATTTGCGACTTGGAAGATTCGGTCGCGGCGGTGGATGCTGAAGATAAGGTTGCGGCCTATCGCAACTGGTTGGGGCTGATGGCGGGCACGCTGGAAGCGAGCTTCGACAAGGGCGGCAAGGTCATGACCCGCACGCTCAACGGCGACCGCACCTATCACACCCCGGATGGGGGCACGCTGACACTGCATGGGCGGAGCCTCTTGTTGGCCCGCAATGTGGGTCATCTCATGACCAATCCGGCGGTGCTGCTCGCTAATGGGGCGGAGGCACCGGAAGGCATTCTTGATGCGCTGATCACCAATTTGATCGCGACCATCGACCTGAACGGCAAGGGCAAGTTCCGGAACAGCCGCGCCGGTTCGGTCTATGTCGTGAAGCCGAAAATGCACGGGCCGGAAGAGGTCGACTTTACTGATCGGCTGTTCGATGCGGTGGAAGACGTGCTCGGCCTCAACCGCAACACCATCAAGGTTGGTGTGATGGATGAGGAACGCCGCACCTCGGCCAATCTTGCCGCCTGTATCCATGCGGTGAAGGATCGCCTGATCTTCATCAACACCGGCTTTCTGGATCGTACCGGTGATGAAATGCACACCGCGATGCAGGCCGGGCCGATGATCCCCAAGGCTGAAATCAAGGCCAGCGACTGGATTGCCGCCTATGAGGCGCGCAACGTGGCCATTGGTCTGGCCTGTGGCCTGTCCGGTAAGGCGCAGATCGGCAAGGGCATGTGGGCCGCGCCGGATCGGATGGGCGACATGTTGGAACAGAAGGTCGGCCATCCGCTGACCGGAGCCAACACCGCTTGGGTGCCATCGCCGACTGCTGCCACGCTGCATGCCATGCATTATCATCAGGTCGATGTGTTTGCCCGTCAGCAGCAAGTCGCCACCCAGCCGGTGCCCGCGATTGAGCGGCTGCTCACCATCCCGGTGGCACGTGGCCGTAACTGGACGCCGGAAGAGGTGGCGCGTGAACTCGACAATAATGCGCAGGGTATCCTCGGCTATGTCGTGCGCTGGATTGATCAGGGTGTCGGCTGTTCCAAGGTGCCGGACATCAACGATATCGGGCTGATGGAAGATCGCGCGACGCTGCGCATCTCGTCGCAGCATATGGCCAATTGGCTGCTCCATGGCGTCTGCACCGCCGCCGATATCGACGCCGCGTTCAAGCGCATGGCCGCCAAGGTTGATGCCCAGAACGCGGATGATGCGCTGTACGAGAAAATGTCAGGTCGTGAAGACGAAAGCCTGGCCTATCAGGCGGCGCGCGCGCTGGTGTTCGAGGGCGTAACCCAGCCAAGCGGCTATACCGAACCGCTGCTCCATGCCTTTCGCCAGCGCAAAAAGGCTGAAGCGAAGGCGTGATCGGGGCGACCGAATGACAAGCAAAGCGGGGTCGATGGGAATGCCATCGGCCCCGTTTTGCGTTTCGCGGCGACTTAGCGCGACGCAGCCTCGCGTTGTGCGAGAATGCGGGTGGCCAAGTCATGGTCATCGGGCTTGTCGACATCAATCGCGGCCTCGGCAAAGGGCAGCACACACGCCTTGGCCCGGATCTGCATCCGCTTGCCTGCAATCGCGAGCGCCTGTGCCAAGGACAGGATGCGCAACCCCGCGCCCAAGAGCAGCGGCAGGCCGAACGCCCCGATGATGGCGCGGCCTTTCTTGCGGTCTTGTTCAATCGTCCGCCACAAATGCAGCACGGGCAGGGCGCGGGCGGAGGCGAACCAGAATAGATTGGCGCCGCTATAGGCTCCGCCCCGGAATTTTAGCCAAGTCCGCTTGTTGGCGGGATAGGCGGCGCGCAGCGTCAGTGCTTCGACGACGCCTGCCACCACATCCGCATCATCAAGGCGGCAGCTCTCTAGGAAGTGCGCGATGATCTCAGGGGTGAGCAGGATATTATCGACCGTCGTCACCAGCAATGGAAAGGCGGCGTCATCGGCGGCCATCAGATCGATCAACGTGCCGCTGATCGAGGGGCCGCAAGCGCGAAAAATGACGCTTGGATGTGTGGCGCGCCACGCCGCCCCCATATGGTCGGCAAGCGTCTCGGCTTGTTGTGCCAGCACGAAGATCCGCCGCGCCCCGGAAACATGCGGCAGGATGTCGAGCATGTGATCAAGCATCGGTCGGCCATGGACGCTGACCAGCGCCTTGAGTTCCTCACCGAAATGGGCGGCGAGCGGATCCTGTCCGGGGCGCTGGCCGGCGAGCAGGGCAATGTCAAACGGGGTGGCGTGCATCGGTGCGGTGGTCATCTTTCGCGTAGATCCCGGCAGGGGAAGGCGGCGTGTTCTATGCCAGTATAGGCCGCAATCCCGCGCGGACAATCATCACCGGGCCAAGTTCTTTTGGGTCCAGTTGAATTGCGCGGCCAGACGCCGCAATTTGCGAGATGGGTTGACCGCCACCGGCTGGGTCGACCAGCGCAAGGTGGGCATATCGGATGAACTGTCGGTGTAGAAGCTGGCATCCAACGCCGGTCCCGCTAGCCCTGCTTCGCCTAGCCATTGTTCAATCATGACCAGCTTATCCTTGCCGTAGCAATTGGGCGAGGCAATGCGCCAGTGATAATCGCCCTCGTTCTGGCGCGCCTGTACGGTCGCGATCACCGTATCCATGCCGAGTAGGCGCCCGAGCGGAATCGCATAATAATCGGGCGAGGCGGTTGCCAGCACAAGGTGATGGCCGGCTTCCCGATCCGCCGCGATCAGGTCGAGCGCCGCCGGGTAAATATTCGTGGTAAGCACATGCGCGGCATAGGCCTCGGCCAAGCTCGCCATCTCTGACTTGCCAACATGACGACCAAGCAAAAGAAGAAATCCACGTTCTTTCAAAGCTTTGCGGTCATAAATGCCGATAATATAGCCAATCATCAACACCAGCCAGATCGGCAGCAGCAGCAACCGCCACGGCGCGCGTCGGCGTGCGGCAAACACGAGGAATGGCGTGTAGGTGCCGATCCGCGTGATCGTCCGGTCGAGATCGTAAATGGCCAGCTTCATCATCTCGCGTCTAAACCGGTCGAATAAGGCCAAATCATGGCCGGGCAGGGGCTTGGCCTTTGTCGATGTGCTGCTTATAGCGACGAAAGCCGGTTCGCGGGCGTGGCGAAACTGGTAGACGCAACGGACTTAAAATCCGTCGGGGCGCGAGCCCCTTGCGGGTTCGACCCCCGCCGCCCGCACCATGACTCGGCTGTCTTGCATCGTCCGTGGCCGATTGAGGCCCGACGCAATCAGTGGCTGGCCGCGACCAATTGGCGGGTGATGTCGGTCTGTGGTGAACGGATCAGGCTTTCGGTATCGCCCTGTTCGATGATGCGGCCGTGATCCATCACGAGGATGCGATGGCATAGCCGCCGGGCGACCGCGAGATCATGGGTGATCATCAGCAGCGCCAACTGCCGTTCCCGTTGCAATCGGGCGAGCAGGTCAAGCACGCGACCGGCGACCAGCACATCGAGCGCGGAGGTCGCCTCGTCGAGAATCAGCATCGCCGGATCGGTGATCAGCGCGCGGGCGATGGCCACCCGCTGCGCCTGCCCGCCCGAAAGTTCATGTGGTCGACGGTCGGCAAGCATCGGCTCAAGATCGCATTCGGCCATGGCGGCGAGAATATGCTGCTGGCTTACCCCGCTGCCGAGATGGCGCGCCGGTTCGGCGATGATGTCGGCGACGCGCCAGCGTGGATCAAGGCTGGCGACCGGGTCTTGAAATACGGGTTGAAAGCCCGCGCGTTCGGCAGGGCGGATGCGGTCGCGTGGGGGGAGTGGCAGGCCGCGCCAACTGACCTCGCCGGCGTCGCACGGGCCAAGCCGGGCGATGGCGCGGGCGAGGGTCGATTTGCCCGAGCCGGAGCCGCCGACAATGGCGAGAGCCTCGCCCTCATGCACGGTCAGCGTGGCCTGATCGACGGCCTGCAACCGGCCCCGTCGCCAGCCGGGATGGGGAAAGGACACCGCGATGTCGCGCGCCTCCAGCAAAAGCGCGCCGATCGCTGGGCGGTGCGGGGCAGGGCCATCAAGCCGGGGGGCAGCGGCGAGCAGGTCACGGCCATAAGCGCTGCCCGGATGGGCAATCACGTCGCGGGTCGGGCCTTGTTCCACCATTTCGCCCTGTCGCATGATGATCAGGCGATCCGCCGCATCGGCGACGCTGGCCAGATCATGGCTGATCAGCAGCATCGCCATGCCGCGCTTCCGGCACAGGTTGGTGAGCATCGCCATCACCTCGCGCCGCAACGTGGCGTCGAGCGCGGTAGTCGGTTCGTCCGCAATCAGCAGGGCAGGCTGGTGCGCGATGGCCATGGCGATCATCACCCGCTGGCGCTGCCCGCCGGACAGACGATGGGGGAATTGCCGCAACCGGTCTTGCGGTTGGTCAATCCCGACTTCGCTTAGCGCAGCGGCAAGCGTCGCACGATCCGGGCGGGCGCCACCCGCTTGGGTAAAGGCTTCTTCCAGATGGGCGGCGATGGTGAGGTGGGGCGAGAGGCTGGTCAGCGGCTGTTGGAACACGAAACCGACATGGCGGGCGCGCAAGCGGGAACGATCCGCCTCATCCCGGCCCACCAGCGCTTCACCGCACAGCCAGGCCTCGCCCGATGCGATGCCGGGGGACAGGCCGAACGGGGCCATCCAGCTTTGCGACTTGCCCGAGCCCGATTCGCCGACCAGCGCGACACATTCGCCCGGCGCGATGGCCAGATCGAGGCTCTGGACCACCGCTCGTCCCGCGATTTCGACCCGCAGGCCGTGATAGCGAAAGACGGACGTCATGCCGCCCAGCGGTCCCGCAGCCGCTCACCCAGCACGGTCAGGCAGACGACCAATGTCACCAGCACACCACCCGGCACCAACAGGGCGATGGGATAGACGTCCATATCGTCGGCCCCTTCTTTGACGAGGATGCCGAGTGAGGTCATCGGCTCTTGCACACCAAGGCCGAGGAAGGAGAGAAAGCTCTCCACCATCACCACCTGCGGCACGGTCAACAGCAGATAGGCGAGGATGACCGCGGCCATGTTGGGCAGGGCGTGGCGGAAGACGATGAAGCCGGCTTTGGCGCCTGCCGCCTCTGCCGCGAGAATGAAGGGGCGGTGGCGCAGCGCCAGCATCTGCCCGCGCACGACCCGCGCCATGGTCAACCATTCGACCGCGCCAATGCCGATGAAGACGAGCAAGATCGAGCGGCCAAAGACCACCATCAACAGGATCACGACGAACATGAAGGGTAGGGCATAAAGCGCATCGACGATCCGCATCATCAGCGCATCGACCTTGCCGCCGCACCAGCCCGCAATCGCCCCCCACAGCACGCCGATGATGAGCGAGACAAAGGCGGCGGCGATGGCGACCATCATGGTGATCCGGGTGCCGACCAATGTCCGGCTCAGCAGATCGCGGCCCACGCTATCGGTGCCCAGCACATGGCCAGGGGTCGCTGCCGGGGCACTGACATGGTCCCAGTCGATCACGCGATAGTCCCAGGGCAGCAGCGACGGCAATAGCCATGCGGCGAGCAGGACCAGCCCGACCAAACCGGCGGGCAAGGCAAGGCGCAAGCGGTTCATCCGCGCACCCGTGGATCAAGCCAGCCATAGAGGATGTCGGCCAGTAAATTGAACAGGATGATCAGCGCGGCGTAGAGTGTCACCACCCCCAGCACGAGCGGATAATCCCGGTTGAGCGCGCCTTGCACGACATAGCGGCCAAGGCCGGGCAGTGCGAATACCGTCTCGATCACCACCGCGCCTGTCAACAGCCCGGCGGCCGCCGGACCGGCATAGCTGACCACCGGCAATAGCGCCGGTCGCAGCGCATGGTGGGAGATCAGCCGCCAGCCGGTCTTTCCCCGCGCGCGGGCGGCGCGGATGTGGTCCTGTTCCATCACCTGCGCCAGCCCGGCACGGGTCAGCTTGGCGACGGCCCCCATGCTGGGCAGCGCTAGTGCCAGCACCGGCAGCACCAGATAGCGCGGCGCACCTGCGGCCCAGCCCGCGACCGGTAGCCAGCCCAGCCAGAGCGCGAACACAAGGGCAAGCACCGGGCCGGTGACAAAGGTCGGCAGCGCAGTGAGCAAGGTCATGCTCAGCATCAACCCGCGATCAAGTGGCCCATCGGGGCGCAGCACCGCCATCAGGCCGAACATGATGCCGCCGCCCAGCGCCGATATCAGGGCTAGCCCGCCGATGGTGAGCGAAACGGGCAGCCCGCTATGGATCAGATCGGTGACGGTAAAATCGCGATAGACGAGGCTTGGCCCGAAATCGCCATGGGCGAGATGGAGGAGATAACGGCCAAGTTGGACCGGGATTGGCTGGTCAAGGCCATAAGCCGCGTCGAGGGCGGCGCGGGTTTCCGGGTCGAGTGGACGTTCGCCGTCGAACGGGCTGCCCGGCGCAAAGCGCATCAACACGAAAGACAGCAGGATCACCGCGAGCAGCGTCGGGATTGAGGCGAGGAGCCGACGGAGGACTAGCCCGATCACGCGGCGGTGCGATCAATCGGATGGCCGCTGGCACTGGCCTGAGATGGCGCAGGCAGGTGGGGCCGATGCTTGTGCCAGCCAAGCGACGCTGCAGGCAACCTCCATGGTCGCCCGCTTGCGCGAGACGAAAAGCGACGGGAGATAAGGACGCGACCCCCCGTCACGGGCAGATTAATGCGGAACGGAAACAGTGGCTTCCGAGCCCGAGCTTTCTGGCGCGTTTAGAATGTCACGCACGCTTTGGCCCTTGTCGACCACCGTGGTGGCCGGATCGCCCACCGTGGAACGGGTCGCATCGGTGCGGCTGCCGCCAGCCGATGAGATCAGGCCGCGTTCCGCCGCCGAACGGGCCGCAGCGCCGCCGAACATGGCTTCCAGCGCCTGGGTGCTGCTGTCGGCTTCCTGCGGGCGCGGGGCACCCGGACGCGGCGGCACGAGGCCGAAATCAGGCGGGATCACCAGCGGGGCATGACGAGCAACGGCCATTTCGTCGGGACGGTCACGATTGACCACGCCGCCACCGCTGCGACCACCGCAGGCGGAAAGCGCAAGCAATGTCGAGGCCGCAGCCACGGTCAGGATCATCTTACGCATTTTCCGTTTCTCCGTCTTTCATCTTGTCTGGGGTGAGGAATGCCCGCACCAGCAATAGCAATACGCCTATCGTAATCGCGGCATCGGCAACATTGAAGACCAAAAAGGGTCGGAAGTCGCCAAAATGCAAATCGATAAAATCAACTACATAGCCGAAGCGCGCTCGGTCCGTGATATTGCCCAGCGCGCCCCCTAGCACAAGGCCTAACGCATAGACGTCGCCCCGCAGTTGTTCGCGCAACAGCCAGATGCTGACGCCCATCGCGATGGCGGCGGTCACGCCAATCAGGATCCAGCGCTGCGCATCGCTGCTGGCGGTAAACATGCCGAGCGAAATGCCATGATTTTCAACCCAACTCAGGTTGAGAATCGGGGCCAGTGTGATCACCTGCCGCGATTCGAGCGCGAGGCTGTGGATCATCACGAACTTCACCGCCTGATCGATCAGATAGACCAGCGCGGCAAGGGCAAAGCCAAAGGCGCGGTGCAGGGGCTTGGCCGTCATGCGCACACACCGCTGGACCCGGAACCGCGTTCAGGGTGACGACGGCAGGACAGCAGGGGGATGAACCGTTCAGCCATTCACCACCGTATCGCAACGACCGCACAGCGCGAGGTCTTCGGCCACATCGGGCAGATGCTGCCAGCAGCGGCCGCATTTGTGATATTCGGTCTTGGTGACCTGCACATCGGTGGCACCCGCATCCGGCACAGCAATGGCCGTGATGAACAGTTCGGCAAGATCGACGCCTTCCGGTGTCTCGCTGGCCGGGACCGTGACTTCGGCTTCAAGGCTCGACCGGATGACCTTATCTCGGCGATAAGGTTCAATGGCTTCCGTCACTTTGTTGCGAAGCGATCTTAGCTTTTCCCAGCGGTCGGCAAAGGCGCTGTCGCCATGCCATTGGCGCTCCATCTCCGGCCATTCGAGGAAATGGACCGAGCCATCCTCAGACGGATAACGGGTCTGCCACACTTCTTCTGCCGTGAAGCACAGGATCGGGGCGGCATAGCGCACCAAAGCGTGGAACAGCGTGTCGAGCACCTGACGATAGGCGCGTCGCTTCGGATCGGACGGCGCATCGCAATAGAGGCAATCCTTGCGGATATCGAAGAAAAAGGCCGACAAATCATTGTTGCAAAAGTCGCTCAGCGCCCGCGCATAGCGGTTGAACTCATAGTTCAGCGCCGCGTCCTTCAACTCATGGTCGAGCTTCGTCAGCAGGTGCAGGACATATTGTTCCAACTCCGGCATCGCGCCATGCGTGATCGCCTCATCTTCAGAATATCCATCAAGAGCGCCAAGCAAATACCGGAATGTATTACGAATTTTACGATAGGCGTCAGACGTGCCTGCCAGTACTTCCTTACCGATGCGGACATCGTCGAAATAGTCGGTAGAGGCGACCCACAGGCGGAGAATATCGGCTCCGGATTCGTTCAGCACCTTCAACGGATCGACGACATTGCCGAGCGATTTCGACATTTTGCGACCTTGACCGTCGAGCGCGAAGCCATGGGTCAGCACTGCCTTATAAGGAGCGCGGCCACGGGTACCGCAGCTTTCCAGCAGCGACGACTGGAACCAGCCACGATGCTGGTCCGAGCCTTCGAGATAGAGATCGGCATGGACCCCGACGCCATAACGGGCCTCGACCACGAAGCTATGGGTCGAACCGGAATCGAACCATACGTCGAGAATGTCGTTGACCACCTCATAATCGGCAAGGTCGTAATTCGGGCCAAGCAGTTGCTGGTGATCGGCCGCGAACCACGCATCGGCACCGCCTTGCGTAAAGGCTTGGATGATGCGCTGATTTACTGCGGAATCATTGAGATACTGACCACTTTTGCGATGGACATAGAGCGCAATCGGCACGCCCCACGCGCGTTGGCGGCTGATCACCCAGTCGGGGCGGCCTTCGACCATGGCGGTGATGCGGTTTTCGGCGCGTTCCGGCACCCAGCGGGTATCGCGAATGGCACCCAGCGCGACCTCGCGCAGCGTATCGCGCTCGATCACCTTATCCATCGGGATGAACCATTGCGGGGTGCAACGATAAATCACCTTGGCCTTGGAGCGCCAGCTATGCGGATAGCTATGGGCAAAGGGGGCGGCGGACAGCAGCCCGCCCACGGCGGTCAGGTCGCTACAGATCGGGCCTTCCGGCGCGTTCAGCTTCGGGTTGATGACGGACAGCGCCTCGCCACCCATCCATGCCCAATCGGCGCGATAGCGGCCATCCGGCTCGACCGCGAATACCGGGTCGATGCCATGCGCCTTGCACAGCAGGAAGTCGTCTTCGCCATGATCGGGTGCCATGTGGACGAGACCGGTCCCCGCATCGGTGGTGACGAAGTCGCCCGGCAGAAAGGGGCGCGGCTTGGCGAAGAAGGACCAGTCTTTATCTCCCTCGTCCGTGTCGCCTGCTTGCGGCGTGACGGGGCCTTGGGCCATGGGGTGAATGGCCTTGGCACCGGCAAGAGCCGAGCCGGGCAATGCCCGCACCAGCGTGGCGGGGCCAGCCAAGGGGGTCTCCTTGGCGCGTTCGATGGCCAGCAGCCAGCGTTTGCCGTCGGCTGTTTCAAACAGACCATATTCAATTTCCGGACCATAGGCCAAGGCCTGGTTGGTCGGAATCGTCCAAGGTGTGGTGGTCCAGATGACGGCATGGGCGCCGACCAGATCCGGCGCGTTCGGCGCGTCCACGATCTCGAAGGCGACGTAAATCTGGGTCGAACTGATGTCTTCATATTCGACTTCGGCCTCGGCCAGCGCGGTCTTTTCGACCGGCGACCACATCACCGGCTTTGACCCGCGATAGAGTTGGCCGCTTTCCGCGAATTTCAGCAGTTCGCCGACAATCGCTGCTTCGGCTTCGAACTTCATAGTGAGATAGGGGTCTTCCCAATCGCCCATGATGCCGAGCCGCTTGAACTGCTCCTTCTGCACGCCCACCCATTTTTCGGCATAGGCGCGGCATTCTGCCCGGAACTCGTTGGCCGGGACCTCATCCTTGTTCTTTTTCTTGTCTTTATATTGCTTTTCGATCTGCCATTCGATCGGCAGGCCGTGGCAATCCCAGCCCGGGACATAGGGCGCGTCTTTGCCCATCAGGCGTTGCGACCGGACGATGATGTCCTTCAGCACCTTGTTCATCGCATGGCCCATGTGAATGTCGCCATTCGCATAAGGCGGGCCATCGTGCAGAATGAACATCTCGCGCCCGGCGCGGACGTCGCGCAGGCGCTGATACAGGCCAAGCTGTTCCCAGCGGGCGAGGGTGGCCGGTTCCTTCTGGGCCAGTCCGGCCTTCATCGGGAAATCGGTCTTCGGCAGGAAGACAGTGTCTTTAAGATCAGGGGCTTCGGTCATGGCCAGTCGCTCTAGGCAAGGATGGGGGGATCGGCAAGGATTTGCCGCGCCTGTTCGCAATCGGCCTGCATCTGAGCAGTGAGGGCGTCAAGGCTGTCGAACTTCGCTTCCGGGCGCAAATAGGCGATCAACTCAATCTCCAACGTCTGCCCATACAGGTCTTCCGAAAAATCGAAGAAGAAGGTTTCCAGCAATTCGACCGGTGGATCGAAGCTGGGCCGGATGCCGAGATTGGCCGCGCCGTTGACCAGCCGCCCATCGGGCAGGCGACCGCGCACGGCGTAAATGCCGTATTTCGGGCGGAGATAGGTGCCGAGCACGATATTGGCGGTCGGCATGCCGATGGTGCGCCCAAGCTTGGCCCCATGTTGGACCGCGCCTTCAATCGCGAACGGGCGGGTCAGCAAGCGTGCCGCGAGCGCGCAATCGCCGTCGCGCAGCGCGTCTCGGATGCGGCTGGAGGAAATCACCCCCTCGCCATCCGTCACCGGGCCGACGGTCTCAACAATCAGCCCTCGCTTTTCGCCCTCGGCATGAAGCAGCGCGGTACTGCCGCCGCGCCCCTTACCAAAGGTGAAATCTTCTCCGGTCACCACGCCCCGCGCCCCGGCGCGGTGGATCAGCCAGTCGGTGATGAAGTCGCTCGCCGTTACGGCCGCCAGTTCGCCATCGAAATGATAGACCATCATCGCATCGGCACCGGCGGCGGTGAACAGCCGTTCGCGTTGGTCGAGCGTGGTCAGGCGGAAGGGCGGGGCATCAGGCTGGAAATGCCGGACAGGGTGTGGATCGAAGGTAGCGATGATCGCCGGTGCGCCCAATTCGCGGGCAATCGCCATGGCGCGGCCCGCCACGGCTTGATGGCCGAGATGGAACCCATCGAAATTGCCGAGCGCGATAATCGCGCCCCGCAGCGCGCCCTCGATCTGGTCTTGTCCGTTTACCCTTGTCATGACGTGGGCGGCTATAAGAGGTTTAGCCACGTCGCACCAGTGTCACGAAGTCGAAACTGTCATGATGTTCGCGGGCGGTTTCCTGCCAATGGGCGAGGTCGAATGGCGGCATGACGGTATCACCCGCGATCTCATCGGCGACTTCGGTCAGTTCGATCCGGTTGGCCGTGTCGAGATAGAGGGTGAAGATTTCGGCCCCGCCGATGATCCAGATGGCGGCCGGGTCGCCCGTTGCGGCCATTGCCAGTGCCTCATCCGGGGTGCGGGCGATTTCTGCGCCTTCACGCTGCCAATCGGCATCGCGGGTCAGCACGATATGGCGACGACCGGGCAGGGGTTTGGGAAAACTCTCGAATGTTTTGCGGCCCATGATCATGGGCTGCCCCATGGTCAGTGCCTTGAAGCGTTTGAGATCCGCAGGCAGGTGCCAAGGGAGTTGGCCATTATGGCCGATGACGCCATTGGCGGTGCGGGCGAGAATAAGGACGATCGGAGGCATGAATCTGGCCTAGCCGGGAGCGCGGGCGAAGGGAAGGGCGATCGCTTGTGCGGCTGATCCGTTTGCTGGGGGTCGCGGGCTGTTTGCGCACGCTGTCGAAGATTACGCCGCCCGCCATGAAGACGCCGGTGGTGCAGACAATGAAGAAGACCCAACCCATCTTGCCCGGATATTGGACAAGATAATGCGACCCGCGCTCCACTGCGCCGACCGCCAACGTATAGACGACGGCAGCCGCTTCGAACCGGGTCCTGATCTGAAATAGGCGGGCGAGTTTCTTGAACATGCCAATTATTAAGCAATCCCCATGCCAGATGAGGATTTGCGCCATTTCCGAGTTAACATTCATGGTTAATTGTAAATTAATCCGACAGGCGGGGGCGGTTTGGGCGCTCGACTGACGCATCGAGCGGGTGATCCGAACGCCCGGCCCGCCCTCAGGCCGCAGGGCCGATCAACGGTCGGAACTCGGTCAGGATGCGGTGATACAGGTCCTGCTTGAACGGCACGATCAATTCCGGGACGAGCTCTGGTTCGACCCAGCGCCATTCGCGGAACTCCTGATGCTCGGTCATGATGTTGACGTCGTCATCCGTGCCGATGAACCGCATCAGGAACCATGTCTGGCGCTGGCCGCGATATTTGCCTTTCCACAGCTTGCCGATCAGGTCGTGCGGAAGATCGTATAGATGCTCGTCTTGTGCCTGCGCGATCAGGCGAATCAGTTCGGCGGCGATACCGGTTTCCTCCCCCACTTCGCGGATCGCGGCGGTGAGCGCATCTTCGCCCTTGTCGATCCCGCCTTGTGGCATTTGCCAAGCCTCGGCGGTGGTATCGACGCGCTGGCCGACGAACACCAATCCATCGCGGTTGAGCAACATGATCCCGGCGCACGGGCGATAGGGCAAGGTGGTCGGATCGACGGTCACGGGCGGGCTCCTTGGCGTGGCGGGCTAGTTCAGGGTGGATGTGGTAATTTCCCTTTACCCAAAGCGCCATGAAGCGCAAATCGAGCCAGAACCAAGCGGAAGTGGGTCGACCTGCACATTTTCTTCATTGAGACCGTGGCGCGACTGTCCTAGGGCACTCGCACTGAACGGTAGGCAGATCTCGCGCCTCCCAGACAATGACGCAGGAACTTGGAATGGCATCAGTCGCTCAGACACTGGGAACCGGAACCGCCGGGACGATCCAGAACGACGAATCAATCGTGGTCCGCTTTGCTGGCGATAGCGGCGACGGCATGCAGTTGACCGGGGGGCAGTTTACGCTGTCATCCGCACTCGCTGGAAATGACTTTGCTACTTTCCCAGATTTCCCCGCGGAGATTCGCGCGCCGCAGGGCACGACCTTTGGCGTTTCGGCGTTCCAGATCAATTTCGGTTCGGGCGCGATTGATACGCCGGGCGATGCCCCGGATGTGCTGGTCGCGATGAACCCGGCTGCGCTCAAGACCAATGTCGGCAATCTTAAGCCGGGCGGCCTGATCATCGCCGATGAGGGCGAGTTCGGCGCGCGCAATCTGGCGAAGGCTGGTTATGAGGTGAACCCGCTTGAAGATGGCAGCCTTGCCAAATGGCAGCTGGTCAAGTTCAACATCTCGCAACTGACGCTGGAGGCGGTGAAGCCGTTCGGCCTTGGCAACAAGGAAGCGCTGCGCTGCAAGAATATGTGGACGCTGGGCCTTGCGCTGTGGATGTTCGACCGGGACCGCCAGCCGCTAATCGATTGGTTGAACGGCAAGTTCAAAAAGAATCAGGTGCTGGCCGATGCCAATATCGCGGCGCTGAACGCGGGCCATGCTTATGGCGAGACGATCGAGATCGGTGGTCAGGTCAAGCGCCACCACGTCAATCCGGCGTCGGTTGCCCCCGGCCTTTATCGCACCATCACCGGCGCGGAAGCGGTGGCCTTTGGTCTGGTCGCGGGTGCGCAGCTCGCCAGCATGCCGATGTTCTTTGGTGGCTATCCAATCACGCCGGCATCCTCGATCCTGCATTATCTGTCGAACCTCAAGGAATATGGTATCACGACCTTCCAGGCGGAAGACGAGATTGCCGCCATCGCATCGGCCATTGGCGCCAGCTATGCCGGTCAATTGGGCGTGACCTCATCCTCCGGCCCGGGCATCGCGCTTAAGGGCGAGGCGATCGGTCTGGCGATCATGACCGAGCTGCCGCTGGTCATCGTCAACAGCCAGCGTGGCGGCCCATCCACCGGCCTGCCCACCAAGACCGAACAGTCGGATCTTTATCAGGCCGTCTATGGCCGCAACGGCGATGCGCCGCTGCCGGTCATCGCCGCGCGCTCGCCATCCGATGCGTTTGATTGCGCGATTGAGGCGGTGCGCATCGCGGTTCAGTATATGACCCCGGTGATGCTGCTGACCGATGGCTATATCGGCAATGCGGCCGAGCCTTGGGCCGTGCCCGACATGTCGACCTACAAGCCGTTCCCGGTGAAATTCTTGGACGAAGTGCCGGAAGCTGGGTTCAAGCCTTATAGTCGCGATGCCAAGCTGGCACGCCCTTGGGTCAAGCCGGGCACGCCGGGTCTGATCCACCGCATCGGCGGGATTGAGAAGCAGGTTGATACTGGCCATCTCGATTATTCGCCGGCCAACCATCAGGCGATGACCGATATCCGCAAGGCCAAGGTTGATGGCATTGCTCATGGCGTGCCGGAACAGGATGTCACCCTTGGTGCCGCAGGCGGCAAGCTTGCGGTCGTCGGCTGGGGTTCGACCTATGGCGCGATCCATCAGGCTGTGAGCCGGGCGCGGGCGAAGGGGCTGGATGTCAGCCAAATTCACGTCCGCCACATCTGGCCGCTGCCGACCAACCTTGGCGAGCTGTTGAAGAGCTATGACAAGGTGATCGTGCCGGAAATGAACACCGGCCAGTTCAAGACCGTGCTGCGCGACCAGTATCTGATCGACGCCAAGCCGGTGAACAAGGTGTCGGGCCAGCCCTTCACCATTGCCGAACTTGAAGCTGCCATCGAGGAGGCGCTCGCATGAACGACATGACCCCCGTCAAGACCAGCCCGAAGGACTGGGAAACCGATCAGGAAGTCCGCTGGTGCCCGGGTTGCGGCGACTATGCGATCTTGAAGGCGGTGCAGCGCACCATGCCGGAGCTCGGCGTGAAGCCGGAAAACACCGTGTTCGTCTCGGGCATCGGCTGCTCGTCGCGCTTCCCTTATTATATGGAAACCTATGGCTTCCACACCATCCATGGCCGCGCCTGCGCCGTGGCGACCGGGGTGAAGCTGGCCAATCCGGAACTCGACGTATGGATCATCACCGGCGATGGCGATGCGCTGTCGATCGGCGGCAACCACACGATGCATCTGTTGCGGCGCAATCTGAACTGCCAGATCCTGCTGTTCAACAACGAGATCTATGGCCTGACCAAGGGTCAATATTCGCCGACCAGCCGGGAAGGGACCAAGACCCCCTCGACGCCCTTCGGTTCGGTTGACCGGCCAGCGACGCCTTGCGCCTTCGCGCTTGGTTCGGGGGCACGGTTCTTGGCGCGTGCGATTGATACCCACAAGAATCTGCCGAATGTGTTGAAGGCCGCCCACGCGCATCAGGGCGCGGCGTTCGTCGAAATCTTCCAGAACTGCATCGTCTATAATGCCGATGTGTTCGCCGACTTCACCGACAAGGCCAATGCGGCCCCGAACCAGCTCTGGCTGGAAGATGGCAAGCCGGTGCTGTTCGATGGCGGCAACAAGGGCATTGCGCTCGATCGTGACAAGCTCCAGCTCAAGGTCGTCGAGGTGGTTGATGGTGATTGGCAGGCGGCAGGCGTGATCGTGCACGATGTGACCAATCGCTCGGTCGCGCACATGCTGATTGAACTGCGGTTGCAGGATGGTTTCCCGGTTGCCTTGGGCGTGATCTTCGACGATCCGCGCCCGACGTTCGACAGCGCGGTGATCGCGCAGAATGTCGCAGTGTCCAAGGGCAAGACCCCGGATTTGCAGGGCTTGCTCGCCAAGGGCCAGACTTGGACGGTCGAGAAGGAAAACACCGTCTTCGGGTGATGCGCGCCTGATCCCACCCCCTTCCGCTGGCGGGAGGGGGGAGGGGATGGCACCACCTTATTCCCATATGGACTTGTGCCTCATCCCGATTAGAGCGGGACGATGACCATGAACGCGCCCGTTATTCTCTGGTTCCGTCAGGACCTTCGCCTTGTTGATCAGCCCGCCCTTGTGGCGGCGGTCGAAACGGGGCGGCCCGTGATACCCGTCTTTGTGCTCGATGATGAGGGGCCGGGTGCTTATGCCCCAGCCGGGGCGAGCCGTTGGTGGCTGCACCATAGCCTGATCGCGCTGGATGCCAGCCTGCGGGCGAAGGGGTCGCGGCTTGTGCTGCGCAGGGGGCATAGTGCCGATGTGATCGCCGCGATTGCCGCTGAAACCGGGGCCAGCGCGGTCCATGCGGTGCGCCATTATGAACCGTGGCACAAGCAGGCCGCCGCCGATATTGCGCTCCGCCTGCCGCTCCATCTCCACGAGGGGCTTGTCTTATGCCCGCCCGCGCTGGTGTTGTCGGGGACGGGGAGCCGTTACCGCATGTTCACGCCCTGGTGGAAGGCGCTGCTCCATCATATGCCGCCGCCCAAGCCCTTGGCCGCGCCGGAACGCATTGTTGCGCCCGCCCATTGGCCGGATGGCGAGGAATTGGCGCAATGGGCCTTGCTGCCCCGCCAGCCCGATTGGGCGGCGGGTTTTCATGATCACTGGCAGCCGGGCGAGGACGCGGCGCGGCAGCGGTTGCGCGATTTTTTGCCGCATCTTGGTCGCTATCAGGAGGACCGCAATTTCCCCGGCATCGCGACCGGCATTTCGCGCTTGTCGCCGCATCTGCATTTTGGCGAAATCTCCCCCGCGCTCGTCTGGCATCTCGCCGCACGCGAAGCAGGGGAGGCGGCCGCCCCTTTTTTGCGCGAGGTCGGCTGGCGCGATTTTGGGATCAACATGATCGACCAATGGCCAGGCTATGGCTGGGTCGATGGCCGGGCGGCAAGCAGCGGTTTCCCTTGGCGTCAGCCCGAGCAAGATGCCGAGGCGGCGCGCGACCTGCGCGCGTGGCAGCAGGGCTTGACCGGCTATCCGATCATCGATGCCGGGATGCGCGAACTCTGGGCCACCGGCTATGTCCACAACCGCATCCGGATGTTGGTGGCGAGCTTTCTCGTCAAACATTTGTTGATCGACTGGCGGCATGGTGAACGGTGGTTCTGGGATACGCTGGTCGATGCCGATTATGGCAACAACGCCATGGGCTGGCAGTGGATCGCCGGAACGGGGTTTGAATCCAATCCCTTTGGCCGGATCATGGCCCCGCTTGGCCAGTCGGAAAAATTCGACTGTGGTGATTATATTCGGCGCTGGGTGCCGGAACTGTCCCATGTTGGTGAACCGCATGTCCATGACCCGGAAGAGTTCGGCCTGCGCCTGCCCGGCTATCCCGCCAAAATCATTGGCCATCAACAGGCCCGCGCCCGCGCACTGGCCGCATCTGCGCGATTGCAAAAAAATTGAAACAGGGGGGCTTGCCCTCAAATTTCAATAGCATAATCTCCATGGTTCATCAGATCTTCACCAAGGAGTCGCCTCATGGATAAGATGTCGTTGTTGCGGGAATCGATCATGGGGCGGCGTTCGCTGCTTCAAGGGCTAGGTGCGGCTGCCATTGGCATCTCGATCACCGGGGGACTGGCGGCGTGTAGCAAGGGTGAGGAGAAAAAATCCGCGTCTGGCGAAGAGCCGAAGCTCAATTTTTACAATTGGGACACCTATATCGGTGAAACGACGCTCGACGATTTTAAACAGGCCGCCGGGATTGAGGTGAACATGAGCCTGTTCGCCACCAATGACGAGCTGTTCGCCAAGCTGCGCGCGGGCAATCCGGGTTTCGATGTGATCGTGCCGTCCAACGACTTTGTCGAGCGCATGGTCAAGGCGGATATGCTGATGCCGCTCGATCACGCCAAAATTCCCAATTTCAAAAATGCCGCACCGGCCTTTACCGATGTGCCTTATGATCCCAAGCGCGCCTATTCCATGCCTTATACCTGGCTGGTGCTGGGCATTGGCTATCGCAAGTCGAAGATGAAGGGCCCGATCGATAGCTGGAAGGTGCTGTTCGACAGCGATGAATATAAGGGCCGGATCGCCCTGTTGTCGGAAGCGGGTGATCTTTTCCGCCTCAGTGCCAAATATAAGGGGCACAGCGTCAACGGGCTGAACAAGGACATCATCGCTGAAATCGAAGCCATGCTGAAGAAGCAGAAGGCGAATGTGAAGGCGTTCCACGAAGATAATGGCCAGGACCTGCTGTTGTCGGGTGAGGTTGACGTCGTGCTCGAATATAATGGCGATATCGCGCAGATTATGAAGGAAGATCCGGACATCGATTTTGTTGTCCCGAAGGAGGGGAGCCAGTTCAACTCGGACAATCTCGCCATTCCGAAGGGGGCGCCGCACCCGGAAAATGCCCATGCCTTCATCAACTATTTGCTGGACGCGGAAGCGGGCAAGAAGATCAGCGAGACGATCCTCTATCCGACCCCGAATGCGGCGGCCAAGGCGCTGATGCCCGATGATTACAAGAACAACCCGGTGATTTTCCCGCCAGCGGCCATTCTCGCGAAGTGCGAATATGCGTCCTATAATGCGGAACTTCAGCCGCTCTATGAAGAGGCCTTCACCCGTATCCGCGCGGATTGATCCGCGATGCAAGATTGGGGAACACAAAAGAGGGTCTTTGCGGCGATTGCGACGGCGCCGATCCTCTGGCTGTTCACGTTTTTTGTCATCCCGTTGGCGGTGCTTTGGGCCTATAGCTTCGGTCGCAATGTTGGCCTGACCGAGATCGATATCAGCGGCACCTTCGCCAATTATGCGCGGGCGATTGAGCCGCTGTATATTGCGATTTTCGGCAAGTCGGTGGCGGTGGCGGCGCTGACAACCTTCATCTGTCTGATCGTCGGTTTTCCGGTCGCGATTGCGATTACCTTCGCCGCGCCCAAATGGAAGCCATGGCTGCTGCTTGGCATCATGCTGCCTTTCTGGACCAACTTGTTGATCCGCACCTATGCACTGATGACGGTGTTGCGGGGTGAAGGCTATGCCAACCAGTCGCTCGGCTGGCTGTGGAACTTGTCCAGCAATGCGCGGGTCGTGCTGGGTCTCCAGCCACTCGGCGCATGGGAGCCGCTCCACCTGCTCTACAATAATTTCGCGGTGGTGCTTGGCTTGGTCTATGTCCATCTGCCGTTCATGGTGTTGCCGCTGTATGCCGCGCTCGACCGGCTTGATCGCTCGTTGATCGAGGCAAGCCTTGATCTTGGCGCGGGGCATTTGCGGACGTTGCTGACGATTGTTGCGCCGCTGGCCGCGCCCGGGATTATTTCCGGGGTGGTGATCACCTTCATCCCGGCCTTGGGCGCTTATCTGACGCCTGACCTGCTTGGCGGCACCGATAGCCAGATGATCGCCAATGTTATCGAACGCCAGTTCAAGCGCGCCAATGACTGGCCATTCGGATCGGCGCTGTCCTTCATCCTGATGTACGCGACCTTTATCATGATCGCGTGGCAGGCGAGCCGCGAACGCAAGCTCAAGCGGGAGGAGGCGTGATGTTCACCCGCCAGCCGATTGCCCCGCTGGAATATACAAGGCGGTGGTCGTTGCGCGCATGGGTCGCGTTGACCATGTTCTTCCTCTACGCGCCGCTGGTCGCGCTGATGGTGTTCAGCTTCAACGACAGTCGCCGTAATATCGTTTGGCAGGGCTTCACCACCAAATATTATCTCAAGGTGCTGCATAACGACACGCTGATGACGGCGTTGTTGAACTCGCTCACCATCGCCTTGTTCGCGACCATCATTTCGCTGGTGTTGGGGGCGATGGCGGCGGTGATGCTATGGCGCTTCCGCTTCCCTTGGAAGTCGGCGATTGAAGGCACGATGGCGCTGCCGATTGTCGTGCCGGAAATCTGTTTCGGTGTGGCGATGTTGATCTTCTTTGCGCAGATCGGCTGGCCGATGGATTTGCCATGGCCGTTCAGCCTTGGGGCCATTACCATCGCGCATGTGACCTTCTGTTTCCCGTTCGTCACGATGGTGGTGCGGTCGCGCCTTGCCTCGTTTAACCGCGAGCAGGAGGAAGCGGCCAAGGATCTCGGCGCGAGCGAATGGCAGGCGTTTCGCGACGTGCTGCTGCCTCATATGAAGCCGGGGCTGGTGGCCGGGGCGTTGCTGGCGTTCACGCTCTCGCTCGACGATTTCGTGATCACCTTCTTCACATCGGGCCCGAACACCATCACCTTCCCGGTGAAGGTCTATTCCATGGTGCGCTTCTCGGTGACGCCGGAGGTCAATGCCGTTTCGACGCTGTTGATCCTGATGACCGTGATCCTGACCACCATCGCTCTTTATCTCCAGAACCGCATGACCGAAAACAGCGGGAAAGGCCATTCATGACTACGCCCCAGCCGATCATCCAGATCCGCAACGTCACGAAGAAATTCGGGCAGTTGGCGGCGGTGGACGATGTCTCGCTTGATATCATGGCGGGGGAGTTTTTCGTCCTGCTCGGGCCATCGGGCTGCGGCAAGACGACGTTGCTCCGCATGATCGCCGGTTTCGAATTGCCGACCGAGGGGCAGATCCTGATTGATGGGCAGGACATGGTCGGGGTGCCGCCGAACAAGCGGCCGGTCAACATGGTGTTCCAAAGCTATGCCGTCTTCCCGCATATGACGGTGCGCGATAATGTCGCTTATGGCTTGAAGATCGCGCGCACGCCCAAGGATGAGGTGCGCGACCGGGTGGAAGAGGCGCTGGGCCTTGTGAAACTCGACGGGCTGGGTGAGCGCATGCCAGACCAGTTATCGGGCGGCCAGCGCCAGCGTGTCGCGCTGGCGCGCTCGCTGGTGATGCGGCCCAAGGTGCTGCTGCTTGATGAGCCGCTGTCCGCGCTTGATGCCAAGCTGCGCGCGGCGATGCAGTTCGAACTCGCCGAATTGCAGGATAAGGTGGGGATTACCTTTGTCACGGTCACCCATGATCAGGACGAAGCGCTATCGATGGCGAGCCGCATCGCCGTGGTGAACAAGGGGCTGATTGCCCAGTTGGCTACCCCGTCAGACCTATATGAATATCCGGCCAACCGTTTCGTGGCCGATTTTGTTGGTTCGGTGAACCTGTTCGAAGGCAGGCTGGTGGTGGATGAACCGGAACAGGCGGTGGTGGATTGCCCCGAACTGGGCCGGGTCTTTATCAACCATGGCGTGACCGGCCCGCATGAGGCGGTGGTTCACATCGCGCTGCGCCCCGAGAAGATTTCGCTCTACCGCCATGGCGAAGCGCCGCCCGCCCCGGATGCCCCGGTCGGGCATAATATGGCGGATGGCGTGATCAAGGGCATGTCCTACCTTGGCGACATCACCATCTATGAGGTGCTGCTGCCATCAGGCCAGATGATGCGGGTGTCGCGCCCGAATCTCTCGCGCTTCGATCAGGAGGATTTTACCTGGGATGATCGGGTGTCGATGCGCTGGCATTCGTCCAGCCCCGTCGTCTTGTTGGCCTGAAGATTGATCTCTCCCCCCTGCGAAACCGGGGGAGCGGACAAGAATTAGCTCCGTGTCCAGCGGGTTTGCACGAAATAGATCGCCATCATCGCGCTGATGGCAATGCAGAACAGCACGACCCCCCAGAACGCCCATGGCGCATGGGCAAAGGGAATGCCCGCGACATTCATGCCGAGCAGGCCGGTGAGAAAGGTCAGCGGCAGGAAGATCAGGGCGACAATCGAAATCAGCAACCCGCGCGTGTCCATCAACTCCGCGCGGCGGTCGGTGAGTTCTTCGCGCATAAGCTGCGACCGTTCGCGGATCGCCTCCAACTCTTCGGCCATGCGGGCGAAGCGGTCGGCAGCGTTGCGGAGCTGAAGCACATCTTCCGGCTCCAACCAACCCGGCCCGGTGGTCGAAAAGCGTTCCAACGCATGGAATTGCGGGGCGATGAAGCGGCGAAACTCGATCGCTTCGCTGCGGATTTTACTGACCTTATGGCGGTGAAGGTAAAGCGGCTCCGATTCCATGCCGAGTTCGAGTTCGTCCAACGTGTCGCCCAGTTCGGCAATGTCGGCATCAAGCGATTCCGAAATTAGGCTGGCAAAACCGGCAACCAGATCACCGGCATCGCGGTGATGACCATCGCGAAAGCGCGCGACCATCGCCTCCATGACTTCTGCCGGGCGCAGGGTTACGGTAATGGCGCGTGTCCGGGTGAGCCACATGCGGATCGACACCAGCGCATCCTGATCGGGCACGGGTTCCAGCACCGGGGCGCGCAAGTTGAGCAGCACCCCGCCATCAATCGGTTCATAGCGCGGTCGCGTCTCCATCGAGATCAGCGCATCGCGCACCAGCTCCGGCACATCATCTTGTTGTGCAAGCCATTCGAGCGTTGCCGCATCTCGGCCATTGAGACGCGTCCATTCAAAGCCGGGGTCAGACGGGTCCGCCGCGGTGCAATGCAGCGTTTCCATCGCCGCAAGCGGCGACGAGGCAAGTGCCATATCCGGGTCTTGTGCGGCCATCATGGCCAAGACTTAAGCGTCAAGACGGCGAAGGCCAAGCGCTTACTTCTTGGGAATTTCGACCTGCTGGAACTTGCCTAGGCCGCAGCTTGCGCCAAAGCTAAGCCCACCCGCATCATGCAGGACGGTGATGGTGTCGATCGAGCAGAGCCTCGACAGGCTGGTCTTGTAGAGGAAGCGTTCCTCAAACCCGAGCGACGAGCAGGAATAAGGGAGTTCGTTGCGCATGATTTTCTTCTGCGAAATGTAGAAGTCGATCACCTTGTCGCTGCGGACGCGCGTGTGCTGAATACTGCGGATGTCGATGCAGTCGACCGGCGCACCAATCGGCTTGGCATTCTGCCAAGATGTGTCCTTGGAACGCGCCTCGGCCATATGGGCGAGGCCCATGGTGCCGATCACAACTGCCCCCAGCAGGGCGGAAAGTGTGGTCTTCCTGTTCATATCCCTACTCCTGTTTCCGCGTTGGCTGATGGCTGCCCGCGCGTGATTTTTCCGTTGGGGCCGGTGTCTTCGTCTTGAAGGCGCAGCACATGGCCACCGGGCAGCGCCAGCACTCTGGACGCCGCGCCTTACAAATATATCTGCCGTGCAAGATTAACCAGTGATGAGCGTGCCGCATGAAACGCGCAGGTGTTGCTTTTTCCAGCTTCTTCTCCACCGCGAGCGGCGTCTTGCCAGGCGCCAGGCCGGTGCGGTTGCCGACCCGGAAAATATGGGTATCGACCGCGATGGTGGGCACGCCAAAGGCGGTATTGAGCACCACATTCGCGGTCTTGCGGCCCACACCCGGCAATTTTTCGAGCGCCTCGCGGTCTTGTGGCACCTCGCCATGATGGTCATGGACAAGCATTTCCGACAGGGCGATGACGTTTTTCGCCTTGGTATTGAACAGGCCGATGGTCTTGATGTGCTGCTTCAATCCGGCCTCGCCCAGCGCCACCATCTGGGCCGGGGTTTTGACCTTCGCGAACAGCGCGCGGGTCGCTTTGTTGACGCCGACATCGGTGGCTTGTGCCGATAGCGCGACCGCGACGAGCAGTTGATAGACATTGCCATATTCAAGTTCGGTTTTCGGCTCCGGCTCTTGGGCGGCCAGCACGGCATAGAAGGTTTCGACATCGGCCTTTTTCATGCTGCTTCCCCGCTTGAAGCCCTTACAATCCCAACACGTCTTCCATTCGGTAACGGCCATTGGGCTTGCCGTGCAGCCATTGCGCCGCCTTGACCGCGCCCTTGGCGAAGATGATGCGGCTTTCGGCGCGGTGGCCGAGTTCAATGCGTTCGCCGTCGGTGGCGAAAATCACCTGATGGTCGCCTGCGACCGAACCGCCGCGCAGCGCGGCAAAACCGATATGGCCCGGTTCCCGCATGCCGGTAATCCCATCGCGCCCCCGGTCGGCGACATCTGCCAGCGTGACGTCACGCCCCTTGGCTGCTGCCTCGCCAAGCAGCAATGCCGTGCCCGACGGTGCATCGACCTTATGGCGATGATGCATTTCGACAATTTCAATGTCCCAATCCTGCCCGAGCCGTGAGGCGACATCGCGCACCACAGCGGCCAGCAGCGTCACGCCGAGCGAGGTATTGCCAGTTTGAAGGATCGGAATATGAGCCGCAGCCGCATCGATCAGGGCATGATGTTCCGCCTCTAGCCCGGTCGTGCCGATCACCACCGCGCGCCCACAGGCCTTGGCCGCTTCGAGATGTGCAGCAAGGGCGACGGGCGAGGAGAAGTCGATCAGCACGTCGCTCATCTGCGCCAGCGCGGTGACATCGGTCCCGATCGGATGGCCCGCGATCAGGGTTGAGACGCCGGGCCGGTCGACTCCGCCAGCCACCTTCACCTCGGCCTGTGCCGATGCTTCCGCAATTGCCTGCCCCATGCGGCCCGCTGCGCCCAAAATGCCAATCGTCGTCATGTGCATGCCCTTGTGATGCTGTCAGGCTGGATGTTGTCTGGCTTAATGGGCGAGATGCGGGGTCAGCGCAATATCGTCTTGGCCCCAAAAAATCTCGAAAGGGCTCCTCTTTCCGGTCAAGCGCGCCGCGTTTCGTGTTATGCGGCGTCGGAACAGAAACAGGCATAGAGATAGCGACCATGGATTTTGACCGTCTCGTTGAGCAATTTTTCGGCACAGCCGATATCCACCTGCTCGATTCCGCGCAGTTGATGGCCGGGACCGAGCGGCTCCGCCTGCAATTCGGGTTGGAGCGCGATGGTGGCCGTCGCTTTGCCTTATGGTCGTTGATGTACATGCTTGGCATGGCGCCCGATTTGGAATCGGCATTTGACGATGAGGAGGATCGCGAGGCCGCGCGCGACTTTATGGACATGGCTGATCGCGAGATGGAGGAAGAATAAACGCCCGCCATGTCGCGAGATCCGTTGAACATTGTCATTCTCACCGGCGCGGGCGTTTCGGCGGAAAGCGGGCTTGCCACTTTTCGTGGTCCCGACGGGCTGTGGGAGGGGTGCCGGGTCGAAGACGTCTGCACGCCGGAGGCGCTCGAACGAGATCCGGAGATGGTGCATCGCTTCTATGATGCGCGTCGGGCCGCGCTGCTGACGGTCGAACCGAATGCGGCGCATCATGCGCTGGCGCGGTTGCAGCGGGCGTGGCGGGATGAGGGCAGGGGCGAATGGCTGCTCGTCACCCAAAATGTCGATGACCTGCACGAACGCGGTGGCGCGGTGGATGTGTTGCACATGCATGGCGAACTGCTTTCGGCCCTGTGCGCGGCCTGTGGTGACCGTCATCGCTGGTCCGGGCCGATGGGGGATGATCCGCCCTGTCCCTCGTGTGCCAGCCGCCGATTGCGGCCCGATATCGTGTTTTTTGGCGAGATGCCCTATCACATGGATCGCATCCAGATGGCGTTGCAGCATTGCGACCTGTTTGTGTCAATCGGGACATCGGGCGCGGTCTATCCCGCCGCCGGTTTTGTCCAGACCGCCCGGCATTATGGGGCGCAGACGCTGGAACTGAATCTTGATCCATCGGCGGGCAGCATTTGGTTTCATGCCAGCCGCATGGGTCCGGCAGGCCGCCTTGTCCCGTTGTGGGTCGACGAATTGCTCGCTGTCGCTTAAGCGTGGCGTCGATTTCCGAAGGGTAAAGAACGCATGGCCATTATTCTCGTCACGGGTGCTGCAGGCTTTATCGGCATGCACCTTGCCGACCAGTTGATGGCGCGCGGCGACCGGGTGATCGGCGTCGATAATATGAACGATTATTACGCGGTCGGATTGAAGCGTGACCGCATCGCCCGGCTACGGCAGGACCATGGCGATCGCTTTACCTTTCTTGAACTCGACTTCGCCGACGACAAGGCGCTGGAGGCGGCGTTGGCCGGGCTGGAATTCGACCGCATCGCGCATCTCGGCGCACAGGCCGGGGTGCGGTATTCGCTCGAAAATCCGCGCGCTTATGTGCAGTCCAATCTGGTTGGTCATCTTAATTTGATGGAAGTGGCGCGCCAGCGACAGGTGGCGCACATGGTCTATGCGTCCTCGTCTTCGGTTTATGGTGGCAATACGCAACTGCCTTTTCGAGTCGAGGATCGGGTCGATCATCCGGTCAGCCTCTACGCCGCGACCAAGCGGTCGGACGAATTGATGAGCGAGACCTATGCGCATCTCTACCGCGTGCCGATGACGGGACTGCGGTTCTTCACGGTCTATGGGCCTTGGGGGCGGCCCGATATGGCGCTGTGGATTTTTACCAAGGCGATCCTGGCGGGCGAGCCTATCCCAGTCTTCAACCATGGCGAGATGCAGCGCGATTTCACCTATATCGCCGATATTATTGCCGGGGTCATCGCCTGTCTCGACAATCCGCCGCCTGATGACGGGCAGGAAAAGCCGGGGGGCAGCAAGGCGCCGCATCGGCTTTATAATATCGGCAATCATCGCGCCGAACAGCTTGGCCGGATGATCGACGTGCTGGAAGACGCTATTGGCCGCAAGGCGGCGCGTCATTATTTGCCGATGCAGCCTGGCGATGTGCCTGCGACCTATGCTGATATCAGTGCAATCCAGCAGGATCTGGGCTTCCAGCCTGCGACCTCCATCGAGGCGGGTATCCCCCATTTCGTGCAATGGTATCGCGACTATCACCGGTTGTGACAGGTGCAGGTGACGAACAAGCCCGGGCGCGCACAGCTTTTCCTTCCCTTGTTGATGCTTTCGCGCTAAGGCGCGCTCCAAATCCGACGAATTCGGGAATTGAAAAGAGGCCGCATGGCGAAAGAAGAACTGCTTGAAATGCGCGGAACCGTTGTGGAGCTTCTCCCCAACGCCATGTTCCGTGTGAAACTTGAAAACGATCACGAAATTCTCGGTCATACGGCCGGTAAGATGCGGAAGAACCGCATCCGCGTTCTCGTCGGCGACGACGTGCTTGTCGAACTGACGCCCTATGATCTGACCAAGGGCCGGATCACTTACCGCTTCAAGTAATCTCGGGGATTGGCGCCATGCCGCTGATCCTCGCATCCGCGAGTCCGCGCCGGCAGGAGCTGCTGGCGCGTCTTGGCGTTGTGCCTGCCGCGATTGATCCCGCCCATATCGACGAGACGCCGCACCAGGCCGAACTCCCGCTTGCCTATGCCCGGCGTGTGGCGGCGGAAAAGGCGGCGGCGGTTGCGCTGCGCCATCCCGGCAAGATCGTGCTGGCAGCCGATACGGTGGTTGCCTGTGGTCGCCGCATTCTGCCCAAGGCGGAAGACGAGGCAACCGCCCGCCAGTGCCTTGAGTTGCTATCCGGTCGCCGTCATCGTGTGATCAGCGCCATCACCGTGATCGATGCGGATGGCAAGGCGCGCCATCGCGACGTCACCACGATTGTTGCCTTCAAACGGCTTTCACCAGCCGAACTCGCCGCCTATCTCAAGGGGGGCGATTGGCATGGCAAGGCGGGGGGCTATGCCATTCAAGGCGCGGCAGAGGCGCTGGTGCGCTTCATCTCCGGCTCCCATAGCGCGGTGGTCGGCTTGCCACTGCACGAAACGCGGACATTGCTATTGTCCAGCGGCTATTCGTCGGACACGCTCTGCCTTGGCTGAATGGCTTTATGAAGCCGGGATCGGCGAACGCCGGGCCGTGCTGGTGGAGCAGGGGCAGATCATCGCTGCCCGGATCGAAAGCGACGAAGACGGCATTCCCCCTGATAGCGTGGTAGAGGCGCGGCTCGGTCCACGACAGGGCAATGGTCGCACCGCCCTTGCCCGGCTTGATAACGGGCAAGACCTGATGCTGACACGGCTGCCCAAGGGGCTGAGCGAGGGAAACCGCCTGCTGGTCCACATCACCCGCGCCCCTATCCCGGAGCCGGGCAATCCCAAGCTGGCGCAGGCCATGCCCGCCCTGCCTGATGAAGTGCCGCAGCTCGGCCCTGATTTGCTGGCCCGGATCGCGGCGAGTGGCCATGCCGTTCGTCATTGCCTGCCACATGAAGCGGACCTGTTCGAACAGGCGGGGTGGAGCGAATGTCTGGGGGAGGCGGAAACCGGCCTCATCGCCTTTCCCGGTGGCCTGTTGCGGATGAGCCTGACCCCGGCGATGACGATCTTTGACGTGGACGGCGATATCGCGCCCGGCGAACTGGCCCGACGGGCGGCCAAGGCGGTGGGTGAGGCGATCATGCGCCACGATCTTGCCGGATCGATCGGCGTTGATTTTCCGTCTGTCGAGGGCAAGGCCGAACGCTTGGCGGTCGCCGACCTGCTCGACGCTGTGGTGCAAGGGCCGTTCGAACGCACTGGCGTCAACGGCTTCGGTTTTCTCCAACTGATCCGCCCCCGCCGCCATATATCGCTGCCCGAACGGGTGCATGGCGACGTGGCCGGTCATCGCGCCCGGCAGTTGTTGCGCCTGATCGCGCGCGAGCATCCCCCGGTCGCGCCGGATCGGGTGGTCCCGCTTGCGGTGCAACGCTGGCTCGACGCGCGACCGGCACTGGTGGAACAATTGCGCCGCGTGACCGGGGCGCCGCTCGTGTTCCGCACCTCGCCAAACCACGCGTAATGTTTTAAGAGCGCCGAGATGACCCGCAAGAATCCGAAGAACTGCCCAATTTGTGGCAAGCCGCCATCGCCCGAACACGGCCCTTTCTGTTCGATCCGCTGCAAGGATCGCGATCTGGCCGCATGGCTTAACGAGGGCTATCGCATCCCCGTGCGCGAGCAGGACGACGAGGACGCGTAAAATTTTTCGTCGGAAAGGCTGGACAGCTACGCCTTTCCAATCCTATAGGCCCGTCACCCATGGCGGTGACGCCAAATGCCCGGGTAGCTCAGTTGGTAGAGCATGCGACTGAAAATCGCAGTGTCGGCGGTTCGATCCCGTCCCCGGGCACCACTTTTCCCTGATATCTCATTGCTCTATATTAGCGGTGGCTGTACGGTAGGACGGTCTGTATATTCTGTTGAAAGATATAAAGCTGCCACATCATCGGGCGTGAAATTGGGTGTTCATGGGTCCACTGGTCAACAAGTCTGCTGTGTTAGAGGGTCGTTGCAGCGCGGCGGCGTTGGATGACGCTGTCCTCGATCTTGCGATGCTCGCGAGCCATGCCGACTTTCTGGGGCGGGACAAGGTCGAGCATCTGTTGCGTCTGTTCCTTGCCGAACTCGAACCGCAGATTGTCGCCATTGTAGATCACCTGCGATGTGCGCGCTGGGTGGAGGCTGGACGCTGTGCGCATTATCTCAAGTCATCGGCCAGCAGCCTTGGCGCCTTGAGGCTTGCTAAGCTGTTGGGCGCCATCAGGGCGGCTGGCCAGATCACGGAAACCCCGGCAGCCGAAATCAACGGGTTGATCGAGCAATTGTGCGCCGCGCATGATTGCACGAAGGCCGCTGTTGAGGATTGGCTCGGGTCTGGCAGCATATAATGGATCAGTCTGCCGGAGGCGAAATCGAGGCTGAAATACCGTCGCGGACACCGGACGTCACCCGCCATCTTGGCGTGACACTCGGGCGGCGCATGGCGGCTCTGGGCGTGCTATGGATTGTGCTGGTTTATGCGAGTTCATCGTTTTTTATTAATGCCTATGCTGACCGGCTGGAAAAACGTGCACTGCAGCAAGATATTGGTGCGGTTCAGGCACTCATCGAATTTGACAGCGATAATCTTTTTCATAAGACGCTCGACTGGGCCTTCTGGACGGATGCCTATCAATTTCTGATCAATGGCAATGCCCATTTTCCTCGGGATATGCTTGGCGATAATGCGCTGTATAATTACGATGTGTCGGGTATCGCTTATGTGCGTTTTGACCATCAGGTTGTTGCCGCCAATTATGTGGCTCAACTCAAGGAAGAAAATAACACCTCGTCTCGACACAAGACGCTTGATGAGTGGACGAGCTTTGTCCAGTCTTCGGCCATTAGTGAGCAGGTAAACCGCACCGGTCATTTTTCTAGCTTTGCGATATTGGGCGGAAAAATCCATAGTATCAGTGTGGCGCAGGTCAAACGCAGCGATGAGACCGGGGTGCCGCTAGGATATGTCATCATCGGGCGTTTGTTGTCAGCGGAGCTGTTGACCAAGGCGCTAGGGGCGTCAGTGACGCTGCAACTCGCCAATCAAGTACATCCTGCAACGACCTTGACCAATAACGGGAAGATTGTCTCTTATCTCGCGCTCAAGGCGCATGATGGGCGTACGGTCGGTGAGGTCCAGATCGTCAAAAAAAAGGAGTTTTCTAAGGATTTTCGTGCGCTACGCGACATGGTGATCATGGTGATCATCGGTTTGATCATCACGCTGGTAGCGACCGTCTTTTATTTCGTGAACCACTCCATCACGCGGCGGATCGAAAATTTCTATCAGCATATTTTGAAAAATTTCTGCGGCGGACGACTCAATGAAGTCGAAATTGGCGGCGCGAATGATGAAATTTCGATGCTGAAACATGGGTATAATGACCTGATCAAACAGGTGAAAAAGCAGGTTCGTCAGGAAAAAATGGCCAATCATCTGTTGACCGCGGCATTGGCCAAGGCGGAAGCTGCCACGGCAGCGAAATCACAATTCATCGCCTCTGTCAGCCATGAGCTGCGGACGCCGCTGGCCGGCGTGATCTCAAGCATTGAACTAATTACGAAACGCCACATCGACTCCATTGATTACCGACTTACCTCCTCATTGAACATGTCTGCCAAGTTGCTGCAAAGTCTTGTCAATGACGTGCTCGATTTCTCCAAGTTTGAACGCGGCGAGGTCGCGTTCGATCTGCAGCCGCTTGATCTTGTCGAATTCGCCCGCAGGATCATTACGCTGCATACCGCTGAGGCGGAGGCCTGCCATATCGCATTGAATCTGCGCCTGCCTAACGATCCTATAGCGCTGGTGATGGTGGACGAGCTGCGTCTTGGGCAGTTGCTGGGTAACTTGATCAGCAATGCCATCAAATTTACGCCCAAGGGAGAAGTGGAGCTCTCGCTCCAGTCCGGCCTCCAGACTGCCGAGACGACTCACTGGCGTTTTGCGGTGCGCGACACGGGTATCGGTGTTCCAAGCCATATCAATGATGAACTGTTCGAGCCGTTCGTGCAGGTCGATGCTGATGTCGCTCGCCAGCACCATGGTACTGGGCTTGGCCTGAGTATCTGCAAAAGGATTGCCGTTGCGATGGGGGGGCGTATCGGCTTCGCTAGCACGGCTGGGCAGGGATCCACTTTCTGGTTTGAAGTGGAATTGCCGAACGCACCCTGCACGGTGGAAGACGCGGCTGCTGATCATGTCATTCCACCACCTCACCGCGCCCTGCGGGTACTGTTGGCTGAGGATAACCACATTCTGCGCATATTGTTGTCAGAGATGCTGGAATGGCTTGGGCATCAGGTCATCGCCGTTGAAAATGGTCGCTTGGCCGTCGAGGCGGTGGCAACCGATCCGATCGACATTGCCATTTTTGATATCCAGATGGCGGAAATGTCCGGCGTCGAAGCCTGTACTCGACTGCGTGCTTTGGACGGGGCGATATCCCGCATCCCCATCATCGCGCTGACCGCGAATGCGGAATTTCAGATGGGCGATGGCTTTGATTTGTTGCTAGTTAAGCCGGTGAAATTGACCGATCTGGCGGCCGCATTTCATCGGCTGGTGCCGGAACGTGCAGACGTTTGACCATATCGCCTTTATTTTTTGATTTATTTGAGGAAGTGTTTGTAGACATAGTTTTGGACGCGTTCGAAGCATTCGTCGGTGAGTTCGATGAGGTCGCGTCGGCGGTCTTGGGGGTCATTCCAGCGCCGGACGAGATTGTCGGCTT
>CAIJLZ010000007.1 GCA_903821605.1 uncultured Sphingomonadales bacterium | reverse complement strand
GCTCGCGCAGCTTGGTGAACAGGATGTACCACGACACGGCCGACATCACGACCATCGACAAGAACAACGTCCACGACAGCGCGCCGCCATCGTTCAACGCCTCGATCAGACCAAACTTCGTGGCAGCGGCTTCCGCACCTTGAACGGCGGCGGTATTCAGCGCTTCGGCAGCCGGGGCAGCAGCGTTGACGGCGGCATCCGCCGCGTTGGTGGCTACTTCGGCCGCAGCGTTGGCGGTATCAGCGACATTCTGCATCTTGAAAACTTTCCTCTCAAAAAATTCAGGTCAAAAACGGGTGAAGCACCCGCAAGAATTCGGGATCAGGCTAAACGATCAATCCTTCGGAATCTGCCAGCGCACACGGCGCCGGTCCGACGACTGGATCGGATTGCCGTTCTGGTCGAGTGCCGGGTTGTACCGGCCACGACGAGTAACGAACTTGCACGCAGCATCATCGAGATCAGCATGTCCGCTCGACTGGGTCACGCGGCAATTGGCAACCTTGCCATCCACCGTGACGTCCCAAGCGATCGCGGTCACGCCTTCACGCTCTTCACGCAATGCCGATGACGGATAATCCTCCGTCGTGACCCACGTGCCGGGATTCCCCTTGGCACGGGCAGCCTGAGACATCGTCGGCTTGGGCGGCTCCATGGGCGGAGGCGGCGGCGGCGGCGGTGGAGCAGGAGGCGGCGCCATCTGTTGTGGCAGTGGCGGCGGCGCGACATTGGTCGGCGGCGGCGGCGGTATATCGAGCTTCGGCGGCGGCGGCATGTCCTTAGGCTCAGGCGGAGGCGGAACCTCTTCCTCGACCTTTTTCTCTTCCTTGATGTCAAAGGTCTTCAGATCTTCGAAAACCTCCATCGCGGCGTTGTAGTCCAAGCCGTTTTTCAGCCCCCAGAGAAGCCCGAGGTGCAGCACAGCAACGCCAGCGATGGCGACTACTTTGCTGCGGCTCATGGGTTGTTTATCAACATACGCCATTCAGTATCGACACTCCCTCCAAAGGCTGCATCAGAAAAATCGGGGAAAGTTGATTCGCCGCAACCCATATTGCCGGCCAAACACCGTCAACGGGCCGTTAACCTCAAGAGGTTACACGGTGAAGGCTGCCTCTTTTATGAGTATCGGAATCGTCGGCAGACTTGCGTCGTATCGCGATGGCGGACACGAATCAAACGCTTTGTCGCGAAAACTGGTGCTTATCGTAGTGATGGGCTATTCATTCACATTATGAGAGACTCTTTCACCATCGCCCGGACCATCACCGCCTCTTTGGCGATAAGTATCTTATTTACGTCACTTTCTTACGGCGGAAAGCCGGCAACAAGGCCGGTTCTCGCCCCACCCCCAAGCTATGCGGACGTGGCAGATCGCGCCCTTGCTTCCGATATCGTGGCCAGCGCCGTGGTTTCAAAGGCTAGCCGACTGGATCAAAAGAGATTTTCTGGCCTTCCCTCGGGTACCGAACGGGTCCTACTCGACGTCCGAATCACCACATTGATTCGCGGGCCGCTCGGTCAGGCGCAGGATGTCCAGTTTCTCGCTGATATCACGCTCGACACGAAGGGCCGCCTACCCAAATTGCGTAAACAACCCTTGCTCATCTTCGCGGATCAGGTCGCAGGGGCGACGGGCCAAGTCCAATTGCTCGACCGCTACGCCGTGCTGCCGTGGTCGCTTGAAATCGAGACGCTGGCACGCAACATATTGATCGCCGCCCAAGCGCCTAGTGCTGCGCCGCGGATCAAGGGGATCGGCCATGTGTTCAGCGTTGCCGGCAGCGTGCCGGGCGAGAACGAAACCCAGATCTTTCTGGAAAGCGAGAATGGCCGCCCCGTCTCACTGTCGGTGTTGCGTCGCCCGGGAGAACAGCCGCGCTGGATGGTCTCGCTCGACGAAATCGTGGACGAGGCAGCCGCAGACCCTGCGCCGGGCAGCCTGACCTGGTATCGCCTCGCCTGCGCGCTGCCCTCCACACTGCCCGCGTCAGCCACGGCCGGGATGGAACCGGCGGCCGCCGAGACAGCACTTCAAGATTTCGGGCTAATTATCGAGCAACTTGGCACATGCAGTCGCACCGTGCCGCCATTAGCGGCCGCCGCTCGCTGAAACAGCAACCGCGCGTCAGGCTTCGTCTTGACGCATGAACACGAAATCACGCTCAAACGCACGGAGATGGGCACCCCCATCGACATAGATGATCTGGCCCGTCACCGCGTCATTTTCGGCCAGATATTCAACCGCCCGCGCAATGTCGTCGGGACTGGCCAATTGACCAAGCGGCATATCAGCGGCGAGCCGCTCCATCTGCCGTGCGCTATAATCGGCAGTCGGCAAGGTCAGACCCGGCGCGACACCGCAGACCCGAACATGCGGCGCAAGCGCCTTGGCCTCAATCATGGTGAGCGAGGCCAGCCCAAGCTTTGACAGCGTATAGCTGAGTTGATCGGTCGGCGGATTGGCGATGCGCTGATCAAGAATATTGATGACGACACGCGGCCGCGCGAGGGTCGGTGCCTGTGCCAGCGCCTTGCCCAGCAATGCCGGGGCGACCAGATTCACCGCGTGATGGCGGTGCAAACGATTCGCGGTCAACGTATCGACACGGTCGTCCTCAAATAACGAGGCATTGTTGACGAGCAGGGTCGGCCATGCGCCAAAATGAGCGGCCACACGGGGCATCAATTGCTCGACCGCGTCCGCATCGGCCAATTCGCAGCTGAACCCGGCCCAATCGGTCCCACATTCATCAAGCACCGCCGCAAGCGCCGTTTCAGGCACTGTGTCACCATGGCCATGCAGCGCGAGACGATAGCCCGAACGCGCTAGCCGTGCGGCAATCGCCCCGCCAATGCGCCGACAGCCGCCCGTGACCAGCGCCAATTTCACCGCCGATGCCTCGTCAACGTGATCCCGATCGATTCGCCAGCCTCAGCAATGGCGAGCTTGATAATCTTGACCGTCACCTTGCGCACCCGGTGATCGCCGCAAAAAATCGTCTCCACAATATGATCGGCAACCGCCTCGATCAGTGTGAAATGCCGATCCTTGGGCACGGCTTCGGTGATCGCATGTTTGAGGTCCATATAGTTTTTGGACGCGGTCAGCGGCGTATCGGCCGTGAACGGCGGCGGCGCCCCCATATCGGCAGCAACCGAGATGCGCAAAGGCTGCGGCAGGTGCGTCTCTTCAGAGTAGATGCCGGTTAGGACATCGACCTCGACGTCGTCCACTTCAAGAATAAGGCTGTCTTCCATGCCCGCCCCCTATCCGCCTCGGCCCCGCTCGGCAAGCGGATGCTGCTTTTTCCGATCCGACACGCTATGCCGCATCGCGATTCGTTTTTCACCGAAAAGAGCCTGTATTGAACGCGATCCTGCCCCTGACGGATTTTACCAGTGACGAAATCGAAGGCTTGCTTGATCTCGCATTCGGATGCGACCGGCACGGCCGCACAGCTTATAAAATGCGTCAAGGACAGCATTGGATTCCCGAGCTTTCCGCCGGCATCCGCAATCAGGAGGGCAATGTCATCGGCGTCATCCAGAGCTGGCCGGTGTCGCTGGTCGAGCCTGATGACCATCGTACGGCTTTGGTTCTGGTTGGCCCTGTCGCGGTTGCCCCCGATGCGCAGGGAGAGGGACTTGGCCAGATGTTGATGCAACATGTGCTGGCATCTGCCGACCGTCAGCCGCAATATGGCTGCACCATGATGATTGGCGACCCTGAATATTATGGTCGATTCTTCGGCTATGACGCTGCCCCGACCCAACAATGGGCGATTGGCGGACCGGTTGAGCGACGGCGACTGCTGGCACGGGTGCCCGACGGTGTCGAACTGCCCATTAAGGGAGAAATCGTCCCCGGCTGGGTCCATGGCGATCATCACAGCATTGGATGCACCGCATGACGTCACTGCACGATCCCATTGAACTGGCACGGCAGTTAATCGCCTGCCCCAGCGTGACACCGGTCGAAGGCGGCGCGCAACAGTTGCTGGCTGATTGGCTCGCCTCACTCGGCTTTACGGTCCATCATTTCCTCGACGGTCAGGCACCCGATGGCCCCGTTCCGAACCTGTTGGCGGTGCGGGGCAACACCGGGCCACATGTGGCATTTGCCGGGCATAGTGACGTTGTCACGCCCGGCAATGGCTGGAACGGCGATCCATTCGCCCCCGAGATCCGTGGCAACCTGCTTTATGGCCGGGGCGCCGTCGATATGAAGGGCGCCATCGCTGCGGCAGTTGCAGCGATGGCCACGCTCCCGACTGACCATCCCGGTATCATCAGCCTGATCATCACTGGCGACGAGGAAGGTCCATCGCGCTTCGGCACGCTGTCGCTGATGGAACATATGGATGTGCTTGGCCTGCGGCCTGATCTGATCCTCGTCGGCGAACCGACCTCGCAACATCGACTGGGCGACATGATCAAGATTGGTCGGCGCGGTTCGGTGAATGTCTGGATTACCGTCAATGGCCAGCAGGGCCATGTTGCCTATCCACATCTCGCGGACAACCCAGCCACACCGCTGGTGCGGATATTGGGCCGACTCAAGGAACGGACACTCGATCAGGGCAATGACTGGTTCCAACCAAGCAATCTTGAAATCACCGATATCAATATCGGCAACGAAGCGACCAATATCATCCCCGCCCAAGCCCGGGCACGGGTCAATATTCGCTTCAACAATGAACATGGCGGCCAAGACCTGATCGACTGGATCAGCGGCATCGTCGCCGCAGAGGCAGGCGACAAGGGCGAGGTGCGCAGCGCGATTTCGGGCGAGGCTTTTCTCACTGACCCCGGTGACTGGTCGACAATCATCGCCGGGGCGATCAAGGCCGAAACCGGTCTCGAACCAGAACTATCGACATCGGGTGGCACATCGGACGCACGCTTTCTGTCGCGTTGGTGCCCGGTGGTCGAATTCGGCCTATGCAATGCGACGATGCACAAGCTCGACGAGGCGGTCGCGCTTGACGATCTGAAGCAACTCAGCCGCATTTACACGCAGATTTTCCGCACCGCTATCGGCTTCTGAACAGGCGTAAATACAGGGCTGCAAAGCGAACTGGCATTCTCCGTGACAATCGCCTAAATGGCGCTGACTGAGTCCCCTCGCCACAGAAAGATAGACGCGCGTGCGCATTGCCATTGCTTCCGATCATGCCGCTCTCGACATGAAGAGTGACCTCGCTTCCTACCTTCAAGCGGCCGGTCACGAGGTTGATGACTTAGGCCCGCACAGCGCGGATTCGGTCGATTATCCGGACTTCGGCTATAAGTTGGCGAGCGCCGTGGCCTCGGGCGCAGCGGAGCGCGGTATCGCGATCTGTGGTTCAGGTATCGGCATCTCGATTGCGGTTAACCGCAACCCGGCCTGCCGCTGCGCGCTGGTCTCGGAACCGTTATCAGCAAAGCTGTCACGCGAACATAATGACGCCAACGTCCTTGCGCTGGGTGCCCGACTGACGGGCATTGAAATGGCCAAGGCCTGTGTCGACAGCTTTTTGGCGACCCCGTTCGGCGGTGATCGCCACATTCGTCGCGTCAACAAATTGTCCAATCCCGACATTGCCTGAGGAGCAATCATGAGCAGCAACACCAGCCCCGCCCTCTCCAGCGTGCAGCCCGATGGCTTCTTCACCCGCACGCTTGCGGATTCCGATCCGGCCGTGTTCGCCGGGGTACGTCAGGAATTGGCCCGCGAGCAGCATCAGATCGAGCTGATCGCCTCCGAAAATATCGTGTCGCGAGCGGTGTTGGAAGCTCAGGGCTCGGTGTTCACCAACAAATATGCCGAGGGTTATCCCGGCAAGCGCTATTATCAGGGCTGTGCCCCGTCGGACGAGGTCGAAACCCTCGCCATCGAGCGCGCCAAGCAGCTGTTCAACTGCGGCTTCGCCAACGTGCAGCCGCACTCGGGCGCGCAGGCCAATGGCGCGGTGATGCTCGCACTGACCAAGCCCGGCGACACCATCATGGGCCTCAGCCTCGACGCGGGCGGCCATCTCACCCATGGCGCCAAGGCTGCGCTGTCGGGCAAGTGGTATAATGCCGTGCAATATGGTGTGCGCCCCGACGATCACTTGATCGACTATGACGAGGTCGAGCGCCTCGCCAAGGAGCATCGCCCAACGCTGATCATCACCGGTGGTTCGGCCTATCCGCGCCAGATCGACTTTGCCCGCTTCCGTGCCATTGCGGACGAGGTTGGGGCGAAGTTCATGGTCGACATGGCCCATTTCGCGGGTCTCGTCGCCGGAGGCGTCCATCCGTCGCCGTTCGAACATGCCCATGTGGTGACCACCACCACCCACAAGACACTGCGCGGTCCGCGCGGCGGCATGATCATGACCAACCACGAAGATGTCGCCAAAAAGATCAATTCGGCGGTGTTCCCCGGCCTGCAGGGTGGCCCGCTGATGCATGTTATCGCCGCGAAGGCCGTGGCCTTTGGCGAGGCCCTGCGCCCCGAGTTCAAAACCTATGCGGCGGCTGTGGTCGAAAATGCCAAGATGCTCGCCGCGACCCTGAGCGAGCGTGGTGCAAACCTCGTTTCGGGCGGCACGGACACCCATTTGGCACTGGTCGATCTAACGCCGCTTGGTGTCACTGGCCGCGATGCCGACGAGGCGCTGGAGCGTTCCGCCATCACCTGCAACAAGAATGGCATTCCGAACGACCCGCTGCCACCGATGAAGACCAGCGGCATCCGCGTCGGTTCACCGGCCGGCACCACCCGCGGTTTCGGTACGGCTGAATTCAGGGATATCGGCAATATGATCGCCGATGTGCTGGAAGGTCTCCGCACCAAGGGTGAGCATGGCGATCCGGAAGTGGAGGCCAACGTCAAGGCCCGCGTCCGCTTGCTGTGTGATCGCTTCCCAATCTACCAGGGGTTCTGAGAAGTTGCGCTGCCCCTTCTGCGGACATGAAGCGAGTCAGGTCAAAGACTCGCGCCCGACCGATGACAATTCGGCGATCCGCAGAAGGCGGCAATGCGAGGCGTGCGGCGCCCGCTTCACCACATTTGAACGCATTCAGTTGCGTGAATTGACGGTCCTCAAGTCCGAAGGACGGCGTGAACCGTTTGAGCGGGAGAAGCTTGAACGCTCGGTCAACATCGCGTGCCGCAAGCGCCCGATTGAGCCTGCGGCCATCGACCGGCTGGTCACCGGCATCCAGCGCCAACTGGAAACCTTGGGTGAAAGTGAAATCCCCGCCCATCGCATTGGCGAACTGGTCATGGATGCGCTTCAGGGGCTCGACAGCGTCGCCTATATTCGCTTCGCCAGCGTCTACAAGGACTTCACCGCGGCACAGGATTTTGCCCGGATCGTCGGCGCCCTGAAAGACGAACCTTCCCCGAATTCTTGAACCCGGTGTTTGCCAAAACCGAGTCGATTCACTGCGACTCGCCGGAAAACCTACTTTAACGGCAAATTAACCTTTTGCGTTCATACCTTCTATGGTTAATTACGCTTTGTGCGAACCGGCTGACGGCGGAACGTATCGGAGCTGGGAAGACAACCATGAAACGGGGGGCTCGCCATGCGCGTGCTGTTAATTGAAGACGAACCGACGACCGCCAAGGCGATCGAGCTGATGCTCAATAACGAGGGGTTCAACGTCTACACGACGGACCTCGGCGAAGAGGGCCTCGATCTGGGCAAGCTCTACGATTATGACATCATTTGTCTCGACCTCAATTTGCCGGACATGCACGGCTATGACGTGCTCAAAAAGCTGCGCGTCGCACGGGTCCAAACGCCTGTGCTGATCCTGTCGGGCATCAGTGAAATGGACAGCAAGGTCAGCGCACTCGGTTTCGGGGCCGATGACTATGTTACCAAACCCTTCCATCGCGAGGAACTGATCGCCCGCATCCACGCCGTCGTGCGGCGTTCCAAGGGGCATTCGCAGTCGGTGATCCGCACCGGCAAGCTGGCGGTCAATCTGGACGCCAAGACCGTCGAGGTCGACAGCACCCGCGTGCATCTGACCGGCAAGGAATATGCCATGTTGGAGCTGCTCAGCCTGCGCAAGGGCACGACGCTCACCAAGGAAATGTTCCTCAACCATCTTTACGGCGGGATGGACGAACCAGAATTGAAGATTATCGACGTCTTCATCTGCAAGCTGCGCAAAAAGCTGGCACTGGCCTGTGGTGGCGAGAATTACATCGAGACCGTCTGGGGCCGTGGCTATATGCTGCGCGACACGGAAGAAGAGCAGAGCTTCGAGGTCGCCTGACCTCTGCGCGATGCGCCCGGTATCGGGTCAAAGCCGCCGGAACAAGGTGGCTGCGGCCCAGCCGGATAATAGCGAGATCAACATCGCCGAAATGCCATAGGTCCATGGCCAATGATCAGCTGCGACCGCCACAAAGCGTTCGAAGCCGGTCTTGCTGATTTCAATATCCCGCACCGCCGCCGCGATGATGTGACCATCCCGGATCAGAAATGTCTCCGCCGAATAATGTCCGACCGGCACCTTGGCCGGTAGCCGGATATGCGCCCGGTAAAGCGCGCCATCGGTGATCTCAACGCCACGCCCCTCCTGCTGGAACAAACCGTTCCGCGTCAGCAGATCAATGTAACCCTTTTCGAAACGATCCGTTGCCGCGGTCGAGGCTTCGTCACTTGCGGGCGACAGTTGTAAATTGCCGACGCCCAACTCGTAGATCGCCGCCGTCCGCTCGCCGACAATATCCTTGAGCGGCCGTGAACTTGCGACGGAATAAAAAGAGGGCGCTGACCGGTAACGCATGGTCGCGGCGTTCACCCATATACCGCCGATTTTCTGTTTTTCGCGCACCATGATCGAACGCGTCGGTCCGCGCACAACAACCACAATATCCGCATTGCGCGCACGGCTGAGTTCATCGGGATAGAGAATCGCCCCGAACAGCAGCAGTTCCGCGCCGGTAAAGCTGTAGCGAATCTCGACATGGCGCTGCGAAACATCGGGCACCAGCTGCGGCTCGCGCGCGGCAAGCAACGTCAAGCCCAGTAGCAGACCGGCCACAAGGCGCGGAAGCCGCCGCCTCATCCCAACTGCACCGAATAGATTTCATCGGGCCGCCAGCCGAGCCCGAGCGCCATGCGCAATGCAACCAGCAGCACGATCGACGCCAGCATCAGCCGCAGCCATTCCGGCGACATCCGCGCCGCGATCCGGGCCCCCAGTTGCGCGCCCGTCACGCTTCCGATCAACAACAGCACGGCCAGCACGATATCGACCGACTTGGTCGTCACCGCATGAACCAATGTGGTGGCCGCTGTCACAAACAGGATTTGGAAAAGCGACGTGCCCACGACCATGCTGGTCGCCATGCCAAGCACGTAAATCATGACCGGCACGACGAAGAAACCGCCGCCTACCCCCAGCAGAACCGTCAACATGCCAGAGACAAGCCCCAGACCAAAGGGCGCAAGCGGCGAAATATACAGGCCGGATCGATAAAAGCGCCAACGCATCGGTAGCGCCGCCACGGCCGGATGGTGGCGGCGCCGTTGGAACGGCAATTGTTCACCCCGGCGTGACGCGAGGATGGTCTGCAACGCCTCCTTGGCCATGAAGCCGCCGATCGTCCCGAGCAGCAGCACATAGAGCAGGGCCACCACGGTATCGATCTGCCCGCCCTTTTGCAGCCAGCGGAAAATGAAACCGCCCGATACACTGCCAAGAATGCCGCCTGCCACCAGCACCAGACCCATGCGAACATCGACCGCACCGCGCTGGAGATAGGCAAGCACGCCTGACACGCTGGTGCCCGTAATCTGGGTGGCAGATGAGGCCACCGCCACCGATGGCGGAATACCGTAGAAAATCAGCAGTGGCGTCACCAGAAACCCGCCGCCTACCCCGAACATGCCCGACAGAATGCCCACCACGCCGCCCAGTCCGATAATGATCAGGATGTTGACCGATAATCCGGCAATGGGGAGGTAGATGTCCATGTCAGTTCCAACCCTATCGCAACCGTCGCAAGGCGATCAATCGCAAATGGGCTGATACTGACAAAGTCTATTAAAAACCGCCGGAAAGCGTGAACGTCAGCCCGGTTGCCGGGCGCGCTTCGCCAAGCACACGGGCGCGCAAGGCGACTTCCCATCTTATGGGTGCCGCGCCGCTTGCCAGCACGCCCGCCAAATATGGGCCAACATCAATCCGCTCTACCCCCGGTTGTACGCTCCCCCACAGCCCGACGCCTGCCGCCATCGTCTCGTCCGGTCCGATCCTCCGGCTCACCCGGACTGCCCCGTCGACAAAGCCATCTCGACGGCGAGCCCCGACAATGCCCGCCTGAGCATAGGTCTCGACGCGCCAATGTGGATCATCAAGCTGGGTATCAACGCCTGACGCTGCGGATAAGGACCATGCGTTTCGGCCACCCTGCTCCAACCGGATGCGACGCTCTGCCATCAGTCGGACGGGAAAATGGGGGGGCGCATTGATTTCAAGCCCAACGGCACCCTCGCCCCCCTCGGCCATGGCGATGGGACGACTAAGCCGCATGCTGGCGGCAAGGGTGATATCGGATATGTCACGGGTAAGCCGCCACGTTGCGCGTAGACCCGCCTGGCTGCCACCCAATTGGCCATTGGGCGCGACGGATGTCGACGCGCTGCCCTCTCGTAGGTACATCCAAGCATACAGCCCCCAGCGCGAAGACACCCGAGGTAGCGGCAAGGTTTCGTCGATGCCACTCACAGGCGCGTGATCCGCCCTGCGGCGGCGCGGCGCCGCTGGAGTCAGAACATAATGTATCGCCAGCGGCATGGCCGAGCGAGAGACGCGCAATGGTGCGGTTCCCCGCGCCGTCTCCATCCCGATCGCCATCGGCTGACGCTGTGCACGCCCAAAAGACGGGGTCACGGGCCCGCGAATGAGAAGCGGCGGGGCAATCGGGCGGGGTGCAAGCGATGGCAACCCGCGCGCCTCCATCGCCATACCATGGGGCCAATGGGTCGCAACGACGCGGCTTGTTACCCAGACCAGCACGACCGACGCCAGGGCACGATTGGCCCGATAGCGTTTGATCGTCATCTGGCATCCTCGTCGGGAAAGACATGGCTGGTCTTGTCCCAATTGACCGGATCATGCGACCGATGTCGCAAATACGCCATGAATGCCCGCCGCGCCGCCATCATCGCGATGACATTGCCAACCAGCGCCCGCGGGATCGATAATAGCGCCTGTCTGAAACCATAGAGACGAAACACCACCAGCGCGCGCTCCATGAGACGCCAGAACAGCAGGCCCCCACATATTCGGATCAGGATTTGCAGCGGCCAAGGGGTTGGTGGCACCTGCAAAAACGGGTCCAGCCGGATAGCTAAGCTCACCGCCCCCATCATCATCGCCATATAGGCCAGCATCACCACCAGGGCGGACAGGAGCGCGCGCCGATCCCGCATGCGCATCCAATGTTCGGCCAGCGATCCGTGCCATCCGAGCCGATCCCAACCGAATAGCGCGATCCCCAAGATCCAACGCGCCTTCTGCCGGACCGCCGTATCCAGCCTATCCGGAAAATAGGCCCGTACCGCCACCAGTTCACCGGAGATCGACGACCGCTGGCGCACAAAGGCGGAGCGATAGCCGAGTTCGCCGAGGCGGAGGCCCAGTTCATAATCTTCGGTCAGGCTATCCGCGTCGAACGGCTGGCCATGCCGCTGGCTGGCGATGCGGTGCAGCGCAGCCCGGCTAATCGCACAGCCCACCCCGGCAGAGGGCAGCGCCGCCCGCACCACCCAACGGGTCGGCAAATCGATGCTGTGCGCCAGGGCAAATTCATCGGCATAATGGCCCGACACGAATGGTGACGAGCGATGAATAAGCGGCAGGACCGGCAGTTGCACCATGTCGAAACGCGGCAAGTGCGCCGCAAACACCCGCAGTTCATCGGGATGAACGAGATCCTCGGCATCATGCAGCACAATGGCCGCCACCTCCCGGCCATATTGTATTTCCCACTCGATCATCGCCGACCAACAACGATTGAGGCATTCGGCCTTGGTCGTCGGGCCGGGCAATAACCCACCCGCAAATTGCACCCGCGGATCGCGGTCGGCGATGGCTCGAACGCTCGATTCCGTTGCCGGATCATTCGGATATCCGCCGACAAAGACGACATAATCGGGATAATCGAGACGCCCCAGCAGCGCCTCCAGCATCGCGCCGATCACCTCGCCCTCATCCCATGCGGGCACGAAAATCGCGAAACAGGGTCCATCGTCGGCAGTCGGCGTGACTTGAGGTGATTTAGGTCTGACCCTCAGCACCCACAGGCCCCATAAAATGAGGTCATCAACCCCCAGCAGGATGATGCCGCAACAGCAGGCAAGCAGCAGCTCATGATAAAATGCGAAAAATATGCCCAACATTGGCGACATCACCCCTTGCTTCACGGCGGATCGTTGCGACCTCGGTCTGGCCTCAGGCTGCGTGCGGCACTTGGGACATGAAAATGTCGACCATCGCCTGCTGATCCGGACGTAGTTCATCGGTCGCCGCAAGATGCTCCGGCACATCCCCATCAAGCAGGATCAAAGGTGAGCGCCCTTCATAATTGCCGAGATTTGGGCGATGCTGGCGATAGCCGATCAGCTCCGCGAGACGGCGATCAAAGGTGCGGGCAATGTCGGGCGGATAAGCGAGAAACTGGTTCTCGAATGTCCGGAGCCAGCCAAGCGCATAGCTCACAATCATGCCGCGCCGCACCTCGTTGGTCATATTGGCGCCACCATTGTGCAACGTCGAACCGAGGAACAACAGGACATCGCCCGGTTCCAATGTCAGGGCGATGCCTGGATCTCCTGCATCCGGCATCGCATCAGAGGCCCAGCGCTGGCTGTGCGGCCAAATCACCGTGCTGCCATTTTCTGGGGTGTACGATGTGAACGGCCACATCACGTTGACAAGATATTCCACCTCGCCCTTGGGGCCGCTCCACATGTCCTGATCTCGATGTGGGAACTGGGCCGGAGCGCCGGGATGGATCTCAATCCCCTGTGTTAGGTTGAGCTGGATCGTATCGCACCACGGCCCCAGCACCGCCTCGATGATCGCCAGCACGATCTGGTGCTGCACCAGTTCGGCGGCCTCGCGGCTATGACGCAAGATCCGGCCGAAACGCTTGGTATGCCCGCCATAGAACAAGCCTTGGCAAAATGGCGTCAACCGAAAACGCTTATCGAGCGAGGCAGAACAGGCGTGGATCGTCTCGACCGGAAGCGCCGCCCGCAGCACGACATAACCATCGGCCAGCAAGCGGGTGACAAAGGGATGCGCGGCAGCGCGCTGTTCAGCCGTGGAAAAGGCCTGGCTCAATGCAAGGGTCATCGCTCTCTCCTTTCTGAATGTCAGGCGGCGCAGGACAAGGCGACGGGTGTCACCAGAGGGATCGGCACATAGGTGCCAGCACGGCGCAGGAGCGAAATCGTCTCGGGGCCGACATGTGCTTGGACGGCTGTCAATGTGCCGCCTGCGGTTTCGCGCGGCAGTCCCAGCATGTCGCAGCGCCAACCAATGCTCAGCACCTGCGAGAGGAAACGGGCATGGGTCACGCCCGTATAACTCTGAATGCCGTGCATCAGGGCAAAGTCGACCAGCGCGCTGAACAGTTGATTACGCAACTGCAGCCGACGACGGGCATCGACTTCCGGCGTCACGCAGAAGCGCGTCAATTCATAGATATGAGGCCCATGCGGAATCTCGATATCGCAAAGATCCGTGAACAGCGTATCAAGCAGATGCGGGCGTGTCGTCGGCAGCAGACGGGCAGATGCCAGATGCGTCCCTTGATCCGAATCAGAAATGATCACATAGATGGCATAAACATCATCAAATTGATCAACCTCTTCTCCATCATGATGACTCAAATTCCAACCCATACGATCAATAAAAACCCGCTTTCGGTCCATGAACATATGAGATTCAAGCGATGAATTTAATGAATTTTTGAATCCAATTTTGACAATATTCATTTTATTTACTCCATACAGCCATTGAATCTGACTGAATGGAGAACATGAATTCAATCTATTGTAACTCCCCCCTCAAGGGGGGATGCGGACTTGCCACATAAGTGCTAGACTTCGCCTCAGGGCGGGACCTGCCCGCCCTGCCCCAGCGACACGGCAAAGAGGCAAAGAAAAGGCCGCGCCCCCAGTGGAGACGCGGCCGACCCAATCATCCAACTTGGCGGTTATTCCGCCTTATCGGTTATTCCGCCTTGGGCGCTGCTGCGCTGGCATTTTCCGGCAAGCCGCCAAGCTCGCGCACCAATTTGGTGTACGCATCAAGATAGGCAAGCACCAGCACTTGGCCGATATCCGTGTCCTGATAGCCACCGCCACCAGCCGCACCAAAGCCCCCCGCACCGAACAGACCACCGCCGGCGCCCCAGCTGAGATCAGACTTGCGGTAATAGCCCTCGGTCATGCGCTCCTGCTCGGTCGTGCGCGCATTGACCAGCGTCAGCATGACATTGGCTTCCTTCTTCTTGATGCTGATGCCACCAAGCAATGCACCACCAAGCCGCCCGCCCAACATGCCACCCAGCATACCACCAAAGGCATTGCCGCCGCTGTTGCTATTCTTCGACACGATATCCGGCACGATGAAATAATCAGCCGCCTTGACCTGCGCACGACCAATGTTCGAGCCGTGCTGCAACTCGCCATCATCGGCCAGCGCCCGCTCAATACTGCGGGCTGCCAACCCCTTGTTGCGGTCAACCAAACCAAAACAGCCAGATTTCATCACGAACATCTTGATCACCGCCTCGGGACTGCCGAGGCCCAGCGCCTGCCACCAATTATTGTCCGGCTCCATCACGGCAATCGTGCCAAGCTTTTTGGTGCAGATCGGAATTTCCGCCTGCTTTTGCTCCTGCGCCTTGCGGCCGGATGATTTATCTTCGGCCTGAGCCGACAAGCTGGTGCCGAGGATAGCGGCAATCGCCGCAATCAGTGCCATTTTCCGCACTCTTATTCTCCCATGATCGCGGGTGACCCCCTGTAATCGCGTCCCCCAAGTGTACGTCTGACGGTGGCAGCCCATAACGCAGCGCATTGATAAAGCCACCATTATGACAAAATCAATAAACCGATGTGGTTGTTAATGAAAGTGTTAATCTAGGAGATCGACAAATCGCGCCGCGGCGAGGAAGTCGGCATGGCGGATTTCGCGAGCCTGAAGGGCGAAATAATCTTCCCCCCAAAGTTCAGCCTGCCACAATTCGTCAAGATGGGCCGTTTCAAAGGCAATATCGGGCAGCATCGCATGATCGACCACAGCCAGGGCAATCACCAAAGAGCCGGAAATCGTCACCAAGGGATTAAGCGCGGCCAGACGAAACGGGTCCAAGGCGCGCAACGCAGTGGCAAGCGCCTCAACCGTATCATCAGGCTGCGACTGATGCATGATACCATGCACGATATTGAAGGTCACCGCATAACGCTCCGCCGCCCAATCGAGGATCGGATTCCAGCGCTCCGCCTGTCGCTCGGCAAGGTCAGGCTGGCTATCCGCGCGGTAGCAGAGCAGGTCGGTTTCCGCATAGGAGGCAAGCGGCGTCACAAAATCTTCGATGCCGGGGATCACTCGGTCAATCGCAGCATTGGCCAAGCCGGTCATCGGCATGATGCGGGGATCGATATCATCTCCCTGCGCCACCCATTCCGCAGCCACCGCATCTGCCAGCGCCACCGTCGGCAGTTGAAGCAACTTGCGCGCGGGCGTCTTGACCGGGCGGCCGTCAAGCAGGATCGACCGATCATCGCCGACCGTGACAGATGTGTAGAAACGCTTCACGATTCAGTCTCGTTGCTTGCGCCAGTATCCGGCAAGGAGATTGGGGGCCACCAGAGAGGCCAGCACCCCAATCAGGAAGAACAACTGCCCCGCAAAATCGGGCAAGGTTGACCAGGGTCGCAGGATCAGGAAAATCCCTGCCAACATCAAGACGACGCCGCTCGCGCGGAGCATGGTCAGAACGACGAGCCGTCGCCGGTCGCGGTCTTGCTGTTGATCCGGGGTCATGACCATTTCTCCATCATATCGACGAGTGCATCCGGGTGTTCGGCAACCCCATGGGCGCCGGCGATCCGCAATTCATCCGGATGATGATAACCCCAATCCACCCCGAGACAATAGGTTCCAGCGGCCCGGCCCATCATCATGTCATAGCTGGTATCACCAATCATGACCGTCGTTGCCGGTCCAGCACCCGCGTCAGCCATCGCCTGCATGACCATCGAGGGATGCGGTTTAGATGGGTGTCGGTCGGCCGTTTGCAGGGTGATGAACCGGCCACCAAGTCCGTGGTTTTCCAAACAGTGCGCCAGCCCCTTATCAGACTTGCCCGTCGCCACGCCCAGCAACCAGCCCTTGCCCTCCAACTGATCGAGAAGCGCCACAATGCCTTCAAACAGGGGCTCATTGACGGCTCCCCGGCGGCGCATCCCCTGAAATGCCCTTTTATAGTCTTCCGCCAGCCGCGCATGAAGGGACAGGTCGGCCTCCGGCAACAGCGCCTGCATCGCCTCGATCAGCGACAGGCCGACCACGCGGCGCGTCTCGGCGCGGCTTGGCGGCACCAATTGATGCTGGTCGAACGCCTCTTCCATCGCGTCACAGATGACATGCTGGCTGTCGACCAGCGTGCCATCGCAGTCGAACAGCGCAAGCCGGTTCATCGCTGGCTGCGACCGCTCCGGTTGCGACGCTCCCCCTTGCGGTCCTTACGCGCGGCCTTGGCCCGCTGCGTCTCGGCCCGACGTTTGCCCTCAACCGTTTCGCTGAACTTGAGTTCATCGATCGGCAGGTCGCCATCCGCGATATCGAAGCCAAGCTGGTCGAGGCTTTCCCGGAAATGCGTCGGCAAATCGGCCGTCACATCAATCTTGCCGTTATCCGGCGCATCGATCCGCAGCCGGCGGGCATGAAGGTGCATTTTGCGGCTGATCGTGCCAGTCAAAAACGCCTCGGGACCGCCATATTTACCGTCACCGATAATCGGATGGCCAATCGCGGCCAGATGGACGCGCAACTGGTGCGTGCGCCCGGTATAGGGCTGGAGTTCGACCCAAGCGGCACGGTTGCCGACACGATCAACCACGCGATAGCGGGTCCGGGCCGGTGACCCTTCCTTTTCGTCGACATACATTTTCTCGCCACCCGTGCCCGGCTGCTTGGCGATGGGCAGTTCGATCATGCCGTCGTCGATGCTCGGGACATCCGCCACAATCGCCCAATAGACTTTGCGCGCGGTTCGGCTGGAAAAACTTTTCGAGAAAAAGGCAGCGGCACGCGGCGTCCGCGCGACCAGCAACACACCAGAGGTGTCCTTGTCGAGCCGATGGACCAGCTTCGGCCGCTGCGGCAGGCCGAAGGTCAACGCATCAAGCAGGCGGTCGACATGTTCGTTAGTCTTGGTACCACCTTGGGTCGCGAGGCCGGGCGGCTTGTTGATCACAATCGCATGGGCATCGCGATAGATCACCAGGCTCTGGGCAAATTCAATCTCTTCCTCGGTCAACGGCGGCCCGCTCTTCTTCGGCGGACGACCCGGCTTGGCAGCGGTGGCAGCCTTCTCGACATCCTTGGGCGGCAGGCGCAATTGCTGGCCGGTCACGACCCGGTCGCTCGGCTCCGCGCGCTTGCCGTCGAGACGCAACTGTCCGGTACGCGCCCAGCGCGAGGCAAGGTTGAAGCTGACATCGGGCAGGTGCCGTTTAATCCAGCGATCCAGCCGGATGCCGTCGTCTTCGGCGTCGATGGTGAAGAGACGCTGTGCGCCGCCCATAGTCTTGTCGGTCATGCGATTCCCCTTGCGACCATCATGCCGCACCACAATGCCAGTACCGATCCTGCGACCGACGCCAACGCATAGCCAAGCGCGCCCATGCTGCGCCCGGCCTCAATCATCGTTACCACTTCGAGGCTAAAGGCCGAAAAGGTGGTGAAGCCACCCAGCACACCGGTGGCGAGCAACAATCGGGTCGGCTCATTAATGACGCGCGCAGCGAACAACGCCGCCACCAAACCCATCACGAAACCGCCAACAATATTGACGGTCAGCGTACCCCATGGCCAACCGCCGCCCCATAAGGCGCGCGCGGCATTGCCAACGAGATAGCGTCCAGCGGCACCGATGGCACCGCCCGACATGACGAGGATGAGGGCGTTCATGTCCGCCCTGTAGAGGGAAAGCCCCGATAAGGGAACAGGCACGGCCCAACGGGCGCTATTTCTGGCAAGCCGGACAAAAGAAGGTGGATCGCCCACCATCGGTCCGTCGTTGAACGGTGCCGCCACAGACGCAAGGCTCACCCTCGCGGCCATATACCCGCCACTGCTTGAAGAAATAGCCCAGTTCTCCATCCGGTCGGGCATAGTCGCGCAACGTAGATCCACCTGCCTCGATCGCCGCGGCTAGCACCTGCTTGATCGCGGGCACCAGCCGGTTAATCGCGGCGCGGGAGACGTTTCCTCCTGGCCGTATCGGGCTGATGCCCGCCATGTTGAGCGCTTCGCAGACATAGATATTCCCAAGCCCCGCGACGACCTTTTGATCCAGCAGCAACAACTTGATCGGCCCCACTCGGCCCTTTAGCGCTTGGGCCAATACGGCAGGGGTGAAATCATCACCCAGCGGCTCCGGCCCCATACGGGTGAAGGGATCGAACGCTGCGACGTCAACCGTTGGCATAAGATCAAGCGAGCCGAAACGGCGAGGATCGTTGAGCACCAATCGCTTGCCGCTGGCTGTCTCGATGATGAGATGGTCGTGCTTGTCCAACTGCGCCGGTGCGATGCGCCAGCGCCCCGACATGCCGAGGTGAAAAATCAACGTATCCTCTCGGTCGGTGTGGATCAGCCCATATTTAGCCCGGCGCGAGAGGCCGATCACCCGCGCGCCGGTCAGGCGCTGACGCAAATCCGCCGGAATGGGCCGCCGAAGATCGGCACGACGGGGTTCCACCAGCGTCAACACCTCCCCTTCAAGGCAGGGACGCAGGCCGCGGATGGTCGTTTCGACTTCGGGCAGTTCAGGCATAATTCACACTCGCGGGGCTGTACCGACAGGGAGGGCTTCCCTATCTGGAATAGTCCCCTGATGAAAGGAAAGCGACATGGCTGTTTTCGACCGGTTCACTAAGCCTCACTTCATGCTTCCGCTCGCGCTGCTCATCACAAGTGGGGCATCGGTCGCCTATGCTGGCGATGGATATGGTCGCGCCGCCCCGACAGCCGCCAAGGGGGATATCATCAATGGTGCGGGCGAGAAAATCGGCACTGTGACGCTGCGCCAACAGGGCGGCGATGTCGTCATGAAGATCAAGGCAAAGCATGTCAGCACAGGCCTACACGGCGCCCATCTCCATGCGGTCGGCAATTGCACCATCCCCGATTTCAAGGATGCAGGCGGCCACTGGAATCCGTCGGCTCAGCATCATGGACAACCGGGCGCCGACACGGCCCATCGTGGCGACCTGCCAATGATATCCGCCAACGCCGCCGGGCGCGTCAACGCGACCATCCGGTTACAGGGGCTGCACCTGTCGGGTGACGAACAGCCCCTGCTGGATGCTGATGGTGCAGCGGTCGTGATCCATGCCACGCAGGACGATTACCGCACCGACCCGGCCGGCAATAGCGGCGCCCGGATTGCCTGCGCCGTGATCCGCTGACCGCATGAGGCGGGAGCCATCGCCCCAAGTGGGGCTATGGTCGTGAAAAGAAAGGCGTGAATTGCCAGCCCTGTCCCGGCTGACTAGGGTGGGCACATCATGACCTCCGAGCACCAGCCGAGCCACCCTTTCGCTATCCGCGACTTCCGCTATTACTGGCTGGCACGGTCGTTGGCGATCCTTGCCCAGATGGCGCTGGTCGTGGTTATTGGCTGGCAGGTCTACGACCTTGCGCGCCAGACCATGGGGCTCAAGGCCGCCGCGTTCCAGCTCGGTCTGGTCGGCCTTGCCCAATTTGCGCCGCTACTCGCCTTCGGGCTTTATGCGGGCTGGATCGCCGACCGGTACGACCGGCGGCGAGTCGCGCAATTTGCCATTCTGCTCGAAATCGCCTGCGCCGGCCTGCTCGCGTTCACGACATGGCAAGGCACGACCTCGCTGCCAATCCTGTTTTTCGCGGCGGCCATGCTGGGTGTCGCGCGCGCCTTTGCCGGGCCTGCATTGCAGGGCATCACCCCCAATATCGTGCCCACCAAACTCATGCCCACGGCCATCGCCTATAGTTCAATGGCATGGCAATTGGGGGCGATTATCGGCCCGGCCGTGGGTGGCTATCTCTACGCCGCCCATGCCTCCGCCCCCTATGCGCTGGCGGCTTTTCTATTTGCGGTAGCCTTGTTGGCGCTGCACCTGATCCGACCCTTTCCGCGTAAAAGCATGTCGTCCGAACAAAGCCCGTGGCGGCAAATGATCGACGGCCTGCATTATGTCCGTCGCAACCGGCTGGTGCTCGGCTCGATTTCGCTCGATTTCGTCGCGGTACTGCTGGCCGGTGCCACTGCCATGCTGCCGGTCTATGCGCGCGACATTCTCCATGTCGGCGCCGAAGGTCTCGGCCATTTGCGGGCCGCCCCGGCCTTTGGCGCCGCCGCAGTGGCCATCTGGTTCGGCTTCCGGCCGCTGGCCTATAATGTCGGTGTAAAAATGCTGGCGGCAGTGGCGCTGTTCGGCGTGGTCACCGTTATTTTCGGCCTGTCCCATCTTATTTTCCCATCGGAGCCGATGATCATCGCGCTAGGCGCGCTGGCCGGTCTGGGCGCGCTCGACATGGTATCGGTCTATGTCCGTCAGACGCTGGTCCAGATCCATACGCCGGATGAAATGCGCGGCCGCGTCGGCGCGGTGTCGATCATGTTCATCTCTGGTTCCAATGAATTGGGCGAGGCGGAGAGCGGGCTACTCGCTGCCCTGATCGGACCAGTCGCCGCCGTTGTGGCAGGCGGCATCGGCGCGATCCTCGTCACGGTCCTCTGGGCCAGGCTTTTCCCTGAACTTCGCCATGCTCGGACATTCGATCCGCCTGGCAAGAATGACGCTGCAAAGGAGACAGTTGGATGAAAGCAAATTCCATCTTGGACACCATCGGCAACACCCCGCATATTCGTGTGCAGCGGCTGTTCGGATCGGCTGAAGTCTGGATCAAGTCGGAACGGAGCAATCCGGGCGGCTCGATCAAGGACCGGATCGCACTGGCCATGATCGAGACCGCCGAAGCCTCCGGCGCGCTCACACCCGGCGGTACGATCATCGAACCGACATCGGGCAACACCGGCATCGGCCTTGCTATGGTCGCCGCGGTCAAAGGCTATCGACTGGTCCTTGTCATGCCCGAAAGCATGTCGCTGGAACGTCGGCGCCTGATGCTGGCCTATGGTGCAAGCTTCGACCTCACCCCGCGCGAAAAAGGGATGAAGGGCGCCATCGAACGGGCGCTCGAACTGGTCGAACAGACGCCCGGCGCATGGATGCCGCAGCAGTTCGAGAACCCCGCCAACATCTCGGTCCATGAACGGACAACGGCGCAGGAAATTCTCGCCGACTTCGCCGACAGCCCGATCGACGTGTTGATCACGGGAGTTGGGACAGGCGGCCATATCACCGGCACGGCGGAAGTACTGAAAAAGGCGTGGCCGGCACTCAAAGTCTATGCCGTCGAACCGACGCTCTCGCCGGTCATCAGCGGCGGCGCACCCGGCCCCCATCCGATTCAGGGCATCGGCGCGGGTTTCGTGCCGACTAACCTGCATACCCAACTGCTTGACGGCGTGATTCAGGTCGATCCGAACGATGCCAAGGAATATGCCCGCCGCGCCGCCCGCGAAGAAGGCATGTTGGTCGGCATCTCGTCCGGTGCGACGCTCGCCGCCATTGCCCAGAAGCTAGAGGAACTGCCCGCAGGCAGCCGCGTCCTCGGCTTCAACTATGATACCGGCGAGCGTTACCTGTCAGTTCCCGACTTCCTGCCGGAAGCGTGATCTGCAAGCAATTGGCTCAGTTGATTGGAAGGGCGTAATTGATGGTGTGGAGATGGGCAGGCTGGCTAGGCCGACTATTGGCTGGATTGGTCATTCTCATCTCGCTCACCATCGTCATGCTGCCGCCCTTCCTCGACCGTATCTATTATGAAGGCCTCGAAAGCGGACATTTTGACGGGGAGCGCTTTTTCAACCCCGATCAACAATATCCGTTGCGCCTGCCCGGCGGGAACCGCAATCGGGGCGACTTCTTTCTCCGCATGATCCTTGGCGAAGGGCGCCCCCCTTGGCCCGATCAAGTCCCGGTGACACCTGTCCGCCCCGCCGACCGGATCGCGGGTGATCGGATGGTCGTGCATTGGGTCGGTCATTCGACAGTGTTGATACAGACACAGGGCCTGAACATCCTGACCGACCCGATATGGAGCGAGCGCGCCGGCCCATTCGGCCGGAGCGGGCCAAAGCGTGTCGCAGCGCCGGGCGTCCGGTTTGACGACCTGCCGAAGATCGACCTCGTACTGGTTAGTCACAATCACTATGATCACCTTGACCAACCCACGCTGAAACGCCTTTGGGACCGCGACCGGCCATTGATCGTGACCAGCCTAGGCAACGATATGATCATTCGTGCCGCAGGCAACATCCCGTCACGCGCGCTCGAATGGGGGCACAGGCTGACGGTGAAGCCCGGCGTGGATGTAATCGCCACCCGCAACCACCACTGGAGCAGCCGCTGGTTTACCGACCGCAACCGGGCCTTATGGTCAAGCTTTGTCGTGACGACGCCCGCCGGTAACATCTTTTTTGCAGGCGACACCGGGGCAGGTGACATGCGCTGGCCCAGCGAGGCCGCACGATACGGCCCGATCCGCTTCGCCATGCTACCGATCGGCGCATTCCGCTTTGCGCCGGGTGAAATGACGACCGACAGCCACATCGGCCCGTATGAAGCCGTGGCCATCTATCGCAAGCTCGGGGCCGCCCATGCGCTCGCTATCCACTGGGGCACGTTCCGACTGAGCTTTGAAGCGCGCAATACCCCACCCTATCTGCTCAAGCGCGCGCTGAGGCAGGCAGGGATCAGCCCGGATCGTTTTCGTGCCCGCCCCTTTGGGGTAGCATGGGATATCCCGCTGCTCGACCACCGCATCGTGCAATGAGACAGGCCCATTGCCTGTCCCGATGACCGGCGATATAGGGCGGCTCGTTTGCGGTCATAGCCTGTCAGGCCATGGCCGCCGCCCGAACCTCAAGGACAAGGAAGGCCATCCATGCGTAAGACCTCTGCCGCGCTCGACCGCATCCAGCCGTCGGCGACGCTCGCCATGACCAGCCGCGTGCTGGAGCTGAAGGCGAAAGGCGTGGACGTGATCGGCCTGTCCGCCGGTGAGCCGGACTTCGACACCCCCGATTTCGTCAAGGAAGCTGCCATCGAAGCGATTCGCGCTGGCAAGACCAAATACACCAATGTCGATGGCACTGCCGAGCTGAAGGCCGCGATTTCGGCCAAGTTCAAGCGCGACAATGGCCTCGATTATGCGCCGAACCAGATCAGCGTCAATGTCGGCGGTAAGCACACCCTGTTTAATGCGCTGGTCGCAACCGTCGACACCGGCGATGAAGTGATCATCCCCGCGCCTTATTGGGTCAGCTACCCTGATATCGTGGCCTTTGCAGGCGGCGTCCCAGTGTTCATCGAAGGCCCGGCCAGCCAGGGTTATAAGATCACCCCGACCCAGCTTGAAGCTGCGATCACGCCCAAGACCCGCTGGGTGATCCTCAACTCCCCATCGAACCCCTCAGGCGCGGCCTATACCGCCTCCGAGCTGAAAGCGATCGGTGAAGTGCTGCTGCGTTACCCGCAGGTGCTGGTAATGACCGACGATATGTACGAGCATGTCTGGTATGCCGATGAGCCGTTCGCAACGATTGTGCAGGTCTGCCCGGCACTTTATGAACGTACCCTCACCGTCAACGGCTGCTCCAAGGCCTATTCAATGACCGGCTGGCGCATCGGTTTCGCTGGCGGCCCGGCATGGTTGATCAAGGCGATGGCCAAGCTGCAATCGCAGTCGACATCCAACCCCTGCTCGATTGCGCAGGCAGCGGCCACCGCTGCGCTCAATGGCGATCAAGGCTTCCTGCGGGACCGCAACGAGAAATTCCGTGGGCGTCGCGATCTTGTCGTGCGCATGCTGAACGAGATCGAAGGCGTCAACTGCCCGACCCCGGAAGGGGCCTTTTATGTCTATCCAGACGTTGCCGGCCTGATGGGCAAGACCACCCCGGCCGGACAGGTCATCACCACCGACGAACAACTGATCGACTATTTCCTCGATTCCGCTCAAGTCGCCGCGGTGCATGGCGGGGCGTTCGGCCTCTCGCCGGGCTTCCGCATTTCCTATGCGACATCGGAAGAGCTGCTGACTGAAGCCTGCACGCGCATCCAGAAGGCCTGCGCCGCCCTCAAATAAGCACAACGGGCCTGCGGGCCAGCAAAGTGACAGGCGATAAAGAAAGACCGGCCAGCCCCATCGGGCGGCCGGTCTATTGTCGTGTTGATGCGATTGGTATTGCATCAAAACCGATCCATGATAGCCTTACGTCAAAATACAATATCATTTGGGAGAAGATGGATGGGCTTGTTCATGGTCCTGGGCCCTGTGGGCTTTATCTTGTTGGCACTTGCCATGGTGTATATCGGTCTGGTCGCACGCCAACGCGAATGCGGGCGCGCCGAAGCCGCCTATCGCGACCAGTTGCAGTTGCGCGCCAATGCCATTGATATTTTGCTGCAAACGATCTCGGCCGGCACCGCCACGACCGCCCGGGCGGCTGTCGAGACGGCAAGCGAACAGGCCGTGCAAGCCGCATCTCCCGACCGCTTTTCCTTCGAGGAAGGCCAACTCGCCAGCGCCATCGAACATCTCGTGGAACTGGCCTCTGCTGACCCGGCACTTCACAGCGACGTTGGCTATATGTCCGCACGCCGTGAACTACTGATTGCGGATGCCCGGCTGACAACTGCGCGCCGTTCACGGCGCCGGGCCTATGCCGAATATGAATGTGCCTGCGATGCCTTCCCCGGCGTGTTATTTGCGAGCATGCTCGGGTTCAAGCCGATAAGCTATGATCAGCCGTCCCTCGCCTCCCATCTGCCGCAATAGGCAAAGCCAAGCTGGCCGCGATGCTGCGCCTTCCGGCGGCAGAGCATCGCGGCGCTTTTTTCTATTGGGCGCGGCAACAGCCTGTTTTTTTCCGCCAAGCCTATCGCACGCGGCGAGCCGTTTTGAACTTGTCCTGAGCGATCAGGCGTGGCGGCAACGCCTCTCCCCCGCCGCCTATGCGACCTTGCGCCATGAGGCCACGGAGCGGCCGTTTTCTAGTCCTCTCCATCGCGAAAAGCGCCGGGGCACCTATCATTGCGCTGGCTGCGATCTGCCGCTTTTCGCATCTGCCGCAAAATATGACAGCCGGACAGGCTGGCCAAGTTTTTGGCAGCCGCTGGCCCGCGCCATTGGCATGCGCCTCGACCACCAACTCACCCGTGCCCGCACCGAGGTCCATTGCCGGCGCTGTGGTGGCCATCTTGGCCATGTTTTCGATGATGGGCCGCCACCGACTGGCAAACGCTATTGCATTAATGGCGTCGCCCTGCGCTTTCATGCGGCAGAACGAGGATGAGGCGCATCCTCCTGAGCGGTGGAGCCGCATTCGCTGTCCTCGTGTTCCTGCTGTCGGTCAGCAGCGAGGCCGAACATCCCCAGTCTTTACCGGCGCCCGTGCATGACGAGGGCGTGCCGATCGGTCAGGCCGTCGCCGTGTTGGCGGGTGGCTGTTTTTGGGGGATGGAGGCTGTCTTCGAACGACTCTCGGGGGTCAACTCTGTAACCTCCGGCTATGCCGGCGGCACCGCTGCGACTGCGACCTATGCGCAGGTCTCTACGGAAACAACCCGCCATGCGGAAGCCATCCGAATCATCTACGACCCACGCCGCATCAGCTATGGCACATTGTTGCGTGTGTTTTTCGCGGTCGCACATGATCCGACCCAGCTTGATCGACAAGGCCCGGATCGTGGCCCAAGCTACCGCTCAGCGATCTTCGCCCAGACCCCGGAGCAGGCGCAGGTCGCCCGCCATTACATCGCGCAACTGACCGAATCGCGCCGTTTCAACCGGCCAATCGTCACGCGGATCGAACATGGCCGATTCTTCCCAGCCGAGCCGGAACATCAAGACTTCATGCAGCGCCATCCCAACCATCCCTACATCCGGCGATGGGATGCTCCCAAGGTTGCGGCGCTCAAGGAAATTTTCCCGATTCTTGTGAAATAGCCGATCCTGTCCAAGTCACGCTTGAGCGCAGACAAATCCTCGCCTAAGCGAAAGAGCCATGAGCTCCACCGATGACATCCGCCGGTCCTTTCTGGATCATTTCGCTGCTGCTGGTCACGAAGTCGTGCCGTCGGCCCCGCTTGTGCCGCACAACGACCCGACCCTGATGTTCACGAACGCGGGCATGGTCCCGTTCAAGAATGTCTTCACTGGCCTCGAAAAGCGCCCTTATGTGACAGCCACCTCGTCACAGAAGTGCGTACGCGCGGGCGGCAAGCACAATGATCTCGACAATGTGGGCTATACAGCACGCCACCATACCTTCTTCGAAATGCTCGGGAACTTCTCGTTCGGCGATTATTTCAAGGAGCAGGCGATCACCTTGGCATGGGACCTGCTGACACGCGGCTGGGGGCTCGACAAGGATCGACTTTGCGTCACCGTCTATCACACCGATGACGAGGCGTTCGACCTGTGGAAGAAAATCGCGGGCCTGCCCGATCACAAGATCATCCGCATCCCGACCTCTGATAATTTCTGGTCAATGGGCGATACCGGCCCTTGCGGGCCATGCTCGGAAATTTTCTGGGATCATGGCGAACATATCTTCGGTGGCCCGCCGGGCAGCCCGACCGAAGATGGTGACCGCTTCGTCGAAATCTGGAACCTCGTGTTCATGCAATATGAGCAAGTCGATGCCGCTACCCGGCTCGATCTGCCCAAGCCGTCGATTGACACCGGCATGGGGCTGGAGCGTGTGTCGGCTGTCTTGCAGGGTGTGCATGACAATTACGACACCGACACGTTCAAAACGCTGATCGCCGCCTCTGGCGAGTTGACGAAAAATGACCCGTCCGGCCTGATGAAGGCCTCGCACCGCGTGATCTCCGACCATCTGCGCTCCGCAGGCTTCCTTGTCGCCGATGGCGTCCTGCCCAGCAACGAGGGACGTGGCTATGTGCTGCGCCGGATCATGCGACGTGCCATGCGTCATGCGCATCTGCTCGGTGCGAAAGATCCGTTGATGCACCGGCTTGTCCCGGCGCTGGTCAGCGAAATGGGCCAAGCATATCCGGAACTGATCCGCGCCCAGCCGCTGATCGAAGAAACCCTGCGCCATGAGGAAATCCGTTTCCGCCAGACGCTCGACAAGGGGCTGAAGCTGCTTGACGAAGCCACTGCTGGCATGAACGAGGGTGGTGTGCTGCCGGGTGAAACCGCGTTCAAGCTCTACGACACCTTTGGCTTCCCTTACGACCTGACCGAGGACGCGCTGCGCACCCAGGGTCTGGCCGTCGACCGGGCAGGCTTTGACGCCGCCATGGCCGCACAAAAGGCGGCCGCCCGTGCGGCATGGAAGGGGTCTGGCGAAAAGGCATCGGACGAAATCTGGTTCGACCTTTCCGAGGAACATGGCACGACCGAGTTCACCGGCTATGTGTCTGACAGCGGCGAAGGTCAGGTGCTGGCCCTGATCAAGGACGGCCAGCAGGTGCAAAGCGCATCCGCGGGCGACGAGATCGTGGTGCTGACCAACCAGACCCCCTTCTATGGCGAAAGCGGTGGCCAGAAAGGCGATGCGGGCGTCATCAGCCATGACAAAGGCCTTCGGATCACGGTCAGTGACACGCTGAAACCGCTTGGCCGCCTCCATGCCCATCAGGGCAAGGTCGAAACCGGCACGATCACGGTCGGCGAACCGGTGCACTTGGCGATCGACAGTGGCCGCCGCGACCGCATCCGTTCCAATCACTCCGCAACCCACTTGTTGCACGCGGCGTTGCGCCACCGTCTTGGCGACCATGTTAGCCAAAAGGGCAGCATGGTGTCGGAAGACCGGCTGCGCTTCGACTTTTCGCACCCCAAGGCGCTGAGTGCCGAAGATATCGCGGCGATCGAAGCCGAGGTAAACGCGCAGGTCCGCTTGAACGACGCGGTGACGACCCGGCTGATGACCCCAGACGAAGCCATTGCCGCAGGCGCGATGGCACTGTTCGGTGAAAAATATGGCGACGAGGTCCGCGTACTGTCCATGGGCCGGGCGGATACGCAAAACTATTCGGTCGAGCTGTGCGGCGGCACCCATGTCCGCGCCCTCGGCGACATTGGTCTGGTCCGCATCGTTTCGGAAAGCGCCGTGTCTTCCGGTGTCCGCCGGGTCGAAGCCCTAACCGGCGAAGCTGCCCGGCTGTGGCTGACCGGCCGCGAAGAGCAATTGCGTGGGATCGCCACCACGCTGAAAACCTCGCCGGATGAAGTCCCGGCCCGCGTCACGGCGCTGGTCGAACAGGTCCGCAAGCTGGAGCGTGAACTGGCTGATACCAAAAAGGCGCTCGCCATGGGTGGCGGCACCGGTGGTGCAGCCCCGGCAGGACCGGAAATGATCAATGGCTTGCCGTTCCTTGGCCAGATCGTTGATGGCCTTGATCCCAAGCAATTGCGCGGCACCATCGACGACGCCAAAAAAGCGCATGGCTCGATCATCTCCGTGATCATTGCCCTGAACGACGGCAAGGCGAGTGTCGCCGCTGGCGTGACGGATGACCTGATCAACCGGATCAGCGCGGTGGATATCGTCAAGACCGCCGTGGCGGCGCTGGGCGGTCAAGGCGGCGGTGGTCGGCCGGACATGGCGCAGGGCGGTGGCCCGGATGCCGCCAGTGCCCCCACTGCACTGGATGCCGTCAAGGGTCTGTTGATCGGCTGAGGCTCAGACCTTCTGGGCTTAACCAGCGTTCAATTCGTCTTTTGCTTCCCGCAACCGCCGTCGATGGATCGGCGGTTCGCGGAGCGTTTCCCCATGCGCCTTGATTTCATCCCGCAGCGCCGCCCGCTTCTCATGGATGGAGGCGATGACCGGTCCCATTGCCACGCCAAGATCAACCAGCACCGCTTCTGAAAGCTGCAACGAGCTCTCCAGCGTCTCCGGGACGGCATCACTCGCCCCCGCGCGATAAAGTTCGGCAGCATGTCGGGCATCCCGCGCACGGGAAATAATGGTCAGATCTGGATAGCGGGCGCGTAGCTTCTCTGTCAGGCGGACATTTTGGACTGGGTCGTCCATCGTCAGGATAACAGTCCCAGCGGGATCAATATCCACCAATCGGTCCAGCACCTGCTGACGCGACACATCGCCATAGATCACCTTGAACCCTTGTTCCCGCGCCACCGCGACCCGCTCGGGATCGGCGTCAATTGCACGATAGGGCCGACCATGAACATCAAGCATCTGCGCCACCATATGCCCCACGCGGCCAAAACCAAGAATAACCGCAGCCTTCGGCTCACTTGGCAGATCGATGGTCGGTATGATTTCACGATGCGAGAGATAACGCCCAGCCACGCGCCCCAGCATCGCAAGCAACGGCGTCACCGTCAGACCAATCGCCGTCACCATCTGCCAGAAGCTCGACGTGTGGTGGCTGATTAGATTCGCACTGGACGCCGCGCTGAGCACGATCAGCGTCGTCTCGGACGGGCTAGCCATCAGCAGGGAAGTCTCGGCGGCGACCGACCGCTTACTCCCCCCAATCCGGAGCATCATCCCGGTGATCACTGTCTTAGCGACGAGCACCGCCACCACAGCGACCAACAATGATGACCATCTCTCGACCAGTTCCACCATATCGATGGCCATGCCGACCGAGATCAGAAACACCCCCAGCGCCAACCCCTTGAACGGCGCCATCATCGCCTCAACCTCGGTATCATAATCGGTCTCGGCAATCAGCACGCCCGCCAGCAGCGCGCCGACAATCGGCGACAGACCGATTCCGGTGGTGATCAGGCTGGCCCCGATGACCGCCAATAGGCTGGTCGCCATGAACAGTTCCGGGCTCTTGGTCCGTGCCGCCTGTGCAAACAGCAGCGGCAGGATCAGGCGGCCCGTGAACAGCATGATGGGCACGACAACGACGGACCATGCGGCTGTCTGCAACAGGCCTTCCCAACCCGTGTCACCCGCATGGGGTGCCATCGCACCAAGGATAAAAATGATCGGAACCAGTGCAAGGTCCTCGAACAATAGCATCGCAAAGGCGCGCTGGCCGACCGGGCCCGAGGTGCCAACAAGTGGCAGAACCAGCGCCGTCGAGGAGAGCGCCAACGCCATACCGAGGCCAATCGCGCCTTGCCAGCGCTGCCCAAAGAAGATCAGCCCAATCGCGATGACCGCCGCGCAGGCCAGCATCTCGGTCCCCCCAAGGCCGACGATCAATTTACGCATCTGCCAAAGGCGTTTGAAACTGAGTTCCAGCCCGATCGAAAATAGCAGGAGGATAATGCCGAATTCCGCAAATGGCTCGATCATATGCCGATTGGTAATCGTGACATGTCGCAGCCACGGATAGTCGCGGACCCATTCCCCCAGTCCCGCCGGGCCGACCAAAATGCCGACAAGGATAAACCCGATCACCGGCGTGATCCGCAGCCGCGCGAAAGCGGGGATGACGAGTCCGGCCGCGCCAAGCACGACCAAAATCTCGCGCATGCCGGTGCTGCCTACCACCAAGGCCGTTTCGGTTACTGCTACGCCTGCCACCATGGCTTGTATCTTCGCGTGAACCCGGCACAATGTCAGCCCTTAACTGCATAGGGACGAAGTTTTGCACGATTCGGGGGCAGATAAGGGTGGGGGCACACCCAATTTTCCGGTCCCCTCGCCGGTTGTCGTGGCCGTGCCGCATGCAGGTCGGTTTTATCCTCCCGCCTTATTGACCCAGTCCCGCCTGACGCCAGAGCAATTGGCCCTGCTGGAAGACCGCTTCGCAGATGCGCTCGTCGGCGACCTACACGATAGCCCCCATCAGCTACTGGTGGCCGAAACAGCACGTGCTTGGATCGACCTCAATCGCGACCCGCGCGAAATTGACCCAGCAATGATCGCCCGCAACGATCCCGGTCTCGCGCAAGCTCGGCTAGAAGCCCGCGCCTGCGATCCTTCAAAGACCCGTGCGGGACTTGGGCTGTTGCCGAGTCGCGTTCCCCGAATCGGCGATATTTATCGTGAACGTCTTACCCTCAACGACATTCACGCTCGAGTCGCCACGGTGCATACGGTCTGGCACCAAGGCATCGAACAGGCGATGCACGCGGCGTGGGTCGCCCATGGCGTCGCCATTCTGGTCGATCTTCATTCCATGCCCAGCATCCCAAGAGGCCAGTCTGGACATGGGCTGCGGCTAGTAGTGGGGGATCGCCATGGACAGAGTTGTGATACGAGTCTCGCCGGGTGCGCGGTGACATTATCGCGCAAGGCTGGCCTGGCCGCCGACCGGAATCGGCCCTATGCAGGTGCCTACACCCTTGCCCGCCACGGCCGCCCAAGCCAGCATTTCCATGCGATTCAGCTGGAATTCGATCGCGCGCTCTATCTCGATGATACGGGTGAAATGATGATCACCAAGGTGCAAGACCTGCGCCTGCTGCTCCGTCAGCTCTGTGACACGCTGGCCGACATCGGTTGGGGCCTGACAACCGCACAGGCCGCTGAATAAAGAACCACCTCGTGTTCATAGGAGCACGAGGTGGCCAAGGTTCAGGGAGGAAGCATGCCCGAAGGCATGCCGCACGATGCATGAAAGGGGGGGGCATGCACCCGTGCTGAAGCAAACATATGACTCATTTGGGATGAATTCAAGGGCGGCTCGCGTAATCAGGCAGGTTTTTCTCCCGCCTGTACGCTGTCAAAGAGAATTCAGTGGGCCGCAAAAATATAAGCTGAACCCAGTATTTATAAGGTGATGCCGCAACACTGAAATAAGGTCATCCCATGCCTTTGGCCGATGCGAGCGACTTCAAACTGGGGGCTGTGGTTCAACCGCCAGCCCGGCGCGGCGGACATAGATGACGGCATGATGGATCGCGACGATGGCCGCGCCCAGTAAAACCCCGAAGATTCCGGAAAGGACAGCGCCGGCAAGCCAGCTCAGCACCGTTTCTGCAAGCGGGACTGCGTGACCAACCAATTCGGCAAAATGGTGAAGCGCATGGGGCAGGCTGGCCAAGCCTGATTGCTCCATGCCATGCAACACGATCCCGCCACCGACCCAGGCCATGGCAGCCGTGCCGACCACCGACAATATGGCGAGCAGCCGCGTCATCCCGGAGACGAGCAAATTGCCCACCAACTGATTGATGCGACCACCCTGACGGATGAGATGCAACCCAATATCATCCATCTTCACGATCAGGGCGACAGCGCCATAAACCCCGACCGTGATCACCACGGCAACAATCGCGAGGATCAACCCCTGATTGATGGTGCTTTGTTCGGCCACTTCGGCAAGGGCGATAGCCATGATTTCGCCCGAGAGGATAAAATCGGTACGGATCGCCCCGGTTACCTGTTCATGTTCGAGCGTGACCGGATCCGTTGTCGCGACATGGAGATCGGCATCGCCACCATGGCCAGTCAGCGCCTCCCACAGCTTTTCCGCAGCTTCGAAACACAGATAACTACCGCCAATCATCAGCAATGGTGTCAATAGCCATGGCGCAAAGGTGCTCATCAGCAGGGCTGCCGGCAGCAGGATCAGCAGCTTGTTTCGCAATGATCCTAGCGTGATCTTACCAATAATCGGCAGTTCGCGGTCGGGCGTCAGACCGACGACATAACCGGGGGTCACAGCCGCGTCATCGATGACAACGCCCGCCGCCTTGGTGCCAGCCTTGGCAGACGCCGCAGCCACATCATCAACGGTGGCAGCCGCCAGCTTGGCAATCGCCGCGACATCATCAAGCAATGCAATCAAACCGGACGCCATGACCTAAATTCCCTCTTGCAGCAGCGACTGAAACCCGGCCCGATAATCGGGATAATAAGGGCTCCAGCCGAGTACACGCTTTGCCTTGCCATTCGCAACCCGCCGGTTTTCCGCATAAAACGCGCGAGCAGCAGGCGACAAGCGCGCATCGTCAAGGCCGATGGCGGCAGGAGGCTCTCGCCCGACAAGCCGACAGGCATATGCATTCACCTCGGCCTGAGGCGCAGGCAGATCATCGGCGATATTAAAGGCGCCGGCCCCGCCACGTTCGAAGCTGGCGACAATGGCCGCGACAATATCAGCGACGTGAACCCGGCTGAATATCTGACCCGGCACGTCAACACATTGGATATTGCCATCCCTCGCACGGTCCAGCGGCGATCGACCGGGACCATAGATGCCGGGTAGGCGGAATGAACGGACGCGGGTGGGATCTAGCTCAAGCCATGCTGCATCGGCCTGTGCGCGCTCCTTCCGGCGTCCCGTGCCGATGGGTGCGGTCTCATCCACCCATGCGCCGCCACAGTCGCCATAAACCCCGGTTGAAGAGAGATAGCCGATCCAAACGGAAGGGGACGCCCGCAAGGCATCACCATAAGCGGCCAGCACCGGGTCACCCCCAGCATCGGGCGGCACCGAAGAGATCACATGGCTTGCCTGTGCCAGCGCCGCCTCGACCGCACGCCGATCATCGAAGGCAAGCGCCGCGTCATCCGCCGCGCGCCGGGTCCCCGTCACAGACCAGCCCGCAGTAGCGAGATGGCGCCGCAGATGGCTGGTGCAATATCCGAGGCCGAAGATGAACATGGTGCCACTCATGCCCGCCTGTCTGGCAGCAGCCGGGTGCAGGTTCAAGCCTTCACCCCAATTTCCGAGCGTCGCCCTGATGCCTCTCAAAAATGAGGGTCACTACAATGCTGCATTGCAACGAAACTCATTATGTAGGATTATATCGCTAACTTCTCATTTGCCGGGAGGCGGCCAGCCTCCACCTTTTCAAGGTCGCAACACATGCTTTACACCGCTTATGAAGCGCAGAAGAATCTCATGGCAGGGGCCAGCACGCTTGCCAATATTGGCGCCAAATGGCTCCTCAACCCGGCTAATCCGTTTGGATATACCGCAATGGGACCGCTGGTCGCATCGGGCCTTGATGTCTTTGCTCATGCCGCCGCGCCGCGCGGCAAACCCGCTTTCGGTTTCCATGAAACAGTCGTCGATGGACAGGCCGTCCCGATTTCCGAGGAGATCGTGCTGCGCAAACCGTTCGGCCAGCTTAAGCATTTCCGTAAGCCCGGCGTGACCGGCCAGCCCCGGCTGTTGATCGTCGCCCCGATGTCGGGCCATTACGCCACCTTGCTGCGCGGCACGGTGGAGCGCCTGCTCCATAGCCAAGACGTCTATATCACCGATTGGCGTGACGCCCGCAGTGTCCCGCTGAGCGAAGGCCGCTTCGATCTTGATGACTATATTGATTATGTCATCGAATTCCTGCGCCATATCGGCCCGGGCACGCATTTGCTCGCCGTTTGCCAGCCGACGGTGCCAGCCCTTGCCGCGACAGCGTTGATGAATGCGACGAACGATCCATGCGCGCCTGTCACACTCACGATGATGGGCGGGCCGGTCGACACGCGTGAAAGCCCGACCGTTGTCAATGAGCTGGCCACCCAACGGCCATTGAGCTGGTTCGAACACAATGTGGTTGCCACCGTGCCGCAGGGCTATCCGGGGGCAGGCCGCCGCGTTTATCCGGGGTTTATGCAGTTGGCCGGGTTCATGTCGATGAATCTGGGCAATCACCTGATGAGCCATTGGGAGATGTTCAAGCATCTCGTCGCCGGTGACGACGAGAGCGCCGATGCAACCAAGGCCTTTTACGATGAATATCGCGCGGTGTGCGACATGTCCGCCGAATTCTACCTTCAGACGATTGATGCCGTGTTCCAGAATCATAAGCTCCCCAAGGGCGAATTGATGCACCGCGACACGCTGGTCGATACCAAGGCGATCACCCGCACCGCCTTGCTCGCCATCGAAGGGGAACGAGATGATATTTCGGGCCTTGGCCAGACCAAATCGGCACTGACGATCAGCAGCAACTTGCCGGAAGAGATGAAGAAATATCTGATTGCCGAGCATGTCGGCCATTACGGCATCTTCAATGGCCGGCGTTGGCGCGAAGATATTGCCCCGGTCGTGGAGCAATGGATCTCCGACCACCATGCCAAGACCCAAACGCCTGCGCCCGTCGTTCGGACCCGCAAGCCCAAGGCCTGAAATGTTGCTCTTGCCCGGCCCTAAATGGGGTCGGGCATTTCAACGTGTGACGATCAGAAAAGGCCCAGCGCCTCGATCTCGTCGCGTTGCAGATCGATGCCAAATACCAAACTCAGCCGCATTTGCAGCATTCGCCCGCTGGTGATCTCGCTTTCCACGCGATCGGTCAGGCTGGACCGCGTGTAACGCAGGTCTTGGAGTGCGGCCATGCCATGCGGCAGAACGGCGCTGGCGATACAATGGCGAACAAAGCGCGACTCAGGCGAGGTCGAGGTCCAATGATTACTCATCGCCAAGTCGCTGTCGAAAACATGCGCAAGCGTGAAGCTGAACTGCGGCCGCCAGCCATCGCCGCCGTCGCGTTCCAGCATCCAGCCATGATCGGTATCGGCAATCAACCGATGCCGCGCCCCATCTGGCCCTTCAACCACGCGTTCAGGCTCCAGCGGCATAGGCAGGGCATAGCTGCCGCCAAAGCCCGCATCCGCGATCCACGGCCGGCCTTGGATCGTCACCAGCGACAGGACATGGGTCCGCGGCGGCACCACGCCGGGCGCAGCCACCAACCATACACGCGCCAGAACCGGCCGCACGTCGAAACCGAGCCGAGCCAATGCGGCTGAGAACAGCGCATTATGTTCGAAGCAATAGCCACCGCGCTTGCGCGTGACGAGCTTGTCGACCACATGATCAAGCGCAATGCTGATGCCGCGACCAAGCCGGATATCGAAATTTTCGAACGGAATCGCCAGCCGGTGAGCGCGCTGTAAAAGCGCCAGCCCATGTTCGTCCACGTCGGGGAGATACCCCAGTCCGAGCCGGACCAGATAGGCGTCGAACTGGGCAGCCTCCATCATCAACCAATCAGTCGAACAGGCTGGAGACCGATGTCTCGTCCGCAATGCGCTTGATCGCCTCGCCAAGCAGCGGGGCAATCGTCAGTTGGCGAATATTCGCTGCCTCGGCCACCGCCGGATTGGCCCCAATCGAATCGGTAATCACCAGTTCGCTGAGTTGCGATCCGGCCACGCGGGCAACCGCACCACCAGACAAGACGCCATGGGTGCAATAGGCCACCACTTCTTCCGCACCAGCAGCCTTGAGCGCCGCCGCCGCGTTGCACAAGGTGCCAGCCGAATCGACGATATCGTCGATCAGGACACAGAAGCGTCCCGTCACATCGCCAATGATGTTCATCACTTCCGATTCGCCAGCCCGCTCGCGACGCTTGTCGACGATAGCCAATGGGGCGTTATTGAGTCGCTTGGCCAGCGCACGCGCGCGCACCACGCCACCAACGTCCGGCGACACCACCATGATATTGCGTCCGCCAAAGCGCGCTTCAATATCCGCGGCCATCACCGGCGCGGCATAGAGATTGTCGGTCGGGATATCGAAAAAGCCCTGAATCTGACCGGCATGCAGATCAACCGAGAGCACGCGATTGGCACCTGCAACGGTGATCAGATTGGCCACCAGCTTGGCCGAAATCGGGGTGCGCGGGCCGGGTTTCCGGTCCTGGCGCGCATAGCCGAAATAGGGAAGAACCGCCGTAATGCGGCGCGCCGATGCGCGCTTCAGCGCATCAATGCAGATCAGCAGCTCCATCAGATTGTCATTGGCGGGGAAGGCCGTCGACTGCAGGACAAATACGTCCTCGCCACGTACATTCTCATGAATTTCGACGAATACCTCTTCATCGGCAAAGCGACGAACAGACGCATCAGTCAGCGGAATTTCAAGATAATCGCTGATGGCCTTGGCCAGCGGCAGATTGGAGTTGCCGGTGAGAAGTTTCATGCAGTTTGCCCCCGCGCGGAAATGTCCGGGCCTCCTTAGCCATCATGACCGTCGGGGGAAAGGGGGTGGTTGCCCGATGGAGCGTAAATGCTAAAGCTTTTATGATGACAAATCAGCTTACCCTCGTGCTTGCGCAGCTCTCCCAACGCGTTGGCGACCTTTCGGCCAACATGGAGGCGATTCGCCGGGTGCGCGCCGACCATGGCGATGCCGACCTGATCCTGTATCCAGAGATGCAGCTCATCGGCTATCCGCCAGAGGATCTGGTGATGAAACCGGCACTGATCGCCCGCGCCGCCGCGTTGATGGAACAGCTAGCGCAGGACACCGCAGATGGCGGCCCTGCGATGCTCGTCGGCTCGGTGATGATGGACGCAGGACGTCTGCACAACGTCATCTGCCTGCTTGACGGCGGCAAGATCGCGGCGACGCGGATCAAACATCAACTGCCGAATTACGGTACGTTCGATGAAAAGCGCCTGTTCGAACCCGGCCCCCTGCCGGAACCAGTGGACTTTCGTGGCGTGAAGCTGGGACTACCCATCTGCGAAGATATCTGGTCGCCGGCGGTCGCGGCCCATTTACGCGCATGTGGCGCGGAACTGCTGCTGGTGCCCAATGGCAGTCCGTTCGAAATCGGCAAGGACGAACTACGCCGCGAACTGGTCGCCGAGCGCGTGCGCGAGACCGGCCTGCCCCTCGTCTATCTCAACCGCGTCGGCGGACAAGACGAGGTCGTGTTCGACGGTTCATCCTTTGTCACCAACCCGGACGGCAGCATCGCCGTTCAGTTGCCTGACTGGGAAGAAACCGTCACCGTCGCGACATGGCACCGCACCACCACCGGCTGGCGCTGCGCCACCGGCACCGTGGCGACCCTCGATCCTACGCCGGCCGATATTTATCACGCCATGATGATTGGCTTGCGCGATTATGTGAACACCAACCGCTTCCCCGGCGTGGTGCTTGGCCTGTCGGGCGGCATCGATTCGGCGCTGTCGGCGGCGGTCGCGGTCGATGCGCTCGGATCGGACCGGGTATGGTGCGTGATGCTGCCCTCGCGCTTCACCTCGCAAGAGTCGCTCGACGATGCGGCAGGTTGTGCCGCAATGTTGGGCTGTCGACTCGACACGGTCGCTATTGAACCGGCCGTCAACGCATTCGGCACGATGCTGACCGATATCTTCACCGGCCGGGACCAAGACCTGACCGAAGAAAATATCCAGTCGCGCATCCGTGGTGTGACGCTGATGGGTATCTCCAACAAATTCGGCCATATGCTGCTGACCACCGGCAACAAAAGCGAGATGTCGGTCGGCTATGCCACTATTTATGGCGACATGGCGGGCGGCTATAATGTCCTCAAGGATGCGTATAAGCTGACGGTGTTCGACCTTTGCCGCTGGCGCAATGCGCATAAGCCGCGTCTCGCCCTTGGTCCCGACGGGCCGGTCATGCCGGATCGCGTGATCACCAAACCGCCCAGCGCGGAATTGCGGCCAGATCAGAAGGACGAAGACAGCTTGCCGCCTTATGACATTCTCGACCAGATTCTGCATGGGCTGGTCGAAGAGGAACTGTCGGTCGACGAGGTAACGGCACGCGGCTTTGAACGTGATGTGGTGGCGCGGATGGAGCGCCTGCTCTGCCTCGCCGAATATAAGCGGCGACAGGCCCCGCCGGGGGTCAAGCTTGGCCGTCGCAACTTCGGCCGCGACCGGCGCTACCCCATCACCAACGGGTTCCGCACTGCATGACAAGAGCGGCGGTCCGCGTTCTCACGCTTATGCTGTCACTGGCGGTCGCCGCCTGTGACCCGGGATCGCGCCACACCGCTCCGCTGCCGACTGATACGCTGGTCCGCCTGTCGGAAGATGACGCCAAGACCATCGATCCGCAAAAACTATCCGATGTATCGTCCAGTCGGGTCTCGATTGATATGTTCGAGGGGCTGACCCGGTTCAATGGTGCGGGCAAGGCGGAGCCGGGGATTGCGCAACGCTGGACAAGCTCGGCGGACGGGCTGATCTGGACGTTCTACTTAAAGCCCGGCGTCCGTTTTTCGGATGGCACGCCGATTGACGCGCAGGTCTTCGCCGATGGCTTTGCCCGGCTCTATGCCACTGCGACCGCCGCCCCGACCAAGGAATTGTTCGACGGCATCCAACATGTCACAGCCAAAGGCCCGAAGGTGGTGGAGGTGCAACTGCGCCAACCTGATCCGGCACTGCCCGATCTTCTCGCCCAACGCGCGATGGTCGCATTACCGATGCACCGGATCAGATCGCTTGGGGATGGCTGGACCGCCGAACGCCCGCTGGTCACATCGGGGGCATATCGCCTGCGAGAATGGCAATTGAATGACCATATGCTGTTGGAGCCCAATCCCCATTGGCATGAAGGCGCGCCACCGGTGCCGCATGTGCGGTGGTTGCCGGTACCCGACAAGCTGACGGCACTGCGCCGTTTCGAGACCGGTCAGGCTGATACCACGGCTGATTTCCCCCCGACCCGGGTGGATCAACTGCGCCGCGAACTTGGCGCCAGCGTGCATGTCATGCCGCTGCTCGCTAGCTATTATTATGTCTTCAATACCCGCCATCCGCCGTTCAACGACCCCCGCATCCGCCAAGCCCTCAGCATGACAATTGACCGCGAGTGGATCGCGAATCGCCTGATCCGCACCGGCACAACGCCTGCCTGGGGACTCGTGCCGCCCGGCATTGCCTCGCCAACGTTGCGGCCGAAATGGGCAGACTGGCCGATGGCCAAGCGACAGGCGCTGGCCCGGCAGTTGCTGATGCAGGCGGGCTATGATCACGACCGGCCACTGCGGTTCACGCTACGCTTCAACAGCGACCGAGATCATCGCCGCGTTGCCACCGCCATTGCCGCCATGTGGGCACCGCTTGGCGTCCAATTATCGCTGTTTAACACCGAGGCCGGGCTGCATTTTGCAGCCATGCGGCGCGGCGATTTCGAAATGGCGCGCGCGGGCTGGGTCGCCGACATGCCGACGCCCGAAAATCTGCTTGGTGTCCACCGTTCGACCGCCAAGGGGCTAAACTATTCCGGTTATGACAGCCCCGCCTTCGATGCGGCGCTGTCACGGGCACAGGGCACTGCTGATCCGGCAGCGCGCGCGCAATTGATGCGCGTCGCGGAGGAACAATTATTGGCGGACAGCCCGATCATGCCGATTTATTTCTATGCGGGACGGAGCCTTGTTGCCCCGCGCGTGCGGGGGTGGCAGGATAATGCCCTCAACATTCATCCTAGCCGCACGCTGAGCATCGCTGCCGGAGATCTGACCTCATCATGACGCTCAAGCGGATTGCCCTTCCCCTCTGCCTGCTTGCCTTGCTTGCTGGCTGTGGTGACGAGCAGCAAGAGCAGCTCGACATCTCGGTCATCGGCGACCAGTTGACGGTTAAAGACCCGGCGATCCAGCCTGTCGATCCCGCTCGCGCGGTCATGCTCGCGGCGACTGCACAGGGCTTGGTCCGTTTCGATGCCGCCGCACAGGTCCAGCCGGGACTCGCCAGCCGCTGGGCGATTGTCGATCAGGGACGCAGCCTGATTTTTCGCCTGACCGACGGCAATAGTGAAGGCCCTCGCCCGGACTGGTTGAGTGCGCGTGCCATCGCCGAGCGGCTGAGACGGTCGCTGGTCAACAATCCGGCCAACCCCCTTTCGCCGCAGTTTAACGCGGTCGAATCCATCCGCGCCGTGACGCCACAGGTGATCGAGATCCGGCTGACCAGTGCGCGACCCGAATTATTGACGGCCTTGGCCCAACCTGAGGCCGGGCTGCTATTCGGCCGCTCATTACGCGGGACGGGGCCGCTGAAAATCGTCAAGCAGACGGAACAGGGCTGGGTGCTGGTCCCGGTCGACATTGATGGCAAGTCGCTTGCCGCGGTGGATGGCAAGACGTTGACGAGCGTGAAGATCCGCGCCGAAAAGGCCCCACTCGCCGTAGCGCGCTTCGCGCGTGGCTGGACCCATCTTGTCCTGAATGGCCAGTTGCAGGATCTGCCGCTTGTCGCCGCTGCCCGGATCAACGACCGCCAGTTGCAAGTCGACCCCACAAACGGGCTGTTCGGACTGGCAATCGGCAGCAAACAGACATTTTTGCAGGAACCGGCCATCCGCCGGGCGCTGGCCATGGCGATTGATCGCCCTGCCCTGCTTCATAGCTTTGATCTCGCGCGGGATATGGCGCAGGAAAGCTTGCTCCCGCCCCGGCTCGCGGACTTACCCGACGCACCGGCCAGCACGTGGATCACCATGGGGCAAGATGAGCGCGAAGCATTCGCCCGCGCACAATTGGCCGAATGGACGGCGTCAGGCCATGAAATCCCCACCCTTCGTCTCGCCCTGCCATCGGGCCATGGCAGCGACCTGCTATTTCGCCATTTGCGCACACAATGGGCACGGATCGGTGTACCGATTGAGCGCGGCAATGCTGCCGACGCCGATTTATGGCTGATCGACATGGTGGCGCCCGCCGACACGGCAAGTTGGTATTTGCGCCAATTCATGTGCGTACCGGGCCGGATATGCGACCATTTCGCCGATGGTAAACTGATCGAGGCGAAGGATGCCGCAACCCCCGAACAGCGCATCGACGCCCTGCGGACCGCCGCGTCATCCTATAATGACACCACACCGTTCATCCCGCTGTTCCGGCCCATCCGCTGGTCGCTGGTCGCCCCGACGCTCGATGGATTCACCCCCAATGGGCGGGCGATCCATCCGATTGATCTGATCAGATTTGGCCGCGCCCGCCCTTGAACCAGCCACTTCCGGCCCCATTTCACGTGCAGTGACACAGGGCAATCATGCCCTTGGAGAAGCTTGATGGCGGTGCGCCCCGATCACTTTGATCGACTTGCAGACAATATGCCCGGCATTTCCCGCTCCCCCGCGGCAGTGCGCCGACGGGTAGAGGGCATGGAGCGACTGCTTGAAGGGCTGATCACCATTCCCGGCACCAATAAGCGGATCGGTCTTGATGTGTTGCTCGACTTCATCCCGTTCGCAGGGCCAACCATCGCCACCCTCATGGGGGCATGGATCGTGTGGGAAGCGCGCAATCTCGGAGCATCGAAATGGCTGATGGCGCGCATGGCAAGCAATGTCGCGCTTGATACGCTGTTCAGCGCCATTCCTTTATTGGGCGCGATCCCCGACTATTTCTTCCGCTCCAACACAAGAAATCTGCGCCTATTGGGCAAGTTCCTCGACAAGCGCCATCCCGGCACCGCAGTCATCGAAGGCTGATCCGCCTCTTAATGACGGCGCAGGACCAGATAAAGTGCGCCAGTGCCGCCATGGCGGGGATGGGCGTTGCGCACGGCCGCAATTTGGCGTGCGAAGCGTGAACTGGTCAGCCAATCGGCGATCTTGGCACGAATGATCCCGCGTCGATCATCGCCCACCCGTTCGGCGCTGCGTGGCTTGCCGGTGATCAGCAGCACCAAACGCGCCTGCTGCCGCAGCGCCCGTTCCAGACCATGGTCAAGATAGCGCCAAGCGGAATCAAGGGTGTGGCCGTGCAGGTCGATCACATAATCCGGTGCCGCCCGTCCGTTCCCCAGCCGCCGGTCCCACGCGCCATCAAGCGTGTTGGCGATCACCGGGGCGGGCGGCTTTGGCGGCGGCACAAGGGGGCGCGTCTCGGGCACCCGGCCCTTGGGACGTGCGACGACCGGCGCTTCAACCGCAGCTCTGGGCGCACCGGAAAAGGGCTGTGGCCGCAATACCGGGCGGGCGTGCATGGGGTTCACCGTCTGCGCGAGACGGTCCCATAATTGCTGCTCTTCAACGCTGAGCCGGCGCATTGCTCATCGCCGCGCCAGATGCGATTCGCGATAACGTGCCGATCGGCACCATGATCATGGCTTGGCCACGACCAGACATGCCCCCGGCAATGCGTTCGGCTTCATTACCCGCGCCCCAGAAGGTGTCGAAGCGGTTTGCGCCCTTGATCGCGCCACCGGTATCCTGCGACACCCACAGGCCACTGGCCTCGGCGCGATCCAGCGTCAGCCACACGGGCGCACCAAGTGGGACATAAGCAGGGTCCACCGCCAGCGATGTCCGACCCGTCACCGGCACGCCCAGCGCCCCCACCGGTCCCGGACCGGTAATTTCGCGGAAAAAGACAAAGCTACGATTCTCGTTCATGATCGCGTGGGCCTGCTCTGGATTGGCGTGCAACCAAGCGACAATGCCCTGCATGCTGGATTGGCTAGGGCCCAGCAGCCCGCGATCCTTCATCAACTTACCGATGCCGGTATAGTCACGGCCATTCTGGCTGTCATAACCGATCCGCATGACCGAACCATCCGGCAGGCGGAGCCGCCCGGAACCCTGCACTTGCAAGAAGAAGAAGGCGACCTCGTCCGCCGCCCATGCCAGTTCCAGACTGCGGTTCGCCAATGCGCCGCGCACAATCTCTGCGCGTTCCGGAAAGGGCACGAAACTGTTACCGGACACCCGGCCACGGATTTTCTTGCCCTTGAGCGTATCGGAGAATTGGCCAAGATCAACCTCTGCCAATTCTGGCGGGCGGCGATAGACGGGCACGTTATAGCCGGGTGCGCGCACGCGGGAGCCAGCGATTTCAGGCTCATAATAGCCCGTCGCAAAGGCATTGCCGTCGCCCACCACCACCGTTTCAAAATAGCGGGCGAAGAAGTTGCGCGCCTCCCCATCCGGCCAGCTGGTGACAGCCGAGCAAACGAGTTGCCAATCAGCCTGCCGGGTCAACCCTGTCTGATCGGTGCGCCGCAATAGCGAGGGGCAGTTCGCCCGCAACGCGACAAGCGCCGCACGAGCATCGCGATCCGTGATGTCGAGACCCGCAATCGGCGCACCAGCGCGCACTCCGGCCGAGCGGGCATTGTCCTTCGGCAGCACCACCGGCGCCGACGGCGCGACAGGCGGACGGATCACCGGGCGCGGCAGCAGGGGCGCAACCACCTTAGGTGGCGGCGCGGATTTCGGTCGGGCCTTGGGTACGATCGCCCCGGCACAAGCGGACAACAGCAAGGCTGCCGACAGGGCGGGAATGATCCGGCGCATGGGCTCAGGCCGCTTCGTCGGTCTCGACCAGCATCCAGTTGGGATTGCTATCGCGTACATTCCGGCTGAACGTCCAAAGGTCGCGGGTCGGCACGGCATCGCTGAGCGAACCGGCCACGATCTGGCCGTCGCGGTCGCGAGTCACACCGGCAATATCGGCCTCGAAACGGATCGTGATGCGGGCGATGCGGTTTTCAATCGACGCGGCTTCGATGACCGAACGGTCGATCCGGACAAGCCGGTTTTCCAGAATCAGGCCATCCGCTTCGCGCGCATGGATTGCATCGGTAAAGGCGGCGCAGACATCAGGATTGGCCAATTCCGCCAGCGCCCGTTCGTCCCCGCGCCAAAAGGCATCAAGGATCATGCCATAGGCTGACCGCGCCCCGTCGAGAAAATGGGCACTGTCGAATTGGGGATCGGCCGACACAATAGCGCGCAAGCCATCAATCGCCGAACTGCCGATATGACCCGTAAAGCCGGGCTCGGCACTGGTCGCGGTTTCGCGTTGTTCAGCAGGAAAACCTACCTTGGGAAGTGGTGCCGACTCGGCCACGTCGGCCATTGGCCGCTGCTCATGGCCGGTGCGTTGGCCGAGCACATTATAGAGCCGCAGACCAACAAACAAAGCCACCATGGCGAAGATGATAATTTCCGTCACTTGACCTCCCGCGTGTGCATGGTCGCACCCGTTCATCCTACATAGCGATGAACCGCTATTTTTTCAAACCCGGACCACAAACTTCTGTCGCCGCCCGACGGCGCTCAGCCGCATTTCTGCGGCTTGTAGGTATCGCGCTTCCAGCATTTGTGGTCGAACGACGGCAGGACGACAAACAGACGCCGCGGATCGGCCCCCAACATGAACGGATCGGAATAGCCTTGCAGGCTCAGCCGCAGCTCACGCAATTGCGTCCGCGCGACCGAGAGCATCTGGCCCTTGGGGGTGCTCAGCGCCTCCCGGCCGATCTTCCCCGCGACATGACAGAAGCTCCGCTGCCCCATCGAGCTGGAAAAGCCGTTATAGGTTCGGGTCGAATAATCGTCGAATTTGCGAGCACCGCCGGTCTTGTTGACCCGGATAAAATAATTTTCGAGCGTCGAATACGCCTTGGCCAGCTCGGCTTTATGATGAACCAGCGTCGCATTGTAATTGTCGACGAGCAACAAGCCGGTCCATTGCTGGCACTTCAGCGCCGCGACATTCAGGCCAGAGCGCAGATTCCACAACAGCCCCGCGTCAAGTTCGGCCGGCGTGGCCTGCGGCAGCGGCAGGCCCGCCAGGCTATCCGCGCCCGAAATCGGGACCGACGGATATTGCGGCGGATACCAGAACACTTGGGCCTGCACCGGGCCAGCCAGCCCAAGCAACAGCGTCATCAACATCCCCATCTGGCGAATCGGCGATTGGATCATCAACTTCACCCCTGGTCTGTATTCATGCACGCCGATACTTAGTCCGCACTCGCGGTATTTCCGCCCGCGACTGCGCTTTTGTCGCCCCGATCCTGAACCGCGGCTTGCTGACCATTACCGGATTCCGGCTCGGCAACCGTTGCGCTGGGCTTCGGCGTACTCGGCGCGGCAACCGGGCGACCCGTCATATCCACATCCCCCTGCCCCATGGCCTCAACCGCAGAGGCATCGCCGACAGTGCCGGGATCAACATCTGTCGTGTTGATATCAACCATCTCGCTGTTGGCGATGTCAGACACCGGCTCGCTGCTGCCGCATCCGGCGAGGCTCAACAGGAGAAGAATGGCGGCAGGGGTAACGGTTGAACGGATGGACTTCATGGTCGAACAGGCTCCCTCAATGCGATCGAGTTTACGCGCAGCCGCACGGCTGCTCAAGCCTTGCGAGAAAGTTCGGGGCCGTCGCCGCAAATGCCCGGTCCACTGGCTCTATCCCTGGATCAAGGCCCAGTTCGGCCATGCTGGTCACCGCATATTCCGGTAGCCCGCACGGCACGATGCCGCCAAAATGCGACAGGTCAGGATGCACGTTGAGCGCCAAGCCATGGAAGCTGACCCAACGGCGGACCCGGACACCGATCGCACCGATCTTGGCCTCTTGCCCACCTTGGGTCGTCCAGATCCCCACCCGGCCAGCCGCGCGGAAGGAAGCAATGCCGAAGTGGTCCAGCACATCAATCACCCAAGATTCGACCGAGTGCACAAAGCGGCGCACATCCTTGCCACGTTTTTCGAGATCGAGCAGGATATAGACGATCCGCTGGCCCGGCCCATGATAGGTATATTTGCCGCCGCGCCCGGCGACGAACACGGGAAAGCGTTCCGGTTCGAGTAGTTCCGCAGGACTGGCGCTGGTCCCGGCCGTGTACAGTGGCGGATGTTCAAGCAACCAGATCAACTCGCGCGCAGTTCCATCGCGGATTGCGGCGGCACGCGCTTCCATCTCCGCCAGTGCCGTTTCATAGGGCATTTGCCCCGGCGACACGCGCCATTCAATTTCGGGATGGCCTTGGATCATGCGCAGGCTATAAGGACAGCCGCTCGATAAAGGCAAGCTTTTGACAGGCCAAGAAGGAAAGAGGTGCATGGATCTCAACCCCGCGTTTGAAGACTCCGTCTCCTTCATCCGCCGCGAATATCGCCTGATCCTGCCGGTCGCGTTCAGCACGCTTGGCCTGTCGGTCTTGCTGCTTGGCGCCATGATCCCGCCGATGGCGCAAAATGGCCAACTGCCGCCGGGCGATTGGATGTGGTGGCTTGTGCCGACATCGATGCTCGCAGGCATCGGCGCACTGGCCTTGTCAGCGTTGCGCCTGTTTCCGGGGATGAGCGTCGGCGAGGCGATGGGATGTGCGCTGCGCCACATTCTACCCCTGTGCCTGGTGATGCTGGCATCCATGGTGGCCCTGATCATCGGCCTGACGATATTGGGCATCCTGCTCATGGTGGTGCTGACAAGCACGCCCGAAGCAGCCGTGGTGCAAGCGATGGTCTTCGGCCTACCCTTCTCGCTCTATATCGGCGCGCGTCTCGCCTTGGTCAGCAGCGCCCTGGTCAGCCGCGGGCCGGATGAAAGCGCCATCAGCGCCGTCAGACGCGCGCTTCGACTGGTGCGCGGCCATGCATGGCGGATCGCCTTGATCATGCTGGCGGCATCAACCGTCTATCTTTTCCTGTTGTTCACCCTGACCGCCGTACTGGGTTCCACGCTGTTGATCTTCGGGCGGCTGATTGGCAATCCGGCGCTGGGCGAAACGCTGCTACGGCTATTGATCGCACTTTATGCGTCGAGCTTCTTCGCCGCCTTTTCGATCGTCATGGCCAGCATCTATCAGCGGCTGTCGGGCCGCACCAACGGGATCTGAGGCGCGCAATCCTCGGGGAGCACCCCAATCAGTCGGGGATCAGCAAAGGTCTCGACCGCAAACCGGACAGGGATAAAGCCCGCGCGCAGGTAAAAGCCGATGGCCGCTGGGTGATCGAGCGTGCAGCTATGGACATGGACCAGTTCCACGCCCTTGCGCCACGCCATGATCAACGCCTGCTGCATCAACCAGCGGCCCAATCCCTTGCCGGTCAGATCGGGGATCAGCCCAAAAAAGGCCAATTCACAGCGACCCGACACCCGGAAGTCCAGTTCCAGTATCCCGACCTCGATCCCGCGCAGATCAACCAGCGCGTAAATCTCGTTCGCCGGATCGCAGATGATCGCGTCGAGGGCTTCGTCCGCCATCATCAGCCGGGAACACCAGAGCCAAGGCGCACCAATCCGCCGAAATAACGTGCGGTAGCGCTCACGCTCGGGGTTGTTCCAGCGCTGGAGCCGGAACGGCACGGTCTCAATCGGCTGCGGGCGCGGGCGGCTGCGCATTTCAAGATAGGTGACCACCGCAGCCAGTTCGCCGGGCAGGACAGGCTGAAGTGTCAATCGCTTACTCCCAGACCACTTCGGGCGGTAGGCTCATCAAGATCGCCTCGATATTGCCGCCCGTCTTCAAGCCGAAAAGCGTGCCGCGATCATAGACCAGGTTGAACTCGGCATAACGTCCGCGCCAAACCAGTTGCTGGTGCTTGTCTGCAGCCGTGAAGGGCATCGCCATCCGCCGCCGCACCAATTGCGGGAAAATATCGAGAAAAGCCTCACCCACATCACGGGTGAAAGCGAAATTCGCATCATAATCACCATCGAGATGATCATAGAAAATGCCACCCACGCCACGATGGCACTGGCGATGGGGAATATAGAAATATTCATCGGCCCAGTCCTTGAAACGCGGATAATGCGCCGGATCATGGGCGTCGCAAGCGGTCTGCAACCGGGCATGGAAATCCGCCGTATCATCGCCATAGGGAATGGGCGGGTTGAGATCCGCCCCACCACCGAACCAACGCTTCGTCGTGCAGAGAAAACGGGTGTTCATGTGGACGGCCGGCACATGCGGATTGGCCATGTGGGCGACCAGACTGATGCCGGTCGCGAAAAATTGCGGATTTTCGCCCGCACCATGGATGCTCTTGGCGAACTCCGGTGCGAACTCGCCCCCGACGGTCGAGACATTGACCCCGACCTTTTCGAAGATCTTACCCTTCATCAGGCCCTGCACGCCGCCGCCGCCCTTGGCCTCCGGATCATTGTCGCGATTCCACGGGGTGAAGGAGAAGCTGGCGTCTGATCCCATATCGCGCTCGATAGCCTCGAATGCAGCGCAAATACGGTCACGCAAGGATTCAAACCAGGTACGGGCGGCCTGTTGTTGGGCATCAAGTGTCAGCATGGGAATCCTCTCGTCTGGCGCAGGGCCTCCGCCAGCGCGACGCCGGCAGCCACAGAAATATTCAGCGACCGACAATCGGTCCGGATCGGGATACGGATGCGCAAATCGGCTGCGGCATGAACCGCATCCGGCACGCCGGAGCTCTCCGAACCCATCAACAAAATGTCATCGGGTGCAAAGCTGGTGTCGTACAGCGACTCCGCGCCGCGCGTCGTCATCAATACCAGCCGACCGGGCCGGGCCGCGCGGAACGCCGCCCAATCGGCATGGCGATCATAGGAAACCGCGTGGATATAATCCATGGCGGAGCGGCGCAGCGCCTTGTCCGAAAACGGGAATCCGCATGGTTCGATAATGTCGACGCCCACATTGAGGCACGCCGACAGGCGCAAAAGCGCGCCCAGATTGCCCGGAATCTCAGGTTGATACACCGCTAGTCGCATAGGTGGCTGCTTTGGCCGGTTTTGGCCTCGTACTCAAGGGGCTGAAAAACTATTGGCAATCGTTGCATCTAGGGCTATCAGCCCTGCCAACTGCACCGGGGATATCTTGGGGTGCGGGAGCATGTTCGGGGGTTTGCGGCTACATTTCTGTTCGCCTCATTCGCTTCGTTCAGCAGGTCGATATTCTTGACGAACCGAGGGCCGTTTTGATGGCAACGCTAGAACCAAGTGCAGAAAATGGCGACATCAGTGAAGCAGGCGTGCGTCGCCGCGACTTCATCAATATCGCCGCCGTGAGTTTCGCCGGCGTAGGTGCCGGCACTATCCTGATCCCGCTGGTCAACCAGATGAACCCGAGCGCAGACGTGCTCGCATTGGCCTCGATTGAGGTCGACATCTCGGCGATTCAGGCTGGTCAGGCGATCAAGACCATGTGGCGCAAGCAGCCCGTGTTCATCCGCAACCTGACGCCGGAAGAAATCGCCGCAGCCGAGAAGGTGGATGCCTCCTCACTGCGTGATCCGGAAACGCTGGAACAGCGGACGAAAGAGGGCAAGAAGAACTGGCTGATCACCAAGGGTGTTTGCACCCATCTCGGTTGCGTGCCGCTTGGCGCCGGCGAGGGCGAGGTGAAAGGCGAGTTTGGCGGTTATTTCTGCCCGTGCCACGGCTCGTTCTACGACACCGCTGCCCGGATCCGCAAAGGTCCGGCCCCGAAAAACCTCGAGGTGCCGGAATATGTGTTCAAATCCGACACTGTCGTCCAGATTGGTTGAGGTAAACGATCATGAGCTTCCCCTGGGCTAAAGAATATAAGCCGCAAAACCCGGTGATGCAGTGGCTGGATAGCCGCTTGCCGCTCCCGCGTTTCGTGTTCAACGCGGTTGGTGCGGGCTATCCTGTCCCGCGCAACCTCAACTATTTCTGGAACTTCGGCGTGCTTTCGGGCGCCGCGCTTGGCATCCAGATCATCACCGGCATCATCCTCGCCATGCATTTTGCGGCCAACGGCGCGATCGCGTTCGATTCGGTCGAGCATATCATGCGCGATGTGAACTCGGGTTGGCTGCTGCGTTATGCTCATGCCAACGGGGCGTCGATGTTCTTCATCGTCGTTTACCTCCATATTTTCCGTGGCCTGTTCTACGGCTCCTACAAGGCGCCGCGCGAAATGGTGTGGCTGCTGGGGCTTGTGATCTTCCTACTGATGATGGCCACGGCCTTCATGGGCTATGTCTTGCCTTGGGGTCAGATGAGCTTCTGGGGCGCCAAGGTGATCACCGGTCTGTTCGGTGCGATCCCGCTAGTGGGTGAGCCGATCCAGACGTGGCTGCTCGGTGGCTTTGCCCCCGATAATGCCGCGCTGAACCGCTTCTTCTCGCTCCACTATCTGCTGCCGTTCGTGATTGCGGGGGTCATCATCCTGCACATCTGGGCGCTGCACATCCCCGGCTCGTCGAACCCGACCGGCGTGGAAGTGAAGTCGGAACAGGACACCGTGCCGTTCCACCCTTATTACACCGCCAAGGATGGCTTCGGATTGGGCGTGTTCCTGATCGTGTTCGCCATTTTGCTGTTCTTCGCGCCGAACTATCTCGGCCACCCGGACAATTATATCCCCGCGAACCCGATGTCGACGCCGGCGCATATCGTCCCTGAATGGTATTTCTGGCCATTCTACGCGATCCTGCGCGCCTTCACCGTCGACTTCCTGTTCATCCCGGCGAAGCTGCTCGGCGTCATCGCGATGTTCGCGTCGATCCTGTTGCTGTTCTTCCTGCCATGGCTGGATAATTCGCCGGTCCGTTCGGGCCATTATCGCCCCTTGTTCCGCCAGTTCTTTTGGGTGCTGTGCGTGGACGTGCTGATCCTTGGCTATTGTGGCGGTGCCCCGGCGGCCGAACCCTTTGTCATGATCAGCCAGGTGGCCGCGGCCTATTATTTCGCGCACTTCCTGATCATTTTGCCGATCATTTCGAAGATTGAGAAGCCAGCCCCGCTGCCTGCCTCGATCACCGAAGCGGTCCTGGCGAAGCAGGCCTAATCGAGGAGATTGGAAAAATGGTACGTCTGATCGCCGCCATCGTGGGCCTGTTCTTCTCCGGCTGGCTCCTTGTCTCGGCCGTGCTTGGTGGCACGGCCTATATCTCGGAACCGCCTGCCGCGACGGCAGAATCGTTGTTCCACAAGCATCCGAAGGAAGTGGAATTCTCGTTCGAGGGTCCGCTCGGCAAATATGATCGTGCGCAGTTGCAGCGCGGCTTCCAAGTCTACAAGGAAGTCTGCTCGGCCTGCCACGGCCTCGCTCAGGTCGCCTTCCGCGACTTGCAGCAGATTGGCTATTCCGAAGGTGCTGTTAAGAAGATCGCTGCCGACTGGCCCAACCAGATCGCCTCGATCGACCCGGCCACGGGCGAAGCCGCGACACGTAAGGCGCTGCCGACCGACAAGATCGCTGGCCCCTATCCGAACGATGTGGCTGCGCGCGCTGCGAACAACAACGCACTGCCGCCTGATCTGTCGCTGATTGCCAAGGCACGTCACGAAGGCCCGGCCTATCTCTACTCGCTGCTGTCGGGCTATGAGGCTCAGCCGGCTGAACTGCTCAAGCAGTTCCCGGAAGCCAAGACCCCGAACGGCCTTCACTACAACCCGTATTTCGCCACGCTGAACCTCGCGATGCCGCAGCCGCTGACATCCGATGGTCAGGTGACCTATGCGGACGGCAACCCGAAGCCAACCGTCGACCAGATGTCAAAAGACGTTGCGGCGTTCCTGACCTGGGCGGCAGAGCCAAAGCTTGAAAATCGTCATCGCACCGGTCTGGGTGTGTTGATCTTCCTGCTGATGGCCACCGGTCTGGCGTTCATGTCCTACAAGAGCATCTGGGCCGATAAGAAGCACTGAGCTCTAACCTGATCATAGGGGGGAATGGGCCGTCGCATCGCAAGGTGCGGCGGCCCTCAACTTTTGGGAACACACCGTTCCCCATGCCATCATCATCGCATCAAAAAGCGTCCAAATCGGCTTGACCCGTCCGCAAAGCGCGTCCACCTAGACGCTCATGACCGAAGACACGATCGACAGCCTGATTCCCTATGATGAAATCGTGCAGGATGCGCTGCGCGCCGTGGTGGGCCGCGTGCTGGGCGAAGTCGAGCGCCATGGGCTTGTCGGCGAACATCATTTCTACATCACCTTCAAGACCCATGCTGCGGGGGTCGATATTCCGACCCATTTGACCCAGCGATTCCCCGACGAGATGACAATCGTGATCCAGAACCGCTTCTGGGATCTCAAGGTCGATGAACAGGGTTTCGAAGTGGGCCTGAGCTTCAATCAACAGGCCTGTCGTCTGGTGATCCCCTTCTCGGCCATCTCGTCCTTTGTCGACCCTGCCGTGAATTTCGCGCTCCAATTCCATGTCGATCTCGACGAAAATGACGAGCAGGCCATCGAACACGCCGAGAATGACGCGCCCGATGGGGCAGGGCCGATCGCCACACCGGTCGAAGACGGCTCCAATGTCGTGAGCGTTGATTTCGGCCGCCGCAAATAAGCGGCTTGTTGAATTGCGCTTGATCGGATAGGGAAAGCTCGAATTTCCGTCAGGGAATGACCAGATTCGTGCCAAGTGCACCCGCTGACCGGCGAGTTTTCGCCCGTCGGCGCTTTTTCGTTTGGAACGAATCGGTCTGTTTGCTGGCGTCACTCGAAGCAAGAGGCGCACATGTTTGACAGTCTGTCCGATCGGCTAAGCGGGGTCTTTGACCGGCTGCGCGGTCGTGGCGCGCTTTCGGAAGATGATGTCCGTGCCGCGATGCGCGAAGTGCGCGTTGCGCTGCTTGAAGCCGATGTTGCCCTTCCCGTCGCCCGTGAATTTGTCGATAAGGCTACCGAAGTGGCTGTTGGCCATACGGTGCTCAAGTCGGTTACGCCGGGCCAGCAGGTCGTCAAAATCGTCCATGACGCGCTGGTCGACATGCTCGGCGCGGAAACTGCTGAACTGAACCTCAACACTGCCCCGCCCGCAATCATCATGATGGTCGGTCTGCAAGGCTCGGGTAAAACCACGACAACCGCCAAGATCGCCAAGCGCCTGACGGAAAAAGAGCGCAAAAAGGTCTTGATGGCGTCGCTCGACGTCAACCGGCCCGCCGCGCAGGAACAGCTTGCGGTGCTTGGTCAGCAGATTGATGTCGCGACCCTGCCGATCATTGCGGGCCAGCAGCCGGTCGATATCGCGCGGCGCGCCCTTCAAGCTGCCAAGCTTCAGGGCTTTGACGTGCTGATGCTCGACACCGCCGGTCGCCTCCATGTCGATCAGGCACTGATGGCCGAGATGCAGGCCGTCGCAAAAGTATCCGACCCGGCCGAAACCTTGCTCGTTGTCGACAGCCTGACCGGTCAGGATGCGGTCAACGTCGCCAAGTCGTTCAGCGAACAGGTCAAGCTGACCGGTGTGGTGCTGACCCGGATGGACGGCGATGCCCGTGGGGGTGCCGCCCTGTCGATGCGTGCCGTCACCGGCCAGCCGATCAAGTTCGTCGGCACCGGCGAAAAGCTCGATGGGCTTGAAGCCTTCCACCCGCAGCGCGTCGCTGGCCGTATCCTTGGCATGGGCGACGTGGTCTCGCTGGTCGAACGCGCCGCAGAGACGATCCAGGCCGATGAGGCCGAGGCGCTGGCGGCGAAAATGGCCAAGGGCCAGTTCGACATGAACGACCTGCGCAACCAGTTGGCGCAAATGCGCCGTATGGGCGGCCTTGGTGCGCTCGCTGGGATGCTGCCGGGCCTGAAAAAGGCACAAGCGGCAATGTCGCAGAGCGGGATCGGCGACAAGACCCTGATCCGCATGGAAGCGATGGTCGGTTCGATGACCCCGAAGGAACGGGTAAAACCCGAACTGATCAATGCCAAGCGCAAGATTCGCATCGCCAAAGGCTCCGGCACGACCGTGCAGGACGTGAACAAGCTCCTGAAGATGCACCAGGAGATGTCCACAGCGATGAAGAAGATCAAGAAAATGGGCGGCCTGAAGGGGCTGGCCGGCATGCTCGGCGGGGGCGGCAAGGGTGGCCTTGGCGGCCTGCTTGGCGGCATGGGCGGCGGTATGGGCGGCATGCCCGGTGCCGGTGGCGCTCCGTTCAACATGCCCCCGGGTTTCGACAAGTTTTTAAAGAAGTAACCAGAACCACTGATCAAGAGATCAATCAGAAAGGAAGTTAAGTCATGGCTGTTTCCATTCGTCTGTCGCGCGGCGGCTCCAAGAAGCGTCCCTATTATCGCGTCGTCGTGGCCGATGCCCGCGCCCCGCGTGACGGCAATTTCATTGAGAAGGTCGGCACCTACAACCCGATGCTCGCCAAGGACGACGCCAACCGCGTCGTGCTGAACGGTGACCGGATCAAGCATTGGCTGAGCGTCGGCGCGCAGCCGACCGACCGCGTTGCCCGTTTCCTCGATACCGCAGGTATCAAGGAACGCGCTGTCCGCGCCAACCCGAAGAAGGCCGAACCGGGCGAAAAGGCCAAGGAACGCGCTGAAGAAAAGGCCGCGAAGCTGGCTGAAGCAGAAGAAGCCGCCAAGGCTGCTGCGGCCGCACCGGCTGTCGAAGAAGCTGCGGTTGAAGAAGTTGCTGCTGAAGAAGCCCCGGCTGCTGAAGCCCCGGCTGAAGAAGCTGCCGCTGAAGAATCAGCGGAAGGCTGATCTTGCAAGACAAGCCCGTCACCCTCGCGGTCGTCATCGGCGCGCATGGCGTGGCGGGCGAAGTCCGACTCAAGCTGTTCACGGACAGCTTGGAAAGCCTGCGATCACATGGCCGGTTCAGCAATGGCCGGTTGACGCTCAAGGCGCTGCGCGATGGCTCGAACGGAGCCATCGCCCGCTTTGCGGAGGTCTCGGACCGCAATGGCGCGGAAGCGCTACGCGGTGCCGAATTGACCGTCCCGCGCAATGCCCTGCCGCCCTTGGGTGAGGGTGAATATTATTTTACCGACCTGATCGGCTTACCCTGTCGCAATGACGCAGGGGCACCGGTTGGCACCTGTGTCGCGGTTGAGAATTTTGGTGCCAGCGATGTCGTCGAAGTCGAACGACCGGATGGCAAGCGTTTCATGGTGCCTATACAGGTGGTGACCATCGCGCCCCACGAGCTGACCATCGACGCCAGCTTCTGCGAATAGCACGCGCGCCCATCCATCAGTAAAATGTCAGAGGGTCTGTAAGCCGGGTTTTGTCCAGGCGGCGAACCGCCCTGTGCGACCATTCATCTAGGAGCGCGGTTGCCCGCGCCCTCCAGCAACCAACCCGGGCGACGGACCGGAACCAGGTCCATGTGCCGCCCCTATTCGGTTTTGCTTCCGGTGGGGTTTACCGTGCCGCGACTGTTGCCAGTCACGCGGTGCGCTCTTACCGCACCCTTTCGCCCTTACCGTGCCGAAGCAACGGCGGTCTGCTTTCTGTGGCACTTTCCCTGAACCGGGAATTCCTTCCCGGCCCGCCGGGCGTTACCCGGCACCGTGTTTCCGTGAAGCCCGGACTTTCCTCCCCCGACGGCTCTCACCGTCAGCAGCGGTCGCCCAACCCTCTGACGCCTTCGCCCTAGCTCGACCATTTAGGAAAAGCGAGTCGGATCATATAGCCGGCGTCAGCTATCACCCTGCGGGCGGGGGAGCAGCAGCGCGAGCAAGATCGCCCGACACTCGCCGTCGATGATGCCGTCGATCAACTCAGGCCGGAAACGCCGCTGAAACGCGCGCACGGCCGCCGCGCGATCGGTGACATCATAGCCGAAGCGTTCAAGCGCCAGCAGGAAGCCGCCGTCCGACCAATAGGGGTCCATCAAATTGCGCGTCGGGCGCGGTAGGGCCAGCCGCAACCGCGCCAGCCGGTGCCATGGAAACAGCTCGCCCGGATCCTGCTTACGCATGGGCGCGACATCGGAATGGCCCACGACATTGCCGCGTGTCAGCCCATGGCGACGGACAATATCGGCAATTAGCGGGATCAACGCATCGACTTGCGCCTCCGGAAATGGCCGATAACCGAATTCATGGCCCGGATTGACGACCTCGATGCCGATACTGGCCGAATTAATATCCTCCACCCCGCGCCACCAAGACCGGCCGGCATGCCATGCCCGCTTATCTTCGGGCACCATGCGGATGATGCGGCCGTCCTCTTCAACGACATAATGAGCGGACACTTTCGCTTCCGGGTCTGCCAACCGCTGGATCGCCGCCGGGCCATCCTCCATCCCGGTATAATGCAGCACCAACATCGAGACCCGCGACTTGCGGTCGTCGAAATTGGGCGAAGGCCAGTCGATCAAGCCGGGCAGGTCACATATGTGTTTCATCACCGGGTCCGTCCACTTTGGTCACGCCACCATGCGCTGCGGATCGTGACAATCGCCACCCCGACAAGCGCAATCATGCCGCCGACGATCATCTGGGTTGAAAGCGCGGTACCAAAATACATGGTACTTGATGTCACCGCCACAATCGGGGAGAGCAAGGTCAAGGGCGCAACAGTGCTGAGCGGATGACGTTGCAACAGCCACGACATGCCCCCTTGGCCGATCAGGGTCGAACCGAGCGCCGAAAAGACAACCCAGCCAAAATGACGCAGCGGCAAATCGGGCAAGCGCATCAACAGGTCGCTTTCCTGCCAGATCGTGACCGGGAGCAGCACCAACGTGCCGATCAGGCTCATCCAGGCATAGATGGTCAACACCGGGACGCCCGAGAGGTTGCGCTGCAACAGCGAGCCGACGGCCCAGATGCTGCTACTGATCACCGTCAGGCCAATCGCATCCATGTCGCCTGCGCCGCCGGGATGAAAGACCAGCACCGCCACCCCGATAAAGGCCAAAGCAATGCCCGCGATACGCCAGCGCCCGACATGTTCCTTCAATACGAAAACACCCAGCAAGATCGAGATCGGTGCCCCCAACTGGCTTGCAATCGCGAGCGAGGCGACATTTTCCGCCAGCGCCAGCGAATAGCTCAAGGCAATATAAAACACCCCCCCCGTCAGCACGCCTAGGGTAAGCAGGGTGCGCATCCGGCCCGGCATGATCCGCAGCGCCCCGATACAAACGAGCATCACGATGATCTGCCGCAACAGGCTGGACGTCAGCGGCCCCACCAAATGGGTGGCCATCTTGATCGCCACCAGATTGAGGCCCCATAATAGATTGATGAGGAGCACCACCGCCCCATCCCACAGGCTCAACGGCACGAAATGGCGATGCTGCAACCCGCCATCCGCAGCGACCGGCGAACGCGGCGACAATGCAGACTGTTGCGGGTGGATATTGGCCATCGTGTTTGGAACCTAGCGGGCGGCACCAACTTGGTGAAGTACTTTCCCGCGGCGGGATGCAGATTATGCCTTGGCGGGATGGGTGCACCGCCGTAAATCGGCAGAGGTCGCGACCGCGTGATGCGTGTCGTCGCCCGGCGCCATGTGATATATGATGCGTTGGGCGTGATCAGATGGAAAGAGCACATGGTCCGGATATTGCTGGCAGAAGATGACCGGGTGATGCGCGACCATCTGACGCGGGCGCTTGAGCGCGCGGGATATGAAGTCGATGCGGTCGAATCCGGTCTGGATGCGGTTGGCCTGCTCGAACAGGCGGATTATGATCTGCTGCTGACCGACATCGTCATGCCGGGGATGGACGGGATCGAACTCGCCCAGCAAGCCGGTAGCATCGTGCCCGATCTGCGCGTGATGTTCATCACCGGCTTTTCTGCCGTCGCGCTCCGTGGCGGCAGCCGCCGGCCCGATGCAAAAATCCTGTCCAAGCCATTCCACCTGCGCGATCTGGTGTTGGAGGTGGACAAGATGTTCGCGCACGGCACGCTGAGCGGCCAGTTCTGAGAAATTCGGCAAACGTCTCTTGCCAGTCTGCCGACTCATCGTTAAGGACGCTCGCACAGTGGGCGTGTAGCTCAGTGGTAGAGCACTGTGTTGACATCGCAGGGGTCGCAAGTTCAATCCTTGCCACGCCCACCATGACAAACCCCGCCCGTCTTCGGATCGGCGGGGTTTTTCTGTTTTGGGCTTGCCGCCGTCAATAGGAGCCAGCGCGCAACACATCCCGGGGGTGGCAATTATATTGCAATTTGAAACGACGGCTGAACTCACCCAAATGTTCCATTCCCACCCGACTGGCCGCCTCTGTCACGGAACTGACCTGCCCCTGTGCAAGCAGATCATGCGCCAGTTCCAGCCGATAGCCATTCAGCCAACGCATCGGCGGCACCCCGAATTCGCGCAGGAAGTGAAGTTGCAATGCCCGGCGGCCAAGACCGCTCAGGCTTTCTAACTCGGTCAGGGTCCATTTATGACTCAGCGCCGACGCCATCAGGTCGCGCGCCATATGTGCCCGGGTACGACCATCATGGGCCATGGGGACTTCCTCATAGGCCGCCGTGCCATCGAATAGCAGCGCGGCCGACCGCAACAGATGATCTTCAAGCCGTAGCGTCGAGATCAGCGTCGGGTCGTCCAGTCCCGCCAGCGCCGTCGCGATCCCGTAACGCAACGCCCGGTAGCGCGCCGCCTGAACAGACGACGACATATCGATTTCGAAGCTGCCCGAGATAAATTCGACACCCGGCCGACCCAGCATCGCCGCATGCGTCGCACGAAGCCGGGCGCTATCCAGCCGGATCGTCATCGATGTGAGACGCCGCGCCTCCCAAAGCGACTCTTCGCGATGCACGCAGTACAGATTGCCTTCCGGTCGAACCACATGCTCACTGCGGCCTACCATATAGCGAATTTGGCCCTGGAGCGGCAGGATGATGCCATAATCGTCCCGCGCCCGGGAATGGCCCGAAATCGGTGACTGGCCGCCAATGCCGATCGACACATCCCCCACCATGACATGGGCCCCGACATGCCAAAACTCGTCATCAGGGGTAATATCCAGACTGAGCAAGCCGCCCAGACCAGACGAAATGCGGCTGTAGAGAATGTCCGGATCGAAGGTCGCGTGACAAGATCCAGTCAACTGGCCCATCACGGCGCAGCTAGCCGCCCGAAATTCCCCTATTTCACCATGTTTCATGATGAACGCCTCGCTTGCCCCATAGGGGACTCATAAAACCGAAATGAGAAAAAATAAACCCATAACGGCTTCATATATTTATTCTATATCAACCGTATTGTTTCGCTTTTCCGATGACAATGCGCGATCCGGATATTTTATTTTTTATTTATGTAAAAGAATATGAATCAAGGTTACGAGTTGCGCGGCGTATTACTCAGACAATTTTTTGTCGGATTCATAGCATGCCTATCATGAATTACATGATGGCCGAAAAAATCCCGCTGACCCCTAAGACGCAAGCTTGCGCTCGGCCATCGACCATTAAGGGAAAGCGAAATTTCTGTGATCGATCTGCACCGATCCGGTGCAAGTCTTCTTCATTCCGATCCGAAATGGATCAGGCGAAACTTGCGCATGATCATGTCCATGGGATGATCCAGAGCCATGAGTAATGTAGCGTATAAATCAACCCTCGTCGGGCGCGTGTCTCCCGATGATGCCCACATCTGGTGGACCGGCCTGCGTCAATTGCAAGAGGCAAGCCAAGAACAGGCGCGCGTCTTCTTTTTGGGCGCCACACAGGAGGTGCTGGTCGCATGGGAACTCAGCGACGGCTTGGAACAAACCGTCGCGCTCAGCACCACCGATGTGCTGCGATACGCGCTGATGATCGGTGCGACGGGGCTTGCCCTTGCCCATAATCACCCAAGTGGCGATCCGCAGCCCAGTCGCGCCGACATCGCGCTGACCCGTCAATTGGCGCAGGGCTGTCGCGCCTTGGGATTAAAGATGGTGGATCATGTGATCCTGACCGAACGCGCCCTGCATAGCATGCGCCTCGCCGGCCAGATTTAGGGCACAGCCAAGCATCCGACCGGCCCCCGCCCGGTCGGTGGCGGTCCATATAAAATGGTCACAAAAAAGGGCGCGCCGGCATGCCGGACGCGCCCCATTTCGTTTCGATCTTTAAAAGATCAGGCCTGATTCAGGTTCACTGCCGCGTACTTGCCGCGACGATCAACCTCGATATCGAATTCAAGACGGTCACCCTCGTTGAGCGAGGCGAGACCGGCGCGTTCGACGGCCGAAATATGCACGAAGGCATCAGGCTGGCCATCATCACGCTGGATGAAGCCAAAGCCCTTCATGGCGTTGAAGAACTTCACAGTGCCCGACGCACGCTCGCCGGTCAGCTGACGCTGCGGGCCACGTTCGAAGCCACCAGCACCACCCGCACGCGGTTCACGCTGCTCGCGAGGTTCGCGCGGTGCGCGTTCCTCGACCGGCATCGGTTCGCCGTCAATCTGCAGGTCGGTCGCCGAAATGCGGCCGCCGCGATCAACCAGGGTGAAGCGCAGCGGCTGGCCATCAGCCAGACCGGTCAGGCCCGCCTGTTCAACCGCGCTGATGTGCACGAACACATCCTCGCCACCATCATCACGCACGATGAAGCCGAAGCCCTTCTGGCTATTGAAGAACTTCACGACACCGGAGCCTTCGCCGATCACCTGCGGGGGCATGCCGCCACCGGCACCGCCGCCGCCACGACCGCCGCCAAAGCCGCCACGACCGCCGCCGAAGCCGCCGCCACCAGCGCCTGCGCCGCCGCCCGCGCCGCGACCGGCACCAAAGCCGCCACCGCCGCCACGATCATTGTTGAAACCACCGCGATCCGCAAAGCCGCCGCCGAAGCCGCCGCGATCACCGAATCCACTGCCGCCAAACGGGTCGAAACTTTCGCCACCGAAATCATCGCGCCGATCACGGCCCCCGCGCTGACCGCGCCGCCCTCTATCAAAACCCATGCTAGTCAAATCTTTCCAGGTCGCCCGAATCATCGTTTAAAAGAAAACTGCGTCGAGCTAGCCGCATTCTTCCCGCTGACCTGAGCTGAAAACACTTGGACAGCGAATCATCCTATCCCAAATTCATCAACTGGGCGAGAGGATTCTTGATCCATTATCGCGCACCCTCTTGATGAGGCGTCCCCTGTCGCACCAATGGCAGATTCGGCGGGACACGGCAGGTCCAAGCCCCTTGCCGAACAGGCGCGCCACCGGCCATAGTGCACTGCAACGTAAATCGCGCGATTCCGGCGCAAGTAGAAAAGGAACGGGTTCATGTTTCTCAAGGGCAAGACAGCGCTGATCACGGGTTCCACCTCTGGCATCGGCGCGGCCTATGCGACCGAACTCGCCCGCAATGGTGCCGCCGTCATGATCAACGGCTTTGGCGACCCGGCGGAAATCGACGCTCAACTGGCGGAACTCCGGGCCTTGAGCGGCACGACCGCCGCCTTCACCAGTGCCGATCTCGCCCATCCGGCGGGCGTGCAGCAGATGCTCGACGATGCCGCGCGCGAACTGGGCAGTGTCGATATTCTGATCAACAATGCAGGCGTTCAGCATGTCTGCCCGGTCGATGAATTTCCAGTCGAGAAATGGGATCAGATCATCGCGATCATGCTCACCGCCCCGTTCCTCCTCATCCGGGGCGTCGTGCCACAGATGCGCGCCAAGGGTTGGGGCCGGATCATTTCCACCGCCTCGGCCCATAGCCTGACCGCCAGCCCCAATAAATCGGCCTATGTCTCGGCCAAGCACGGGTTGACCGGCCTGACCAAGACGGTGGCACTCGAAACGGCGCGTGACGGCATCACCGTCAACTGCATCTCGCCGGGCTATGTCTGGACCCCTTTGGTCGAAAAACAGATCCCCGACACGATGAAGACCCGCAACATGACGCGCGAACAGGTGCTCAACGACGTGCTGCTCGCCTCCAGCCCGCAGCGCTCGATGGCGATGCCGGAAGAAATCGCCGCGCTTGCACTTTTCCTCTGCCGCGACGAGGCCAAGTCGATTACGGGGGCGAATTATTCCGTCGATGGCGGCTGGACCGCCCAGTAAACGACAACCGAATACCGACCTGAAAGATCGACCATGTCCGAACGCTCGCCGCTGGCCCCTGCTGCTTTTCCCGACCTGCCCATGATTGCGGGCGTGACGCTGCGCGTCGCCCGCGCCCGCTATAAAAACTGGGACCGCTGCGATCTGACCTTCGTCACGCTGGCGGACGGGACCAGCGCGGCGGGCGTTACGACAACCAGCAAATGCCCCTCACCCGAGGTGGAATGGTGCCGTTCGGCATTGGTCGCCGGACAGGGCAAGGCGCGCGCGCTGATCGTCAATGCGGGCAACTCCAACGCCTTCACCGGCCATCGCGGCCGCGCGGCGGTCGAGGCCATCACCGGCCGCATCGCGCAGGAACTGGGCTGCCCGACAGCGCAAATTTTCGTGTCGTCCACGGGCGTGATCGGCGTACCGCTGCCCATCGACAAGGCGATGGCCGGGATCGACAATGCGCTAGCGGCCGAAGCCTGTGGTTGGGAAGCGGCGGCTGAGACGATCATGACCACCGACACCTTCGCCAAGGCGGCGGTGACCAAGGCCGTGATCGGCGATCAGACCGTCAACCTCGTCGGCATCATCAAAGGCTCGGGCATGATCGCGCCCGACATGGCGACGATGCTTGGCTATGTCTTCACCGATGCGGCGGTTGAACCCGCGCTGCTCCAGCAAATGCTGTCCGCCGCGAACAGCAAGAGCTTCTCCTGCATCACGGTCGACAGCGACACCTCAACCTCGGACACGGTGCTGGCCTTTGCGACGGGTACGGCGGGCAATGCTCCGCTCGCGCGCATGGATGATAGGGGCGCCGACGCCTTTCAGGCGGCGCTGACCGATCTTTGCCTCCAGCTTGCCCAACTCGTCGTCAAGGATGGCGAGGGCGCGAGCAAGTTCATCCGCATTGATGTCGCAGGTGCGGTCGATGATGCGAGCGCGCACCGCATCGCGCTCTCCATCGCCAACAGCCCGCTGGTCAAAACCGCCATCGCCGGCGAGGACGCGAATTGGGGCCGGGTCGTGATGGCCGTCGGCAAGGCTGGCGAACCGGCCGAGCGCGACAGACTCTCGATCCGCTTTGGCACCACGGTCGTCGCCGAGGGCGGGCTGGCGGTCGAAGGCTATGATGAAGCCCCGGTCGCCGCCCATCTCAAGGGACAGGACATCGACATTGCGGTCGATCTCGGCCTTGGCAATGGCCATGCCACGGTGTGGACCTGCGACCTCACCCATGGCTATATCAGCATCAACGCCGATTATCGGAGCTAAACGCCATGCTGACGATCTGGGGCCGGTTGAATTCGCATAATGTGAAGAAAGTCGCATGGTTCGCCCGCGAACTGGACCTTGATTTCGTCCGCCACGACGTCGGTGGCAAGTTTGGCATGGACGCTGCCTATCTCGCGAAAAATCCCAACGCCCTGATCCCGACGATCGAGGACGATGGGCTGATATTGTGGGAATCGAACGCGATCCTGCGCTATCTCGCCGCCCGCCATGGGGGTGCGGGTTTCTGGCCGTTGGATGCTCGGGCACGGGCCGAGGGCGACAAATGGATGGACTGGCAGTTTAGCTTCGCCGATGCCCAGCGCCACGCCTTTCTCCACCTCATCCGCAAGGCCGAAGGTGACCGCGACCCTGCCAAAATCGCCCGCTCATCGACGACGACAGGGCAGATGATGGGGATTCTCGACGCAGCGCTGGCCCAGAAACCATGGCTGTCAGGCGATGATTTCGGCGTGTTCGACGTGCCGATGGGGGTTTATGCCTATACGTGGTTCACGCTGCCAATAGATCGGCCCGACACCCCCCATGTCCGCGCATGGTATGATCGGCTGCGTGCACGGCCCGGCTATGCCGAACTGGTGATGATTCCGCTGAGTTGACGGCTGCTCCCCTCGTCATGCCATGCTATTTGACAAGGGACCCTGAAACAAGTTCAGGGTGACGAGGGCAAGAATGGGGGTAGGTGACGAAGTGCGAGCGGACAGCGCAAGCCTCCCCGGCCCCTCATTCGTCACCCTGAACTTGTTTCAGGGTCCAGCCTGCCACTCCCCAGCACAGGCCATTCCCCGAGGCCCTTACCCCTCGCCGCGTTCGCGTGCGACTTCCCGCCAGCCGATATCGCGGCGGCAGAAGCCGGTGGCGAAGTCGAGGCCATCGACCGCCGCATAAGCCGCCGCCTGCGCCGCACAGACACTGGCCGCGCGTGCCGTGACGTTCAACACCCGCCCGCCATTGGCGACCAATTGCCCGTTGTTCAGCGCCGTGCCCGCATGAAAAACCACAAGGTCATCGCCGCTGACGGCATCAAGGCCGTTAATCGCCCCGCCTTTTTCCGGCGTGCCGGGATAGCCCTTCGCCGCCATCACGACGGTGAGCGCGACGCGCGGGTCGAACTGCAGCGGCGCGATACGGTCGAGTTCGCCCTTGGCCGCCGCCAGCAGGATCGGCAGCAGGTCGTCGGTCAACCGCAGCATCAGCACCTGGCATTCGGGATCGCCAAACCGCGCATTATATTCGATTAGCTTCGGTCCCTGCGCGGTCAGCATCAACCCCGCGAACAACACGCCGACATAGGGCATGCCCTCGGCGGCAAGCGTGCTGACCGTCGGGCGGATGATGCGGTCCATCACCTGCGCTTCAAGGTCTACCGTCAGCACACGGGCCGGGCTATAGGCCCCCATGCCGCCGGTATTTGGGCCGACATCGCCGTCACCCACCCGCTTGTGATCCTGTGCCGAGCCGAAGGCCAGCACGTTGGTCCCGTCCGTCAGTGCAAAGAAGCTCGCTTCCTCGCCAGTCATGAATTCCTCGATCACAACCGATGCGCCCGCCGTGCCAAAGCCGCCGCCGAACATATCCTCAATCGCGTCCACCGCCTCTGCGTGGGTCTCGGCGATGATCACGCCCTTGCCAGCGGCCAGACCATCGGCCTTGATCACGACGGGCACGCCGAAACGTACGAGGTCGGCCAGCGCCGCTGCCTTATTGTCATGACGGGCATAGCCTGCGGTCGGAATATCGGCGCGGGTGCAAAGATCCTTGGTGAAGCCCTTGGAGCCTTCAAGCTGCGCCGCAAGCTTGCCCGGGCCAAACACCGGCACATTCGCCGCGCGCAGCGAATCGCCCAGGCCATCGACCAACGGCGCTTCTGGCCCGACCATGACAAGGCCGATCTGATGGGTGGCGCAAAAATCGATCACCGCCCGGTGGTTTGTCACGTCGAGATCGGACAAAGTGGCAAAATCCGCAATTCCGGGGTTGCCCGGCGCAGCATAGAGGGTATCGAGCATCGGGGATTGCGCCAGCTTCCATGCCAGCGCATGTTCGCGGCCACCCGATCCGATCAGCAGGACATTCATGAACGATCTTTCTGACAATGAGGAACCCGGACGGCTGTTAGCCGAAGCCGCGCCCGGGGACAACGCACCCGCGCTCAGCGTTTCGGAATTGTCGTTCGCGCTTAAGCGCAGCGTCGAGGATCGTTTCGGCCTCGTCCGCGTGCGCGGCGAATTATCGGGCGTGAAGCGCGCCGCCTCGGGTCATTTTTATTTCGCGCTCAAGGATGAGAATGCGCTGCTCGACGGCGTGATGTGGAAGGGCAATGTGTCCCGCCTGCCGTTCCGCCCCGAAGACGGGCTGGAAGTCGTCGCGACCGGCAAGCTCACCACCTATCCCGGCCGTTCCAAATATCAAATCGTCGCCGACCGGATGGAAATTGCAGGCGCCGGCGCGCTGATGGCACTGCTGGAACAGCGCAAGCGCCAGTTGGCCGCCGAAGGGCTATTCGCGCCCGAACGCAAACAGGTCTTGCCCTATCTGCCCCGCGTCATCGGCGTCGTAACGTCGCCCACCGGAGCGGTGATCCGCGATATTCTTCATCGCTTGGCCGATCGCTGCCCGACCCGGGTGATCGTCTGGCCGGTGCTGGTGCAGGGCGAAGGGGCGGCGGCGCAAGTGGCGGCGGCGGTGCGCGGTTTCAACGAACTGGCGCCCGGCGGGCCAATCTCGCGCCCGGATCTGTTGATCGTCGCGCGCGGCGGCGGATCAATTGAAGACCTGTGGGCGTTCAACGAGGAAATCGTCGTCCGCGCCGTGGCGGATAGCGAAATCCCGACCATTTCCGCCGTCGGGCATGAAACCGACACGACCTTGTGCGATTTTGCCGCCGATGTGCGTGCGCCGACACCCACCGCAGCCGCCGAAATCGCGGTGCCGGTGCTGGCCGAACTTTCCGCCCTGACCCGCGAGCTGGGCCTGCGTGCCAGCCGGGCGATCTGGCGCGATCAAGAACGGGCGCGGGAACGGCTCGCCGCATTATCGCGCCTGTTGCCACCGCCCGAACGGGTGATTGAACAGAAACAGCAGCGGCTCGACGATCTGGCCGACCGCTTGCCGCGCGCCCTGCATAACCGCACGCTGCGGGCCAAGGGCGAACTCGACCGGCTGGCAGGCGCACTCCGCCCCGCCTTGCTGCATGCCCGGATCGATCAGGCCCAGACCCGGCTTGCGGCCACCTCGCCCAAGCCACAGGCCCTGATCCAGCGCATCGACCGCGATCGCCAGCGGCTTGACGCGCTGTGGCGACTGGCCACTTCGCTCAGCCCCGACCGCGTGCTGGAGCGCGGCTATGCGCGGGTCGAAGGGCCGGACGGCCATGCCGTCACCACCGCCGCACAGGCGAAAAAGGCGGGCCGGATGAAGCTACATTTCGCGGACGGCGCGGTCGATGTCCGCACCGATCAACCGGGTGGCAAATCCGGCGGGACTGGAAAAGCCGAACAGCCGTCGCTATTCTAGGTCCAACTTCCGTTTCTCCTGCACAGGTTTCCCCCTCCCATGCTGATGTCCGCTGAATCCCGCCCTGCCAAGGTCCATTATATGGCCAATAATTTCCGACTGCTCAGCCATGGCGACCATGTTGTCTGCGCCGTATCGGGCGAACCGATTGCGCTGGAAGACCTGCGCTACTGGAGCGTGGCGAAGCAAGAGCCATATGCTTCGCCCGAACTCGCAACCAAGGCAGCGCTCGGCCTGTGATCGACGGCATGTGGCACCGGGTCTTTGCCCTGTTGCCGCTGCTGCTGATCAGCCCCTGTCTGGCCGCGCCCATGGTGCCACCCGCACCATCCGAAATAGCCTTGAGCGACATGTTGCTCACTGGCCGGATCGAACAAGGCGGCACGGCCACCGGCACCGTGCCCAGTGGGACGCTCAGCCTCATGCTTGACGGCAAGCCGGTCGATATCGCCCCTGATGGTCGCTTCCTGATCGGCTTTGGTCGCGATGCCCCGGCTGAGGCCATGCTGATCGCGACGCTGGCAGACGGGCGGCACATCACCAAAGTCCTGACCATCGCGCCGCATCAATGGCGGATCGAACAGGTCGACACGCCGATGCGCCCACCCGCGATTCCCGACGAGGATTATCAGCGCATCCGTGCTGGCGAACTCCAGCAGATTGAGGCCGCCCGCGCGATCCGACCCAGCAGCAATGGCTGGCGGCAACCCTTGATGTGGCCCGTCACCGGCCGGATCAGCGGCGTTTTCGGCTCGCAGCGCATCTATCAGGGCGTGGCAGGCAGTTATCATGGCGGGGTCGATATCGCCCGGCCGACCGGCACAATGATCGCCGCCCCGGCTGACGGCGTCGTGATCCTCGCGGCGGTCGATACGCCCTTCACATTGGAGGGCCATTTGCTGATGATCGACCATGGCATGGGCCTGACCTCGGCCTTTCTCCACCTCTCCCGCATCGATGTGAAAGTCGGGGACCATGTGACGCGCGGGCAGGTGCTAGGCGCAATCGGCACCAGTGGGCGCTCGACCGGGCCACATCTCCATTGGGGCATGAAATGGCAAGACGAGCGGATCGACCCGCAGATGCTATTGCCACCGATGACGGCCGCGCCCTGACCGCTTATTGCAAGCCCAGCATCTTGTGGGTCTGGGTGGTTAGCCGCCAGCGCGGCCGCACCATGACAAGCTCGATCGCGGCCTGTTCAGAGACCTTGCGATCCGGCCCATCCATCGGCTGGACGAGGAAATGGACAAAGCCCCATTGTTCGATATCGGCGGGGTCGATGCCCGCTTGCGGCCAGACCAGCTTCAATTCATCGCCGGTGCGCTGGACGATATCGGAACCCGCCTTGGGGCTGATGCACAGCCAGTCGATACCGGGCGGGGCGGCAATCGTGCCATTGCTCTCCACCGCGACCTGAAAGCCGCGCGCGTGCAGCGCCTCGATCAACGGCGCATCCAACTGGAGCAGCGGTTCGCCCCCGGTGATCACGATCAGGCGATAATCCTCGCCGTCGCCCCATAGGGTCGCGACCCGGTCGGCCAGCGCCTCGGCCGAGGCAAATTTGCCCCCGCCCTCGCCATCGGTGCCGACGAAATCCGTGTCGCAAAACTGGCAAACCGCCTTGGCCCGATCCGCTTCCCGCCCGGTCCATAAATTACAGCCGGCAAAGCGCAGGAACACCGCGCGCCGCCCCGCCTGCCGCCCCTCGCCCTGAAGGGTGAGGAAAATCTCTTTGACGGCATAGGTCATGGCAGCAACTTGTAACGCGTCGGATCGGGCACGCCCGCATCCAGAAAACCCTGATGGCGCAGGCGGCAACTGTCGCACAGGCCGCAATGTTCGCCCTCAGGCGTCGGATCATAGCAAGACCAGCTCAGCCCCATGTCGAGCCCGAGTCGCGCGCCTTCACGCACGATTTCCGCCTTGCCGAGATGGAGCAGCGGGGCATGCAGGGTGAAGCGATCACCCTCGACCCCCGCCTTGGTGGCGATATTGGCGAGCTGCTCGAACGCCTCGACAAAAGCCGGGCGGCAATCGGGATAGCCCGAATAATCGAGCGCATTGACACCGATGAACAAGTCACGCGCCCCCGCCGCCTCGGCCCAGCCGAGACAAAGCGAGAGGAAGATCGTGTTGCGCGCCGGGACATAGGTCACGGGGATCGCCCCGTCTTCGACCCCAGTCTTGGGCACGTCGATGTCATCGGTCAGCGCCGAGCCACCAAAGCCGCGCAGGTCCATCGGCAGAACGATGTGCCGCTCGACCCCGAGATGCGCTGCGACCCGGCTGGCCGCGTCTAGTTCACAGGCGTGGCGCTGGCCATAGGCCACCGACAAGGCCAGCAGCGAATAGCCCGCCTCGCGCGCGAGCCCACCGACCACCAGCGAATCGAGGCCGCCTGACAGGAGAATGACCGCTTTCTTGCTCATGCCGGGCCGCTAGACCGATTGGCCGGGCGAGGCAAGTTTTTGCCCGCCGGCCACATCCCACCTGACAGCTTGGGCAGCTTGACCCGGCGCACCACAAGTTGTGCATTGGCCCCCAAGCAAAACGGGATGGAGAATGGAAGCGACATGATCGAACTCTATGGCTGCGGTAGCCCTAATGTACGCAAGGTCGCGATCCTGCTGGCGGAACTCGATCTGCCCTATAGCCAGCATTACGTTGCGGTGCTGAACGGCGCGCAGTTCGAACCCGCATTTCTCGCCTTGAACCCGCTCGGCCGCGTGCCGGTGCTGGTCGACCCGGAAGGCCCCGCAAAGGGCGACCCGATCTTCGAATCGGGCGCCATCCTCATCTATCTGGCGGAAGCCTATGGCCGTCCGGATCTGCTCCCGACCCATGGCCCGGGTCGGTATCAGGTGATGAAATGGCTGATGCTGCAAATGGGCAATATCGGCCCGATCTTCGGCCAGCATAATCACTTTCTGATCACCCCCGAACATGCCCAAAGCTACGCCGGCAAGCGCTATCGCGAACAGGCGGCGCGGCTCTATCGCCTGCTCGATGCCGAACTGGCCAAGCGCGAATGGCTGGCGGATTATGGCTATTCCATCGCCGACATCGCGACCTATCCATGGACGCTTTATGGCGAGCGGCACGGCATGGACTGGGCCGAGCTGCCACATTTGCGGGGCTGGATGGATCGGATCGAGGCCCGCCCGGCGGTGCAGGAGGCCGATCAGATGATGAAGAAATTCGTCGCCGATGATGCCAGCCACATCGCCACCGCGACGCAAGAAACGTTCGACCGCTTCTTCTGGCGCGAAGCCAGTGGCCCCGGCGTTGATCTGTCGCCGATGCGGGTGTCTTGAGCCGCCTGGCTCAGTGACCGCAGGCCAGCGCCTCCAGCACATCATCGAGGCGCGCCGGGTCACCAAGGGCGATCACGTCGCCTTCGCTGTCTTGCGTTAGCGGGTGGCCCTGCCAATCGCACATCAACCCGCCCGCGCCTTCAACCACCGGCACCAGCGCCGCGATGTCATGGAGCTTGAGCCCGGATTCGACGACCAGATCGATATGGCCTGAGGCGAGCAGCGCGTAATTATAGCAATCGCCGCCCCAGACCGTGTCGCGGCACCCCATCGCCATTTGCGAGAAATGCTCGGCCTTGTGCTGGCTGAAATATTGCGGGCCGGTGGTGGCCAGAATGGCGTCCTTGAGATCGCGGCAGCGCCGAGTCTTGGCCGGCTGGCCATTGAACAGGGTCGGCTTGCCCATCTGGCCAAGCCAGCGTTCGCCCGAGATCGGTTGATCGATCACGCCCAACACCGGCCAACCATCCTGCAACAAGGCAACCAAGGTGCCGAAGATCGGCCGCCCGGCAATGAAGCTACGGGTGCCATCAATCGGGTCGAGCACCCAGATGCGCCCCGATGTGCCGGGCTTTTCGCCATATTCCTCGCCGATAATGCCATCATTCGGGCGCTCGCGTTCGATGATCGCGCGCATCGCCAGTTCGGAAGCGCGATCAGCCTCGGTCACGGGCGAAGCGTCGTCCTTATGCTCCTGATCGAACGGGGCACGGAAGAAAGGACGAATCGCAGCACCGGCGGCATCGGCGAGTTGGCGGGCGAGTTCGGCATCGTGTTCGGGGCGCATGAAGGATGAAAGCCTGTTCTGATCGGAGATGATTTGCGCTAAGCCATAGCTATGACCATCGATATTGCCAACGCGCTTCAGCGCGCCGATGCCCATTCGCCCTTCCTCCGCCGCCTGATGGAAAAACAGCCCGAGGTGACCGACCGGCTGGCCAGCGGCGATATCTGGGGCGCGCTCGCCTTTGGGCGCGACAAGGCAGCAGAGATTGAGGATGTCGGTGTCTCGCTCCGACGCGAGCGCGATACGGTCGCCTTATGCGTCGCGATTGGCGATTTGGGCGGGGCGTTAAGCTTTGAGGATATTACCCACACCCTGTCCGATTTCGCCGATCATGCGCTCGACAAGGCCCTCACCCGCGCCTTTCATGAGCGCACGCCGGGCGAAGCGCCGCGCGGCTTCGCCATCATCGGGCTGGGTAAACATGGTAGCCGCGAACTGAACTATTCGTCCGACATCGACCCGATCTTCCTGTTCGATCCGGAAACCCTGCCCCGGCGCGACCGCGACGAGCCGGTGGAAGCCGCCGTCCGGCTGGGCAAGCGGGTGATCGACCTGCTTCAGACCCGCACCGGCGATGGCTATGCGTTTCGCGTCGATTTGCGCCTACGGCCCTCGCCAGAGGCCACGCCGATCGCGCTGCCGGTCGAAGCGGCGATCAATTATTATGAATCCATGGCCCTGCCATGGGAGCGCGCGGCATTCATCCGATCGCGACCGGCCGCAGGCGACCGGCAACTCGGGCAGTATTTCCTCGATCAATTGCGCCCGTTCATCTGGCGACGGTCGCTCGATTTCGGGGCGATTAGCGAGATCAGGGGCATCTCTCACCGCATCCGCGACCATTATGCACAGGGTCAGCAATTCGGCCCCGGCTATGATCTGAAGCGCGGGCGTGGCGGCATTCGTGAATGCGAATTCTTCGCCCAGATCCACCAGATGATTCACGGTGGGCGCGACCCTGTGCTGCGCACCCCGGCGACGATTGATGCGCTGGCGGCGCTGGCCGAAAAGGGGTGGATCCCGGCGGAAGAGGCGGCGACGCTGCGCAACGCCTATCTCTATTATCGCACCATCGAACATCGGTTGCAGATGGTGGATGATCGCCAGACCCATAGCCTGCCCGACAGCGCCGAGGCGCTCGACAATGTGGCAAAGCTCCATGGCCTGCCGGATCAAGCCGCGCTGCTCGGTTCATTATTGCCGCACATCCGGCAGGTGGGGCAGATTTATGACAGCCTGAGCGATGACGGCAACGGCGGTTTCACCCAAGATCCGGAGCTGATGCTCGACCGCTGCACCGAATTGGGCTTTCCCGATCCCGAGGCCGCGCGCGCGCGCATCACCAGTTGGCGCACCGACCGCATCCGCTGTTTGCGCAGCCCGGCCGGGCGGGCGGCGTTCGAGGCGATGCTGCCGAACCTCCTCGCTGCGCTGGCCAAAGCACCAGACCCGACGGCGGCCATCAACCGTTTCGACAATCTGCTCGCCCGTATCCCAACGGCGATCAATCTGTTCCGCCTGCTGGAGGCCCGCCCGGCGCTCGCCAAGCTGCTCGCCAACATCCTTGGGCTGGCGCCCGCATTGGCTGAAGATCTGGCGCGGCGTCCGGCCTTGCTGGAAGGGCTGATCGATGCCCGCGCCTTTGAACCGACCGCCTCGCGCGCCGACCTCATCACCAAGTTCCGCGATAGTGGCGAAAAAGACGAGGATTACCAACAACTGCTCGACCGCGTTCGCCAGCAAGTCGGCGATGAACGCTTCGCCCTTGGCGTCCAACTGGTCGAAGGCGCATCCGATCCGATGGAGGTGGCGCAAGGCTATAGCCGGATTGCAGAGGCCGCGTTGCAGGTGCTCGCCACCGCCACCATCGCCGAGTTCGAGACGCTGCATGGCAAGGTGCCGGGCGGGGAACTGGTCATTCTCGCACTTGGACGGCTGGGCGGCGGGGCGCTGACCCATGCATCCGATCTCGACCTCGTCTTCCTGTTTACCGGCGATCACATGGTCGAATCAGATGGCCGCAAGCCGCTCGGCGCAACGCAATATTTCAACCGGTTATCGCAACGGATCATCGGCGCCATGTCGGTGCACACCGCATCCGGCCCGCTTTATGAAGTCGACACCCGGCTGCGGCCCAATGGCGCGCAGGGTCTGCTGGCGGTCACGTTCGACAGTTTCAGGGACTATCAACTGCATCAGGCCTGGACGTGGGAACATATGGCGCTGTGCCGCGCCCGGCCGATCTTCGGTGCGCCAGCAGCCCGTGCCGCGTTGCAGGCGATCATCGACCAGACGCTGGAACAGGCGCGTGACCCGCTGAAATTGCGGGCCGATATCGTCAACATGCGGCGCGAAATGGCGAAGCACAAGCCCGCCAAGGGCGATCTCGACGTCAAGCTGATTCCGGGCGGTCTGGTCGATCTCGAATTCATCATCCATCTGCTGCAACTGACGCACCGCACCGGCATCAACCCGATATTGGGGCAAGCGCTCGCCGCGCTGGTCGGGGCCGGGCTACTGCCCACAACAATCATCGGCCAGCATCGACTGCTGGCGCGGATGCTGGTCACGCTGCGGCTGATCGCCCCCGATAGCAACAATGTGCCAGCGGCGGCCAAACCGGTCGTCGCGCGCGCCTGCGACAAGCCGGACTGGGAAAGCCTGCTTGCCGATTATGACGAGGCGCGGCAAAGCGTGGCAGCGATCTGGCAGGGATTTGTCGATCAGGAACCCGAATCACAGGAACAGGCATGATGGCGGATATTGGCGAACGGGCACCCGATGTGGCCATGACGACGGTGGATGGCGGTAGCTGGCGCCCAGCGGACGCGCAGGGCCGCAAGCTCGTGGTCTATTTCTACCCGAAAGACGACACCCCCGGCTGCACCACCGAAGCAAAGGATTTTTCGGCGCTGGCCGATCAATTCGCGGCCACCGATGCGCTGGTGATCGGCGTTTCCAAAGACCCGCCCGCGCGCCATGCGAAATTCGCGGCCAAGCACGAGCTCAAGCTTCAGCTTGTCTCCGACACCGATGATCGCGTGTGCGAGGCATGGGGCACTTGGATCGAAAAATCGCTTTATGGCCGGAAATATATGGGCATCGACCGGGCGACCTTCCTGATCGGCCGCGATGGCCAGATCACGCAGGTCTGGCGCAAGGTCAAGGTCAAGGGCCATGCCGAAGCGGTGCTGGAGGCCGCAAAGGCGCTGGCGTGAATCCACCAATGACGGGCGGTCTGGCTTCGGTCGCGCAAGCCATTCGCGCGACGTTGCTGACCGCCGATCCCCGGGCAAAGGTCATGGCCACGCGCAAAATCGCGCGCGACTGGCGGCTGGGGCGGCTTGCAGCCCGATATGACGTGGCGATGCCCGACGCCCCGGCTCGGCCCGACCGGCCCGAACTGCTGCCGCCAAGGCTGATGCCAAAGCGCAAAAAAGCAGGCTCGGACCGGGCGAAAATCGCACTGCTCCACGCGCTCGCCCATATCGAATTCGTCGCCATTGACCTCGCGCTTGATCTGGTCGGCCGCTTCGGCGGCGAGATGCCGACCGGCTTCACCGATGACTGGCTGACCATCGCCAGCGAGGAAGCGATGCACTTTGCGCTGGTCCGGCGGCGGCTCCGGTCGCTGGGTGCGGATTATGGCGACCTTCCGGCCCATGACGGTCTGTGGGAGGCGGCAAGCGACACCCGCCACGATATTAGCGCCCGGCTCGCCGTGGTGCCGATGGTGTTGGAAGCGCGCGGGCTGGATGTCACCCCGGCGATGATTGATCGCTTCACCGCCTTGGGCGACGCCCGCAGCGCAGCCATGCTACAGCGCATTCTGGACGACGAAATCGGCCATGTCCGTGCCGGACTTCGCTGGTTTCACCATTGTTGTGCACGCGAGGATCGCAGCCCCCTCGATCATTGGCAAAACATGGTGAAACGGCATTTTCGAGGACAGCTTAAGCCACCATTCAACGACTCAGCGCGCCAAAGGGCCGGTCTGTCCCGTGACTTCTACTTAGTGGGTTGCTGATTCGGGAATCAGTCGACATGAGTATGCCTCGCCTGAATGGGGGCCCCAATGGGCAGATTTCAGGTCGACACCGGTAACAAGTTTCGGGAAGACAACAGGTTCCATCGCCCCCTATCGGAGGTCGGAACCGTTCCCGGAATGAGCCTGAGATCCGCGACAAGCGGCAGGGCGGGTTACAGGTTGGCAATAACGGGTTCTGATAAGGGTCGCACATGTTGGTAATCGACAGCTTCAAGACTGTATCGATGCGCTTGCGCCGCTGGACCCGTCAGGGTGTTCAGGCCGCCGCTGCCTGCGCCATGATTGCCGTCGCTTTTTCCGCTACCACCACCACCGCAGCAGCTGCCGCACCATCGGCCGTGGGCGGTCCGTTCGAGGCGATCACCGGCCGTGCCGATCCCGCTTTCAAGGCGCTGTTCCAATCGTGGAAGAAGCTCGACCAGATTGAAACTGGCGTGATTGCGATTCCATCTGCCAAGCCGGTGCGCACCATGGTGCTGACGTCCAGCTTTGGTGAACGCACCGATCCGTTTCGTGGCGGTCGTGCCATGCATGCTGGGCTCGATATTTCCGGTGCGGCCGGCACCCCGATCTATGCCACCGCCGACGGCATTGTTGGCCGCGCCCAATGGGCGAATGGCTATGGCAATCTGGTCGAAGTCGAACATGGCAAGGGTATCCAGACCCGTTACGGCCATCTGTCCAAGCTGCTCGTCGAACCGATGACCCGCGTCAAGCGCGGTGACCTGATCGGGCTGATGGGCTCGACCGGTCGTTCGACCGGCAACCACCTTCATTACGAGGTCCGCATCGACGGGCGCGCGGTCAACCCGCTGCCGTTCCTGCAATCGACCGATTATCTGGTGAACCTGCAGGCCCATTCGTCTGACTCCTTGTCGGGCACGGCCATGGGTGGTCCCAAGCGCTAAACTGCATTCGATATCCTGGAGAGGATATGTTAGCCTGCCGCCGGCCTGTCCGGTGGCAGGCTTTTCTTTGGGTCATGGGTCACCGCCGCCAGCCGGTGCTGGGTGCATGGGTGTTTACCCGATCAAAAGGTCAGGCTAGCTAAGCTCAATGATCTGTTCGTGAAGGAGTGAGCGTGAACATTATCCGCTGGGTCTGGCGCATCCTGATGGGCGTCAAGAATATACTGGTGTTGCTGTTCCTCCTGCTATTCTTCGGCACGCTCTATGCGATGCTGCACGCTATCCCGAGCCCCGTCGTCCCATCGGCAGGCGCGTTGCTGGTCGAACTCAATGGCACCATTGTCGAACAGCCGGCCGCCGCCAGCCCGGCGGCATTGCTCAGCGGCACAGCGGACGGCATGGCGCAGGAAATCAGGCTGCGTGATGTCGTGCTCGCACTCAAGGCTGCCGCCACCGATCCGCGCGTCAAGGCGGTGGCGCTGGATCTCGACGGTTTTCTCGGCGCACAGCCCGCCGCATTGGCCGAGATCACAACCGCACTCGACAGTGTTCGCGGCGCGGGCAAGCCTGTCATTGCCTTTGCCACCGGCTATGCCGATGACAGCTACCGCCTCGCCGCCCATGCCAGTGAAAGCTGGGTCGATCCGATGGGCGGGGTGGTCATCACCGGCCCCGGTGGGCAACAGCTTTATTATCGCGGGTTGATGGACAAGCTCGGGATTGAGGCGCGCGTCTTCCGGGTCGGCACCTATAAGGCGGCGGTCGAACCATTTACCCGGACCGAAGCATCGCCCGAAGCCAAGCAGGCCGCACAGGCCATGGTCGATGGACTGTGGCAAAACTGGCTGGGTGCCATCCACACGGGCCGACCCAAGGCGCGCGTCCCCGATTATGTCCGCGATCTCGCCACGGTCGTCCGCACCCCCGGCAGTGATATGGCAACGCTGGCGCGGCGTTATCAGCTCATCGACCGTATCGGCACCCGCACCGAATGGAACCGCCGATTGGTCGAACTCGCCGGGGCGCAGGATGATGCGCATCCCGACCAGTTCAAGGCGATCGAACTCGCCAATTGGGTCGCGGCCAATAATGAAACCCATGACCATGGCGAGATCGGCATCGTCACCGTGGCCGGCAACATCGTCGATGGCGAAGCGCGGCCCGGCACGGCCGGTGGCGATACGATTGCGCCGATGATCCGCGAGGCAATCGCCAAGGGGCATCTCAAGGCGCTGGTGGTCCGCATCGATAGCCCGGGCGGATCGGTCCTCGCCTCCGAACAAATCCGGCGCGCCGTGATCGAAGCAAAGGAACAAAAAATCCCGATCATCGCGTCCATGGGGGGCGTCGCGGCATCCGGAGGCTATTGGGTCGCAACCGCCGCCGACCAGATCATCGCCGATCCGGGGACGATCACTGGCTCCATCGGTGTATTTGGGATTTTTCCGACATTCGAAGGCGCCATGGCCAAGCTTGGCCTGCATGCCGACGGGGTCAAAACCACCCCGTTGAGTGGCGAGCCGGATCTTTATCATGGCCCCTCGCCGGAAATGGCGGCGATCATCCAAACCGGGGTGGAGGATATTTATCGTCGTTTTATCGGGCTAGTGTCGCAATCCCGCCATTTAACCCCCTCCCGGGTTGATCAGATCGCGCAAGGCCGGGTCTGGACCGGGGCAAGCGCGCGTCAACTGGGCCTTGTGGATCGGTTCGGCACGTTGGATGATGCCATTGCGGCAGCGGCCACCGCCGCAAAGCTTGACCCCAAGACCGTGCAATTGAACTTCATCCAACCCCATCGTTCGTTCATCGAAGACCTGCTCGCGGGCACGCTGCCCGGTGCCGAACAGGGTGCTCGTGTCAACCGCACCGCCGCACGAAACGATCCATGGACCCGCCTTGCCCGGCGGCCGTCAATGCTGCTGGCCCGTGCCACGCAGGACGCGCAGTTGGTGCTGAATGGCCCGGCGATGCAGGTGCGTTGCCTTGAATGCGCGATGATCACCCCGGTGGGCGGCACGACCATGGCATCAGGCGCAATGCTGCTATCGCTGTCGCAACTGGCGCGCTGAACAGAGGGGGAGACCGCAGCGCAGCCCCCCTTGTTCAGCCGGTAATCTGGTCGTGCAGCGCCTGCACCCGGTGGCGCAGCCATTGTGCGACGGCGCGGACGCGGGGGAGATTGGCCAGATCGCCATGCGTCACCAACCACAGGTCGCGGGTCAATTCCACATGGTCTGGCAGGATGCGTTCCAGCCCCGGGTCGCGGTCGCCGATGAAATCGGGCAGCACGCCAACGCCCGCGCCATGGGCGATCATCTGGTGTTGCACATTGATGCTCGTGCTGCGCAGCACGGCTTCGAGCCCGGCGAGGACTTCGCCCAGATAATCCAGCTCCGGGGCATAGATCAGTTCGGGGATATAACCGACCAGCGCATGACGGCGTAAATCGACCGGATGATGCGGCGTCCCTTGCTGCGCGAGATAGCCCCGCGAGGCATAAAGGTGCAGGCGATAGTCACCCAGCAATTGCACCACCAGCCGCCCGCGCTGTGGCCGGGCCAACATCACCGCCATGTCCGCCTCGCGCTTGGAGGGGTTCAAGAAGCCGGACGCGGTGATGATATCGAGCCGGATGCGCGGATGATGATGGTGGAAGTCGCGCATCGCCGGGGCCAGCACCCATGTCCCGAACCCTTCGGCTACCGACAGCCGCACCTGCCCGGCGAGACTATGGGATTCGCCCGTCACATGCGCCACTGCCGACAGGGCCGCGCTCTCCACCGCTTCGGCATGACGGAACAAGGCATGGCCTGCTTCGGTCGGTCGCCGACCGCTGCCGACCTGCTCGAACAATTCGGTGCCAAGCGCCTCACCCAAGCGCGCCAAACGGCGGCCAACCGTGGTCGCGTCAAGGTCGAGCTGCCGCGCCGCTTCCGACAATGTGCGGGTCCGCGCGACGGCAAGGAAAATACGCAGGTCATCCCAATCGAACATCTCAACTCCTTGCTGCAAAATTGCAGTATCATCATGCATTGATGCACTCTTGCGGGCATTTTCACAATAAGTCATAGGGCAGCGTCACCGAGGCTCCGAGTCCGGAGCCTCATATGTTGCATGCCCAAACGGCCAAGCACCGGAATCGTCGTCCCAGATGGGCAGGTTCCTTCCGGCGAGTGGCACAGGGCCTGCGGAAACGAGTCGTTGGGCGGGTCTTTTACCGGTCAGGCGACGCACCAGAATGCGGAGTTCATCATGGCCCAGGCTGCTTCCATCCCGTCTTCAGAAGAACGCCCCGACTACGCCGAGATTGCTGCGCTCGTCGCACGCTCGCGCGCTGCGCAGGAGCAGATCGCCAACTACACCCAGGAACAGGTCGATGAGCTGATCCGTGGCATGGTGTGGGCTGTCGCCAAGGAAGACGTCGCCGAAATGATCGCCCAGCACACAGTCGATGAAAGCCAGCTTGGCAATTATGACGGCAAATATCTCAAGATTTTCCGCAAGACCCGCGCCGCCCTGCTCGACATCATCGACGACAAGTCGGTCGGCGTGATCGAGGAAGATCCCGTCCGCAATATCATCAAGATCGCCAAGCCGGTTGGCGTCATCGGCGCGCTGTCGCCGTCGACCAACCCGGAAGCGACCCCGGTGATCAAGGGCATTTCGGCCGTTAAGGGCCGTAACTCGATCATCATCGCGCCGCACCCCCGCGCCAAGCTGACCAACAAGCTGATCTGCGACCTGATGCGCGCCGCGCTCGTCAAGCTGGGCGCCCCGGCTGACCTCGTCATCAGCATCGACACCCCGTCGGTCGAAAAGACCAACGAACTGATGCGCCAGTGCGACCGTGTGCTCGCCACCGGCGGCAGCGCGATGGTCACCGCCGCTTATTCGTCGGGCACCCCGGCATTGGGCGTCGGCGTCGGCAATGCCGTCATCACCGTCGATGACACCGCCGACCTTGACGATGCAGCCGAAAAGATCCGCATCTCCAAGACCCTCGATCTCGCGGCGTCGTGCTCGTCGGACAATAGCGTCGTGCTGTTCGACGCGATCTATGACGAGATGCTTGCCAAGCTCGAACATCAAGGCGGCTATGTCGTCACCCCGGAAGAAAAGGTGAAGCTCCAGAACACCATCTGGGTCGATGGTCATCTCAACACCGGGATCGTCGCCCAGCCGGCCGAAAAAATCGCCGGCATGGCGGGCATCGGCCTGCCGGAAGGCAAGCGCTTCTTCATCGTGCCGGAAACCGGCTACGGCCCGGAATACCCGTTCTCGGGCGAGAAGCTGTCGGTCGTGATGGCGCTGTACCGTGCCAAGGACATTGATGAAGCCATCGCGCTGACCAACAATATCCAGTCCTATCAGGGCCAGGGCCATAGCTGCGGCATTTATTCAAACTCGGATGACAACATCCTGCGACTTGCCAAGGCAACCAAAACCTCGCGCGTCATGGTCAACCAGCCGCAGGCCCCGTCCAACTCGGGCAATTTGTGGAACGGCATGCGCCAGACCTTCTCGCTTGGCTGCGGTAGCTGGGGCGGCAATGGCACCAACAACAACATCACATGGCGTGACCTGATCAACGAGACCTGGGTCTCGAAGCCGCTGGCCGTCGCCAAGACGATCCCGAGCGACGACGAGCTGTTCGGGAACGTGATCCAGAAGCTGGCCAACTGACCTTGGCCGTGAACGACCACGCGTAATCATGGAAACGCCCGTGACGGTGCAGCCGTTGCGGGCGTTTTCGTGTATCAGGCGGCACAATGCACAATCGATGCAGGTGCATCAGATAGGGTGAGATGATGACCAACCAATATGATCTGACCGAAGATCAGCTTGCCATTCAGGAAATGGCGCAGAAGTTCACGGCCGATGCGATCACGCCCTTTGCGGCGAAATGGGACGAGGAACATCATTTCCCGCGCGATGTGATCAAGGCTGCCGCCGAACTCGGCTTTGGCGGCATCTATGTATCGGAAGCCGCTGGCGGGATCGGCCTTGGCCGGCTTGAAGCCGCGATCATCATGGAAGCCATGGCCTATGGTTGCCCGTCAACCTCGGCCTTCATCTCGATCCACAATATGGCGGCTTGGATGATCGATTGCTTCGGCAGCGAAGAGTTGAAGAGCCGCTATCTCCCCGATTTGATCGTGATGGACCGCATCGCGTCCTACTGCCTGACCGAGGCCGGCGCCGGTTCGGATGCGGCCTCGCTCAAGACCAAGGCCGTCAAGGATGGTGATGACTATCTCATCTCCGGCTCCAAGCAGTTCATCTCGGGCGGCGGCGAAAACGAGGTCTATGTGACCATGTGCCGCACCAGCGACGATGGTGCCAAGGGCATCACCTGCTTTGTCATCGATAAGGACATGCCGGGCGTCAGCTTCGGCGCACAGGAAAAGAAGCTCGGCTGGCATTCGCAGCCGACTGCGCAGGTCAATTTCGACAATGTCCGCGTGCCCGCCGCCAATATGGTCGGCGCGCTTGGGCAGGGCTTTAAGATCGCGATGAGCGGGCTGGACGGTGGTCGCCTGAACATCGGCGCGTGTTCGCTGGGTGGGGCGCAGCGCTGCCTAGATGAATCGATCAAATACACCAAAGATCGCCGCCAATTCGGCAAGGCCATCGCCGATTTCCAGAACACCCAGTTCACGCTGGCCGACATGGAAACCGAATTGCAGGCTGCCCGCTTGATGATTTACGCGGCCGCTGTGAAGGTCACCAACGGCGCGCCGGACAAGACCAGCTTTGCCGCCATGGCCAAGCGGTTGGCCACCGACACCGGCATGACCATCGCCGACCGCGCGTTGCAGTTGCATGGCGGCTATGGCTATCTGCAGGATTATCCGATTGAACGCATCTTCCGCGACCTGCGCGTCCATCGCATCCTTGAAGGGACCAACGAGGTCATGCGCATGATCATCGGCCGGGATCTGGTGAAGTGATGACCGACGAACTCATCATCCGCGTCGAGGGCAAGGTCGGGCGGATCAGCCTTAACCGTCCAAAGGCGATCCACTCGCTCACCCTGCCGATGGTGCATGGCATGGTCGAAGCCCTCGCCAACTGGGCGAACGATCCGGCCATTACCGCCGTGATCGTCGATCATGCCGAGGGCCGGGGCTTCTGCGCGGGCGGTGACATTCGCCTGTTGTCGGAATCCGCCGCCAAGGATGGCATCGAGGGCCGTCGCTTTTTCCATGACGAATATCAGCTCAACCACCTGATGTTCACCTATGGCAAGCCGATCATCGCCTTCATGGACGGTATCACCATGGGCGGTGGCGTCGGCATCTCGCAACCGGCACGCTATCGCGTCGCGACCGAAAATACCCGTTTTGCCATGCCGGAAACCGGCATCGGCCTGTTCCCGGATGTCGGCGGCGGCTGGTATCTTTCGCATCTCGAAGGCCGGGTAGGCCATTATCTCGCGTTGACCGGCGGCCGCATCGACGGGGCCGAATGCCTCGCGCTGGGCCTTGCGACCCATTATCTCCCAGCGGAAGCCCTGACCGAAGCCAAGGCCCGCATCGCCGAAGACCCGGAGCGGATCGAAGGCATTCTCGGCCAGCTCGCGGTCAACCCACCGGAAGCGAAGATCGCCGCCAATATCGGCCAGATCAACCGGCTGTTCGCCTCTGACCAGTTGGAGGACATCCTTGCCGCGCTCGAAGCCGATGGGTCGGAATGGGCGCAAAAAGAACTGGCAACGATCGGCACCAAATCACCCCAGACCTGCAAGGTCGCGCTGCGCCAGTTGGCGCTCGGCGCACAGTGCGCCAGCTTCGCCGACAATATGGCGATCGAATATCGCATTGCTTCGCGCATGCTGATGCTGCCCGATTTCATCGAGGGCGTCCGTGCCGTCATCGTCGACAAGGACAATGCACCGAAATGGAACCCCGCCACCCCGGAAGGCGTGACCGAAGACCTGCTAGACGCAATCTTCGCGCCGCTCCCCGCCAATGAAGAATGGAAACCGCTATGAGCTTTGAAACCATCCTCGTCGAACAGCGCGACGCCGTCACCCTTGTCACGCTCAACCGCCCGCAGGCGCTGAACGCGCTCAACACCCAGGTGCTGGCCGACCTGATCGAGGCGTTCGCCGCCTATGATGCCGACCCAAGCCAGCGCTGTCTGGTGCTGACCGGTTCGGAAAAGGCGTTCGCCGCCGGTGCCGATATCAAGGAAATGCAGTCCAAGGGCTTTGCCCAAATGTATGGCGAGAATTTCTTCGCTGGCTTTGAACGTGTCACCGGCACCCGCAAGCCTTGGATCGCGGCAGTCGCCGGCTATGCGCTGGGCGGCGGTTGTGAACTGGCGATGATGGCCGACTTCATCATCGCGGGCGACAATGCCAAGTTCGGCCAGCCCGAAATCAAGCTGGGCGTTGCCCCCGGCATGGGTGGTTCGCAGCGCCTGACCCGCGCCGTCGGCAAGTCGAAGTCGATGGACATGTGCCTCACCGGCCGCATGATGGATGCCGCCGAAGCCGAGCGCGCTAGCCTCGTCTCGCGCATCGTCCCGGTGGCTGATCTGTTGGCAGAAGCGCTCAAGACCGCCGCTGCCATCGCCGCAATGCCGCCGCTTGCCGCCATCGCCAACAAGGAAATGGTGAACACCGCGTTCGAAACCGGCCTTGCCACCGGCATTCTGTTCGAGCGTCGCCTGTTCAACGGCCTGTGCGCCACCGACGATAAGGCCGAGGGCATGACCGCTTTTGTGGAAAAGCGCCCCGGCAACTGGACTGGCCAATAAGCCCGGCCACCCCCGTAGTGAAAGGACAGATTATGAGCACCATCGCGTTTATCGGCCTCGGCAACATGGGCGGCGGCATGGCCGCCAACCTGATCAAGGCTGGCCACACCGTCCATGCGTTCGACCTTGCGGAGGCCGCACTGGCCAAGGCGGCGGAAGCCGGTTGCAAGCCGTTCAAGGCGGTCAAGGAAGCCGTGGCCGGGGTCGGTGCGGTGGTGTCGATGCTGCCCAATGGCAAGATCGTGAAGGCGGTCTACGAAAATGATGTGATCGGCCATGCGCCAGCCGGGGCGCTGCTGCTTGATTGCTCCACCATCGATGTGGCGACCGCCCGCGCGGTTGCCGCCATCGCGGCCGACAAGGGCTATCCGATGGTCGATGCCCCGGTATCGGGCGGCATTGCCGCCGCCGCCGGTGGCACGCTGACCTTCATGGTCGGTGGCCCGGACGATGCCTTCAAGGCCGGTGAACCGATCCTCGCCGCCATGGGTAAGGCCGTGATCCACGCGGGCGCCGCCGGTGCGGGCCAAGGCGCCAAGATCTGCAACAACATGCTGCTCGGTGCCTCGATGGTCGCGACCTGCGAAGCCTTTGCGCTGGCAGAAAAGCTCGGCCTCGACCTTCAGACCTTCTACAATATCTCAAGTGTGTCCTCGGGCCAGAACTGGTCGATGACCAGCTATTGCCCGGTGCCGGGCGTTGGCCCAGTATCGCCGGCGGACCGCGACTATGAAGGCGGCTTCGCCACCGCGCTGATGCTCAAGGACCTGAAGCTGGCAATGGACGCCGCCCAACAGGCCGACGCATCGGTGCCCATGGGGGCCGCAGCCGAGTCGCTTTATCAGATGCTGGCTTCGGCTGGTGAGGGCGGCAAGGACTTTTCCTACATCATCAAGATGCTGCGCGGTAAGTAAGACCACGCTTCATCATGGCATTCGGGCGGGGTTGTGCTAAGGCGCGGCCCTGCCCTTTTCTTTTCCCACAAGGATGATGCGATGAGCGATCAGGACGACGAATATGTCTATGACGAAGCCAGCGGCGAATGGATTTCCGCTGCCGAAGCCCGCGACCGCGCGGCCAGCGCCGGTACCGGCCTTGAAGTCGTCGATAGCAATGGCACACCATTGCAGGACGGCGACAGCGTCATCCTGATCAAGGACCTGAAGGTCAAGGGCGCAGGCCAGACGCTGAAGCGCGGCATGGTCGTGAAGAACATCCGCCTCACCGCCAACCCGGAAGAGGTTGATTGCCGGACCGACGGCATCAAGGGCCTCGTCTTGCGCACCGAGTTTCTCAAGAAGCGCTGAACCCTCGCCACTCTGGGCTCCTGCATGCGCAGGAGTACAGGGTGGGTGCCCTTGACCCTATTCCTGCGCCCGCAGGAATCCATGTCGACGCGCATCGCCTGCGTCCCTCTCCCTGCCCCCCCCTTCTCGTCGCTTGACGCCCAGCAGCAAAAGCACGAAAAGAACAAATCATGAACATTATCTCTCTTGATTCGCACCGGGCGGCACTGGCGACCGGGACAGGCGAGCCGACCGCGTGCCGCGCCGGGGAGATGCCGTGGGAACGCAGCATCGCCCCGGCCGCGCTGCACGAGATCTTTGCCGCAGATGAGATCGAAGAGGGCGCGGCGGCTGCCTTTGCGCTGTTGCTTGGCTGGCGTCACCGGCCGGGTCGCGACCGCCCGCTCTTCTGGGTCCGTGAACAGGCCAGTCTGCGCCGCCATGGTCGTCTCTATGCGCCGGGCCTCGCCGAACTCGGCATTGATCCCGCCCAATTGATGCAGGCGCAATTACCTGATCCGGTCGCGGTGTTGCGCGCCGGGGCCGATATCGCCCGCACCGGGGGCGTGGGCGCGGTGGTGATCGAACTGGCCGGTCGCCCCAAGGCGCTCGACCTGACCGCCAGCCGCCGCCTGTCGCTCGCCGCCGCCCAATCGGGCGCGCTGGTGCTGGTGCTGCGACTAGATGCCACGCCTAGCCCGAGCGCCTGCTGGAGCCGCTGGCAAGTGGCGGCGGCGCCCTCACGCCCGCTGGCGGCACAGGCCCCCGGCACCCCTTGTTTCGATGTCACCCTGCTCCGCCTGCGCGGTGGACCGGCAGGGATGCAATACCGGCTGGAATGGGACCGTGATGCACAAGCCTTTCACGACACGCCGCTATCTGGCGGCATGGCTGCCCTGGTTGCCGAGCGAACGGATCCGCCGGCTCGGCAACTTGGCGGATGACACACCCTTTGCCCTGATTGCCCGGGACCGGGGCCGAATGGTGCTTGCCGCGACCAACAAGGCCGCGGCCGCATTGGGGCTGGTCCCCGGCCGGGCGCTGGCCGATGCCCGGGCGCGGGTGCCGGACCTAGTGGTCCTTGATCATGCCCCCACAGCGGATGCGGTGCTGCTCGACTGGCTGGTGATGGCGTGTGAAGTCTATAGCCCCGCCGTCGCCCCCGCCCCACCATATGGGCTGGTGATCGACATTGCGGGCTGCACCCATTTCTTCGGGCATGATGAGACACGGTTGCGCGACGATCTCGCCGCCCGCCTCGCCCGCTTCGGCCTGACAGCGCAACTCGCACTCGCCGATACGCCCGAAGCGGCACTGGCGCTGGCGCGGCATGGCGAGGCGGACGATGATGTTCGCCTGCTCCCCGTCGAGGCGCTGGCCATCGGCGGGGAAGATCATCTCGCCCTGCGTCGGGCGGGATTGCGCACCATTGGTGACCTTGCCGACCGGCCCCGCACGGCGCTGGCGGCGCGCTTCGGGGAAGGGATGACCGACCGGCTCGCCCGGTTGCTGGGCGAAATCGATGGCCGCATCACGCCGCATCGCAGCCTCCCCGCTGTGCACGAAGAAGCCCGCTTCGCCGAACCGCTCAACCATGTCGATAGCGCGTTCGGCGTGATCGGGGAACTGGCAGAACTGGCCTGCACGACCCTGCGCGAACGGGCGCTCGGGGCGCGGCGGCTGACGGCCAGCCTGTTCCGCAGCGACGGCCATGTCGCCCGGATCATGATCGAAACCGCCACCCCCAGCCGCGACCCCGTGCTGCTGATGCGGCTGTTCCGCGAAAAACTCGGCAGCCTGAACGATCCGCTTGATCCCGGCTTCGGCTATGACATGATCCGGCTGGCGGTCGACCATGCCGAGCCTTTGGCCAGCACCCAGCTCGACCTGAATGGCGGCAGCGCAACCGATCAGCCACTGGCCACATTGGTCGGGCGGCTGGCCAACCGTTTCGGGCGCGACCGCATCACCCGCTTCGCATCGGGTGACAGCTACATTCCCGAACAGGCCGCGTTCGAACTGAGCGCAATCGACCCGCCGCTCCCGCAACGCTGGTCCGAACCGGAACCGGGCGAGCCGCCATTGCGCCCGCTCCACCTGTTCGATCCGCCGCAGCGGGTGGATGTCATCGCCGCCGTACCCGATGGCCCACCACTGCGCTTCCGCTGGCGGCGACGGCTGCACCATGTGCTGCGTTATGAAGGGCCAGAACGGATCGCGCCCGAATGGTGGCAGCGGCAACATGGCCATGAACCCGGCCGTCATGGCCTGAGCCGTGACTATTACCGGATCGAAGATGCCCATGGCCGCCGCTTCTGGCTGTTCCGCCACGGCCTCTATGGCAGCGAGAAGGTCGATCCCGACTGGTATATGCACGGCATTTTCGCATGACCGGTCCCGGCTTTGCCGAACTCGCCGCCGCGACCAATTTCTCGTTCCTGACCGGCGCGGCGCATCCGGGCGAGATGATCGACCGGGCGCTCGCGCTTGGCCTGTCAGGCCTTGGCATCGCCGACCGCAACACGGTGGCGGGCGTAGTCCGGGCGTGGGCCGCCCTCAACGCGGCGCGCGAACAGGGGCGGGCAAGTCATTTTCGGCTCGTCACCGGCGCGCGGCTGGTGTTTGCGGACGGGACACCCGACATCATCGCCTATCCCATGGACCGGCGCGGCTGGGGGCGGCTGACCCGACTGCTCTCGATCGGCAATCTGCGCACGGAAAAAGGCGGCTGTCTCCTCCATCTGGCCGATCTCCTTGAATATGCCAAGGGCTTGCTGCTGATCGTGATGGCGCCCGCCCGCCGCCGCGAAGAGGCCATGCTGCCCGCCCTGCTCGCGTCATTGCGGGCGACCGGCCAGCCGCTGTTCCTCGGCGTCGCAATGCACCGCAATGGCCCAGATCGCCGCCGGCTCGCCCGGTGGCAAGAACTGGCCGATGCCGCAGGCGTGCGGTTGCTCGCCACCAATGATGCGCTGTTTGCGATACCCGCACAAAAGGTGCTGCACGATATCCTCGCCTGCATCCGCGACAAGGTGACGATCCGGGATGCGGGGCGCATGCTCGCCCCCCATGCCGAACGCCATCTCAAGCCGCCCGAGGAAATCGCCCGGCTGTTCGCCGATGCGCCAGATGCCGTGGCGGCGAGCCTCGACGCGCTCGCGCTGATCCGCTTTGATCTCGGCGAACTACGGTATGAATATCCCCATGAGCCGATCCCACCCGGCTATTCGCCGCAGGACTGGCTGGCCGAACTGGTCCGCCAACACGCCGACCGGCGCTGGCCCGCTGCGGTGCCCGCGGACATGCAGCAACTGCTTGACGAGGAGCTGAAGGTGATCGGGCGGCTCGGCTATGCCGCCTATTTCCTCACCGTCCATGATATCGTCGCCTTTGCACAGGGGCGCGGCATCCTGTGCCAAGGGCGCGGCTCGGCGGCCAATTCAGCGGTGTGTTTCGTGCTGGGGATCACCGCGGTCGATCCGGCGCGGCACCGGCTGCTCTTCTCCCGCTTCATGTCGGAAGAGCGCAAGGAGCCGCCCGATATCGACGTCGATTTCGAACATGAGCGGCGCGAAGAGGTGATGCAATATATCTACCAGCGCTATAGCCGCGACCGGGCCGGGATCGTCGCGACCGTGATCCATTACCGCCCGCGCAGCACCGTGCGCGAGGTCGGCAAAGCGCTGGGGATGAGCGAGGATGTGACCGCGCGTCTAGCTGGCACCGTCTGGGGCAGCCATGGTGCGGCCTTTCGCCCCGGCGAAGATCAAGACGGGCATAGCCGATCCGACACCTATCTGGTGCAGGCGGGCTTTGACCCTGCCAATCCCGAGATTGCCCGGCTGGTGTCACTGGTTGGCCGGTTGCTGCATTTCCCCCGCCATCTGTCACAGCATGTCGGCGGCTTCGTGCTGACCGAGGACCGGCTCGACGAAACGGTCCCCATCCACCATGGCGCGATGGAGGGGCGAACCTTCATCGAATGGGACAAGGACGATATCGATGCGCTCGGCCTGATGAAGGTCGATATTCTCGCGCTTGGTATGTTAAGCTGCATCCGCAAGGCATTCGAGATGATCGCGGCGCTTCCCGCCCCTGCGGGCGCCCTGCTGCGGCTCGACACGATCCCCGACGCGGACGAGGCCGTGTTCGACATGCTCTGCCGGGGCGACAGCATCGGCGTATTCCAGATCGAAAGCCGGGCGCAGATCAACATGCTGCCCCGGCTGCGCCCACGCAATTTCTACGATCTCGCGATTCAGGTCGCGATTGTCCGACCGGGGCCGATTCAGGGGGACATGGTGCATCCCTATCTTCGTCGCCGCCAAGGGCGCGAGCCGGTCGAATTCCCCTCACCCGCCCCGCCGCATGATCCAAATGAATTGCGCGAGGTGCTCGGCAAGACGCTGGGCGTGCCGCTGTTTCAGGAACAGGCGATGAAACTCGCCATCGCCGCCGCCGGTTTCACCCCATCCGAATCCAACCAGTTGCGCCGCGCCATGGCGACCTTCCGCAATCTGGGCCAGATTCAACATTTCCGCGACAAGCTGGTCGGCGGCATGGTGGCGCGCGGCTATCAGGCAGAATTCGCCCAGCGCTGCTTCCAGCAGATCGAAGGCTTCGGCAGCTACGGCTTCCCCGAAAGCCACGCCATCGCCTTTGCCCGACTGGTCTGGGTGTCATCCTGGCTGAAATATCATTACCCCGCGATCTTCGCCGCGGCATTGCTCAATGCCCAGCCCATGGGATTTTATGCGCCGGCGCAGATCGTCCGCGATGCGCGTGAGCATCGGGTCGCCGTCCACCCGGTCGACGTCAACGCCAGCGATTGGGACAATAAGCTGGAAGGCGGGACAATGGGGTTGCGGCTCGGTTTCCGGCAGATTGATGGCTTCCGCCGGATATGGGCCGAAGCGATCATGGCCGCCCGGCCCTTCGCCTCGATCGAGCAACTCGCGCGCGATGCCCGGCTGCCGTCGCGCGCGCTGCGGCTGTTGGCAGATGCCGATGCGATGCGCTCTTTGGGGACGGACCGGCGCGCGGCCCTGTGGGAGGTGCGCCGCACCCCGCCCGATGAGCTGCCACTATTCGCCGCTGCCCGCGCCCGCGAATTGGGCGAAGAACCCGATGCCCACCTCCCCGCCATGGCGCTGCCGGAACAGGTGGTGGCGGATTATCAGACGGTGCGGCTATCGCTCAAGGCGCATCCGCTCCAGTTCCTGCGCGCACGACTGGAAGAAGAGGGAATCGCGAGCGCCGCCGCCATCGCGGGAATGCGCAACGGAAAGCTGGTCCGCACCGCCGGCGTGGTGCTGGTCCGCCAGCGGCCCGGCAATGGCAAGGCGATCTTCGTCACGCTTGAGGACGAGACCGGCGTCGTCAACATCATCATGTGGGCCCGCACCTTCGAACGTGACCGCCGGGCCGTTATGGCAGCGCGGTTGATGGAGGTGATCGGCGAGGTGCAGAAAAGCCCCGAGGGCATTATCCATGTGCTCGCCCATCGCCTCATCGACCGGACATCACTGCTTCACGGTCTGTCAGAGACCCATGGCAACGCCCCGCCATTGCGCGCCAGCCATCCGCGCGATGTGCGCGTCCTGCCGCCATCCCGCGATTTTCATTAGGCGGGGGGAGGACGGTCAATTGCGCGGCGGCTGGCGGCGATAGCTCAAGGCTTCCGCCACATGAATGCGCCCGACCCGCTCCGCCCCGGCAAGATCGGCAATGGTACGTGCGACGCGCAACAGGCGATGATAGCCGCGCGCCGTCAGTTTCATCGCCTCCGCCGCCTGCGCCAGCAATTTCCGCCCCACCTCATCCGGCGTCGCGACCGAATCGAGCAATTCACCATCCGCCTCGGCATTGGTGCGCGCGCCCTGGCCGGCATAGCGCGCCGTCTGAAGTGCCCGCGCGGCGGCGACCCGGGCAGCCACTTCGGCTGACCCTTCACGCGGAGGTGGCAGCACCAGATCCGCCGCCGTCACGCCCTGCACCTCGACATGGAGATCAATGCGATCCAGCAACGGCCCCGATACGCGCGCCTGATAATCAGCCGCACAGCGCGGGGCACGCGAACAGGCGAGCGCCGGATCGGCAAGATGGCCGCAGCGACAAGGATTCATCGCCGCGATCAACTGGACCCGCGCCGGAAAGGTGACATGGGCATTGGCCCGCGCGACCATGATCTTGCCGGTTTCCAGCGGCTGGCGCAGGGAATCGAGCACCACACGCTGGAATTCGGGCAGTTCATCAAGGAACAATACGCCGAGATGGGCAAGGCTGATTTCACCGGGCCGGACCTTAAGCCCGCCGCCGACCAGCGCGGGCATCGACGCACTGTGATGCGGCGCGCGATAGGGTCGCTGGCGGATCAGCCGCCCGCCCTCCAGCTCGCCCGCGACCGAGGCGACCATCGAGACCTCCAGCGCCTCGGCTGGGGCCAAATCGGGGAGGATGCCCGGCAGGCATGACGCCATCAGCGACTTGCCCGCGCCGGGCGGACCGATCATCAGCAAATTATGCCCCCCGGCTGCCGCAATTTCGAGCGCGCGCTTGGCCGTCTCCTGTCCCTTGACCTGTTTCAGATCGGGACCGGGGAGCGGCGGCTCGATTGTGCCGGGGACGGGGGCGGGCAAGAGGCTGCTGCCCTTGAAATGATTGATAAGGGTGAGCAGATCAGGCGCGGCCAGCACCTCGATTGACCCGGCCCAGACCGCCTCCGTCCCCTGCGCCGCCGGGCAGACCAACCCCTTGTCACGCTCTGCCGCATGAAGCGCCGCGAGCAACACACCCGGCGCCCCGGAAATACGCCCATCAAGGCTGAGCTCACCCAGCGCAACATAGCCCGCCAGCATCTCGGCATCGACCACCCCCATGGCCGCCAACAACGCCAGCGCAATCGGCAAATCGTAATGCGAGCCTTCCTTGGGCAGATCGGCGGGGGAGAGGTTGACGGTGATCCGCCGTGGCGGCAGGGCAAGACCAATGGAGGCCAATGCGGCGCGCACCCGTTCACGGCTTTCGCCGACCGCCTTATCGGGCAGGCCGACAACAATGAAGGCGGGAACGCCGGAGAGCAGTTGCACCTGCACCTCAACCGGCCGGGCCTCCAGCCCAAGAAACGCCAGCGTTTCCGCCTGTGCTGCCATGAGTTTACGCTACCTTACACTGAACAACCTACGTCGCTTCATTCACCCCGCGGATCAACCGATGTCGCGCGGGTTGGGGCGGGAGCGGGGCGCCTGCACAAACAGGCCCCCAACCCCGCCGCCTAGGGCCTTACCAGCCGCATTGCTGGCCCTTGTTTTGCGTCTTGAGCCACGTCATCAGCGGCGCAAAATAGGCGAGCATCGCCTTGCCGTCGATTTCCTTGCTGCCGGTAAAGGCGGCCAGCGCCTCAGGCCAAGGGCGGCTGGCGCCCATTTCCAGCATCGCGTTCAGCCGCTTGCCGACCTCCTTGTTGCCATAGAAAGAGCAACGGTGGAGCGGCCCCTTCCAGCCGGAAATATCGCACGCCGCCTTGTAGAATTGGAACTGCAGGATGCGCGCGAGGAAATAGCGAGCATAGGGCGTGTTGCCCGGAATATGGTATTTCGCGCCGGGATCGAACGCATCCGCCGGACGCGGGCCCGGTGGCACGATGCCTTGATATTGCAGGCGCAGCGCGTCCCAACCCTTGGAATAATCGGCGGTCGAGATACTGCCCTCGAACACACCCCAGCGCCATTTGTCGACGAGCAGGCCAAAGGGCAGGAACGCCACCTTGTCCATCGCCTGCCGCAGCAGCAACCCGGTGTCCTTATCGGCCGATGGCACCTTGGCCGGATCGAGCAGCCCGATCTTCACCAGATAATCCGGCGTGATCGACAGCGCGATGGTATCCCCGATTGCCTCGTGAAAGCCATCATTCGCGCCATTCTGATAGCTGAAGGGTTGGCGGTTATAGGCGCGCTGATAATAATTATGGCCAAGTTCGTGATGGATGGTGACAAAGTCGCCACCATTGACCTTGGTGCACATCTTGATGCGCAAATCGTCCTTGGTATCAATGTCCCAAGCCGACGCATGGCAGACCACCTCGCGGTCGGCGGGCTTGGTGAACTGGCTGCGCTGCCAGAAGCTGGCCGGCAGCGGATCGAACCCGAGCGATGAGAAGAAACCCTCGCCTGCCCGCACCATTTTGAGCGGCTCATAGGCTTTGGCCTTAAGCAATTCGGTCACGTCATAGCCGATATCGCCCGACCCCAGCGGGGCGACGACGTCATAAATCTCGCCCCATTCCTGCGCCCACATATTGCCAAGCAGATCAGCCCGGATCGGGCCGGTCGTTGGCTGCACCGCCGCGCCATATTTCGCATTGAGCTTGGACCGGGTGTAGCAATGCAACTGGTCATAGAGCGGCTTCACCTGCGACCAGAGCTTGTCCATCAACTTGGCGAAATCATCGGGCGGCATGTCATAGCCGGAGCGCCACATCGCGCCCAGATCCTTATAGCCCAATTCACGCGCGCCCTGATTGGCAATCTCGACCAGCCGGGCATAATCGCCCTTCATCGGCTTGCCGACATTGTCGTGCCAGCTCATCCACATTTCGGCCAGTTTCGTCGGGTCGCGCAGCTCGCCCATCTGCTGTTCAATGTCGGAGCCGTTGACCTCCTTGCCGTCGAGCGTGCCCTTGCCCTTGCCATATTCGGACTGGAGCCGCGTCGCGATGGCGTTGAGTTCCGCCGCCGCACCCTCGGTCGATGGCGCCGGCAGGACGAGACCCTGCTTCATGAAGTCAAGCTTGCGCCGCGCGTCATAGGACAGACCAGGCACATTGTCATAGGTCGCGGCCTGTTTGGCAAAGCGGACGCCCATATCGGTGCCGATCGTCCCGAAATAGGCCGCGAGCGCATCGGTATCGTCGGTGATATAGGTGCTGTTGACCCATTGCGCCGTGCCCGACAGCACGGTGAATTCGGCCATCTCCTTCTCAGCCTGCACCACAAAACCATCGGCATCGGCGGCGGTCGGGCCGGACGCCGACAGGGCCGGCGAACAAGCAAGCGCCAGCGCCAGCGCGCCAAGGGACAGGGCTGTCTTCATCTAAGCTACTCCATCAATGGGGGGAGGTTAAACATTCCGTTGAAGCGCAGATGGTTACGCGTTTATCGCTTCAGGTCAAGCGCACAGAAAATCCCGGATCGCGCGCCCCAGTTCAGGCTTGGTGACGGCGTTCATATGGTTGCCGGGTATCGCTATGAACCGCCCCTGCGGGAGCAACGCAGCCAGTTCGGCGGCCGAACCATTATCATGATCCTCGCTACCGCAAATGATGGCGACCGGTTGCGGAATGGCCGCAAGTTCCTCCCGCCGACTGTCGACAAAACTATCCAGCAACCCGATCAGCGCCGCCGCATCACCGCCGGTCGTCTTGAAAAACGCCTCGGCCCGCCATGCCTCGGAGCCGTGCGGATGTTCGCCCAGATGCGCCAACACATGGCGGAAGAAATGCGCGCGATGCCCGGTGTCGAGCATCCCTGCCAACCCCATACCCAACACGGCGGCGCGGCGCGGTGCCGCCCCCAGCGCCAGCATTCGCAACGTCGTGCGCCCCCCAAGGGAATAGCCGCCCAGATCATAATCGGTCAGGCCAAGATGGCGGATCAGGGCGAAGCCGTCGCTCGCCAACACATCGGGCGGATAGGCCGCCGCCCCATGGGGCGACGCACTCTGCCCATGGGCGCGCAGGTCCGGCATGATGACGCGGAAGCCCGCGTCGGCCAATAACCGGGCATGGCCATAGCGGATCCAGTTGACATCGGCCGTGGAAAACAAGCCATGGATCAGCACCAACGGCCGCCCCTCGCCCATTTCATGCCAGACCAATCGCGCCCCATCCGGGGCAAGGAACGACTCGGTCAGGATCGGGGCGGTGGCAGCTTGGGGCACATCAGTCCTTTCCGTTCGTCGCGCCGGTCTGGCGGCTCAAACATAGGCTTCTATGCGGCACCGGCAAGGCGATTTCAATCAACCTGCCCGCGCAGATTCGGCCGCAAAGTCCCCCAATTCAGGGGAGATTTCCGGGAGATGATCGCCAACACGCCTTGCACAGGCGCATCTTCCGGGCTTTTCAGTCGCTTATTCCCCACGGCGACCCTTGAAAATCGGCGCAAAAACGCTATCTGTACCGCATGCTTACCCAGCGCTCCCGTTACGCCATGCGCGCCATGCTGCTCTTGGCGAAACAACCGGCAGAGACGGGGCCAGTGCCGATGAGCCTGATCGCCAAAGAGGCGCAGGTCCCGCGTAAGTTCCTCGAAATCATCCTGAGCGAATTGCGCGAGGCCGGCATGGTGGAAAGCCATCGTGGCAAGCTGGGGGGCTTCACCCTTGCCCGACCGCCGCACCTGATCAGCCTGGGCGACATCATCCGCAAGATGGAAGGGCCGCTCGCCCTTGTCCCTTGTGTCAGCCACACCGCCTATAAGCGCTGCAAAGACTGCAAAGACGAGGCGAGTTGCGCAATCCGCCGGGCGATGATGGTGGTGCGTGACGATACCGCGCGCATCCTTGATGGCACCAGCCTTGCCGACGCCATCGCCGAAGAGCGCGCCGCCGCCTAACTCCCGCCATTTCGGTTCGAACTTGACTTGATGCCCTGCCCGACTGACAAGATCGGCGATATTTCCGGCACAAGGAAGGACGGACATCATGACCCTGTTGAGTGAGTTCAAGGCTTTCATCAACCGCGGCAATGTGCTCGACCTCGCGGTCGGCGTGATCATCGGTGCCGCGTTCGGCAAGATCGTTGCCTCGCTGACCGATAATCTGATTATGCCGCTGATCGCCGCAATCAGCGGGGGCATCGATTTCACCAACCATTATGTCGCCCTCGGTCAAGTGCCCGAAGGCGCCACCGACTTGGCCGCGATCAAGGCGGCGGGCGTGCCGGTGCTGGCCTATGGCAGCTTCATTGGTGAGATCATCAACTTCCTGATCCTTGCCTTTGTGGTGTTCCTGATCGTCCGTTTTGCCAACAAGGTGGTCACACCCGCCCCCGCCGCCCCTGCCGCCGAACCGGCCGATGTGATATTGCTCCGCGAGATTCGCGATGAACTGAAAAAGCGCGGCTGACGATCTGAACGGACGACCTGCATGACGACGACCATTGCCCCCGACGAAGCAGCCCATTTCGGGGCGATGGCCGCCGACTGGTGGAACCCGCAGGGCAGTTCCAAACCGCTGCATCAATTGAACCCGGTGCGGCTCGCCTATATCCGGCGACAGGCCGATGCCCATTTCGGCACGTCGCCGACTGACCGTTGGCCACTCAAGGGCAAGGCAGCACTCGACGCCGGCTGCGGCGCGGGATTGCTGTGCGAGCCACTCGCCCGATTGGGCGCACAGGTGACCGGCGTGGATGCCGCCCCCGAAAGCATTGAAGTCGCCAAGGCCCATGCCCTGCCCCAAGGCCTTGCCATCGACTATCGCTGCGGCGAAGTGGGGGCGCTGGATCGGCAATATGATCTTGTCACCTCAATGGAGGTGATCGAGCATGTCACCGATCCAGCCGCCTTTATCGCGGCGCTCGCGGCCCGGCTTGCGCCGGGCGGCTTGATGATCCTGTCGACCCCGAACCGCACCGCGCTCTCCAAGCTGATGATGATCGACATCGCCGAAGGACTAGGCCAGATTCCCAAAGGCACCCATCATTGGGACCAGTTCATCACGCCGGATGAGCTAGAGGCCTTGCTCACGGCAGCCGGTCTCCAACTTATCAACCGGCAGGGGCTAGGTTGGTCGCCGGCCAAGAGCTATCATCTCTCGGACCGGCTTGACCTCGACTACCTGGTGACGGCGATCCGCATCTGAGCGTCATGCACGCAACAGCGCATCACCGCCCAAGCGTCCATCGCAACCGAACAAAACCCGATCGACCCGTCCCGGGCAGGCGCGCACCCACCGCAACATCGGAACCGCTATTGCGGTTATAGCCGGCGAGATGTTCAACATAATAGCGGTTGAACAGATTCTCGACCCCAGCATCCAGCCTTAATGCGTTGCTGATGCTCCAATGACCGAGGATGCTGGCCAGCACATAGCCCGCGCTTGGCTGCTCGCCATTTGTCGTGGAGACCTTGTGTTGGCGCGCAAAGGCGACACCCTCGACGCCAAGCCCCCACCGCGCAGCCTCCCATCCGAGCATCAGCCTAATATTGGCAGGTGCCACGCGATAAAGATTGTCGTGGATGTCGCGACGCTTCCCCCGAACAAAGCTTGCTACCCCGTCGACCCGCAGTGGACCGGCAAGCCGCGCCCCAAAAGCCATGTCAGCGCCATAAATTTGGGCATCCACATTGGCAAAGCGCAGCGGTGTGCGGTCGCCATTCATGCTGGCGACCATCTCAACCGGCGTATCAATCACATCTGGCGTCGCATCATAAGCGACACCTTGGATAAAATCCTCAAGCCGCCGATAATATAGGGTCGGTCGGACATAAGCCGCGCGTCCCTGCCAGTCGAAGCCGAGTTCCGCTAACCATGCCTTTTCAATCCGAAGTTGAGGATTGCCGACATAGATGTTGCCATCGGCCAGACCGCCACTGGCTTCGGTGGGGAGCCAACTGAAACGCTCGACCGCACTGGGTGCCCGCGTCTTGTGGCCAAGCGACAACCGCGGCGTGATCGCCCCAAGATCAGCCCATAGCCGCCATGCCACATCGACTGACGTGCCGGACCACGACCGATCAGCAGCGCCAAATGATCCGGCCAGCGCCAATGCGCCGCCAGTCAGCGCCGAACCATAGCCCGGTGCCGCCGCCTGCATCCGATGATGATCGACGCGCAGGCCAAGTTCGCTCTCGACCTGTCCAACACCGCTGCGCCACTCGACAAAGCCTCCGAGACGATCACTTTCTGCCCTATTAAGCGACGTCACATACCAATTATCGTTGCGCGGGTTGGCGATCCGAACATTCTTGTCGACGATTTCAAAATCTGCGCCAATGCGAAAGTGCCGGCTATCGCTGCCGAAACGCAAATTGGCTTCACCATTAAAGGTGTCGGCATCGGCAGAGGTTGACCGCAGCATCGATACATCGGCCGGGGCGGGCCGCAGGTCGTAATTGTTCATCAGATGGCGCACCGCGACATAGCCGACATGCGCTTCCAGCCCAAGCCCGTCGCTCACCTCTGCCTTGACGCCCGCGCGTAGAAAATCCGTGTGAAAATAGACGATATCCATCGCATAAGGCGGGTTGCCGGTGGGATCTGTTTCCTGCCGACGATATTCAATCTCCACCTCACCAGAGCCAATCTTGACGCCCAGCTGGCCACCTATGACTAAGCGGTCGAACGAGCTGCCACCGATCCGCCCGCCGGGAAAACGAGTGTCGTCTCCTTTTTCGCGCGACGCGATCAGCCCAAGCCGCAGTGTCTCGTTTGCTAGCCCGACAAGCCCGCCCACCACCAGACTATCGTCGCTACCACGATATTGCGCCGTCACATCTATTTGCGGCCGCAGAGAGTTGTCACTGCCGAAATCGACTTGCTTGAGCCGCGCATTGAGACCGCCGCCAAGCCCCGGCCCCTGACGCACCGGAGACAGGCCCCGGTCAATTTCAACCCGATCAATCAACACATTGGGGGCATAATGCATCGCCGGGTCCATCGCATTTGGACCGCCGGATGCAAAATGCTGGTCATTAATCCGGATCAGCACGCGTTCACCAAACAGGCCGTGCATCTGCACTTGACCAGACAATGCACCATTATCGATTAACGCCGCCCCCGGAGCCCGGGCCACCATATTCGCCCCGTCAGGAGCGAGCATGGATTCGGTTTCAACCATGAGCACCTCATTGGTCGGGGAGACAGACGCGCGGGTGCGTGGTGCGACGACAATAATGTCGGTCAGCGCATCATTTTGCGCGCCAATGGCAGGAAAAACGGCGGAAGAAGCAATCGCGAGGCACAGCGCCAGACGCGAGCAATTAAAAAGCTGCATGGACAGATACTCATTCAAACGGGATCAGACGCGCACGGCTTAAGGCTCGTGCGCAGAGGTCAGGCTTGAATGGCGGGGGGTGGCCCCTGGGCTGGCGGCGGCGGCGCAGCAAGGCGATGGGGGGTCAGATCGGCAATCGCCGTCTCATCGGCCAAGTCCACCAATAACGGCAGGGCGACCGCGAGCTGCAACGGCAAGCCCCATAAGATCGCGCCACCCAAACCGGCCGCGAACGTGCAAGGCTCACCTTGCGCCTGATGTGATGATTTGACGGGGCCCTTGTCATCCACGTCTAAGATGACATCAATTGCGCCAGATCCGGTGCACAATGATATGGTCAGGCCGTGCGGCGCATCTGTCGGCATGAACCCGGTCGGGACAAGAACGCGCATCGCCAGCGCCAGCACAATCAACGCCAGCGAGAAACGTTGCCGGTTTTGGACAAACGCGCGAATCATCGCCGCGTCATCTGCTCCTCGTCGACGCCGTTGACAAGGGGGGATGTCGGCGCGCCTTTGATTGTATTGCAACATAATAATTGTCAGGACACGGGCGAACTGCCAGCGTCGGCAGACCTTATCACAAGGAATCGCCCCAACATGCCGACCATTGCCATTTTCAACCCCAAGGGCGGCGTCGGCAAGACCATGCTGGCGGTCAATCTCGCCTGGGCGGCGGCCACGATTTCCAAGCGGCGGGTGCTGCTTTGGGACCTCGATGGACAGGGCGCATCGACCTTTATCCTAGGCGGCAAGGGCAAGCGGCACGATGCGGCGGGGGCGGTGCTCTATCGTGACATCGACCCTGATGTGTTGATCCACCCGACCAGCATTCCCCATCTTGACCTGTTGCCGGCGGATGCCTCGATCCGCTCGCTCGATGCGATTTTCTCGGAAATCGACAAGGACAACCGGTTGCGCAAGCTGATCACGGGGCTGGAAAAACATTATGACCTGATCGTGCTCGATTGCCCGCCGGGTCTTGGCGCCACGGCGGATCAGGTCGCGCGCGCCGCTGATCTCGTGCTGGCACCGATCATCCCTTCCACCTTGTCGCGCCGCTCCTTCCATGCGTTGCGCGAATTCATCGACCGCCATCACAAGGGGCAGCCGCCGGTCTATCCGGTGTTCAACATGGTCGACCGCCGCCGCCGCGAACATCGTGAAACGCTGGATGCCGACCCCGGTTGCCCAGTCATTCCGATGGCGGCCGTGGTTGAACAAATGGGCAGCCGCCAATTGCCGCTAGGAGCCTATGCACCACGCACGCCGACCGCGCGTGCGGTCGAGAAACTTTGGCACACGCTGGAAAAGCTCAAGCTCGACGGTAAAAAAATACTCAGCCCTGACGGCGGGAAATAACCCGGAGATAGGAATCAACCAGCGCCTGATTGACCTCATCCCAGCCGAAGCGCTGGCTTTCCTCCAGCCCCGCATGACCCGCCGCACCGCGCGCCTGTGGATCGGTGCAGTATAGCTGGAGCGCATCCGCAAAGCCGCCAATATCGCCCGGTGGCACCAGTGCCCCGGTTACGCCATGACGGACCAGGCTCTGGCTGCCGGTCGCCGTCGCGGCCACCACCGGCAGGGCCGAGGCCATGGCCTCCAGCGTGACATTGCCAAAGGTCTCGGTGATCGACGGGTTGAACAACATATCCATCGACGCCACCGCCCGACCAAGCGCTTCGCCCTGCTGATAACCCGCGAACACGCCGTTGGGCAGGCGCTGCCGAAACCAGTCGCCCGCCGGGCCATCGCCGATGATCAGCACCTTATGACGGATGCCGCGCGCTTGGAGCTGGTCAATCGCATCGGAAAAGACATCTAGCCCCTTCTCCATCACCAATCGGCCGACAAAGCCGATCACCGGCTCATCATCCGCAATGCCGTGCGATTGACGCCAGTCCAATGACCGCCGGGCGGGGGTGAAAATATCGCGGTCGACGCCACGGGTCCAAATCCCAACATCGTCGTTCATCCGCTGGCCGCGCAGCACGTCCACCATGGATTCGGACGGCGCAAAAATCGCATCGCAGCGGCGATAAAGGCGACGCAGCGCCGCCTCGATCAGCGGCTCGACAAAGCCAAGCCGATAATAACGGAAATAGGTTTCAAACCGGGTATGGACCGACGCCACCACCGGCACATCCCATTTACGCGCCAGCGTAACCGCGCGATGGCCCAGAATTTCAGGGCTGGCAATGTGGAAGATATTGGGGCGAAAGGCCTTGATATCGGCCTTGATCGACGCCGGAATCATCAACGGCGCGCGATATTCCGAACGGGTCGGGATCGCGAAGCTCGGAACCCCGATCAGGTCGCCCGTCGGCGGGAAGGCCGGGGTCTCAACCGTTGGTGCATAGATACGAACCGACGCGCCCTGTTGCAGGCAATAGCCAACCAGCCGGTTCAGCGCCTGATTGGCACCGTCGCGCACATAATTATAATTGCCCGTGAACAGGGCAATGCGGAGCTGGCTAACATCCATGGCGGCCGATTAGCAGCGTTTCCGGCAAATTGCCATGGCGTGATTTTGCTCCCATGGTTCATATTGCAACTGCTTGTCGTGACGCCGTTTCAGCCCTAAAGCATCGTCATGGACAAGATTATCATCAAGGGGGGGCGCCGCCTCGAAGGTCGTATACCGATCTCTGGCGCCAAAAACTCCGCCCTCACCCTGCTGCCTTGCGCACTGCTCACGGACGAGCCGTTGACGCTGCGCAACCTTCCCCGGCTTGCGGATGTGGATGGCTTTGGCCATCTGCTCAACCAGTTGGGCGTATCGACAATGATCGAGGGCGCGCGGCCGGAAGATTTCGGGCGGGTGATGACCTTGCGGGCGGGCCGGCTGACCTCGACGGTCGCGCCTTATGATATGGTGCGCAAGATGCGCGCCTCGATCCTCGTGCTCGGGCCGCTGCTCGCGCGCGCTGGCGAAGCCACCGTATCGCTGCCCGGTGGTTGCGCGATTGGCAACCGCCCGATCGACCTCCACCTCAAGGCACTCGAAGCATTGGGTGCGGAAATCGAACTGACCGCTGGCTATGTCCGCGCGGTTGCTCCCAAGGGCGGCCTGCGCGGCGGCCATATCAATTTTCCGGTGGTGTCGGTTGGTGCAACCGAAAACGCGCTGATGACCGCCGTGCTCGCCAAGGGCACGACCGTGATCGACAATGCCGCACGTGAACCGGAAATCGTCGACCTTTGCCGCTGCCTTGTCGCAATGGGTGCCTCGATCGAAGGTATTGGCAGCGAGAAGCTGACGATCCACGGCAAGGACCGGTTGCACGGCGCGACCTATCGGGTGATGCCCGACCGGATTGAAGCGGGCAGCTATGCCTGCGCGGCGGCGATTACCGGCGGCTCGGTCGATCTGGTCGGCGCCAATGCCGAAGATATGACGGCGATCCTCGATATGCTCGTCCAGACCGGCGCCCATGTCGAGGTCAAGGGCGATGTGATCCATGTTTCCGCATCGGGCAGGCTCAAGCCGGTCAATATTTCGACCGCGCCTTATCCCGCCTTCCCGACCGACATGCAGGCGCAGTTCATGGCCATGCTCGCCTTGGCCGATGGCGTCAGCGTGTTGACCGAGACGATCTTCGAAAACCGCTACATGCATGTGCCGGAATTGGCCCGCATGGGTGCCGATATTCAGGTGACCGGCCGCTCGGCAGTGGTCCGCGGGGTCGATAAGCTGGTCGGCGCGCCGGTCATGGCGACCGATCTACGCGCTTCGATGAGCCTGATCCTCGCCGGCCTCGTGGCCGAAGGCGAAACCCAGGTCAGCCGCGTCTACCATCTCGATCGCGGTTATGAGCGGCTGGAAGAAAAACTCCAAGCCGTGGGCGCGGACATCGAGCGGGTCGGCAGCGACTAAACAGCCGACGCGACACCCTTCCCCGCCCCGCCCCCAGCGTCTCCCCCCCACTTCGTCATGCTGAACTTGGTTCAGCATCCACGGGCAGGCTGCGCCTCTCCGGCATAGACCCTGAAACAAGTTCAGGGTGACGAATTAGGGGGATGGTGGGTGACGAACTGGGGGGATGGTGGGTGACGAACTGGGGGGATGGTGGGTGACGAACTGGGGAAACCCGGCGCTGGTCGCTTAGTCCTGATGTTCGACCGCAATGGACGGGACATAGCCCATTTCCATGTCGGTATGGCCTTCGGGATCAGGATGGATCAACACCTCGGTGCCGGGGAATTCCCGCATCAAGGCGGCCTCGATCTCATCCATCACGCGATGGGCCTGGACCACGGTCATGTCGGGGCTCACCCAGACATGGAACTGGACGAAATCCTTCGACCCGCTGGTGCGCGTGCGCATGTCGTGGATGCCCTTCAGCTCGGGATGCTGGCTGGCCACCGCGACAAAGCGTTCGCGCTTATCAATCGGCCATTCCTTGTCCATGAGCTGGGCAACGGCATGGCCAGCGACTTCCCGACCGTGCCAGAGCAGCCATAAGGCAATGCCGATACCGAACACCGGGTCAGCGCCACGCAGGCCGAGCCAGCTATCCAGCGCAAGCGCGACGATGACCGAGCCATTGAGGAAAATGTCGCTAGAATAATGGACATGATCGGCCTGAATCGCGATCGAACCAGTCTTGCGCACGATGTAACGCTGATACAACACCAGCGAAATCGTCGCCACCAGCGCCACCAGCGAAACGCCAACGCCCAATTCCGGATGCTGCGGTTCGGCGGAATGGCCAAAGCTCATCAGCGCGCGCACCCCGATGGCGAAGGCCGAGGCCGTGACGATGCCCGCCTGAAACAAGGCGGCCAGCGCCTCGGCCTTGCCATGGCCGAAACCATGTTCGAAATCCGCCGGTTCGGCAGACAGGCGCACGGCATAGAGCGTCGCGCCAGAGGCCAGAATATCCAGCGCCGAATCAGCCAGCGAGCCCAGCATCGCAACCGAGCCCGTTTCCCACGCCGCCCAGGCTTTCAGCACCGCCAGCGACACCGCCATGCCAATGCTGGCCAGCGCCGCGAGTGTCGTCAGTCGAGCTCGTTCCTTGAGATGGGCTTCTTGCGCGCTCATGGGTAGAGTAGTCCTTCACTCCAACCTTCGCCATCGCGGACGAAGAGATGGCGTTCATGCAGCCGATGTTCGCGATCCTGCCAAAATTCGATCCGCTCGGGGATGACGCGATAGCCCGACCAATGGGGCGGGCGCGGCACATTCTGGCCTTCGAATTTCGCCTGCATCGCCTCGAAACGCGTTTCGAACGCGGCGCGGCTTGCAAGCGGGCGCGACTGGTCCGAAGCCCAGGCACCCAGTTGCGAATCGCGACTGCGGCTCGCGAAATAGGCGTCGGCAGTGGCCGGATCAACCGTCATCACTGGACCCTCGATCCGAATCTGGCGGCGCAGCGATTTCCAGTGAAACAACAACGCGACCTGGGGGTTTTCAGCGATCTGACCTGCCTTACGTCCCTGCTGATTGGTATAAAAAATGAAACCATCTGGCCCATGGCCTTTCAACAGCACCATGCGGACGCTTGGCCGCCCGTCTGCACCAACTGTTGACAGCGCCATCGCATTGGAATCATTGATTTCTGCCTCGCGCGCTTCGGCATACCATTGATCAAACCATTTGAACGGATCGGTAGGCATCACGATAAATACCCTTTGCACATCATTGAAAGTCAGGCCCATTAGGCCCATTCTTTCTTCAAAATCCCTGATCGGGATCAACTTTTACGTGATGACGCATTGAACCATGGCTGATCTCTATTCAAGACTGGGTGTAACCAAGGGTGCGAACGAGGCCGAAATTAAGAAGGCCTATCGCAAGCTTGCCAAGGAACTGCACCCCGACCGCAACAAGGATAATCCCAAAGCCACGGAACGTTTTTCCGCGGTAACCGAAGCCTATGACATTTTGACGGACGCGACCAAGCGCGGCCAATATGATCGCGGCGAGATTGACGAACAGGGCAACCCCCGGGGGCCGTTCGGCTTTGGCGGCGGCGGCGGTGGCGGCGGCTTCCGCCAAGGGCCGGGCGGCGCGCATTTCGAATTTGGCGGCGATGCGGGTGGCTTTGGCGACATTTTCGAGGGGCTGTTTGGCGGTGGCCGGGGTCGTGGTCCCGGCGGGCCGGGCGGTGGTTTCGGCCAGCAGCAGCAACGCCAAGCCCCCAAAGGCGATGATGTCGCCTATCGCCTCGCGGTCGCGCTCAAGGACGCGGTGCTGCTCCATCCGCAGCGTCTCACCCTACGCAACGGCAAAACCGTCGATGTGAAGCTGCCCAATGGGCTGGAAGAGGGCACCAAGATCCGGCTGGCCGGTCAGGGTGAACACGGGCCGGGCGGCGCGGGCGATGCGATTATCACCGTCACCATCCGCCCTGATCGGCGCTTCCGGCGCGAAGGTGATGATGTGCTGGTCGACCTGCCCGTCACGCTCAAAGAGGCGGTGATCGGTGGCAAGGTAAAGGTGCCCACCGCCGGTGGTGCCGTCATGCTGTCGATCCCGGCCGGATCGACCTCGGGCAAGGTGCTGCGCCTCAAAGGCAAGGGCTTCCATCGCAAATCGGGCGAGCGGGGCGATCAGTTGGTGCGGTTGATGATCGACCTCCCGGCCGATGATGCGGCCCTGCGCAGCTTTGTCGAAAACTGGGCGGATAGCGACCGTCACGATCCGCGCGCGGACTGGTAAGGCTCCGCCCGCGCCGATGGCCGACCTGCCCGATCTAATCCTCCACCGTATCCCGCACCATATGCGGGATACGGCGATACGAGGCTTTCAAATCGGGCGGCGCGTCGTTGTTGGCGTCTATACCGACGGCTTCATCCATGCGGGCAATCTGGCCTATCTCGCGCTGGTGACGCTGTTCCCCTTCTTTATCGTGGCGGCAGCGATTGCCAGCGCGCTCGGCCAGACCGAGGAAAGCCGTCAGGCGGTCAATGCCATGATCCGGGCGATGCCACCCGGTGTCGGTGGCGTGCTTGAAGGGCCGATTTATGATGTGCTGGAGGCGCGTACCGGCAATCTGCTCTGGCTCGGGGCTTTCGTCGGCCTGTGGACGAGCGGTAGCTTCATCGAAACGATCCGCGACATTCTGCGCCGCGCCTATCACGACCGGAGCGATGCCCCCTTCTGGAGTTATCGCCTCGGCTCCATCGGCCTGACCATTGCCTCGGTGCTGTTGATGATGATGGCGTTCGCGCTTCAGATTTTCGCGGTCGGGGTGGAAGAGGCGATCAGCCGCTTCTGGCCGGTGGCGACCCAGCATGTCCATAATCTGATCGCCACCACCAAAATCGTCCCAGCGGTGATCCTCTATGGCACGATCTGGATGCTGTTCTACACGCTCACCCCTCGGCCGTATCGGGTGGCGCTCTATCCCAAATGGCCGGGCGCGCTGGCGACCACGCTCTGGTGGGTCGGGGTAACGGCCTTGCTGCCGTGGATGTTGGGGCTGACCGGCGGCTATGACAAGACCTATGGCAGCCTTGCCGGTGTGATGGTGGCGCTGATTTTCTTCTATCTTGCAGGTTTCGGCCTTGTCATCGGCGCCGAATTGAACGCGGCACTGGCAATTTCCATTCGTTCCGGGCTAAAGGACGGGTCGGAATGGGGCAACAGTATCAAGGAGGAAGCGTGTCCGGATTGATGACAGGCAAGCGTGGGCTGATCATGGGTCTGGCCAATGACAAGTCTCTGGCTTGGGGCATTGCCCAGCAATTGCACGCGCACGGGGCCGAACTGGCCTTTTCCTATCTTGGTGAAGCGCTGGAAAGGCGGGTGCGTCCGCTGGCGGAACAGCTTGGTAGCGACTTTCTGATCGAATGCGACGTATCCGACATGGCGGCGCTCGATACCACCTTCGAAACGCTGGCCGCGCGCTGGCCGACGATCGATTTTGTCGTTCATGCGATTGGCTTTTCCGACAAAAACGAGCTGCGCGGCAAATATGTCGATACCAGCCTCGAAAATTTCCTGATGACGATGAACATCTCGGCCTATTCGCTGGTCGCCGTTGCCCGGCGTGCCGCTGCGATGATGCCGAACGGTGGATCGATGCTGACGCTGACCTATTATGGCGCGGAAAAGGTCATCCCCCATTATAATGTGATGGGCGTGGCCAAGGCAGCGCTGGAAACTAGCGTCAAATATCTCGCGATGGATCTTGGCCCGGATAACATCCGCGTCAATGCGATCTCGGCTGGGCCGATCAAGACGCTCGCCGCCAGCGGCATCGGCGATTTCCGCTACATCATGAAGTGGAATGAGATGAACAGCCCACTGCGGCGCAACGTCACGATCGAAGATGTGGGCGGCGCGGGCCTTTATCTCCTGTCCGACCTCGCCTCGGGCGTGACCGGCGAAATCCACCATGTTGATGCGGGCTATAATGTCGTCGGCATGAAGGCGGAAGACGCGCCGGACATCGCGCTCGGTTGATCGGACCAGCATGAGCTTCAACACCTTTGGCCGCGTCCTGCGCTTCACCACCTGGGGCGAAAGCCATGGGCCAGCGCTTGGCGCGGTACTTGATGGCTGTCCCCCGGGCATTGCGCTGACGGAAAGCGATATCCAGCCGTGGCTCGACAAGCGTCGGCCCGGCACGTCGCGCTTCACCACCCAGCGGCAGGAGCCGGATCAGGTCCGCATTCTCTCTGGCGTGTTCGAAGGGCGGACCACCGGCACCCCGATCAGCCTGATGATCGAAAATGTCGACCAGCGGTCCAAGGACTATTCGGACGTGGCCAAGGCCTATCGCCCGGGCCATGCCGATTACGCCTATGACGCGAAATATGGTTTCCGCGACTATCGCGGCGGCGGGCGGTCCTCAGCGCGCGAAACAGCGGCCCGTGTCGCCGCCGGAGCGGTCGCGCGCCAGGTGATCCAAGCCGTGCAAATTCGCGCCTATGTCAGCGAGATCGGCGGCGATGTGATCGACCGGGCGAAATTCGATGACGCCCAGATCGATGCGAATCCCTTTTTCTGCCCGGATGCCGATGCGGCCCAACGCTGGGAACGAATCGTCGATGAGGCCCGCAAATCGGGTTCCTCCGTCGGTGCGGTCGTCGAATGCGTGGCAACGGGCGTCCCTGCCGGTTGGGGGGCGCCGCTTTATGCCAAGCTCGATAGCGAACTGGCAGCCGCGATGATGAGCATCAACGCGGTCAAGGGCGTGGAGATTGGCGATGGCTTTGCTGCGGCCCGGCTACGGGGCGAGAGTAATGCCGATCCGATGCGGCCCGGCCCGGATGGCAAGCCTGACTTTCTCGCCAACCATGCGGGCGGCATTGCGGGCGGTATTTCCACCGGCCAGCCGGTGCTGGTGCGGGTCGCGTTCAAGCCGACCAGTTCAATCCTGATACCGGTCGAGACCATCGACCGCACTGGCGAGGCCGCCGACATCATGACCAAGGGTCGCCATGATCCCTGTGTCGGGATTCGCGGCGTACCAGTGGTGGAAGCGATGATGGCACTGGTGCTGGCCGATCAGATGATGCTGCACCGGGCACAGTGCGGCGGCTAACCGCCGCGAACGCGCCAGCCGAATCACCCGATCACAACAAAGGGCCGGTCTCCATCAGGAGGCCGGCCCTTTGATATGGACAATGAGGTCGTTCAGCCGGGCTTATTTCGCCAGCGGCACGCCCGAATCACCCTTGGCTGGCTGAGCCGGGGCGCTATTCGGTGCCGGCTGCTGGGCTGGCTGGATCGTCAGACCGTCCATGCCCGAGGGCACCGGGGCCGCAGGCGCGGTCGGCGCAGCGCCGCCCGCCGCCTTAACGGCGTCGAGATCAACCTTGTTACGATCACGGCTCAGCGAGGCCACAGCCGCGATAATCAGCGACATCGCAACGAACATCGTCGCCAAGATCGACGTCGAACGGGTCAGGAAATCTGCCGCACCGCGCGCCGTCATCAGGCCCGCGCTCGAACCGCCCACACCCAAGCCGCCGCCTTCAGAGCGCTGCATCAGGATGACGATGACGAGCGCCGTCGCAATAAGTGCATGGACGACCAGCAGGAATGTCATCATTTTGAATTATCTCCGTCGCCGCCCAAGGGCGCAAAATCAGTACGCAAGTGCCAGTAGCCGATCATCGAGAGTGATTCAACCAGCGCTGCGCTCGGCGCCTTGATCAGCCGGTGGCGACGCGAAGATCTGGTTGCAACCAATTGGAATCGAAGACGTAAATGCCGCATCTCAGGATCGCCAAGCGACCATAAAGCCCGGCCCCAAGTCACGGAGAGATCAAGAGAATCGGTGCGAATCAGGGTATCATGCCAATGTGGTTTTATATCGATATTTCAATGATTTATCACAAAACGTCGCAACGCGGACGGTCTGCCGTTGTCAAGCCTATATATTTCATTTTCGAGACAATTTCGGGTCTTGATCAGGGTCCGAAACCATCTCTATCAACGTTGTTGCAAGCAAGACGATTCTGCTGAGGCGGGGACATTATTCAAACTGGTCAGCCGACCCTTTTAGGGCCGAGTTTACGTTTGGGGGTCTGTTCTTCCGACTGAAGCAGAGCCTTGCCCTTTCAAGGGCGGGCCGGCCGATGTCTCTCGGCCTGAAGTCGACTTGATGCGCGTCCAACAAGGTGCGTTGCCGATGGCGAGCGTGTCGCTCGCTTCAGGAGAGAAGTACCCTTGCGGGATGGAGGGGGAATTTGTGGCTGATATTAGGGGGGGGCAGTTTTTGATCAATAGCCAGACATCTCTGCCCGCGACGGGCGGCACGCCGTTGATGCCGGCTGTCGATCCCCTGGTGGATGCCTGGGAATCGATTCGCAACGGCCTGCGTCGTGATGTCGGCGCCCGCACCTATGATCATTGGCTGAAGCCGGTGCAGTTGATCGACTATGACCCGGAAGATGGGGCGGTCGTGCTCGCACTCAGCTCGCGCTTCATGGCCGACTGGGTCTCCAATAATTTCGGCGACCGGTTGCGGCTCGCTTGGCGTTCGATGATGCCCGAAGTCCGCGATGTCCGATTCGTCGCCGGTGATCAGGCGCGGCCTGATGGCGCCATCGCCAGCGCTCAGCCGTCCTTGATCCATGCAACATCGCCCCTTGCCGCGACGGATGCGCCCGCCACCGATGGCAGCATCTTGGTGGCCGGGTCGCCGCTTGATCCGCGCTTCACCTTTGACAATTTCGTCTGCGGCAAGGCCAATGAACTGGCGTTCAACGCCGCCCGCATGTTCGCCCAACCCGCCTCACCCGGTTTTAACCCGCTGTTCCTCCATGGCGGCACCGGATTGGGCAAGACCCATCTCATGCACGCCATCGGCCATGCGTGGCGCGCGCACCGGCCAGACGCGCGCATCGTTTATATGTCGGCGGAAAAGTTCATGTACGAATTCGTCGCCGCGATGCGTGCCCGCGATACGTTCAGCTTCAAGGAGCGCCTGCGTTCCGCCGACGTGCTGATGATCGACGATGTGCAGTTCATTGCTGGCAAGGATTCAACCCAAGAAGAATTCTTCCACACGATGAACGAGATCATCGCTGCGGGCAAAAGGCTGGTCATCACCGCTGATCGTTCGCCGCAGGACCTGGAGCGGATCGAAAGCCGCATCCTGTCGCGCCTGTCCGGTGGTCTGGTCGCCGATGTCAATCCGGCGGACTATGAACTGCGGCTCAACATCATCATCCGCAAGCTGGAAACCATGCCGCAAACGCGCATGCCGATGCCGGTCGTCGAATTTCTGGCCCGCCGCATCACCAGCAATATTCGCGAACTGGAAGGCGCGGTTAACCGTGTCGCGGCTTATGCCATGCTGCAAAGCCGCGAGATCGACCTCGACTTCGCGCAGGAAACGCTGGCCGATGTGCTGCGCGCCAATCAGCGCCGCATCTCGATCGATGAGATTCAGCGCCGCGTCTCCGAACATTTCCGCATCCGTCAGGCCGAGATGACCTCGGCCCGTCGCTCACGCGATGTCGCCCGGCCGCGCCAGATCGCAATGTATCTCGCCAAGCAACTGACGCCGCGCTCGCTGCCCGAAATCGGTCGGCGCTTCGGCGGGCGCGATCATACGACCGTGATCCATGCTGTGCGCCAGATCGAGAAGCTGCGGGCAACCGATGCCGATATTGATCAGGAAGTCCGGCTGCTGATCCGCCAGCTTGAAGGCTGAGCCACGCGTCCATCGGGAAGGGACCGTCATGTCCATTGCCACCACGACCGCCAATGCCGATCTTGCCGCCTTGATCCGGACTATCCCGGATTATCCCAAGCCCGGTATCCAGTTTCGGGATGTCTCGACGCTGCTGCTCGACGGCCCCGGTTTTCGGGCAGCTATCGACCGGCTGGCGGCGACCATCGATCCCGACCAGATCGACCTCATCGCCGGGATCGAGGCGCGCGGCTTCATCGTCGCGGCGGCGCTGTCTTATGCCCTCACCAAGGGTAAGCTGATCCTGCGTAAGCCCGGCAAGCTGCCCGGCGCCAGCGTCGGCATCGACTATCAGCTCGAATATGGCAGCGACCGGCTGGAGCTGCACATTGGCGCGGTTCAGCCAGGCCAGCGGATATTGCTGGTCGATGATCTCATCGCGACCGGCGGCACGGCACTTGCGGCCATCGACCTGTTGCGTGGTCAAGGCGCGGTGGTTGAACAGGCGCGCTTTCTGGTCGACCTGCCTGATCTGGGCGGCGCGGCGCGATTGCGCGCGGCAGGCATCGCCTGTGATGCCCTCACCTGTTTTGCGGGCGACTGACTGAAATGGCACGGCGGATCGGCATCATCACCGGCGTACAGGAAGAGGCCGACGCCTTCCTTCCCGGTCAATTTACCGCCATCGACCAGCATGGCGCGTTCAGCATCCGCCGCCTCGTGCATGGCGGGCATGACATTGCCATCACCTGTTGCGGTATTGGCAAGGTCAATGCCGCGCTTGCGGCAACCATGCTGGCCATGCGTTACGCCTGTGATCTGCTGATGATCATCGGCACCGCAGGCAAGCTCAGCGACCTGCCGGGCGACTGTTTTGTCATCCATCAGGCAGTGCAAGGCGATTTCGGTGCACAGCGACCCGATGGCTTCACCCATTACACCGCCGGTACTTGGCCCATCGGCCCGGCCACGGTCGAGGCATTCCTCGCCATGCCGCTGCCCCTGCCCGACCTGCAACAGGCGCGGATCGTGACTGGCGATTGCTTCGTCGAATGCCCCGACCATAGCCTGCGCCTGCGCGAGGGGCTGGGCGGCGATCTTGTCGATATGGAGACTGGGGCGCTGGCACAGGTTGCGGTCCGGCTGGGCCTGCCCTGGGCGGCGATCAAGGCGACGACCGACGATGCCAATGGCGATAGCGTCGGGGATTTTCAGGCCAATTTGCGCCGCGCCGCCGGTTCAGCCGCAGCGGCGGCGGAACGCGCGATCCTCGCGCTTCATTGACATCGGTGTTGGCTGATGACCTTGACCACCGGCTGGTGTATCACACGCCTATGACAGTGGTTGATCTCGATGTGGCGCCGATCCACCTGCGGTTGCGCGGACTGATCGTAACGATGCTGCTTGATGGCTCGTTGCGGGAAGGGGACCAATTGCCCTCGGTCCGCGCGTTTGCCGCCCAGCACCAGATCAATCCGCTGACGGTCGCCAAGGCCTATCAGCATTTTCAGGACCGGGGGCATATCATCGCCCGGCGCGGCGTGGGCATGTTCATTGCCGAGGGTGCGATCGAACGGGTGCGGCAAGAGGAACGCGCGTTCCTCACCGGCTATGTCGCGCCCCGGCTCCGCCACATGCTTGGCCTGATCGACATGACCCATGAAGAGTTCCGCGCCGAACTGGATCACGCCCCCGAACTACCGCCGGGCCGTGACGCCTGACACCCGCCGACCGGGTCAATCCGCGCGGCGGCGATAACCGCTGACTTCAATCGGCACCCGATACCAGTGCCAGATCTCGTCACGCTGTTCTGCCATGACAGCGGGCAGGTCGTTTTCCGGATCATAAGCGTTGCTGCCCTGACGGATCGTCCAGATCGTCGGGATGCGCCGTGCCTGCGGTGTCGAGGCAATGGCACGCAGTTCGACGCGGGTGATCGAGACCACTGACCGGCTGCCGGTTGGATGCTTACCCCGCACGCCGAGTGCTGGCACCGGCACCGGTAATGGTCGCACGACTGCATCCAGTCCCCGGTCGCTCAAGGCACGGGACAAGGGCAGTGCCGCCTCATTCGGATAGGTCCAGATTTCGTCCCCCGGCTTGATCCGGTCACGCAGCTGATCGACCACCTGATACCAGTCTTCCCAAAAGGGGGCCTGCCGGTTGTAATAATTGATGCGCGCCAGCAAGATGATCATCGCGCCCGCCGCCAGCATCAGCCCCCAACGCAGCACCCGGTTGCCGCCGCGCGCCGGGCCAGCGGCACCCAGCGCCATCAGCAACAACGCTGGGATCGCAATAGCGGTGAGCGTGCGCCGCAAGAAGATCGGCGCCACCAACGCCGACACGGCCGCCGCCACCAATGGAGGCACCAGCGCACAGATGAGCAGCATCGCCCCCGCGCCAAGCGACCGGCGACGCACCCAATTCTGGATCAGGCCCGCCGCCATCAACCCCAATGCGACGAACAGGCCGGGGGCATCTGCGACCGCCCAAAGATCGAAGATCGTCGCCGCAACGCGCGCCGGGTTGAAGGTCAGCCAGGTTTTGGCGATCCAATCATGGCTCTGCTGCGCGAGAATGAACACGCCCGGTAGCCACAACAACACGACCAGCACATGGCCCAGCAGCACCTTGTGCCATTCCGCCCGCGACCAGCGCCAAGGTGCCAGCGCCATCACCCCGCCTAGCGTCAGCCCAAGCACATAGATCACGCCGAGATTGTGCAGCCACAGCAACGCCAACACGCTCGCAAGATAGGGGAGCAAGCCACCCCAGCCGATATGCCGCCCCCGCGACTGCGCGTCGGCAAGCCGCAACATGCTCGCAATCGCGCCGCCATAGGCCAGAATTAGCCAAGGATAGGGGCGCACTTCGCGGCTCATTTCGACCAGCGGCGGCGATAGCGCGGCCATCGCCAACGCGACCAGCAACAGCCGGATGCGTTGCCCGCGATCAAGCCGCAGCAGTCGCGCCAGCGCCAGACCGGCAAACAGCACGGCGACCCAAGCGAGCATGCCGCCCATCACCCCGAAGCTGCGCAGCGCGATCAGCCGATCACCCATGATGCGCGTCCAGCCGTGGAGCATGGAATAATAGACCGGCGGGTGCGTCTCATATTTCGGCACCATCTCCCAGAGATAGGGCAGGTCTTTCGACGCTGCGAAGGCGCTATAGGCCTCATCCAGCCAAAGCGGCCGCAGCGTGATGCCATAGACCCGCACAAACAGCGCCACGCCTGCCAGCACCAGACATGCCAGCAGCAGGGCGGGCGAACGCTTTACAACCATGCCCACTGCTCCAATCCATAAGCCGCGAGATTGGCGGACATTGCCGGCGGCACATCAAGCGGGGCCGTTAACACCAACACGCCCGGCGCGGGCCGGTCGGGCCAGGTCTGGCCCGCCGTCAGATGCGCAATGCGGCGGGCAATCCCGGCCGCACCATCAACAAAACGCAGCGGGTGCGGCGCGGCCTCGGCCAGCTCATTTTCCACCAGCGGGAAATGGGTACAGGCCAGCACCACCACATCCATCCGCGCGCCGCCCGGCTGATCGATCAGTCCATCGAGAATCGCGCGCCATTCATCCGGCCCGTCGCACAGCGGTTCACCGCGCAACTTGGCCTCGGCAAGTTCCACCAGCCGCGCCGATCCATGGCGCAGTACCGTGCAATCACCGGCAAATTCGGCGGATAACTTGTCGACATAGGGCTGACGCACGGTGGCCTCCGTGCCCAACACGCCGATCACCCGCGTCTGCGACAAGGCGGCCGCCGGTTTGATCGCGGGCACCGTTCCCACCACCGGTAGATCAAGTGCGGCGCGGACATGCGCCAGCGCGATGGTGGAAGCCGTGTTGCAGGCAATCACAATCAGGCGCGGGTGATAACGCTCCGCCAAACGGCCCAGCAAGACCGGAACCCGGGTCGCAATCTCGGCCTCGGTCCGGGTGCCATACGGGAAATAGCCATTGTCCGCGACATAGACGACCGGCATCTGCGGCAACAGGCGACGGGCCGCGGCAAGGACGGAAAGCCCGCCCATGCCGGAATCAAAGAACAGAACCGGGCGTTCGTCAGCCAGCGTCACGGCATCTCCAGCACGATCTTGCCGACATGATCGCCGGCCTCCATCCGCACATGGGCGGCATCCGCCTGATCAAGCGGCAGCACGCGGTCAATCACCGGGCGCAGCCGACCCTCTTCGACATGCGGCCAGACCAGCCGCCGCAATTCAGCGGCCACCATCGATTTGAACGCGACATTGCGCGCCCGCAGCGTGGAGCCGGTGAGCGTATGACGGCGCACCATCAACTGGCCAATGTTGATTTCAACCTTCGCCCCGCGCTGCACCGCAATCGAGACATGACGGCCATCTTCGGCCAGACATTTGAGATTGCGCGGCAGATAATCGCCACCCACCATGTCGAGCACGGCCTGCACGCCCGCACCATCGGTCAGTTCCAGCACCGCCGCGACGAAATCGCCGCTATGATAGTTGATCGCATGGGCCGCCCCGATCTCGATCGCGCGCGCGCATTTTTCATCCGACCCGCAGGTCACGATCACGGTCAGGCCGAACAGCTTGCCAAGCGCAATCGCCATGGTGCCGATCCCACTTGTCCCGCCATGCACCAGCACATGGTCGCCCTCGACGACATAGGCGCGCTCGAACAAATTGGTCCACACGGTGAACAGCGTCTCGGGCATGGCCGCCGCTTGGGCCATGGAGAGACCGGACGGCACCGGCAGGCACTGGCCGACCGGGGCCAGCGCATATTGCGCATAGCCACCACCGGCGAGCAATGCGCAGACCTTCTGCCCGACCAATGCACTATCCCCGGCCGGGCCAACCGCGACAATCTCGCCCGCCACCTCCAGCCCCGGGATTGAAGGGGCGCCCGGCGGCGGCGGATACATGCCGCGCCGCTGCAACACATCGGGACGATTGACCCCGGCGCAGGCAACCCGAATCAGCACCTCGCCCGGCCCCGGCGACGGCACGGGGCGTTCGACCGGGACCAGTATTTCCGGGCCACCGGCTTCGACCGGATCGATGGCCATCATGGTAACGGGCCAGCTACGCATTGTACCGATTTCCCTTCGCTTTCCCCCTCCATCCGGCGCGACGATGACGGCCTGGCAAAGGAATGGTTCTGAACGCCGCCGCTTTATTGACTTGCGGCCGGGATCGGGTCAACTTCTCCCCATGGATATAGACGATTTTTTGCGCGCCCGACCGGATGATCCGCTGGCGCTGTTGGGCCGGCAGGACCTTGATCCGCTGTCGGTCGATGAGTTGGAAGTGCGCATCGCCGTGCTGGAGGCGGAGATCACCCGCAGCCGGCAACGGATGGTGCGCGCGCGGGATCATCGGACGTCCGCCGATGCGTTGTTCCGAAAATCTTAGTCGCCCCTCTTGTGGTCCCGCCCAGCGGACCTGATATTGGTCTCAAGGAGTATTGCCATGCCTAGCTTTGCACGTGCGCTTGAAGAGACCTTGCATAACGCGTTGGGGGCCGCCTCGCAGCGCCATCACGAATATGCAACCCTTGAGCATCTGTTGCTCGCCTTGACTGATGACGAACATGCCGCGCAGGTCATGGTTGCCTGCGGCGTCGACCTCGACGAATTGCGCAATGCGGTTGCCCATTATCTCGATACCGAGCTGGAAGCGTTGAAGGGCAGCAAGGACAGCGCCCCCTCGCCCACCAGCGGGTTCCAGCGCGTGATCCAGCGCGCCATCCTCCACGTCCAGTCTTCGGGCCGGGAAGAGGTGACCGGGGCCAATGTCTTGGTCGCGCTATTCTCGGAACGCGAAAGCTACGCCGTCTATTTCCTCCAGCAACAAGACATGAGCCGTCTTGATGCCGTGAGCTTCATCTCGCACGGCGTCGGCAAACACGGCGCCGCGCCTGCTGAACCGCGGGAGGTCAAGGGCGTGGACGAAGACAAGAGCCAGAAGCAGGACGGCAAGAACAAGCAGGAAAGCGCGCTCGACCAATATACCGTCAACCTCAATGAAAAGGCGAAACGCGGCAAGGTCGATCCGCTGATCGGGCGCGGGCCGGAAGTCGACCGCACGATCCAGATCCTCTGCCGCCGCTCCAAGAATAACCCGCTCTATGTCGGCGAACCGGGCGTCGGCAAGACCGCCATTGCCGAAGGTCTTGCCCGCAAGATCGTCGAGGGTCAGGTGCCTGAGGTCCTGAAAGATGCGGTGATCTATTCGCTCGACATGGGCACGCTGCTAGCCGGCACCCGCTATCGCGGCGATTTCGAAGAGCGCCTCAAGGCGGTCGTGGCCGAACTGGAAAAAATGCCGCACGCGGTGCTGTTCATCGACGAAATCCACACCGTGATCGGTGCGGGCGCGACGTCGGGCGGGGCGATGGACGCGTCGAACCTGCTCAAACCGGCGCTGTCGGGTGGCTCGATCCGGTGCATCGGTTCGACGACCTACAAGGAATTCCGCAACCATTTTGAAAAGGACCGCGCCCTGCTGCGGCGCTTCCAGAAGATCGACGTCAACGAGCCGACGATCGAGGATACCGTCAAAATCCTCAAGGGCCTGCGCTCGGCCTTCGAAGAGCATCACCACGTCCGCTACACCCCCGATGCCATCAAGGCGGCGGTGGAGCTCTCGGCGCGCTATATCAACGACCGGAAATTGCCGGATAAGGCGATTGACGTGATCGACGAGGTCGGCGCGATGCAGATGCTGCTGCCGCCATCACGGCGCAAGAAGGTCATCGGCCCGGCCGAGATTGAGGCCGTCATCGCGACCATGGCGCGGATCCCACCGAAAACCGTGTCGACCGATGACAAGCAGGTGCTGGAAACGCTGGAAGGCGATCTCAAGCGCGTGGTGTTCGGGCAGGAAGATGCGATCAAGGCGCTGTCCAGCGCGATCAAGCTCAGCCGCGCGGGCCTGCGTGATCCGGACAAGCCCATCGGCAATTATCTCTTCACCGGCCCGACCGGTGTCGGCAAAACCGAGGTGGCCCGCCAACTCGCGCATCTGCTCGGCATTCCGCTGCAACGCTTCGACATGTCGGAATATATGGAGCGCCACAGCGTATCGCGCCTGATCGGCGCGCCACCGGGCTATGTCGGCTATGATCAGGGCGGCCTGTTGACCGATGCGGTCGACCAGCAACCGCATTGCGTGCTGCTGCTCGACGAAATCGAGAAGGCGCACCCGGACCTGTACAACATCCTGTTGCAGGTGATGGACAATGGCAAGCTGACCGACCACCACGGCAAAACGGTCGATTTCCGCAATGTCATCCTGATCATGACCACCAATGCGGGCGCCGCCGACATGGCGCGCGAAAGCATCGGCTTTGGTAATCTCAGCCGCGAGAGCGAAGGCGAGGATGCGGTGCGGCGGATGTTCACGCCGGAATTCCGCAACCGTCTCGATGCGGTCGTGCAGTTCGGCTATCTCCCGACGGAAGTCGTCGCGATGGTGGTGGACAAGTTCATCCTCCAGTTGGAAATGCAACTGGCGGACCGCAACGTCCATATCAGCCTCGACGACGAAGCGCGGCAGTGGTTGACCACCAAGGGCTATGACAAGCTCTATGGTGCACGCCCGATGGCCCGTTTGATTCAGGAGAAGATCAAGCAGCCACTGGCCGAGGAGTTGCTATTCGGCAAGCTCGTCCATGGCGGCGAGGTCAAGGTCCGGATCAAGGACGACCAGCCAAGCTTCGAGATCGCCGCCGCCGCCCCACCCGCCGCGCGCAAATCTGGCGGCAAGGCGAAAAAGGCGACGAGCAAGGCAAAGTAAAACCGGGCGCGGGGTGCGTGGCTTGCCGCTCACCCCGCTACTGCTCCTGCCACAAAATGTTACGGCTTGGTCCGTCTGGCGCTGATGATCTTGATCGGCGGCGCAAGCATCTGGCCCTTGAGCGCGCCTTCACCTGCGGTTGGCGAAACCGGTGCGGCGTGGATCTGGCGGACCACGTTCATGCCTTCAACGACATAGCCAAACACCGCATAGCCCGCATTATCCCCCGGCCCCGGTGCATCCGGATGGGCATCAAGCGAGGTCAGGTCCGACACCAATATCGAGAAATCCCCGGTCGCCGTGCCCGGCGCAAAGCGCGCCATGGAGATCGCCCCGGCCTTGTGCAACAGGCCAGTGACGCTGGTTGATTCATGCGCAACCGGTTTCAACGTCCGCTTGGGATCCCCGCGCGTGCCCGCTTGGATCAACCCTTCGGGCTTTTCCGGCGTGCCCCAAGACAGGCGCATCGTGCGGTAAAAATTGATGCCATCGAACCGCTTTTGATCGACATAACGCAGGAAATTGGCGGTAGTCAGCGGCGCGTGGTGGGCATCGAGATCAAGCGCAATCGGCCCCATGGTCGTCGTCAAGGTGACGCGGACAAGGCCTGCACGATCAGGTGCCACCACGGGGGCAGTGGGGGGAGTCTGCGCCATCACGGGCAGCGCGGCGAGCGCGCAGCACAAGGCGGCAAGCGGGGCGAATCGACTGATCATGCACTCAGCCTAGCGCCCGGCCCAGCCCGCCTCAATCCTCGCCCGCAACGGCATAGCTAGCGATATGAAAAAGGGGGCCACCTTGCGGCAGCCCCCTGTCTCATTCGCTGGAACCGTGAAAGGCTCAGTCTTCCTTGGTGAGGAAGGCTGGCGCGAACTCGGGTGCCGGACCATCGTCGCGGTCCGAACGTTCACGACGGGGACCACGGTCATCGTCGCGGCGCGGGCCACGGTCACGGCCGCCACGGCCACGGTCGCCACGGCCTTCGCCGTCACGACGGGGACCACGATCACCGCGATCGCCACGGTCACCGCGCGGTGCCGCTGCCGGACGCGTGTCCTCCAGCTCTTCGCCGGTTTCCTGATCGACGACGCGCATCGACAGGCGAACCTTGCCGCGCGGATCGATTTCAAGGACCTTGACCTTGACTTCCTGGCCTTCCTTGAGGACGTCCGCGACCTTTTCAACGCGCTCGTTGCGAATTTCCGAGACGTGGACGAGACCGTCCTTGCCGCCCATGAAGTTCACAAACGCGCCGAAATCGACGAGGTTGACGACCTTACCATTGTAGATCTTGCCGACTTCAGCTTCCTCGACGATGCCGAGGATCCACTGACGGGCCGCTTCGATCTGCGACAGGTCCGAAGACGAGATCTTGATCAGGCCTTCATCATCAATGTCGACCTTGGCACCGGTGCTGGCGACGATCTCGCGGATCACCTTACCGCCGGTACCGATGACTTCACGGATCTTCGACTTGTCGATCTGCAAGGTCTCGATGCGCGGGGCATGGGCCGACAGTTCTTCACGGGTGTGATCCAGTGCCTTGGCCATTTCACCAAGGATATGGGCACGCCCGTCCTTAGCCTGGGCCAGAGCAACCTGCATGATCTCTTCGGTGATACCGGCGATCTTGATGTCCATCTGCAGCGAGGTGATGCCTTCCGAGGTGCCAGCCACCTTGAAATCCATGTCACCCAGATGATCTTCATCACCCAGAATGTCCGACAACACCGCAAAGTCCTTGCCTTCAAGGATCAGGCCCATGGCGATGCCCGAGACCGGACGCTTGATCGGCACACCGGCATCCATCATCGCGAGCGAACCGCCGCACACCGTCGCCATCGAGGACGAACCGTTCGACTCGGTGATGTCCGAGGTCAGGCGGATGGTGTAGGGGAACTCTTCCTTGGTCGGCAGCACACCGTGCAGCGCACGCCATGCCAGCTTGCCATGACCCACTTCACGACGGCCCGGCGCGCCGAAGCGGCCGACTTCACCGACCGAATAGGGCGGGAAGTTATAGTGCAGCATGAAATGCTCGTAGCGCAGCCCGGTCAGGCCGTCGATCATCTGCTCTGATTCCTTGGTGCCAAGGGTGCAGGTTGCGATGGTCTGGGTCTCGCCACGGGTGAACAGCGCCGAACCATGGGCACGCGGCAGGAAGTGGGCTTCCGCCACGATCGGGCGAACGGTCTTCGTGTCGCGACCGTCGATACGACGGCCTTCCTTAAGGATCGCGGTGCGAACGATGTCGGCTTCCAGCTTCTTGACGAGCTTGATCGCGGCCATCTGGTCCTGCGGATTTTCGCCACCGAACGCGACCTTCGCCTTGGCGCGGGCTTCGTTCAGCGCGTTCGCGCGGGCCGACTTGTTGGTCAGCTTGTAAGCGGCGTCGATATCCTTGCCGACCAGCTTCTTGAGCTTGGCCTTCATGTCGGACAGATCAGCCTGCGCGGCCATGTCCCAAGGTTCCTTGGCAGCCTGTTCAGCAAGACGGATGATCGCTTCGATCACCTTCTGGCTGGCTTCATGCGCGAACATGACAGCGCCGAGCATGATCTCTTCCGAAAGCTCCTTGGCTTCGGATTCGACCATCATCACGGCGTCATGCGTACCGGCCACGACCAGATCGAGTTCGCCTTCGGCAACCTGCGCATCGGTCGGGTTCAGCTGATATTCGCCGTCCTTGTAACCCACACGGGCACCACCGATCGGGCCCATGAACGGCACGCCGGAAAGCGTCAGCGCAGCAGAAGCAGCGATCATCGCCAGAATGTCCGGTTCGTTCTCGCCGTCATAGCTCAGCACCTGGGCAATGACGTTGATCTCGTTATAGAAACCTTCTGGGAACAGCGGGCGGATCGGGCGGTCGATCAGGCGGGAAACCAGCGTTTCCTTTTCCGTCGCGCCACGTTCACGCTTGAAGAAACCACCCGGGATACGACCGGACGAGAAATATTTTTCCTGATAATGGACGGTGAGCGGGAAGAAGTCCTGCCCTTCCTTCACCGACTTGGCAGCCGTGACAGCGCACAGCACCACGGTTTCGCCGAGGGTCGCGATTACTGCGCCATCAGCCTGACGGGCAACCTTGCCCGTTTCGAGTGTCAGGGTCTGTCCGCCCCACTCGATCGATACCTTCTTCACGTCAAACATAGTTATTTCCTTCGATCCGGCGGCCCTATGCGCACCGGAGGCCTCTGAGAGCCGGGACCGGATTTGGCCCCTTTAAAAACCGGGTGGCACGCCGAATTGCGGCCCACCGGAAAAAGAAACGGCCTCCGTTTGCCGGAGGCCGTCCCCTGTTACTTACGAAGACCGAGCTTCGCGATCAGTGCCGCATAACGGCCCGTGTCCGTCCGCTTCAGATACTCAAGCAGCGAACGCCGCTTGTTGACGAGCATCAGCAGACCACGACGGGAATGGTTATCCTTGGCGTGAGTCTTGAAGTGCCCGGTCAGATTGTTGATGCGTTCGGTCAGGATGGCAACCTGGACCTCGGTGGAACCGGTGTCGCCTTCGCCCCGGGCGTGTTCAACAATCAGGGCGGCCTTGCGTTCTGCAGTAATCGTCATGTCTTTATCCTCGACATCGTGTTTTACAGATTGAAGCCGCGCTCGACCTTCACGATCCCGGACAACGCTTCCACCAATGCGACTGGCGTTTCTTCCAGCATGGCAAGGTGAAGCCCATCCAACACGGCAACCCCGGAGAGAAACTGTCCATGACGGAGCAGCCTTGCCTGTTCCGGGTCAAGGGCGAGAGCCGGGATGTCGTCCAGCGCCGTCCTCAATGGCAAGCAAATATTCTCAAGCGACCGGCCCTTACCGGATTCCGCCAATTTGTCCAGCGAAATCGCCTGTTCCAGCGTGAACGGCCCGGCCTTGGTCCGCCGCAGCATCGTGACATGGCCGACCGTCCCAAGCGCCAGCGCAATGTCGCGCGCCAGCGAGCGGATATAGGTGCCCTTGGAAACATGGGCAGACAGCGTCACGGCTTCCAGCCCAACCCCATCCGCGACAGGCAGCAGGCACAAGTCATGAATCGTCACCGCGCGGGTCGCGAGCACCACCTCTTCGCCTGCCCGCGCCAGATCATAGGCACGCTTGCCATCGACCTTGAGCGCGGAAAAGGCGGGCGGCACCTGTTCGATCAGCCCGGTGAAGCGGGGCAACACCGCTTCGACCTGCGCCCGGGTCGGGCGGCTATCGCTGGTCGCGATCACCTGACCTTCGACATCAAGGCTATCGGTCTGTTCGCCAAAGCGGATGGTAAAGTCGTAGATTTTGCTCGCGTCCAGCATCCGCCCGGCAAGTTTGGTCGCTTCACCTAGGGCAATCGGCAATACGCCCGTCGCAAGCGGATCAAGCGTGCCACCATGGCCGACCTTGACCTTGGCACAGCCCGCCTCGCGCAGCGCGCGCTTGACCGCCGATACGGCCTGGGTCGACCCCAGCCCATAAGGCTTGTCGAGAATGATCCAGCCATGCAGCGCCACGGCGGCGGTCATACCGTCACCCCGCCGACCATCTGGTTCAACGCGGCATCGACCAAGCCCAACACCCAGTCGACCGGCGGGCCGATCATCCGATCGAGCAGATGCAGATTGGGCGCGACCATCGGCAACACGATCAACAACAGGATCGGGATCAACAGGCCGAAGCGCTGGAACCGGCCATAGATCGCGGCCAGCGGACGGGGCAACACACCTTGAACCACATGGCTCCCATCAAAGGGCGGGATCGGCAGCAGGTTGAAGATCGCCAGCATGACGTTGATCACGATCAGGTTGCGGAAATTTTCCATCAACAGGCCCGCCAGCCCGCCTTGGGGATCGGGCACGATGATGATCAACCCCGCCATCGCCAGGGTCGTGACGATCGTCAGCAACAGGTTCATCCCCGGCCCGGCCAGTGCGACCGCCACCATGTTCCAACGCGGGTTGCGCATCCGCGCCGCAACCACCGGCACAGGCTTTGCCCAACCGAAGATCGGGGCATGGGACAGCGCAAGGATCATCGGCAAGATCACCGTGCCGAACGGATCAACATGGCGCAGCGGATTGAAGCTCAACCGCCCCATGGATTCGGCGGTCTGATCACCGCAAGCACGGGCCATCAGGCCATGCGCAACCTCGTGAAAGACAATGGCGATGGTCAATGGCACCAGCCAAGTGGCAAGGCCGTACAGCAAATTGGCGAAATCCGTCATGCGCTGGCCATAGCCGAGGGTGATGGCCCGCCCAAGCGCATTCTCCGTTCAGCATCGGTGCAGCCTTTATGCTACAGGCCGGTGCCATGATCATCCTTGCTACCTTGATGCTGGCCGCTGCACCCGCTGCGCCTGCCCCATCCGCCGCACCTGCCACACCCGCTGCCCCAGCCGCAGCCGCCAATTCCGCCGAGGCGCGCTTTAATAGCTGCGTCAGCCTGATCCCATCGGATGTCGCAACCGCCCAAGCCCATGCGGAAAAATGGCGTCAGGAAAATGGCGGCCTGCCCGCCCTTCATTGCCTTGCCCTCGCCTTTGTCGCGCAGGACCGGTTCGGCCCGGCGGTCACCACCTTTGAACAGGCGGCGAAAATGGCATTGCTCAATCGTGACGGGCGGGCCGCGTTTTTCTATGTGCAGGCGGGCAATGCGGCCGTGGCGGGCGATGATCCGTCCCGCGCGCGCGGGCTGTTCGATGCGGCACTAGCCCTGCCGACGCTGAGCGCGGCCCAACAAGGCGAGGCCCATCTTGACCGGGCGCGCGCCGATGTCGTGCTCAATGACCTGCCGGGGGCGCGCGTCGATCTTGACGCCGCCTTGAAACTGGTGCCCGCCGATCCGATGGGCTGGCTACTCTCGGCGACGCTCGCCCGGCGGATGGGCGATCTCAAGCGCGCCGAAGCCGATATCGCGACCGCCATGGCCAAGGCCCCGGACGATGCGGCGGTCGCCTATGAGGCGGGCAACATCGCCTATGCGCTTGATGCCCCCAAGGCCGCGCAAGCCGCATGGCAACGCGCCGCCGAAGCCGACAAGACCGGCCCGGTCGGCGACAATGCCCGCCGTGCACTGGAACAAGTGGTGACATCGAGCACCACTAGCACACCAGCGACGACGAGCGATCCGCACTAACGACCACACGCCCGCCGCGCCCCCACGCCTCGTCGTGCTGAACTTGGTTCAGCATCCGCGCCCTCGCATCCCCACGAAACGCCAGCATGAAAAAGGGGAGCCGTCGCCAGCTCCCCTTCTCGGTCCGGAAACCATCAGAGAGGCCAGGCCCCTCTTGGCCTTATTCCATTTCGAGGATCACGGCGTCCACGGCGAGGCTTTCGCCTGCCTTGGCGTTGACGGTCTTCACCACGGCGGATTTTTCGGCCCGCAGGATGTTTTCCATCTTCATCGCCTCGACCACCGCCAGCGGCTGGCCGGCTTCGACCTTGTCACCTACCTGCACATGGAGCGCCACCAGCAGGCCCGGCATCGGGCAAAGCAGGAAGCGCGAGAGATCCGGCGGGGTCTTCTCGATCATGTGCGCGGCGAGCGGCGCAATCGACGCGGGCAGCACCCGCGCCTGATGGATCGCACCACGGGTGGTCAGCTTGAACCCCATGCGGGTCTTGGCAAGCTTGACCGCCAGTTCCTCACCATTCACCTCGGCTTCGACCAGCCGGTCGCCCGGCGTATATTCAATCGCGAGATCGAACGAATGGCCATCGACGGTGACGTCCTCACCTTCGAACGCGACATCATGGATCGCATCGCCGATCTTAACCTGCCAGGCCAGCGGCGGCTCCAGCTCATCACCCAGCTGGCCGTCGATCTGCCGGGCACGATCCGCCTCGGCGGTCGCGGCAAAGGCGGCAATCGCGGCAAGGGCGCGGATCAGGTCCGGCGAGGTCGCCGCCCCGCTAAAACCGTCCGGATATTCCTCGGCGATAAAGCCCGTGGTCAGCTCACCCGAGCGGAAGCGCGGATGCTGCATGATCGCGGATACGAAGTCGATATTATGGCCCAAGCCTTCGATTTCGAACTTGTCGAGCGCGGTGATCTGCTTGTCGGCAGCTTCTTCGCGGGTCGGTGCCCAGGTGATCAGCTTGGCGATCATCGGATCGTAGAACATCGACACTTCGCCGCCGTCCATCACGCCATCGTCCACCCGCACGCCATCAACGCCGCGAATGTCACCCGTCCAGCCCTTGACCGGCGGGTTGTAGCGCACCAAACGACCGGTCGACGGCAGGAAGCCGCGATAGGGGTCTTCGGCATAGACGCGGTTTTCAATCGCCCAGCCGTCGATTTTCACATCATCCTGCGTCAGCGCCAGCTTTTCGCCCGCCGCCACGCGGATCATCTGTTCGACCAGATCAATGCCGGTGATGCATTCCGTGACCGGATGCTCCACCTGCAGGCGGGTGTTCATTTCGAGGAAGTAGAAGCTCTCGCCCGAGGGGTCAGCACCCGAGACGATCAGTTCCACCGTGCCCGCGCTGAAATAGCCAACCGCCTTGGACAGGGCGACGCACTGTTCACCCATGGCCTTGCGCATCTTGGGCGTGACGAACGGTGACGGGGCCTCTTCAACCACCTTCTGGTGGCGGCGCTGGATCGAGCATTCGCGTTCGTTCAGATACAGCACATTGCCGTGCTGGTCGCCGAGGATCTGAATTTCGATGTGGCGCGGGTTGAGAATGAACTTCTCGATAAACACGCGGTCGTCGCCGAAGCTGTTCAGGCCCTCGCGCTTGGTGGCTTCAAAGCCTTCGCGCACGTCCTGCTCATTATAGGCAAGACGCATGCCCTTGCCGCCGCCGCCAGCCGACGCCTTCATCATCACCGGATAGCCGATTTCATCCGAAATGCGGACGGCGTGCTCGGTGTCTTCGATCTCGCCGACAAAGCCGGGGACGACATTCACGCCCGCCGCCTTGGCCAGCTTCTTCGATTCGATCTTGTCGCCCATCGCGGCAATCGCGTTGATCGGCGGGCCGATGAAGGCGATGCCATTGTCGGCCAGCGCCTGCGCAAAGGAGGTGCGTTCCGACAAAAAGCCATAGCCCGGATGCACGGCTTCCGCGCCGGTCTGCTTGCACGCCTCGATGATCTTCTCGGCGATCAGATAGGATTGGGCCGCTGGCGATGGGCCGATGTGCACGGCCTCATCCGCCATCTGGACGAAGGGCGCACGCGCGTCCGCATCCGAATAGACGGCGACGGTCGCGATACCCATGCGCTTGGCGGTGCGGATCACGCGGCAAGCGATTTCGCCACGGTTGGCGATCAGGATCTTCTTGAACATTATTCTGCGGCCTCCCCAGCCGGTGGCATGTTGTGGCCCAGCAGACGCAGCACATCTGCCGCACATTCGACCACGTTCGAACCCGGGCCATAAATACCCTGCACCCCGGCATCGCGCAGGAAGTCATAATCCTGCGGCGGAATAACGCCGCCAGCGATCACCTTAATGTCGCCACGGCCCTGTTCCTTGAGCAGCTTGATCAATTCCGGGATCAGCGTCTTGTGACCGGCAGCCAGCGACGAGGCGCCGACGACATCGACCCCGGCATCCAGCGCCAACACGACGGTTTCATCCGGCGTCTGGAACAGCGGGCCCGACACAACATCAAAGCCCATGTCCGAGAAGGCGGAGGCGATCACATTCGCGCCGCGATCATGGCCATCCTGACCCATTTTGGCGACCAACAGCTTCGGCTTGCGGCCCATGCGGCGTTCAACGGCGGCAACGCCATCAATCACCTGCTGCCACCGGGTGTCACCCGCATAAGGCGCGGCATAGACGCCCTTCACCGGGGTCGGAGTGGTGCCATAACGGCCAAACACATCTTCCATCGCCGACGAGATTTCGCCGAGCGTGGCGCGTTCGCGGGCGGCGTCGACGGCGAGCGCGAGCAGATTAGCCCCGCCCTTCGCACCTTCGCGCAGCGCGTCGAGCGCAGCCTGGCACTTGGCCTCGTTGCGCGCGGCCTTGGTCGCCTTCAGGCGGGTGATCTGCCCTTCGCGCACCTTGGCATTGTCGACTTCGAGCGTTTCGAGATGATCTTCGGTCGCCAGACGATATTTGTTGACCCCGACGATCACATCATCGGCGCGATCGACACGGGCCTGACGCGCTGCAGCGGCTTCTTCAATCATCGCCTTCGGCCAGCCCGCGGCCACCGCCTTGGCCATGCCGCCTTCACCATCGACGCGTTCGATGATTTCCCAAGCCTTGTCGACCAATTGCTGGGTCAGCGATTCAATATAATAGCTGCCGCCAAGCGGATCGACGACATTGCACATGCCGGTTTCTTCCTGGATCACGATCTGCGTGTTGCGCGCAATGCGGGCCGAGAAATCGGTCGGGAGTGCAATGGCCTCGTCGAGCGCGTTGGTGTGCAGCGACTGCGTGCCACCCAGCATCGCCGCCATCGCTTCGATCGTGGTGCGGATGACGTTGTTATAGGGATCCTGTTCGGTCAGCGACACGCCCGAGGTCTGGCAATGGGTGCGCAGCATCTTGGAGCGTTCGTCCTGCGCGCCAAGCTTGGTCATCACGCGGTGCCACAGCACGCGGGCCGCGCGCAGCTTGGCTACTTCCATGAAGAAGTTCATGCCAATGGCGAAGAAGAAGGACAGGCGACCGGCAAATTTGTCGATGTCGAGGCCCGAAGCCACGCCATATTTCACATATTCCATCCCGTCGGCGATGGTGAAGGCGAGTTCCTGCACCTGCGTCGCGCCAGCTTCCTGCATGTGGTAGCCGGAGATCGAGATCGAGTTGAACTTCGGCATTTTCTGCGAGGTCTAGCCGAAGATATCGGAGATGATGCGCATCGAGGGTTCGGGCGGATAGATATAGGTGTTCCGCACCATGAACTCTTTGAGAATGTCGTTCTGGATCGTGCCATCGAGCTGTTCGGTCGGCACGCCTTGTTCCTCACCCGCGACGATGAAGAAGGCGAGGATCGGGATCACCGCGCCGTTCATCGTCATCGAGACCGACATTTTATCGAGCGGAATGCCGTCGAACAGGATCTTCATGTCCTCGACCGAGTCGATCGCGACGCCCGCCTTGCCAACGTCACCGACGACGCGCGGATGGTCCGAGTCATAACCGCGATGGGTCGCCAAATCGAAGGCGACCGACAGGCCCTTCTGGCCCGCCGCCAGGTTGCGACGATAGAAAGCGTTCGATTCCTCAGCCGTCGAGAAACCGGCATATTGACGCACCGTCCACGGACGACCCGCATACATCGAGGCACGCACGCCACGGGTGAACGGGGCAAAGCCCGGCAGGCCCGGTTCAACGGTCACGTCTTCGCCGGTGTACAGCGGTTTCACGACGATGCCTTCGGGCGTTTCCCAGTTCAGGTCCTTGCCCTTGACTTCCTTGGCGGCAAGATTTTTCCAGTCTTCAATTCCAGCCATGCTGCACCTTTGCCTTACTTGCCTTGAAAAACGGGTTTGCGCTTCTCGACGAAGGCGGCAATCGCCTCGCGCGAGTCACGGCTATTGCCAGCGGCACGCTGGTCGAGAATTTCCTGCGCCAGTGCCTGCTCATAGGTGCCGGCCAGCGCCTTGCCGACTGAACGGCGGATCAGGCCATAGGCCGTCGTCGGCCCCTTGGCGAGCCGGGCAGCAAGCGCGCGCGCCTCATCCTGCAAGGCGTCATTGGGCACGACCTTATGGATCAAGCCCCAATCCTGCGCCTTGGTCGCCGGGATTTTTTCACCCAGCAACATCATCTCCAGCGCGCGGGCACGGCCCAGCGCATTCGCCACCAGCCACGTCGCGCCGCAATCCGGCACCAGCCCGATATTGGCGAAGGCGAGGAGGAAATAGCTATCCTCTGCCGCCACCACCAGATCAGCCGACAGCGCCAGCGCACAACCCGCACCGGCCGCCGCGCCATTGACAGCGGCGATCACCGGGATCGGCAGATCGATCAACCGCTGCATGACGGGATTGTATTTTTCCTCGACCAACTGGCCAAGATCATCGGGCAGGCCTTCGATGAGATCGGCGCCCGAACAAAAGCCCCGACCCCGCGCGTTGATCAGCACCACCCGCGCGCCATCGGCAATAACGCGGTCAAGCGCCGCATGCATCGCGCCCAAAAACCACGAGCCGAGCGCGTTCATGCGGTCTGGCCGGTTGAGCGTCAGCGTCGCAATACCGTCGCTCAGCTCATATAAAATGGGGTCGTCGCTCATGCGTCTTCCTCTCGCACCGGCGCGCTCAGTGCGCGTCCTTGGGGGTTTCCATGATCTCGGTCAGGATGCCGCCCATGTCCTTGGGATGCAGGAAGAAGATCAGCGTGCCATGGGCGCCGATGCGCGGCTCACCCAGCACGCGCTTGCCCATCGCTTCGAACTCAGCCTTGGCAGCATGAATGTCCGGCACTTCATAACACATATGGTGCTGGCCACCCTGCGGGTTCTTCTCGATGAAGCCCCGGATATTGCTGGTCTCGCCCAATGGCTCGATCAATTCGATCTGGGTGCCATTGGTGCCATTTTCGCCCGGCGTATCGACGAAGCAGACCTTCACGCCCTGCGACGGCAGGTCGAACGGCGCATGGATCTTCGTCGCGCCCATCACGTCGCGGTAAAAGGCGATGCTCGCTTCGATCGACGGGGTCGCAACCCCGATATGGTTCAGACGGCCGAGTTTCATGTCAGTCTCCTTTCGTCTTCCTGCACCAGCAAGTGCATGGACCTCAGAGCGGGATGTTGTCGTGCTTCTTCCACGGATTCTCCAGCTCCTTGTTACGGAGCTTGCGGAGGCCCAGCGCGATGCGCTTGCGGGTCGAATGCGGGTAGATCACCTCATCGATGAAGCCCTTGGACGCCGCCACAAACGGGTTGGCGAAACGGTCTTCATATTCCTTGGTGCGTTCCGCGATCTTGACCGGGTCGCCAATGTCGGAACGGAAGATGATCTCCACCGCGCCCTTGGCCCCCATCACCGCGATTTCGGCGGTCGGCCAGGCATAGTTGAGATCGCCGCGCAGATGCTTTGACGCCATCACGTCATACGCGCCGCCATAGGCCTTGCGGGTGATGACGGTGATCTTCGGCACGGTCGCTTCGGCATAAGCGAACAGCAGCTTCGCGCCATGTTTGATGATGCCATTATGCTCTTGGCTGACGCCCGGCAAGAAGCCCGGCACGTCGACAAAGGTGATGATCGGAATTTCGAACGCATCGCAGAACCGGACAAAGCGCCCGGCCTTTTTGGATGCGTTGATGTCGAGACAACCGGCCAGCACGATCGGCTGGTTGGCGACGATGCCGACGGTGCGACCCTCGATCCGGCCAAAGCCGATGATGATATTAGCCGCATGGTTCGGCTGAACCTCGAAGAAATCGCCTTCATCGACGGTCTTCCGGATCACTTCGTGCATGTCATAAGGCATGGACGCCGATGCCGGGATCAGCGTGTCGAGGCTGTTCTCGATCCGGTCCCATGCATCATCGGTCGGCCGTTCCGGCACGCCCGCCCGGTTGTTTTCCGGCAGGAAGTCGAAGAAATCGCGGGCCGCAAGCAGCGCCTCAATATCATTTTCGAACGCATTGTCCGCCACGCCCGACTTGCTGGTATGGGTGATGGCACCGCCAAGTTCTTCCTGCGTCACGACCTCATTGGTGACGGTCTTCACCACATCCGGGCCGGTCACGAACATATAGGAGCTATCCTTCACCATGAAGATGAAGTCGGTCATCGACGGCGAATAAACCGCGCCACCCGCGCACGGGCCCATGATCAGCGATAGCTGCGGCACCACGCCCGAGGCGTTGACGTTGCGCTGGAATACCTCGGCATAGCCACCCAATGAGGCCACGCCTTCCTGAATGCGGGCCCCGCCCGAGTCATTCAGACCAATCACCGGCGCGCCGACCTTCATCGCCATATCCATCACCTTGCAGATCTTCTGCGCGTGACGTTCCGACAGCGAGCCACCGAACACGGTGAAATCCTGCGAATAAACATAGACGAGGCGGCCATTGATGGTGCCCGATCCGGTGACCACACCGTCACCCGGGATCTTGGTCTCCTCCATGCCGAAGTCAGTGCAGTTATGCTCGACATACATGTCATATTCTTCGAACGAGCCCTCATCCAGCAGGACGGCAAGGCGCTCGCGCGCCGTCAAACGGCCCTTGGCATGTTGGGAATCGATGCGCTTCTGCCCCCCGCCAAGACGGGCGGCGTCGCGGCGCTTTTCGAGTTCGGCGATATTGGAAGACATAACGGCCCCTTTGCCTGTTCGGATTCGCTGTTGGTCGCCCCTTCCGCATTGGATGCTGCAATGCAACTGTAATCTTGCAAAGTTGCAAATATCTGATTTGCAAACTAGGCTCTGCCCCATGTCCCGTCACCGCATCTATGCCGGTAGCCAGTTGCGTGCGCTGCGCGCGACGCGCCAGTTGAAACAGGCCGATATGGCGGCGCTGCTCGGCATCTCGACCAGCTATCTCAGCCAGATCGAACATGATGACCGACCGCTGACCGCGGCCTTGCTCGCCAGCTTGGCCGACCGTTTCCCCGGCGATTGGCAGCCGGTCGAGGCGGAACAAGTGACCGGCCGGATCGCGGCCTTGACCGAAGCGCTATCGGAACCGGTCGCCGCCGGGCCGGGACTGGATGCCGAAACACTCCACCGCTTCGCCGAACAGCAGCCGGTGCTGGCGGAACGCATGATCGCACTTCATGCCGCCTATCGTCAGGCGGAAGAACAGGTCCGCATCCATGATGACACCTTGGCAAGCGGGGTCGGCGAACGTTCCCGCCTGCCATGGGAAGAGGTGCGCGACTGGTTCCATTGGGCGGGCAATTATGTCGACACGCTCGACCGGGCGGCGGAGCAACTTGCCCGTCACGTGGCCGAAGGGAACATGGTGACCGAAGCCGCGCTGGTCGAACGCTTGGGCGGCCGCCATGGCATCCGGGTGACAAGCGCATCTGCGGCCAGCCCGTTGCGCCAGTTCAACCGACCGCAGCGCGAATTGCGCCTCAATGCCGCGCTGCCGCCCGAAAGCCGCCGCTTCTTCCTCGCCCACCAATTGGCCGCGCTGGAAATGGCCCCGGCGATGGGCGAGATCGCCTGGACCGCGCCCGGCCTGTCGGATGAGGCGCGCACCTTATTGCGCGTCGGCCTCGCCAATTATGCCGCGGGCGCGATCCTTATGCCCTATGGCCGCTATCGTGAACGAGCGGCAGCCTTGCGCCACGACATCGATGCGCTGTGCCAGCAATTCGGGGTCAGCTTCGAACAGGCCTGCCACCGGCTCTCGACGCTGCAACGACCGGGCGAGCGCGGCGTGCCCTTTTATTTCCTGCGCGTCGACATGGCCGGCAACATCACCAAGCGCCACTCCGCGACCCGGCTACAATTCGCACGCTTCGGCGGCGCCTGCCCGTTGTGGATCGTGCATGAGGCAGTCGCGATCCCTGACCGCATTTTGGTGCAATTGGCGGAAACACCCGATGGCGTGCGCTATGTCTCCATGGCCAAGGGACTAGTGAAACCATCCGGCAGCTTCACCCGCCAGCCGCGCCGCTATGCCGTCGCGCTCGGTTGCGAGGTCGAACAGGCGTACCAGTTCATCTATGCCGACCATCTCGACATGGGCCCCAGCGGTAATCCGACCCCCATCGGCATCTCTTGCCGTCTCTGTCCGCGCCCCCATTGCGACCAGCGCGCCTTCCCTCCTGCCGACCGCCCCGCCTTAGTCGATCCGGATGTGCGCGATGTCGTGCCATACCGGCTCGGATGATGTCATAAAACTGTCATAATGGTTTTATCGCGCTGTATTATCGGGTCATTATGACGTGATTGGTGTCATATGTGCGACATATATGCGACATATATGCGAAATTGTTTAATAAACATGCGCCCTGACCTTGATGCCGTGTTGCCTCGAACCCACTCCCCGCTTTAGCCACAGGCCATTCGGACATTGCAGGGGGCAATGATCCGCTCAAACCGTCAGTCGCGAGGCATGTCACGTGCCCCGCGCGAAGGGGAGACAACATGGCAAATCATCAGTTTTTCAAGCTTCTCATGGCAAGTTCGACGCTGGCCGCCTTCGGCACCGTCCCGGCTTTTGCCGCAAATGCGGCGGAAGAATCGGCCAATGACGTGATCGTCGTCACCGGCTCGCGCATCGCACGGCCCGATCTGCAGGCCTCGACGCCCATTCAGGTGGTTACCGCCACCGCGATTGCCGATCAGGGTTCGGTCAATATCAGCGACGTGCTGAACGAAATGCCCGCCGTGGGCATCGGTTCCAGCCGTACCAACACCAACTTCTCGACCTCGGGCAATGGTCAGGCGACCGTCAACCTGCGCAACCTTGGCTCTAACCGCACGCTGGTGCTGCAGAACAGCCGCCGCATGGTGTCCGGCATTGGCGGCAGCTCGGCGGTCGACCTCAACAACATCCCAACCGAACTGATCGAACGGGTCGAAGTGCTGACCGGTGGCGCATCGGCGGTCTATGGCTCGGAAGCCATGGCGGGCGTGGTCAACTTCGTGCTGAAGAAGAATTACGAGGGCTTCGCCCTCCGCACCCAGGCCGGCGTCACCCAGAAGGGCGATTTGCCGACCAAGATGCTCGCGGGCACGGCGGGCTTCAACTTCAACGACAAGCGCGGCAACATCACCGTCTACGGTCAGTATGACAAGGACGGCGGCCTGCTCTCGCGCAAGCGTAAAATCTCGGCCGAAGACAACCCCTTCCGCAGCTCCTATGTGCCGCAGGGCCGTTTTGACGTCTATGATTATACCTCGACCGGCGGCACGGATGACGATCGCTCGACGATCTTCACCTATGACCAGAACAACAATCTGCAAGAGGGCTACAGCTCGGCGGTTGACGGCTATAACCGCAACGCGCAGCGTTACATCTCGGTGCCGGTTGAACGCTACATGGGCTCGATCCTTGCCCATTATGATTTCGCTGACGAAATCGGCGTGTTCTTCGAAGGCAGCTATGCCAAGACCAAGTCGCGCAGCCGGTTGGAAGCGCTCGCCACCGACAATTCGGACGCGACCACGCCAAGCGGCGATTCCTATGCCGGTCTGACCACCGACAACCCGTTCATTCCCCAGACGATCCTGGACAGCATGAACGACCTTGGCGCCACCGAACTGCTGTTCCGCAAGCGCATGGTTGGGGTGTTTGACCGCTCCAACATCAACGATCGTGAATATTATCGGATCGTGGCGGGCTTCCAGGGCGAACTCGCGGGCAAGTGGAACTGGGACGCCTATTTCAACTATGGCCAGACCACCGAATCCACCACGTCGGAAACGGCCCTGCGCGACCGTTATTTCTTCGCGCTTGATGCCGTGGCCGGGCCGGGCGGCACCGTGATCTGCCGCGACGCAGCTGCACGCGCAGACGGGTGCGTCCCGTTCAACCCGTTCGGCTTCAACTCGGTGAGCGATGCATCGGCAGCCTATATCACCAACAATGGCCAGCTTTCGACCTATGACTCGAAGGTCAGCCAGTCGATATTCGGCGGCAATATTTCTGGTCCGGCCTTTGCCCTGCCCGCTGGCGACGTCAAGGTTGCCGCCGGTTTCGAACGGCGCACCGAGAAGAGCAGCGAGGTTTTCGACCTCGAAACCCAGCTTGGCAACACCATGGGCAACGCGCTCACCAACACCGTTGGCAGGTATCGCGTGTTCGAAAGCTATGCCGAAGCCGTGGTGCCGCTGATCGCGGACCGACCCGGGATCGAATATCTCGGCGTTGAAGGTGCCGTGCGCTATGCCGATTATTCGACGGTCGGCACCGTGTGGAGCTGGAAGGCAGGTGCGGAATATGCGCCCTCGCGCGATTTCCGCTTCCGTGCCGTCTATTCGGTCGCAACCCGTGCACCCAATATCGGTGAGCTTTATGCCGGTCAGTCGCAGACCTTCCCATCGGGCATCGTCGACCCGTGCGAAGGCGTAACGCTGACTTCGACCCGCGAACAGGATAGCTATTGCCGGTCACTGCCGGGCGTCGCTGCCGCCATCGCGGGTGGTGGTGCATTCACCTATGATGACAATACCGACGTGCAGAGCATCGAAGGCAAGGATGGCGGCAACGCTAACCTCTATGAAGAAACGGCCAAGACGCTGACGCTCGGCTTGGTGTTCACGCCGCAGACGATGCGCAACTTCTCGATGACCGTCGATTTCTTCGACATCCGGATCAAGGATGCCATCCAGTTGATCCCGCGCAACACCGTCATTCAGGGTTGCGTCGATGCGGCAGGGGCCTCCACCCTGTGCGATCTGATCGTTCGTGAGGGCGCCGGCTCCAATCCGCGCGGCCGTACGCAGGGCACGATCTGGCAGGTAGACTCGCTGCCGGTCAACGCGGCCTCGATCAAGACCCGCGGGATCGACGTTGCGATGCGTTACAAGACGCCGGAATTCCAGTTCCTGAAGGCCCCGTCTGCGGTCACCGTCAACCTCGCCTACACCTATCTCGACCAGCTTTCGCTCCAGCCGCTGGCTGGTCTGCCGGTTGAAAACAACCGGGGGCAGCTTGATGGTGACGGCCGCCTCGGTGCTGGCTTCAAGCACCGCTGGAACCTGTCGACCACCTTCGATCTCGGCGCGTTCAGCCTGAACTGGCGCATGAACTATCTGAGCTCGATGAAGGATACGCTCGGCCCGGATGCAGATTCGCCGCTGGGTGACGAAACCAACAGCGTCAAATCCTATTTCTACAATGATGCCCAGCTCCGCTGGGACATCGGCGAGAACATTGGTGCGAAGCTGGAACTCTATCTCGGCGTTGACAACGTCTTCAATGTGAAGCCGCCGGTCATCAACCAGAATGGTTCATCGCACATCACCGGCACCGAAACGGCCGCGGATACCTATGATCCTTATGGTCGTCGCTTCTATGCAGGTGCTGCGGTCAAATTCTGATCCGTCACTGACCTGACAAGCACACGCGAAAGGGGGATGCGGGACACCGCGTCCCCCTTTTTTTGTGCGTTGCGGCCTGCCGCGCTTTCATCCGGCGCGGCGCGTCCCTATGGTGCCCGGATGACAAGGCGCGACCAAGGGCAATTGCCGAGCCGGCAGCAAATTCTCGATTTCATCTCCCAATCGGCCCAGCCGGCGGGCAAGCGAGAAATCGCGCGCGCCTTTGGCCTGCGCGGGAATGAAAAAATCGCGCTCAAGGCGCTGCTCAAGGATATGGCCGATGAGGGGCTGATCGACAGCGCACCGGGCCGCGCCTTTCACAAAATGGGCGGCATTCCGCGTGTGACGGTGCTGCGCATCGTCGACGCCGAGGGTGATCAGGTGTTCGCCGTGCCCGAAAATTGGCAGGCTGAGGGCAAGCCCCCGCCCCGCATCCGGGTGATCGAACCGCGTCGCCGCTCTGCGCTCGCGATTGGCGACCGCATCCTCGCCCGCACCGAAGAAGCGGGCCATGGCGTGATCGCCCATCCGATGAAGAAGCTCGCACGCGGCGAAGAGCTCATCCTTGGGGTGGTCGAAATGTACAATGACCGCGCGTGGCTGCGCCCGGTCGACAAAAAGGAACGTCGCGACACCGTCATCAGCGACCTTGGCGATGCCAAGCCGGGCGATCTCGTGCTGTGCGAAAAGGCAGGCCGCCCGCCGCGCATCACGGCACGGGTCACGGAAATATTGGGCGACCCGTTTGCGGCGCGCTCGTTCAGCCTGATCGCGATCCACAAATTCGGGATTCCCGATCATTTCCCGACGGAAGTGGTGGAAGAAGCCGAACGCATGGCGGCCAAGCCGCTTGGCGATGGGCGTGAGGATTTGCGCCACCTGCCGATCATCGCGATTGACCCGGTTGATGCCCGCGACTTTGACGACGCCGTCTGGGCGACACCCGATGACCATCCCGAAAACCCCGGCGGGTTCAAGGCCATCATCGCGATTGCGGATGTCAGCTTCTATGTCCGCCCCGGCTCGCTGCTCGACCGCCAGGCAAAGAAGCGGGGCAACAGCGTCTATTTCCCTGATCGCGTGGTGCCGATGCTACCCGAGGCCCTGTCCGCCGATGTCTGCTCATTGCGTGCCGACGAGGATCGGGCGGCGCTCGCCTGCCATTTGCAGATCGATGCCAAGGGTCAACTCACAGCATGGCGCTTTACCCGCGCCTTGATCCGGGTGCGCGCCAATATCCCCTATGAACAGGCGCAAGCCGCCATGGACGGCGGCGATCACCACTGGAAGGCCGAGGCGTTGGAACCGCTCTGGGCCTGCTGGAAACTGCTCGCCAAGGCGCGGGCCAAGCGCGACCCGCTCGATCTCGATCTGCCGGAACGTCGGGTCGTGCTGGACAGCGAAGGCCGCATTTTGTCGGTTGCGCCGCGTGAGCGGCTGGATGCCCATCGCGTGATCGAGGATTATATGATCGCCGCCAATGTGGCCGCTGCCAAGGCCTTGGAGGCGAAAAAAGCGCCGGTCATGTATCGCGTCCACGAACCACCCAGCCGGGAGAAACTGACGGCGCTCAAGGATTATCTTGAGACCTTCAACGTGCCCTTCGCGCTGGGGCAGGTGGTGAAACCCGAGACCTTCAACCGCATCCTTGAACGGGTCGAGATCATGTTTCCGGATTCGGAGGAAACCCGCGTTCTGATCACCGAACAGATTTTGCGGAGCCAGACCCAAGCTTATTATGCCCCGGTCAATGCCGGGCATTTCGGCCTCGCACTGGGCAGCTATGCACATTTCACCTCACCGATCCGGCGCTACGCCGATTTGCTGGTTCATCGCTCACTGGTCGGGGCGTGGCATCTTGATCCCGCCCGGCAGGAAAGCTCACTGACCGGCCATGAGGCCGAACGGATGACCCCGATTGGCGAGGCGATTTCAGCCTGTGAACGCCGCGCGATGGAAGCAGAACGAGAAACCGTCGACCGCTATGTCGCCGCCTTCCTTGCCACCAAAGTGGGCGAAATACTCGACACCCGCATCACCGGGGTGATGGACTTCGGATTTTTTGCCACGGTCGAAGGCTTGGGCGGCGATGGGCTAGTGCCGGTATCGACTTTGGGGCTGGAGCGTTTCCATTTCGACGACAAGGCCCGCACCCTGACCGGCGCGGAAACCGGCGACGAATATCGCATCGGCCAGCGGCTGCAATTGCGGCTGGTCGAAGCCAGCCCGATTTCAGCGGCGCTGCGCTTCGAACTGCCGGAAGGGGCCAATCATATGCCCTTCCGGGGGCGACGCCCGGAACCCGCACGCAGCGGCAAAGACCGACGGCACGCCGCCAACAAGCGCGGGCGGCCCGCCAATATTCGGCATCGCGGCCGTTAAGACCGGGATTGGGCATGGGCTCCTACCGGCGCGGGCGTCTCGCCAGCGCCCGACATCGCGCGCTCGACATTTCGGCAAAGTCCTGACACGGTTGTGACAATGCGCGACAAGGAACTACGCCTCGCCCTGATTTGTTACGGTGGCATCAGCCTTGCCGTGTACATGCATGGGATCACGCGGGAGGTCTGGCATTTACTGCGCGCCAGTGAACGCTTCCACCGCGAAGGCGGAACCGCAGGCGAAGATACCAGTCCCTATGATGAACTGCTTGCCGATATCGCGACGCGCGGCATCCGGTTGCGGGTGTTGGTCGATATCATCGCCGGGGCCAGTGCCGGCGGGATCAACGGCATTTTCCTTGGTCAGGCCATCGCCACCGGCCAGTCGCTCGATCCGCTGACCGATTTGTGGCTCGACAATGCCGATGTCGAACAGTTGCTCGATCCCGACGCCCGGCCACTGTCTCGCTTCAGCAAATGGTGGGCCGTGCCGATTGCCCTGCTTGCACTCCGCAAGCCCGGCGGTTCGATCGAGACAATGGTGGAGCCGGAAGCCCGTGCCGAGGTGCGGCGCAAGCTTTCCCGCTTTGTCCGCGCCCGCTGGTTCGCGCCCCCCTTTGGCGGCAAGCAATTTACCCGGCTGTTGCTTGGCGCGCTCGATGCCATGGCCGCGCGTGCCGCAGGCGGGCGATTGTTGCCACAGGGCCATCCGCTGGATTTGTTCGTTACCGTAACCGACTTTTGTGGCCATCCGGAATGGCTGAAGCTGAATGGCCCCGTTCTGGCGGAAGAGCATGAGCATCGCCTCACCATCGGTTTCACCGATCAGGGCCGGCCCTGCACCCCGACCGACAAGGGCTGGACGAGCATCCCCAGCCTTGCCTTCGCCGCGCGGGCCACCGCGTCCTTCCCCGGCGCTTTCCCGCCCTTCACCCCGGCCGAACTGGATGGGGTGCTGGCAGAAGACCGGCGCGCATGGCCAGATCGCACCGGTTTCATGGCCCGGCTGCTGCCCCGGCGCGGCCGGATGGAAGATGCGGAATCGCTGGTGCTGATCGATGGCTCGGTGCTCGCCAATGCGCCGTTCAAGCCCGCGATGCAGGCCTTGCGCGACCGCCCGGCGCGGCGCGAAATCGACCGGCGCTTCGTCTATATCGACCCCAAGCCCGGCATCCGCAGCATCGGCGGGCGGGCCGATCACAAATTGGGGGTGCCGGGTTTCTTCACCACTATTTTCGGCGCGCTATCCGACATTCCGCGCGAACAACCGATCCGCGACAATCTGGAGACGCTGGAAATCCGTTCCAGCCGCATCCGCCGGATGCAGCATATTCTCGACGCCATCCGGCCAGAGGTGGAAGCCGTCATCGCCGCGACCTTCGGCCACACCCTGTTTCTCGATCAGCCAACCCCGGCGCGGCTCAACGCATGGCGCAAAAAGGCACAGCACGAAGCGGCGCGACGAACGGGGTTTTTCTATCCCTCTTACGGGCATCTCAAGCTATCGCAGGTGGTTGAAGAAATCGCCCGGCTCGTCAATGCGATTGGCGACGTCAACGACGCGGCGGATCAAGACCTTAACCGCCGGGCGATCTGGGCGGCGATCCGCCTGCGCGGCATCGATTCGCTGGCGGCCATGACCGCCGAAGGGGCCTCAGACGCGACCATCGCCTTTTTCCGCGACCATGATCTCGCTTTTCGCATCCGGCGGCTCCGCATGCTCAACCGCAAGGCGGCGATGTTGCACGCGACCGCCGCCCCGGGTGCGGAGCGCGCCGCCGTGCAGCAATTGCGCGACAAGATTTTTGCCGCGCTCGCCGACTATCTCGACCGGGAACGCAGCGACTTTTACGCCGAATTGTTCGGGCCGGTGCTAGCCGACATTCGCACCCGGCCGGGTGCGGTACTGGATGCGCTGGCCGAGCTGCGCAACTTGCGCGATCTCGACCAACAAGCCGAAGAACTGCTGGCCGCCGGCTTGGCCGCGCTGCCGAAGAAGCTGCGGCGCGACATATTGCTTACCTATCTGGGGTTTCCCTTTTACGATCTCGCGACCTTGCCGCTGCTGCAAGAAGCCGATTTCGACGAATTCGACCCGATCAAGGTCGACCGCATCTCGCCAGTCGATGCCCAAAGCCTGCGCCAAGGCGGACCGGAAGCCACGCTCAAGGGTATCCAGTTCAACAGTTTCGGGGCGTTCTTCAGCCGACAATATCGCGAAAATGATTATCTCTGGGGACGGCTGCACGGGGCGGAGCGGTTGATCGACATCGTGATCTCGACGCTCGATAATGAAAGCGACAAGCCGGATGCTGCCGCCATACGCCGGTTGAAACGGGCCGCCTTTGGCCGGATTTTGAGCCAAGAACGCAGCCGGTTGACGCTGGTTGGGGGGCTGATCGATGAATTGGAAGCCGAACTTGCCGGTTGGGAGTAGGCAGCGGGTCGTTTGACGGCTAAGATCGTCGCCCTGGTCGGCAACGGCCGAGGCACGATGACAACACAAGCGGGGGTGACTGAACGATGCAGTTTCTGAAGACCCTGTTCTGGGTCGTGGTGGCGGTAATCCTGGTGGTCTTTGGGGCCAATAATTGGGAACCCGTCTCGCTACGGCTGTGGAGCGACATCAGCATCGAAACCAAGCTGCCGGTCCTGATGGCCCTGTGCTTCCTGTTGGGGCTTGTCCCGCTATTTGCCTGGCACCGTGCATCGAAATGGTCGCTCCAGCGCAAGCTCACCAAGATCGAGGCGGCACTGGCTTATGAACAGACCGGCCGATTGCCGGAACGGCTTGACAATGAGGCCCAAGACCTGACACCGGCCCCAGCAGCCGCGCCAATGGCTGTTCCTCCGGGGGTTGCATGACACGTTCACCGATTTTCGTCGCCATCGATACGCCTGACATCGAACGGGCCAAGCAACTTGCGTTGCAGGTCAAGAACCATGTCGGCGGGATCAAGCTCGGGCTTGAATTCTTCTCGGCCAATGGCCGGGCGGGCGTAAAGGAAATGGCGGCGCTTGGCCTGCCGATCTTCCTCGATCTGAAATTCCACGATATTCCGAACACCGTCGGCCAAGCGATTCAGGCCCTGCGTCCGCTGGAACCCGCGATCATCACCGTCCATGCGGCAGGTGGCCGGGCGATGATGGAAGATGCCAAGGCGGCCGCGCCACTCGGCACCAAAGTGGTCGGCGTGACCGTGCTGACCAGCCTCGACAGCGACGATCTGAACGCCATCGGCATCAACGCCGACCCGCATGAACAGGTCGAACGCCTGACCCGGCTATCGATGGAAGCCGGGCTGGATGGCGTGGTCTGTTCGGGCAATGAGGTGGCGGCGGCCAAGAAAATCTGGCCCAAGGGTTTCTTCGTCGTTCCCGGCGTGCGCCCGGCAGGTGGTTCGCTTGGCGACCAGAAGCGGACGATGACCCCGCGTCAGGCGATGGACAAAGGGGCCTCGATCCTCGTCATCGGTCGCCCGATCACCAAGGCCGAAAACCCCGATCAGGCCGCCCGCGACATCGAAGGCACGCTGTAAGCGGGAGGCCATCCGCCCCCGCATCACCCGCGCCGATGGGCATGCCGAATGAACTGACAGGATGGTAAGCCCTCACATGCCCGTTCACGCCAAGATTTGCGGATTATCAACCCCCGACACGCTGGATGCCGCCATCGCTGGTGGGGCCAGCCATGTCGGCTTCGTCCACTTCGCCAAAAGCCCGCGCCATCTTGATGTGGAGCGGCTGTCCGGGCTTGCCGCCCGCGTGCCGTCACGGGTGCAGAAGGTCGGGGTCATCGTCGATGCGGATGACGAGACGATTATGGCACTGCTGCGGGCGGGCGGGCTTGATGTCATCCAGCTACATGGCAAGGAAAGCCCGGAACGCGTCGCCGCCGTCAAGCGGCTGACCGGCGTCGAAATCTGGAAGGCCGTCGCCGTCCGCACCAGTGCCGATCTGCGCGACACCGCGCGTTTTGCCGGCGCTGCCGACCGGCTGCTGTATGATGCCAAGCCACCGGAAGGCGCCGATCTGCCGGGCGGGCTGGGCATTCGGTTCGACTGGGAATTGCTGCGCGGCGTGCGCCATGTGCTGCCTTGGGCCTTGTCCGGCGGCTTGGATGCGTCCAGCCTCGCCGAAGCGGTGCAGATCACCGGGGCGACGCTGGTCGATGTTTCTTCCGGTGTGGAAAGCGCGCCGGGCATCAAGGATGTGGACAAGATCGCCCAATTCCTTAAAGCAACAACGCTATTATGACCCTGACCAACACATTCCGCGCCCAGCCCGATGATTCCGGGCATTTCGGCCAGTTTGGCGGCCGTTACGTCGCCGAAACCCTGATGCCGCTGATTCTCGACCTGGAACGCGAATATCGCGCCGCCAAGGAAGACCCAGCGTTCGCCGCCGAACTTGACGACCTGCTCAAGCATTTCGTTGGCCGGCCCAGCCCGCTTTATTATGCCGAGCGCATGACCGAGCATGTCCGCGCCACAGCGGCACCGGGCAAGGGGGCAAAAATCTATCTCAAGCGTGACGAGCTGAACCACACCGGCGCGCACAAGATCAACAATTGCGTCGGCCAGATCCTGCTCGCGCTGCGGATGGGCAAGACCCGGATTATCGCCGAGACCGGCGCGGGCCAGCATGGCGTCGCGACCGCAACCGTCGCCGCCCGCTTCGGCCTGCCCTGCGTCATCTTCATGGGCGCGACCGATGTCGAGCGTCAAAAGCCGAACGTGTTCCGGATGAAGCTGCTCGGCGCGGAAGTGCGCCCGGTCACTTCCGGTGCGGCGACGCTCAAGGACGCGATGAACGACGCGCTGCGCGACTGGGTCGCCAATGTGCATGACACTTTCTACATCATCGGCACCGCCGCCGGGCCGCATCCCTATCCCGAACTGGTCCGCGACTTTCAGTCGGTGATCGGCAAGGAAGCGCGCGAACAGATCCTCGAACGCGAAGGCCGTCTACCCGATCTGCTGGTCGCGGCGATTGGCGGTGGCTCGAACGCCATCGGCCTGTTCCACCCGTTCCTTGATGATCCCGAAGTGGCGATGCTCGGCGTCGAAGCCGCCGGTCATGGCCTTGACACCGATGCCCATGCGGCATCGCTGGCAGGCGGTGAGCCGGGCATTCTCCACGGCAACAAGACCTATTTGTTGCAAGACGAGGATGGCCAGATCACCGAAGCGCACAGCATCTCGGCTGGTCTCGATTATCCGGGCATCGGGCCGGAGCATAGCTGGCTCCATTCGATTGGCCGGGTTGAATATAGCTCGGCAACCGACAAGGAGGCGCTGGAGGCGTTCCAGACCGTCTGTCAGGTCGAAGGCATCATCCCCGCGCTTGAACCGAGCCATGCGATGGTCGCCGTGTTCAAGCGCGCGGCCGAAATGGACCGCGACCAAATCATCATCGCCAATATGTGCGGTCGTGGTGACAAGGACATCTTCACCGTCGCCGATGCCTTGGGGGTTGAAATATGAGCCGCCTCGCCACCACCTTTGCCCGTTGCAAGGCAGAAGGTCGCGCCGCGCTCGTCACCTTTGTCACCGGCGGTGATCCGAACCCGGCTGCGACCCCGGCGATCCTTGATGCCTTGGTCGAAGGCGGCGCTGACGTGATCGAACTCGGCATGCCGTTTACCGATCCGATGGCCGATGGCCCGGCAATCCAGCGCGCCAATATCCGCAGCCTTGCCGCCGGCACCCGCACCGCCGATCTGCTCCGCATTGCCACCGAATTCCGCCAGCGCCACCCGGACGTGCCGCTGGTGCTGATGGGCTATGCCAATCCGATGGTGAAGCGTGGCCCCGAATGGTTCGCCCATGCCGCCCGTAACGCGGGCGTTGATGGTGTGATCTCGGTCGATATTCCGCCTGAAGAAGATCAGGAACTTGGCCCGGCACTGCGCGCCGCGGGGATCGACTTTATCCGCTTGGCAACCCCGACCTCTGATGAACAACGCCTGCCGACCATCATGGATGGCGCATCGGGCTTCATCTATTATGTCTCGGTCGCCGGGATCACGGGCATGCAGCAGGCGGCACAGGCCAGCATTGATGCGGCCGTCGCCCGGCTCAAGCGCTATACCGATCTGCCGATTGCCGTCGGCTTCGGCGTGCGCACGCCCGAACAGGCTGGCCCGATCGGCAAGGTCGCCGACGGCGTGGTCGTCGGGTCCGCGATCATTGATATCGTCGCCGAACATGGCGAACACGCAGCCGGCCCGGTGCGCGACCTTGTCGCCAGCCTGGCAGCGGCGCTGCGATAAGGAGAAACGCAGATGAGCTGGCTCCACCGCGTCCGCAAGAGCATCGCGCTGATCACCAAGCGCGAGACACCGGATAATCTTTGGCACAAATGCCCGAAATGTGCGCAGATGATCTTCACCCGCGAATTCGAGGAAAATGGATCGGTCTGCCCGAAGTGCGACCATCACGGCCGCATCGGCCCGAAGAAGCGGTTTGATGCGCTGTTCGACGAGGGAAGCTGGACCCAGCTAGCCCAGCCGGTGGTCAAGGAAGACCCGCTTAAATTCCGCGACCAGAAGCGCTACGCCGACCGTATCAAGGCTGCGCGCCATGCGACCGGTGAACAGGATGCGCTGCTCAACGCCAAGGGCAAGATCGAAGGCCAGAAGGCCGTGATCGGGGTGCAGGATTTCGCCTTCATGGGCGGATCAATGGGTCTGGGCGTCGGCGCGGCGTTTCTGATCGGCGCGCGTCAGGCGATTGCCGATAAATGCCCCTATATCATCTTCACGGCGGCAGGCGGGGCGCGGATGCAGGAAGGCATTCTCTCGCTGATGCAAATGCCGAAGACGACCGTCGCGATTGCCGAACTGCATGATGCGGGCCTGCCCTATATCGTCGTGCTGACCGATCCGACCACCGGTGGCGTCACCGCCAGCTATGCCATGCTGGGCGATGTCCAGATTGCCGAGCCGGGCGCGCTGATCGGCTTTGCCGGGGCGCGCGTGATCGAAAGCACGATCCGCGAAAAGCTGCCCGAAGGGTTCCAGCGCGCGGAATATTTGCTGGAACATGGCATGATCGACATGGTCGTCCATCGCCATGACCTGCGCCAGACGCTGGGCCAGCTCATCGGCTATCTCGCGCCGGGCAAAAAGGCGGCCTGAGGGGAACGGGCAGCCGTCCGCCCGCTTTCGCCGGGGGACGCAGCCCTTCCCTTCCCTTCCCTTCCCTTCCCTTCCCTTCCCGTCATTTCCGCGCCAGCGGGAAACGAGACAGGCACCCATCATGGCCGATAAGGCACGCTCATCCGACCCCGCCGTGCAGGCGCAACTTGACCGGCTGACCCTGTTGTCGCCGGGGCGCGATATATTGGGGCTGGAGCGCATCTCGCAGTTGCTCGACCGTCTCGGCAACCCGCAGGATCGGTTGCCGCCGGTATTCCATGTCGCGGGCACCAATGGCAAGGGTTCGACATGCGCCATGTTGCGTGCGATGCTGGAGGCCGCTGGCCACCGCGTCCATGTCTATTCCAGCCCGCATCTCTGCCGTTTCAATGAACGCATCCGGCTGGCGGCTCGGCTGATCGATGATGCGGCGCTGGCGCCATTGCTGGCCGAAGTGCTGAGCGTCGCCGACGGGATTAGCCCCAGCTTCTTCGAAGTCACCACCGCAGCCGCCCTGCTCGCCTTTGCCCGCACCCCGGCAGATGCCTGTGTGATCGAGGTCGGACTGGGCGGGCGGCTTGATGCCACCAATGTGCTGCGCACCCCACTGGTCACCGCCATTGCCCAGCTCGGGATCGACCATCAAGCCTTTCTCGGCAAGACAATCGACATCATCGCGGGCGAAAAGGCCGGGATCGCCAAGCGCGGTCGACCGCTCGTCACCTTGGCCTATCCGCCTGCCCTCACGACCGTCATCGCCGAAACGGCCCGCACCCTCGGCGCCGAGTGGCAGCCGCGCGGACAAGACTGGGATGCGCAGACCAGTGGCGGGCAACTCCACTATCGCGATGCGCATGGCGCGATCAGCCTGCCACTCCCGGCCCTTGCCGGGCCGCATCAGGCCGACAATGCCGCGCTTGCCATTGCCATGCTACGCCACCAGGACCAACTTGCCGTCCCGGTCGAAGCCATGGCACAGGGGTTGGCGGCGGTCCGCTGGCCCGCGCGCTTGCAACCGCTGGCACCCGGCCCGCTGCGTGACCTGTTGCCGCGCCATGCCACGCTTTGGCTCGACGGCGCGCATAATCCGACCGCCGCCGCCGCAGTCGCCGACCATTGCCGCCGGGCATTGGCCACGGGACAGCCGCTGCACCTCATCACCGGGCTGCTCGCCAACAAAGACCCGGATGGCGTGCTCGCCCCATTCGCCGGGCTAGCGCTGTCCTTGACCGCCGTGCCGGTACCAGACCATGACCACCACGCCCCGGCGACACTCGCCACCAAGGCGGCGGCGCTCGGCCTTGCCGCCCATGCCGCCCCGGACGTCGATACGGCCCTGCGCAGACTCGCCAGCCGCCTTACACCGGACAGCCAGCCGCTCGTGCTGATCATGGGCTCGCTCTATCTGGCAGGCGTCGTGCTGGACGCCAATCGGCAATGGCCGGACTGACGCCGGATCCATCCCCAGCCGCCCATCCACGCCATTGCATCACCCCGGACCATTGGTTAGGGCTGTGCCATGACTGACACGCTTGCCTCCATCGCGCTCATCATCAACGGCGAACCCCGCCAGGTGCCCGCTGGCATCAGCCTGGCTGATCTTGCGGGTCTGCTTGAACTCGACCCGGCAAAAATCGCGGTCGAACGCAATCTCGAAATTGTGCCGCGCTCGACCTATCGCGCGGTGACGCTGAATGATGGCGACCAGCTCGAAATCGTGCATTTCGTCGGCGGCGGCGATCATCAGACCGCCCACGCGCTGGATGACACATGGGCCGTCGCCGGTCGCACCTTCCGCTCGCGCCTGATCGTCGGCACCGGCAAATACAAGGATTTCGCCCAGAACGCCGCCGCCGTCGAGGCATCGGGCGCGGAAATCGTCACCGTGGCGGTGCGCCGCGTCAACATCGCCGACCCCAAGGCGCCGATGCTGACCGACTTCATCGATCCCAAAAAAATCACCTATCTTCCCAACACCGCCGGTTGCTTCACCGCCGAAGATGCGATCCGCACCCTAAGGTTGGCGCGCGAGGCCGGTGGCTGGGATCTGGTCAAGCTTGAGGTGCTGGGTGAAGCCAAGACGCTTTATCCCGACATGGTCGAAACGCTGCGTGCGACCGAGGTGCTGGCCAAGGAAGGCTTTCTGCCGATGGTCTATTGCGCGGATGATCCGATCATGGCGAAGCGGCTGGAAAATGTCGGCGCAGTCGCGATCATGCCGCTGGGCGCGCCGATCGGTTCAGGCCTTGGCATCCAGAACGAGGTGATGATCCGCCTGATCATCGAGGGTGCATCAGTGCCCGTGCTGGTCGATGCCGGTGTCGGCACCGCCTCCGATGCGGCCGCCGCGATGGAGCTGGGCTGCGAGGGCGTGCTGATGAACACCGCCATTGCCGAGGCCAAGGACCCGATCCTGATGGCGACCGCGATGAAACATGCGGTCGAGGCCGGTCGCCTTGCCTATCGCGCCGGTCGCATGGGCAAGCGGCGCTATGCCGATCCGTCGAGCCCGCTTGCCGGCCTGATCTGATCCGGCCTGATCTGATCGACTTACGCTAACTCGGCCTAACGGCCGCCGCAATCGCCCGTCTGCCGGAGTTCTGCACTATAGGAAAAGGGCAGGTTGCGCGCGATGCCCTGCGTTTCCAGCCGGGCGAGATAGGGGGTCTCGATCCGCAACATCGACCGCCCCCACCCCTTGCCGGGGCAGGTATAATGGACGGTAAGCGACATCGCCCCCTCTTCGATCACCGACTGGGTGCACGACGCGCCGGGATGTTCGCGTTGCAGGAACTGATCGATGTTGCGCACGCACATCGCCGCCCGGCCAAAGCGCGGGGCTGGCCCCAGTTCGCGTATTTCCCAGTTACCCAGCTCAAACGCTTGGCGGACATTGGCGGCAACCGCCGGGTAGCCCGCACCGAAAACGATACAGGCGATTGCGAATCGGATAGCGTGATGCAGGCGTTCCATGAAGCGGATCATAGCACAAACCATGATCATGCCATGCAGCCGCTCAACCCAGATCGGCGTTCACGATCGGGAACAGCTTGGCGCAGAATGCGCAATCGACCTGAATGATGCCGTGTTCATCCGCCATATGCGTCCGTTCATCCGCCGGGAAGCGGGCGAGCACCGATTTGTAATAATCCAGCGTGCAGCGACAGCCGCGCCCGATCACCACATGCGGCAGGATATGCACCTCTTCCTCATTGAACAGCCGCCACAGCAGCCGATCCGGCGGCAGGCGATCGTCGATCAACTCGGCGGGGGATACGGTCTGGGCCAGTGTTTCCACCGCCTGCCAGCCGGGATGATCCTGCTCGACATGCAGCCGGGTGCGGCCTTCCTCGCCTTCCGGCAGATATTGCATCAACAGGCCACCGGCGAGATTGCCGGTTTCGCCCTGCACATCGACAGCGATGCGCACCATGCTCGGTAGTTGTTCTGATTGGGCGAAATAGCGCTCGGCCGCATGGGCCAGCGAATCGCCTTCAAGCGGCACAATCCCTTGATAACGCTCACCGCTCACCATCTGGTCGAAGGTAATGGCGAGATACCCTTTGCCAAACATGCCGAACAGCGACGGCGTCGCCCCGATTTCGGCCAGTCGTTCCGGGTCATGCTGGACATAGCCGCGCAGTTCGCCGCCACGATAATCGCAGACCAGCAGGCTGACGACGCCGCCCTCCGACTGGGCCTGCACCGTCAACTGGCCTTCGGCTTCCTTGAGCAATGATCCCAACAGCGCGGTCAGCACCAGCGCCTCGGCCAGCAGCTTTGCAATCACCGGCGGATAGTTGTGACGCGCGAGGATCAGATCAAGCGTATCACCAAGCTGCACCACGCGACCGCGCGCGTTGCGCGAGGGGATGGTGAAGCCGAGCGCAACATCGCGACCGGGGATGGGCATATTCATCCGAGCAGCCCAAAGCACCAGAGCAGGATCGACTTCTGGGCATGCAGGCGGTTCTCCGCCTCGTCCCAGATCACCGACTGCGGGCCGTCGATCACTTCCGACGTCACTTCCTCGTCGCGATGCGCGGGCAGGCAATGCAGGAAAATCGCATCCGGCTTGGCCTGGGCCATCAGCCCGGCCGTCACCTGATAGGGCATCATCGCGGCCAGCTTTTCCTCGGCATGGGACTGGCCCATCGAAATCCAGGTATCGGTCACGACAATGTCGGCGTTGGTCACGGCTTCAACCGGATCGCGGGTCAGGCTGAAATTCGCGCCATGCTGCGCCACGAAATCGGCATCCGGCTCATAGCCCTTGGGGCACGCAGCCTGCACCGAAAAGCCAAGCAAGCTGCCCGCTTCGATGATCGAATGGAGGACATTGTTGCCGTCCCCCAGCCACGCCCATTTCAGGCCGGGCAGCGCCTTGCCATGTTCGATCACGGTCAGCAGGTCAGCCATGATCTGGCACGGATGGCTGAGATCGGTCAGGCCATTGATCACCGGAATCGTGCCGGTTTCAGCCATGGAAACGACCTTGCCATGATCATCGGTGCGCAACATCACGCCATCGACCATGCGCGAAAGCACCTGTGCCGTGTCCGAAATCGGCTCACCGCGCCCAAGCTGCATCGAACCCGCATCCATCACCATGGTGGTGCCGCCCAACTGGCGCATCGCCATGTCGAACGAGACGCGGGTGCGGGTCGAGTTTTTCTCGAACACCATTGCCAGCGTCCGGCCATGCAGCGGTTCGTCCGGGTCCGGCATGCCCTTGGGCATGTGCTGGCGCGCCGCCTTGCGGCTGAGCGCGTCATTGAGCATCAACGCAATCGCGTCGCCGCCCGCATCTGACAGGTTGAGAAAATGGCGATGCTGGACGCTCATGCCGCGACCTCATAATCCCGCGCGGCGGCCGAGATCTTTTCGATCGCCTCCGCAATATGGCTTTCATCGATGACCAGCGGCGGCAGGATGCGCACGACATTTTCGCCCGCACCGACCGTCAGCAGCCCATGATTGTCACGCATATGCGCGACGAACGCGCGGCAATCGACCTTGAGCTTGAGGCCGAGCATCAGCCCCATGCCGCGCACTTCCTCAAACAGATCGTCATGATTGGGGATCAGCTGCTCCAACGAGGCGCGCAGCCGTTCACCCATCGCGGTCACATGTTCCAAAAATCCCGGCTCCAGAATGACATCGAGCACCGCCTCGCCCGCCGCCATGGCCAGCGGATTGCCGCCATAGGTCGAACCATGGGTGCCCGCCACCATGCCCTTGGCTGCTTCTTCCGTCGCAAGGCAAGCGCCTAGCGGGAAGCCCGCACCAATGCCCTTGGCCACCGCCATCACATCCGGGATCACGCCATATTGCTCATGGGCGAAGAAACTGCCGGTCCGGCCATAGCCGCATTGCACCTCATCGAGCACCAGCAACAGGCCATGCTCATCGGCCAGTTCACGCAGGCCGCGCAAAAATGCCGGGGTTGCTGGCTTCAGTCCGCCCTCGCCCTGAATCGGCTCGACAAGGAAACCGGCGGTGGTACCGTCGATCGCCGCCTTGACCGCCTCCAGATCACCAAATTCGAGTACCTTGAAACCCGGCAGCAGCGGCTCAAAGCCATCGCGCATCTTCGGCTGGCTGGTCGCCGAAATCGTGCCAAGCGTGCGGCCGTGAAAGGCGTTGGAGAAGGTGATCAGCGTGAAACGCTCGGGATGACCATTGGCATAATGATAGCGCCGCGCCGTCTTGATCGCGCACTCCACCGCTTCCGCGCCCGAATTGGTGAAGAACACCGTGTCGGCGAAGCTGTTATCCACCAGCCGCTGCGCGAAATGCTCGCCCTGCGGCGAACCATAGAGGTTGGACACATGCATCAGCGTCGCCGCCTGATCGGCAATCGCCTTGACCAATTTCGGATGGCCATGGCCCAGCGCGTTGACGGCGATGCCGCTTGCGAAATCGAGGAAGCGACGGCCATCCTCGCCGATCAGGTAACAGCCTTCGCCTCGGACCGGACGCACGCCGCACCGAGGATAAACCGGCATCAGCGGGGTAATGGTCATGGCACTGTTTCCTTTCTGGCGATCTGAGCGAAAAAGCCGTCCTGCGTTGTAAAAAGAAAAAGGCGACCCTTCCGGCCGCCCGCTCGCGCCGCCCTATACCGGGTCGCGGCTGGTGGCGTCAACCTTGGCGGGCGTCTCGTCGCACGAAGTCCGCCAGCACGCGCGAATAAAGCTGATGCTCGGCAATTAGCACACGTTCGGCGAGCGTATCCGGCGTATCACCCGGCAGGATCGCGACCTCGGTCTGCCCCAGCACCGGGCCGTCATCCAGTTCGGCCGTCACGACATGGACCGAACAACCGCCCATCTTGTCGCCCGCTTCCAGCGCGCGTTCATGGGTGTGCAGGCCCTTATAGGCGGGCAGCAGCGATGGGTGGATGTTGATCATCCGATTGGCCCAGCCCTGGACGAATTCAGGGGAAAGCAGCCGCATATAGCCAGCAAGCGCGACATATTCGACGCCCGCGTTGCGCAACTCACCATCGATGATCGCGTCGAATTCGGCGCGCTTCATGCCCTTGTGGCTCTGGGCGAAGGTTGCAATTCCCTCGGCGGCGGCGAGTTGCAGGCCCTTGGCATCGGGATCATTGGCCGCGACCAGCACGATCTCATAAGGGCAATCCGCCCGCTTGGCGGCATAGAGCAACGCCGCCATGTTCGAGCCACGGCCGGAGATCAGCACACCGATCCTGGCCTTGGTGTCAGCCATGATGCGTTGCCGTCCAGTCGGTCTTGGCGCTCCATGTCTCGGTCGAACCGGTGACGGTGCAGCCCTTGGCCCCCGCCGCGATATGGCCGATGCGGTGGACGATCTCGCCCGCCGTTTCGAGCGCCGCCGTCACTTCGGCCACGTCCGCTGCCGCCACGACCACGGCCATGCCGATGCCGCAGTTGAAGGTGCGCGCCATTTCTTCCGGCTCGATATGACCCTGCGCCTGGAGAAACGCCATCAACCGGGGCTGTTCCCACGCATCCGCATCGACGAAGGCATGAAGATGGTCCGGCAGCACGCGCGGGATATTTTCAAGCAAGCCGCCGCCCGTGATGTGCGCCATGGCATGGACCTTGCCGGCGCGGACCTGCGGCAACAGCGACTTCACATAAATACGGGTCGGCGCCATCAATGCGTCGATCAACAACACGTCCTGATCGAACAGCGCCGGACGTTCCAGCTTCCAGCCCTTGTCGGCCGCAAGGCGACGGACGAGCGAGAAGCCGTTGGAATGGACCCCCGAGGAGGCAAGGCCGAGAATCACATCCCCCGCCGCCACCTTATCCGCGGTCAGCACCTGCGACCGTTCGACCGCGCCGACGCAGAAACCGGCGAGATCATAGTCGCCTTCACTATACATGCCCGGCATTTCCGCCGTTTCGCCGCCGATCAGGGCGCAGCCTGCCTGCTTGCAGCCTTCGGCAATGCTGGCGACAACCGATTCGGCGACCGCGTTATCAAGCTTGCCGGTGGCGTAATAATCGAGGAAAAACAACGGCTCCGCGCCTTGAACGATCAAATCGTTGGCGCACATCGCGACGAGATCAATGCCGACACCGCCATGGCGGCCGCTTTCAATCGCGAGTTTGAGCTTGGTGCCCACCCCGTCATTCGCCGCGACCAGCAGCGGGTCGCTGAAGCCCGCCGCACGCAAGTCGAAAAAGCCGCCAAAGCCGCCCAATTCGGCATCTGCGCCGGGACGACGAGTCGACTTTGCCAGCGGCGCGATCGCGCGGACAAGGGCGTTGCCAGCGGCGATCGAAACGCCAGCCTTGGCATAGGTGTAGGATTCGGTGTCGGTTGCTTTGCTGTCCATTTTTCCGCCGATAGCCATATCGGGCTTGGAATTCCATGGATAAGTCGCCAAAAGGCGCACGTGATGCCTGCGCTTGCCATTCCGCTGACCCCGATGACCGCGCGTCTGATGGCGCCGTTGCGTCGTTACGGGCTGATAATCGCGGTTTTTGCGATGCTCGCCATCGGCACGGCCAGCCTGTTGCGCGCCCAGATCGAGGGCAATAATCGCGGCGTTCCGCCCATCGACAGTTCCGGCAGTTTCGAGGTGACCAACGTCACCGTCGATGTCGCGTCAAAATCTTCAGATGCGGCCCGCCAGGCCGGTTGGCGCGAGGCGCAACGCCGGGCATGGCGCGCTTTATGGGCCAAGATGGTTGGCGGCGTGGCGCCGAATCTTTCCGATTCGGCGCTTGATGGCATTGTCTCGGCCGTGTCGGTCGAAGAAGAGTTCATCGGCCCGCATCGCTACATCGCCCGACTCGGCGTCTTGTTCGACCGCGCCCGCGCCGGACAGTTGCTCGGCATCACCGGCAATATTGCCCGCTCGGCCCCGATGCTCGTCATTCCGGTGCAATGGATCGGCAGCACGCCGCAAAGCTTTGAAACCCGCACCGAATGGCAGCAGGCATGGGCCCGCTTCCGCGCCGGGAACAGCGCGATTGATTATGTTCGCCCGACCGGCACCGGTGCCGACCCGCTCTTGCTCAACGTGATGCAGGCCGGCCGACCGGGGCGGGGCTGGTGGCGCATGTTGCTCGATCAATATGGCGCGGCCGATGTGGTCGTGCCGGAAGTCCGACTCGCTTGGCGCTATCCGGGCGGCCCGGTAGTTGGCCACTTCGCGGTGCGCCACGGCCCCGATGGGGTCACGCTGGCCAGCTTCGTGTTGCGCGTCAATACCGATGCCGCCTTGCCGAAATTGCTGGATGAAGGCGTTCGCCGCATCGACCTCGCACTGGTGCAGGCCATGGCAGATGGCCGCCTTCGCCCCGATCCTTCGCTCGTGATCGAGCCTGAGGCCACCGAAGAGGAACTGGCTGCACTGCCGATCGAGGAAGCGCCGGACCAACTCCAGTTGGACGCCCCCTCGGCCACAACCCAAAGCTTCACGCTCCAAATCGACACGCCCGATTCGGGCGCGGTGGCCGCCGCCGAAGGGCAGTTGCGCGCGATGTTTGGTGTGCGGAGCCTTGCCATGGGGTCGCTCGCGATCGGGGGCACCTCCGTCTATCGCATCGGCTATGACGGCAATCTCGACGCGCTGCGCACCGCGCTGGCGGCACGCGGCTGGCAGGTGGACAGCACCGGCAACGGCCTCCTCATCCGCAAGGCGCGCGGCGGCGGGCAATGAGCCAATTCGCCCTGCCGCTCGACTGGCGCCAGCGGAACGAGCCATTGCAGTTCATTGCGGGGGAATCGAACCGCCTCGCCCTGCGGCATCTTGATCACCCCGCGCTCTGGCCGGTCCGCACGTCTTTGCTCATCGGCCCGCGCAAATCGGGCAAGTCGCTGCTTGGCCGCGCGTTCGCCGCCCGCACCGGTGCGCTATTGATCGACAATGCCGAAGCGATGGATGAAGAATCATTGTTCCACGCTTGGAACAATGCGCAGGAAAGCGGCCGTTATCAGCTGTGGATCGCGGATGCCGCCCCGCCCCAATGGCAGATCAGCCTGCCCGACCTCGCCTCGCGCATGGGGGCGACCCCGACGATTGCGATCCAGCCGCCCGACGAACGATTGCTGCTCGACATCATCGCCGCTCACCTCGAACGCCATGGGCTGCTGGTCGATCTCGATACCCGCGCCTATCTCGCGCCGCGTCTGGAACGCGATTATGTGGTGGCCGACCGTTTTATCGATCTCGCGCTGGTGCTGGCGGCAGGACGGCAAGGGCCGTTCACCATTCCGCAGGCGCGCGCGGTGCTGCAACAGTTGGATCCGACCGTCATCGACCAGTCATGATTGTGGTGTATAGTCACGGACATGACTGATTCCGTGATCTCCCAACCGACCAGCGCACTGGCCAATGTCGACTTGGCCCATGTGCCGCCTGCGGCTGAAATTCTGGAACCAATCCAGCGCTTTATCAATCGCGAGCTGAGCTGGCTCGGCTTCAATGAGCGGGTGCTGGAAGAGGCGTGCAACGACAACCATCCCTTGCTGGAACGGCTGCGCTTTCTCTCGATCTCGGGCAATAATCTCGACGAATTCTTCATGGTGCGCGTGGCCGGTCTGGTCGGCCAGGTGCTGCAAGGCGTCGAGGAACGTTCGGTCGATGGCATGACCCCGGCGCGCCAGCTCGCCGCCATTTATGAACGTGCGGATGCCCTGATGGGGCGTCAGCAACAGGTCTGGCGCGCGCTGCGGCTGGAACTGGCCAGCAATGGCCTGTCCGTGCTTGGCTTTGACCCGCTCGACAAGGCTGGCGAGCAGTGGCTTGAAGATCATTTCCGCACGCAAATCTTCCCGGTCCTCACACCCCAGGCGCTGGACCCCGCCCATCCATTTCCGTTCATCCCGAATAAGGGGCTGAGCATCATCTTCGATCTGGTGCGGCTCAGCGACAATGAGCCGGTCAAGGAACTGGTGATGGTGCCCGGCACGCTGCCGCGCTTTGTGCGGATGCCGGGGGCGGAGGCGCGCTATATCGCGCTCGAGACCTTGATCATCCGCTGTGTCGCCCTGCTGTTCCCCGGCTATCGGATCGAAGGACATGGCGCGTTCCGCATCATCCGCGACAGCGATATTGAGGTCGAGGAAGAGGCCGAGGATCTCGTCCGCTTCTTCCGTAGCGCGATCAAGCGCCGCCGGCGCGGTCGCGTGATCCGGCTCAAGCACAATGCGAATATGCCGGACGAGCTATCCCAGTTGATCCGTGGCCAGCTTGGCGGGCCAGACGGGATCATTACCGAGGTTGATGGCTTTCTCGGCATCGCCGACCTGGCGCAATTGGTTGACGAGGACCTGCCCTCGCTCAAATTCAAGCCGTTCACCGCCCGTTTCCCGGAACGCATCCGTGAACATGACGGCGATTGTTTCGCGGCGATCCGGTCCAAGGACATCGTCGTCCACCACCCCTATGAATCCTTCGATGTGGTGCTGGCGTTCCTGCGTCAGGCGGCGGAAGACCCCGATGTCATCGCGATCAAGCAGACGCTCTATCGCGCGGGCAAGCAGTCGGCAGTGATCCGCGCGTTGATTGACGCGGCGGAAGCCGGCAAATCGGTGACCGCCGTGGTCGAGTTAAAGGCGCGGTTCGACGAAGAACAGAATCTGATGTGGGCGAGCGCGCTCGAACGCGCGGGCGTGCAGGTCGTTTATGGCTTCATCGAGTGGAAGACCCATGCCAAGGTCTCAATGGTGGTGCGGCGCGAAGCCGAGGGCTTTCGCACCTATTGCCATTTCGGCACCGGCAATTATCACCCGATCACCGCCAAAATCTATACCGACCTGAGCTTCTTCACCGCAGACCCGCGTGCCGGGCGCGATGCGGCACAGCTATTCAACTATATCACCGGCTATGTCGAACCGAAGAATTTGGAGTTGCTGACGATCTCGCCACATGGCCTGCGCCAGCAGTTGCTAGACCTGATCGATGAGGAAATCGATCATGTGCGCGCCGGGCGGCCCGGTGTCGTCTGGGCCAAGATGAACTCGCTGGTCGATCCAGCCCTGATCGACAAGCTTTACGAAGCGAGCAACGCCGGGGTGGAAGTCGAGCTGGTGGTGCGCGGCATTTGCTGCCTGCGACCGGGCGTGCCCGGGCTTTCCGACAATATCCGGGTGCGCTCGGTCGTCGGCCGCTTCCTTGAACATAGCCGGATCATCTGCACCGGCAATGGCGCGGCGCTGCCCAATCGCAAGGCGAAGGTGTTCATTTCATCCGCCGACTGGATGCCCCGTAATTTCGACCGCCGAGTCGAATATCTGCTGCCGATCGAAAACCCAACGGTGCATGCGCAGATTCTGGATCAGGTGATGGTCGCCAATCTGATCGATACCGAGCAGAGCTGGATTCTCGCGGCAGACGGTCATTATGATCGGGTTGATTCAGATGCCCATCCGTTCAACCTGCACCATTATTTCATGACCAACCCGTCGCTGTCGGGGCGGGGTGCGGCCCTGCAAGGCAAGAGCAGCGTGCCGAAGCTTCGGCTGCGTCGCCGGGCCGACCGGGAAGAATAGGCCCGGACCCTAGCGAAACACCCAATAACGGTTGAGCGGGAACACCAGCACCGGCGTCACAAACACCAGCAACGGCACCGGCCACCAATCCGGGCCGCGCAGCCAGCCGATCATCAGTTGGACCCAGAAGCTATTGATGCCAAGCCCGATCAGCGCGACGATCAAGAATCGGGCGGTGATGGTTGCCTCCGACGCCGTGCTGCCATGGCCCTTGAAGCTCCACCGGCTGTGGATCATATATCCCGTACCCACGGCGAACAGCCAGGAAATGACATTGGCCAGCTGCGGATTGATCCCGACGGGATCGGCCAACACCCAATAAATCCCCGCCGCGATTAAGGTCACAAAACCGCCGGTCAGACCATAACGGATGACCTGCGCGAACACATGGTCGGAATGGTGGAGCAAATGCCAAAGCTGTTTCATCGCCCCTCCTCTACCGAAGAAGCATGACAAAGACAAAAGGCCATGTGGTGCGCCTGCCCTGGTGGCATTACGCCTCGTTGCGAGACAGGGGCGCGCGCGCAACGCGCGGCGAAAGGCCTTCATCCACCGGGGCGGGCACCGTCACCGGCCAGCGCGCGCCCAGCAACCGCTGACGCGCGATCCGGACGATGCTGACCCGATTGCCCTGATTGCCGCCAAGCAGATGGAAAGCATCGACATCAGCCCCGATGCAGAAACCGACATGGCCCGTCCAGCCTTTGGGTTGGTCGCGCCAGAAGATCAGCACCGCGCCCGTCATCGGCGCACAGGCTTGGCCAAAATATCGCCAGCTCCGCGCTGCCAGCGCGTGGTCGGGCAATGGCTCGGTCGGTAAGGCAGCGCGCAGGCAATGGGCAACGAACAGGCCGCACCATGGCTCGGCGTCATCGCGATATGCCAGCCCCAAATGCGTCGCCCATTGCAGCAACAGCGCGTTGCTCGCCGGGCCGTCGCGTTCGGCAAGGCCCAGATGGCCGCGCGCAATGGCCAACCAGCGCGGCTCGACCAGCAGTTGCAACCGGGCGCATGTCACGGGCCCGGCCACACCATCGATGCGCAGGCCGTGATCCCGCTGAAACGCGCGGATCGCGGCTCGCGTACGCGGGCCGATCACGCCATCAAGCGTGGCCGGATCATAGCCCAGCGCCTGAAGCATCCGCTGGATCGACAACACCTGCGCTTGTGTATGCACGGCCATCAACGCCTCCACTACCCACATATCGCCATTCATCGGGTCGCCCACGCGGCGGCCTGAACAGCACAAAAAAGGGCGGACCCAAAGGCCCGCCCTCTCATGAACAACCTCACGGCAGGGTGCGGCGCACCCCGTCGGATTATTTCGCGTATTTGATCTCGACGCGACGGTTCTGCGGTTCCTTGACCCCATCAGCCGTGTCGACAAGCGGCATGGTTTCACCAAAGCCCTGGGTCGCGACCACACCATCTGCCACGCCATGCGAGACGAGATAGCCACGGACTTCGCCAGCCCGACGCTCGGAAAGCGCCTGATTATACTTGTCGCTGCCCGATTTATCGGCATGGCCAGCCACCTGGATCGCGGCATTGCCGCAATTCGCGTAATTGGCCACTGCGCTCTCGAGGATTGACGAGGCTTCCGGTGTGACGTCGCTCTTATCAAAGTCGAAGAACACGATGTACGGCCCGGCCTGACACTCAACCATCGGCGGCGGCGGCGGCGGGGGCGGCGGTGCAGCTTCGACCGGCGGCGGGGGCGGCGGCGGCGGCGGTGCAGCCGGTTCACCGAAATTATAGGTCAAAGTCGCCAGCAACGAGTGCGAACGGAAGTCGCTATTGGTCGTGCCATTGCCGCTGACCAGATCGAGCTTCGCATTATTGACATTGAAGAAGCGATATTTCAGGCCCGCATCGACATGGCTGGAGATGGCGCGACGAATTTCGCCCAAGATCTGCCAGGCGAACTTCGAAGCATTGTCATCGACCAAATCCACGCTGGCGAGGTCTTCACGCAAATGGGCCGAACTGACGCGGGCGATCCCCGCACCGCCGCCGATCGACGCCTGCCAGCCGTCATCCGCACCGAAATCGAACATGCCGTTCAGCATGAAGCTCAGCGCTGAATGATGACCACGGCCATCATAAGTGCCAAGCGGCACGCCCGCCGCCAGTGCATTGGCGGTCAGGTCCGACACCTCGGCACGCTTATAGGCGACTTCACCTTCTGCGCGGAACGGACCGAAATCATAGCCCAGCTTGCCGCCCACATCGAAGCCGGTGTGGTTGTCCGCAGTCCAGGCATTGGGGGTGCCGGCAACATCATAGTCGATATCCTCGACGATCATGCCACCACCTTCAATCCCGACATACCAAGACTTGTCGCGTGCGAGCGCTGGCGTGGCCAGCGCGGTCGTGACCAGCGCCACCGTTAAGGCGAGCTTCCGCATATCAATCCCTTTCATCATTATTATGTTCATAATGATTTTAATTAACAAAAGTTTTCATGGTGCGCAAGCGAACAAGCCGCTCAACTGTTGCACCAAAGACCCAGTTTCAGCAAAATCCGCACGCAATGATAAAAGGATTCAGTCATGATATGTTAATATTACATTCATCATTTCAACGATTAGGGTGATATAAGGCCATGCTCCCGCAGGGCATTGAGCAACTGAACAATTTTGTCGCGCGCCTCACTGTCGATAACGGAACCTCCATTCGGATCAGATATTGCTGACTGTTGATGAGACAAGACTTGATCGCCATCAATCATAACTGATTGCGCCGTCATCACACCCACAACCCATATACTGCCATTATGGGCAGCCCATAGGCCCTGATCCACCACCCACACCGTCAAGCCCGCGCGTGGCACCACAAAGCGCCACCCGCCCGCCGTCCAACCCGCCACCGCCCCGGCATGATCGGTCCAGTCGCCGGTCGGGCTGCTCCCCACGATCCAGCATTGACCGAGCGCCGGCGCACTGGGCGGCGTATCCAACCCGAAAGAGTCCACCGTCGCACCGAGCAACAGGTCGATCCGGGCCATGGCCTCGTTCACCGTCATTTCCTTTTGCGCCTGTCCAGCATAGACCAATGGCAGGCTGAAACGATCCGTATTCATACTGAAGCTCCTTGCAATATGGGCGATGAACTCGATGTTCAGGGCTGGCAGGACAGCAGCGCCGCCTCGCTCTGCCCAAAGCTGCCGATCTGCCGGACGTGCAGCGTGAACGCCGCACCATGGTCGGTCCCGTCCTGTCGCCGCCACGTGGCGGCATAGGTCCAAGCGGTCTCGCCGCAATTGATGCTGCGCAGCAATTCGCCGTCGCGCTTCACATCGACCTGCCACTGCGCGCTGGCCTCACTCATCGCGACATCGGCCCCGTCCGACCAGCCAAAGCCCGCCCGGTCGCGCCGCACCCAGACCAGCCGCAGGTCGCCGGACGCCGCCGCCGTCGCCACCAGCCGCACCGGTGCGGGCGGCAGGACATTGCGCCCCTGATAGGCGAGCAGCGCCGTCGCCGCCGTCGCATCGCCAACACCGCTTGCCATTAGCGACAGGCTGGAATTCAGCGCGGATCGCCCGGGTTCGACGGTGACGAGACTATCGCGCTCGATCAGCACGAACGCCTCTCCGCCCGCATGATCGTGCATCGCCCATTCGGTCCCCATCCGCCCGCGCCACAAGCGTGACAGGCGGAAACGCCCGCCGCCCAGCGGCGTGACATCGCCGAACTGGAGCAGTTCGCTCCCCACCAAGGCAAGGTTATTGCCAGCCCGCAGCCCGGTCTCATCGGTGCTCTCCAACCACATGTCCTCATGCAGCAGCGCGACCGTCAGCTGGTTGACCCCATCCTGCAAGGTCGCGCTCCCCGCGGGCAAGGCGGATTCGGTCTCGCCCATCAGCGCCGACGGGGCGGTGGTACCAAGATCGGTCCAACTCGCGCCACCATCACCACTCACCGCGAGCGCGGCCTGTCGCCAGCCCGGCTCATGCCCGGCGGCCGCAATCCAATAGCGCGGCGTATCGGTTGCGCTATCATCAAACAGCGCCGCATCAATGGCGACAATCGCAGTCCGACCATGGCGGAGATCGGGCGCGCCCAGCGCAGAACCGGGATCGGCAGGCACACCCGCTGCGCTGCCAGCCAGCCCCGAGGTGCGCGCTGCTGCGACCAGGTCAAGCGTCACCAACCCCTGCTCAATCGCGCGTTCGGTAATCCGCCATTGGCCCGATCGACCGGGCAATGCCACCCGATCGCCGGGCCGCAGCCCAAGCCAGCGCCACGGCAGTTGCACCTTGGCGGTCGCGCGCGCCCGCCAGCGGCGTGCCAGCAACTGTTCGGCCAGCTCCTTGGCCCGGCTGGCGGATAGCGCGACCGGCAGTTCCACCTTGTCCGCACGCGCGGTACACCCCCGGCGCGATGCCTGTTGCAGCCCGGTCTGATAGTCGCGCGCGGGGTCGTAAAATGTGATCCCGACCGCATCCGCCAGCGTGCTCGCCGCGGCCTGTTCGGTCGTGATGCGGTCGGCACGCTCACCCTCGTCATGGCGCTGCGCGGCAAGATCCGCCCCGGGCAAAGGCAGCGCGTCGCCGTCGTCACCCACCAGCCGCAACTGGCTGCCATCATCAACCAATGTCACGCCGTGGATATCGAGCAGCGTCTCCAGCGCGCCGCGCACGCTATCCCCGCTGGCGGCAAAGCCCGTCAATGTGCTGCTCGTCGTGCCACCAACCGACGTGCCCGCCAGTTCCTGCACCACGTCCAGCAGGGAAATGTCACCGGCATCGGCCTCCACCTCGAAGGTAAGCGATGGAATGCGATTGCCGAAATCGGCCAGTTGGAGTTGATCGAACACCGCCAGCGCCAGCCCGCGAAAGGCGGGCGCATCCGCCCCTTTGTCTGCCGCAATCAGCGGATCGACGGCCTGGGCCTCATCCCCCAAGCGCACGCGAAACGCCCCGACGCTGCTCTTCCAATCGCCATCCGCCCCACGCAACAGCTTGCCATCCGCCCAGATGCGATACACCGCGCGGATCGGGCGTGCCGATAGCGCGACGGCAAAGCTCGATGCATAGCTATAGGTAGTGGTCTTGGGCTTGCCCTTGCCGCCACCGGATCGTTGCCGCGTTTCGATCAAATCCGTCGCCCAGACGACCGTGCCCGCCACCCGCATCGTCCCGAACAACCGGGGGAGCGCCGAGCCATAGCTCGACGTCTGTACCGATAGATCGCCCAGCCTTGGCCCCTGCCGCCCCTTGGGCGCGAAGATCATGCTGTCGACACTGCGCCCGATCATCGCGCCGATTGACGCGCCGAGCGGACCACCCACCGCCATGCCGACAGCGGTCAGCACCAATGTTGCCATGTCATTTGTCTCCCTTGGGCCATGCCCAGATCGCGCACACCGGCCAACATGGCGGACCGGGCATTTCGACCACACGGCCCAATTGGGCATCGGCATGGATCAGACCGGACCCGGTCCAGATCGCGAGATGCCATTGCATCGGCCCCGTCTCCATCACCACCAGCCCGCCCGGCTGGAGCCGATCCACCCGCTCCAAACCGACCGCTGCCAATCCGGCTACCAGCCGCGCAAGATGATCGCCGCGCAGCCGATAGTCGGCGGGCGCACCGCCCGTCATCCCACCAGCCCTGAGCGCCACCAGCGCAAGCCCGAGGCAATCAAGCCCGATCAACGGGTCGCGCCCCTGCGACCTGAACCGCGCCCCCAGACAGGCGCGCGCCGCCGCCACCATCTTCATCGCCCGCATTGTCATATGTCACGCCCCCGGATAGCGGGTCAGCAGGTCATTGCCCGGCAGATCGGGTTCGCCCCGGAAATGGGCGACATTGCCATAAGTGTCGCGACAGGTGGCGCGCCGCTTGTCACAACCCGCCACCAGTTCGATCCAGTCGCCCGGTACCATCTCAAATGGCGGCGGCTCACGCAGCACCAGTTGCGTGCCATTCGCGGACAGGATCGCGCTTTCCAACCCGGCATTCTTGCCCCCCAGCCAGCGGAGCCGACCATAGCCAAGCGGCAGGCCCGGCACGGCGGCGACCGTCAATTCATCAGCATCGCTCACCGCCCGCACGCGGGTCAGCACGCCCAATCGCGCCGGATCCACGCGGCACCGCGCATCGCCCAATTCCGCCCGACATTCCGGCGAGGTCAATTCCACCACCGGCTGTTCCAACAATGTCATCGGCCCCCGCAGCTCGACCGTGAAGCGCCCATCCCGGACCGCCACATCCCCCAGTTCGCCGCGCGACAGGGTCAGCGCCTCGCCATCGGGCTGGGTCCAGTCAATCACCGACAGCCACAGCTTGGCTCCATCCCACCGCCCGGCGCACAGATCATCCTCGCGGATCGCCGCACTGGTGAGCGCGCCCGCGACATCCATCGTGTCGACGCCCAACCCGGCCTGCTGGCTGATCGCACTGGGCATCATGCCGGGCGATGCGCGATAGCATAGCCCGTCGCGCGTCAGGTCGCGATCATGCGAGGTGAACCCCAGCACCACCCCGTCGCGCCGCTGCAAGCGCCAGCAAAAGGCGAGCGTCAGCAATTCCGGCCGCAACCAGTCCAAGTCTGCCATGGTTCAACCCTCCCGCACCTCGATCAACGGCACGCTCAACGCCTCACCGGCATCGAAATGGGCCAGGCTGATTTCCAGCCGATCCTCGTTGAACCGCACCGGCACGTCGAACATATAGCCCGCCGTGATCACCGCGCCCGCGACCGGCGCGAGATCGAACGTCACCACCCCCATTGCACTTAATGTCCAGCCGGACAGTTGCTCCCGCCCGCCCATGCCGATGCGGACCGTGCCACTGACTGGCCGGGTAATGCGGCGCTGCTGCGTTGCCGTGCCATCGCCATAATATTTGGCCAGCGCAAAGCCGGTTTCCACCCCGTCACCGACGCCGATCTGTTGATCAAACGGCGTCGGCGTGCCGGTCATCGCATTGCTGCTATGATCCAGCGGATCGCGAAACCGGAACGCCTTGGCCGCCCCATGGCGGGCGCGGAAAAACGCCATCAGCGTCGCGAGATCCGCCGCCGAGCGGAGGCCCGGCCCGGCATCGATCTCGATCCGCGCATCGGCCCAATCGGCATTGCGCTGCTCCGCGCCGGACGCGGTTGTCACGATCCGGGTCGAAAAGCGCGGCGCTACGCTCGCTTCCTGTCCCAAGGCCGTCGGAAAGCTCACATCGTCGAACGCCTGCATCGCGTCGTCCTCCTCGTCGAAATGGAAATAGCCATCGCGCAGCACCTGCGGCAGCGCCCAGACAAATGTCTCCGCGACCCCGCGCCGTCGTCCGGTCTCGGCGGCCGCATCAATCAAGGCCCATTGCGCCTTGTCCGCGCCGCGCAGCACAAAGCCCGCCACATAATGCTGCTGACTGGCCGGATAGCCGAGCCGCGCCGTCACCACCGCCGCGCCGCGCGCGCTCAACCCTTGCTGCCCGGCGGTGACCCAGTCATAATCTTCGAGCTGCAACACATTGAAGGCAGGCGCAGCCCAGCCAATCGGCACATTGGCCCGTTGGAGTTCCGGCGCCGCCGCATCCAGCACGGTCGGCAGATACACCAGCGCCAGCAGCTCTGCATCGGGATGATCGGCCCGCACCGCCGCACCCAAGGCCGCCGTCGATGTCGCCAGCAACACGCCCGCCGCATCCAGCAAGCTCGTCTGCGCGGCGCTCAACGTGCCGCGCACATCCGCAATGGCAACCGGATTACCCCCCAGCGCCGCCTTGGCCGCGGCATCATAGACATGGATGCGGCCATCGGTCGTCCACCACCATGGCTCGCCCACTTGAAAGCGCACCCGCAATCCCGCCGCCCCGGCAAGCGCGCAAAAGGCGCGTGCGACAAGCCGCAAATAGCCCATCGCGCCGTCATGCGCCGGTGACAACAGGGTCGAAGGCGGGTCCCAACCGGTCTGCGCCGCCGCCCCATTCAGGTCGCGCTGCTTCCAGTCATTCCAGCAATGGGCGTCCAGCAGTTCATAGGACAGCGACCAGATGACCTCATAGCCTTGGGCGGCTGCACGGGCGGCAAAGTCGCGGTGCCACGCCGCACACGGGCTGTTGAGCGTGCCACCCGCCAGGCTGATATAATGGCCGCCGCCCAGCGGTTCGAGCCGGAAATAATGGCTCATCCCGACATAATGGTTGATCGTCCCGCGATAACCAAGGCGGCGTATGTTGCGCAACATGCGATCCGGCGTGAGATGATAGCTATCATCATAGCCGGTCGCGATCCGCAGCCCATGTTCCGGCGCAATCGCATCACCAATCGCCAACATCGAGCCTGATCCCGTGCAGCGAATATCGCTCATCTCGGCCCAGCCCTCGATCCCGGCACGGAAACTGGTGCCGACGCCGTCATAGCCCGGCGGGACAAGCGAAATGAACATGCGATCAACATCGCCCGCCCAGACGCGGTCGGCCTCGGACGGCAGCAGATAGCCGCCGTCGAGCGCATCGAAATCAAGCGCGATCACGGCGTCATTCGACGCGCCGCTGGCATAGTTCCACAGCCGGACATACCAGCTACGCGCCTTGCCCCGCGCATCCCGCCCCTCGATGGTGAGCACCGGCCCATTGATACGATCCAGCGGGATGAGCCCGCCCGACCGCCAACGGAACTGTATGCAACACCCCCGGAAGTCGCGACTGGTCGCATAGGCCAGCAACGGATGATCGTGGCGATCTTCCGCTTCCCAGATCAACCCGGCCAGATCGTTCGACCGATAAAACACGACATCGACGCGCAGCGCGTCCCACGCCGTGGTCGTGACGGCCGCCATCATCGGGCGGGGGAAATTGACGGTCCAGAAGCGCGGGTCGAACCGCTTCACCCATGACTGCGCCAACTGATCACCGGCATCCGCCAGCCAATGCCCCATGATGCTGCTCCGTCTGCTTGAAAATGCCCGCCACCACGGGCGGGCCAATCCGCTTAATCCGCCCGTTCCACCGCACGGCGCACGGCGCGGGCGACCTGTTTTGACGAGCGGGCGAGTGATGCGGGGGCCGCGCCTGGCGCGCCGTTGATGCTGATCGCGACCCGCACGTCTCGCCCCCGGCCCTGTCCGGTCTGCGCCCCATTGGCGATCCGCCCCTCGGCACCGGGCACAAACCATTCGGGGCCATTTTCACCAACCCGATAGGCCCGCCCGGCGCTGACTGGCCCGCCCGTGGCCCGGCCCGGCGCGCCAAAAATGCCCGACAGCAAATTCGCCCCCAGCGAGAGCAACCCGCCGGATGAACCGCCCCCGCTGCTGCCCGACGCGCCGGAAATCATGCCCGCCGCAATCTCGCTCATCACCGATAGCGCCACCTGCTTGAGATCCTCGAAGCCGAACTTGCCGGCCCGCACCGCCTTGAGCAGCGCCGATTCGATTTTCTGCCCGGCCAGATCGGCCCCATTACCCAGCGACCCATCAAGCGTGCCCCGCAGCGTGTCGACATCCTTGCCGAACGCCGCGGTATCCGCCCGCACCTGCACCACCAGCCGGTCAATCACCTCATCCATCCGGAAACCTTTCCATCAGCGCGCGCACCGTCGCGCCATCCATGGCGACAAGCTCGCCCGTGCCGCCGATCAACGTGCCCACCACATCGGCCAGTTCCTGCGGCGTCGCGCGCCAGAACTCATCGGGCCGCCAGCCGCACAACAACGCCGCCAGCCCGGACAAGCGCCGCGCGGCCATCATGAAGCTGGTCATCGCCCTTGCAGGATCTGGCCAAGCAGCACGCGCAGCACGGGGCTGACCCCGGCCAGCCCCTGCGCCACGACCCATTCGCCCAGCCGCTCCCGGTGCAGCCCCTCGGGGCGATCCTGTAGGCAGTGCCAAAACAAGGTCACCAGTTCCGCCAGCGCCAACTTGCCCCCGGCGGCGCGTTCGACCAGTTCAAATAACGGGCCAAGCTCGCCTTCGGCCGCGACCAACGCCGCGAAACTGGGCCGCAGCACCAATTCCATCCCGCCCACGCGCAGCATCGCCTCGCCGCGCGCCGGGTTCGCGGTTGCCGCGCTCACAGGCTTGTCACCGTGCCGGAGGATTCCAGCGCCAGCGTGTAATTGCGCTCACCATTATAATCCCCGGCATATTCCAGCCGGGTGACGAGGAACTTGCCCTGCAACTGCTCGCCGCCTTCAAAACACAAACGATAATCGTCCAGCGTGCCATTAAGCGCATTGGTCTTGAGCCGCGTTTCGGCCGCCGAGCCGGTGAAAATCCCGCTCGCCGCCACCGAAACCGACCGTTCGCCCGCGCCCGACAGCAATTCGCGCCAGCCGCCTGAATCCTTGCTGGTAATCGCTACCGGCTGGCCGTTGATCACCAACTGCGTCGTCTTCAACCCGGCGACGGTCGTGAACACCAATGTCGTCGCCCCATTGCCGATCTTGAGCAAAAAGCCCCTGCCTTTTTCCGTCGCCATCTCATGCTCCTTCGTTGGTCAAAATCCGCGCGCGATATTCCAGCAGGCCAAGCCATGGCTCGCCCGCGGCGCGCATCACCCGGCTGCGCTGGAACACCAGCCCGACCAGTTGCATCGTCGCATCGCCCAACGCGACCTGCGCCAACGCGGCCTCGGCCTGCACCATCAACTGGTGCAGCTCATTGGCCGCGCGGCCATCGGTCCACAGGCTGATCGCAAGGCGAATTTCGCGGCCGCGCCCCGTTTTGTGGCTCCAGTCACTCTCCATGCCGCAATCCACCCCGGCCCAGGGCAGGGCGGCGCGGGCGGGTGGCCCGTCGAACACCCCGCTCAGCATGGCCGCCAAGCTCGCATCGGCTGTCAGCGCCGCCACCACGGCCCGCTGCAACGCGAGCGTTTCGGCGCTCATTGCCCGCCCCGCCCGATATCACGCAGTCGGCTGTCAAAGCCCAGCCGCCGCCAGAGGCCGCGCCCGCGCAACACGACATCCTCGCCATCCACTTCGGCGCTGACATCCTTGGGCAGTTCCGCTGCCGCGCGCTCAACCAGCCGCGCCGCGAGCGCCGCCGCCTGTTGCGCCGCCAGCGCCCGCACCCGATCCATCAATTTCGTCTTCATGCCATCTGCTCCACCCGCAAAGTCATCCGGTCGGGCAGCGCCGGATCGCGCTCGATCGCGCAGAGGCGATAGACACCGCCCTGCCACTGCACCCGACAATCAAGGTCAAGATCATCGCGCCGCCGCAGCGTGACGACATAACGCGGCCAGCTCGTCACCCGGTCGGCCGCGCTTGGGTCGCCGCTTCGGTCCGGCTCGATGGCGGCCCAGACCGTGGCAAGAAGCTGCCACGCGCCCGCCGCGCTGCCGAGCGCATCGCGCCCGCCCACCCGCTGTTCGACACTGATCCGCTGCCGCAACCGCCCGGCGAACTCCCCGGCCATCATCGAACCCCGATCCGCCGCCATGGCCGCCACAAGGCGGTCACTGCCGCAGGCGGGCCGTCATCATTGCCATCGTCGCGATGGGTATAGCCATGGGCCGCCAAGCGGATCACGCCCTGTTTGAGTGGCTCGGGTATCGTCGCCCAGCCGGTCGCCAAGCCAGCAACATAGCCGACCTCCAGCCGATACCCATCGGCACTGCCCGCTGCCCGGCGGACCCAGCCATCGCCCGCCGGGTCAATGTCGACGCCATAGTCATCACTACCAAGCGCACTCACCACGCCTGCCGCGCTGACGGTGGCAACCGAACCGACTGATTGAACCGGCCGATGCCGCAGCCGCTGCCATTGCGGCGCGGCGGGGATGCGCTCGGTCACCGGGCGCGCCACCAGTAGCTGGCCGATATAGGCCTCGCCCAGCAGCATCGCCGCATGGACCAACCCTTCGATCAGCCCATCCTCAACCGTCGTCTCCAGCCGCAGCCAGTCGCGCACCTCGGCGATGGCCACCGCCTCGATCACCAGCGGCGTGACGATCGTCATGCTGCACCCCCTTGTGCACCCCGTTCGCGCAGCAAAATCGCCAGTAGCGCGCAAATGCCCGCCCCGGTCTGGGCGATGGCGGTCCATTGTTCCTGTCCAACGCCCGCCGTCACGGCGAGCGCCCCCAAGCCTGCCCAGCTGCTCGGCTCGCGCAGACGATTGACGATCCATGTGATCATGGCCGTTCTCCTTTGATGCAAATCGATTGAACCCCTTGGGGGCCCGGCGCACTGCCGCGCCCCCGTCGCCATCACCGCAACAATCAGGCGGTGCCGAACTTCATCAGCTTGATCGCGTTGCTGTTCATCACCATGCCGCCAACGCGCTTGGTCGCGTAAAACTGGACATAGGGCTTGTTGCTATAGGGGTCGCGCAAGATGGTCGTTTCGCGGCGGTCGGCGATCAAATAGCCTGCCTTGAAATTGCCGAACGCAATCGACAGGCTGTCCGCCGCCAGATCGGGCATGTCCTCCGCCTCGATCACCGGATAGCCGAGCAGCGTATCGGGGCGATCCTGGCTCAACCCCGGCTGCCAGATAAACGCGCCGTCGGTCGTCTTGAACTTGCGGATCGTGCCGGCGGTCGCGCTGTTCATCACGAACACCGCGCCTTGACGATAGGGCGCTTTCAGCGACTGGACGAGATCGACCAGCTTTTCCGGACCGGTCGTGCCAAAGCCCGCCGACGTGCCGCTCGCAAGATATTGCAACGTGCCAAATGCACGCACCGCATCGCCGGTCGATGCAACCGGGCTGGCCAGAAACCCCTTGGGGCGGTTGGTGCCATTGCCACTGATAAAGGCCGCCCCCTCGGCCCGCGCGAATTCCTGCGCGATTTCATCCGCCAGCCACGCCTCGACATCGAAGGCGAGGTCATCGAGCATCACCTGGCTGGCCGCCGGATTGGCGTAAAGTTCACCGATCGGCGGCGCGATTTCGTTGAAACTGGGCGTATCGGTCAACGACCGGGTCGCATCCTCCGCCACCCAGCCCGACGGCGTGCTGCCAGTGGTGACAAGCTTGCGATAACCGCTGGTGCCGACCTGCACGACATTGGCAATCGCGCGGATCGGCGAGATCAGCTTCATCGTCGCGGCAATTTGCTCGTCGATCTGCTTGGGGATGGCATAGCCGCCGGTCGCATTGCCGGTGCCGACCACGCTTTTCATTTCCAGACCCATCGCGCCTTGACGGAGATAGCCATTGACGAAGCGGGCGCGCAACCCGTCGTCATCCGCGCTTTTGATCCCGGATGCCAAGGCCGGTCGCCCGGCGAGCCGCGCCTGCCGTTCCACCAACTGGCGTAGCGCACCTAGTTCACCCTCCAGCGCGACGATGCGGGAATCATCTCCCGGCTCAACCGCCTCAAAACCAGCCTCCAATGCATCCGCCTTCACTTCATAATCCAATGCTGCACCGTCCATTGTCTGCTCCCACGAAAAAGGGCCCGCCCTTGCCAAGGACAGGCCCACCCAAAATCTGTCTGACGGGGGTCCACCCCGCTTGCGGGCCTAGTCCTCGACCCGCAGCACGCGCGCCAAGGGCTGCATCGGTCGGCTCACCACCGACACCTCGATCAGGTCGAGCGCCGTCAATTCCCGCACCGGCCCGGTGCGGCCCGCCAGCACGCGATAGCCAAAAGACAGGCCATCAACCCGCCGCGCGCGCAGCAGCGCCATCGCACGCTGTGCCACCGGCCCCTTAGCCTCGATCCGGCCCATGACCCGCAACCCGCGCTGATCCTCGGCCAACTGTTCGATCTGCCCGATCACCCAGCCGGGATGATGCTGCCACAATAATGGCACCGCCGCCTTGCGTCCCGCCAGGCTGCGCGCAAACGCCCCGCGCCGGATGACATCGCCGCCGCGATCCACCCGGTCGAACACCGCCGCATAACCGACAAAGCGCAGGTGGGTGCGCGGCCCCGCCATCACGCCACCAACCGATCATAAAGACCGACCCTGATCGCCAGCCCCAGCACCGTCAGCGCCAGCACCATCCGCACCACCCAGCCAATCAGCGCATGGCGCGCCGACGCCTTGGCATCCCGCCACGCGCCGAGCAGTTCACGCAATTCAGCCATGTCCCGCGCCGCATGTTCATCATCCAGCCCCAGTCGGCACAAGGCCCGGCCCGCACCCAATTCGCTCGCTTCCTCGATCATCGCCCGCAGCGTAACGAGATCCGCCCCGCGCCCCTCGCCCTGCGCCACCAGCCGGGCCAGCAGTTCGGCGCCGTTCATGCCTCTCCCCCTGCCGCGCGCGGGGCAAAGCCCAGCATCTCGCGCTTCTCGTCCGCACTCAGAAAATCGGCGGCGGTGAGTTGCGCCCACAAGCGTTCGCGATCCTCCGACAGGGCGGGCACCTGATCGGTATCAACCCGCAAGCGCCCATCCGCCCACCAATATTGCAGCCCCGCCTCAATCGCGCCGGTGATCTTGCCCAGCAGGGGCAAGATGGTGAGCCGCCACAAGGCGCGGTTCGCCTCGCGATAATTGGCATAGGTCGCATCGCCCGGCAGGCCGAGCAGCATCGGCGGCACCCCGAAGGCGAGCGCAATATCGCGCGCTGATGCCGCCTTCAGTCCGGCAAAATCCATATCCGCCGGGGTCATGCTCATCGCCTGCCATTTCAGCCCGCCCTCAAGCAGCATCGGCCGCCCGGCATTGGCGGCGCCCTGAAACCCGGCCTCGACCTCGGCGCGTAGCCGGTCAAACTGATCGGCGGTGAGCGCCGCCCCCGGCTCACCCGGGTCAAACACCAGCGCGCCCGAAGGCCGCGCCGCATTATCGAGCAACGCCTTGTTCCAGCGCTGTGCCGCATTGTGGATCGCCACCGCCCCCACCGCCGCATCCAGGCACCCCAGCCCATAATGATCGTCGAGCGGGTGAAATTGGCGGACATGGATCACCCCCATGCGCCCGGCATCATCCAGCGCGGCGATCCGTTCATGCGCCCCGCCGACGCGATATTCATATGCCATGGGCCAGCCGCTTTCATCGGCGATCACCGTCACCCGTTCCGGCCGCAGCGGATAAAGCGCGACCGGCATCGCGCGTGCGTCGGTGACGATCCGTAGAAACGCATTGCCATGCAGCAGCAATTGCGCTGCCACCGTCTCAATCAGCCCCGCCCCGCCCCCTGTCGCCATGTCCCCGCGCGTCACCAAGGCGACGAGCGCCGCGCCATGATCGCCCTCGCCATAAAGCGGTGCGCCCTGAGCCCCTTCGGCCACCATGCGCACGGCGCGTTGCGCCACTGGATTGTCAATGAACCCGGCGCGCGCCCGCGCCTCATAAGAACGCGGCCACGCCCCGCCTTCATCCGTGACAAAGGCCAAGCCCATGCCGCGCGCCAACACCGGACGCGACCCATCGCGCCCGGCCGATTTCCTGCCGAACCATTTCATCATTGCCCGTCCTCTTGATCCCGCTGGCGCGTCGTTGCGCCCTATAAACCCCGCACCCGCACCTCGCTGCGCGCCCGGCCCAGCATCAACTCGGTCAGCGCCCAGACCATCGCATCCGCCCGGTCGGGCGAACGCCCCGGCCCTTCATAGCCGCCGCCCATCACCAGCCCGGACAGCTCGTCCTCCAACTCGGCAAAGCCGCCGGCGAATTTCGCCCGGCCACGCTCGAACAGCGCCGCGACCGGCTCGGCACGCGCGACCTTGCCCCGGCTGGCATGAACCAGCCTTACCGGCAGATCGAAACACGCGGCGCGCAGCACGCTTTCCACCATCGCACCGCCATTATTCGCTTCGGCCACCACCCGGTCCGCGCCATGATGCAGGGCGCAGGCGGCGACCGCCCGCGCCCAGCCTTCCGGCCCGCGCCCTTCAACACTGGCATCCTCGATCACATAGGCCAGACCATCACGGCCCAGCCCGGCCGCGACGATGCCGCACGCATCGCCGCCACCGGCCCCGGCGGGCGGATCGACCGCCACCACCAGCCGCCGCAGCGGCGGCACCGCATCGCGCGCCACCCGGCTCGCTTCGATCAAGGCGCGCGACCAAAGCGCGCCCGCGACATCCTCGATCAGCTCGCCATCCAGTTCCTGCCGCCCGAGCCGCGTTCCGCCATAATGCGCCTCCATCGCGCGGCAGAACGCCTCGGGCAGCAGGCGATTGTCACTCGTCCGGCCACGCGTCACCACCGTGTCGGGCGCGGCGAGAATGCTGCGCAACACGGGCACCGCGCGCGGCGTGGTCGTTACCAGCAAGCGAGGCTGTGGCCCGACCCTCAGCGTCATCGCCAGATTATCCCAACAAGCGCCGCCCTGCGCCCATTTGGCGAGTTCGTCGCACCAGCCATGGCTATGTTCCGGGCCGCGCAGCTTTTCCGGATTTTCGCCCGAATAAAGCCACGCCTCGGCCCCGGTGCGCCACCGCAGCCGCCCGCGCGACGGTTCCCACAAGGGCCGGGTCGCGGCGGGCGCGATGGCGAGCAGCCCGCTTGGCCCCTCGACCATTACCGCGCGGGCTTCGTCCGCCGTCGCACCGACCAGCGCGATCCGCACCGTCTCCCCCGGCTGAGCGCGCTCGGCAATGCCGCGCACCCATTCGGCCCCAGCGCGGGTCTTGCCAAAGCCGCGCCCCGCCATAATCACCCATGTTCGCCAATCGCCATCGGGCGGCAGTTGGCGACGGTCGGCCCAAAACGCCCAATCGCGCAACAAGGCCCGCCAATCCCCAGTCGCCCGTTCCAGCGCCGCCACGCCATCTGCCCCCGCCCGCGCCAATTGCGCCGCGAGAGACCAGTTCGGATCGTTCATGACCGTTCCTTCGCGCTAGGCGCTCAACCATCCCCCAGCCGCGCCAATCGGCGCAGCACCTCGGCGCGCGCCTCATCCTGACTGGGTTCGTCGCCAGCGCCCGCTTCGGCGGCCAGCGCCCGTTCCGCCACGACCCGGCCATAGACTTCGGGGCGGCGCGCCTTCAGAATGAACATCGCGAGCGCATCGGAATATTGCCGCATGCTGCCGACCTGTTGCCCGGCATAAAAGACCGGCTTTTCCACGCCATGGCGCACGCGATGGACCAGTTCCTCCTCCAGCGCGTCGAGCGCTTCGGCCACCGCCGCATCCCAATCAGCCGCGAAGGTCGCGCTGCGGGCGCGCTGGGCGTAGAGCGTGCTTGTCGCCAGTCCCGCCTCGCGCGCGGCCCGGCTGACATTCGCCGTGCGCCGCAGCACTTCCAAAAAGCATGCGCGCCGCACCGCCGCCGACGGCAGCTTGCGCCCCGATGCGGCCTTGGCAGGCTTGGTGGACGTCACCGCCTTAACTGGCTGACCCGGCTTAACCTGCGGATTGGCCCGGCGCTTGGCCGCCACTGCTCGCGATGACGCCACGCCCGTCTCCTTCATCCCGGAAATGCCTCCAGAAAAAGGGCCGCCCGCCCCGGTCACGCCAATGGCGCAACGGGGCGGCGGCCCTGCTCACAATTCTTCAGTGTTCCTGTTTTGTACCAAATCAGCGTGACGCTGTCAAGCCCATTTAACCCATTTGGTAAAAATCACCCCATTCGCGCCAGGGTCGCCGTCTCCTTGGCGATGATCGGGGCAAAACTGGGCCGGTCGTGAACTCGCGCCAGATAGGCGGTTGCGCGCGGCCAACGGGCAGCATCAAGCCGCACCCCAGCATGGCGGAAATTGACGAACGGGCTGGCGACCGCAATGTCCGCCAGGGTCAGCCGGTCGCCCACCAGAAATCCCTCCGCTGGCGCAACCGATTCGAGATAATCGACCAGCGCGGGAAAACGATCACGCTCAAACGCATCGGCAATCGCGGCATCCCCCGGCTGTCCCACGAATTTCGGCAGGGTAATGCGGTGGAAGAACATCGCGAACACCGCTTCACCCAATTCGCCATCGGCATATTCTTCAAACCAGATCGTGCGCGCCCGCGCCTCCGCATCGGTCGGGATCAGCCCACCATCCGGGAATTTCGCTTCAAGATAGGCGATAATCGCCGAGGAATCGCTGATCCCGAAATCGCCATCGACCAGCGCGGGCATTTTGCCGAACGGGCTGGCGGCGCGGAAACCGGGATCTTGATCGCGAAAGCGGATCGGCACCACCTCAAGCGCAATGCCGCGTTCAATGGCATAGGCCATCACCTTGCGGACAAAGGGAGAATAGCTGCTGCCATATAATTTCATCCTGCGGCTCCTCGCGCGATTTGCCCCGATCATGCGCAAACAATGCGCCCCCGGCAAGGCCCCGCGCCTAGCCCTCGGGCTGCAACATATATTGCTTCATCAGGTCATATAGCGTCGGCCGACTGATGCCGAGCAGCTTGGCCGCCGCCGAGACATTGCCCTCGCTGCGCGCCAGCGCCTGACGCAGCGCCCGGCGATCGGCAATTTCGCGCGCAGCCTTAAGATTGAGCGGCTCACCCGGCCCGTCGCTCGCAAGGTCGAGATCGGCCGCCGTGATCAGCTTGCCATCGGCCATGATCACCGCGCGCTTCATTCGGTTTTCCAACTCGCGGACATTGCCCGGCCACCCCCAATCGTTCAGCGCGGCGAGCGCATCAGGCGCCAGTCCCTTGACCTGCGGGTTCATCTCGCGGGCAAAGCGACCGACAAAATGTTTCGCCAGCAAGGTCACATCACCATGGCGTTCGGCCAAGGTCGGGATCTTCACCACAATTTCGGCCAGCCGATAATATAGATCCTCGCGGAACGTGCCCGCCGCGATCATCTCCTCCAACTGGCGATGCGTGGCGCAGACAATGCGGGTATCAACCGCAATTTGCTTGCGCCCGCCGATCCGCTCGATCACCCGCTCCTGCAAGAAACGCAGCAATTTGACCTGCAACGGCAGCGGGATGTCGCCAACCTCGTCGAGAAACAAGGTGCCGCCTTCGGCCAGCTCGACCTTGCCCTCGGTCGTTTTGATCGCGCCGGTGAACGCGCCTTTTTCATAGCCGAACAGCTCGGCCTCCAGCAGATTTTCGGGGATCGCCGCGCAGTTGATCGCGATGAACGGCCCGCGCCGCCGTTTGGAGCTTTGATGCACCCCCTTGGCCAGCAGTTCCTTGCCGGTCCCGCTCGCCCCCAGCAGCATCACCGAGACATTGGCCGGGGCAACGCGTTCAATCGTGCGCGCCACTTTGAGCATTTCGGGCGCAGCGGTGATCATGCCGCCCAGCACCGTGGCATCCGCCCCGGCGGCCGCTGCAAGCCGCGCATTTTCGGCCTCGATGCCATGCAGGTGAAAGGCGCGACTGACGATCAGCCCCAGTTGGTCGATGTCGACCGGCTTCTGGTAGAAATCATAAGCCCCCCCCGCAATCGCCCGCAACGCGCTTTCACGGGCACCATGGCCGCTCGCGACAATCACCTTGGTATCGGGCTTGAGCGCGAGAATTTCCGCCAGCGTGGCAAAGCCCTCGCTGGTGCCGTCGGGATCGGGCGGCAGGCCGAGATCAAGCGTCACCACCGCCGGTTCTTCGGCCCGCAGCGCATCAATCGCCGCCGCGCGGGTGCCCGCGATGATCACGTCATAATCCTCATAGGCCCAGCGCAACTGGCGTTGCAGCCCTTCGTCATCTTCGATGATCAGCAATTTCGGGCGTGGATCCGCCATCAGCCTACCTTTTCCGTATCTAAAGCAATATGCGCCCCGGCCAGTCGCGCCAGCGGCAACAGGATCGCGAAGCAGCTCCCCTCGCCAAGCTGGCTGACCAGCTCGATCCGCCCGCCCATCGCCTGCACCAAACTGCGCGCCTCATAGGCCCCGATGCCGAAGCCATCTGCCTTGGTCGAATGAAATGGGCGGTACAGTTGGTTCTGGATGAAATCAGGCGTCATGCCCGCACCCCGGTCGCGAATTTCGATCCGCGCCATGCCACCCTCGGCCCCAAGGCTAATTTCGACCGGCACACCCGCCGGGCTGGCATCGAGCGCATTTTGCACGAGATGCAGCAGCGCCTGTTCCAGCCGGGGCGGATCGACCAGTCCATCAAGGTCCGCCATCGCCCCCAATCGCACCGGCGCCACCGCCATGCGCGGCCGCAACATGTCTTCGATCAGGCTTTTGAGCGGCATCGCCCGGGGTTCATCGGCACGCGGTTGATGGTGCTGTGCAAGCCGGGCCAGCAGGTCGTTCATCTTATCGACCGACGACCGCAGCGTCATCACCATATCGGCGCGAAAGGCGGGATTATCGGCGTGGCGTTCGGCATTGCGGGCGACAAGGCTGAGCTGGCTGACGAGATTCTTGATATCATGCATGATGAACGCGAAACGCCGATTGAACTCGTCGAACCGCCGCGCATCAGACAGCGCCGCCTGGCCCTGCGCCTCGGCAAGATAGCTCGCCGCCTCGCGACCGACGACCTTGAGTAGGTCGAAATCTTCCCAATCCAGCGCGCGTTCAATCGCCGGTGGTTGCAACACCACCAGCCCGAACAGGCGCTCGCCATGGATCAGCGGCACCCCCGCCCAAGCCAATGGCTCGTCGATCAACGCGGGCGGCAGCGCCAGCGCGTCGCCATCCTCGCCGATATCGCCGCCTTCGCCGGCACGCACCGCGCCAAACTCGATCACCCGCCCGGTCTGTTCCAGCCATGCGACCAGCGCCTGCGCATCGCCATAATCTTCCGCCATCGAGCTGGGCCAATGGCGGCGCGCCGCCGGTTTCAGGCGACCGGCCTCATCCGGGACGAACAACGCACCGCCCGGCGAATCGGTGATGCCGGCAATTGCCTCCAACACGCGCCCGGCAATCGGCTCCTGCGCCCCGCCGGTGCGCGACAGGATGTGATTGAACCGCAGCCATTGTTCGCGATAATCGTAACGGTGTTGGAAAAAATGCTTGGCGATTTTTACCTTAAGCCATGCCCGCACCCGATGCGACGGCAGCAGCAGCATCGCCCCCATCGACATGCCAAACACCACGGCCACCACCGCCATTTCGGCATAAGACCCGCCAACCGCCTCAATCGCCCGGGTCGCAACGACCATGCAGGCAAGGTAGAAACCGACCGCGACCAGCGACAGCGATTGAAAGGTCAAGCGCCGCGACAACTGCAACCGGCCCGCGCCAATACGGCGCGACGCCAGCACGAACAGCGGCACCAGCATCACCATGATCGTACCGCGCAGCGCCAGCAGTAGCGGCGACAGGTCATGGTTGAGATAGCCTGTGATGTAGAGGTTGAGATCATAGGTCCACATCGCCGCCAACGCGACCGCCGGCAGCACCAGCCAGCGCCGCCCATCGGGTGATGTCGCGCCATAAAGATTGTGCACCAGCAACAAGCCGCCAACCGCGAAGGTCATGCGCAGCGTCATCGCGGTATAGAATAGCGCATCGACCAATTGCCCGTCGCCATAGTCGCGCAGCGCCATGATGATCAACGGTGCGGCCGATGCCGTCACCAGCGCCAGCACCGCATATAGCATCATCACCGGTCGGCGCTGCGGGCCATGATGCCCACCGAGGAACAAGATCAGCATGAACCCCAGCCAGCCGATATTGCGCGCGGACTCCATCCCCGCAGCAAAGGCCGAAAGCGGCCCCGCAACCGATACCGCCAGCGCCCAGAGCGATGTCAGCGCAAAGGCAAGCGCCAGCATGTGACCCCGCGACTCTATCGCGGCGCGGCGCGCCTGCCACAGCGACAGCGCGGCAAAGGCGGCGGAAGCCATGGCATGGCTCCACAGGCTAATGAAGGCCGCGATGCCCAACGGGGTGTTTCTCCTGCGTTAAAAATTCCGACACACCCCCTGTCGCAAAAATTTACAAATTTTTCATTAAGCCGCCGCGAATGGGGGATGCGCCGGCATTTTTCATGGCCAACTATTGGCATCACCGCAAAACTGGCACTTGCGTGCTTGGCCAAAGGCGAAAGGGTCTTTATGGCGAACCGCATGGCCGACACCTCGCCGCTCGATCGCTTCAAAGCCGCACTGACCGGGGCCACCCGGGCGATTGCGCATGAATCCGAACTGGAAGTCGCCTTTACGGCGGACGCCCCGCATCAATCGGGGCAGATGGTGCGCGTGCCATTGCCCGCCCGCTCGCTGCCGCCCGAACAAGTGGCCGAAGCCCGTGGTTTTGCCGATGCGATGGCGCTGCAACGCCGCCATCATGACAATAACTTGCACCTGCGCACCGCGCCAAGCGACCCGATTGCGCGCGCCGTGTTCGATGCGGTCGAAACCGCCCGAGTCGAAGCGCTTGGTTCCCGTGACATGGCCGGGGTGCGAGCGAATCTCGGCCATGCGCTTGAAGTGCGGCTGCGGTCCGACCCATTAACCCGCGCCCAGCGCGCCGAGGATGTGCCATTGTCGACCGCCGTCGGCCTGATCGTGCGCGAACGCCTGACCGGCGACGCCCCGCCCGCCATCGCCGCACCCGGCCTTGCCCTCGTCCGCGACTGGATCGAACAAAAGGCGGGCAGTGATTTGGATGGGCTGGGCGTTGCGCTGGATGATCAGGCGGCCTTCGCCCGGCTCGCCAGCAAGTTGCTGCAAGATCTCGATCTGACCCAAGCCCCGACCGATCAGCCCGAACAGACCGACGACGAGGAACAGCAAGGCGGCGACGAGGACTCGGAAGGCGACGAAAACAGCGAGAGCGAAGACGACGCGGGCAAGTCCGACGGCCAGATGGAAATGCGCGCCGATCAGGTCGACGGCGAAGGCGACGAAGGCGAGTTCGAACAGCGCGACGACGAGATGTCCGACGACATGGACACCGATTCCGGCGACGATGGCGAAGAAGGCATGATGCCGGTCCGCCCGAACCGCCCGATGTCAGACCTGCCGCCGCAGTTTGATTACACCGCATTTACCACCAAGTTCGACGAGGAAATCGCCGCGACCGATTTGTGCGATGCCGAGGAATTGACCCGGCTACGCGCTTATCTCGACCAACAACTGGTGCATTTGCAAGGCGCGGTGACCAAGCTGGCGAACCGGCTGCAACGCCGCCTGATGGCGCAACAGTCGCGCAGTTGGGACTTTGATCAGGAAGAAGGGATTCTCGATGCGGCGCGACTTGCCCGCGTCGTGGTCAGCCCCGGCCATTCGCTGAGCTATAAGGTCGAGCAAGACACCAATTTCCGCGACACCATCGTGACGCTGTTGATCGACAATTCCGGTTCGATGCGCGGCCGCCCGATTTCGATTGCCGCGATCAGCGCCGACATTCTTGCCCGCACACTGGAACGCTGCGGCGTCAAAACCGAAATTCTCGGCTTCACCACCCGCGCGTGGAAGGGCGGGCAGAGCCGCGAGTCATGGCTGGCCGCCAATCGTCCGACCAATCCGGGCCGGCTCAACGACCTGCGCCACATCGTCTATAAACAGGCGGATGAACCTTGGCGCCGGGCGCGCAGCTCGCTGGGCCTGATGATGCGCGAGGGGCTGCTCAAGGAAAATATCGACGGCGAGGCGCTGCTCTGGGCGCATAACCGCATCATTGCCCGGCGCGAAGAGCGCAAGATTCTGATGGTGATTTCGGATGGCGCGCCGGTCGATGATTCGACGCTCTCGGTCAATAACGGCGCTTATCTCGAACGCCATCTGCGCCAGATTATCGCCTGGATCGAAACGCGTTCCCCGGTAGAGCTTTGCGCCATCGGCATCGGCCATGATGTGACCCGTTATTATCAGCGCGCCGTCACCATCATGGACGCCGAACAATTGGGCGGCACGATGGTGGAGCAACTTGCCAGCCTGTTTGACACCGACACCCCGAAAAAGGGCTGACGCCGCCCGGCCGGGCAGCCTTGCCGATCGATGGGATGGATTTCCATCATGGACCCATCCCCCTTTCCCTTTTCCCACGCTTTCCGCTATGGGCCGGGGCCTGTAATGGCTGCATGCAGCCGACGACTGGAAAGAACCTGCCGTGAACACCCTTTTTGCCCGTTTTGCCGCACATCTCGACGCGGTGCTGGACCAGCTTGAAGCCGAAGGCGCGTTGCCGACCGGCCTCAAGCGCAGCGCGATCACGGTCGAGCCGCCGCGCGATGCCTCGCATGGCGATATGGCGACCAACGCCGCGATGGTGCTGGCCAAGAATGCGGGCACCAATCCGCGCGCCCTTGCCGGGTTGATCGGGCCGAAGCTGGAGGCGCTCGATGGCGTCGTTTCGGTCGAAATTGCCGGGCCGGGCTTCATCAACTGGCGCTTGGCCGATGATGTCTGGCGCGCCGAACTCGCGCTCGTGCATGACCTTGCCGATCATTATGGTCGGTCCGATCTGGGCGCAGGCAAGCGTGCCAATGTCGAATATGTCTCCGCCAACCCGACCGGCCCGATGCACATGGGGCATTGCCGCGGTGCGGTCGTGGGCGATGCGCTCGCCACCTTGCTGGGCTATGCCGGCTTTAAGGTAACGCGCGAATATTATGTCAATGATGCGGGCGGGCAGGTCGATGTCCTCGCCCGGTCGGTGCATTTGCGCTATCGCGAAGCGCTGGGCGAGGCTGTTGGCGACATTCCGGAAGGTCTGTATCCCGGCGATTATCTCGTCCCGGTCGGCCAGAAACTGGCTGCCGCACATGGCACGAAATTTGTCGGCCAGCCCGAGAGTGCATGGCTGATCCTGTTCCGCCAGACGGCGGTCGCAATGATGATGGACATGATCCGCGCCGATCTTGCCCTGCTGGGCATTCATCACGATGTGTTCACCTCGGAAGCCACCGTTCAGCAGGAAGAAAAGCCGGAAGCCGCCGAAGCATGGCTGCGCGCCCATGATCTTGTTTATGACGGCGTGCTGGAAGCGCCCAAGGGCGAAACATCGGACGATTGGGAACCGGTCGAACTGCCGCTGTTCCGCTCGACCAAATTCGGCGATGATCAGGATCGCCCGATCAAAAAGTCGAATGGCGCCTGGACCTATTTCGGCGCAGACATGGCCTATCATTATCAGAAGGCGCAAACGGCCGATCTGTTGATCGACATCTGGGGCGCGGACCATGCCGGGACCGTGGCGCGGATCAAGGCGGCGGTCGCGGCGCTGACCGAAGGGCGCGTGCCGCTTGAAGTCAAGCTGGTGCAGATGGTGCGGCTATTGCGCGACGGCGAGCCGGTCAAAATGTCGAAGCGCGCCGGGAATTTCGTGACGCTTGCCGATGTCGTGCGCGAAGTCGGCAAAGATGTCGTGCGCTTCACCATGCTGACCCGCAAGTCGGACGCGCAGATGGATTTCGACTTTGCCAAGGTGGTGGAAGCGTCAAAGGATAATCCGGTCTTCTATGTGCAATATGCCCATGCCCGCATTGCGTCGTTGAAGCGCAAGGCCGCGGCAGAAGGCATGACGGTCGAGGGCGCGGCAGATTTTGGCAAGCTTGATGCCGAAGACCTGCAACTGGTCCGCATGCTGGCCCAATTCCCGCGTATGATCGAGGCGGCGGCAGCCAGTCAGGAACCGCACCGCGTTGCCTTCTATCTCTATGATCTGGCGAGCGCCTTCCATGCGCATTGGAATTTGGGTAATGATCGGCCAGACCGGCGTTACCTGCTGGCTGGCGATGTCGAGACCACCAAGGCGCGGCTTGCCTTGGCGGACGCGACAGCGCAGATCATTCGCAATGGGCTGGCGATCATGGGGGTCGAGGCCGCACAGGAGATGTGACGATGTCCGACAGGACCTTTGCTGGCTCTGCCGCGCAGGACGAAGATCGACTGCCATGGCTCGAACCGGTTGATGATGAGGATGCCCCCGAGGGCATCGCGCCGATGCGCCTGTTGTTGGGCTTGCTCGTGGCACTGACGATTGTCGGCGCGGCGGCGGGCGGCATATTCTGGTTCAAGGCGCGCAGCGACTTGTCGGGCGGCGATGGCCAACTCATCAAGGCCCCGCCCGGCGACTATAAAGTGCCCCCGGATCATCCCGGCGGCATGCAGGTCGAAGGCACCGGCGACGTGGCTTATAATGTTTCGGAAGGCGGCGAAGCGGCGGGTTCGATCAATCTCGACAACCAGCCCGAAGCCCCGGTCCAGATCGCGGCCGAGCAGCATCCTGCCGCCACTGACAAGCCCAGCCCGGCCCCGGCCCATAAGGTGACGGCAAGCGTGGCGGCTGGCTCCAAATTGCCATCGCCCCGTCCAAGGTCAGTCACAGCGGCATCGGGTGCTGCGGGGGCGAATCTCGGGGCCACCAGCACCGGCACGATCCAGTTGGGCGCGTTCAGCACGTCAGAGGCCGCCGACAAGGCGTGGAACTCACTGGCCCGGCGTCATCCGCCGCTCAAGGACATGACCAAGGATGTGGTGCCGGCGACCGTCAATGGCGGCACCGTCTATCGTCTGCGGGCCCATGCGGGCGAGGGCGCGGCCGCGACCTGCACCGCGTTGCGGGCAGTGGGGGCAAGCTGCAATCTGGTCAATTGATCGCGCCCCTGTCGGTTGGGCATGAGGGGCATAGTGGCCGGTGGTCTTGACATGCGCCTGTCATGAAACGCGGGTTGAAACAAGGATGGCCGGCGGGCGATGTGCGCCGGACCGCCTCAAAAAACGGGAAAAACCATGCGTATTACGATGATTGGTTCGGGCTATGTCGGCTTGGTATCCGGCGCCTGTTTCGCTGATTTCGGCCATGACGTCATTTGCGTCGACAAGGATCAGGCCAAGATTGATGCGCTGCTGGCCGGGCGGATGCCGATCTTTGAGCCGGGGCTTGATCAGTTGGTGGCGAATAATGTCGCCGCCGGTCGACTGCGCTTCACCATCGACCTGCCGCAAGCGGTGCGAGAGGCGGATGCGGTGTTCATCGCCGTTGGCACCCCCTCGCGGCGCGGCGATGGCCATGCCGATCTGAGCTATGTTCATGCAGCCGCCGCCGACGTGGGTCGCGCGCTTACCGGCTTTACCGTCATCGTCAACAAGTCGACCGTTCCGGTCGGCACCGGCGATGCGGTCGAACGGATCGTGCGTGAAGCCAATCCGGATGCCGATTTCGCCGTCGTGTCCAACCCGGAATTCCTGCGCGAAGGGGCGGCCATCGACGATTTCAAGCATCCCGACCGGATCGTGATTGGCGGTGAAGACGTGCGCGCGCTGGACGTGATGCGCGCGATTTATCGTCCGCTCCACCTCAACAAGTCGCCGTTGGTGGAAATGAGCCGTCGGGCGGCCGAACTGACCAAATATGCGGGCAATGCGTTCCTTGCGACCAAGATCACCTTCATCAACGAAATCGCCGATCTGTGCGAGAAGGTCGGCGCAAATGTGCAGGACGTGGCGCGCGGCATCGGCCTCGACAATCGTATCGGGTCAAAATTTCTCCACGCCGGTCCGGGCTATGGCGGCAGTTGCTTTCCCAAAGACACGCTGGCGCTGCTCAAGACCGCGCAGGATTATGAGGCCCCGCAGCGCATCGTTGAGGCGGTGGTCGCGGTCAATGATAACCGGAAACGGGCGATGGGCCGCAAGGTCATCACCGCCATGGGTGGCGATGTGCGTGGCAAGACGGTGGCGATTTTGGGCCTGACGTTCAAGCCGAACACCGACGACATGCGCGATAGCCCGGCGATTTCCGTGATCCGGACGCTGCAAGATGCCGGTGCCACGATCCGCGCCCATGATCCGGAAGGGATGGAGCAGGCGAAGCTCGTGCTTGATCAGGTCACCTATTGCGGCAATGCCTATGAGGCGATGGAAGGTGCGGATGCACTGGTCATCGTCACGGAATGGGATGCGTTCCGCGCGCTTGACCTTGACCGGGTGAAGGGGCTGCTCAGCCAGCCGATCCTTGTCGACCTGCGCAACATCTATCCGCGCGACCTTATAGAGGACGCGGGTTTTACCTATACGGCCATCGGGCGCTGAGCCTGCCGCGCCGCTTGTTCCTTGCGGCTTAACTTGCTGTTTACTCAAACCGGTTAACAGAAATGAACCGGGGCCTGTTCGTGCCCTGTTTTCTGCCTGTTCGAGTTGCGATTCGCGTGTGTTGAAGTCTCCTTCAAAGGCGCGTGAGAATGAAGCTGCTCAAACGACTCCTGAAATGCAAGCGCGGCAATGTGCTGCCACTGACCGGCTTGGCGCTCCCGCTGCTGGTCGGCGCCGCCGGTTTGGGTGTTGATACGGCGCAATGGTATTATTGGCGACGTGAAATGCAGTTTGCAGCGGATCAGGCCGCGCTCGCCGGGGCCTATGCGCTGTCACAGGATAAGGACTGGCAATCGCGGGTGACCGCCCAGTTCCAGTCCAATCGGGAAGTGGTCAACTTCGCGACCGTCACATCAAGCCTGCTCTCCAATTTTGGTACCGGCACCAATAATGCGGTGATCGTGCGCTTGCAGGGCACAAAGGCCCTGCCATTTTCCAGCCTGTTCATCCGTCAGGCCGTGACCGTGCGGGTGGCGGCGCAGGCAGCGTTCCGCAACGGCGCGGATTGGAATAGCTGCATGGTGGCGACCAACCTTACCGAGGACGGCACGATCAAGGTGATCGGTAACGCGACGCTGAACTTGGGCTGCGGCATGGCCGCGCTGTCGACATCGGATAGCGCGATCGTGATTTCCGGCACGGCCGATATCACGGCGACATCAATCATTGCGGCAGGCGGAATCGACACCGGCGGGTCGGCCGACTTTGGTGATGCGATCGTGGCAGAAAATGTGGGAGGTCTCAGCGATCCCTTTGCCGGGCTGACACCGCCGACCAATCCGACACCGCAGACCTATAAATGCACGGGCACCGGCCCAAGGGCGAGCGCCTCCTTGCAGCCGGGAACCTATTCCGGCATCGCCACAAAGTGCAATACGACTTTTGCGGCCGGTGTCTATGTCATTGATGGCGGTATTTTTTCGGTCCGTTCGCAGGACATTGTGACGGGTTCCGGCGTCACCTTTGTCCTCAAAAATGGGGCGACCCTCGACATTAATGGTGGCGCGGCGGTAACGCTCACCGCCCCCACGGCGGCCCAGTTGCCCGGCATGGGGATTGCCGACCCCCGCCTCGCCGGCATGCTGGTCTTCGAGGATAAGACGAGCAATGCCGGCCGCGAAAACAGTTCAAGGATCAACGGCAATTCGGCCACCGTGCTGAATGGCGCGATCTACATGCCGAAGACGACCCTCAACTTCAACGGAACCGCCAAGCCGACAAGCCAGTGCCTGATGATGGTGGCCGATATGCTCAATATCGGCGGCACGACCTCCATGAATAATTTCTGTCCGACCGGCCAGAATCTGCAGGGCAGTGTCGGTAGCCAAACCGGCTATGTGCGATTGGTCGCCTGAATGAGGCACAGATTTTTTCAACAACTCGGCCGCGACCGATGCGGCGTATCGGTGGTGGAACTGGCGTTGGTGGCGCCGGTCTTGGCGACGATGCTGCTCGGCATGGTCGATGCCAGCCTGTTGGTCCAGCGCCAGTTGGAATTGCAGGAAGCAACCGCCCAATTGGCGAACATCGCCGCAGCATCTGTCCCGACGGACGGTAATTTATCGGATTTTCGCGTGGTTGGCGCGCGGCTGGCGGATGTGCCGGAAGAACGCGTCACCCTGTCGCTCGGCATCCGCTGCAATAGCGGGGCGATCCAACCGACCAGCGCGGCCTGCAACACGGGGGAGCAGCGTTCAACCATCCTTTCGATCCGCCTGACGGATCAGTTCAGCTCCAACCATGGCGGCGTGGGCTTCTTGCCAACGATCAACCTGCGGGTTGCGCGTGAAGTGCAGGTCGCGTGATGCGCCGGCCATTTCGACGACTTGCGGGTGATCGGCGCGCGGCTTCGGCGGTGGAATTTGCCATTGCAGCACCGATCTTGCTCGCCTTATTCTTTGGTATTCTCCAGTTCGGCCTTGCCCTCCAATCCCGTGGTGCATTGCGTTCGGCAATTGCTGATGTCGCCCGCAATGCCTCGGTCGAATTCCTCAACGCCTCTACCGCGCCGCTCTCCGGTGAGCAGATCGCGGGGCTGGTGCGCAGCCGGGTCACCAGTTCGCCCTATCTATTGCGGGATGACAATCTCACCGTTGATGTGGAGCAGGAAGAAACCGCCGCCATGGCCGGCACGGTCGAATTCGAGGTCACGGCGACCTATATCGTTCCGCTGAGCCTGCCGTTCGTCACCACGGCCACCATGCCGGTCACCATCACCAAACACATCTTCATGGATGACCCGACCGTCTGACGCAGCGCCGCTGGCCGCTCATCGGCAGCCGCTGGGACGCGCGCAGCGTTGCAATCCGACCATCCCCATCCCCATCCCCCTCGCCAAAGCGCGAGCTTGGCCTTTCGGGCGCGGCCCTTCTAGGGTAGCGCTTGATCGCGCCTGTCAGTAGCCGCGCCATAGGAGTCTCGACCATGATTGATTTTCAGCGGATTTTTCACACCGGGATCGTTGTCGACGATCTCGCGACCGCGCAGCGCGAATTGGGCGAGACGATGAACTTGGAATGGACGCCCGTGCGGGTATTCGATCCACTGCCCTTCTGGACCCCGGCAGACGGGTTGCAGCACTATCGCGTCGAGGCGGTCTATTCGCGCGCAGGGCCGCATCATCTCGAAATCTGCAAAGGCCCCAAGGGCAGCTTCTACGATCCGGCGGTCTTCCCCGACGGTCGTCATGTCGGCGTCTGGGTCGATGACTTGAAGGCCGAGACCGAAAAGCTGATCGCCGCGGGTTGGGTGGTGATTGGTGCTGGCGCGCCACCGGAAGAGGGCTATGGCGTGCTCTGCTATCTGCGGCCGCCGACGGCGGGCTTTGTGGTCGAACTGGTGTCCGAAGTGCTGCGCCCGGCGATGGAAGCCTGGTGGAGCGCGACTGAATAAGTCGGCTCATCCGCGCCGCCATCACTGTCTAAAGCATGAGTTATGCGGGCGCTTGGCGCGCGTCATACTCATCTGCGATAACAAATAAGGTGGAGAGGGTGTTGGCCGGCACAACCGCAATTGCCATGACATCGCCAGTGGGTGCGTCCATCGCGCCCGTGCATGCGGCTGGGCGCGGCCCCAGCGGGCATGCGCTTGCCAATCCCCTGCCCCATCCGCTCTGATTACCCCCCTTTAGCACGCAGCCTTCAGCAAGGAGAACGACCCATGGCCAATATCGCAATCACCGGCGCCGCACGCGGCATCGGACTTGAACTCGTCCGTCAATATGCGGCCAATGGCGACCGCGTGTTCGCCCTTTGCCGCAGCCCGTCGGAAGGCCTGAACGCGGTGGCCGCTGGCTCGGGCGGCAAGGTCACGATCCACGACATGGATGTCGGCAGCGATGCATCGGTCAAGGCAGGCGCGGCCAGCACCGGCACTGACAACATCGACGTGCTGCTCAACGTCGCTGGTGTCGCGGGGCCCATCCCAGCCGAACTGGAATTCGGTTCGTCCGACTGGGCCGCTTGGCAGGATGCGCTCAACATCATGGTCATGGGTCCGTTGCGCGTGATGCAGGCCTTCCTGCCGCGCTTGAAGGAAGGATCGAAGGTCATCAACTTCTCGAGCCAGCTTGCCGCTTCGACTTGGCCTTATGGCGGCTTTTACGCCTATGTGGCCGCCAAGGCCGGTCTCAACCGCATGATGCGGTCGGTGGCGATTGATCTCAAGGATCGCGGCATCATCATCGGCCTCGTCCATCCGGGCTGGGTGCAGACCGACATGGGCGGCCCGGGTGCCGACATCACCACCGAGGAAAGCGCGACCGGCATCCGCCAGGTCACGGCCGACTGGACGCTGGATCGCAGCGGCGACTTCCTTAAATGGAATGGCGAAACCCACGCCTGGTAATCGGGGCAAGACAGACGGGCGCCACCGCAAGGGGCGCCCGTTTTTCATGACACCCCATCAGCATCCCCATCATCCGAAGAGGATCACCCGATGAGACGGCATATTCAGGGCATCCACCATATCGCGGTGTCGGTCCCCGATATCGAGATTGCCCGCACATTCTATATCGACCTGCTGGGTGCACAAGAGGCATCCGACGTGTCATGGGAAGCGGGCAATGCGATGATCGATGCGATCGTCGGGCTCGAAAATTGCGCCGGCAAGCAATTCCTTGCGCGGCTTGGCAACACCTTCATCGAGGTGTTCGAATATCTCAGCCCGCGCGCCGCACCGCAGGACCCGAACGAAGGCGTCAATCGCTTCGGCTATACCCATTTCTGTTTGCAGGTTGACGATATCAAGGCGGTCTATGACCGGATGCTCTCGGCGGGCATCCGCTTTCACACCCCGCCCAATCTGGACGCGATCACCCTCCATGCCGATGGCCATAAACAAGGCTATGCCGCGACCTATGGCCGCGACTTTTTCGGCAATGTGTTCGAACTGATCGAAGTCCACGCCAACGATCAAATCCCGCCGGTCTGATCCGCCGCGCGGCGCACCTCTGCCACCATGTCGCGCGAGATCGGCGCGGCCTGGTTGCCCCATGCCGAGCGAACATAAGTCAGGGCGTTGGCGATCTGCTCATCGGTGAGATCGTCGCGAAAGCTCGGCATTCCGGCGCGGCCATTGATCAGCACAGTCACCACCGCCTTGGCGTCACCCTGCACGAAGGGCGTGCCGGCAAGCGCCGGAAACGCGCCCGGAATGCCCGTGCCATCGGGTTGGTGACAGGCGGCGCACGTCTCCATGAATTGCGCACGGCCCGGCGCGTCCTCTGCCGCCGCATGATCCGGCACAAAAGCCCCGGCAGTGACAGCGGCAAGCCCGCCAAGGGCGATGATGAGCGACGTGATCTTCATAATATTCCCCCATTTCGCGCCATCTGCCGGTTCAAGCACCTTCGCCGATGCGGCAAACCTAGGCAGGCCAATCGGCGCGGCAATGGAAATTGCTGCAACGCAGCATGAGCAATTGGCAACGTCGCGACGTTTGCGCCGGTGACCCTAAACGAGGCGCGCTTGGTGGCCCCCGCCCCCGCCCATGCCCATGCCCATGGACTGGACAAAGCGTGAGCTATCCGTCACCCATGCCGCCGCCATAATCTTCGTCAAACAATGATACAGGAGAGCGCGATGACGAGTCAGAATGCGGCCACCCCAACCGCAGAAGCGCGTGATGATTTCACCACCTTGGCGACGGGCTATCAATTTGTCGAAGCGCCGCGCGTTGAGGACGATGGCACGCTCTGGTTCAGCGACCTGACCGGCACCGGCTATTATCGCCAGCGCCCCGGTCAGCCGGTGGAGACCGTACTGGCTGATCGCCAGTGGATCGGCGGCGCGGTGATGACCGAGGATGGCGCGATCATCTGCGGTGGCCGCGGCGGCATGGCATGGATCGATGCCGCCACCGGCGAGACGACGCCCTTACTGAGCGAAATTGGCGGCGAAGCGATCATTGCCATCAACGACATGGAGGCCGACCGCCATGGTGGTATCTATGGCGGCACCATCGACTTTATTTCGATCATGGAATTGGGTGTCGCACCCCAGTTGGGCAAGCTGTTTTACCTTTCACCCGATGGCACGCTCCGCATCTTGCGCGACGATGTGTTCGTCTCCAACGGCATCGGCTTCAGCCCGGATGGCCGTCACATGTATCATTCGGAAACATCGGTCGGCATCTGGCGTTATCCGCTGGATCCCAACGGCTCGCCGGGCACGCCCGAATTGTTCGTGCCGATGGAGGATTCGGATGGTCTCGTCGTCGACAGCGCGGGCGCGGTCTGGGTCGCCGGCTGGTCCAGCGCTAATCTACGGCGCTATCTGCCGGATGGGACGCTTGATCGCTTGATCCACCTGCCCTTTCCACATCTCATCAGCCTGGCCTTTGGCGGACCGGACCTGCACGATCTCTACATCGCCACCGCCGGCAATGCGGATCATCCGGGCGTCGGTGGGGTGGTCAAGATCCGGGTCGATGTGCCCGGCCAGCGCGATTTCAAAGCCCGGATCACCAAGGATACCTCAGTCGCATGACCGCACAATTGATCAGGCTTGACCGCACCACCGACGGTATCGCTATCATTACCCTGGCTAGGGCCGGGTCGCGCAATGCGTTGACGCTCGACATGGTGCACGACCTGCGCGCCGCCCTGAGCGAGGCAGAGGCCGATCCCGACTGCCGGGTTGTCATCCTCGTCGGCGAGGGCAAGGCCTTTTGTGCAGGGCTTGACCTCAAACAGGTCATTCTCGGCGATGATGCCCCCAAGGGGGCAATCGAGAACATGGCGTTGCAAGAGCTGTTCGCCGGGCTGATGCTGCAGATCAACAAGCTGCGCCAGCCGGTCATCGCCGCCGTGCAAGGGGCGGTCGCGGGCGCGGGCTTTGGCATCACGCTCGCCAGCGACATCCGCATCGCCAGCCCGTCCGCGACCTTCTTGATCGGCGCGGTGCGTATCGGGTTGAGCGCCGGGGAGTGCGGGATCAGCTATCATCTGCCGCGTCTGATCGGCGCGGGCCGCGCGTTCGAGATCATGCTGACCGGTCGCCCGGTGCTGGCCGAAGAAGCGGAGCGAACCGGGCTGATCAGCCGCATCGTTCCGGAAGACGCGCTGCTTGATGAGGCCCTGTCGATCGCGCGCCTGATTGCCGAGAACAGCCCTTATGCCGTCAAGCATAGCAAGCAAGTGATGTGGGCCAATCTGGCGGCCACCAGCCTCGATAGCGCCATCGAACTGGAAAATCATGTGCAGACGCTGGCGCTGCTGACCGAGGATTTTGCTGAGGCATGTCAGGCCTTTGTCGCCAAGCGCAAGCCAGTTTTCCAAGGGCGCTGATCGTGCTGCGCAGGTGGTGAGGGCGTGGCCTGCCATCATTGCTTGACAAATATGAGTGATGGTTCATTTTCTGTGTGTAGAGAAGATCACCCCAAGGTGATTCTCGCAGAGGAGAGGACAGATGAACGACATTCAGGCGCAGGTGCGCGCGCAATATCCCGACAATAGCTGGCAGGACATTGCGCGGCGCGACGGCGATTTGCCGCCGGTGTTGCAGGCCCAATCCAATCCCCCGCAATCCACGGCCGATATCCCGTTCGACCGCTATACCAGCCGCGCATTTTTCGAGCGCGAGATCGAGCACATGTGGAAACGCGTCTGGCAATATGCCTGTCGTGAAGAGCATCTGCCGGAAGTCGGCGATTATTATGTCTATGACCTCGCCCGCCTCTCGGTCGTGATCGTCCGCACCGAACAGGGGCTGAAGGGCTATTATAATAGCTGCCTGCATCGCGGCACCAAGCTCAAGCCCTCGGGCGACAATGGCTGGTCGCCGTCGCTACGCTGCCCCTATCACAGCTGGGAATGGAATCTCGACGGGACGATCAAGAACATCCCGTGCGACTGGGAGTTCGCCCATCTCGACCGCAAAAAAGCATGCCTGCCGGAAGTCCGGGTCGATAGCTGGAACGGCTTCGTCTTCATCAACTTCGCGCAGGAAGGCCCGTCGCTGCTCGACTATCTTGAAGTGCTGCCCGAGCATTTCAAGAACTGGGACCTGACCGGCTGGTACGTCCATGGCCATGTTCGTAAGCATTTGTCGTGCAATTGGAAGGTGGTGCAAGAGGCGTTCATGGAGGCCTATCACACCCCCTATGTCCACCCGGAAATGACGCATGTGGTCGGCGACCATAATATGCAGCACGACATTTTTTCCGACCATATCAGCCGCGACCTGTGCGCCATGGCGGTCCCCAGCCCGACCTCCAGCGTGAAGATGACCGAACAGGAAATGCTCGATTCCATGCTGGTTGCCGATGCCAAGATGGTCGGCGAACGGACCTTGGTCCCGGAAGGCAAAAGTGCGCGCTGGGTGATGGCCGAACAGCTCAAGGCCCAGATGAAGCGGGATTATGGTCTCGACTATAGCGCCTATTCGGTGCCCGAGATGATCGACTCGTTGAAGTATAACGTCTTCCCGAACGTGATATTCTACCCCGCGCCGGGCCTGGCGTTGATCCAGCTATTCCGCCCCGACGGCCATGATCAGGATCATGCGATCTTCGACATGATCACGCTGCGGCCCAAGCCGACCGATGGTTCCGACTTCGAAGTCGCCCAGCCCGTCGATATCGTCGAGGGCGAAGGCTTTGCCAGCAAGGGGGGGATGGACCCGTTTCTGGGCAGCGTGCTTGATCAAGATACCGAGATCATGCGCTGGCAGCGCGAAGGCATGTATGCCAGCGGCAAGGGCGCGGCGACCCTGTCCGCCTATCAGGAATCGCGCATTCGTCACGTCCACGACACGCTCGACAAATATCTCGACGGCCGCAAATAAACCGGTGCAGCGGGCGGTCCAGTGCCGCCCGCGCCCGCGCAATCACCCGCATATCAAGAGGAGAGAGCCATGGACCTTGAACTCAAGGGTAAGAAGGTCGTCATCAGCGCCGCCACGCGCGGATTAGGCCGCCGGATGATCGAGCGTTTTCTCGATGAGGGGGCCATTGTCAGTTTTTGCGGCCGCCGCGCGCGCGGTGAACAGCCCAATCCAAGTGATGGCGATGTATTGGCAAATCCGCTGCATGGCGATGGCGTCGAAGAAGCCGTCGCGGCACTGTCGCCGCGCGGCACGGTGTTCGGCTCGGTCGTCGATTGCGGCTATTTCGATCAGGTGACCGCTTGGGTCGAACAGGCGGCCAAGGACATGGGCGGGATCGATATTGTCGTCTCCAATGCCAGCGCCTTGGGCGGCATTCCGCGCAACCGCAAAGGCTGGGACATCAATTATAATGTCGACCTGATGTCGGCGGTGGCAATGTTCGATACGGCGCTGCCCTATCTCAAGGAATCAGGCCATGGCGCGTTCGTCCAGATGTCGACCATCACCGCCATCGAGAACCACGCCTTTGGCGAAGCGGGCCTCAGCTATGGCGCGATGAAGGCCGCGCTGATCAATTACACCCATCAATTGTCGCTTGATTATATGAAGTTCGGCATCCGGGCGAATTGCGTCTGCCCCGGCCCGATTTTTGTCGAGGACGGCAGTTGGGGCTTTCTGCAAGACGCGATGCCCGATTATTACGAGGCCAACCGCCTGCGTCACCCGGCAGGTCGTTTCGGACGCCCGGACGAAATTGCCGACGCCGTGCTGTATCTGGCATCGGCGCGTGCGTCGTGGATCACGGGGGTCAATTTGACGGTCGACGGCGGCTTCACCAAGAATGTGAAGTATTGACCGCATCGACGCCAGCGGCCAAGCCTGTATTCCTATGAAAGATGACCTCATGACCCGTGCGTTCGATATCGCCCTCGCCCGCGCCATGGCGGTGCTCCCCCTCATCTGGGCCAATCACGCCCCGACAACGGCGGAGTAATTCAGCTTATGGCCAAGGCCGCATTGTCACGTGCATCGGCGAGCTTGCTGTCGCTCGACAATATCGCGGCGGTGCGGGTGCGTGACCGGGAGGATATCCGCCGCGCGGCCGAGACGCTGCACCATCTGGTGATGAAGGCCACCGGCATGCGGGTTGCGCCCACCCATGACATTGCCGATCGCGGCACACCGGTCGATGCGCAGGGCGCGATTTTGGCGCACGATGTTTTCGGCTGGCCGGACACTGCACAGGCGTGGTGGAAAAATTCGAGCATCGCGCTCAACTCGCCGCTCACCAGCGCCTGCCGGTTCGAGAGCGAAATCTTCTGGGCAAATGCCGAAGGTTTCCACACCCGCATGCCCAACCGCTATCTCTCGGCCATTGATCTGACCCATTTCGAGACGCGGGCGCGCACGAAAGCCGCCATCGTCGTCCCGATCCACCTGCCGTTCGGGCAGATCGGGGCGGTCAGTTTCAACCCGATCGATCAGGACCGAGTAGATCTCAGCGCAGAATTCGCGGCATTCGGCGATGCCTTCACCGCCTTGGGCCGCGCGTTTATCGCCAGCTATGTCCATGCAGCAGGCGCACGGCCCAGGCTGCCAGCCGGCACCAGGCTGTCAAAGCGCGAAATCGAATGCCTGCGCTGGGCGGCGATTGGCAAGACTGATGCCGAGATCGGCATGATCCTGTCGCGTAGTCGGGCGACGGTACGCTTCCATATCCACAATGCCTCGGTCAAGCTTGATGCCGTCAATCGCAGCCAGACGGTCTTCAAGGCCGCGCAGCTTGGCTATCTGTCACTCTCAACCTAGGGTGGCGCAGACAGCCGCTTCCGGATAATGGGCAACCCATGACCAAAGCCGCAACGATGAAGACCGATCTTGGCGCGCTCCCCTTTGAGCGCGATCCGGCGATCTGGCTGGCAAACTCAAGCAATTACGCCGTCCCCCGCCAGCAACGCAGCCGGTTGGCGCTTGAACGCATCGTCGCCGCCGCCGTCCGCCTGTTCGCGGCCAAGGGCTTTGAAGCGACACCCGTGAGCGAAATCGCGGCCGAGGCAGGCGTGCCGATTGGGACCGTCTATCAACGCTTCGCCGATAAATCGGCCATTTTACAAACGATCATCGAAGGCTTTCGCACCCTGCGGATGCGCGAAATCCGCGACCTGTGCGATTCCGAACAGAACCGCCATGCCAGCCCGGCAGAAGTCGTCGCGCTGCACGTCAATATCGTGTTCAGCGCATTCCGCACCGATGCTGGCCTGTTGCGGCTGATTGAGCGCAGCCGGTTGGAAGATCGTGCCACCCATCTCGATCAAAGCAACGCCAATGCCGAGGTGGCGGATATGATCGCCGATCTGCTGGTCATGAAATTGCCCGGTCGTGATGCCGCAGAATTGCGGCGGCGCGTCTTTTACGCGCACAGCATCATTCGCGGTGCCGTCGTCTGGGCCGCTCTGCCGGATTGCGGGGAATTGGGCGAAGGGCTGCAAGTCAGCGACCCCCAATTTGCCCGCGCCGCACTCGACATGGCGCTCGCCTATCTCGACCTCGATCAACCGGCGTCGGACTGAATCCGGACAAAGTCCTTTGACCCTCGCGGCGGTTCGTTCCACACTCTGCCCACAACAAACGGGTCTCGGCGCGCCGATACAGACCGATCAACTGGCCGCTGCGCTTAAGCGGGCAAGGAGAACAAGATGTTTGACGTGGTGATCCGCGGCGGGACGATATTGGATGGCAACGGCACGCCGGGCATGGTTGCCGATATCGGCATCACCGGTGATCGTATCGCCGAGATCGGCCAGATCATGACAGCGGGCAAGCGCGAAATCGATGCGACCGGCCTGATGGTGACACCCGGTTGGGTCGATATCCATACCCATTATGACGGGCAGGCGACATGGGACCAATGGCTCGATCCGTCGTTTAGCTCGGGCGTGACAACAGCGATCATGGGCAATTGCGGCGTCGGCTTCGCGCCGGTGCGCAAGGGCAGCGAACAAAAGCTGATCGACCTGATGGACGGGGTAGAGGAAATCCCCGGCTCGGCCTTGAGCGTCGGGCTCAAATGGAACTGGGAATCCTTCACCGATTATCTCGACGTGCTCGCCGCTCAGTCCCGCAGCTTCGACATTGGCGCGCTCATCCCGCATGGGCCGTTGCGGCTCTATGTCATGGGCGACAAGGTCGGCGGTACAAGCCCCGCTAATGACGGTGAGATCGCGGAAATGGCGCGGCTGGCCGAACTGGCGATGCAGCATGGGGCTTTCGGCCTGTCGAGTACCCGCACCCCGGTGCATCGCACGGTGCATGGTGAGATGACGCCCGATTATGCCGCCGATGAACGCGAATTAACGGCCTTGGCAGCAGTGGTCGCGCGTCATGGCGGTATCATGGAATTCGCGCCGGAAGGGCTGGTCGGCGAAGGGCGCGAGGCGCTTGACCGCGAAATGGCGATGTATGACCGGATCGTCGCCCAAACGAGTGTCTCGCTCCATATGCTGGTGCTGCAACCCAATCTCTATCCTGATTATTGGCGGCAGCAGCTCGATTGGGTGGAAGGCCTTACCCCATCCGGTCGCCCCCGTGGCTTTGCGCAGGTCAGCGGCCGCAGCATCGGCGCATTGTTGAGCTTCTTCGGCACCCACCCGTTCATGGAACGGCCCACATTCAAGGCGATTAAATCGCTGCCGCGCGATCACTGGCTGGCCGAACTGGCACGACCTGAAACCAAGGCACAAATCCTGGCCGAAACCGATCCGGAAGGCACATTTGGCCATTTCCTCAACCAGCATTGGAATCGCTGCTACGATTTGGGCGAGGAAGCCGATTACGAGCCGGAAGAAGATCGCAACATGGTGACGATTGCCGCCACGCTCGGCACCACGCCACAATCCGCCACCTATGACATGATGCTCCAGACCAGCCGCCATCCCCGGCTGTTGTTGGCGATCAACAATTACAGCCCGCGCGGGCTGGAGGAGTTGAAGGAGATGATGTTGCGGCCCGGTGCCGTGATTGGCGGGTCGGATGCCGGTGCGCATGTCATGACGATCAGCGACGGGGCGATGAGCACCTTTATGCTGACCCATTGGGGGCGCGACCGGCGGCGCGGCGAGACACTCCCGCTCGAACTCATCGTGCGCATGATGTCACGAGATACGGCGGAAGCTGTCGGCATTGATGACCGTGGACGGCTGGAGCCCGGGCTGCGGGCCGATATCAATGTGATTGACATGAACCGGCTCGCGCTTGACCGCCCGACCATTGTCGACGACCTGCCGACCGGGGCAGGCCGCCTATTGCAGGCCGTATCCGGTTACCGCGCGACCTTGGTCGGCGGTGTCATAACGCGTGAACATGATACAGCCACCGGCGCACTGCCGGGCGGACTGCTCCGCAAAAAACCGGCAATCTCCTGAAAACAATGGGAACTCATAACGTGTTCTCTTAAATAGAAATTTCTTCTTAATAAGAAAAATGGTCGCAGATCGATCAAATATCAACATCATAAATCAGTTGTGATCTCAAATCGTTCCAGCTGATCCTATGTATCTGCATTTTAACCTCCGTGTGATTACCAATTTTTAAATTAATCTTAGTTTCATATCCTGCGCATGATTCCAGAATAGGAGCAGAAAAATGCGCATGATCATGGCAGGGCTAGTCGCGGCGGTCACTCTCACCGCATGCAATGGCGACAGTGGAAATTATAGACCTGAACGCAGTTGGCGCACTTACGACTATAATCGACCCGACCCGAATTATGGTGATTATGATGCTGGCCGCTATTATCGCGATGCACCGCATTATCGCGAACGCCGATTATCGGACCATGACCGCATCTATCGCGGCCGCGACGGTCGCTATTATTGCCGCCGTAGCGACGGCACCACCGGCTTGATCGTCGGCGCCATTGCGGGCGGCATTCTCGGCAACATCATCGCGCCGGGCGGGTCGGAGACCTTGGGCACTGTGCTCGGCGCTGGCGCCGGCGCATTGGCGGGTCAGTCGATTGATCGGCATCATGCGCGCTGCCGCTAGCATCATGCGCCGGGGTTGGGTGATATCAACCTAGAGTCTACGGAAAAATCTATATCGCAACGATTTCATGGGAATTTTAGAGCATGTCCCTTGGAAATATCCTCGTCATCCTGTGGATCATTTTTCTGCTGGGAGGCTTTAGCGGTCGGTTCGGAGGCTATGGCTATGGCTATGGACATAGCGGCGTCGGGTAATCGGCGTGCTCTTGATCGTCGTGGTCATCCTCATCCTGACCGGTCGCCTATGAAAGCTGACAACCCCCCTTTACCGAGAAAGGAGACGGCCCAATGTCCAAACTAATCCTGAGCGCCGCGCTACTCGCCATCGCGCTGCCAACCGCACCCGCTATCGCCCGCTCGATGAACGGCTATACCGTGCGCGCAACGACAATGCGTGCGGGGCCGGATATCGATTATCCGGCAGTGCTGCGCCTACGCCGCCAGACGGGCATTACCGTCTATGGCTGTCTGAGAGACTGGAGCTGGTGCGATGTCCGTGCTTGGCGCGAACGCGGCTGGGTGCGGCAACGGGACATCAATGTCGATTATCGTGGCCGGCGCCGCCCCATCAGCCCTCAAATCGGCCTGAGCATCCAATTGTTTATTTTCAGAGATTATTGGGACAGCCACTATTCATCCCATCGCTTTTACAGTGAGCGGCCGCGATGGGAAGATCGTTATTATCAGCAGCATCGGGCAGAATGGGGCCCCCTACCTGATCGAAGATCTCCGTCGGTTCAGCGCGCCCCTGATGCGGACAGGGTTCAACCCCAAGGCCATGGCGCACCCGTCAAAGCAACACCACCTCAGCGAGTGAAGCCCAAGAAGGAACGGCCCCCGGCAGATAGCGGCCGCACGGACGAACATCGGCCACGCACGCCCTGAACCGTCACTTACCGATCCCTGCCTCTCCCGGCGCACAAAATTGGTGTCGGGACTTGGCGGGATCCGATCATGACATTGGGCCTCGGCCGCCTTATCACTCGGGCAATGCGCACAGCCAAGGCTGGCGGCGCGCACTGCACCGCCAACCTATCTCATGGTATTAGAAACAGTCAAGGTTCATCACCTTCGTCCATGCCGCGACGAAATCCTTGGCAAACTTGTCTTTCGCATCCTCGGACGCATAAACCTCCGAGACAGCACGCAATTCCGAGTTTGATCCAAATACGAAATCGACCGGGGTTGCTGTCCACTTCAACTGCCCGGTTGCCCGATCGCGCCCGTCATAGAGACCTTCGCCCGCCGCTGATTTCGACCACTTGGTCGACATGTCGAGCAGGTTGACAAAGAAGTCATTGTTGAGCGTGCCGGGATTGGCGCTCAATACGCCATTGGCCGACTGGCCCTCATTGGCATCAAGCGCGTGCAGACCGCCAACCAATACCGTCATTTCCGGCACTGTCAGGGTCAACATATTCGCCTTGTCAATCGCGCGTCGGACGGGCTGACGCGTGAGTGGGCGCTTTGGTGAATCCTGCTCGATGCAGCGCAAGCCGCCTTTTTCTTTTCCTATCAAAATGCAATATCATTATCGATACGCGAGGCGTAATGCGGGCGGATGGAGAGTAACGACAATCTCGAGGAGCTGCTGTTCGCCGGGCTTTCCGAGCGTCCGACATGGTCGAGATTTCTTCGCGCGCTCGCCCTTCAATCGGGCGCTGACCATGCATTCTTGGCTGTCGAAGGCAGCAAGCCGGACGCAAGCGCACTCGCTATCGTTTCGCCCGAACCCAGTTCCCTTGAGGAAATTTCTCGGCGCCTGCGGTTTGAGCTGCTGCGATCCCTGCCTTTTGCGCGGCCGCAACTCATCACCACCGATCAGGGTGAGGCCGCTGTCGTCCGATGCAAAATCTCCGGAGACCGCAGCATCTGGCTTGTCGCGGAAGGGACGCGGTTGAGCGCTGAGGCATGTCTTGTTCAATTGGAACGCCTCGCGCCACTTCTGGGCCATGTCTTGCCGCTCTATGAGCTATTGGCAGACGCGGTCAGAGAACGTCGCGTGGCGGAATATGTGATTGAGGCGAGTGGCACTGGAACCATCCTCGTGGAAGCCGACGGGCGGCTGGTCAGCGCCAATGCAGTGGCCCAATCCCTGATGGCCGAGGGCGGATTGTTGACGGTGCGGGACGGGACTTTGCGCGCGAACAATCGGGAGGCCACGCAACATTTGCTCGATGCCGTAGCTGAAATGGCGCGCCGACAATCTGCGCATGTGGACCCGCGATGCTACCTCCCCGTCGCGCTGCCTGATCCGGGCCGCCTTCATCCGCTCACGCTCATTGTGCGCCCTGGTCCACCTTATGGCCCGGTCAGCGCGCCACTCAAAAGAACCGCCATCATCACCCTGCGGGATCCCGCGCGCACGCCAATGCTGCCGGTGACGGATCTTGAACAGCTTTTTGGACTGAGTCCGGCGGAGGCCCGGCTGGCAACCCGCCTTGTCGACGGCGAGGCCGTGGAGGAAGCGGCTATCGGGCTAGGGATCAGCCGTAATACGGCCAGATCCCAGCTCCAATCCATCTACATGAAAATCGGCGTCAATCGGCAGGGCGAGCTTGTCCGCCTGCTGTTGAGTTCCGCCGCCAGCCAATTTGGCTATTCGTCTCCCAAAGACGGCTAAATGCGGACAAGTCGGCCGGGCATCTGACCGGTCGGATGATCGTTGCGGCTCACAATCTCGCCCCGAATGACCGTCGCGACATAGCCCTTCGCCCTTTGGATCAGGCGACGCCCGCCGGCGGGAAGGGTATAATGAACGGCGGGTTCGTCAAGCGCGAGCCCCGCGAGATCGATCACATTGATATCGGCACGCAGCCCAAGGGACAGGCGCCCCCGGTCTCCCAGACCGATAATATCCGCTGTGGCACCTGTCATCCGATGCACAATGTCCTCGACCAACTTGCGTCCCCGTTCACGATCACGCACCCAGTGCATCAGCGCGAAGGTCGAATAGCTCGCATCACAGATGGTGCCGACATGAGCGCCGCCATCGCCAAGGCCAAGAACAACGTCGGGATGCTCCATGATCTGGCCAACCGCATCAAGGCTGCCGTTCGCGTAATTGGCCATGGCAAGATAGAGTTTCCCGCCGTCATCGCCCTCGATCATGATGTCATAGGCCAGCTCTTCAGCGGTGCATCCTTTGGCCTTGGCCATGGCCGCGATGCTACGCGTTGGGGGCTGCTCATAGTTCGGCGGGGAACCGAGGACGAACATGGTATCAAAGTCGCGGACCATGCGCCCCAGCACCAGCGCGGGATCTGGATCAACCGGCTCTGCCAATATAGCAGCGCGAATGGCGGGCTTGCGCAATTCTTCCAGTCGCGCCTCCAGCGGCAGGGACGACAAGGCGCGATATGTTGAGGTGGTGTAAAATGGATTGAGCGTAAGCTCGAAGCCAAGGATCATCCCAACAGCGCGCGGCATGATCTGCCCCTTCATGACAACCCCTGCGGCATTGGCCTCGCCCAATTGATCGAGCAGCGATGGCCAACCAAATGGCGCGGTATTTCCTGTCCCGATGGAAAATGTCAGCGGGCGCCCGGCGGCCTCGGCAATGGCCCTCATCGAGCCCAGCGAAGCGCCCGGCATATGGATGTCCTCGACAATCTGGAAGACGCCCTTGCCCTTCGCCCGCAGTATCTTTGCCAACGCAATCAGTTCGGCATCGCTTGCATCGAGCGTGGGGATCGGTTGGCCGTCGCTTGATCGATGAAAAATCGTTCTTGAAGTCGCAAGGCCCAAGGCCCCCGCGTCAAGCGCCTCGCTCAACAATTGGCACATTTCGGCAATGTCAGCGTCAGTCGCCGCCTCACGGTTTGCGCCGCGCTGCCCCATCACATAAACGCGCAACGCCGCGTGCGGCACATAGGCCGCAATATCCATGTCATAAGCGCGCGAGGCCAGCAGATTGAGATAATCGGGAAAACTGGTCCAGTTCCAGCTAAGTCCTTCGGTTAGGACCGGATAGGGAATGTCTTCCACGCCCTCCATCAAGCGGACAAGGGCTTCGCGATCCGCCTCGCGGCAGGGCGCAAAGCCAACGCCGCAATTCCCGATCACGGCGGTCGTCACGCCATGGTAGGAAGACGGGGTGAGCCGGTCTTCCCACGTGACCTGACCGTCATAATGCGTGTGAATGTCGACAAAACCGGGGGTAACGATGCAGCCCGCGGCATCGATTTCGCGGGCCCCAGCCGGCAAGTCCGGGCCGATTGCCGCAATCTGGTCCGCAATAATGGCGATATCCGCCTTAAAGGGCGGTGCCCCGGTGCCGTCCACGACGGATCCATTGCGGATCACAAGATCAAAGTGGCTCATGCTGACATCTCCTCCATCACCCGGCCCATCGGGACGGTGCCCTTGATGGTTGTCCGGTGTATGACGCGGATCTGGTCGACCGGATGCCCTAAGGCCGCATGCAGGGTGCGGCGATTGTCCCAGACCACCATGTCGTTATTGTCCCAATCATGGATATACTGGAAGCGCGGTTGGAGAATATGGGCGATCAACCGCTCAATCAGCGCATCGCCTTCGGCACGTGGCATGTTGTGAATATGGTCAATGTTCAAGGTGCTGACGTTCAGCACCGTGCGGCCAGTCTCCGGGTGAACCCAGACCAATGGGTTCAGCACAGGCGGAAAATGCGGGTAGTTCTCCTTGCGCGGCGTGATCCGCGTGCCGCCCGGATTGTTGAAACGCATTTCTTCCAGCCCCGTCCGGAAGAGATAGACCGCCTCAAGCGATTTGATCTCTTCCTTCGTTGCGGCGTCGAGTTCGTCATAGGCAAGAGCAAGGTCAAGCCAGCCCGTCTGGCCACCTTTCTGCGTCTTGCGCACCATCCGCAGCAATGCGCCCGAATTCGGCGTAGGCAGATAGGCGCCATCCGCATGCCAAGGAATGCGGCCGTGAATCTGCTCGCCGTCAAAATCATAGACTGGCCCGGTCGGCCCGCCTTCGTTGGTGAGCAGGATAAGCTCTGGATAGTCGGGATGCCGGAAGACGGGGATAGAATGCGGCTCAAGCTCGCCAAAGCATCTGCTAAGACGCAATTGGGCTTCGGGCGACGTGCCGATACCGCGGAACAGCAAAAAGCCATGTTCCAGCCAGGCCGCATGAAGGGCCGCACTGGTCGCGGCATCAATGTCCTGCGAAATATCTAACCCGGTCACTTCGCGCCCGATGGACGCCTCTAAGGCTTTCAACTGGAATGTCATGCTCTCTCCAATCCTTGTTCTAGGACGGGGTTAGCTCTGGCGAACGTCTGACGCATCATGCAAATGAATGATGCGCTATATCTTTCCATCATTATTGATTTCTAAAATTAGCGTTAGAAACGCCAAAAGCTCCCCTTGGGGAGCTTGCGTTAAGTCTTTGATTAGATTGGAAATGGTTGGTTGCGGGAGTAGGATTTGAACCTACGACCTTCAGGTTATGAGCCTGACGAGCTACCGGGCTGCTCCATCCCGCGTCACCATTGGGGTCACTTTGCGCCGTAGTCTGCGATTGCAGTGGCTGTCCTGGCGAGAGCTAG
>CAIJLZ010000006.1 GCA_903821605.1 uncultured Sphingomonadales bacterium | reverse complement strand
GATCTCGATGTCCGCAAATTCGGGCATGGCGACCAGGCCATCAATCCCGCCTGCCGTCACCGCCACACCCATGCGTGCAGCACGCTTCAGCCCGTCCGATTCCGGATCGATGCCGACAAACGCGCCCATCTCCAACACCGAAGACAGGCGCATCACCTTGATCATCAAATCGGTCCCGATATTGCCGGAACCGATGATTGCTACTTTGGTCTTGCCGCTCATGCCGCCACTCCCAGTTTGAAGGATACGGTGCCCAGCCCACCAATGGTCGCGCGCACCTCATCGCCCGGCTTGATCGCGACCATCGGGCCGAGCGCGCCGGTCAGCACCACATCGCCCTTGCGCAGCGGCTCACCGCGCGCGGCCAGCGTCTGGGCCAGCCACGTCGCGGCATTGAGCGGATGGCCGAGACAGGCCACCCCCGCGCCCAATGACACCACCTCATCATTCAATTCGAGCGCCATGCCGCAGGTCCACAGGTCCAGCCCGGCCAGCGGCTTCTTCACCGCACCCAGCACGAACATGGCCGATGAGCCATTGTCCGCGACCGTATCGGCAAAGCTGATTTTCCAATCGGCAATCCGGCTGTCGACGATCTCAATCGCGGCGACGACTTCCGATACCGCGGCCTCAACATCGGCGCGGGTGATGTCCGGACCAATCAGGTCCGCGCCCAGCACGAGCGCCACCTCGGCCTCAGCCTTGGGCTGGATCAGACAGGCGGGGTTGACGGTCGCGCCGTCCATCACCGCCATGTCGGCGAACAGCACGCCGAAGTCCGGTTGGTTCACGCCCAATTGCGCCTGCACCGCCTTGGCCGTCAGCCCGACCTTGCGCCCGACAATGCGGCGACCCGACGCCTCCCAGAAGCGCGTGTTGAGCGCCTGCACCACATAGGCCCCCTCAACATCGGTCGGTGCCAACGCATCCCGCAACGGCGCAATCGCACCGCCTGCATAAGCGTCGCGCAACGCGCGGGCGGCATCTTCAAAGGCGGCTGTCACGACATCATTCTCCCACGCATCATCATGAGACCGGCATAGAAGGCATCCGAGGGGGTCGCAATTCTCGCCCCAGCCCCCCTTCTCATATGGTGGGAGTCTGCCATGGGGCATGGCGCACGGCCGCGATTCCGGTTAGGGGAAGCGCATGATCCGCCTGACTGAATTAAAGCTCCCCCTCGACCACGGCCCCGATGCGCTGGAGCCTGCGATCTGTGAACGGCTCGGTATCGCGCCCGACGAACTGATCCGCTACAGCATCGCCAAGCGCGGCAATGATGCGCGCAAGAAGACGGCGATCAAGCTGGTCTATGCCATTGATGCAACGGTAAAGGACGAGGCAAAGCTGCTCGCCCGCTTTGCCAATGACCCGCAGGTGCGTGCCACGCCCGACACCAGCTATCGTTTCGTGACCAAGGCACCGGCGGGCTATGACGGGCTGCGCCCGGTCGTGATCGGGGCAGGCCCGTGCGGCCTGCTAGCGGCGCTGGTGCTGGCCCAAATGGGCTTTCGCCCGATCATCATCGAACGCGGTAAAGCGGTGCGCGAGCGGACCAAGGATACTTGGGGTCTGTGGCGGCGCGGCGTGCTCGACCCGGAATCGAACGTCCAATATGGCGAGGGCGGTGCGGGCACTTTTTCCGATGGCAAGCTCTACAGCCGGATCAAAGACCCGCGCCATCTTGGCCGCAAGGTGCTGACGGAATTCGTCAAGGCGGGTGCGCCCGAGGAAATTCTGACCGAGGCCCATCCCCATATCGGCACCTTCCGGCTGGTGACGATGGTGATGAGCATTCGCGAGACGATCGAATCGCTCGGTGGCGAATATCGTTTCCAGACGCGCGTCGACGATATCGATGTCGCCATTGATGTGGATGGCAGCCGCAAGGTGAAGGGGCTGAAGCTCAGCACTGGGGAATATCTGCCTGCCGAACATGTAATCCTCGCCGTCGGCCACAGCGCGCGCGACACGTTCCACATGGTCCATGACCGGGGCATTCATATCGAGGCCAAACCCTTCGCCATCGGCGTGCGCATCGAACATCCGCAAAGCTGGATCGACAAGGCCCGTTACGGCCCATTCGCGGGCAACAAGATCCTTGGGGCAGCCGCCTATAGCCTGTCGCATCAGGCCAGCAACGGGCGCACGGCCTATAGCTTCTGCATGTGTCCGGGCGGCACGGTGGTAGCTGCCGCTTCCGAAGAGGGACGCGTCGTCACGAATGGCATGAGCCAATATTCGCGCGCCGAGCGCAACGCCAATTCGGGGATCGTTGTCGATATTACCCCGGAACGCGATTATCCGGGCGGCCCGCTCGCAGGCATTGCCTTTCAGCGCCACTGGGAATCGCTCGCATATGTCGCGGGCGGTTCGACCTATGCCGCACCGGGGCAAAAGCTGGGCGATTTTCTTGCCCGGCGGCCATCGACCGTCTTGGGCGATGTCATCCCTTCCTATCGCCCCAATGTCCACCTCACCGATCTAGCGCAGTGTTTGCCCGATTTTGTGGTGGACGCGATCCGCGAGGCGCTGCCGGTGTTCGGGCGGCAAATCCCGGGCTATGACCATCCCGATGTGGTGCTGACCGGGATCGAAAGCCGCACCTCCTCGCCGGTGCGGATCACGCGCGGGCGCGACTGTCAAAGCCTGAATACGCGCGGCCTGTACCCCGCCGGTGAGGGTGCTGGCTATGCCGGTGGTATTCTCTCCGCTGCGGTCGACGGGATCAACGTCGCGGAAACCCTCGCGCTCAATCTGGTCCCGGCCTGATCTCAAGACCTACCCGCACCCGTCTTTGAGGGGGTGAAACAAAAGCTTGCGCGCCAGACAAGGTAAAACTCTATATATCCACTTGTATAACGCGATGGCTCGGGACGTGCGTCAAGTCGACCGAAGTTCGCCAGTCCATGCTGGAGATAGAGATGACCGACATGACCGTTCCCCTGTTGCTGCTGGGTGGCTCCTTCTCGTTTGGCTGGCTGTTGCCCTCGCTATTTGCGTCGGTACGGCGTTAAGCGCGGCCTGCGCCATCCGGCGAGGCTATTCCTATCGAGAGTGGTGGCTTGCGCACCGTTCAGGCTCATGGCACGGCCATTCCGAAACATGAGTCCACTCGATACGGAGAATAACGAATGAAGAAAGTAGCGGTTATCGGTGCAGGCCAGATGGGCGCTGGCATCGCGCAGGTCTCGGCACTGGCCGGACTTGAGGTCTATCTCTCCGACCTGTCGCTCGAACTGGCCGAAAAGGGCAAGGCGGGCATTGCCAAGCAGCTTGGCAAGCTGGTCGAAAAGGAAAAGATGACCAAGGATGCGGCTGACGCAGCCCTTGCGCGCCTGATCCCGGTCGCTGGTTATGCGGCGATGGGCGATGCCGAACTGATCATCGAGGCCGCAACCGAGCGCGAAGACATCAAGCGCGCGATCTTCGCCGAAGTCGGCAAGGTGCTGGCCCCGAACGCGGTATTGGCATCCAACACCTCGTCAATCTCGATCACCCGACTGGCGCAGGCATCAAGCGATCCGAGCCGCTTCATCGGCCTGCACTTCTTCAATCCGGTCCCGCTGATGCCGCTGCTCGAAATCATTCGCGGCATTGCGACCACCGATGCAACCACCGCGATTTCGGAAAAGTTCGGCCAGATCATTGGCAAGGAAACGATCATCGCGCAGGATTCGCCGGGCTTTGTCGTCAACCGCATCCTGCTGCCGCTGCTTAATGAAGCGTTCTTCGCGGTTGGTGAGGGCCTCGCCTCGATCCCCGATATCGACAAGGGCATCAAGCTGGGTCTCGGCCATCCGATGGGCCCATTGTGGCTTGCCGACATGATCGGTCTCGACACGCTGCTTAACGTCCTGCAGGTCTTTCAGGATGACACGGGCGATCCCAAATATCGCCCGGCCCCCATCCTCAAAAAATATGTCGAAGCGGGCTGGTTCGGGCGCAAGTCCGGCCGCGGCTTCTATGATTATTCCGGCCCGGAACCCGTGCCGACCCGCTAAGCGGCGATCATCGGCGCAGGCGGATCAAGGCCCCGTTACCCAGCCGGGTAGCGGGGCCTTTCATTTGGCACGCCCCTCGGTTCAGCCGGTGGTATCAGCCGACAGCGGCGTCGGCGGTGCGTCGACCGGCTGAAGCTTGTCCGGGCTGGTTTCGGCATAGACCGGATAATCGGTGTAACCCTCTGCACCTTGGGTGTAATAAGTTGAAATATCGGGCCGGGTCATGTCCCAGCCATGGCGATAACGTTCGGCCAAGTCGGGGTTTGCAATATAGGCCTGACCGAAACCGATCATGTCGGCATCGCCATTATTGATCGCGGTCGCGGCCGACTGGCGGGTGAAACCGGCGACGAACATCGCCGGGCCGTCGAACAGAGGCCGCAGCGTGCCATAGACATCCCAATCCATGCCGTAATTGCCAAGCTGCAAATAAGCGATGCCGCGCTTCGACAGTTCCTTGACGACATGGCTATAGGTCGCGACCGGATCGTCATCGAACACGTCGTGGAAGGTCCAACCCGGCGCAATCTTGACCGCGACGAAGCCGGGGCTGGTCGCCGCGATCATCTCGTCGACACAAGCAAGCAGGAATGCGGCGCGCTTCTCGACGCTGCCACCCCATTGGTCCGTGCGCAAATTGGTGTTGGTGGAAAGGAACTGCATCGGCAAATAGCCCGACGCCGCATGGATTTCGACCCCGTCAAAACCGGCCTTGTGCGCCAGTACCGCCGATTGGCGGAACTCATCGATCACGGCCAGCACCTCGGCATGGGTCAGCGCGCGCGGCACCCCATAGGGCCGCTTCGGGCGCGGGCAGTTGACGGTGTAATGGCGCGCGGTCGGATCAGGTTGCACCGCAGAAGGTGCCACCGGCTGCGCCCCGTCGAGCATCAGCGGATCAGACAACCGGCCAACATGCATGATCTGCCCGAAAATCGCGCCACCGGCCTCATGCACCGCATCCGTCACCCGCTTCCAGCCCAGCACTTGCCGGTCATTATGCAAGCCCGGTGTGAACAAATAGCCGCGCCCCATGAAGCTTGGATAAATGCCTTCGCTGACGATCAACCCCGCCGACGCACGTTGGCGGTAATGTTCGACATTCAGATCGGTCGGCACGCCATCGAGCGTCGAACGCTGGCGGGTCATCGGCGCCATCGCCATGCGGTTCATCACGGTGATGTTGCCCAGCTTGAGCGGGCTAAACATCGTTTCGAGGTGGTCCATCATCACATTCTCTCCTTGTCGCGGGCGGGCCGGATCGGCCTCAAACGCCCTGCATGCCGATATCGCCACGCGCCCGTGGTCCAAGCGCCGCCGCCTTTTCAAACAGGGCGCGGTCGCCCTCTTCCCATGTGATGTTGAGCCGACAGGCGGCAATCTTCCACCCCGCCGCAGTGCGGACCATGCGCTCGGTATAATAGCCGCCCATCAATTGCGCTTCCGCCCCCAGTTGATGCCGAGCGGTCATATTGGTGACGCAGGTGGCGCTGTCACCCTGAAGCGTGATGAACATATTGGTGAAGACATGCTGGGTCGCATCGAACGGCGCGAGCGTGGCCTTGACCATCTCAACCCAGCGGTCCGCCGGGATCGTCTCCCGAATCCCCGCCCAATCGAAAAAGTCGAACTCCACCTCATCCGCGAAAATCGAGCGAAAAAGCGCCCAGTCACGCTGATCGACGCCATAACCATAGGCATATTTCAGATCACTGATCGCCGCACGGTCGATCATGTCCCGCAGTTGGGACGGCACGGGCGGCAGGTCCATGGCACTCTCCATTATCGTGGCGTACGCGATACTGTCGCCACTTCACCATGAGTGGACGAGATGGGGGCAGGATGCACAAGCTGTGCAAAAAGGTAGCTGCCACGCCATAGCGGCCGGTTATCGTCCGCTATCAGTGCCGCCCGCTGCACGCGGCCATTAAGATAAGAGAGGAATGCCGATGTCGGCCACGCCCCCGTCACCGCAGGACATATCGGCCCGCGCCGCCATTAGCGATGTGCTCCACCGCTATTGCCGATCCATGGACCGGATGGACCGCGACCTTGCCTTGTCCTGCTGGCATCCGGGCGGGACAGATGAACATACACCGCTCTACGCCGGGAGCGCCGCAGGCTTTGTCGATTGGGTCTGGCGCATTCACGAACCGATGGTGCTGACGCGCCATGTGCTGTCCAATGTGCTGATCGAACTCGACGGCGACCGGGCGTGGTCGGAAAGCTATTGGGATGTGCTGCTGCGTATCCGGGACACAGACGGGCTGGTCGATGTCACCGGCGGCGGGCGGTATCTGGATCATCTCGAATGCCGCGATGGTGTCTGGGCCATTGTCCATCGCCGTTCGGTCCATGATTGGGACCGGGTCGACCGGGTAACGGCAACCATGGCCGATTTCAGTGCGGTCGAACCCAATAATCCCGATGCGCCGATCTATCCCGCAACCCGTGATCGGAATGACCCGTCCTATGCCTTTCTTGGCGGCCATCAGACTGACTTTCCCGGCTGATCCAGCAAGGCGTCATAGCACCATGGACCGGCGGGATGATTTCCCCAAGTGGCGGCGGCAACGCGTGTCAGATGAGGCCAGGCTCCCGCGCCTTGTCTCGGCTGGTGCCGCATCGGGAAATAACGAGTGAGGGAAGATACGGATTCCGGGAATCGGTGCCGACGACCAGAAGGACATTGCGACCCGAGGGCTCAAACGAGCTCTTATACCTCAGGCCCGGCTTCCATGTCGAAGCCGGGCCTATTTTTGCGCCCGACACGGCCCCGCCATCCGCCAAAACGTCACGGGGTCTATCCGGAGAATCCCGCATATCGCCGTGCCGCCGGTTGGAAGATGATAAACTCTCGCAACAGGGCGGCTGGGCATTTCGCCCGGTCGCGACCTCATACAGGAAAGAGATAGGCCGATGATTTTGGCAGGCGGAACGCTTGTTCTCGTGGCTGATGGCGCCAAGCTGTTGCTGCTGCGCAATGAGGGCGATGCCAATCGCCCCGAACTCAAGGTCCTTGTCCATCGGACGATCGACAATCCCCCCAATCGTGAACAGATCAGCGATGCGCCCGGCGTCACTTTTTCGAGCGGCGGGCCCGGCCATTCGACCTATGATCAGGGCGATCCGCATCAGGCGCGTGAAGATGATTTTGCGCAAGAAGCCGCCGCCGTGCTGGCCGCCCATCATGATGGCCGCATCCTTGTCATCGCCCCGCCCCGCTTCCTTGGCGCCATGCGCCCGCATTATAGCGCAGCGGTTGAAAAACGCCTGCTGGCGGAGGTCGATAAAGACCTGACCAAGCACCCGGTCGAGCATATCGCGGATTTGATTATCGCGATGGATGACTGAAACATCCGGATGGCGGCATCTGGTGCTCGCTGACGGGCAGACCGTCGACGTCAACCGCGAGCCACGGCAAGATGAACGTTATGGCGATGCGTGGTTTGCGATCAATGACGGTTTCCGCCGGACTCGCCGGATGTTGCAGGACAAGGTCGCGCGCACGCGCGGCGAGGTGAAAAACCACCTGCACGCCCCAATCGCCACCGTGCTGCTATTACGCCCGCAGCAAGGCTATGGCTTTTTACAAACCGCGGATGGCCGCGAGGTCTATTTTCATGAAAACAGCGTGCTTGATGGCGGCTTTTCTCGCCTGACCCCCGGTATACCCGTCACGTTCATGGAAGAGAAGGGAAGCAATGGGCCACAAGCCAGCATGGTCAGGATCATTGACGACACCGGCACGCCTGCAAAACCAAGCAGATAGCCGGGATATTGGGTCGCCATATTCGCTCCAAATATTTGTATTACATTTAATTTTGTAGTATTATTTATAATTAGTATTTGACAAACATATTTAATAATAATCTGTTGAAGCAGCTCATTGCAGGGCATTAGGAACCACATGCTGCAACGCTCTACTTCGCCCGGAGGGATTACTGATCTGCTGCTCGCCCATGTGCCGGCAGCGGTCGCGATGTTTGATTGCGATATGCGTTTCCTTGCCATCAGTCGGCGTGGCCAAATCGATTATGGTCTTGAAAATCGAGATGTCATCGGTCTGAGCTATTATGAGGTATTTTCCCGTGTCTCCGACAATTGGCGGGCGGCTCACAAACGGGCACTACAGGGCGAGACCGTCCATGGTGATGAGGACACCTTCACACGCGATGACGGTCGGATCGAATGGGTAAAATGGGAAATGGTGCCATGGCGGAATGACCGCGGCGAGATAGGCGGCATCACACTCTTCACCCAGCTCATTACCAAACAGGTCGAAACCAATCAGACCCTCGCGCAGATGCGGCGCGCGCTAGAGGACCGGCGGCGGTTGCTCGACACCGCATTTGAAAGCATGGATGAGGCGCTTTGCATCGGCGATGCAGACGGCAATATCGTCAGGTTCAACACCGCTTTCGCGCGGCTGCATCGTTTCTCGTGCAAGGATGAATGCCTCAACCAATTTGCGCCCTATGCTGACTTGTTCGAATTACATTATCCTGATGGCACACCGTTAAGCCGTGCAGACTGGGGCGTATCGCGTGCGCTGCGCGGGGAGAGTGAAACAGGGCAAGAAATCCACGTCCGTCGCAAGGATACAGGCGAATCATGGGTGGTCAGCATCAACTTCACACCGATCCGGGATGGGCAGAACAAGATTATCGGCACGGTGGTGATCAGCCGCGAGATCACCGCTGAAAAACAGGCCCGGCAGGCCCTAGAGCGCATTGCCGCGCGCAACGCCACGCTGGCCGAAGAACTCGACCTGTTGATCGATGGTGCCCATGATTATGCGATCTATATGCTTGACCGGGAAGGTCGGGTCACGATCTGGAATGACGGGGCAGCACGGCTGACCGGTTGGCATGAGAACGAAGTGATCGGATCGGATCTTTCGATTTTCTATACCCCGCAAGACCGCGACGCGGGCCTTGCCCATGCCGATCTGCAACTGGTGACAACCGGCGGAACCATGTCACGGGATTCGATCCATCTGCGCAAGGATGGCTCCAAATTCATTGCGCATCGCTCCGTGACCCCGCTTTATGGGCAGGATGGGATGCTGCGCGGCTATAGCGTGGTGGTCCATGATGTGACTGACCAACGTGAGGCGGAACGCCGGCTAATCGCCCATGCCAGCCATTTGCGTTCCATTCTGGCCACGGTGCCGGATGCGATGCTCGTCACCGATGACCTCGGCCAAATCGTATCGTTCAGCAAGGCAGCGGAAAAGTTGTTCGGCTTCACCGAAACGGAAATGATCGGCCAACCGGCTCAAATCCTGTTAGCCCCGGCTGATCGCAAAGATTATGTGGCGCATGTTCAGACGCTGCGCGAGACAAAACTCGAGCAACTCATGATGGCCGGGGCACCCCTGACCGGGCTGACACGCAATGGTACGACCTTCCCGATGAAATTGTTCACCGGCATTGCCACCATCGATGGCCGCCCGATCTATACCGGCTTCATTCGCGACCTGACGGAATGCCTGCAAAATGAGGCCCGGCTGGAGGAATTGCGCGCCGAACTTATCCATGTTGCCCGCGTCAGCGCGATGGGCACCATGGCATCGACCCTCGCCCATGAACTCAACCAGCCGATCACGGCGATGAAAAATTATGTCGAGGGCATTGCCTGCCTGATCGACAATCCCGACGATGAACTGCGTAGCGCGCTCACCCATGCCTCGGCCGAAGCGACGCGGGCCGGAGAAATCGTCCGCCACCTGCGTGAATTCGTCGCCAATGGCGAGGTCCAAAGCACTTTCGAAAACCCGGCCTCGCTGATTAAGGAGGCGCTGGCGCTCGGATCGATCGGCACGCGCGAAGCGGGCATTGAAATGATCGTGCAACACGATCCGGCAGTGGATTTGGTCTTGGTTGACCGAGTGCAAACGCAACAGGTGCTGATCAATTTGGTCCGCAATGCCGCAGAGGCGCTCGTCAATCTGCCGACCCGGCGGATTACCATTTCAACCGCCGTGGAGAGCGACCAATTGGCGCGCATCTCGGTTGCCGATACCGGCAAGGGCATCGCCCCGGCAATGGCCGCAACCCTGTTTCACGCCTTCAAGAGCACCAAAAGCCAGGGCATGGGACTTGGGCTGTCAATCTGTCGTACCATCGTCGAAGCCAATGGCGGGCGTATCTGGCACGAAAAAAATTCCGATGGGGGAGCCACTTTTCACTTCACACTGATCAGGGGAAATATGGGGGAGGCGCAACATGGCTGACAAGCCAATGATCTATATCGTCGACGACGAGCGCGAGGTTCGTCGATCTACCGCTTTCATGTTGAAGACATCAGGTTTTCCCGTCACCTGTTTCGAAAGTGCGAACGAGTTGCTCGGCGCGCTTGGGCGGCTGGATGCTGGGATATTGTTGCTCGACATTCGGATGCCGGACATGGACGGCCTGACGCTACAAAAAACCCTCAGCGAGCGCGGCGTGCGCTTTCCGGTCATTATCTTCACCGGCCATGGCGACATCGCCAGTGCCGTTAAAGCGATGCAGGCGGGTGCGATCGACTTCATCGAAAAGCCGTTCGAACGGGAACATCTGATTGCTGCCATCGATATCGCGACCGCGCATTTGCAGTCCGACATGACGGCGGGCTCGTCGCGCCAGGATGCGAAGCTGCGGCTTGCGGCGCTCACCCCGCGCGAGATGGAGGTGCTGGAATGCCTGACCCAAGGCATGCCCAACAAGACGATTGCCTATGACCTCTCAATCTCGCCCCGCACGGTCGAGGTGCATCGCGCCAATCTGATGAAAAAGCTTGGCGTCCGCAGCTTTTCGGACGCGCTGCGTATCGCCTTTGCCGCCGGGGTCAATTTCCAGCCAGCGGGCCAGATGGTGCAATAATCCGGCCGCCGGATGGCCCGGCGGTTAGGTTCAGTGCGCCAGCAACAACGGTACCGGGCTCTTTGCCAAGAGCGCCTTGGTCACCCCGCCCAACAGCGTTTCAATCAGCCGCGAATGGCCATAGGCCCCGGCCACCAGCAAGCCGGCCTTGCGGTTCTGGCAGACGGTGAGGATAAAATCCGCGACTTGTGCCTCGGCATAGCGGGCGCGCTCCACCTCCGCCTGAATATCATAGCGGGAGAGGTAGCTCGCCGCCTCCTCAACCGACGGACCGGAAGTTTCACCCGACTGCACCAACGTCACTGCGCTCGCCAGTTTCAGCAAGGGCACCGCCGCCCGCAACGCATTGGCGGCGGGACGTGATCCATTCCATGCCACAACCGCATGGCCACCCACATCAAAACCGCGCACCTGCGACGGTACTGCCAACACAGGGCGACCGGAACGCAGGATCACATCCGTCACCGGCAAGGGCAATTCGCTCCAATCAAATTCCCCAAACTGGGTGTTGACCACGATCAGATCGGCCAGCGCATCACGCGCATGGATGATGTATGAGGCGTTACCCATCTCATCAATCCAGTCCCACGACACGCCCTCTTGGGCGAGCCGGGCCTCGATGGTCTGGCGATGCGCAGCTTCATGCGATTGGGCCGTCTCCAGCACGACCGCCGCTGCACCAGCCGTTTCATAGCTGACGCTCACCAAGGCGGGCAGTTCAATCGGATCGAGACAGGTCAAATGAGCGCTCACAGCCCGCACCACATCAAGCGCCGCCTGAAGGCGGGCCTCTTCGCCGGTCATCGGCCCGATCAGCAGCAAGATATTCTTCATGGTCGTCTTCCTCCCGGCACCGCAGGTCCGCCGCACCACGAGACAGCATGATCGCTGACGGCACGGACGCCATTAGGAAGATTACGGATCAGGCCACGAAATCCTGCCGCGAATACCACCCAGTCTCAGCCTGCCCGCGCCATGAGCAGGCTCAGGCCGAAGCCGATGAACAGCACCCCGGTCGCACGGTTGAACAGCCGTTTCATATGCGGCCGGGTCAGATAACGCGCCAGCGTCAACCCGCCGGTCGCGTAGATGATGTACCAGCAAATTTCGATCACCGCGAAGGTCGCGACCAACAAGGTGACCTGCGGCCCCTTGGGTGCGGCTTGGTTGATGAACTGCGGCAGGAAGGCGGCGGCGAACAAGATCGCCTTGGGGTTGCTGATGCTGATGAGAAAGCCGCCCTGAAACATTTTGGCGGTTGATAATGGGGGCGCAAGCTGGTCAGCACCGATCTCGACCGCCGCCTCATTCGACCGCCAAGCCCTGATCCCAAGATAAACGAGATAAGCCACGCCCGCATAGCGCAACACCTCAAACGCCAGCGGTGCCGTCATCAGCACTGCCGCCATGCCGCCGGCAGAACCCAGCAACATCAACACCAGCGCCGAAAAACATCCCGCCATCGCGGCCATGCTGCGGCGAAAGCCATAGGCCACGCTCCGCGTCATGATGTGGAGCATGTTCGGCCCCGGCGTCGCCGACAGCAGGAACACCGCCACCACATATAACCACCATGTATGCAAACTCACGATTTGTCCCCGGCCCCAACTGATATGCTGCATCGCACAATGACAGGGTGCGCCGCTGCGTCAACCGTCCTTGCATGATCAAACCCGCACGGTGACCGGAGTCAGGCTAGTTTTCGTCGCGCGTCCATCCTATGAACTGCCGCGAGGAGAGTTCATGTCGATCCAAATGCCCCTGCCCGATCAGGCTGTCATTGCCCGCAAGGACGAGATTGTCGCCGCGCTGCGCGCCATTGTGCCGGGCGAAGGCGTGATCAGCGAACCGGCGGAACTGCTGCCCTATGAATCGGACGGGCTGACCGCCTATCGCCAGCCGCCGATGGTGGTCGTGCTGCCGGAAACCGTCGAACAGGTCGCGCGCGTGTTGCGCTGGTGCCATGCGCAGCAGGTCAAGGTCGTGCCGCGCGGGTCGGGCACCTCGCTTTCGGGCGGGGCGCTGCCGTTGGCGGATGCGGTGCTGCTCGGTATGGGCAAGTTCAAGCGCGTTATCGAGATCGACTATCACGACCGGGTCGCGGTGGTGCAACCGGGCGTCACCAATCTGGCGATCAGCCAAGCGGTGGAAGCCGAAGGCTTTTATTATGCGCCCGACCCCTCCAGCCAGATCGCCTGCTCGATCGGCGGCAATGTCGCGGAAAATTCGGGCGGGGTGCACTGCCTCAAATATGGGCTGACCACGAATAATGTGCTCGGCGTCGAACTGGTGCTGATGGATGGCGAGGTGGTGCGGCTTGGCGGTCGACAACTCGATCCGGCGGGATTGGACCTGCTCGGCGTCATCGTCGGCTCGGAAGGGTTGCTCGGCGTCGTGACCGAAGTCACCGTCCGCATCCTGCCCAAGCCTGAAACCGCCCGCGCCCTGCTGGTCGGCTTTCCGAGTGCCGAACGAGCGGGCCAGTGCGTTGCCGATGTCATCGCCCAAGGCATCATCCCGGCGGGGATGGAGATGATGGACCGCCGCGCCATTCATGCAGCGGAAGCGTTCGTCAATGTCGGCTATCCGCTTGATGTCGAGGCCTTGCTGATCGTCGAGGTCGATGGCCCGGCAGCCGAATGCGACTATCTGATCGAGGAAATCGCCGCCATCGCCAAGACCAATGGCGCGACGACCTTGCGCGTCTCGAACGACGAGACCGAACGGCTCGCCTTCTGGGCCGGGCGCAAGGCGGCCTTTCCCGCAGTCGGTCGCATTTCGCCGGATTATTACTGCATGGACGGCACCATCCCGCGCCGCCGCCTGCCCGAAGTGCTGCGCCGGATGGAGGAATTGTCCCAACAATATGGCCTTGGCGTCGCCAATGTCTTTCACGCGGGCGATGGCAATCTTCACCCGTTGATCCTCTATGATGCGAACCAGCCGGGCGAACTCGACCGGGCTGAAGCGTTCGGCAATGACATTCTCCGCCTATGCGTCGAGGTCGGCGGCGTGCTGACCGGCGAACATGGCGTCGGCATCGAGAAGCGCGATCTCATGCCCGAAATGTTCACCGCCACCGATCTGGCCCATCAGCAACGGGTCAAATGCGCCTTCGATCCCGAATTGTTGCTCAACCCCGGCAAGGTCTTCCCGACATTGCATCGCTGTGCCGAACTGGGCCGGATGCATGTCCATCATGGCCAATTGCCCTTTCCGGACCTGCCGCGCTTCTGATGACTGAGCTTACCCCCCAATCCATCGACGACCTGCGCGACGCCGTGGCGGGCGCGCTTGCAACCGGCACCCGGCTTGAACTGCGGGGCGGCGGGACCAAGGCGCTGATCGGCGCGCCGCGCGATGCGACTATCCTCGATATGCGCGGCCTAGCGGGCGTGATCGATTATGACCCGGCCGAATTGGTGCTGACCGTCGGCGCAGGCACGCCGCTCGCCGAAATCGAGGCCTTGGTCGCGGGCGAAGGGCAGATGCTGGCGTTCGAACCATGGGATCATGGCCGCCTTCATGGTGCCGCCCCTGCCGCGACGATTGGCGGCGTGGTCGCTGCGGGTGTCGCAGGTCCCCGCCGGGTGACGGCAGGCAGCGCGCGCGACCATCTGCTGGGTTTCAAGGCGGTATCGGGCCGGGGCGAGATTTTCGTCGCCGGGGCCAAGGTAGTGAAGAATGTGACCGGCTATGATCTGCCCAAGCTGGCGGCGGGAAGCTGGGGACGGCTGTTCGCCATGGCCGAACTGACGCTCAAGGTTCTTCCCCGGCCACGGGTCGAGGCCACGCTTGCCATCGCCGGGCTGGAGCCGGGGCAAGCCACCACCGCCATGGCCGCCGCGCTGGGCAGCAATGCCGAGGTCTCCGCCACCGCCCATCTCCCCGCTGGCACCATGCAGGGCGCGCCGCTGACCCTGTTTCGCGTGACCGGCTTTGCCCCCTCGGTCGAGGCGCGCTGCGCGCAATTGCCCAAGATCCTCGCCGCCCATGGCGCGGTCCAGCGGCTTGCCGAGCATGAGGGCGCCGCGTTGTGGGATGCGGTGCGCCATGTCGCGCCGCTCGATGCCCCGACCTTGTGGCGCATCCACCTGCCACCGTCGCGCGCCGCATCATTTGTGGCACCGCTCGCCGCGCAAGGCGCGCGCTGGATGATGGATTGGGGCGGCGGGCTGGTCTGGCTCGGCTGGAATGGCCCGGCCGATACTGTCCGCGCCGCAGCCGAAGCGGCAGGGGGACAGGCCATGCTGGTCCGCGCCCCAGCCGCGATCTGGGCGACCACCCCGGCCCAGCATCCGCGCCAGCCCGGCGTGATGGCGATTGAACACCGCGTCCGCCTTGCCTTCGACCCTGCCGGGCTGTTCGAAACCGGGCGTTTTCTGGACCTGACCAATGCAGACTAATTTCACCCCGGCGCAACTGGCCGATCCGGCGCTCGCCACCGCCGAGGCGGTGATCCGCAAATGCGTCCATTGCGGCTTCTGCACCGCGACCTGCCCGACCTATGTCCTGCTTGGCGACGAATTGGATAGCCCGCGCGGCCGCATCTACCTCATCAAGGATATGCTCGAAAATGAGCGTGCGCCGACAGCGGAAGTGGTCAAGCATGTCGACCGCTGCCTCTCCTGCCTCGCCTGCATGACGACCTGTCCATCGGGCGTGAACTACATGCACCTTGTCGACCATGCCCGCGCCTATATCGACCAGCGCTATCAGCGCCCGTGGAGCGAACGCCTGTGGCGCGCGCTCTTGGCGATGATATTGCCCCACCCCGCCCGGTTCCGGCTGGCGTTGAGGCTCGCCGCGCTGGGCCGCCCGTTTGCGGGGCTGCTCGGTCGCGCGACGGTGTTTAAGCCATTGGTGGCCATGCTGGCCCTCGCGCCACGCCATGTGCCCGCTGCACCCTCTGCCGCGCCCTCGCCCGCCCGCGCCCGCAAGGGCCGAGTGGCGATCCTCAAGGGCTGCGCCGAACCGGTGCTGCGCCCGGAAATCCGCGCGGCCACGATCCGCCTGCTCAACCGCTGCGGCTATGACGTGACCTTCGCGCCCGATGAGGCCTGTTGCGGCGCGCTCGTCCATCATATGGGCAAGGAAGAGGCCGCCCTCGCCGCCGCCCGCCGCAATGTCGATGCGTGGCTGCGTGAGATGGACGGCGACGGGCTGGACGCGATCATCATCACCGCATCAGGCTGCGGCACGACGATCAAGGACTATGGTCATTTGCTGCGCGCCGACCCGGCCTATGCCGACAAGGCAGCCCGGGTATCGACGCTGGCGCGCGACATCAGCGAATTTCTCGCCGCCATTGACCTGCCGCCGGTTGAACCGGGCAAGGCGCTCACCGTCGCCTATCATGCGGCCTGTTCACTCCAGCATGGGCAGAAGGTGACGGACGCCCCGCGCCAGTTGCTTGCGCGCGCCGGCTTTCAGGTGAAAGTCCCGGCGGAATCGCACCTCTGCTGCGGCTCGGCGGGAACTTACAACATCCTGCAACCCGAGCTTGCCAGCCAGCTCGGCGACCGCAAGGCGGCGAACCTCGCCCGGCTCCAGCCCGACGTTATCGCCACCGGCAACATCGGCTGCGCGATGCAGATCGGCGCGCGGGCGGAGGTGCCGGTGGTGCATCTCGTCGAACTGCTTGATTGGGCGACCGGCGGCCCACGTCCGGCCCGGCTGGCAAGCTCAAGCTGAAGGGGACCGGCATTCCGGCCCCGCCGCGCGTCCCTCGTTCATGCCCGAACAGACGAAATAACGGGTATATTACACTGAAATTCAACCGGTAAATCCGTCAACTACCCCCTTCATTCTCTCCTGACCCATCATTGCAATCGATTGTTGAAAAGCCCCCAAATTGCTATATGCTAGCACCCAGCAAAGATAGCCCGCCTGACGGGCCGACAATCCGGAGAGGTTCATGGCTACTGCGTTCCGCATCTCGGGTGCCAAACCCCATTTGCCGCTCGCCCGCATCTTGCAGATGAATCTCGGCTTTCTCGGCCTGCAATTCAGCTTCGGCTTGCAGCAGGGCAATATGGGCCCGATCTATTCCTATCTCGGCGCGGACGAGGCGAGCCTGCCGTTGCTGCAACTGGCGGGGCCGGTCACCGGCCTGTTGATCCAACCGATCATCGGCGCGATGAGCGACCGCACCGCCTCGCGCTGGGGGCGGCGCACCCCCTATTTCATCCTGGGCGCGCTGATGTGCAGCATCGGCCTGTTGCTGATGCCGCTGTCGCACAGCCTGCTGATGGCGGTGTCGCTATTATGGCTGCTCGATGCGGGCAACAACATCACGATGGAACCCTATCGCGCCTATGTGAAGGACCGGCTGAACGAGGACCAGCACGAGATCGGCTTTCTCAGCCAAAGCGCGTTCACCGGTCTGGCCCAGACACTTGCCTTTGTGACGCCCTCGATCCTCGTCTATTGGCTCGGCATGGATAAGGATGCGGTGGATAGCCACAACATCCCCTATATCACCCGCGCCGCATTCATGATTGGCGCGCTGCTCTCGGTCTCGACGATCCTGTGGTCGATTTGGCGCGTGCCCGAACTGCCGCTGTCAACCGAAGAACGCACAAAAATCAATGCGATGCCCAAGACTCTTTCATCCACATTGGAAGAAATATGGGATGCGATCCGCGACATGCCGCGCGAGATGCGGCAGATGGCGTTGATGAGCCTGTTCCAATGGTACGCGATGGCGAGCTATTGGGGCTATATCGTCTATTCGATCAGCCGCTCGGTCTATGGCACCGCCGATGCAACATCGACCGGCTTCCGCGACGCCGTGCTGACCAATGGCCAGATGGCCGCCTTCTACAACGCCATCGCCTTCGTCGCCGCCTTTGCCATGGCCCCGCTGACCCGTCGCCATGGCCCGGCCAAGGTGCACGCCATTTGCCTGACGCTAGCCGGGCTCGGCATGCTCGCCCTGCCCCATATTGCCGACAAGCACCTGCTGTTCCTGCCCGCCATCGGGGTTGGCCTCGGCTGGGCCAGCATCATGGGCAATCCCTATGTGATCTTGGCCGATGCCATCCCGGCGGAACGCACCGGGGTCTATATGGGCATTTTCAACATGTTCATCGTGATCCCGATGATCCTGATCGCGGCAACGCTGCCCTTTTATTACCACTCGCTGCTGGGCGGCGATGCGCGCCATGTCATCACCCTGGCGGGCCTGTTGATGATCTGCGCCGCCTTGGCCGTGCTTCGCATCCGCACCCATAAGGGCTGAACCATGGCGACCGCGACCAACTATATCATCCTGCATGGCCGCGATATCACCGCCATCATTGAAACCCCTGCCGACGAGGCCCCGATCTGGCGTTATTGGGGACCAAGGCTAGCGGATGGCGTCACCCCCGGCCCGCTGCTGCGCGACACCCGGCCGCTGCCGTCCTTCTCGCTTGATCATGATCAGCCGCTCTCGCTCTTCCCGACCTTTGGGGTCGGCTGGTTCGGGCAAAGCGCACTCCTCGCCCATCGGGGCGGGCGGGATTATGCGCAGGCCGCGACCCGCTGCACGACGGATTGGATCACACCGGGCCGGGCCGTCCGCTTCACCCTGAGCGATGCCATTGCCAAGATCGCGGTCACGCTTGATCTGGCGCTGGACCCGGCAAGCGATGTGCTGACATTATCGACCCGATTGACCAACCAAGGCGATGCGCCGCTCGATGTGCAATGGCTCGCAGCAGGCACCGTGCCGCTGCCGCCCCATGCCCATCAGGTCCAATCCTTTTCAGGGCGTCATAACAATGAGTTTGTGCCGATTATTGAACCGCTTTCGCGCAGCCTATGGCGGCGCGAAAACCGGCGTGGCCTGACCTCGCACGATTGTTTTCCCGGCGCGGTGGTGCTGGCGGACGGCGCCGCCTATGGCGCGCAGCTTGCGTGGTCGGGCAATCACGCCCAATGCATCGAATGGCTCGATGATGGGCAATATCAGTGGCAGATGGGCGAATGGCTCGCCCCCGGCGAAATGCTGCTTGCCCCCGGCGAAAGCCGGCACAGCCCCGATATGCTTGCCACCTGCTCGCGCCACGGCACCAACGGCGTCGCCCAGAATTTCCACGCCGCGATCCGCGCGGCGATGGACTGGCCCGAGGGACGGATGAAGCCACGCCCAGTCCATCTCAATACATGGGAGGGATTTTACTTTGATCATGATATCAATGCATTAAAGCAATTATCTGATGCCGCATCTGAAATCGGGATCGAGCGTTATGTGCTTGATGATGGCTGGTTCCATGGCCGCCATGACGATACATCATCGCTGGGCGACTGGTGGCCCGATGCGGGCAAATATCCCGATGGCCTCGCCCCGCTCGCGGATCATGTGACCGCGCTCGGCATGGAGTTCGGCCTATGGGTCGAGCCGGAAATGATCAACCCCGATAGCGCGCTCTATCGCGCCCATCCCGAATGGGCGTTGCAGATTGCGGGCCGCCCGCTGCTCACCGCACGCAACCAACTGGTGCTCGACATGAGCCAACCGGGGGTGAGCGACTATCTGTTCGATCACATCGCGGCGCTGCTCGACAGCCTGCCGATTGCCTATCTCAAATGGGACCATAACCGCGACCTGACCACGGCGGGCGCGACCCCGCGCTATCGCACGCAGGTGGAGGCGACTTATGCCCTGCTCGCCCGGCTGCGCGCCGCCTTCCCGCATGTCGAGATCGAAGCCTGTGCCGGTGGCGGCGGGCGGATCGACGCCGGGATCATCCGCCATACCCATCGCTTCTGGACTAGCGACTGCATCGATGCCGTGTCGCGCGTTGCGATCCAACGCGGCTTTCTCCAGTTCATGCCGCCCGAAATCATGGGGTCGCATGTCGGTACCTCGCCCGCTCATAGCACCGGGCGCAGCCAGTCGATGACCTTCCGCGCGGGCGTGGCGCTGAGCGGCCATCTCGGCGTCGAACTCGATGCCCGGCAGGTGACCGGCGAGGACCGCGCGACGCTTGCCCATTGGATCGGGCTTTACAAGCAACTGCGCGATCAACTCCACTATGGCCAGCTCTGGCTCGGCGCGGCGGATGATCATCTGGTCTGGCAGGCCCATGGCTCGGCCGAGGAGTTGCTGCTGCTCGTCTACCGTCTCGACCCGTCAAGCCAACGCCATCTGCCCGCTATCCGGCTCGACATGCTCGATCCCGACCGCCATTATGCCATCACCCGCATCGACCGGCCCGATCCGACCGTCCATGGCTTCCCGACCGCCCCCGCGCTTGATGCGATGCGGACAGCGGACGGGCTGGAACTGGCGGGCGACTGGCTCCGCGCCGTCGGCCTGCCGATGCCGCCAATGAAGGCCGAACAGGTCGCGCTGTTTAAGGTCAGCGCGCGATGAGCTTTGACCCGACCGAGCATCCCCATCGCCGCTTCAATCCGTTGAATGGCGAATGGATCCTCGTCTCGCCCCACCGGGCCAAGCGGCCATGGCAGGGGCAGGAGGATGCGCCCGATCTTGGTGAGCGGCCCGGCTATGACCCGGATTGTTATCTCTGCCCCGGCAATGCGCGGGTGACGGGCGATACCAACCCCGATTATGCGGGCACCTTCGTCTTCACCAATGACTTCGCGGCGCTCCAGCACGATACGCCCGCGCCCGACATATCGGATGAGCTGTTCCGTGCGGCAGGCGCACGCGGGTTGAGCCGGGTCATCTGCTTTTCCCCTGATCATGCCCAAACGCTGCCGGAACTTCCTCTCCCCGCCATTCGCGGCGTGATCGACTGCTGGTGCAGCCAATCGGCTGAGCTGGGCCAGACCTATGCGAATGTGCAGATATTCGAGAATAAGGGCGCGATGATGGGCTGTTCCAACCCCCATCCGCATGGCCAGATCTGGGCCACCAGCCATGTCCCCTCAACACTGGCGACCGAGGATCAGACCCAGCGTGACTGGCGCGCCGCCCATGACGCGCCGCTGCTCGCCATGCTGGCGGAGCGTGAGGCCGGAGGTGAACGCGTGGTGGTCGAAACAGCGCACTGGCTCGCCATCGTGCCCTATTGGGCGGCCTGGCCGTTCGAGACGCTGCTGCTGCCGCGCTTCCCGATCCAGCGCCTGCCCGACTTGACCACCGCCCATCGCGATGATCTTGCCTGCGCGCTCAAGCAGTTAACGGCGCGCTATGACAATTTGTTTCAATGTTCCTTTCCCTATTCAATGGGCTGGCATGGCGCCCCCTTTGGGCAGGACGAAATCGGCCACTGGCAGTTGCACGCCCATTTCTACCCGCCGCTGCTGCGCTCTGCGGCCGTGCGCAAGTTCATGGTCGGCTATGAAATGATGGCCGAGGCGCAGCGCGACCTGACCCCGGAACAGGCCGCCGCCCGGCTGCGCGCGGTGAGCGATGTGCATTTCCGGGAGCGCCGCTGAGATGGCGCTGCACGACCGGCTCCTCACCCTGTTTTGCGCCCAATTCGACGCCCTGCCGAGCCTCGTCACCCGTGCGCCGGGGCGGGTCAATCTGATTGGCGAGCATACCGATTATAATGACGGCTTCGTCCTCCCCATGGCGATTTCGCGCCAGACCATGGTCGCGATCCGCCCGCGTGGCGATGCGGTCATCCGGCTTGTCGCGGGCGATCTTGATGGCGCGCGCGCCGATTTCCGGCTCGATGCACCAATCACGCCCGACCCGGCCCATGGCTGGAGCAATTATGTGCGCGGGGTCGCCGCCCTGTTGCAGGAACAAGGGCTTGACCTGATCGGGGCCGATATCGCGATTCTGGGCGACATGCCGCAGGGCGCGGGCCTCTCCTCGTCCGCTGCGCTGGAAAATGCCGTCGGTCTCGCCTTGGCGGCGGTGGCGGGCAGGCCAGATATCGACCGCACCCAACTCGCCCGCATCGGTCAACTCGCGGAACATCGCTTCGCCGGTTGCCAATGCGGCATCATGGACCAGTTGGTGAGCGCGCGGGCGGCAGCGGGCGCTGCCCTGCTGATCGACTGCCGCAGCCTTGCCACCAAGCCAATCCCGCTGGCGGATGAGCTGGCGGTGATGATCGTCCATTCCGGCATCAGCCGAGAACTGGTCGATGGCGCCTATAATAGCCGTCGCGCCCAATGCGAACAGGCCGCCGCCCATTTCGGCGTGGCCGCCCTGCGCGACCTTGAGATCGCCACGCTGGAAGCCGGGCTGGCAGGCCTTGATCCCGTCACGGCCCGCCGTGCCCGCCATGTGGTGAGCGAGAATGCCCGCACCTTGGCCGCTGCCGATGCGCTGGCAAATGGCGACCTGCCCCGGCTTGGCACATTGATGGCGGCGTCCCATGCGTCCATGCGAGACGATTTCGCGATCACCACCCCGGCGATTGACGGGCTGGTCGCCCTGTTACAATCCACCATTGGTAGCCATGGCGGAGCACGGATGACGGGCGGCGGTTTCGGCGGCGCGGTGGTTGCAGTCATGGCCCGCGACCGCATCGCCGATGTGCGCCATGCGGTCGCCGCCACCTATCGCACACCACAGGGCGAACCACCCTTGATCATGGTCGAAACACCATGCGGCGGCGCCTCCATCATCTAACGGAATTTCGTCTCTTTATTTGATTGCAATCGATTGTTGCAAATAATGCTCGGCGCGGTTAAACCGCCTTTCAGAAACCGATTGCATGATATGTCACTGGGAAAGAATGATGCCTGACAGCCCTGCCCCATCTGCTTGGACGGCCGCCCATGTCGCAGCCATTGCCACCGATGCGGCACATGAAATTCCGGTCATCACTGCGGCCGATGTGATCCCGGTCCTGCCGGGCGTGGACCTGTGGGATCTGTGGCCGGTGCAGCTCGTGGACGGCAGCACCGCCGATTTCGATGGCTGGACGCTGTGGAATATTCTCTCCGCCCCCCTGCTCCCCGATCCCGATGCGCGTCATGATATCGCCCGCATCCTGCTGGTGATGCAAAAGGGCGATGAGTGGCGAAATTGCGGCCCATTGATGCCGGATGGCCATGCGCCGGGCAGCCGCGAATGGGCGGGGTCGACGCTCTATGATCCCGCGACCGGCAAGCTCTCCTTATTCTTCACCGCCTCGGGCCGTCGCGGCGAGGCACAGCGCAGCTTTGAACAGCGCCTGTTCAAGACCAATGGCACGCTGCACATCGCCAATGGTCTGGCCTGCGTTGAACATTGGGACACGCCGGTTGAAATCATCATCGCCGACGACGTTCATTATATGCGCGTCGGCGGCACCGAGGGCATTCCCGGCTTCATCAAGGGCTTCCGCGATCCCGCCCATTTCCGCGATCCGCACGACGGGCAGGATTACATCGCCTTCACAGGCTCGCTGAAACACGCGAGCAGCGACTGGAACGGCGTGATCGGCATCGCGCGCGCCAAAGGCCCCGGCCATGACCGCTGGGCCATCTTGCCGCCGCTGGTGTCCGCAGATGGCGTGAACAACGAATTGGAACGCCCGCTGCTGATCCAGCGCGATGGGCTATATTATCTATTCTGGTCGACCCAGCGCAAGGTGTTCGCCGCCCATGGGCCTGCCGGACCGACCGGCCTTTATGGCATGGTCGCCTCATCTGTGCTTGGCCCCTATGAACCGCTCAACGGCACCGGCCTTGTCGCGGCCTGTCCGGACGCCGAACCGTTCCAATGCTATAGCTGGTGGGTGGATGCACAGCTGCAATGCTGGGGCTTTACCGACCTTTGGGGCTTGAAGGGCCAGCCAGTCGCCGATGATCCCGCGTTCCGCCGCCAGCATTTCGGCGGTACGCCTGCGCCGGTCTTCACCCTCGAACTGGACGGCAAGGCCGCCCATATCAAGGCGCGCTAACATGACCCAGCCCCTGTTCGGCCTCGTCGAAGCTGGCGGCACCAAGTTCGTCCTCGGCATTGCCACCGAGAAGGACGAGGTCATCGCCACCGCCCGCATCCCAACCACCAGCCCGGCGGCAACCTTGGGGGCAATGGTCGCGTGGTTCAAGGAACAGTCCTTTTTACATGGCCCGTTGACGGCCATCGGCATCGCCAGCTTCGGCCCGCTTCAACTCGATCCGGCCGCAGCGGATTGGGGCCATATCACCAGCACCCCCAAAGCAGGGTGGAGCGGTGCGGATCTCGTCGGCCCGCTCAAGGCCCAATTCGATTGCCCGGTCGCAATCGACACTGATGTCAACGGCGCGGCCCTGGCTGAACATCGCTGGGGCGCGGCCAAGGGCCAGCGCGTCGCTATTTATCTCACCATCGGCACCGGCATTGGCGGCGGTTGTGTGGTGGATGGCAAGCTGCTGCATGGCGTCAGCCACCCGGAAATGGGCCATGTCCGCGTCGCCCGCCATCCGCTCGATACCAATTTCGCGGGCACGTGCAGCTATCACACCGATTGCCTTGAAGGGCTGGCCAGCGGCCCGGCGATCATCGCCCGCTGGGGCCAGTCCCTGTCGCAGCTAGCCGCCGACCATCCGGCGCAAGAGATCATCGCTTGGTATCTCGCCCAGGCGGTCTGCACCTTGCAGGCAATCTTTGAACCGGGCCGAATCATCTTTGGCGGCGGCGTGATGGGCACGCCCGCCATGCTCGACCGCGTGCGCGCGACGGCAGCCGAGCTGGGCAATGGCTATTTCGTCACCAAGCCCGCAGAAATCGTCGTTCTGCCCGGTCTGGGCGATCGTGCCGGCCTACTCGGCGCGCTGGCGTTGGCGCAAGACCTCATCGCCTGACGACCGTTCAGGTCGAAAGCCGCACGACAAGTTCCGGTTCCATCACCACCGAGTCCGTCTCCTCGCCTGCAATCCGGCGGAACAAGAGATCCACCAGCGCATCGGCGCCACGGGTCAAATCCTGTCGCACCGTTGTCAGGCGCGGCACGGTATGTTCGGCGAGCGGCAGATCATCATAGCCGATCACCTTGATGTCGTCGGGCACTGCAATGCCCAGTTCGGACAAGGCCCGCAGCGCGCTCATCGCCACCACATCGGATGCCGCGACAATCCCCTGCGGGCGATGCTGGCCGGTGCCAAGAAAGGCGGCAATGTCGCTTTCCGCCGCATCGGCAACGAGATGCGCCGGAAACACCGTTAGCCCCTCGCCCAGCCCGGCCTGTTCCATCGCGGCGCGACAGCCGGCCAGACGCTGGCCGATTTCCAGCCCGGTCGGGTCGCCGAAAAAGGCGATGCGCTCACATCCGCGCGCGATCAAATGGCCTGCCGCAAGCTGGCCGCCCTTGAAATTATCCGAACCGACCGAACAATGGACATGGTCCGGCGAATAGCCGCCCCATGCCACCAACGGGCGATAACGCGCCGCCACCCGGTCAAGCACCGCCGACTGGTCTGACTGGCCAATGACGATCAGCCCATCGACCCGCCCGGAATCCACCACGCGATCAAGCCAGTCATTATCGCTGGGGATCACGCGCGACAGCATCAGATCATAGCCGCGCTCGGTCAGCGCGTCCGCCAACAGGCCAAGCAAGGTAATGAAGAACGGATCGGAGATATGCTGCCCGGTCTCATGACCAAGCGGGATCAGCACGCCAATCGCCCCCGTCTTCTGGATGCGCAAATTGCGCGCCATGATATTAGGGCGGAAATCATGCGCCGCTGCCATCGCCTTGATCCGCTCACGGGTCTTGAGGCTGATCAACCCCGAGTCGCTCAGCGCACGCGAGACAGTGCCCGGCGAGACACCGGCCAGCTCGGCAAGTTCCTTGATATTACGAATGCGCTTCGGCGGGGTCACTGCTGTCTCTTGCTCCTGTCGTACAAATGGACTTTTGCACGCTTTTCCCTAGATGTGGCAAGGCCGAATGTGGCCGTAACGACACAGTCCTAACATCCTCTTGCATCGATTGCAGCAATCGTTTGCAAAAAATTCTTGCAAACGTTTTCCGTTTTTGCTTTTAGGTCCATCAGCTGATCAGATCAGCGTGGAGAGAGAATTCCGGGAGGGCATGATGAAGAAGTTCAATTACGCACTGGGCGCGTCTCAGGCAGCACTTGGTCTGGCGTTGCTTTGCGCAGCAGCCCCTGCGATGGCGCAGGGCGCCAACACCGCCGAAACCGCCGCGAATGAAGACGCGATGGACACGATCGTCGTCACCGCCGCCGTCGGCGACAAGACCAAGCTCCAAAGCTCGGTCTCGGTTACCAGCGTCTCGGCGCAGCAGATCGCCGATTTCACGCCGCGCTCGGAAGCGGAAGTTTTCCGCCTCATTCCGGGTATTCAGGCTGAAGACACTGCCGGTCCGGGCGGTAACGCGAACATCGCGGTGCGCGGCCTGCCCGTCGCCACCGGTGGTTCGCCCTTCGTCCAACTGCAGGAAGATGGCCTGCCGACCGTGTTGTTCGGCGACATGAACTTCGGCAACAACGACTATTGGACCCGTTACGACACCACCGTGTCGCGCGTCGAAGCCGTGCGCGGCGGTGGCTCGTCGACCTTTGCCTCGCAGGCACCGGGCGCGGTCATCAACTACATCAGCAACACCGGCGAGAAGGAAGGCGGTTCGATCTCCTTCTCCAAGGCCATCAACTATGACGAGAACAAGGTCGACTTCCGTTATGGCGGGCGCATCAACGACGCGCTGCGCTTCCATGTCGGCGGTTATTTCAAGGACGGCTCCGGCCCGACCCACATCTCGTACAATGCCAGCAAGAGCTACCAGATCAAGGCGAATATCACCCAGGATTTCGCCGATGGTCGTGGCTTCATCCGCTTCAACTTCAAGCGCTTGGACTCGCGTGAGCCGACCTACACGGCGATGCCGTCTTATGTGACGCTTGATGGCCGCAAGGTGACTGATTTCAGCACCATGCCGAATTTCGACGCCCGCAAGGACTCCAACCAGTCGATCTACAACCGTTCCTATCAGATCCTGAACCGCGATGGTCAGCTTGAAACGGTCGACATGGACGGCATCCACACCAAGGCGACCAGCTTTGGCGGCCAGCTACATTATGAAATGAACGATGCCATTCAGCTCGACAACAATGTCCGCTGGACCGACATGAGCGGCAATTTCCGGACCCAGTTCCTGAACGTCGCCACCGCTGACAGCCTCCTCGGCTCCACCGTGAACGGCGGCATCGTCGATGAAATCCGCTATGCCAATGGGCCGAATGCGGGCGAGGTCTTCACCGGCCAGTTCGTCAACAACAACCCGAACATCAGCACCCACATGCGCGACATGGGCAGCTTCACCAACGATCTGGCCCTGTCGGGCAAGTTCGACATGGGTTCGGCCAATGTTACGGTCAAAGCGGGCTGGTTCCACATGAACCAGAACATCGCCCAGGATTGGCACGTCAACCGCACCCTGTCGGAACTGAGCGGCAACAACCCGGCGATGCTCGACCTGTTCGACGCTTCGGGCAATCAGTTGACCGCAGCCGGTCAGGCCGGTTTCAACGACAATTGGGGTTCGTGCTGCGCACGTGACTATAGCCTCAACTACACCAACGACGCGCCTTATCTTTCCGCCAACTACAGCGGCGGCGGGCTCGACCTCGACGGCAGCGTCCGCTTCGATCGGGTCAAGGCATCGGGTTGGGCGCTGGGTGGCATCACCGGTCCGGATGTGCTCGTCGATGGCGTCAGCCTCCCGTCGCTGGTGCCGGGCGGCACCAAGGAAGTGCTTGATTATACCCGCAGCTACACCTCCTGGTCGTTGGGCGCACTTTACGCCATCAACGGCGACACCAGCGTGTTCATCCGCGCCTCCAAGGGTGGCCGGTTCAACAGCGACCGCCAGATCCTGAGCGGCAGCTTCAATGCTGACGGCTCGCTGACCGAAGCCGGGCGCGTCCGTTCCGTCGACTTCGTGAAGCAGCAGGAAGTCGGCCTGAAGCGTCGTGGTGAGGTGGGCGGTGCCCGCTACACCGTCGAGGCCACGCTGTTCCGCGCCCGTTTCGCGCAGAACACCTTCGAACTTGACCAGAGCGGCGGTTATATCGTCAGCAACAAGTACAAGTCTTACGGTCTCGAATGGTTCGGCACGCTGCGTTGGGGCAACTTCTCGCTCGTGACCAATGCCACCTATTCGAACTCGAAGAAGAAGCCGACAGGTGCCACCAACTTTGAACGCGCTGAAAAGCTGCCGCGCCTGACCTATGCGATCATGCCGACCTATGACACCAAGCTGTTCTCCTTGGGCTTCAGCGTCAGCGGCCAGACCAACTCGCTGGCGCGCAACTTCGATGCCGAGACCGGCCAGCGGTACATCATCCCGGGCCAGACCTATGTGAATGGCTTTGTGAAGGTGCGCCCGATGGAAAATCTCGAACTCGGTGTGAACGTCAGCAACATCTTCAATACGCTTGGCTATCGTGGCTCGGCCGACATTTTGGAACTGACCGACACCACCGGCGTGATCCAGAACAGCGCTGTGCTGGGTCGGACGGCGACGGCTTCGGTCAAGCTCAACTTCTAAACTGCTTCCTCTCCTGAATGGGTCGCAGCCGGAATGTCCTCTTGTGGGAATGACCGGTCCGTTCGGAAACTGGGGAGGTCAGGCTGGTGGTTCGCCTGCCCGCCTGCCTCCCCATTTTTTTGCGTGCATTTCGCGGTTTTTGGGTCACTATGACGATCCAGCCGCAACCTAGGGGACAGCTCGATGACCATCGATCGCGCCATTCGTTCCATCACCATTGTCGGCGGCGGCACGGCTGGCTGGATGACCGCAGCCGCGCTCAGCAACGCGCTGCAACGCGATTGCCGCATTACCCTGATTGAATCCGAGGACATCGGCACTGTCGGCGTCGGCGAAGCGACGATCCCGCCGATCCGCATGTTCAATGATACGCTCGGCATCAGCGAACAGGATTTCGTCCGCTCCACCCAAGGCTCGTTCAAGCTGGGCATCCAATTTGTCGATTGGGGCAAGCGCAACCATCGCTATTTCCACCCGTTCGGCGGCTATGGCCGGAATTTCGACATGCTACCCGTCCATCAGCACTGGCTGAAGGCGCGGCAAATGGGCGAGCATATCAATCTCGACGATCTGTGCATGGCATGGGCGGCCGCATCGCGCGGGCGCTTCGCCCCGCCGGTCGCGGATCAGCGCAACGTGCTGTCCACCTATGATTATGCCTATCATTTCGATGCGGGCCTCTATGCCCGTTATTTGCGCAGCTATGCCGAGGCGCGCGGCGTGGTCCGGCTCGAAGGCAAGATTTCCGGCTCGACCCTACGGCCTGCGGACGGTTTCATCGATCATGTGACGATGGAGGACGGGCGCGACGTCGCGGCGGATCTGTTCATCGACTGCTCCGGCTTTCGCGGCCTGTTGATCGAACAGGCGCTCCAGACCGGCTATGAAGATTGGACCCATTGGCTGCCCTGCGACCGGGCGATGGCGGTGCCATGCGCATCCACCCCGGATTTCACCCCCTACACCCGCTCGACAGCGCGAGAGGCAGGCTGGCAATGGCGAATCCCGCTCCAGCACCGCACCGGCAACGGCTATGTCTATTGCAGCGCGTTCATCAGCGATGATGAGGCGGCGTCCACCCTGCTCGCCAATCTCGACGGCGCGGCACTGGGCGACCCGCGCCCGCTGCGTTTCACCACCGGGCGGCGCAAGCTGTTCTGGAACAAGAATGTCGTCGCCATTGGTCTTTCCAGCGGCTTCATGGAACCGCTGGAATCAACCAGCATCCATCTCATTCAGGCCGGCATCGCCAAGCTGCTGGCGCTTTTCCCGACGCGCGACTTCGATCCGCTCGTCACCGATGAATATAACCGTATCGCGATCAACGAATATGAACGCATCCGCGACTTCATCATCCTGCACTATAAGCTGACCACCCGTGATGACAGTCCGCTGTGGCGTGCTGTCGCGGCGATGGATATTCCTGACACGCTGCAATGGAAAATCGACCATTTCCGGCGCAACGGTCGCCTGCTGGCGCGGGACATGGACCTGTTCGGCGCACCAAGCTGGCTCGCGGTGCATATCGGCCAAGGCAATATACCGGAAGCGACCGATCCATTGATGGACCTGCGCCAAGTCAATGGCAGCGAATGGCTCGCCAAGCTTCAGCGCGCCTTGGCCCATGCCGCTCAAGGTCTGCCGACGCACAAGGATTTCATCGCGCGCCATTGTCAGGCGCCCGCCATGCAAGAGGATATGAAACGCCATGCAGTTCATCGCTGACAAGCTGCTGCTGTTTGGGGCGACGGGCGATCTGGCGCAACGGATGCTGTTGCCGTCGCTGTGCGCGCTGCATGCGGATGGGCTGGTGCATCAGGAGTTGGTGATCATCGGCACGGCGCGGTCGGAACTCGACGATGCGGGCTATCGCGCGTTCGCGGCGGCGGCGTTGGACCGGTTTTTACCGGAAGACCGCAAGGCCGCCGTGCCGGGCTTTCTTGATCGGTTGTGTTATCAGACGCTGGATGCATCCGACCCTTCCGGCTTTGGCGTGCTGGCCGATAAGGTCGGGCCGATCCTTGACGGGTTGGCGATCTTCCTCTCGACCGCACCATCCTTGTTCGAGCCGACGATCGAGGGGTTGGCGCAGGCCGGGCTGGCCGGTGACAAGGTGCGGATCGGGCTGGAAAAGCCGCTCGGCATCGATCTGGGGTCGAGCCGCTTGATCAACGATGCCGTGGCCCGCGTCTTCCCCGAACACCGCACCTTCCGCATCGACCATTATCTCGGCAAGGAGACGGTCCAGAATCTGCTCGCCTTGCGCTTCGCCAATATCCTGTTCGAACCTTTGTGGAACAGCAGCCATATCGACCATATCCAGATCACCGTCGCCGAGACGGTCGGGCTGGAAGGCCGGGTCGGTTTCTATGATCAGGCCGGCGCGATCCGGGACATGGTGCAAAACCACATGCTCCAGCTCCTCGCCTTGGTGGCGATGGAACCGCCCGCCCATTTCGATGCGACCGATGTGCGTGATGAGAAGGTCAAGGTGCTGCGCTCACTTCGCAAGCTGGAAGCGGGCGACAGCGTGACCGGCCAATATCGGGCCGGCGCGATCGATGGCGCGGCAGTGCCGGGCTATGATCAGGAACTGGGCCATGCATCCGACACCGAGACCTTTGTCGCGATCAAGGCGCATGTCGATAACTGGCGCTGGAAGGGCGTGCCCTTCTTCCTGCGCACCGGCAAGCGCCTGCCCGAACGCACGACCGAGATCATCATCCAGTTCCGCCCGGTGCCGCATTCGATCTTCGCCGCCGAGGGCGCCAAGACCTCACCCAACCGGCTGATCATCGGCATCCAGCCGGATGAGAATATCGGCCTGACGGTGATGGCCAAGGTGCCGGGGCTGGATCGCGGCGGCATCCGGTTGCGCGAAGTGCCGCTCAACATCACCATGCCCAACGCCTTTGCCGGGGCGAAGAAACGCATCGCCTATGAGCGATTGCTGCTCGATCTGATCGAAGGCGACCAGACGCTGTTCGTCCGCCGCGACGAGGTCGAGGCGCAATGGGAATGGATCGATGCGATCCGGGCGGGCTGGACCGAACAGGGCCTCACCCCCAAGCCCTATACCGCCGGTAGCTGGGGCCCGTCTGCTGCGGTCGCGCTGGCCGAACGCCATGGGGTGACATGGCATGATTGAATGGCGTCTCCACCCCGATGCCGAGGCCATGGCCGATGCAGTGTGCATGGATATGGGCGCGATCATCAGCGACGCGCTGCTGCGCCGCGAAAGCGCGCTACTCGCATTGCCCGGCGGCAAGACCCCGGTCGCGGTGGTGGAGAAACTCGCCCATCTCCCGCTCGACTGGTCGGAGGTGATGATCATCCCCGGTGATGATCGGCTGGTGGCGGAAGATAGCCCGCTGTCCAATGCGGCGATGCTGAAGGCCGCATTCGCACCAACTGCCGCCATGGTGCTGCCGCTTGCCGCGCCCGAAGATGAATATCATCGGGCGGGCGAGATGGCGAATGAAGCGCTGGCGATGCTCGACTGGCCGCCCGATCTGGTCTGGCTCGGCATGGGGCTGGATGGCCATACCGCATCGATCTTCCCCGGCCCGGACTTGGACGCCGCGCTCTCCCCACCGGACGGCGTGCGGGCCGTGGGCGTGCTGCCCGACCCGCTGCCGCCCGAAGCTCCGGTCGCCCGTATCACCCTGACCCGCCCGGCGATCTGCGCGGCGCGCCAGTTGCGCGTCGTGATTGCGGGCGCGGACAAGCGCGCGATCCTCGAACGCGCGCTGCTTGAAGGCGCGCAATCCGCCTTGCCGATCGGCCGTGTGCTGGCCGATTGTCATCAACCCCTTGTGATCCATTGGTGCCCGTGATGACCCTTCACCCTGCCCTCGCCCGCGTCACCGACCGCATCATCGAGCGGAGCAAAGACACGCGGCGCCGCTATCTCGATCTTGTCGCGATGCAGGCTGAACGCGGCGTCAACCGGGGCATGCTCGGCTGCGCCAACCTCGCCCATGGCTTTGCCGCAAGCGGCGAAGACAAGCCCGCGATCCGCGATGGTCAGGCGATGAACATCGGCATCGTCACCGCATACAATGACATGCTCTCGGCGCATCAGCCCTATGCCCGCTATCCCGAGGCGATGAAGATCTATGCTCGCGAAGCCGGGGCAACGGCACAGGTCGCGGGGGGTGTCCCCGCCATGTGTGATGGCGTGACCCAAGGGCAGGACGGCATGGAATTGTCGCTATTCAGCCGCGACAATATCGCGATGGGCACCGTAATCGGCCTGTCGCATGGTATGTTCGACGGCGCGGCACTGCTTGGCATTTGCGACAAGATCGTGCCGGGGCTGCTTATCGGCGCGCTGCGCTTCGGCCATCTGCCGACAATCCTGATCCCCGCCGGGCCAATGCCCTCGGGCCTCGCCAATAAGGAAAAGCAGCGCGTCCGCCAGTTATACGCCGAGGGCAAGGTCGGGCGCGATGCGTTGCTCGAAGCGGAAGCCGCCTCTTATCATGGCGCGGGCACCTGCACCTTTTACGGCACCGCCAATTCCAACCAGATGATGATGGAGGTCATGGGCCTGCACATGCCGGGCGCAGCCTTCGTCAATCCCGGCACCAAGTTGCGGACCGAACTGACCCGTGCCGCCGTGCATCGCCTCGCCCAGATCGGCCGCCATGGCGATGACTGGCGGCCGCTTGGCCATTGTGTGGATGAAAAGGCCATCGTGAATGCCTGTGTCGGGCTGTTGGCGACGGGGGGATCAACCAACCACGCGATCCACCTCCCCGCCATCGCGCGCGCGGCGGGCGTGCAGATCGACTGGCAGGATCTCGACGAACTCTCCGCCGCCGTGCCGCTAGTCGCGCGGGTCTATCCCAATGGCTCGGGCGATGTGAACCATTTTCAAGCCGCTGGCGGCATGGGCTTTGTCATCCGTGAATTGATCAACGCCGGGCTGTTGCATCGCGACATCATGACGGTCGCGGGCAGCGATCTGGGCGATTATGGGCGCGAGCCCAAACTGGTTGATGACCAGCTCATCTGGCAGGACGCACCGGCGCAGAGCCTTGATGACAATATGCTCCGCACCCCGGCCAACCCGTTCCAGCCCGATGGCGGGATGCGGCTCGTCACCGGCAATCTTGGCCGCGCCACCTTCAAGACCAGTGCGGTAGACAAGGAACGCTGGACCATCGAAGCGCCAGCCCGCGTGTTTGATAGCCAAGAAGCGGTGCAGGCCGCGTTCAAGGCGGGCGAACTGGACCACGACGTGGTGGTGGTGGTCCGTTTCCAAGGGCCGCGCGCCAATGGCATGCCGGAATTGCACAAGCTGACGCCGCCGCTCGGCGTGTTGCAGGACAAGGGGTTCAAGGTCGCGCTTGTCACCGATGGCCGCATGTCGGGCGCATCGGGCAAGGTGCCCGCCGCGATCCACTGTACGCCGGAAGCGCTGGGCGGTGGCCCGCTCGCCAAGGTGCATGACGGCGATGTGATCCGGCTGTGCGGCCATGATGGCAGGCTCGAACTGCTGGTCCCCGCCGCAACGCTCGCCGCCCGCGCCCCGGCTGCGCCGCCGGTCCCGCATGATGCCACCGGGCGCGAATTGTTCGCGATGATGCGTCTGGGTGCCGATGGTGCCGAACGCGGTGCCTCCGCCATGCTCGGCGCGGCGGGGCTGTGATGCAGGTCGTCGCGGTCGATATCGGCGGTACGCATGCCCGCTTCGCACTGGCCGAGGTGGCCGATGGCCGCGTCGTAGCGTTGGGCGAGGCGGTGACGCTCAAGACCGCCGAACATGCCAGCCTGCAAACCGCATGGGAAGAATTCGGGCGGCAGATCGGCCAGCCGCTGCCGCGCGCGGCGGCCATTGCCATTGCCTGTCCGATCCGGGGCGAGGTGTTGAAGCTCACCAACAACCCATGGATCATCCGCCCGGGACTGATCGATGAGAAGCTCGGCCTCGACCGCCATGTCCTCGTCAATGATTTTGCTGCGGTCGGCCATGCCGTGGCACAGGCCGATGACGCGCATTTCGTGCATCTCTGCGGCCCCGAAGGCCCGCTGCCGCGCACCGGCGTCACCAGCATTGTCGGCCCCGGCACTGGGCTGGGGGTCGCGCAACTGCTGCACCTTGCCACTGGCTATCATGTGCAGGCGACCGAAGGCGGCCATGGCGATTTCGCGCCCTTGGACAGCATCGAAGACGCGATCCTGGCCCGGTTGCGCCAGCGTTATCGCCGGGTGTCAGTCGAACGCGTTGTGTCCGGTCCGGGGCTGATCGAGATTTACGAGGCGCTGGCCGCCATTGAAGGCCGCGCGATCCAGCAGCTTGACGACCGCAGCTTATGGACGCGCGGGCTGGAGGGGGCGGACAGCCTCGCCACCGCCGCCATCGACCGCTTCTGCATGTCCTTGGGCGCGGTCGCCGGCGATATCGCGCTGGTGCAGGGTGGTAGCAGCGTCGTCATCGCGGGCGGGCTTGGCTATCGCATCAAGGATGTGCTGCTGCGCTCGGGCTTTGCCGACCGGTTCCGCGCCAAGGGGCGGTTCGAAGCCATGATGGCCGCGCTTCCCGTCCGTCTCATCACCCATGCCCAGCCCGGCCTGTTCGGGGCTGCTGCGGCCTTTGCCAAGGAGTTTTCCGCTTGACCCGCATCGAACAGATCATGCGCACCGCGCCCGTTATTCCCGTGCTGGTGATCGACGATGCGGCCCATGCCCGGCCGATTGCCGAGGCGTTGGTCGCCGGGGGCTTGCGCGTGCTGGAAGTGACATTGCGCACCGCTGCCGCCCTCGATGTGATCCGCGAGATGAAGTCGGTCACAGGGGCGATTGTCGGCGCGGGCACGGTGTTGAACGAGGCCGATTTGCGCGCCAGTATTGATGCGGGATCGGAGTTCATCGTATCACCCGGCCTGACCGACGCATTGGGCAAGGCGGCAGTCGCAAGCGGCATCCCGTTCCTGCCCGGCACGGCGAACGCCAGCGACATCATGCGCGGGCTTGACCTTGGCTTGCGTCACTTCAAATTCTTCCCGGCGGCGACATCGGGCGGCATCCCGGCGCTGAAAGCGCTGTGCGGGCCATTTGGGGATGTACATTTCTGCCCGACCGGGGGCATCACACAAGATACCGCGCGCGATTGGCTGGCGATCGATCAGGTCCGCTGCGTCGGGGGGAGTTGGCTGGTGGCAAAGGGCGCACCCGATGAGGCGCGCATCACCGCAGCGGCACAAGCCGCCGCTGCACTTGCCAAGGGATAGGACATGACCGACCAGTTTCGCGACCGTCTCAACGAACTGCACGCCCAAACCGCCCAAAACCCGCTGTTCAACCCGGTGTTCCAGCTCAGCCTCGACATCTCGCGCGAGTTGGAACAAGGGCGTCAGTCGCTGGGCGGCGTCGATGAGATTATTGCGGGGCTGGAATGTGAGGCGTTGCAAAGCCGCGCCAATCGGCTGCATCGCCTGCTCGCCCCGGTCGATCCCGCCACCAATGCGCGCGCCTTTCGCGCGCTTGCCGAAAAGGCAGCGGCGGCGGGCGATCTCACTGCTTATGCGGCACGCTGGTCACGGCCCTTGCTCCACACGGTGTTCACCGGCCACCCAACCTTTTTGTTGAGCGAAACCGAAAGCGAGGCCATCGCCAATGCCGCGAGCAGTGGCGAGGTGACGCCGGCCATTTGCGTGCTGCCCGGTGGCCATGGCGCCATCACGCTCGACAACGAACATCTTCAGGCCATCGCGGCAATGCGCGCGGCGGCCAAGGCGCGCGACCAGTTGCACCGGATCATATTGGAAGTCGCGGCCAAGCGCTGGCCCAAGGACTGGCAACAGGTCACGCCACAATTGTTCCGGCTCGCCTCTTGGGTCGGCTATGACATGGACGGCCGCACCGATATCGGCTGGGCGACGAGCATCGCCTTCCGCTTGCAGGAAAAGGCCGAACGGCTCGCGGGCTATGTCGCGGCCGCGCGCGACATCGGGCTGGGCAAGATCGCCGTGACCCTCGCCGCTGCCGAGGCGCATAGCCGCGACATGGCGGCCCTGTTCGCGACCGATCTCAGCGACCCGGCCCGCTTGTCTGAGGTCGCCAACCAGCTCATCGCCGATCACCCGGCCAAGCTGCTGTCGCTCACCCCGATCACCGCCGATCTGCGCGCCGAGGCCGCCCGTGCCGAGACCGCTCAGGCGGTGGCGATGCTGACACTCGCGGCGTCGATGCAGGCCGACGGGCTGGGCATGGGCTGGATTCACTTCCGGGTGAACAGTTCGCAATTGCAGAACGCCATTCGCCGCCGGATCGATCCGGACAATGTCCTCGACCTCTCAAGCGGCACCGCGCTGCAACGGCTGCGCGCCCTGCTCGCCAAGGTGAAGCCGCTGCGGAGCAACTTCGCCGCCCTCGCCATCGAGAACACCACCGCGACGCGGCAGTTTCTCGCCATGGCGCAGATCATCCACCATATCGATGCCGATGCCCCGATCCGCATGTTGATCGCGGAATGCGAACAGCCGCAAACGGTGCTGGCCGCGCTCTATTTCGCCAAGCTGTTCGGGGTTGATCATCGCGTCGATGTCTCGCCCTTGTTCGAGACCGAAACGGCACTTGAACATGGCGCGCGCTTCCTTGAGGCCTTGCTGCACGAGCCAGCTTATCAGGCCTATGCCCGCCAACGCGGGCGCATCTCGATCCAGACCGGCTTTTCCGATGCCGGGCGATTTGTCGGCCAATTGCCAGCGGCACTCGCCATCGAGCGGTTACAGGGGCGACTGGCCCAGATCATGGCCGCCCATGGCCTGACGGATGTGAGCGCGCTCATCTTCAACACCCATGGCGAGTCGATGGGCCGAGGCGCGCATCCGGCGTCGATGACCGACCGGCTGACCTATCCGCTCAGCCTTTGGGCGCGCAGCCAGTTCGCCGCGCATGACATTCCCATCGAAGCCGAGGTCAGTTTTCAAGGCGGCGACGGCTTTTTGTTCTTCCGCACCCCCGCGCTGGCGCTCGCGACGCTTGCCCGCATCGCCGAGGTCCAGATCGCCCCGGTGGAGGCGATGGACGACCCCTTTTACGACCGCACCGATCTCAGCCTTGATTTCTATCGCGGCATCCGCCGGGTGCAGCGCGACTATCTCGTCTCGCGCACCTATGCGCGGGCGATCACGGCCTTTGGTCTTGGCCTGCTCAACGAGACCGGCTCGCGCAAGTCGCGCCGCCAATCGGACCTATCCGCCGACCGCGAGATGAGCCTGCGCCAGATCCGCGCCATCCCGCATAATGCGATCCTGCAACAGCTGGGCTATCCGGTGAACATCATCGCGGGCTTCGGCACGGCCGCGGGTGAGGAAGAGGAGATCATCGCCAATCTGCTCGACCATTCGGTGCGCGGGCGGCAGATGCTGCGGCTGATCGGTGCGTCCAATGCGCTGGCCAGTATCAAAACAGTCGCAGCCTATGGCGAATTGTTCAACTCTGCCTTCTGGGCGAGCCGCCCCTATCGCGGCACCGAGGATCATCTCCAAAAGCCCTGCCTCGCCTTGGCCGAACGGTTGGATGAAGACGACCGCACCGGCCAGTTCCGCCGCCTCGCCTCGCGGCTGCGGGTCGATAGCCTCAAGCTGCACCGCCTGTTCGCGCGGCTGAAGAACATCACCCCGTCCGATCCAATGCGGGAGGAAACGCGGCGCTCGCTCGGCGTGCTTCATGCGCTGCGCCTTGCCTTGATGCAGCATATGTTCCTGCGCGCGGTCCAGATTCCGGTCTTTTCGCGCAGCAACGACATCAGCCGCGACGATGTGCTGGAGATGATCTTCACGCTGCGAATCGAGGAAGCCGTCGCGCAGTTGCGCCGCTCCTTCCCCGTCTCGGCGCCGTCGATCGGGGATTTCCGGGTGAATGAACCCAGCGATTATCCCGACAGCGATACCCAGGCCTATGCCGGGATCCAGCGCGACTTCATCGACCCGATCGAGCGCGCGTGGAAACAATGCCTGCGGATCAGCGTCGCCATCGCCAATCATTTCGGCGCCCATGGCTGAGGCTGGCTGAAACCAGCCCAGCGGAAAGGAGGAAAGTTCGATGAAGCATCTTGCCACGATCGCCTGGATGGCATGGGGGCTGCTGGCCACGACGGCCGATGCCGCACCGGTTGCGACCGCCTCGTCGCCCGATGGGCTGACCAAAATTGCAATCGATTTCGATCCGGACGGACGGATTAATTACAGCATCAGCCGCAAGGACCAACCGCTGATCGCGCCGTCGCGGCTCGGCTTGCTGCTGACCGATGGCTATGCGCTGGTGCGCGACTTTGAACTGGTGGGACAACAAACGGCGGAAGGCGATGACCGCTGGGAACAGCCATGGGGCGAACGCCATTATGTCCGCGATCATTATCGCGAATTACTGACGAATTTCCGGCAGCAATCAACTGGGCGACTGCTGTCCGTCCGCTTCCGCCTGTTCGATCAGGGCGTCGGTTTTCGCTATGAGGTGCCAAGCCAAGCGGGCCTCGCCACGCTCCATATCGCGGATGAAGTGACCGAGTTCGACATCGCCCGCCCCGGCACCGCATGGTGGCAACCGGGTGGGGAGTCCAACCGCTATGAATATCTCTACAACAAGACCCCGATTGATGGCGTCGCCACCGCACATACGCCAATGACAATGCGCCTTGATGACGGCACCCATCTTGCCGTTCACGAGGCGGCGCTGGTCGATTATGCCTCGATGTGGCTGAAGCGCGAACAGGGGCAGAAGTTCCGCGCCATGCTGTCTCCCTCATCACAGGGACCAAAAGTATCGCGCGCCCTGCCGTTTGCGTCGCCATGGCGCACGATCCGGATTGCCGACAATGCCGCCGGGCTGGTCGAAAATGATCTGGAACTCAACCTCAACGAACCGAATAAACTCGGGGATGTGAGCTGGGTCAAGCCGTTCAAATATATCGGCATCTGGTGGGAAATGTTCCTCGGCAAATCGACCTGGGCGTCCGGTCCACAACATGGTGCGACGACCGCCAATGCCCGGCATTATATCGACTTCGCCGCTCGCCATGGCTTCGACCATCTGCTGATCGAAGGGTGGAACAAGGGCTGGGACGGCCAGTGGTGGGGCTTTGGCAAGCACGTCAGCCTGACCGAAGCCTATCCCGATTTCGACCTGAAGGCCGTGATCGACTATGGTCGTCAAAAGGGCGTCCAGTTGATCGGCCATCACGAAACGGGGGGTAATGTCGCCCACTATGAAAGCCAGTTGGACGCCGCAATGGCGCTTTATGGCAAGCTTGGCGTGAGCGCGATCAAGACCGGCTATGTCGCAGATGCAGGTGGGCTTTACGCGCCCGGCGATCAGCCCGGTGCGGTGCGGATGGAATGGCATGATGGCCAGTTCATGAGCCGCCATCATATTCTGGTGCTGGAAGCCGCTGCCCGCTACCATATCGCGATCAACACCCATGAACCGATTAAGGACACCGGCCTGCGCCGCACCTATCCCAACTGGGTCTCCCGCGAGGGCGCGCGCGGCATGGAATATAATGCCTCCACCTATTGGCAGAACCCGCCGAGCCATGAGCCGACCTTGGTCTTCACCCGCATGCTTGCCGGGCCGATGGATTATACGCCCGGCATTCTCTCGCTCCAAGGGCTGCACGGTGATCCGCTGCCCTCCACGCTGGCGCGCCAGCTCGCGCTTTATGTCGCGCTCTACAGCCCGATCCAGATGGCGGCGGATGTGCCCGAACAACTGGCAAAATATCCGCGCGAACTCGACTTCATCCGCCAGGTGCCGGTTGATTGGGAGGACAGCAAGCTGATCGACGGCGCGGTCGGCGAATATGCCGTGCTGGCCCGTAAGGATCGTCATAGCGCCGACTGGTATATCGGCGGCATCACCGATGACCATAAGCGTAACGTCGCGCTCACCTTCGACTTTCTTGATCCAGCCAAGACCTATCGCGCGACGATTTATCGGGACGGCGACGACGCTGATTTCAAGACCGACACCCGTCACCACATCGTCATCGAAACCCGCCGCGTGAAGCGCGGTGATCAGATGATGATCCGCATGGCTCCCGGCGGCGGCATGGCCCTGCGCCTGCATCCCAGCCGGTAGAACAAAGGCCAGATCATGACCATTTCAACCGCCCCGTCGGCATCGACCGGCAACCGGCCCGCCGTCAGTGGCAGGGCCTTGATCGGCCTGCAATTGCTGATCATTGCCGTATTCTTCCTGTTCGGCGGGATCGGCAATCTCAATGATGTGCTGATCCCCAAGCTGAAGGGCCTGTTCCAGCTCAGCTATGCGCAGGCGATGCTGGTGCAATTCGCCTTTCTCACCTCCTACGCCATTTTTTCCATCCCGGCGGGGATGCTGCTCAATCGGCTTGGTTATCTGCGGGGGCTGGTGCTTGGCTTTGCGATCATGGCGGTGGCGTGCCTCTTGTTCCTGCCGGCAGCATGGTCCGGCCTTTATGGTTCGGTCCTCGCGGCGCTGTTCGTGCTGGGCGCGGGGATCACCCTGTTGCAGGTGGCGGTCAACCCGCTGATCATCCTGCTGGGCGATCCGGCAACCGCGCATAGCCGCCTGACCTTCGCGCAACTGTTCAACTCGCTCGGCGTGTTCATGATGATCCGCTTCGGCGCGCAATTGCTGCTGGGCGCTCAAAGCACCGTCGATCCGGCCACATTATCGGGGGCGGCGCTCGACGCCCATCGCCTTGCCGAAACGTCGATCATTGGCGAGGCCTATATTGGCTTGGCGATCGTGCTCGCACTGATCGCCGCGTTCTTCTGGTTGTGGCGCGGCGCGCTTGACAAGGAGAGCGTCACCAAGATCGAGTTTCGCGGGATTTTCGGCCTGTTGCGGCGGCCCCGGCTGGCCTTTGGCTGCTTGTGCATCTTCCTTTATGTCGGGGCGGAAGTTTCGATTGCCAGCTTGATGATCAACTATTTGGGCGAGCCACGCACCCTTGCGCTGGATCCGCCAGCGGCCGGCGTGCTGCTCTCCTATTATTGGCTGGGTGCGCTGATCGGTCGGCTGATCGGGGCGTTTTTGCTGCGCGCCGTCACGCCGGGCCGGTTGCTGGCACTGGTCGGCGCGGCGGCACTGACACTGGTGCTGATCTCTGCGCTCACCACCGGCCACGTGGCGGCATGGAGCCTGATTGCGGTCGGGCTGGCCAATTCGATCATGTTCCCGACGATCTTCAGCCTTGCGACCGAGGGCATGGCCGACGACGCGCCGCGCGCCTCGGGCCTGTTGTGCACCGCGATTGTCGGCGGGGCGATTGTGCCGCTATGTAGCGGCACGCTGGCAGATTTCTGCGGGCTGGCCGTTGCATTGATCATCCCGATGGGCTGTTACTTGGTCATCACGGGCTTTGGCCTGTGGACGACACGGCAAGGAGCATCCGCATGACACCGGCCCAGCTCAGCATCATCTTCTTCCTCCAGATGGCGGTCATTATCGCCACCTGCCGCGTGGTGGGCTGGGCAGCGCATCGCTGGCTGGGCCAGCCGCAGGTGGTCGGCGAAATGATCGCGGGCGTGATCCTTGGCCCCACCCTCTTCGGCGCTATCGCCCCAGCGACTCAGGCTTTGCTGTTCCCGCCGGAAGCCAAGTCGGTGCTCTATGTCGGGGCACAGCTTGGCGTCGGCCTGTATATGTTCATCGTCGGGCTGGAATTTGACCGCAACGAGTTCAAGGCCAGCGCGCGGGCCGCCGCCGCCGTATCAATGGCCGGAATGGTCGTGCCCTTCATCGCCGCCGCTGCGCTGATCCCGTGGATGATGAGCGGCGATAGCGGCGACAAGGGCCTGTTCATGCCGCAGGTCGCGCCATGGCAGGCCAGTCTATTCCTTGGGGCGGCGATTGCCATCACCGCCTTTCCGATGCTCGCCCGGATCATCCACGAACGCGGGATGAGCGGCACCCGATTGGGCACGCTCTCGCTCTCCGCCGGGGCCATCGGCGATGCCGGGGCATGGGTCGTGGTGGCGCTGGTACTCGCCAGCCTTGGCGATGGGCCGATGGTCGCCGTCAAGGCATTGGGCGGTGGACTGGCCTTTGCCGGGTTGATGGTCACCCTCGCCCCGCGCTGGCTGGCCCGCATGGGCGACATGGCGGAACGGGAACAGGGCGTCAGCCCGTCTATGCTCGCGATCAGCCTGATCTTGTTCCTGCTGTGCGCCTTTGCGATGGACGCGATTGGCATCCATGCGGTGTTCGGCGGATTTCTGCTCGGCACAGCCATGCCGCGCGGGCTGTTTGCCAAGCAATTGCGCGCCAAGCTTGAACCCTTCGCCACCGTGTTTCTATTGCCGATGTTCTTTACTTTTTCCGGTCTCAACACCGAATTGCAGCTGGTGGGCACGGGCGGGTTGCTGGCGATCACGCTGGCGGTGCTTGCCACCTCGATCCTCGCCAAGGGCGGGGCCTGTTATATCGCGGCCCGGCTATCGGGGCAGGATCATGCCACTGCCATGGGCATCGGCGTGCTGATGAACGCACGCGGGCTGATGGAACTGATCATCATCAATATCGGCCTGCAACGCGGCATTATCGGCGCGCCGCTGTTCGCAATGCTGACGCTCATGGCGATTGTCAGCACGCTCATGGCCTCGCCGTTATTCGAACTCTTCTATCGCCGCCGCCAGCCGGTGGACAGCTAAGCGCCCCCCGTCCCTCTCTCCTCCCCAGGAAAAGACCATGACCCTCAACCCGCTTCCCATTGCCTCCTTGTTCACCCATGATCCCGACCGCCTCGCCACGCTGCGGATCGATCAATCGGGTATGTTGTTCGACTGGTCCAAGACCCATCTCGACCCGGCCCGCATCGCCAGCGGCATTGCCCAGCTCAACAAGGCCGGGCTAACCGATGCCCGCGCCCGGCTGTTTAGCGGGGAAGCCGTCAATGTCACCGAAGGCCGTGCCGCCGAACATATCGCCGAACGTGGCGAGGGCGCGCCGGATAGCAACATGCGGGCGGCGCGGTGCCATGCGCGGATGCAGGCCATGGTGGAGGCGGTCGATGCCGGGTTGCTTGGCGATATCCGCCATATCCTGCATGTCGGCATTGGCGGATCGGCGCTCGGCCCGCAATTGCTGGTCGACGCCCTTGGCCGCGACGCGGGCCATTATGAGGTGGCGGTCGTTTCCAATGTCGACGGCAGCGCGCTGGCCGAGGCCTTTCGTCGCTGCGACCCGCACCACACGTTGCTGATCATGGCCTCCAAGACCTTCACCACCATTGAGACGCTACTCAACGCCCATTCCGTCATCGAATGGATGGAAGAAGCCGGCGTCGAAGATCCCTATGGCCGGGTCATCGCGGTGACGGCCGCCCCGCAGGCGGCGCTCGACTGGGGTGTCGATGAAAGCCGCATCCTGCCGTTCAGCGAGACGGTCGGCGGGCGCTATTCCTTATGGTCGGCGATTGGCCTTCCCGTCGCGTTGGCGCTCGGCTGGGAGGCATTTGGCGCGCTGCTCGACGGCGCGGCGGAGATGGACCGGCATTTCCGCGATACGCCATCCACCCGCAATGTCGCGGTGCTCGCTGCAATTGCCGACCGATTTTATGTCGAGGACATGGGCTGTCAGACCCGTGCGGTGTTCGCCTATGATGAGCGCTTGCGCCTGCTGCCGCCCTATCTCCAGCAGTTGGAAATGGAGAGCAATGGCAAGCGCGTGACGCTGGACGGCCAGTCGCTTGCCGGGCCGTCCGCCCCGATCACTTGGGGCGGAGTGGGCACCGATTGCCAACATGCGGTGTTCCAACTGCTCCATCAGGGTATGATATTAAGCCCGATTGAATTCGTCGCCGTGATCGAACCGGGCCACGACCTTGACGAGGCGCATCACCGCCAGTTGCTCGTCAACTGCTTTGCGCAGGGCTCAGCGCTGATGACCGGGCGTGCGAGCAATGATCCGGCGCGCGATTATCCCGGCGACCGGCCGTCGGTGACGATCCTGCTTGACCGGCTCGACCCACGCACATTGGGGGCGCTCATCGCCTTTTACGAGCACCGGACCTTCGTCAATGCGGTGTGGCTCGGGATCAATCCGTTTGACCAGTTCGGGGTCGAATTGGGCAAGCAAATGGCCAAGGCCATCGAACGTGACGGCACGGCCGGGCTTGACCCATCCACCGCCGCCCTGATCGAACGAGCCGGGCTGTAACCCGCAGCCAGCGACGAATTCGCAACGAGCAGCAACAGGTTCGAACAACGACCTAGTCGGGTCTAGGCCCAAGGGGCAGAAGGGCCCGTTCGGAAACACCGGATGGCCGAGCGTGTCGATGATCAGGCTGCATTCCGAATTTGCAGGCCGACTATTTCTCAGATGCAAAAAATGCAATCGCGCACACCTTCTTCGCAGTTGCACAAAAATTCGATTCGCTACATACGGAAAGTGCCTTTCAGGCATCCTCTCCTATAAAACTTTCAAGGCCGGTCGGGCTTCCGACCGGCCCTTTTTTTGTTCTTCAACCCGCGCTAAGTTGGGCCTGACGAAAGTGAGAAAGGCGCTTTACCGCGGAATCTAGCTGGTCTGCGGGCTTGGTGAAGCACAAACGCAAAATGGGGCCGGGAACGCCGCCATCAAAAAAAGCCGAAACAGGGATTGCAGCAACGCCCGCTTCCCGCACTGCGCGTTCGCAACATATCTGGTCGTCCATCGCGAGACCTGACCGTGGCAGATCGATGCAAAGAAACCATGTCGCCGCGTTCGGCAGGACGACAAAGCCCGCCGACTCCAGCCCCTGCTTAAGACGGGCGCGGCCAGCCGCCCAGTCAGCGGCTTGGGCGGCAAACCAATCGTCGGGCAAGGCCAAACCCTCGGCCACCGCCCATTGTAACGGTGGTGGGCTGGTGAAGGTCAGAAACTGATGCGCCCGCGCCATCAAGCTGGCGAGCGCAGGCGCCGCGCACATCCAGCCGAGCTTCCAGCCTGTCAGGCCGAAAATCTTGCCCGCCGATCCGATCTTGACCGCGCGCGACGCCATGCCGGGAAAATCAATCAACGAACGATGGGGCACGCCGTCAAAGCGCACTTCCTCCCACACCTCATCGCAAATCGCGACCAGATCATGCGCCACACAAATTTCCGCCAGCATCGCAAGATCCGCCGCGCTCGCCACCGTCCCCGTGGGGTTGAGCGGGTCGTTGAGAATCATGGCCCGCGTCCGGGGCGTGATGGCAGCGATGATGGCCGCGCGCTCATACCGCCATGCGGGCGGGTGCAAATCGATGGGCACCGGCACCCCGCCCGCGCGACGGATCAACGGCGCATAGGCATCATAGGCCGGTTGAAAGATCAGCACATCGTCACCCGGCTGCACCAGCGCGAATATGGCTGCGGCCAATGCCTCGGTCGCACCGGAGGTGACGATGACCTGCTCGCGCGTCAGGTTAAGCCGCTGGCGACGGGAATAGAAAGCGGCCACCGCATCGCGCAATTCGGGGAGTCCGGCCATGGGCGGATATTGGTTCGACTTCTCCCGCAAGGCGCGCGCCGCCGCGTCGAGCAATGCGGGCGGCCCCTGCCCGTCGGGAAAACCTTGGCCGAGATTAATGGCCCCCAGCTCACGCGATAGCCCCGACATATGTTCAAAGATGGTCGTGCCCATCGCCGCATAGACCGGATGCCCCCGCATCTTTCCCCCTTGAATCCTCGCCATGCCCGTCGCCGTCGCCTGCGATCGCTGCCGCCCGCCATCAAGGCAGGCGGCAGAATTCGAGCATGTCAGATCAAAACTGAACGCGCTTGGTATAACCGCCATCAACGACAAGATTGACGCCGTTGATCCAGCTCGCGGCCGGGCTGGCAAGGAAGGTGACCGCACGGGCAACCTCTTCTGGCGTGCCCATGCGCTGGGTCGGGTGCAAGACTTCATGCGTCTTGTAGACTTCCGGCATGGCCTTCTCGATATTTTCCCAGGCACCGCCCTTGAACGCGATCGGGCCCGGCGAAACGACGTTGACGCGGATATTCTTCGTGCCGACATGCTGCGAGAGCTGCTTGGCATAAGTGATCAGCGACGCCTTGAGCGCATTATAGGCCATCGGCGCCATGAAGGTCTCGACCGATGCGGTCGTGCCGATGAACACCACCGACGCTTCGCCCGACTTTTCGAGGAACGGCATCGCCGCTTCCACGCCGCGCACCGCGCCCAGCACGTCGGCTTCAAAGCACTTGCGCCAGCTCGCTTCGCCTTCCATGCCGCCACCGGCCGACACGTTGTGGACAAAGATATCGATACCGCCGAGCTTTTCGCCCATCTCGGCGATCCATGCCGGGTAGGTCTCGCCGTTCATCACATCGAGCGCCGCACCGACAACCCGGCCCGGACGGCCGGCCAATTCACCCAGCGCTTCTTCGACTTCGGCAGCCTTGCGTGCGCCAATCGCGACATCGCAGCCCTCGGCCAGCAACGTTTCGACGATCCGGCGGCCAATGCCACGGGTCGAACCGGTGACGATTGCCTTCTTGCCTTTAAGTCCCAAATCCATCTGCTATTCCTCTTGTTACGAGCATGGAGGTAAGAACGAATAGGCCGCATCGCGGCCGCCTGACATATCAGGCACGCTGTCCTCTTCCGCCCTTATGAAACGCGCACCGCACCGCGGCCCACGCCGATCATCATCGACGCCCCCACGGTAATGATCAAGCTGGCCAAGGCAAGAGGTATGGGGTGAAACTGAACCCCCGGACCAGATCAGGCCCGGTCATCATCCTCGTCAAGTTCGACAGGCGGCGCGTAAACCGGCTTGGGGAATGCGGGCACCTCTCCGGTGGCGCGGATATTCCGCAACATCTCGATCGCCTGCGCATGGGTCGCGCCACGCGTGACGCCAGCCGTGATCGACAACACCGCCGTAATTAGCCTGACGATATAGCCTTCATCATCAAGTCGGCCCTGCGCCCAATCATTGATCGTGCTAAATTCAATATTGGCAATGTCGCCAGCCAGTGCGTCAACATTGACCCAATCTTCAAGATCGCCATCTTGCGCGATGCGGTCAAGCCATTGGCGGAGGTTGATGAACACCATTTCACGCAGCGCATTCCACACATCTTGGCTGATATCCGGTGCGAAATAGATCGCCGTGACGGCGCGGGTATAGTTGCGCGCCTTGAGATTGCGCCGATTGACCGCAATCAGCCGATCAACCATCCCCGCCAGCGTGTCCGCCGAGGTGCGATACCGCATGTAGCGGTTCACATCCTCATAGGCCTCGCGGATCGCCAATGCGATGATGCGGTCCTTGTTCTGAAAGGCATAATAGAGGGTGCGCTGCGCGACTTCGGCCTGTTTGCACAAGGCGCGGATGCTGAAACCTTCCAGCCCATGCGTCGCAATCATCTTGCGCGCTTCCTTGAGCACGCGCCGCCGCCGCGCATGGATGGTTGGGCTGGAATAGACCAGCTTCTTATCCGGATGCAGCGCGAGTTCTTCTTCGACCGGATCGCTCATTCGTCGTCCCTGCACTGATACGATGGAGATATATCGGGGCTATTCACCTGCGCTGTGCCGTACAGAACTATCAATGCAGGTCAAGCAGAGTCCGATCCATCAGGGATCAGGGATCAGGGCAATGGGCGTGCGGCGGATAGGTGCTACAAGCGGCCGGGGCAAGACGTCTCAAAGGGTGAGGCCGCAGCGATGTGCACTTTGGTAAAGGCGATTTTCCGCCTGCAACGAACCGGGGCCGGACCCATGGCCCGACCCCGTGATCGCGTTATTTTTCGGCTTCGAAGACCAGCAGGACATTGCCCGGCATCTTGCCTGCAAAGCCATAGCCGGAATTGGCAATCAGCAAGCCATCATATGCAATGACCGCCGCCCCGCCGCCGATTGAACCGCCCTTGGCGGTCGAACCATCGACCGTGACATAGTCACGCACCGTATCGGTTTCCCAGATCACCTTGCCATCCGCCGTATCATAGATGCGGATATAGCCATCATTGGCACCAGCCAGCACCAAGCCATTGGTGGCCGTCAGCGACCCACCATAGCCCGGATGACAGAAGCGCTTGCCATTGCACACATCAACCGAAGGCGCACGCCATGCGAACTCACCCGTGACGATGTCGAGCGCATAAACGCCCGGCTGCGGGGGAATGTCATATTTGCGGCCATCCGGCACGTCGCTGACCGGGATGAAGACCTTGCCTTCATCTGCGGCGATACCGAAATGGATGCCGCCGACAACGCCACCCCGGCCGACCCGCTGCTTCCATACGAGCGCGCCATTATCGGGGTTGAATGCCCAAGCCCAGCCTGATTTCTGGCCCGCGAGGACATATTCCTTACCGTCCTTACCCTTGGCGAGCACGGCACCGGCACCGAAGTCAAAGTCCGGGCCATCTTCTTCAGGGCAATTGGCCTTGTTGTGATCATCACAAGCCGCATTCCAAGCGTCGTTCGCGAGCGCCTGATGATGCCATTTGATCTTGCCCGTCATGAGATCAATCGCAACGATTGAGTCGCTCAATTCGGTCGCCGGGGTCGAATAATTATCGCCGGTTGCGACATAGAGTTGGTTACGCTTCGCATCGATCGACGGCGCGTTCCAGACTGGCACGCCTGATGGGCCGAAATTATCTGCGCCCGCGGCATTTTTGCGCACCAGTTTCGGCTCACCGACGAGCCAGGTTCGCCATTTTTCCGCGCCGGTCTTGGCATCAAGCGCGAGGATTGACCCCCGGAAAGTGCAGCACGGATAGTTTGGATTGCCTGTCGCGCCCTCTTCAAGCGAGGAGACCGGCACATACAGCACATTGTTGTGCAGCGCCGGAGTACCGGTCAGCGTCGTGCTCGGATGTTCGTTCGCTCGGATCTTCCAGACCAGTTCGCCGGTCAAGGCATTCACCGCATAGGTGCCGCCGACGATATCGCCGAAGAACGCCAGGGGCTGGGCCTTTTTATCACCCGCAGTCCACGGGCTGACAACGATACCGGTGCGGACTTCGCTCGAAGCCTGGTAGGTCCAACGCGCGCAACCGGTCTTGATGTCGAGCGCATAGACCATGCCATTATGGCTACCGACAAACATCGCGCCACCGGCGATGGTCGGCTGCGAACGGGCACGCAGCGCGTTCGGGAAACCAAGCGCCCATTTCAGCTTCAGCTTTGGCGCGTTGGCGCGGCTGAGGCCCGAGACCTCGGCCGGAATCGAATGGGTGCTGGCGGGATCAAGCCCCCAGCCAGAAAACGCCGGCGGCGCATTCAGGTCGAAGGCCGCCTCACTCGCAGCACAACGCTTCGGCCCGACCGTAGCCGCACCCGAACCGAACTTGCGATTGGTGATATATTGGGCCACCGCACTGCGTTCTTCATCGCTCAACCCAGCCGCCATCGGCTGCATGACACCCGATGTCAGGGCACTATGCACCGATTCAGGCGTCATCTGCGCGACAATGAAGCGTTGCGGTGCCCGGCTCACGCCCGCATCATGGCAAGCGGCGCACACTTCGCCATAGACCCGCGTGCCAATTTCGACGGTGCGCGCATCCACATTGGTGCTGCGGTCGCTATAGGCGTCGGAGGCCGCCCCGCTATGAGCCGAGGCCTTCTGCTCAACGCCAGCCGGGGCTGGATTGGCGGCGGGAGCAGGGCCAGCGACCCACTCCGGTGCCGCGACAGCGAGCGATGCGGCCCCCGTCATCATGATGAACAACGGCGCTATATAGCGCACCCAATTAGCCACGAATGTCTCCTCTCTCTGACCGACACCGCGCCTTGTCGCCGGCGTCACTGACTGAACCCCATCGGGCCAGCCATCGGCACGCCCCATGTAAGGTGATAAGCCTAGTCATTACAAGCCGCCGCGTCTGCCTGACATTTTGCTTATATCTCGCGGCCAATATCCCGGACTGGCGACCTTGCCGCGCCACAGCTTACCCCCGGCTTTTTCGATGGGTTGTGGTTCAAGGAGCGGCACCATATGCATGATGCCCAAGGCAGGTTTCATGCCGGGAGAGGACAGCGCCAATGTGGCAACAGAATAATTATGTGACCTTCAACGGCGCAGCCCTGCCCATGCCCACCGCCAAAGCCCGGCTTGATCGCGAGCATTATGCGGGTGCCACCACCATGCAACAGGAATGGGACCATGTCTGGCGCAAGACATGGCTGCTGGCGGGCGTTGAGCAGGACGTCGCTGAAGAGGGGGATTTTTTCACCTTCGACCTTGGCCGGGAATCCATCCTGATCGCGCGCACCGAGACTGGCGCGTTGAGCGCCGTCTATAATGTGTGCCAACATCGCGGGAACCGGCTGCAAATGTTGCCCTTTGGCAGCGTGCTCGACTCCCACAACTGCCCCTATCATGGCTGGTCCTATCATCTCGATGGCCGGTTAAAGAATGTCCCGGATCGTGAACGCTTCTCTCAGGGGATCGACTGCGCGCAGCACGCGCTTAAACCGGTGCAGGTCCGCGCCTGGGCCGGGCTGATCTGGATCAACATGGATCTCGACGCGCCGCCGCTGGAGGCGTTTCTCGGCTCGATCATGGACGAACTCGCGCCCTATCGCATTGAGCAGATGAAGCTGGTCCGCGACCAAAGCTGCAAGCTCGACGCCAATTGGAAGACGGTGATCGACAATTTCTCCGAGGTCTATCACGTCGATTTCATCCACGCCCAGCATGCAAGCTTCGTCAATTGCCGAGATGCGCGGGTCGATCTCTACCCCTTCGGGCATAGCGCCTTCCGGGTGGATGGCTATGTCATCAATCCCCGCTATCCCGTGCCCGATCTGCCGCCGCCGATCCTGGCCGGCGCGATGGAGGCGATTGGCCTGTCGCCGGAAGATTATCGTGGCCGTATCGACGATGTCCGCGCCGCCGCCCAGCAACAAAAGCGCAAGATCGGCGCGGCGGTTGGCTTCGATTATGGGACGCTGAGCGATGATCAGGTGTCGGACATCTGGCAATATAATCTTTTCCCCAACATCATCATGACGGTGAAGCCGGAAGAAGTTTGGATCATGCGCCCCCGGCCGCACCCAACTGATCCCGATAAGTGCGTTTTCGACAAGCTGACCTTGGCCATGCCGTTTGATGCACGCGGCAGTGAACATGCGCTCGTCCTGCTCGGCGACCCAGAAGCGGCCCGCATCATGACCTCGGGCGAACGGCCCGAACGCGACATCTTCACCCAAGACAAGGTCAATGATGGTTCGGTCAGCATGACCCAGACCGTCGATCAGGACATCTATTACCTGCCCGACATGCAGGCCGGGATGCACTCTGCCGGCTTTGACGCGGCCGTGCTGAGCGACGACGAAAATCGCATCAGCCATTTCCACGACTGGCTGGCCATGTGGCTACAGGCCAATCCGCTGCGGGGATAACGCCACACACCCACGCCAAATGATAAAAGGGGAGCAACTATGCAACGCGCACATCTCTATCTGGCACTGACGATCATCGGCACGATCCTGCCAATATCGGCATTTTACCCATGGGTGATCGAACATGGGCTGGATGTGAAGCTGTTCTATGCCGATCTGTTTGCGAACCGCGTCGGGGCCTATTTCGGCTGGGACGTGATCATCTCGGCCTTTGCCCTACTCGCCTTTGTCCTGATCGAAGGTAAGCGGGCAGGCATGACCGGCCTATGGCGCCCGATCGCCGCCTGCTGCGTGTTCGGGGTGTCATCTGGCCTGCCGCTGTTCCTGTGGCTGCGGGAGCGACATTTGGCGGCACGGGGGTGACGAAGCTGACGGGGGGAGCTTACACGCCCCCGGTGAGATCGCCGGCCATACGTCGCCGAGGGGTGGCCTAGCAACTGGTCGTCGCGAGGGGTTCCCCGTTGCGGAAAATCGCTGAGACTCGAGGCATAATCGAGAATATCATTTGTGAAATGCGCCACCGTATCAGGAACAGAAATGGCAGAAATATAGGCATGAAGATCAAGGAATTGAATGATTTTCCCATCTCCGTTTCAGGCCTGTAGGATTTAATCCCGCTCGCCAAAAGTCCAACTCGCTTGCGCCTGAACTGCACAAGCGGGAATACGCACATAGCGGCGCTCGTGCTTCGCTTAAGTCATTGAAAAATGGTGGACGCACTAGGGCTCGAACCTAGGACCCGCTGATTAAGAGTCAGCTGCTCTACCAACTGAGCTATGCGTCCATCCGACGTCTGGAAAGCGGCTTGGTTGCCCGCTCCGTCATGACGAGGGGGCCACTAGCATGGGTCATTTGGGTGTGCAATCATCAAATCACCGTTCTGCAATTTTTCTCGCCCGGCGGGGCGAATTGGCGGTATTTGATGTGGCGGCCGGATCAGGCCACGTGTGCGGGATGGGGCTGCCATTCCTGCCGGACATCCGCATCATGCTCGTCCACCTGCCGCGCCGCCGCGGCGAGGCGCCAGCCAGCCGGATCAAGCCTTGCCAGCGCCCAGATGGCGGCACCACGCACCAACGGCGAGGGATCGTCCAGCAACGCATGCACCTGCGCCAGCAGCGCGCCCTGCCCCGCCTGGCCGGCATTGGCGGCCGCAATCAGGGCGTTGCGCACCATGCGATCCCGCCCGATGCGCTTGATCGGCGAACCGGAGAAAATCGCACGGAACGCCGGGTCGTCGAGTGTCAGCAAATCAGCCAGCGTCATCGCCGCCAATTCGGCGCGCGCGGCAAAGGCCTTGTTGGCATGGGCGGCCTCGGCAAATTTGTTCCACGGACACACCGCCAGACAATCGTCGCAGCCATAGACATGATTGCCGATCCCTGCCCGGAACTCGACCGGGATCGGGCCTTTATGCTCGATCGTCAGATAGGAAATGCAGCGCCGGGCATCGACCTGATAGGGCGCGATGAACGCATCGGTCGGGCAGGCCCGCTGACAGGCATCACAAGAGCCACAACGGTCGCGCGCCGCCGGATCGGGGGCCAGATCAATCGTAGTGTAAATCGCCCCCAGCAGCAGCCAACTGCCATGTTCCCGGCTGACAATATTGCTGTGCTTGCCCTGCCAGCCTAGGCCGGCAGCGGCAGCGAGCGGCTTTTCCATTACCGGCGCGGTGTCGACGAAGACCTTGAGTTCGCCTCCACCCGCCGTATCGATCAGCCAGCGGGCAAGGTGCTTGAGCTGCTTCTTGACCACATCGTGATAATCGGCCCCTTGGGCATAGACGCTGATGCGCGCGGCGGCCGGCATATTGGCAAGCCGCATCGGATCAAGCGGCGGCGCATAGCTCATGCCCAGCATGATGACCGAGCGCGCCTCCGGCCACAGGCCGTTGGGCGACGCCCGCTGGTCGGCGCGCGCTTCCATCCAGTCCATGCTGCCATGCGCACCCAGTTCCAGCCATTGGCGCAACTGCGCACCGGCATCGGGAATCGCATCCGCCGCGCAAATGCCACAGGCGACAAAGCCCAAGCGACGCGCCTCGTCTTTCAGGCGCGATTCAAGGCTGGTCATAGCAGCAGACCGGATCAGGTGATGAGGGAAGCAGCAGCGGCGTTGCCGCCCTTAACCGCGTCAGAAGCGGAAGGCCGTGCCGACATAGACAGACTGGCTGTCACGACGATTGTCGACGGTGGAATCGAGCCGGTCACGCTGCATCTTATAGCGCACGCCGCCGGTAACATCGATATTCGTGGCAATCCGATACGACCCACCCACATCCAGCGCCACGCTTTCATCGCGCCCGAGGAAGCGGTTCGATACGCCACTACGATCAGCCGAAAGTTGCACCGTGGTCGACCAACGCTTGCCCGCATAGCTCAAGCCGATATCGGCAGCCTTGCGTTCGCCAAAAAGCGGGCCAGTGTCGACATTGGCCAGATCGCCCGACACCACGAAACGCTGCCAACCGATGGCCGCGCCGAGATTATAGGCGTTCGCCAACGAGGACTGGCCCGCATTGGCCTGCGCCATGGCAATTGCCGTTGGACGCGAACCAGTATGGACCTGCGCCGGGCCAGCACCACGGGCACGCACTGCCACGGTGACGGCACGACGAGCGCCCGGGGCCACCGACGGGGTAAAGCGAAAACCGCCACTCGTCGCGCCAGACTGGGCCAGCATCGACGCCATGCGCGGGTTGGAAGCGGGGGTGAAGGAACCCAGAATGCCCGGCGCGTTGAGCGAAACCACACGCGGTTTCAGGCGCTTGGCGGCATCCGAAGACGATGGCGCGGACAAGGCAGGCGTCAGGGTCGACAGTAGCGCCAAAGCGACTGCCCCCTTCCACATCCATGCCTTGCGAATCGTCGCCATGACTTGTTGATTCCTTCTTGAACAGTTTGAATATAATCGGCCCAGCTTAACAATGAACAGGTAGAATCACGGATATGGCGCAAAAACCGTCGATTCTTCTCATCTGTTGCCGAAGCCACACAGTTAGGAGCCGGAAGAACGGCATCCGATCCGCTACATCGCGGCACCCTGCGCTTCAGCCGTCACCCAGAAAAACCCGCAACCAAGGCCAATAGCCTTGCAGCACGGTGCCGACATTCTATAAGGCTGTCTTCACTTATCCTGTCCTGACTGATCCCGAGGATGTCCCGATGCTTCGTCCCGTTGCCCTGCCCCTGATGCTGGTTGCCGCCGTTACCCTTTCCGGTTGCGGTAAGAAGGAGCGCCCCGTCGCGGATCTCGCGGCCTCCAAGATCACCACCATCGGCGTCAACGCCTATCTTTGGCGGGCCGCGCTCGACACCTTCAGCTTCATGCCGATCGTGTCGGCCGACAGCAATGGCGGCGTCATCGTGACCGACTGGTATGCCAGCCCGGCCAATCCGAATGAGCGGATGAAGATCACCGTCATGATTCTTGATCAGGATCTGCGCGCCGATGCGGTGCGCGTTTCGGCCTCGCGCCAGATCGCAAATAATGGCCAGTGGGTCGACACGGCCGTGCAAGCGAGCACCGTACAGCGACTGGAAGAAGTCGTGCTGGGCCGCGCCCGTGATCTGCGTCAAACGGCGAATATCGCCAAGTAACACACCGGAAATCCTGACATGACCAATACGCGCTTCAACCCCAAGGCGGCGGATGCGCGCTGGCAACGAGTCTGGGACGAACGGCAGACTTTCCGCGCGTCCGACGCCAGCACCAAACCCAAGGCCTATGTCCTGGAGATGTTCCCCTATCCGTCGGGGCGCATCCATATGGGCCATGTCCGCAACTATACGATGGGCGACGTACTCGCCCGTTTTAAGCGGATGACCGGGCATGAAGTGCTCCACCCGATGGGCTGGGATGCGTTCGGCATGCCGGCGGAAAACGCCGCGATGGAAAAGAACGTCCATCCCGGTAGCTGGACCCGCGAAAACATCGCCTCGATGCGTGCCCAGTTGAAACGGCTGGGCTTCGCGCTCGACTGGAGCCGCGAACTCGCCACCTGTGAACCCGAATATTATGGTCAGGAACAATCGCTGTTCCTCGATCTCTATGCGGCGGGTCTTGTCTATCGCAAGGAATCGGCAGTCAATTGGGACCCGGTCGATATGACCGTGCTGGCCAATGAACAGGTGATCGACGGGCGCGGTTGGCGTTCGGGGGCGCTGGTCGAAAAGAAGAAGCTCTCGCAATGGTTCCTCAAGATCACCGATTTTGCGGATGAACTGCTTGATGGCCTGGCCACGCTCGACCAATGGCCGGAAAAGGTTCGGCTGATGCAGGAAAACTGGATCGGCAAGTCGCAGGGCATGCAGTTCCGCTTCAACTTTGTCGGCAGCACCGATGGGTTCGAGGTGTTCACCACCCGTCCCGACACGCTGTTCGGCGCCAGCTTTGCCGCCATTGCGCCCGATCATCCGATCGCGAAGAAGCTGGCCGAAAATGTGCCCGATCTCGCCGCCTTTATCAAGGAATGTCAGCAGTCCGGCACCGCCGCCGCTGATATCGAAACGGCCGAGAAAAAGGGCTTCAACACCGGCTTATCGGTCCAGCACCCGCTCGACCCGGACTGGCATTTGCCGGTCTATGTCGCGAATTTCGTGCTGATGGACTATGGCACGGGCGCGGTCTTTGGCTGTCCGGCGCATGATCAGCGCGATCTCGACTTCGCGCGCAAATACGACCTCAAGGTCACGCGCGTCGTCGCCGAGGGCGATGACACCGATCCGCATTTCGTCGGCAATGTCGCCTATACCGGCCCGGGCCGGATCGTGAATTCCCACTTCCTTGACGGCATGAGCGTCGAGGACGCCAAGGCCGCCGTCATCGGCCATGCCGAGGCTGAAAGCTGGGGCAAGGGCACGACCGTCTGGCGGTTGCGCGACTGGGGCGTGTCGCGCCAGCGTTACTGGGGCACGCCGATTCCGTTCATCCATTGCGATGACTGCGGCGTCGTGCCGGTGCCGAAGGATCAGCTCCCGGTGAAGCTGCCGGAAGATGTCAGCTTCGACGTGCCGGGCAACCCGCTAGAGCGTCACCCGACGTGGAAGCATGTGAACTGCCCAAGCTGCGGCAAGCCCGCCCGGCGCGAGACGGACACGCTCGACACCTTTGTCGACTCCAGCTGGTATTTCATCCGCTTCGCCAGCCAGCCCGATGATCAGCCGTTCGACCGTGCGATTGCCGAACAATGGCTGCCGGTCGGCCAATATATCGGCGGCGTGGAACATGCGATCCTGCACCTCCTCTATGCCCGATTCTGGACGCGCGCGCTCGCCCGCATCGGCAAGATCGGCGTGACCGAGCCGTTCAAGGGCCTGTTCACCCAAGGCATGGTAACGCACGAGACCTATTCGATCACCGATCCCGAAAGCGGCCAGCCGGTCTGGTTCAACCCGGCAGAGGTGCATCGCATCGATGATGGCAGCATGGTCGTGACCGGCAGCGGTGGCGTCAAGGTCGAGGTCGGCCGCGTCATCAAAATGTCGAAGTCGAAGAAGAACGTCGTCGATCCCGATGAGATCATCGACCAATATGGCGCGGATGCCGTGCGCTGGTTCATGCTGTCCGACAGCCCGCCCGAACGCGACCTACCTTGGACCGAGGCCGGGATCGAGGGTTGCTGGCGCTTCATCAACCGTCTGTGGCGGCTGGTTGATGGGATCGAGGCCGATGCACAGGGCGAGGACAAGCCGCTTGATCGCAAGCTGCATCAGGCGATTGCCGGCATTGCCGCCGATATTGAGGCGCTCGGCTTCAATAAGGCGGTGGCCAAGTTGCACGACCTCGCCAATAGCATCGAAAAGGCGAATGCCACGGCCAGCAAGGCCACGGCGATCCGCACGATGGTCCGCCTGATCGCACCAATGGCCCCCCATATCGCGGAAGAGGCATGGACCAAGATCGGCGGCGAAGGTCTGGTGGCCGATGCCGCATGGCCGACCGTTAACCCGGCCTTGTTGATCGAAGATGAAGTCAAGATCGCGGTGCAGGTCAATGGCAAGCTGCGCGATACGCTGGTCGTCGCCAAGGGACTGGATAAGGCCGCGTTAGAGGCCGTTGCGCTGGCGTCCGATAAGGTCGTGCGTTCACTTGATGGCGCGACGCCGAAGAAAGTGATTGTCGTCCCCGACCGGCTGGTCAATATCGTCGCATGAACCGTCGCACGCTGCCCCTGCTCGCCCTCGCCCTGCTCCTGCCCGCCTGCGGGCTGAAGCCGGTCTATAGTGGCGGCTCCGACAGCTTGGTGACGCGCACCCTCGATTCGGTTGAGATCGGGCCGATTGCCGGCAAGGCAGGCTGGATCATGACGCAGCAACTGGGCCAGCGGCTTGGCCGTGGCGGCAGCACATATCGGCTCGACGTTGCGCTGGACGACCAGTTGACGAGCTTCGGCATCAGCAAGGACAACTCGGCATCGCGCGAGCGCCGCACATTGCGGGCGCGCTTCCAGTTGATCGAAAATGCGACCGGCAAGGTGGTGCTGGATCAAACCGCCAGCGCCGATGCCGGGATCGACCTCACCCAATCCGATTACGCGACCATCGCGGCAGAGGAAACGGTGCTGGAGCGGCTGAGCATCGATCTTGCCGACCAGATCACCACTCGCCTCGCCCTTTTCGCGCAGCGCCAGCCGAACCCATGATCGTCAAGCTGCCGGAAATGCAACGGGTGCTGGCGGCCGCCGCGCCCGAGGTGCGGCTGTATCTATTCTATGGTCCTGACGAATCCGCCTCGACCGAACTGGCCAACAGCCTGACGGCAAAGCTTGGCCCTGATACGGAACGGCTCGATATGGCGGGCGCGCAGCTCAAGGAAGACCCCGCCCGGCTGGCCGATGAGGCCGCCGCTTTTTCCATGTTCGGTGGCCGCCTGCATATCCGCGTGACCGGTAGCGGCGATGAACTGGTGCCTGCCGTTTCGGCGCTGCTCGACCTGCCTGCGACAAATCACGCCGTGACCATTGTCACCGGCACATTGCGCAAGGATGGCAAGCTGTTCGCGCTGTGCAAGGATCACCCGCTTACCCGCTGTCTTGAAAGCTATGTCCCGACCGGGCGTGATGCGACAACGGTGGTGCGCGAACTGGCGCAGCTTTCCCATTTGCGGATCGACAATGATGTCGCGACACGGTTGGCCGAGATGGTCGGCAATGATCGCGCCCTGATCGCCCGCGAGATCGAGAAATATGCGCTTTATCTCGACGCCCATGAACATGCCGCCCCTGCCCTGACCCATGATGTCATTGACCTGCTGGGTGCTGATAATGACGAGGGCAATCTCGGGGCGATTACCAATGCCGTGTTCGGTGGTGAGCTGGAAATGCTGGCCCATGAACTGGATCTGTTCGCGAGTGCGTCCGCGCCCGCTGCGGGCATCATCCGCGTCTTGATGCGCCGCGCGCACCTCTTGCTTGGCTTGGCGCAAGACATGGTCGCGCGCGGCTGCAATGCCTCGGATGCAGTGGAGGCGCGCGGCAAGGCGATCTTCTGGAAGGACAAGGAAGCGATCAAGCGCCAGCTCATACGCTGGCCGCTACGCCCGCTTGAAACGGCGCATGGTCGGCTGCTCCAGTTAGAACGCGATGATCGCGGCCCGCAGGCACTTGGCATGACCCGGCTTGGCGAGGAATTATTCACGTTGGCGCGACAGGCTGCCCGCGCCGGACGGCGCTAACCTAAACTGCACGCCGGACGGCGCTAACCTAAACCGCACGCCGGACGGCGCACATCTAAGCCGCGCGCCCCAGTCGCCGGGCCAACACCGCGCAAACGATCAACTGGATCTGGTGGAAAATCATGAGCGGTAAAAGCGCCATGCCCACGCTTGAAGCCGATAGCAGCACCTTGGCCATCGGCACGCCCGCCGCGAGGCTCTTTTTCGACCCCGCCATCAACATCGCGATGCGGTCGCCCCGGTCAAAGCCGAGCCGACCCGTGGTCCACCAGCCCAGCCCCATCACCAGTGCGAGCAACAAGCCGGACAGCCCCATCAATGCGCCGATCTCACCCCAACCGATGCGGGCCCAGATGCCCTCCACCACAGCCGCCGAAAAGGCCGAATAAACCGCGAGGATGATCGTGCTGCGGTCGGTGAAGCCGACCACGCCCTTATGCGCGCTGACCCAGGTGATGAACAACGGTCGCAGCACTTGGCCCGCGACGAACGGGAAAAACAATTCCCACAGGATGCGGCTAAACTGGTCAAAGCCGATTCCCGCTCCACCGCTTGTGCCGATCAGCACGCTGACCAACAGGGGCGTTAACACCATCCCCAGCAGATTGGACAGGCCGGCGGCCGTCACCGCCGCCGCGACATTGCCGCGCGCGATCGAGGTGAAGGCAATGGAAGATTGCACGGTTGACGGCAGCACACAGAGAAACAGCACGCCCAGCCACAATTGCGGGCTGAGCACCGCGCCCAGCAAGTGCATCAGGCCGAGGCCAAGCAGCGGGAACAGTCCAAAGCTAATGGCGATGATCGTGCCGTGCAGCCGCCAATTGCCCAGCGCCAACCATAAGGCATCGCGCGGCAGCTTCACGCCATGCATGAAGAACAACAGCATGATGGCGGCAGTCGCCAGCCCATCAATCAGCTCGGCAAACAGCCCCCGCGCCGGCAACAGCGCGGCAACCAGCACCGCGCTGAACAAGGCCGTCATGAAAGGCTCGGGCAACCAGCGGGGCCAACGTGTCATCGGTACACCGACCTTTCGTCAGCCCTTTGCCCCAGCCGGGACGGTTCAGGCCTTAAGGATCGCCTCAAGCGCGTCCTGCACAACCTTGATATCAGCCATGCCATCGACCTGCTGCACCAACCCACGACCTTCATAGATCGGCAGGATCGGCGCAGTCTTGGCGCGATATTCGGCCATGCGGGTGCGGACCGTCTGTTCATTGTCATCGGGACGACGCTTGAACTCGGTGCCGCCGCACTGGTCGCAAACACCATCGGCCTGCGGCTTGAGATAGCGGTCATGATAGCCTGCATTGCACTTGGCGCAGGTGTAACGACCGGTGATGCGATCCACCAGCGCGTCTTCGTCGACCACCAGTTCGATCACATGGTCAAGCTTGCGCCCGCGCGTGGCGAGGATCTCGTCCAGCGAATGAGCCTGCGCCTCGGTCCGGGGATAGCCGTCGAAGATCACACCCTTGTCGGAGCCGAGCCGATCCAGCTCTTCGCCGATGATGCCCGAAACGATCTCGTCCGAAACGAGCCCGCCCGCATCCATCACCGCCTTGGCCTGAAGCCCGGTCGGGGTGCCCGCCTTAACGGCAGCCCGCAGCATGTCGCCCGTGGAAAGCTGGACCATGCCGAATTCGTCCTGAAGCCGGCTGGCCTGCGTTCCCTTGCCCGCGCCTGGCGGCCCCAACAGAATGATGTTCTTCATGCATCCCCCCTTTTTACGTCCAAGCCCATGGTGGCGGATGCGGCGCCACCGGAGCTGATACTAAACTTAGCGGGTGCGACCCGTCTTGAGCTTCGACTTCTTGATGAGGTCACCATATTGATGCGCGATCAAATGGCTTTGCACCTGGCTCACCGTGTCCATCGTCACGTTGACGACGATCAACAAGCTGGTGCCCCCCAGATAGAACGGGATGCCCATGCGCGAAATGATGAATTCCGGTGCAAGACACAGCACGGTCAAATAAGCCGCACCGATCACCGTGACGCGGGTCAGCACATAATCAAGATAGGTCTCGGTATGCTTGCCCGGACGGATGCCAGGGATGAAGCCGCCGTAACGCTTGAGGTTATCAGCGGTTTCTTCCGGGTTGAACACGACAGCCGTATAGAAGAAGCAGAAGAAGATGATGCCGCCAGCATAAAGCGCCATGTACAAGGGCGAGCCATGCTGCAACGCATTGGTCACCGCGAGCAGAATGTCGTTGCCCGTGCTCTCGGTGCCGGTAGTACCCGCACGGCCAGCAAACTGCGCAATCGTCAACGGCAGCAACAGCAGCGACGAGGCGAAGATCGGCGGGATCACGCCCGCCGTGTTGATCTTGAGCGGCAGGTGCGACTTGTCGGCCTGCATCATGCCCCGCTGGGTCGCGCGCTTGGGATATTGGATCAGCACGCGACGCTGCGCGCGCTCCATGAAGCAAATGCCCCAGATCAGGGCAATGGCAAGCACCAGCACGCCAATGATGATCAGCGGTGAAAGCGTACCCGTACGGCCACCTTCGAACACCTGCGCCAGCGCTGTGGGCAGATGGGCGACGATGCCCGCCATGATGATCAACGACACACCGTTCCCAATGCCCCGGCTCGTGATCTGCTCACCCAACCACATCAGGAACATGGTGCCGCCAACCAGCGTGATCACGGCGGTGACGCGGAACAGCATGCCCGGCGCGACAACCGCACTCAGCCCTGCCGATGCACCCCAATGTTCCAGCCCGACCGCAATGGTATAGCCTTGAAAGGCGGTGAGCAGCACGGTCCCATAGCGGGTATACTGGTTGATCTTCTTGCGGCCTGATTCGCCTTCTTTCTTCAGCGACTGAAGCGCAGGGACCAAGGTAGTGCCAAGCTGCACCACAATCGAGGCCGTGATATATGGCATCACCCCCAACGCGATCAGGCTCATGCGTTCCAGCGAACCACCCGAAAAGGTGTTGAAGAAATCGAGCACGCCACCCTTGGTCGTTTCAAACAGGCTTGCCATCGCCACCGGATCGATGCCGGGCAGCGGCACGAAACTGAGGAAACGGAACACGACCAGCGCGCCCAGCGTGAACCAGAGCCGCTTTTTGAGCTCGGTCGCGCGCGCGAAGTTACCGATATTGACGTTGGCGGCCATGTTTTCCGCAGCGGATGCCATAATCTGACCTGTCTACAAGGAGTGACAAGAAGGGCCCAACCAAGGACCCCGAAAAATATAAAGGCGGCGAAGAGCATCGCGCCCCCGCCGCCTCATATACTCAGTGGATCGACAATGTCTAATCCTGAACTGTCAAAACCGGGCCTTAGCCCTTTTTCGCAAGCCGGGCCGCACGGGTGAGGCCCTTCTTCGCGGCAGCCTTTTCGCCAGCCGGAACGAAGACGATCACGTCCACCGCACCGCCAGCCGCTTCGACTGCAGCCTTGGCCGCACCCGATGCACCAGCAACCTTGAGGCTCACCTTCGAGGTCAGCACGCCCTTGCCGAGCAAACGAACGCCGTCCTTGCCGCCACGGGCAACGCCAGCGGCCTGCAACGCGGCGTGATCGATCACCGAACCAGCATCAAGCTTGCCGGCATCCAACAGCTTCTGGATCTGGCCGAGGTTGATTTCAGCGTAATCCGTGCCGAACGGGTTGTTGAAACCACGCTTAGGCAGACGCATGTGAAGCGGCATCTGACCGCCTTCAAAGCCCTTGATCGAGACGCCCGAGCGGCTCTTCTGGCCCTTCTGGCCACGGCCAGCGGTCTTGCCCAGGCCCGAACCGATACCACGGCCGACACGGACGCGGCCCTGACGGGCGCCATAATTGTCACGGAGATCGTTGAGTTTCATGTCTTGCACTCGCTTTCGCTATGTTCGCGCTGTCCCGTCGCCGGGACCGTTGAAAAAGTGAAAGCCCCCTAACCGTTCTGCCCGCCAATGTCGAGCAGGAACGGCGAGGAGGCCATCACCAGAAGGTTTTTAGCCTTCGAGGACTTCCACCATGTGGCGAACCTTGCGAATCATCCCACGGACTTCCGGGGAATCTTCCAGCTCGCGCACGCGATGCATCTTGTTGAGGCCGAGGCCAATCAGCGTTGCGCGCTGATCGTCTGTCCGGCGGATGGGCGAACCCGTCTGCTTGATCTTGATCTTCGCCATATCGAATTACTCCGCGATCGCGTCAGCGGCAGCTTCGGCTTCAGCAACCGATGCGCCACCACGGCCCAGCAGATCGGCAACTTTCTTGCCGCGACGCTGTGCCACCGACTTGGGGCTGGTCTGATCCTTGAGCGCCTCAAAAGTGGCGCGGATCATGTTGTACGGGTTGGACGTACCGACCGACTTGGTCACCACGTCCGCCACGCCCAGCGATTCAAACACGGCGCGCATCGGACCACCGGCGATGATGCCGGTACCCTGCGGGGCCGAACGGACGGTCACGCGACCAGCGCCGAAATGGCCGTTGCCATCATGGTGCAGGGTCCGACCTTCACGCAGCGGCACGCGCACCATCGCCTTTTTGGCAGCGGCAGTTGCCTTGGTGATGGCTTCCGGCACTTCGCGCGCCTTGCCATGACCGAAGCCAACGCGACCCTTGCCATCGCCGACCACGACCAGCGCAGCAAAGCCGAAGCGCTTACCACCCTTGACGGTCTTCGAGACGCGGTTGATGTGAACCAGCTTTTCGATCAGTTCTTCGCCCTGATCTTCCTGGGCACGACGGTCATCACGACGGCCACGATTGCCATCACGACCACCACGGCCGCCATCACGGCCACCGCCGCCACGGCCACGACCACCACGGCCGCGGGTTTCGGTAGCTTCGCCTTCCGGTGCGCCAGTGGCGGCAACCTGGACTACAGTTTCGTCTGCCATCTTTAGAACTCCAGTCCGCTCTCACGGGCGGCATCGGCCAGCGCTTTCACGCGGCCATGGAACAGGAAGCCACCACGATCGAACACGACCTTGGTCACGCCAGCGGCCTTCGCCTTTTCGGCGACGCGCTTGCCAACGGCAGCGGCTGCATCGCAGGTCGCGCCGGTGGTGCCGCGCACGTCCTTTTCGAGGGTCGAAGCCGAAGCCACCGTCGTGCCCTGGGTATCGTCGATAACCTGAGCGTAGATGTGCTTGCCCGAACGATGGATCGAGAGGCGGGGACGCTGACCACCCTTGGCCCGGAGCGCAGTCCGAACGCGCTGGCGGCGCTTTGCAAAGGCTGAAAGAATTTTTGCCATGGCTTACTTCTTCTTCCCTTCCTTGCGGAAAATAAATTCCCCGCGATACTTGATGCCCTTGCCCTTGTACGGCTCCGGCTTGCGCCAGCGACGAACTTCAGCGGCGAACTGACCAACCATCTGCTTGTCGATGCCCGAGATTTCGACCGTGGTCTGATCCGGGGTCTTGACTTCCAGGCCTTCCGGCACCGGCATGTCAACATCGTGCGAATAGCCGAGCTGCAGCTTCAGGTTCTTGCCCTGCGCGTTGGCACGGTAGCCGACGCCGGTGATTTCGAGGGTCTTCGAAAAGCCCTGGGTCACACCGTTGATCAGGTTCAGGATCATCGTCCGCTGCATGCCCCAGAAGGAGCGTGCACGCTTGCTATCGTTGATCGGCTGGACCGAGATCTGGCCATCTTCAAGCGCGTAGGTCACCTGATCGGCGAGCGCCATGGTGAGCGTGCCCTTCGGACCCTTGACCGACAGCTGACCGCCGTCGATGGACGCCGTCACCCCAGCGGGGATCGGGACGGGTTTCTTGCCAATGCGGCTCATCAGAATACCTCCGCAAGCACTTCGCCGCCGACGTTCTGGTCGCGCGCTTCCGCGTCGGACAGAACACCCTTGGGCGTCGAGACAATCATGATACCCAGGCCATTGCGGACACGGGGCAGTTCCTTGCTACCGGAATAAACCCGGCGGCCCGGCTTGGACACGCGAACCACGTGCTGGATCGCGGGACGGCCTTCGAAATACTTCAGCTCGATGCGGATGCCGTCATGGCCACCCACTTCTTCGCTGGTGTATCCGCGAATATAGCCTTCGCGCTGGAGAACATCGAGCACGCGCACGCGGAGCTTAGACGCCGGGGTCACCACGGAGTCCTTCTTCGCCTGCTGGCCGTTGCGGATGCGGGTGAGCATATCACCCAAGGGATCGGTCATTGCCATTTCAGATGATCCTTACCAGCTCGACTTCGTGACGCCCGGAATCAGGCCCTTGTTGGCCAATTCACGGAGCTGAATACGGCAGAGCCGGAACTTGCGATAATAAGCGCGGGGACGGCCCGTCACTTCACAACGGTTGCGCACCCGAGTCGGGTTTGCATTGCGAGGGATCTCGGCCAGCTTGAGCCGTGCGATCAGACGCTCGGTCTCATCCAGGCTTTCGTCCGCAGCCACTGCCTTCAAACGCGCATATTTGCCGGCATATTTCTTTACCAGCTTCTTGCGCCGCTCATTCTTATTAATGGAACTCAGTTTCGCCATGACTTAAGTTCTCGCTCCTGTTGGCAGGTCGGCTCAAGCCGCCTGCTTGGATTCCTGTTCCGCCGGGAAGGGGAAGTTGAAGAGACGCAGCAATTCGCGCGCTTCTTCATCGGTCTTCGCAGTGGTCGTGACAATGATGTCCATGCCGCGCACCTTATCGATGGCGTCATAGCTGATTTCCGGGAACACCAACTGTTCCTTCAGGCCCATGGCATAGTTGCCACGACCGTCGAACGACTTGGGGTTCAGGCCGCGAAAGTCACGCACGCGCGGGAGCGCGATAGTGATCAGGCGGTCCAGAAATTCAAACATGTTGTTGCGGCGCAGCGTGACCTTGCAGCCAATCGGCATGCCCTCACGCAGCTTGAACGTCGCGACCGACTTCTTCGCCTTGCAGATCACGGGCTTTTGGCCAGCGATCAGCTCCATTTCGGCAGCAGCGGTCTCGACCTTCTTCTTGTCCTGGGTTGCTTCGCCCACGCCCATGTTCAGGACGATTTTATCGAGCTTCGGCACTTCCATGGCATTCTTATAGCCGAACTTTTCCATCATCGCCTTGGCGATGCTGTCTTCGTACAGCTTTTGCAGGCGAGGCTTGTAAGCATCAGCCATTGATCGTCTCCCCGGACTTCACGGCAACACGAACCTTCTTGCCGTCCTTGACCTCGAAACGGACGCGCGTCGGCTTGCCATCCTTCGGGTCGGCAATCGCGACCTTCGAGATATGCATCGGCGCTTCCACCCGTTCCAGACCACCTTGCGGGTTGGTCTGGGTCGGCTTGCGATGACGGGTCGCGACATTCACGCCCGAAACGATAACCTTGCCATCCTTCGGCAGGGCCTTGGTGACTTCACCGGTCTTGCCCTTGTCCTTGCCGGACAGAACGACGACCTTGTCACCCTTCTTGATCTTGGCAGCGGCCATTACAGCACCTCCGGCGCAAGCGAGATGATCTTCATGAAGTTCTTGGCGCGCAGTTCGCGAACCACCGGGCCAAAGATACGGGTGCCGATCGGCTCCTCGTTCTTGTTGACCAGAACCGCAGCATTGCCGTCGAAACGGATGACCGAACCATCGGCACGCTGAATGTCCTTGGCTGTGCGAACGATGACCGCCCGATGGACGTCGCCCTTCTTCACCTTGCCGCGCGGGGCGGCTTCCTTGATCGAGACGACGATGACGTCACCAACGCCGGCAAAGCGACGCTTGGAACCACCGAGCACCTTGATGCACTGGACGCGCTTGGCGCCCGAGTTGTCGGCCACGTCGAGAGTGGACTGCATCTGAATCATTTGTCAGTCTCCCTTGTTACGCGGCAGCCGGGGCATCAGCGCCACCGACCTTTTCCACGACGGTCCAAGTCTTCGTCTTGGAGACCGGCGCGCATTCTTGAATGCGGACGGTTTCACCTTCTTTGAAGACATTGCCCTCGTCATGGGCATGATATTTCTTCGACCGACGAATGATCTTGCCGTAGAGGGGGTGCTTCACCTTCCGCTCCACCAGCACGACCACGGTCTTGTCACCCTTGTCGGAGACAACCGTCCCGGTCAGCACACGCTTCGGCATGTTGTTGCTCCTTCTTAGGCCTGAGCCGAAGCGCGGGCGCGCTCGGTCTGCAGGGTCTTGATCTGGGCGATGGTGCGGCGCACCTCGCGGATGCGTGCCGGCTTTTCGAGCTGGTTCGTCGCCGACTGGAAGCGCAGGTTGAACTGCTCACGCTTCAGCTCGGTGAGCGTTTCGACCAGCTGGTCGTCGGTCTTCGTCTTGAGATCGGCAATCTTGGCCATGACCATCACCCTCAGAAAACTGATTCACCAAGGCGGGCAACCACCTTGGTCTTGATCGGGAGCTTTTCCATCGCGCGCTCAAAAGCGACACGAGCAAGCGGACCCGGAACACCGTCGAGTTCGAACAGGATGCGACCCGGCTTCACGCGGGCGACCCAGAACTCGGGCGAACCCTTACCCGAGCCCATGCGGACTTCGGCAGGCTTCGACGAGACCGGCACGTCCGGGAACACGCGGATCCACAACCGGCCCTGACGGCGGATGTGACGGGTAATGGCACGACGAGCAGCTTCGATCTGGCGGGCCGTAATCCGGTCCGGTTCGAGAGCCTTGAGCCCGAAAGTACCAAAGTTAAGCGACGTGCCACCCTTGGCATCGCCATGAATGCGGCCCTTATGGGCCTTACGGAATTTAGTGCGCTTTGGTTGCAGCATTTCTATTCGCCTTCTGACACCGTTGAGTTCGGCCGATCAGGCGACGGGGAAAGGGGAAACCCCTCACCGCGCCGGCCGGACCCCCGATGTTTGAGCTTCCATCATTAGCCGGTCATGGGCCATCGGATCATGACCAAGGATTTCACCCTTGAAGATCCAGACCTTGATCCCGCACACGCCATAAGCGGTGTGGGCCTGAGCCTCGGCATAGTCAACGTTCGCGCGCAGCGTGTGCAGCGGAACGCGACCTTCGCGATACCATTCGGTCCGGGCGATTTCTGCACCGCCAAGACGGCCAGCGCAGGTGATCCGGATGCCTTCGGCACCGAGACGGAGCGCCGACTGCACGGCGCGCTTCATAGCGCGACGGAACGCGATACGGCGTTCAAGCTGATCGGCAACGCCCTGAGCGACGAGCTTCGCATCGATTTCCGGCTTGCGGATTTCGACGATGTTCAACGACACGTCCGAACCGGTCATCTGGCTGAGCGTACGGCGCAACTTTTCGATGTCCGCACCCTTCTTACCGATGATGACGCCCGGACGGGCGGCAAACACCGAAATGCGGCACAGCTTGGCCGGACGCTCGATGACGACCTTAGAGATCGCCGCCTGCGGAAGGGTCTTGAAGATGAACTGACGAAGCTTGATGTCTTCGAGCAGCAGCTTGCCATATTCATGGCCTTCTGCATACCAGCGGCTGTCCCAGGTGCGGTTGATCTGAAGCCGCAGACCGATCGGGTTTGATTTCTGACCCATGATTATTCTCCGGCTTCTTCAACTTCGCGGACAACCACGCGCAGGCGGCTGAACGGCTTGAGGATACGGGTCGAACGACCACGCGCACGAGTAGCAAAACGCTTCATCGTGATCGCTTTACCAACGCTCGCTTCCTGAACGACAAGCGCGTCCACATCGAGGTTGTGGTTGTTCTCGGCATTGGCAATCGCCGAAGCGAGGCACTTGCGCACATCAACCGCCATGGCCTTCTTGGAGAAGGACAGGATATTGAGGGCGTCCGACGCCTTCTTACCGCGGATCAGACCAGCGACGAGGTTCAGCTTATAAGCCGAACCACGGATCGCGGTGTTCACCGACAGGGCTTCCTTGTCGCCGACGCGACGGGGGCTTGCGGGTTTGGACATGTCTTACCTCTTGCCCTTCTTGTCGGCGGCATGACCCGGGAAATACCGGGTCGGCGCGAATTCACCGAGCTTCATGCCGACCATGTCTTCATTGACGGTCACCGGCACGAACTTGCGGCCATTATAGACGCTGAACGTCAGGCCGACGAACTGCGGGAGGATGGTGGAACGACGCGACCAGGTCTTGATCGGGGCGCGGCCACCAGCTTCCTGTGAAGCCTCGGCCTTTTTCAGCAGATGCAGGTCGACAAAGGGACCTTTCCAGACGGAACGGGCCATGGCTTACCTCTTCTTCTTCGCATGACGCGAGCGGATGATGAACTTGTCCGTCGCCTTGTTGGAACGGGTGCGGGCGCCCTTGGTCGGCTTGCCCCACGGAGTGACCGGATGACGGCCGCCCGAGGTCCGGCCTTCACCACCACCATGCGGGTGGTCGACCGGGTTCTTCGCAACACCGCGGGTGAGCGGACGCTTGCCGAGCCAGCGGTTACGACCGGCCTTCGCAAGGTTCTGGTTGCCATTGTCCGGGTTCGACACGGCACCGACGGTGCCCATGCAATCCGCACGCAGGTAACGCTGTTCACCCGAATTCAGGCGGACGATGACCATGCCGCGGTCACGACCGACGACCTGGACATAGGTACCGGCAGCGCGGGCGATCTGGCCGCCCTTGCCCGGCTTCATTTCCACATTGTGGACGATGGTGCCGACCGGAACCTGACCGAGCTCCATCGCGTTGCCCGGCTTCACGTCGGTCTTCTTGCCAGCGACAATGCTGTCACCGACAGCGAGACGCTGCGGGGCAATGATGTAGTTCAGTTCACCGTCTTCATACTTCACCAGTGCGATGAAGGCCGAACGGTTAGGGTCATACTCCAGACGTTCAACCGTCGCGGGCTGATCCCATTTGCGACGCTTGAAATCGATGAAGCGATACTTCTGCTTGTGACCACCAGCGATGCCGCGAGCGGTCGCGTGACCCATGTTGTTACGGCCACCGGACTTGCGCTTACCTTCGGTGAGCGTCTTTACCGGCTTGCCCTTCCACAGGCTCGACTTGTCGACGAGGATCAGGCCACGCCGGGCCGGGCTCGTCGGGTTATAATGCTTGAGTGCCATCTCGTCTCAACCCTCAGATCGTGGTGGTGACGTCGATGGTCTGACCTTCGGCCAGCGTCACGATCGCCTTCTTGAAATCGGAGCGAGTGTAAGGACGACCCTGCCAGCGCTTGGTCTTGCCCTTGGTGACGATGGTGTTCACCGCCTTCACCTTGACGTTAAACAGCGCTTCCACGGCAGCCTTGATTTCCGGCTTGGTGGCATCGCCGGCAACCTTGAACACAACCGCGTTGTTTTCCGACAACAGGGTGGCCTTCTCGGTGATGTGGGGAGCGAGCACCACATCATAGTGACGGATGTTGACAGCGTTAGCCATTGAAACGCGCCTCCAGCTTTTCGACCGCAGCGCGCGAGAGCACCAGCGTGTCATGCTTCAGAATGTCATAGACGTTCGCACCAGCGGCCGGCATCACATTGACCTGCGGCAGGTTCGCCGCCGCCAGCATGAAACCGTTGTTCACGGTTTCGCCGTCAATCACGAGCGCCGACGTCAGGCCGAGCTTGCCGAGCGAACCCTTGAGCGCCTTGGTCTTGACGTCCTTGAGTTCAAGGCTGTCGATGATCAGCAGCTTGCCGTCGCGTGCCTTGGTGGACAAGGCCATCTTCAGGCCGAGCGCACGGATCTTCTTGTTCAGGCTGCTGGTGAACACGCGAGCGCGCGGACCATGAGCCTTACCACCGCCGACGAAAATCGGGGCCCGGCGATCGCCGTGACGAGCCGTACCGCCGCCCTTCTGGCGACCGAACTTCTTGCCGGTACGGGCAACATCGCTACGTTCGCGCGCAGCACGAGCCGGAGCACGACGGTTGATCAGCTGCCAAGTCACCACGCGGTGGAGAATGTCAGCGCGCGGTTCAAGGCCGAAGATTTCATCGTTCAGTTCGATGTCACCAGCGGCAGCAGCTTCGAGGTTTTGCACCTTGATCTTCATGGCGCTCAGCCCTCCTGGTTTTCGGCTGCATCAGCCACGGTCGCTTCGACCTCGGTCGGCGTTTCCGCAGGAGCAGCGTTGTTGGTGGCAGCGGCCTTGAGGCCAGCGGGGTACGGCGCTTCCGACGGACGCGACACCTTCACGGCATCCTTGATCGTCAGCCAGGCACCCTTGTGACCGGGAACCGAACCCTTGATGAAGACCAGACCGCGTTCAGCGTCGGTCAGCACAACTTCCAGATTCTGCTGGGTGCGCTGACGATCGCCCATGTGGCCGGCCATCTTCTTGTTCTTGAAAACCTTACCCGGATCCTGACGCTGACCGGTCGAACCGTGCGAGCGGTGCGAAACCGACACACCGTGCGTGGCGCGCAGACCAGCAAAGCCCCAACGCTTCATGGCGCCGGCGAAGCCCTTGCCCTGCGTATGACCCGAGACATCGACCAACTGGCCAACGACATAGTGATCAGCCGAGATTTCAGCACCGACATCGAGCAGCGCGTCTTCCGTCACGCGGAATTCGACCAACTGCGCCTTCAGCTCCACTTCCGCCTTAGCGAAATGGCCACGTTCCGGCTTCGTCAGATTCTTGGCCTTGGCCGAACCAGCACCAAGCTGGACAGCCACATAACCGTCACGGTCCGCCTCACGGCGGGCAATTACCTGCACGTTGTCCAGCTGAAGCACGGTAACCGGCACATGCCGTCCGTCTTCCTGGAACAGGCGGGTCATCCCCACCTTTCGCGCGATCACGCCAGTGCGCATGATCTTTTCTCCCAATACAGAGGCCCGCCGGCACCATTGCCTGCGGGCGTGATCCAACCCAAAATGTGAAACGTCGCCCCGTCCGGGCTGGGCTTCCCTTCCCGGCAAGCCGGGCAGGAAAAAGACGGGGGACGCGGGCCCGGCCACGAGGACCGGCGGTATCCCTTGCTTTTCAGCGAGCCGTTAGGCCAGCTTGATCTCTACGTTCACGCCAGCGGCGAGGTCGAGCTTCATAAGCGCGTCGACCGTCTGCGGCGTCGGCTGCACAATGTCAAGCAATCGCTTGTAGGTGCGGACCTCAAACTGCTCGCGCGACTTCTTATCGACGTGCGGACCGCGGTTCACGGTGAATTTTTCGATGCGCGTCGGCAGCGGAATCGGGCCACGGATCTGAGCGCCGGTGCGCTTGGCGGTTTCGGCAATGTCGCCAGTTGCCTGATCAAGCACGCGGTGATCAAAGGCCTTGAGGCGAATGCGGATATTCTGCGTTTCCATGTTTATCCCAAATTCCACTATCGATGCGAAAGAGCCAAAAAACAAACCACCCCCGACCGATGTTACCGTCGGGGGCGGTCTGCTGAATTCTACCCGCCCGATTCATCCGAATCGGGCGGTGAGCACGCCTATATTACTTCTGGATGCTCGCGACAACCCCTGCACCAACGGTGCGGCCGCCTTCACGGATCGAGAAGCGCAGGCCCTCTTCCATGGCGATCGGGGCAATCAGCTTGACGCCCAGGGTAACGTTGTCGCCCGGCATGACCATTTCGGTGCCTTCCGGCAGCACGACTTCACCGGTCACGTCGGTGGTGCGGAAGTAGAACTGCGGACGATAGTTCGCAAAGAACGGCGTGTGACGGCCGCCTTCTTCCTTCGACAGCACATAAACTTCCGACTGGAACTCGGTGTGCGGCGTGATCGAACCCGGCTTGGACAGAACCTGGCCACGTTCGACGTCTTCACGCTTGGTGCCACGGAGCAGCGCGCCGATGTTGTCGCCAGCCTGGCCCTGATCGAGCAGCTTGCGGAACATTTCAACGCCGGTGACGACGGTCTTGACGGTCGGGCGGATGCCGACGATTTCGACTTCTTCACCAACCTTGACGATGCCGGTTTCAACGCGGCCGGTGACCACGGTGCCACGACCCGAGATCGAGAACACGTCTTCGATCGGCATCAGGAACGGACGGTCGAGCGGACGTTCCGGCTGCGGGATCCAGTCATCGACAGCCTGCATCAGCTTGAGCACGGCTTCACGGCCGATTTCCGGCTTGGTGTCGTTGAGGGCGCAAACGGCCGAACCCGGGATGACCGGAATGTTGTCGCCGTCGAAGTCGTACGACGAGAGCAGTTCGCGGATTTCGAGTTCAACGAGCTCGAGGATTTCGGCGTCGTCAACAAGGTCAACCTTGTTCATGAACACGACGAGCTGCGGCACGCCAACCTGACGAGCGAGCAGGATGTGCTCACGGGTCTGCGGCATCGGGCCGTCGGTGGCCGAAACGACGAGGATCGCGCCGTCCATCTGGGCGGCACCGGTGATCATGTTCTTCACATAGTCAGCGTGACCCGGGCAGTCGACGTGCGCATAGTGGCGCTTTTCGGTTTCATATTCGACGTGAGCGGTCGAGATCGTGATACCACGCTCGCGCTCTTCCGGAGCCTTATCGATGTTCGCATAATCAACGAAGGTTGCGCCACCGGTTTCGGCGAGCACCTTGGTGATTGCAGCGGTCAACGAGGTCTTGCCATGGTCGACGTGACCGATGGTGCCGATGTTGCAGTGCGGCTTGTTCCGCTCAAATTTAGCCTTAGCCATGTTTTCCTACCTTCTTGTTCACCTGTGATGGACAAGCCATCAGAGTTCTGACTCCGGCGCGAGCGCCCGATGCGCCCGCGCCATTAGCACGTTTTTTCGATTATGCCAGCTTTGCTTTGACTTCGTCCGCAACATTCTGCGGCACTTCGTCATAATGCGAAAACTGCATCGAGTACTGGGCACGGCCCTGGGTAAACGAACGCAGCTGGTTCACATAGCCGAACATGTTGGCCAGCGGGACCATGGCCTCGACAACCTGGGCGTTGCCGCGGCTGTCTGTACCCTGGATCTGACCACGACGCGAGTTCATGTCGCCGATGACGTCACCCAGATAATCTTCCGGGGTCACGACTTCGACTTTCATGATCGGTTCGAGCAGCTTGATGCCGGCCTTTTGGGCCACTTCACGCATCGCGCCACGGGCACAGATTTCGAACGCCAGCGCCGACGAGTCGACGTCGTGATAGGCGCCGTCGGTCAGGTGGATTTCGAAATCGATGATCGGGAAGCCGATCAGCGAGCCCGAAGCAGCGGTTTCGCGCATGCCCTTTTCGACGCTGGGGATATATTCCTTCGGAATGTTACCGCCCTTGATTTCGTCGAAGAAGGTGATGCCCGAACCACGTTCGCCCGGAACGACGGTCAGCTTGACGCGACCGAACTGACCCGAACCACCCGACTGCTTCTTGTGGGTATAGTCCACATCGACCTTCTTCGCGAGATATTCGCGATAGGCCACCTGCGGCGCACCGACATTGGCTTCGACCTTGAATTCACGCTTCATGCGGTCGACCAGAATTTCGAGGTGGAGTTCGCCCATCCCCTTGATGATGGTCTGACCCGATTCGTGGTCGGTCGAAACGCGGAAAGACGGATCTTCGCGTGCCAGACGATTGAGCGCGACGCCCATCTTTTCCTGGTCAGCCTTGGTCTTCGGTTCAACCGACAGCTCAATCACGGGATCCGGGAATTCCATGCGTTCGAGAATGATCGGATTGGCCTGATCGCAAAGCGTGTCACCCGTAGTGGTGTCCTTGAGACCAGCCAGCGCGACGATGTCGCCAGCATAGGCCACCTGGATGTCTTCACGGTCATTGGCATGCATCAGCAGCATGCGGCCAACCTTTTCCTTCTTGTCCTTGACCGAGTTCAAAACCTGCGAAGCGGTTTCGAGCTTGCCCGAATAGATGCGGGCGAAGGTCAAGGTACCGACGAACGGATCGTTCATGATCTTGAACGCCAGCGCCGAGAACGGTGCGGTGTCGGTGGCCGGACGGCTGTCCTTGGTTTCGCCATCGAGCTTGAGGCCTTCCACCGGCGGAATGTCCAGCGGCGACGGCAGATAATCAACGACCGCGTCGAGCAGGGGCTGCACGCCCTTGTTCTTGAACGCCGAGCCGCACAGCACCGGGACGAACGAGAAGTTCAGCGTGCCCTTACGGATCAGCGCCTTCAGCGTTGCGACGTCCGGCTCATTGCCTTCAAGATAGGCTTCCATGGCATCGTCGTCCTGCTCGACCGCCATTTCGATCAGCTCGGAACGCATGACCGCAGCCTTGTCGGCGAGGTCAGCCGGGATGTCCTGGAATTCGAACTTCGCGCCAAGGCCGTCATCCAGCCACACGATCGCACGATTTTCGACGAGATCGACCAGACCCTTCAACTGGCTTTCCATCCCGATCGGGGTGTAGAGCACCATCGGACGAGCACCGAGGCGGTCCTTGATCATGTCGACGCACATTTCGAAATTGGCACCGGTGCGGTCAAGCTTGTTGACGAAGCACATCCGCGGCACCTTGTACTTTTCAGCCTGGCGCCACACGGTTTCCGACTGCGGCTCCACGCCGGCAACGCCGTCAAAGCAAGCCACAGCACCGTCAAGCACGCGCAGCGAACGTTCAACTTCAATCGTGAAGTCGACGTGGCCCGGGGTGTCGATGATGTTGATCCGGTGATCGTTCCAGAAGCAAGTCGTCGCGGCCGACGTGATCGTGATGCCGCGTTCTTGTTCCTGTTCCATCCAGTCCATGGTGGCGGTGCCTTCGTGCACTTCGCCGATCTTGTAGGACTTGCCGGTGTAATACAGAATGCGCTCGGTCGTCGTGGTCTTGCCAGCGTCGATGTGCGCCATGATACCGATGTTGCGGTATTTTTCGAGAGGATGGCTGCGGGCCATATGAATTCTCCGGAAGGGTAAAGGGTCGTTGCCTTCAACGACCCTTTTGTGACGCCAGTATTACCAGCGATAGTGCGAGAAGGCGCGGTTCGCTTCAGCCATGCGGTGCGTGTCTTCACGCTTCTTGACCGCGTTGCCGCGATTGTTCGACGCGTCGAGCAATTCGCCCGACAGACGTGCCGCCATGGTGGTTTCCGAACGGTTGCGCGCCGCCGTGATCAGCCAACGAATGGCCAGCGCCTGCGCACGTTCCGGACGTACTTCGACCGGAACCTGATAGGTGGCACCACCAACGCGACGGCTGCGGACTTCGATGCCCGGCTTCACATTGTTGAGCGCATCATGGAACACCTGAACCGGGTCCTTCTTGGCACGGGCTTCGACCGTGTCGAGCGCGCCATAGACGATGGATTCAGCGACGGACTTCTTACCGTCCAGCATGACGCTGTTCATGAACTTCGACAGAACCTGATCACCAAATTTCGGATCCGGCAAAATTTCCCGCTTTTCGGGACGACGACGACGAGACATTATGAATTCCTTTATCAGCCAGTAGCCCGTCCCGCTGAACGGGACATGGGCGGATCAGTGCCAGGCCAAAGCCCGGCCGATCACATTACTTCGGACGCTTCGCACCGTACTTCGAACGGCTCTGCTTACGGTCCTTGACACCCTGGGTATCCAGCACGCCACGCAGCACGTGGTAGCGGACACCGGGAAGGTCGCGCACACGGCCGCCGCGGATCAGCACAACGCTGTGTTCCTGGAGGTTGTGGCCTTCGCCCGGGATGTAGCTGATGACTTCGCGCTGGTTGGTCAGACGAATCTTGGCCACCTTACGAAGTGCCGAGTTCGGCTTCTTCGGGGTCGTGGTGTACACGCGGGTGCAAACGCCGCGCTTCTGGGGGTTCGCATCCATAGCCGGCGACTTGGAATTGACCACCTTCGGGGTGCGGCCCTTACGGACCAGCTGGTTGATCGTTGGCATGAAGCCCTTCACCTTTTCAGTTACTGTGATGACGCTCCTGGTCCCGATCCTCGCGAACACCCCATGTGTCCGGATTCACGAAACACGAAAGGACCCCGGCGGTGAATCACCCCCCAGGCCCTTACAAGCTCAACACTGTTCAGCTCTTGCCCGGTTTTGCGAGGAAAATGGCCGACTCATCGACATCCACCCCGTTTCCGGACAGCGGGCCTCTAACCGGGTCGGGGTGAAAGGTCAATGGCGCGGCGCGCTACACCCCTGCCGCGTCCGATAGCGCGACCCCCTACCGTCTTTCTGCCCGCTTGCGAGAATCGAACAAATCTGGAACAAGCCCGGTCATGCTGAGCCATATCACCGTGCGGGGCGCCCGCGAACACAATCTCAAGGACATTAACGTCGATATCCCGCGTGACACGCTGACGGTCATCACCGGGCTGTCGGGATCGGGCAAGTCGTCATTGGCGTTCGACACCATCTATGCCGAGGGCCAGCGGCGCTATGTGGAGTCGCTCTCTGCTTATGCCCGCCAGTTCCTCGAAATGATGCAGAAGCCGGATGTCGATCATATCGAAGGCCTGTCGCCCGCGATCAGCATCGAACAGAAGACGACCTCGCGCAATCCGCGCTCGACGGTCGCGACTGTCACCGAGATCTATGATTATATGCGGCTGCTCTGGGCGCGGGTCGGCATTCCCTATTCGCCCGCCACCGGCCTGCCGATTGCCGCCCAGACCGTGAGCCAGATGGTCGACCGCGTCATGGCGCTGCCGGAAGGCACCCGGCTCTATCTGCTCGCGCCCGTCGTGCGGGGGCGCAAGGGAGAGTATAAGAAAGAACTGCTCGAATGGCAGAAGGCGGGCTTCACCCGCGTCCGCATCGATGGCGAATTCTACGAGATCGATGAGGCCCCTGCCCTCGACAAGAAGTTCAAACATGATGTTGAAGTCGTGGTTGATCGGCTGGTGGTGCGCGAAGATATCCAGACCCGGCTGGCCGATAGTTTCGAAACCGCGCTCAAGCTGGCCGATGGCCTCGCCTTTGCCGATCTGGCGGAAGGTGTCGTGCCGGGCCGCGAGGAAGACACATCGGACGGCGGCGCCATGAAGGGCGCGGGCATCCCCGCCAACCGCATCGTCTTTTCAGAAAAATTCGCCTGTCCGGTCTCCGGCTTCACCATTGCCGAGATCGAGCCGCGCCTGTTCTCATTCAACGCGCCACAGGGTGCCTGCCCAACCTGTGACGGGTTGGGCGAACGGCTCTATTTCGATCCGGAACTGATCGTCCCCAATGCCAGCCTGTCGATCAAAGATGGCGCGATCTTCCCTTGGGCCAAATCGAACCCACCCAGCCCTTATTATATGCAGGTACTGACCAGCCTCGCCCGGCATTTCGATTTCGATCTCAAGACGCCTTGGCATGAACTGCCCGCCGATATTCGCGAGATGATCATGAACGGCGCGGGCGGCGAGGTCATTCGCATGACCTTCATCGATGGGCGCAAAAGCTATGATGTCGACAAAACCTTCAATGGCGTCGTCGGCAATCTGGCGCGCCGGATGATGCAGACCGAAAGCGCATGGATGCAGGAGGAACTGTCCAAATATCAGTCCGCCGCAGCCTGCGAAACCTGCGGCGGGGCGCGCCTCAAGCCCGAAGCACTGGCGGTCCGGATCGCGGATGCGACCATTGCCGATTGCACCCGGCTATCGGTGGGCGATGCGCTCGAATGGTTCACCTCGCTCGACGACAAGCTGAATGACCAGCAGCGCCAAATCGCCCGCGCCATTTTGAAAGAGATCAACGAGCGGCTCGGCTTCCTCAACAATGTCGGGCTGGATTATCTCAATCTCGACCGCACCTCCGGCACCTTGTCCGGCGGCGAAAGCCAGCGCATCCGCCTCGCCTCGCAGATCGGATCGGGCCTTTCCGGCGTACTTTACGTCCTCGACGAACCATCAATCGGCCTGCACCAGCGCGACAATGACCGGCTGCTCGAAACACTGAAGCGGCTGCGCGATCTCGGCAACACCGTGATCGTGGTCGAACATGACGAAGATGCGATCCGCACCGCCGACTATATCATCGACATGGGACCGGGCGCGGGCGCGCATGGCGGCGAGATCGTCGCCCAAGGCAAGCTTGACGATATTCTTGCCAGCGAAACGAGCCTTACCGCCGGCTATCTTAACGGCAGCCGCCAGATCGAGGTGCCGAAGAAGCGGCGCAAGGGCAATGGCAAGAAGCTCACCGTGCATAATGCGCGGGCGAACAACCTCAAGAACGTCACCGCGTCGATCCCGCTTGGCACGTTCACCTGCATCACCGGCGTATCGGGATCGGGCAAGTCGAGCTTCACCATCGACACGCTATTTGCCGCCGCCGCCCGGTCATTGAATGGCGCACGCATCGTCGCAGGCGCGCATGACAAGCTCAGCGGGCTGGAACAGCTCGACAAGGTGATCGACATCGACCAATCGCCGATCGGCCGCACCCCGCGTTCGAACCCGGCCACCTATACCGGCGCCTTCACCAATATCCGCGACTGGTTCGCCGGCCTGCCGGAAAGCCAGGCGCGCGGGTATAAGCCGGGACGGTTCAGCTTCAACGTCAAGGGTGGGCGCTGCGAAGCCTGCACCGGCGACGGGCTGATCAAGATCGAAATGCACTTCCTGCCCGATGTCTATGTCACCTGCGAACAATGCGGTGGCAAACGGTATAATCGCGAGACGTTGGAGGTAAAGTTCAAGGGCAAGAGCATCGCTGATGTGCTCGACATGACGGTCGAAGACGCGGTCGAATTCTTCAAGGCCGTGCCCTCGATCCGCGACAAAATGGCGATGCTGGCCGAAGTCGGCCTCGGCTATGTCAAGGTTGGGCAGCAGGCGACGACGCTATCCGGCGGCGAGGCGCAGCGCGTCAAGCTTGCCAAGGAACTGTCGCGCCGCGCCACCGGCAACACGCTCTACATCCTTGATGAGCCGACCACCGGCCTGCATTTCGAGGATGTCCGCAAATTGCTCGAAGTGCTGCATGCACTGGTCGAACAGGGTAATAGCGTGGTGGTGATCGAGCATAATCTCGATGTCATCAAGACCGCCGACTGGATCATCGACCTTGGCCCGGAAGGCGGCGTCAACGGCGGCGAGATCGTGGCCGAGGGCACGCCCGAACAGGTGGTGAAGGTCGACCGCAGCTATACCGGTCATTATCTTAAGCCGATGCTGGGCAAGGCGTCAGCCCTTCAGGTCTGACGCAGCCCCGGCCAGCGGCGCAGCAGGCGCTCAACCGCCCGAAAAACCGCACGCACCGGTGATTTCAGCCGGTCGCGCTGCGTTTCGGTGACAAAAGACACGCCCCAAACAATCAATAGCGTCCCCGCCCCCACCACCCAGCCGCGCGCGGCAGGCGCAACATCGGGCACGATGAATGCACCGATGACGAGCATCGCCGGTTGGTGCAGCAAATACAGCGTGAAACTATAGCCGGCGAGCACCCGGACCACGGGACCGATCCGGCGCAGCAGTACCAGCAACAACGGCGCGAGCGTGCGCGCCCCCAGCAAATGCCCGGTGACGCTCAGGCCCAGCAACATGTCGCTGATAAAGAAACGCGAAAAGCCCAGCCCGACATGCCATTCGCGGAACCCGATCAGCGGCACCATCAACTGACGGGTCCACATGATCCAGTCAAAATATGCATAAGCGCCAAACACGGCCAAGGGTTGCAGGAACAGCAGCCACGCCAGCCATGACCGCAGCGGCAAATCAGGACGCCAGCGATAGGCCCACCACCCCATGGCCCAGATCGGGGCCATCAGCAGAATATTCGGCCCCGCGATCAGCATGAACAAGGCGGCAAACAGCCAGCGCGCACCGCCGGTTGCAAAAAACAACGCCGCGAAGATCCAATAATACCAGAATTCATAGGAGATCGACCAATAGGGGATGTTCGAGATCATCAGGGTCGAGCCCCAATTCTCGTTCAACATCGCCGCCCCCAGCGCCGCCAATTGCCATGGCGGCCCGCTCGGGATCAGCCCCTTATAAAGTTCCGGCAGGGCGGGCCGCCCCAGCCAGTCAAACAAAAGGGTAAGCAACAGACAGGGAATCGCCACCGAATAGACCCGGCTGATCCGATTGACGGTGAAATCCTCCAGCGTCACGCCCGGCTTGTTGACCGCATGACGGATGACGAAGCCGGACAGCACGAAGAAAATCGTGACCGCCTCATGGCCATAGGCATTCCACACCTGCCGCCCGACCGCGAGCAGCGGAAAAGTGCCCATATGAAAGACGAACACCTCAAACGCTGCCAGCAACCGGACCAGATCGAGATAAAGCGAAAGCCCGGGATGCATGAAATTCCTGTGCGCTGGCCCGGTCTATAGGGCGGGAAGCCGAGGCGCGGGCTATTAACCCGCCATCTTCTCCAGCGCCAGCGCGTTCATGCAGTAGCGCAAGCCCGACGGCGCCGGACCATCCGGAAACACATGGCCCAAATGCGAGTCGCAGCTATTGCAAATCGCCTCGATCCGGACCCGGCCGTAACCCGTGTCGCTATGATAGGCGATGACATTATCGGCGACCGGCTGGGTAAAGCTCGGCCAGCCAGTGCCCGATTCGAACTTTTCTTGCGCATCGAACAACAAGGTGCCGCACGCCCCGCAGGCATAGCGCCCTTCCTCAAACTTGGAACACATCTCGGAACTGAACGGCCGCTCGGTCCCCGACTGGCGCAGCACATGAAAGCGCTCATGGTCGAGCACGGCGCGCCATTCTTCATCCGTGCGTTCGTGACGCTGATCGGCAGGCGGATTTCCATTGGCGGCCAGCGCCAGAATATCGGACCAATTCAACACGGCATCACCTCCACCCATTTAATTCTATCGCCGCCCCCATAGCGCATCGACGAGACAGCGCAAAACACAACCCGCCCAACGGGGTATCTGCGCGTCGATTTCGAAGGAGGTGGTGGACAGGGCTGGATTCGAACCAGCGTACGCTCTCGCGGGCAGATTTACAGTCTGCTGCCATTAACCACTCGGCCACCTGTCCATCGGTGCGCTGCTTGATTCAGCAGCGGTGGTGGCGGCTCAATGGCGAATGAGCGCTTGCCTGTCAATGCCATCCCGTGGAAAAGGCGCGTCATGAGCAGAAAAGGTCATCGCCCGTCGCAATCCCCCCAAGGCCGTCCGCGGTTCTGGGGGCGTCATGCCGTTACCGCGGCACTTTCCAACCCCGATCGCGTGGTCCGCAAATTATGGGGCACGCGTGAGGCGATCCAGCCGCTAGCGCCGCCATCATCCTTGCCGGTCGAGTTCATGCAGCCAGCCGATCTCGCCCGGCTGGTGCCGTCGGATGCCCCGCATCAGGGCCTCGTGATCGAGGTCGATCCACTGGATGATATCTGGCTTGGCGACCTGCTGGCGCGGGGCAAGGACAGTAATCGGCCGCTGGTGATTCTCGATCAGGTCACCGACCCGCATAATGTCGGCGCGATCATGCGCTCGGCCGCGGCGTTCAATGCGCTCGGCATCATCACCCAAGATCGCCATGCCCCACCCGAATCAGGGGCATTGGCCAAATCCGCATCGGGCACGCTGGAAGTGGTGCCTTGGGTCCGCGTGGTGAACCTCGCCCGCGCGCTCGGCGAAATCGCCGATGCGGGTTATTGGCGCATCGGCCTGACCGGCGACACTGATCAGACGCTGGATTCCGCACTAGGCGGCGGCAAGGTGGCGCTGGTTTTGGGTGCGGAAGGCGAAGGCATGCGGCACAATGTGAAGGAACATTGCGACGTGCTGGCTCGCCTGCCGATCAGCGATCAGGTCGAAAGCCTGAACGTATCCAATGCCGCTGCCATCGCGCTCTATGCGGCACAGGTGAAGCGCGAGGCATAGAGGGAGGGAAGGCCTGCGGCCCGCTCTCTGGCATCATGCCCGCCTTACGCAGCCATGATAGCCCCCAAACAACAACGGCGGCCCCTTGGGGCCGCCGTCATCATATGGGATCGGTCCCGCGTCGAGGTCAGCGCGCCAGCGCTACCTCAGCTTCGCGAACCAAGCGGGTGATGATATCGGCGACGGGTTCTTCCGCCTTGACCATGCCGACCGACTGGCCCGCCATGACCGAACCATTTTCGACATCGCCGTCGATCACGGCCCGACGCAGCGCACCAGCCCAGAAATGCTCGATCTCCAATTGGGCGGCGGCCATGTCGACCTTGCCTTCATCCAGCCGCTGCGCGACTTCGCGCTGCTTGGTATTGAAGGCCTCGGTCCCGGCATTTTTCAAAGCGCGCACCGGGATGACCGGCAGGCGCGGATCGATCTGCACGCTGGCAATCGCATCGCGAGCACTGCCGCGCAGGAACATCTTCTTGAAGTTCGGATGCGCGATGCACTCGGTTGAACAGACAAAGGCCGTGCCCAATTGCACGCCCGCCGCACCCATTTCGAGATAGGCGGCGATCATGTCGCCGGTCGCAATGCCGCCAGCGACGAACACCGGCACGTCTTGCGCCACATGCGGCAGGATTTCTTGCGCCAACACCGAGGTCGAAACCGGACCAATATGGCCACCGGCTTCGCTGCCTTCGATAATCAGGGCATCCACGCCAGAGCGGATCAGCTTTTTCGCCAGCGCCAGCGCCGGGGCAAAGCAGATCACCTTGGCGCCATGGCCCTTGATGCGATCAATCGATCCCCCCGGTGGCAGGCCACCGGCGAGCACGACATGCGTCACCTGATGCTTGCCGCAGACATCGATCAATTCGTTCAACTGCGGGTGCATGGTGATCAGGTTGACGCCGAACGGCTTGGACGTCAGCGCCTTGGTTGCCGCAATTTCCTTGTCGAGCAGTTCGGGCGGCATGGCCCCGCAGGCGATCACGCCGAACGCACCGGCATTGGACAGGGCGGACACCAGGTGCCGTTCCGAAATCCAGCTCATCGCGCCGCCCATGATGGCGACATCGCAGCCGAGCAGATCAGTGCCCCGGCGCATCAGTTCCTGCAGCTTGCTCAAGCGGTTTTATCCTCAGCATCAAGGCCATAAGCGGTATGAAGCACCCGCACGGCCAGTTCGGTGAAATCCGCATCAATCAGGACCGAAACCTTGATTTCGGAGGTCGAGATCGCCTGAATATTGATGCCACGTTCGGCGAGCGCCTTGAACATGTCGCTGGCCACGCCGGCGTGGCTGCGCATCCCGACGCCAACGACCGAGACCTTGCAGACCTTGGTGTCATGCAGGATCTGCTCATAGCCGATCACGGCCTTGGCCTTGTCGAGCACGTCGAGCGCGCGGGTAAGTTCCGCACCCGGCACGGTGAACGTCACATCCGTCGACCCTTGATTATGGGCGATATTCTGGATGATCATGTCGACGTTGATGTTCGCATCGGCCAGCGGGCCGAAGATGGTCGCCACCGCGCCGGGACGATCCGGCACGTTGATAAGCGTGATCTTCGCCTCGTTCTTGTCATAGGCGATACCAGTGATCAGTTGCCGTTCCATTTCCTTGTCCTCGATTTCATCTTCGCTCACGATCAGCGTGCCGGGGGTGGGCGCTTGGCCCGGTTCCACGAAGGACGACAGGACCTGCACGCGGACCTTTTCCTTCATCGCCAGCCCGACCGAACGGGTCTGGAGCACCTTCGCCCCAACGCTCGCCAATTCGAGCATCTCTTCATAGGTGACGTAATTGAGCTTGCGCGCCCGTGGCACGATGCGCGGGTCGGTGGTGTAGACCCCATCGACATCGGTGTAGATGTCGCAACGATCCGCCTTGATCGCGGCGGCGACCGCGACAGCCGATGTATCCGAACCACCCCGGCCCAGGGTGGTGATGCGCTCGTCTTCGGTCATGCCCTGAAAACCTGGGATGACCGCGACTTGGCCCGAAGCCATGGCGGCCCCCAGCTTGTCGGCATTGACGGTCGAAATGCGTGCCGAAGCATGGGCATCCGAAGTCGCGATGGGCAACTGCCAGCCCATCCAGCTGCGTGCCGGCACATCCATCGCCTGCAAGGTCAAGGCCAGCAAACCGGACGTCACCTGTTCGCCCGAGGACACGACAACGTCATATTCCTTCGGGTCATAAAGCGGCGATGCCTCGCGGCAGAAATTGACGAGACGATCGGTTTCGCCAGACATGGCCGAAACGACCACGGCGACTTCATTGCCGGCGTCCACCTCTCGCTTGACCAGCGAGGCGACGGTGCGGATCCGTTCAATCCCCGCCATCGAGGTGCCACCGAATTTCATCACGATCCGGGCCATGAAACTCCCTATGCATTTTACCGTGCCCGAAAGTCGGGCGAAAATCGCGCCCTGTTAGGCAAAGGGCCCTGAAATGGCAAGGGAGAGCGAAGAGGTTAAGGTGAAGAAACGGCAGGCTGCGCCATGCCCTGCCCCTTGCCGCTGCCGCAAATTTCGCCCATGCACTGAAACGTCATGACGAGTAACGCGGCACACAGAATGGAGGAGCGGGACGGCGCGCAGGTGCTTGTCCTATCCGGTACCATGACGCTGTCGGGCCTCGGCACGTTGGCCGATGATCTTGAACGCCTGCCCAACCCGCCGCACCACATCGACCTCGGCGAAATCGACCGCATCGACACCATCGGCGCGTGGGTCATCCACCGCACGCAAAAGCGGTTCGCCGTGCCCGTGAGCGGCGGCAGTGGTGATGTGATCCGGCTGCTTAATCAAGTGACCCATGCCGAACAACCGGTGCAGATCCATCCCGATCACACCCCACCGTGGCAACGGGTGATGGCCGAAATCGGCGCAGGCAGCATTCAGGCGATGCGCACGCTCAAGGGCTTGCTCGGCTTTTTCGGGGCGGTGATCATGAGCCTTGGCCATGTCATCACCCATCCGCGCAAGATCCGCTTCCACGCGGTGGTCCACCGTTTCGAAACCGTCGGTGTGCAGGCGCTCGCGATCATCGGGTTGATGAGCTTTCTCATCGGCATCGTCATCGCCCAGCAAGGCGCGGTGCAACTGCGCCAATTCGGGGCTGAGGTCTTTACCATCAACCTGATCGGGCGGCTGACCACCCGCGAACTTGGCATTTTGATGACCGCCATCATGGTCGCCGGGCGCTCCGGTTCGGCCTTTGCGGCCCAGATCGGTTCAATGAAGCTCGCGGAAGAAGTGGATGCGATGCGGACCATCGGTGTGTCGCCGATGGAGGCGCTGGTCCTGCCGCGAATCATTGCGACGGTGGTGCTGATGCCGCTGCTGGGCTGTTATGCCTCTCTTATCGCCATATTGGGGGGCGGGCTGTTCTGCTGGATCAGCCTTGAAATTCCGCCCGTCACCTTTGTGCAGCGCATCCGCGAGGTCGTGCTGATCACCGATCTTTGGGTCGGATTGATCAAAGCCCCGGTGTTCGGCTGGATCATCGCTATGTCAGGCTGTTTTCAAGGCATGCAGGTGCAGGGCAATAATGAGGAAGTCGGTCTCAAGACCACTGCCGCCGTGGTGCAAGCCATTTTTCTCGTGATCGTGCTCGATGCCTTTTTCGCGGTCTTTTTCACATCGATCGGGTGGAACTGATGGACAGCGCAGATCCCATCATCCGGGTGCGCGGGCTACGCAACCAGTTCGATGATCAGATCGTGCATGAGGCGCTCGACCTTGATGTGCGGCGCGGCGAAATTTTGGGCGTGGTGGGCGGATCGGGCACCGGTAAATCGGTCTTGATGCGCTCGATCATCGGCTTGCAATCGCCGGTCGCCGGCGAAATTACCGTATTCGGCGAACAGATGCTCGGGCGCGAGGATGCCGAGGTCTGGCAGGTGCGCAGGCGTTGGGGCGTGCTGTTTCAGGGCGGCGCGCTCTTTTCCACCCTCACCGTGGCCGAAAATGTCGAAGTGCCGATTCGCGAATTCTACCCGCAACTGAGCGAGCAACTGCTGGATGAAATCGCCGCCTATAAGGTGGTGATGACCGGCCTGCCCGCCGAGGCCGGGCCGAAATATCCATCCCAACTTTCAGGTGGGATGCGCAAACGCGCCGGTCTCGCCCGCGCGCTGGCGCTTGATCCGGAACTGCTGTTCCTCGATGAACCAACCGCCGGGCTTGATCCGATCAGCGCGGCGGCATTTGATGCGTTGATTTTGGAATTGAAGGAAACGCTCGGCCTCACCGTCTTCCTCATCACCCATGATCTTGATACGCTCTACGCCATCTGCGACCGGGTGGCGGTGCTTGCCGACCGCAAGGTGGTGGCCGTGGGGACGATCGCCGAACTGATGGCGCTCAATCATCCCTGGATACAGGAATATTTCAACGGCCCGCGCGGGCGTGCCGCCACCCAAGCCGTCGACCGGCACAAGAAAGTCAGGAGTGATCAGGACTGATGGAAACCCGGTCGAATCAGATTCTCGTCGGCAGCGTGGTTCTTGCCCTGCTCGCAACCGTCATCGCCTTCGCCGTCTGGCTGGCGCGCATGTCCGATGGGCAGTCGAAGGAATATGATATTCTGTTCAGCCAATCGGTCGATGGCCTTGCCAAGGGATCGGCGGTTGCCTTTTCCGGCGTGCCCGTCGGCCAGGTGCAGAAAATCGCGCTGATGCCGGAAAGCCCGCAATTTGTGCGGGTCCGCATTTCGATTGATGACGAAGTGCTGATCACTATCGGCACGACGGCGGCGCTCCAGAGTGTCGGTTTTACCGGCGTGTCGCAGATCCAGCTTGAAGGCTCGGTCAAGGGCGCACCGTCTTTGGCAGATATCGGGCCTTATGGCGTGCCGATCATCCCGACCCGACAGGTCGGGCTCGGTGCGCTGCTCAACAATGCCCCACAGTTGGTCGAACGTATCTCGACCCTGACCGAGCGGTTGAACGAACTGATGTCGGAAAAAAATCAAAAGCATATCGCGGGCACGCTCGCCAATATGGACCGATTGACGGGCACCTTGGCGGATCAGGGGCCGGAACTGGCGACCACACTTAAGGATGCGCATGTCACGATCCAGCAGGCGGGCGTGGCGGCTGAACAACTGGGTCGGCTGGCCGGCACGGCGAATGAGCTGCTCGACAAGGACGGCCGACCGATGCTGACCGATTTGCGCAAGACCCTCGCCGCCGCCGAGCACAGCATGAACAGTCTTGATCAGGCGGTGAGCGAAGCGCGACCCGGGGTGCGAACCCTGACCACTGAAACATTGCCCGAAGTCACCCAACTGATCCGCGACTTGCAAGCGACCACCGATTCGCTGCGTTCCATCACCGGTCGGCTCGATGAACGCGGCGCGGGTGCCGTCATTAATGGCAAGCAGTTGCCGGACTATCATCCATGATTGCGAGAGGAATTGCACCGATGGGCATTCGCCGTTCCCTGCTCGGCCTTGCCGCGCTCGCCAGCCTGTCCGCCTGTATCGGCGGCGGCAGCAAGCCACCAGCCTATCTCTTCGCGCTGGATGCGGCACAGCCTCGCCCGGCCGATGCGGGGCAGCGCTTGCCACAAGGCCAGATCATCGCGGTCGGATTGCCGATCCAGCCGCGTCTCATCGCCACCAGCCGGATTGCGGTGATGAACGCGCCGCAGGGCGTTGCCTATCTGCCGGATGCGGCATGGGTCGATCTGCCCGCCCCGCTATTTCAGCAGTTGCTGGCCGAAACGATCACCGCGCGCGGCGCGCGGGTCGCGCTTCCCGTTCGCCAGTTGGCAGGCATGGATGGCCCGCGCCTTGGTGGCGAACTGACCATGTTCGGGTTAGATCATGCGACGAATGAGGCCGTGGTGACATTCGATGCAACGCTGAGCGACAGCGCAGGCGGCGATATTCGCACTCGCCGTTTCCAGCACCGCGTCGGCACCAGCCTGCGCGATCCGCGCAAGGCTGCCAACGCCATCGAACAAGCCGCCAATGGCGTCGCCGCCGATATCGCGGATTGGGTCGCGCAAAACTGATCAAACCGGGCCTGACCGCCCGACACGGCCTAGCCGTTCTTCCACTGCGCCGACTGGCACCAATTGCAGCTTGGCGGCAGGCGTTAACTTCCGCTATGTTCCCTCCAGTCCCCGGGGAGTCACGCGACTGAGAGGAGTGGGTAGCGCCACTCGACCCGTAGAACCTGATCCCGTTGATGCGGGCGGAGGGAGGGCGTGGCTGATCCTCAACCGCCTGCTCGCTCCGGAAAAATATGAGGAGCGAGACGACATGGCAGATATTCCCGCCAAGGCCGAAATCGGCGTTACCACTGGCCCGATCCGTGGCAGCAAGAAAATCCACGTCCCCGCGACCGGTCATCCGGAGGTGAAGGTGGCGATGCGGGAGATTTATCTCGAACCATCGTCGGGCGAAGCCCCGGTCCGTGTCTATGACACCTCCGGCCCCTATACCGATTCAAATGCCCAGATCGACATCATGGCCGGGCTGCCCGCGCTGCGGCGCGAATGGATTGTCGGGCGTGGGGATGTCGAGGAATATCAGGGCCGCGCCCTTCAACCGGAAGACAATGGCCAGCTTGGGCCAGACCGGTCTGGCGGCGTCCGCCCGTTCCCGCATGTGGTGCAGCGCCCGCTGCGCGCTAAGGCTGGCGCCAATGTCAGCCAGATGCACTATGCGCGTAAAGGCATCATCACCCCGGAAATGATCTATGTCGCCGAACGCGAAAATCTCGGCCGGGCACGGCTTGCCGAATATGTGCGTGATGGCGAAAGCTTTGGCGCGTCGATCCCGGACTATGTCACGCCGGAATTCGTGCGCGACGAAATCGCCCGTGGCCGCGCGATCATCCCGAACAACATCAACCACCCGGAATCGGAACCGATGGCGATCGGCCGTAACTTTCTGGTGAAGATCAACGCCAATATCGGCAATTCGGCCGTCGCCTCCGACGTCGCGAACGAGGTCGACAAAATGGTCTGGTCGATCCGCTGGGGTGCGGATACCGTGATGGACCTGTCCACCGGTCGCAACATCCACGACACCCGCGAATGGATCATCCGCAACTCGCCGGTGCCCATCGGGACCGTGCCCATCTATCAGGCGCTCGAAAAGGTCGGCGGCATTGCCGAAGAACTGACGTGGGAAATTTTCCGCGACACGCTGATCGAACAGGCCGAACAGGGCGTCGACTATTTCACCATCCATGCCGGTGTCCGCCTGCCTTATGTCCCGCTGGCCGCCAAGCGCGTTACCGGGATCGTCTCACGCGGTGGGTCGATCATGGCGAAATGGTGCCTCGCGCATCACAAGGAAAGCTTCCTCTACGAGCATTTCGACGACATCACCGAGATCATGAAGGCCTATGACATCGCCTATTCGCTCGGCGATGGCCTGCGCCCGGGTTCGATTGCCGATGCCAATGACGAAGCCCAGTTCGCCGAACTCTACACCCTTGGCGAATTGACCAAGCGCGCCTGGGAACAGGATGTGCAGGTGATGATCGAAGGCCCCGGCCATGTGCCGATGCACAAGATCAAGGAGAATATGGACAAGCAGCTCGAAGCGTGCGGCGAAGCGCCGTTTTACACGCTCGGGCCGCTCACCACCGATATTGCGCCGGGCTATGATCACATCACCAGTGGCATCGGCGCGGCGATGATCGGTTGGTATGGCACGGCGATGCTCTGCTATGTCACGCCGAAGGAGCATCTCGGTCTGCCAGATCGCGATGACGTCAAGGTCGGCGTGGTTACCTACAAGCTGGCCGCGCACGCCGCCGATCTGGCCAAGGGTCATCCCGCCGCCAAGGTCCGCGACGATGCGCTGTCGCGTGCCCGGTTCGAGTTCCGCTGGCGCGACCAGTTCAACCTCAGCCTCGATCCGGATACCGCCGAACGCTATCATGATCAGACGCTGCCGGCCGAAGGGGCGAAGACGGCGCATTTCTGTTCGATGTGCGGCCCGAAATTCTGTTCGATGAAGATTTCGCAGGAAGTGCGCGAATTCGCCGCGAAGCAGAACCAGCCCGCCGATGCGTTCATCGCCGCAAGCGGCAATGAACAGGACGCCGAGGCCGGCATGGCCGCCATGTCCGAACAGTTCAAGGAAAAGGGAAGCGAGGTCTATATCCCGGCGGCAGAATAAGCCGCCCTGCCTCACCCCCGACCCGCCAACCGGCTGGTCGGGGGCACAGGCTTTCAACCTCCATATTTTATCCATAGTTGTTCAGAAACCCGGCGCGGCATATTGACATCATGCCGCCGCGGGTCTCTTTTGGTTAAGTGTTGTTTACGAGTAGGCTTAACCATGTCTTGCATGACATCCGGCGTTATTCGCCAAAAAGCTGCCCATGCGGCTTTCGGTCGGCGCTTCACCACCAACAAGTGGCGCGATCTGGTTGCAGAAATCATTATCGGTGCCGCACTGGGGTCGCAATGGCACTGGCGTCCCGAAGATTGGGTCGACTGGGATTTCGAACATATTGACGGGACCATGCTCGCCGTCCGCCAATATGCTGCCTGTTCCGACTGGCAACAGCCCGGCAGCAAGGCATCACGCTGCACCTTCGACATCGCGCCGAGTGCGGGATATTGGCAAGCCGGTTGCTGGATCGCGCGCCGCCATCGTCCGGCGCATATCTATGTCTTTGCCTATCACCCGCGCACCGATGAGGCGGCGGACCATTGCGATCCGACACAATGGGAGTTTTACGTCGTGCCGACCGCCATTTTGCCGCCCGACGACGAGATCGACCTCGCCCGGGTGCGCGACCTGTCGTCCCACTTTATCTTCGCCGAAATCGACATGTTCATTGAGCAATTCAACAAGGCGATCTACCGGCCCTATTGCTGACAGCCAGCATCGCCGCGTCATGCGGTCCCAATGGGGAATGGGCGGGCAACCAAAGTTACCCGCCGGGCAATCCTGTCATCCGCGCCCGGCGCGCGCACGCCCGGGACGCATCCGATGGTTTAGCGCTTGAAATTATCCAGCCCGGCGACAACGCCCTGCTTGGTCGATGGGTTGGAGGCGTTCTGCTTCGGGGCCTTTTCCGCCTTGGGCTTGCGGGCTTCCCGGTTCGATTTCTTTTGTGATTTTGCCACGGGATATTCCTTCATGAGCGTCATGCCCATGGCAGGGATACGCCTATTCGCCGCCGCTGTCGCCTTTATCCGCAGCCTTGCGCTCAATCACGACCGAGTCGCGAGACCATGGTGACGAAAAAGGCGGTCGACCAGCCCAATAGCAACACCCCGTTGATCCCCTCAATCGCCGCTAATAAGCGCCAATCGCTGATGATATAGCGGTCATCATAGCCGATACCGCCATAGCTGATGGTCGAGAAATACACCGCCGTTTCGAAATTCTCGACCGCCCCAAGAAACGTGAACAGCGCGGCATAAAGCCAGATTTCCATGCCATGCAGCCCGAAGAGCGTGACCACGATAAATAACGTGAAGAACATCCCCCGCCGCGACATGGCCGGCACATGATGGACGCGCTCCGCCTGTGTTTCACTGCGCACGAGCCAGCCAAGAAACGCCAGCCCGCCACCGTGTAACGCCACGGTAAACAGCACCATCAAGGTCGAAACAAACAAGTGAAGGATCATCCGCGCTTTTTCCCCCGAGGCGAACAGTCATATTGATACTCGCTCGCTTCGATAGCCTGACCGCCGACCCACGGCAAGCAATCCGCCGCCCCTTGCCCTTGCCCTTGCCCTTGCCCTTGCCCTTGCCCTTGCCCTTGCCCTTGCCCTCCCCGTTCCTCCCTTCGTCACCCTGAACCTGTTTCAGGGTCCATGAGCGCTGCCCCTCCGGCATGGATGCTGAACCAAGTTCAGCATGACGAGGTGGGTGGGGCGGGCGAGTGGGGATGAGCCGTGATGGGCGGGTGGGTGAAGATGGGGCCGCATAGGTTGCCGGATAGTGAGTGCAGGCCGCCCCCTCCTGCCCCCTCTTCGCCTCCTTCTTCGTCCCCTCTTCGCTCCTTCTTCGCCTCGTCACCCCTCGCCCCCTCGCCCCCCCCCTTCGTCACCCTGAACTTGTTTCAGGGTCCATGAGCGCTGCTTCCTCCGGCATGGATGCTGAACCAAGTTCAGCATGACGAGGTGGGTGGGGCGGGAGGGCGCGGGCGCGGGCGCGGGCGGGTAGGCGGGCGGGAGGGCTGAAAAGGCAGGAAAGGCGGGAGGGGGAAAGGCCCCTGCCCTGCGCACCATCGTCTCAACTCGCGCGGGCGAGTAGGGCCTTTTGGCGGCGGCGTTGGACGGAGGAGCCGAGGCCCAGGCTTTCGCGATATTTGGCGACGGTGCGCCGGGCAATGTCAAAGCCGCGCGCGCGCAACAAATCGACCAGCGTGTCATCGGACAGGATCGATTTCGGGTCCTCCGCCATGATCAGCGCGCGGATGTGGCTCTTGACGGCTTCGGCTGACATTGCCTCGCCGCCCTCGGACGATGCGATGCCACTGGTGAAGAAATATTTCAGTTCGAACATGCCGTGTGCGCAGGACAAATATTTGTTCGAGGTCACCCGGCTGATCGTCGATTCATGCATCTCGACCGCTTCCGCCACGGTCTTAAGGGTCAGCGGGCGGAGCTGTTCGACGCCGTGGAGGAAGAAGCCCTCCTGCTGTTTGACGATCTCGGTCGCGACCTTGACGATGGTGCGGGCACGTTGGTCCAGCGCCTTGACCAGCCAGTTCGCGCTGGTCAGACAGTCGGAAAGCCAGGCTTTTGATGCCTTATCCTGCGAACCACCGCTCAGTTCCGCATAATAGCCACGGTTGACGAGCACGCGCGGCAGGCTGGCATTGTTGAGTTCAATCGCCCAACCATCCCGGATGCGCGCCACGAAAATATCGGGCGTGACCGGCTGGGCGCGTTCACGCGAAAAGCGCAGGCCGGGCTTGGGATCATAGCCGCGCAACTCGCGGATCATATCGCCGATATCCTCTTCATCGACGCCGCAGATGCGCTTCAACTGGTTGAGCTTGCCGCCCGCCAGCAGGTCGAGATTATCGATCAGCCGGGCCATGGCCGGATCATAGCGATCAGCATCGCGGGCTTGCAGCGCAAGACATTCGGCAAGCGAACGCGCGCCCACGCCGGCCGGGTCGAACCCCTGAACTGCACGCAACGCGGCCTCCACCGTGACCAATGGCACGCCAAGGCGATGGGCAAGATCAAGCAACCCGCCGGAGAAATAGCCGGTCTCATCAATCTGGTCGATCAATGCCCTGACCACGCCCAACAACGGCTCCGCCACGCTCAGCCCCGCCTGTGCGATCAGATGGTCATGCAGCGATAGGCCGGCCGCCGCGAAACTGTCGAAATCAATGCCTTCATCACCGCCACCCGTGCCGCCACTGCCGCCGCCGTCCATCGATAGGCCACCGTCCAGCCCGCCCATGCGGTCTGCCGGCGTGTCATGCATGAAGGTTTCGGCATCATAGTCGACATCAAGCGGCGCATCGGAATCGGTTGCGCCATGTTCCATCAACCGGTCGGCAGTCTCGGGTTCGGGGGACGCATCGTCGCCGCCGTCGCGAAAATCGCCCTCCCCACTGCCCGCGTCATCGCCAGAGCCGGTTTCACCGCGTTCGCCGCCGGACTCATCCCGCCCCATTTCGAGCAGCGGATTTTTGTCCAGTTCCTCTGCAATGAAGCTTTCGATTTCAAGGTTGGACAGCGCCAGCAGCCGAATGGCCTGCTGCAACTGCGGCGTCATTACCAGCGACTGGCTTTGCCGCAGGTCGAGACGAGGCCCCATTTTCATGATCAGAGGCTAAAGCCCTCGCCGAGATAGAGGCGACGGACATCCTCATTGGCGACCAGATCTTCCGGGCTGCCCGCGAACAACACCGTACCGCCATAAATGATGCAGGCGCGATCCACGATATCGAGCGTTTCGCGCACATTATGATCGGTGATCAGCACGCCGATGCCACGCTTTTTGAGCGCCTTGATCAATTCGCGAATGTCGGCGATCGACAAGGGATCAATGCCCGCGAACGGTTCATCGAGCAGCATGATGGTCGGATCGGCGGCGAGGGCGCGGGCGATTTCGGCGCGGCGACGTTCACCACCCGATAACGCCATCGCTGGGGCATCGCGCAGCCGGTCTAGGTGAAAATCGGCCAGCAACTGGTCCAGCCGATCTTCGCGCAGTGCGGCATTTGGTTCGGCGGTTTCAAGCACCGCCATGATGTTCTGGGCCACCGTCATGCCCCGGAAAATCGAGGTTTCCTGTGGCAAATAGCCAAGGCCCAAAATCGCCCGGCGATACATCGGCAGATCGGTGATATCCTGCCCATCAAGCCAGATGCGGCCCGAATCAGGTTTGACCAACCCCATCACCGAATAAAAGCAGGTCGTCTTGCCCGCGCCATTGGGGCCAAGCAGGCCGACCACCTCGCCCGGCGCTACCGCCAGCGAGACATCGGAAAGCACGCGGCGCTTATCATAGGACTTGGCGATATTCTCGACGGAAAGCCCGCTGCCATCGCCCGCCAGGGCCGTGGCGCCGCGCGCGGCAGGGTCGATCGTGGCGCTATCGGTCATGGTCTCGGCTTTCCTCGTCGCGAATCCATCGCACGGTCATGGTTGATAAAGCGTGTAGCGCCCGGACTTGGCGCGATTCCTGCATGGGGACCATGCAGAACCCGCTTTTAGACCCGTGGCCGGGCCTCTGTCACTAGGGGAATAGCGTCACCAAAAGGTGAAAGGTCAATCCACCGCCTCGCCCGGACTCACCCCCCAGAGCATGCCGCGTTCGACAAAGCCGGTCTTGCCGCCCACATCGAATTGGCACCAGCCATATTGGCACTTGGAAATATGGCCGATCACCCCAGCCTCGGCGCGCCACAGCAACTTGGCGGAGGCGTCCGGCTCGGCCCGCATCGCGACCACGCCGCCGCGCACCATGCCGGTGCGCTTCTCGCTCAACAGATTGGACTGAACCCAACCCCGCACGCCTTCCGGGTCTTCGATTTTCCGCCAATTCGGATAGACCTCGATCACCCGTACCGGCAGATCGCGCCGCTGATACAGCCAAATGGCCGGAAAATTACGGCCCGGCCCGGTACGCAGCCGCGCCTTGCCAGCGGCAAAGCTCGCCCAATAAGGTGGGGTACGGGTCTCCGCCGCGGCATCGCCGATAGCGGTCAAGCCCAACACCGCGCTGGCCAGCACCAGTGTCCGTCCGATCGACTTGTTCATTGCCCGCGCCTCCTGCCCGTTTGCGCATGAACGCGCCGCCCCGGCGCGCCATTTACCCCAAGCATCAGCCATAACCACAGACGGGCGCGGCTATCAACCTCGTCACGCGCCAGATCGACCGCATTGATGCGCCCGTGCATCGCGCTTGTCGCTTGACGAGACGGGACGGAGCGACCAATCCTCGCGCCATGTCCAGTGCCGAGCGCCCTCAACGACCGAAAGTCGTCGTCACCCGCCGCCTGCTGCCGGAAACGGAGCAGCGCCTGTCCGACCTATTCGATGTCGAGTTCAATCTGACCGACACACCCTTTGATCGGGCGCGCTTGGCCGAGGCGATGCAGCGCGCCGATGTATTGGTGCCCACGATTACCGATGAGATTGATGCAGAGCTGATCGCCGGGGCGGGCGACCAGTTAAAGCTGATCGCCAATTTCGGCGTGGGCGTCGACCATATCGACCTCAAGGCCGCGCGCCAGCGCAAGATCATCGTCACCAACACGCCGGGCGCCTATTCGGAAGACGCGGCGGAAATGGCAATGGCCTTGATCCTCTCCGTTCCCCGCCGGTTGGCCGAAGCCGCCAAGGTGATCCGTAGCGGCGAATGGCGCGGATGGAGCCCGACCAGCCTGCTTGGCCACCGTATTCAGGGCAAGACGCTCGGCATTATCGGCATGGGCCGGATCGGCTCGACCATCGCGCGCCAAGCCCGCGCCTTTGATCTCCATATTCTCTACCATAACCGCCACCGCCTGCCGGAAGCGGTCGAAAAGGCACTGGGCGCGCGTTATGTCGCGGATCTCGACGACATGCTGGCGGCGTCGGATATCGTCTCCGTTAACTGCCCGCATACCGACCAGACCCATCATCTGCTCAACGCCGCACGGCTTCGGCTGATTGGTCCGACCGGACATCTGATTAACACCGCGCGCGGCGAAATCGTCGATGAAGCCGCCTTGATCAGCGCCCTTGAAAAGGGGGAGTTGGCCGGTGCGGGCCTTGATGTGTTCGAACATGAACCGGCCGTCAATCCGCGCCTCTTGGCGTGCGACAATGTGGTGCTGCTGCCGCATATCGGCTCCGCCACCGTCGAGGGCCGGACGGCCAGCGGCGCGCTGGTGATTGCCAATATCCAATCTTGGAAAGACGGCCATCGCCCGCCAGATCAAGTGCTTGAGGGCTGGATCTAGCGGTAGCACGGCCCGCCCGGCCTGTCCTTTGCACGAGGTCGATGGGCTGCAAGAACCGATTGCATCAGCCCCCCTTTTTCTCCTAAATCCTTTTCAATAGCCGTGAAACGGCACTGGAGGGGACGCCCAACTTGTTGAAATCATTTCGGGGATTGCTCGCTGCTGCGCCTTTGTGGGTTGCTGGCATGGCACATGCGCAAGATCAGGGCGAATCACTCGCCAGTCAGATCAATAGCGGCGACACCGCCTGGCTGCTGACGGCAAGCGCGCTGGTGCTGTTCATGACGCTGCCCGGTCTGGCCCTATTTTATGGCGGTCTGGTGCGGGCGCGGAACTTCCTATCGATCATCGTGCAATGCTTCGCCATCTGCTGCGCCGCCTCGCTGGTCTGGGCGATTGGCGGCTATAGCCTCTCCTTCGCAGATGGTTCGGCCTTTCTCGGCGGGATGCAGAACGCCTTTCTCGGCGGGCTAGCCACCGTGCGACAGGGCACGACCGTACCGGAATCGGTGTTCGTATTGTTCCAGATGACCTTCGCGGTCATCACCCCGGCGCTGTTCATCGGTGCGTTTGTCGAGCGGGTGCGCTTTGGCTGGGTCATGATTTTTTCGACCTTATGGTTGCTGCTGGTCTATGTCCCGGTCTGCAAATGGGTCTGGGGCGGCGGCTGGCTTGCCCAATTGGGCGCGCTCGACTTTGCGGGCGGCATCGTGGTTCACACCACGGCGGGCGTCTCGGCATTGGTCACCGCGATGATGATCGGCCCGCGTCAGGGCTTCAAACACAACCACATCATCCCGCCGCATAGCCCGGCACTGACCATGGTCGGCGCGGGCATGCTGTGGTTCGGCTGGTTCGGCTTTAATGGCGGTTCGGCGCTGGCAGCCGGTGATGGCGCGGCGAACGCGATCCTCAACACCCATCTCGCGGCCAGCATGGCCGCGTTGGTCTGGGTCGGGATCGAACGGGTCAAGATCGGTAAGGCGACCAGCATCGGCATCGTAACCGGGGCCGTCGCGGGCCTTGCAACCATTACCCCTGCCGCTGGCTTTGTCAGCCCGATGAGCGCGATTACGCTCGGCGCGTTGGGCAGCACGATCTGCTTCTATGCGGTGCAGGTCGTCAAGCATCGCTTCCGCATCGACGACTCGCTCGACGTTTTCGCCGTGCATGGCGTGGGCGGCATGCTCGGCTCGGTGCTGCTCGGCGTCTTCGCCGTGCCGGCGCTGGGCGGCCATGGTCTGGGCGAGCAGGCAACCATGGCTTCGCAGGTCACAGCACAATCGATCGCGGTCGGCGTCGTCGTCTTGTGGTCGGCTGTGGTCAGTGCGGTGATCGCATGGGCAGTGTCATTGGTGGTCGGTATGCGGGTGGATCAGGAGGCCGAATTCGACGGTCTCGATCTGCACAGCCATGGCGAACGCGCCTACGACTTCGAACAATAAGCCCGTCTCCCCCCTCCCGTTCGCGGGAGGGGGGATGAAGATCATTGCACCCGCTTCGTCGTCAGGCCGCGGGTGTTGAGCAAGGTCTGCACCGAATCCGGCCCCGCCAGATGGCCTGCGCCTACCGCGACCATCACCGTGCCCGGCTTATCCAACCGCTTTGCCAGCCAATCCGCCCAGCGCGCATTGCGCTTGCGCATCAGCACGTCGCGCAATTCCTCGCTTAATCCCGCTTCCTCATCGAAGCTTGCCACAATCGCCTGCTCATCACCCCTTGCCCAAGCGGCAATCATCTTGTCGAAATCGCCGCGCAGCGCCGCCGGGTCTTCCAGCATGGAAGCCAAAAACATCCGCTGGCTATCTTCGCCCAGTCCGTCGAAATAGCCCAATTGTTGGGCCGGGGTCTCCAGCCCCGAAATCGGCTTGCGCGCCCGCTCAAACCGGGCGGTCAGCACATCTTCAACCCCATGGCCCTGCGACAGCCCCAATTGGCGGAATTGCACGCCGACCAATGTCAGCCCGGCGGCCCAGCTTTCCAATCGGTCGAACACTTGTTCGGGCACGCCACTCTGCCCGATCATGCGACCCAGCGCCTCCTGCTTGTCGGCGGGCACCCGCCCCCGGATCGGCGGCAGGCCGTTGCTCACCCCAAGTTCCAGCATCGACGCGCCAAGTGCGCCGCCCTTCATCGCATCGGGCGACAATTCCAGCACCAATTCCTGCGATTCGTCCATCGCCTTGACCAAGACCCGGCCCTGCCAACGCAGATTTTCGGGCAGCACATGGACCGTGCCGAACAACCAGATTTTCGTGTCTTTATCAGCCAATAGCCACAAGGCAGGCATCGCCTGCCCACGCGGCAGCGCGACATTGGTGCTGGCGCGCACTGTCGGCGCCGGGCGGACCGGCGCCGCAGCCTTGATCGCGGGGCCATTCATGACATTGTCAGCCATGACCATGGCATTGCCGGGCCATGCGGCCAACAGGGTGACGCTCAACAGATGTTTCCAGTTCATGCGACTTGCTTAAGGCGAGAATGGCACCGCGCGCAATGGCCCTGCTGGCCCGATGTTCGCTTGACCCACCGCACCCCCTCCGCCTAAGGCGATGGCGACCAATTTCCGCCAATGCGAAGGGATGCCCTGTGGCCACGGGAAAGCCGCTCAGTTTCCAGAATCTGATCCTCACGCTCCATGATTATTGGAGCAAGCAGGGCTGCGTGATCCTCCAGCCCTATGACATGGAAATGGGGGCGGGCACCTTCCACCCGGCAACGACGCTGCGCGCGCTCGGTCCGGGCAACTGGAACGCCGCCTATGTCCAGCCCAGCCGCCGCCCAACCGATGGTCGCTATGGCGAAAATCCCAACCGGCTTGGCCATTATTACCAATATCAGGTGATTCTAAAGCCCTCGCCCAGCGATATTCAGCAACTATATCTCGGTTCGCTGGCCGCGATCGGCATTGATCCGCTGCTGCACGATATCCGCTTTGTCGAAGACGATTGGGAAAGCCCGACATTGGGCGCATGGGGTCTGGGCTGGGAAGTCTGGTGCGACGGCATGGAAGTGACCCAGTTCACCTATTTCCAGCAGGTCGGCGGCTTTGACTGCAAGCCGGTCGCGGGCGAAATCACTTATGGGCTCGAACGCCTCGCCATGTATATTCAGGGCGTCGACAATGTCTATGACCTCGCCTTCAACGATCATGGCGTCAGCTATGGCGATGTCTTCCTCGAAAATGAGCGCCAGTTCAGCGCCTATCATTTCGAGGCGGCCAATACCGAAACCCTGTTCCAATGGTTCAAGGACGCCGCCGAAGAGTGCAAGGCGCTGCTCGAACGCGACAAGCCGCTGCCGCTCCCCGCTTATGATCAGGCGATCAAGGCAAGCCACATTTTCAACACGTTGCAAGCGCGCGGCGTGATCTCGGTCGCCGAACGTCAGGCCTATATTGGCCGCGTGCGGGAATTGACCAAGGGCGCGTGCGCCGCCTGGATGGCGCATAACGGGTGGGAGGCCTGATCATGACCGACTTCCTGCTTGAACTGCTGTCAGAAGAAATCCCGGCCCGCATGCAGGCCAAGGCCGCGACCGATCTGGGCAAGCTGTTCGCCGATGAAATCGCAAAATCGGGCCTCAAGGCCGCCAGCATCGAAACCTATGCGACACCGCGCCGCTTGGCGCTGATGGCGCGCGCCCTGCCACTCCAGACCGACTCCGTGCGCGAGGAACGCAAGGGCCCGCGCGCCGATGCGCCGGAACAGGCACTGGCGGGCTTCCTGCGTTCGACCGGCCTCAGCCGGGAGCAACTGGAAGAACGCGACGACGGCAAGGGCAACAAGATACTGTTCGCGGTGTTCGACAAGCCGGGCCGCCAAACGGCGGAGGTGCTGGCCGAGGCCGTGCCCGCCGTCGTGCGCGCCTTCCCGTGGCCAAAATCGATGCGCTGGGGCAAGGCCAGCAGTTCAACCGAAAGCCTGCGCTGGGTCCGCCCGTTGCAGGGCATCATCGCGCTGCTGGGCGACGATCTGGTCGATATCGACATCGACGGGGTGAAGAGCGGCTTCACCACCTTGGGCCATCGCTTCCACCATCCGGATGTGGTGACGATCGGCAATGCGGCGGATTATGCGATGAAGCTGCGCGCCGCCCATGTCATTCTTGATCCCAAGGAACGCCAGCAGATCATCCGCGACGGTGCCGCCAAGGTGGCGACCGATGCCGGGCTGGTGCTGGTCGAGGATGAAGGACTGGTCGCCGAAAATGCGGGGCTGACCGAATGGCCGGTGCCGATGCTTGGCCGCTTCGACGCGAGCTTTCTTGCCGTGCCGGAAGAGGTGATCCAACTCACCGCACGCATCAACCAGAAATATTTCATCTGCCGCGATGCGAACGGCAAGCTCGCCAATGCGTTTGTCTGCACCGCCAATATTCAGGCGATTGATGGCGGCGCGGCGATTGTCGCGGGCAATCAGAAGGTGCTCGCCGCGCGCCTCTCAGATGCCAAATTCTTCTACGAACAAGACCTGAAAATCCCGCTCGATGAACAGGCGAGGAAGCTTGCCGACATCGTGTTCCACGAAAAAATCGGCACCGTCGCGGACAAGGTGGCGCGTGTCGCCGAACTCGCCCGCTGGCTGATCGAAAAGGGCGTGGTGCCGGGTCGTGTTCCCGGCGCAGACCCGGAACCCAATGGGCTCCCGCTTGCGCAGCAGCACAAAGCGGCACTGGCCGACATGGCAGAACGCGCGGCGAAGCTTGCCAAGGCGGATCTCGTCACCGGTATGGTCGGCGAATTCCCGGAACTGCAAGGCGTGATGGGCGGCTATTATGCAGCGGCGCAGAATGAAAAGCCGGAAGTCGCCAATGCGGTGCGCGATCATTACAAACCCGCCGGTCAGGGCGATGATGTCCCGACCGATGCGGTGACGGTGGCGGTATCGCTGGCGGACAAGCTCGACAGCCTGAACGAGTTTTTCCGGATCGACGAAAAACCAACCGGCTCCAAAGACCCGTTCGCGCTGCGGCGCTCGGCACTCGGCGTGATCAGCCTGATCGAGACCAATGGCCTGCGCTTCCCGCTCAATGCGATTGGTGCGGATCAAAATGGCGTGCTTGCCTTCATGCTCGACCGCCTCAAGGTGCAGCAGAAGGAAGCGGGGGTTCGCCACGACCTGATCGACGCGGTCGCGGCCTTGGGCGGCGAGGACGATCTCGTCCGCCTGCTCGCCCGCGTCCATGCGTTGCAGGGCTTCGTGTCAACCGATGACGGCACCAATCTGCTTGCTGGTTACAAGCGCGCGGCGAATATCCTGAAGAAGGAGCTGCCGGACGGCGCGATCGCAGCGCGGCCCCCGCATGACGGGCTGGAAGCCGCAGAACGCGCCTTGCTTGCCGCGCTCGATGCCGCCGAACCGCAGGCGCGGGCGGCCGTCGAAGCCGAGCAATTCGAAACGGCGATGTCGGCGCTCGCGTCCTTACGCGCGCCGATTGACGCGTTTTTCGACGGCGTGATGGTCAACGATCCGGATGCAGACAAGCGGGCGTTCCGCCTCAACCTGCTCGCCCGGTTCCGCGATGCGGTGCATAGTGTGGCTGATTTCTCGAAAATCGAAGGGTAAGAACGACATGACCCGTTACGTCTATCGTTTTGGTGGTGGTGCCAATGATGGTGCGACTGGTGATAAGACCCTGCTCGGCGGCAAGGGCGCAAATCTGGATGGCATGGCCGCCATCGGCCTGCCGGTCCCGCCGGGCTTCACCATTTCGACCGCGATGTGCACCCGCTATTATGACGAGGGAGAGAAGTTCCCGGACGAACTCCACCCGCAGGTCACCGACGGCATCGCTCATATCGAAGCCGTGACCGGCAAGACCTTCGGTGACGCATCGCCGACCGGCAATGGCCCGCTGCTCGTCTCGGTGCGGTCCGGCGCGCGCGTATCGATGCCGGGCATGATGGATACCGTGCTCAACCTTGGCCTGAACGACGAAACGGTGAAGGCGCTGGCCAGCACCTCGGGCGATGCCCGCTTTGCGTGGGACAGCTACCGCCGCTTCATCCAAATGTATTCGGATGTGGTGCTGGGCCTTGATCACGGCGCCTTCGAAGAAGCGCTGGAAATTGCCAAGGAAGACAAGGGCTATCATCTCGACACCGAAATGACCGCCGATGACTGGCAGGCGCTGGTCGCGGAATATGAAAAGCTCGTGGTGGAAATGTGGGGCAAGCCCTTCCCGCAAGATGTGCATGATCAGCTCTGGGGCGCGGTCGGCGCGGTGTTCGGATCATGGCAGGCGGAACGCGCCAAGGTCTATCGCCGCCTGAACAATATCCCCGGCAACTGGGGCACCGCCGTCAATGTGCAGGCGATGGTGTTCGGCAATATGGGCGATACATCCGCCACCGGCGTCGCCTTCACCCGCGATCCGGCGACCGGCGAAAACGCTTATTATGGCGAATTCCTGATCAACGCGCAGGGCGAAGATGTGGTCGCGGGCATCCGCACCCCGCAATATCTCACCCGCGCCGCGCGCGAGACCGCCAACGCCAAGCCGCTGTCGATGGAAGAGGCAATGCCGACGGTCTATGCCGAACTGGCCGCCGTATTTGATCTGCTGGAACGCCATTATCGCGACATGCAGGACATCGAATTCACCGTCGAACGCGGCAAATTATGGATGCTCCAGACCCGCACCGGCAAGCGCACCGCCAAGGCGGCGCTCAAGATCGCGGTCGACATGGCGCATGATGGGCTGATCACCGAGGAAGAAGCCGTCGAGCGGGTCGATCCGTCGGCGCTCGACCAATTGCTCCACCCGACGCTTGATCCCAAGGCCCCGCGTGATGTGCTGACCAAGGGCCTGCCCGCCTCGCCGGGCGCGGCGTCGGGCATTGCGGTGTTCGATTCCGACGTTGCTGAAAAGCGCGCCGAAATGGGCGAAAGCGTGATCCTCGTCCGGGTTGAGACCAGCCCGGAAGACATTCACGGCATGCACGCGGCCAAGGGCATCCTTACCGCGCGCGGCGGTATGACCAGCCATGCGGCGGTGGTCGCGCGTGGCATGGGCCGCCCCTGCGTCTCGGGCGCGGGCGCGCTCGCCATCGATGCCCATGCCAAGGTGTGCCGCGTCGCGGGCCGCGAAATTCGCGAGGGCGATGTCATCACGCTTGATGGTTCGACCGGCGAAGTGATGGCCGGTGCCGTCCCGACCGTCCAGCCGGAGCTGGCGGGCGATTTCGGCACGCTGATGGTCTGGGCCGATAAGGTCCGCCGGATGAAGGTCCGCGCCAATGCCGAAACCCCGCACGATTGTCAGGTCGCGCGCGATTTCGGGGCGGAAGGCGTCGGCCTGTGTCGGACCGAACACATGTTCTTCGATGACAAGCGCATCACCTGGGTGCGCCAGATGATCCTTGCCGAGAATGAAGCCGGTCGTCGTGCCGCACTCGACAAGCTGCTGCCGGAACAGCGCGCCGATTTCATCGGCATTTTCGAGATCATGGCCGGCCTGCCGGTGACGATCCGCCTGCTCGATCCGCCGCTGCACGAATTTCTGCCGCATGAAGAAGCGGATTTCGAAAGCGTCGCCCAAGCGGCGGGCGTCGGCATTGAGGCGCTGAAGCGGCGCGCGGCAGAATTGCACGAATTCAACCCCATGCTCGGCCATCGCGGCTGCCGCTTGGGCGTGACCTATCCCGAAATCTACGAGATGCAGGCCCGCGCGATCTTCGAAGCCGCACTGGAAGTCACCCGCGTGACGGGTGCGGCCCCCTTCCCCGAAATCATGATCCCGCTGGTCGCCACCCGGCGCGAACTGGAACTGATGAAGGACGTCGTCGATCACACCGCCAAGGCCGTGTTCGCCGAACAGGGCGCGTCGGTCGAATATCATGTCGGCACGATGATCGAACTGCCGCGCGCCGCGCTCAAGGCCGGGGAAATCGCGGAAGTCGGCGAGTTCTTCTCGTTCGGCACCAATGATCTGACCCAGACGACGCTTGGCGTCAGCCGCGACGATGCCAGCCGCTTCCTCACCACCTATGTCGACAAGGGCATTTATGCCCGCGACCCGTTTGTCAGCCTCGACATCGAGGGCGTTGGCGAACTGGTGAAGATCGCCGCCGAACGCGGTCGCAAGACCCGGCCCAACATCAAGCTGGGCATTTGCGGCGAGCATGGCGGCGACCCGGCGAGCATCAGCTTCTGCGAAAGCGTCGGGCTGGATTATGTCTCGGCCTCCCCCTATCGCGTGCCCATCGCCCGGCTCGCGGCAGCACAGGCGGCGCTCAAGGCGCGGGTAAAATAGGATTTGCTCAGGATTAACTGACCTCCGTAACGTAAATCGTTCAGTATGAGTGCGTTACGGAGCCATGCGTTGGCTATTCGAGAGCATCCCCCTCGGGACTGTGTCGTCATGTGCGACTATTCAGCAGCCGAGAGGCGATTTGATAAAATGAGCAAAATTGGGTCGCAGAATCATGTTTGCGGCTCTCATGACGGTCCGCGTCTCAGACCTCTACGGAGGCCGTTGCAGGGTCACTGGCGATCGCAAGCCTCACCCTGCAACATAGTCAAACCCCGCTCCGGCGGGGTTTTTCTTTGGTCCACGCCCCTCGCCGCCTGCGAATCCCCCGTTCCATTTTTGCTGCACTCGCGCTAGGGCCGTTCGCATGACCGAACTACCCAAAACATTCGACCCCGCCGATATTGAAGCCCGCTGGTATCAGCATTGGGAAAGCACCGGCGCGTTCCGCCCCGAACGCCCCGATGCGACGCCCTTCACCATCGTGATGCCGCCGCCCAATGTCACGGGCAGCCTGCATATCGGCCATGCGCTCGACAACACCTTGCAGGACATTCTGATCCGTCACGCGCGCTTGCAGGGCAAGGATGCGCTGTGGGTCGCGGGGACCGATCATGCCGGCATCGCCACCCAGATGGTGGTCGAGCGCCAGATGAATGCGCGCGGCGAGAAGCGCACCGATTACAGCCGCGACGATTTCATCGCCAAGGTCTGGGACTGGAAGGCCGAAAGCGGCGGCGAAATCACGCGCCAACTCCGCCGCCTTGGCGCATCATGCGACTGGGCGAACGAACGCTTCACCATGGACGAGGGCTTCTCGCGCGCGGTGCTCAAGGTGTTTGTCGAACTCTACAACCAGGGGCTACTTTATCGCGACAAGCGGCTGGTCAACTGGGATCCGGGCCTGAAAACCGCGATTTCCGACCTTGAGGTCGAAACCAAGGAAGTGAACGGCAAGTTCTGGCACTTCCGCTATCCGCTCGCCGATGGATCGGGCCATATCTCAGTCGCGACGACCCGGCCAGAAACCATGTTGGCCGATATGGCCGTTGCCGTGAACCCGGAGGACGACCGCTATAAGGCGTTGATAGGGACCATGGTCAAGCTGCCGATCACCGGCCGCCTGATCCCGATTGTGGCTGATGACCATGCCGATCCGGAACTGGGTTCGGGCGCGGTGAAGATCACGCCGGGCCATGACTTCAACGACTTCGAAGTGGGCAAGCGCGCAGGCTTCAAGGCTGCCGAGATGCTCAACATGCTCGACGCCGATGCCAAGGTCATCCAGACCACCGACGGGCTGATCCCCACGGACTATCTCGGCCTTGACCGGTTCGAGGCGCGCAAGCAGGTGGTCGCCGCCATTGACGCGCTCGGCCTGCTCGACAAGATCGAGGACCGTGTCATCCAGACGCCCTATGGCGACCGTTCGGGCGTGGTGATCGAACCATGGCTGACCGACCAATGGTATGTCGACGCTGAAACGCTCGCCAAGCCCGCCATCGAGGCAGTCCGTTCGGGCGCGATCAAGGTCGTGCCCAAAAGCTGGGAAAAGACCTATTTCAACTGGATGGAGAACATCCAGCCATGGTGCGTCTCGCGCCAATTATGGTGGGGGCACCAGATCCCGGCATGGTATGACGAGAGCGGCCAAGTCTATGTCGCCGACGATGAGGCCGCCGCCCAGGTGCTGGCCGGTGACGACGTCAAGCTCACCCGCGATACCGACGTGCTCGACACGTGGTTTTCCTCGGCACTGTGGCCGTTCGGAACGCTGGGTTGGCCGGACAATAGCGAATTGCTCAACCGCCATTATCCGAATGACGTGCTGATTTCCGGCTTCGATATCCTGTTCTTCTGGGATGCGCGGATGATCATGCAGGGCATGCACTTCATGCAGCAAGTGCCTTGGAAGACGCTCTATCTCCACGGACTGGTGCGCGCGGCCGATGGCTCGAAAATGTCGAAATCGAAGGGCAATACCGTCGATCCGCTCGGCCTGATCGATCAATATGGCGCGGACGCACTGCGCTTCACCCTGTCGGCGATGGAAAGCCAAGGCCGCGACATCAAGCTCGATGAAAAGCGCGTCGAAGGATATCGCAACTTCGCGACCAAGCTGTGGAACGCCACCCGCTTTTGCATGACCAACGGCATCGGCGCATCGGCCAAGCTGGAAGCCCCGGCGGCGGCCCTGCCGGTCAACCGCTGGATCATCGGCGAAACGGTGGAAACGCTGGCGAAGCTCGACAAGGCGCTTGCCGACCTGCGCTATGACGAGGCCGCGAACAGCATCTATCATTTCGTGTGGAACAATTTCTGCGACTGGTATCTCGAATTGATCAAGCCCCCGTTCGTCGATGGCGAAAAGGGTGAGACTGATCCGGAATCCAAGCTGGTGGCAGGTTGGGTGCTCGACCAGATCTTGGTCATGCTCCACCCGTTCATGCCGTTCATCACGGAAGAACTGTGGCACGCGCTTGGCGAACGTCCATGTGACCTGATCCATGCCCGCTGGCCCGCGCCGAACGCGACGGTGGACAAGGACGCGCAGGCGGAAATTGACTGGCTGATCCGGCTGGTGAGCGAAGTCCGAGGCGCCAAGAATGAACTCGGCATCGCGCCGGGGGCCAAGCTTGACGCCCATGTGCGCGACGCCTCGGCGTTGACCGTGGCGCGCCTGCGCACGCAACAGGCCACAATTGCCCGGCTGGCCCGACTGGACAATGTATCGACGGATGCCGCCCCGCAAGGGGGTGCGATCCAGCTGGTGGTGGACGAGGCCACCTTCGTTCTACCGCTCGCCGGTGTGATCGACCTCGACGCCGAACGGACCCGCATCACCAAGGCAATCGAGACGGTGTCGAAGGAAATGAACAGCCTCGCCGGTCGTCTCGGCAACCCGGCCTTTGTCGAGAAGGCCAAGCCTGAAGCGGTTGAAAAGGCCCGTGCCGATCACGCCGAAAAGGCGGCGGAAGTCGAAAAATTGGAAGCGGCGTTAAAGCGGCTGGGATAACATTATGGGGGTGAGTGTCATTGATATGGCCCTCACCCCCATTGACGCTTAGCCCTTGAACGCCAATTGCAGCGCGTTCAGCACCAGACACATCAGGCACAATGTGGACAGGATGAACAGGCCGAAGCGCAGCATCAAGTGATTGAAGATGGCCTGCACCAGACTGTGCGCAATACGCAGGCCAACATAGGCCCATGCAACCGTCGCCATCGCACCATTGCCGCCACCCATGAATGCCAGCGCCAGCGCGACCGCATAAAATACGGTCGGCGCTTCGTGCAGATGGTTGTAATTATGCGCTTTCCACTGCGCCTTGGCAGGCATCACATCATCCATGCGCACTGGCGTCTGCTTGACAAAGTCGCTGGTATCGATCGTCAGCTTCCCCATCGCCGGGATACGCACCGCGTACATCCACACCCACATCACCATCGTCCAGCCCGCCAGTACGGTTAGCGGTTGCAGAATTTCGGCATTCATTGGCATTCTCCCCCATTCGTGCCGAAGCTGCGGCAACGAGGGGGTAGAGGCTGCCCCATGTCTGGCTGCCTGTCAAAATATCGCCAAGTCCCAATTCTCATCACCCCTGGCGAGCGGGACCAAGCCTATATCCAATAGCCCTCGCGAAACCATTTAGTGACCACATATTTGACCCCGGCTTCAACGGGCTGACCGGCGTGGATGCTCTTCGGATTAGGGCTGCCATCCGCCTGCATATTGTTCCAGATCACCACCAACCCCGGCACCGGCTGAAGCGCAAAGCCCGCATCGCGAAACAGGGTGTTGCCGCCCGCCTCGGGCTGATTCAGATAGATCATCGCCGTCCATGTACGCTGCCCGCCAGCCTGCATATGATCCGGCCAATAGCCGCGCGCGAGGCTAAAATAATCGAAATGCAGGTCGAATTTCTGGCCAACCCGGTAACGCTGGCCCTGCATTGTTTCACCCTGTCGTTGATGCAGGCCCATCAATGTGCAAATCCGCTGATCAAGCCGCTGGATCAGCGGATCGAAACGATTAACGTCGCCGCTGTCTGACGTTCGCAGCTTGGATGCATCGCTAGAGGTGCTGACCACCTCAGACGGATGGCAATCGCGGTCGACCATGGCGATCAGCTCGGCGCATTCTTCGGGTGTCACGAAGTCGTAGCCGTAGAAAATGTCAAAGCCATCGCACTCGATCCGCCCGACCTTCGGCGCAAGATCAAGCTTTTCACAGACAATCCGCCCCATCGCCGCCCGACGGGAGGACGGCCCGTCCGGATTAATCCCGGCGCGCGCCACATCGGCAGCCATCGGTTATTTGACCGCCGCGAGCCAAGCGTCGATCTTGTCCTCCAGCACCGCCATCGGCAGGGCGCCTGTCATCAACACCTGTGCATGAAAGGCGCGCGGATCGAACTTCTTACCCAACACCGCCTGCGCCCGCTGTTTGAGCTTGAGGATCGTCATCTGCCCGATCTTGTAGGACAGCGCCTGTCCGGGAATGGCGATATAGCGTTCCACCTCGGCCCGCGCGTCGGTCTCGCTGGTTGAACTGTTGGTCAGCATATATTCAATGGCCTGTTCGCGCGACCACCCCTTGGCGTGAATGCCAGTATCAACCACCAGGCGGATCGCGCGCAGCATTTCGTCATCCAGCCCGCCAAAGCGGCTGTAGAGGTCGGTTTCCATGCCAAGATCCTGCCACAAGGTCTCGGCGTAAAGCGCCCAGCCCTCGACATAGGCAGTGTTGCCACCAAAGCGCATGAACGATGGCAAGGCCTCGTTTTCCTGCGCTAGGCTGATCTGGAAATGATGGCCCGGCACGGCTTCGTGCAGATAAAGCGTTTCCATTCCCGGCGTGGTGCGGCTCGGCAAATCATAGCTGTTGAAATAGAAAATGCCCGGTCGGGTGCCATCTGCTGACCCCTGCTGATAAGAGCCGCCGGCATCGGTTTTTTCGCGATATTCGGGCACCGGGCGGATGGCGAGCGGGGTTTTCGGGATCGTCGAGAACTGTTCAGCGATCCGCTGATCAACCTTGCGGCCAATCGCAAAATAGCCGTCGCGCAGCGCGTCCTTGCTGACCGGTTTGAAGCGCGCATCGGTACGGATAAAGTCGAAGAATGCGCGCAACGTGCCGTTAAAACCAACCTTGGCCTTAATTGTTTCCATCTCGCTCTTGATGCGGTCGACTTCCTGCAAACCGATCATGTGCACATCATCGGCCGATAAGGGCAGCGTCGTCTCGCGTTCGATCAGGAAATCATACAGCGCCTTGCCCCCCTTCATATAGGTCAGGCCAACCCCGTCGCGCGCCTTGGGGAGATATTCCTTTTTCAGGAAATCATGCATCCGGCGATAGGCCGGCAGGATTTCCCGCCGATATTGGCGAAGATAGGCCTGACGCAGCCGCGCCTTATCGGCAGCCGTGAAACTCGCCGGAAAATCATGGATCGGGGCGAGGAAGGGCGACACATCTTCCTTCTCGGCAAGCGGAATCCCGAATTGTTCGATCATGTTGGCCACGATCAATTTCGGATGCACCACGCCTTTGGCCAGCCCCTCACGGAAACGGACGATCGAGCGGTCCAGCAGCCGGGCATAGCCGCGATTGCGCTTTAGATTATTTTCATAATCGGTGATCGTCTTGAACGGCGCCGCCGACTGGCCAGAGGCAAGGTCCGGGTAAAAGGCCTGAAAACCGGCAAAATGATCAAGCGGCCGCACCGCCAAGCCCGCAAGGATGGTCGGCGACAGCCCTTTCAGCGTCGTTTCCGTCTGCCAGCGAAAAGCATCATAAGCGATCTGGTTGGTCGGGTTGAGCGCCGCGCGGTTAATCTGCCGCAACCGCACGATATCGCTGCGCGCCGCCAACCGCTCGCCATCAAAATATGCCTCGGTGACATAGTCGCCAAGATGATCGGCATAACGCATATCACCGCGAAACAGGGCGTTGATCGGATTGCGTTTGAGTGAGGCCTCATCGCTGTCGGCAAAGAGTTGGAGCAACGCCGCATTGGCATCGGCATTGACGACCGGCGCAGCAGCAGGCGATGCCGCAACCGGTGTCTCGGCAACCCCGGGGGCAGACCCCAAAGTCATGACACAAACAGCGGCCAGCAACTTGGCCGAAAACTTAGTACGCAACGAAGTCGACATGGGATCACTCCATCCGGTGGAATGGGTTTGATTGCATCCCCATCGCCTGCGGTCAACCGTGACCAGAATGGGACAAAGCCATCCGCTTGCATCTCCCGACTGGCAGGCTATGCAGGGCGCCGTTGGTATGAAGCGTCGCGTGTCTCATTTCGCAGCCTCGGCTGCCTTGTTGGCGCTCACTCCGCATCGGGGTGAGGCGGAAGATATATGTCGCCTTTGCCGATCTTCGCCCGCGACCTCATCTTCGGCCACCTCATCTTCAACCACCTCGTCTCCCACTGCCGCCGCGTCGAACGAAATCCGGTCGCTTGAAGTCGAAATCATCCAACCGCTTGATTTTGGCCGACTCACCAACAGCAACAGCGCCTCGGCGGGCAGCGCGACCAGTGACCCGTCGGGAGAGCAAAGCGTGACCGGCGGGGTGATTGCACTGGGTGGCTTGCGCATGTCAGGCCGGGTGCGGCTGCGCGGCGAGCCGGACGCGCGGGTTCAGGTCGAATTGCCAAACCGGGTCGCGATGGTCGCGCCGGATGGCTCCTCCACATTGCTGGTCGATATCGAGACCGATCTGCCACCCGTTCCCCGTCTGGGACCGGATGGCATGCTCGAATTCGGCTTTGGGGGCCGCCTCATCCTATCGGATGGGGCGATCGGGCAATTGCAGGGGCGGATCATCATCGACGCGCAATATGAATAACGGCGGCACCCACCCCGCCTGATGATCAGTCGAGCCAGTCCGGCAGGCTGTCGGCGGCGATCAATGTCTCGATTGGCTGGCGCGCCCGCACCACCGCCCATTGGTCGCCTTTAACCAGCACCTCCGGGGTCAGGGCACGGCTGTTATAGGTGCTCGCCATCGTCGCGCCATAGGCACCAGCGGTGGCAAAAACCATCAACTCATCCGCCGCGAATTCGGGCATCGCCCGATTGGTGGCAAAGGTATCGCCGGTTTCGCACACCGGGCCAACGACCGTCGCGGTCATGCCTTCACCGGTCGGGCGGACCGCGCGGATATCGTGCCAAGCGTCATATAGGCTGGGCCGCAGCAGATCGTTCATCGCCGCATCGACGATGACAAAGGCATTGGCTGCCCCCTGCTTCACCCGGATCACACGGCTGAGCAGGACACCGGCATTCGCCACGATCAACCGGCCCGGTTCGAACATCAATCGGACGTTCCAGCCCTGTGTCGCTTCGACCACCATCGCGCCATAAGCTGCCGGGGACGGTGGCACGGGGACCGCCGGATCATAAGGGACACCAAGGCCCCCGCCCAGATCCGCCGTCTGCAATTCATGCCCGGCCGCGCGCAAGTCGGCGATCAGTGCGCCCACCTTGCCAAAGGCCGCGCGCAGCGGGTCGAGATTGGTCAACTGGCTGCCAATATGCACCGCCACGCCCTGCACCCGCAGGCCCGGCAGCGATGCCGCCAACCGATAGGCGTCAAGCGCGCGGTCATAGGCCACGCCGAACTTGTTTTCCTTGCCGCCGGTCGAAATCTTGGCATGGGTGCCCGCGATCACATCCGGGTTGATGCGGAAGGCGATAGGCGCAATCTTGCCCAGCTCGCACGCCACCGCCGAGAGCATTTCGGCTTCCGGCTCGGATTCGACGTTGAACTGGAAAATACCCTCGTTCAGCGCCAGGCGCATTTCATCGGCGGTTTTGCCGACGCCGGAAAACACGATACGATCCGCCGGAATTCCCGCCGCACGGGCGCGCAGCAGTTCGCCCGCCGACACGACATCCGCGCCATAGCCCTGCCCCGCCAGCGTCGCCAGCACCGCCCGGTTCGGGTTCGCCTTGACGGCAAAGGCGATCAGCGGGTCGCCCGTGGGTGCCAGTGCCTCGCGGAAGATCTGAGCATGGCGCTCAATCGTCGCGGTGGAATAGACATAGACGGGGGTACCCACTTGCGCGGCAATCGTCTCCAACGAGACGCCTTCGGCGTGCAACACGCCGTCAATCAGTTCGAAATGGTCCATGGATTCAGCTTCAGTCCGTCAAAATCAAATGGGTCGATCAGCGCTCGGGCGGTAGGTTGAAATAATCATCCTTGCGCTCTTCCGACTTGGTCAGCAGTTCGTCTTCACGCGCAGGCCGCGCCTCGACCGGCGGCGTCATCAACTCGGTCGGCGTCGGCGCGACCCGCGCCGTGGCCGCTTTGGGCGGCGTGCTGGCCCCCGGTTTCGGCCGCAGCGCTTCCTGCCGACCACAGCCACTGGCCAAGGTCACGACGCCCAGCGCCAATATCAGGCCGATCCGCTTCATCCGTCGATCCCCAATTGCTGGCGCGCTTCCGCCACGCGCTGCTTCACCTGTTCGGGTGCGGTGCCGCCAAAGCTCTTGCGGCTGGCGACCGAGCTATCGACCGACAGCGCCGGATAAACACGCGCATCGATCCGGCCATCAATCGCCTGCAACTCCGCCAGCGATAGCTGATCAAGCGCGCAGCCCTTTTGCTCGGCAAGTTTCACGGCCGCGCCGGTGATGTGATGCGCCTCGCGGAACGGAATGTCCGCGCCGCGTACCAGCCAGTCGGCCAGATCGGTCGCGGTCGAAAAACCGCCCTCCGCCGCCTGCCGCATCCGGCCGGTGTCGAAGGTCAGCGTCTCCACCATCCCGGTCATCGCGGCAATGCAGAGCGCCAGCAGGTCGTGCGCCTCAAACACCGGGGGCTTATCGTCCTGCATGTCCTTGGAATAGGCGAGCGGCAGGCCCTTCATCGTGATCATCAAGCTGGTAAGCGCACCGATGATCCGCCCCGAATGGCCGCGCACCAGTTCGGCGGCGTCGGGATTGCGCTTCTGCGGCATGATCGAGCTGCCCGTCGAATAGGCATCGGGCAGCTTGACGAAGCGGAAGGATTGGCTCGCCCAGATGATGAATTCTTCGGCCAAGCGCGAGAGGTGAAGGCTGCACTGCGCCGCCGCCATCAGATAATCGAGCGCGAAATCGCGATCCGACACGCTGTCGAGCGAATTGCGAGTCGGCCCATCAAAGCCCAGCGCCGCCGCCGTCATATGGCGGTCAATCGGAAAGCCTGTGCCCGCCAGCGCCGCCGCCCCAAGCGGGGAGAGGTTCATCCGCGCGCGGGCATCGGCAAAGCGACTGACATCGCGGCTGATCATCTCATAATAAGCCATCAGATGATGGCCCAGCGTCACCGGCTGGGCGACCTGCAAATGGGTATAACCGGGCATGACCGAGTCGGCATGTTCCCCGGCACGGGTCACGAGCGCCACCTGCAAGGCGTTAAGGCCCGCCAGGACACCATCCGTCGCATCACGCACCCAAAGCCGGAAATCGGTCGCGACCTGATCGTTACGCGACCGCGCGGTATGCAACCGGCCTGCCGGGGCACCGATCAACTGTGCAAGGCGGCTTTCCGTCGCCATGTGAATATCTTCGAGAGCGAGGTCGACCGGCACGCCATGCGCCGCATATTCGGCCGCCACCTGATCCAGACCGCTGCGAATCGCCGCCGCATCTGCCGCCGTCACAATGGCTTGTGCTTCCAACATGGTGACATGTGCCTTCGATCCGGCGATGTCCTGTTGCCAGAGGCGCTTGTCGAAAGGGATAGAGGCGTTTATCTCGCGCATGATCGCGGTCGGGCCTTCAGCGAAGCGCCCGCCCCACATACTGTTGGAGTCACCTTCTGTGCGGCCGCTAATCGTTCTTCTCCCCATGCTCATGCTGGTCAGTGCCTGCGATAGGCAAAGCAACGCCCCATCGCAAGCCAAAGCCACCGATCACGCTTCCGAAACCGCCGCACCGTCTGGCATGCCGACGGGTGTTGGGCTGGTCGAAGACTTCAAGGGTACCCCGGGCCCCGATACCCCGTTCGAAGGGCCGGATGGCAAGCCAGTGCGCCTTGCCGACTTCAAGGGCAAGCCGCTGCTGGTCAATCTATGGGCCACATGGTGCGCCCCATGCGTCGTCGAAATGCCGACGTTGGACAAGCTGGCCGCACAAAGCGGCGACAAGCTGCGCGTCATCACCGTGTCGATGGACATGGAGGGCCGCCGCGCCGTCGATCCCTTTTTCGCCAAGGAAGGGCTGAAGAATCTCCAGCCTTATCTCGACAAGAAAAACGAACTGATGCTCGCGCTCAAGGCCGACACCCTGCCGGTGACGCTCCTGTATGACGCGGATGGCAAGGAAGTCTGGCGCATGATCGGCGAAAAAGACTGGGCCAGCGAAGACGCTGCGAAACTGATCGCTCAAGCCCAATAAAGGCTGCGGCCCGACCAAAGGACACGCATGTATTTTCTGGTGAAGACGGCGGTTTCCGCCCTGCTGATCGCGCTCATCTCGGAAATTGCCAAGCGCAATCCCGGCTTTGGCGCGCTGGTCGCCTCACTCCCGCTGGTATCGGTGATCGGGATGCTGTGGCTGTGGCATGACACGCAAGAACCTGCCCGCCTCGCCACCCATGCCGAAGCGACCTTCTGGTATGTCCTGCCATCGCTGCCGATGTTTCTGGTCGTCCCGTGGCTGCTCCGCCGCGATGTGCCGTTTCATCTCGCGCTCGCACTGGGCTGTGCGCTGACCATCGCGCTCTATCTGCTGATGATCTGGATTGCACCGCGCTTCGGGCTGAAGCTCTGACCCCCACCCCCTTTTCAATTTAAGTCTTGTCAGCCGCCGCCGCTGGGCTAGCCTGTCACTAAGCGAGAGGCGGCGGCGAACTTCGTCAGCCGCCCATAGCGGAGTGAGGCGATGCACCAGATCGCGATCGTGGGCTCCGGCCCTGCTGGCTTCTATACTGCGGAAGCCTGTCAGAAGAATTTTGCGGGCAAGGTCCAAATCGACTTCATCGATCGGCTTCCCAGCCCCTTCGGCCTGATCCGCAGCGGCGTTGCCCCCGATCACCAATCGATCAAGGCCGTGACCCGGCGCTATGAGGCCGTGGTCCAATCCGACAATGTCCACTTTTACGGCAACATCGCGGTGGGCGAAGACATCGCCATCGCGGAACTGCTGGATTATTATGACGCGGTGGTGCTTGCCACCGGCGCCCCTCATGACCGCGCGCTGGGTATTCCGGGTGATGATCTGCCGGGCGTCGTCGGTTCGGCCGCGATGGTCGGCTGGTATAATGGCCACCCCGATCATGCCCGGCTTGATCCGCCGCTTGAGGGGCCGGGCGCGGTCGTTATCGGCAACGGCAATGTCGCGCTTGATGTGGCGCGTATCCTTGCCAAGACGCGTGAGGAATTCGCCGGGTCCGATATCGTCGCCCATGCGCTGGATGCGCTTGACGCGGCGCGGATCACCCATGTCACCATCCTGGGCCGTCGCGGGCCGCACCAACTGGCGATGACGCCCAAGGAGTTGGCCGAACTGGGCCGCCTTGAACGAGCGGCACCCGTGGTCGACGCGGCGGATCTGCCGCCGCTTTTCGATGATGCCCTGCTGGAACCCGGTATCCGCAAATCGGTCGATCTGATCCGCCAGTTCGCCGCCACCCCTGCCGGGGGCAAGCCGGTCAGCATCGCCTTCGACTTTTTCGCCAAGCCCCTCGCCATTGAGGGCGATGGCAAGGTCGAGCGCATGATCGTGGAACGCACCCGGCTGGATCACCGCCTGCAAGCCGTCGGCACCGGCGAGACCTATGCCATCTCCTGCGGGTTGGTGGTGAGTTGTATCGGCTATCGCACGCCCCATATTCCCGGCGTGCCCTATGACGACAATAGCGGACGCTTCGCCAATGATGACGGGCGAATCCTACCCGGTCTCTATTGCGTCGGCTGGGCACGGCGCGGCCCGAGCGGGACAATTGGCACCAACAAGCCCGATGGTGTGTTCATCGCCGATCAGATCCTTGCCGATCTGCCGGTTGCCGGTGGCAAGCCAGGGCGCACCGGGCTGGAATCCCTGATTTCCGCACGCCAGCTTGACGTGGTGAGTTTTTCCGACTGGCAATCCATCGATGCCGCAGAGGTCGCGCGGGCCCGTACCGACGCCCCGCGTGAGAAATTTGTGCATGTGAAAGACATGATCGCCGCCAAAGACGCTTGACCCCAAGCCGATCTCTGCCTAATGGCCACCCCACTGCTTCACCAGTGGGTTCGCTCACTGGCTCGGTCGGGGAATAGCTCAGCCTGGTAGAGCACTGTCTTCGGGAGGCAGGGGCCGGAGGTTCGAATCCTCTTTCCCCGACCAACTTCTTCCAACATCTTGATGTTGCATAAAACCCCGCCTTCGGGCGGGGTTTTTCGTTTGGGCGTTGGCGACATCACACATCACGATACGGATACGCCGCACCGTTGCACTCAAAACACCATCCGGGTTCCGTCCGTCGTGCCCGCATAAATCCCCGCCACCGGCGATTGTGCCACCATGCAGCCGGTGTTCGGATAGAAAACGAGCTTACTGTTGGTACCGCCCGACTGCGCGCTGGCAATGCGAACACATGCAAAACCAATGATGGTCGCCGTCACATTGTCGATCCGCCGGGTAATAGGCAGCACCGCCTGCTGCACGCGGGCATGGCAGGCGAGCGCCGTGTTCGTGACGCAATCAACAAATGCCTGATAGGCAACGTCCTTCGCGCTATCGGACACCGCCATGGGATCGCCGACGCTGGCACCTGCCTGCGACACATTGCCGTAGATCACATCACGGATATAGCTTGCCGATGCATTGGAAACCAATGTTGCCCAATAGCCACCGTCACGAATGGCTTGGTCTTCAGCGATATAGAGTGGATCAAGCGGCGCAACCCGTGTGCCGAGATAGGCCTGTTCATCAAATGCGATGGGCAGCATCATGCCGGACCCGACCGAGCCGGGGCTCTTGACCAAAGCAATAGCCTGCGTCTCGACCGTCGCCGTGCCGAGACCGATCAATCGCTCGAAAAAGAGGATCACGCTCAACCGCGTCACCGTGACCCGCATCGCCGGAAAAATCTTGCCGTCGTTGAGGCAGCCTGAGGCCGATTTGGCAATCCACGCGCTTTGTCCAGATGCCGCCGCCGTGTTCCAGCAGCCGCCCTCAGCCACGACATCACTGGTCGCCACCAGCCGCTTCTCGGCGCTATTTTCGGTGGCATTGGCCGTCGCATGGGCCTCGGCCAGCGTGAAATTCGGCTGCACATAACTGCCCGACACCACCATGTCATAGGTCATCGGATCGGGGACGCCATCGCCCGTCACATCCGCGCGATAATATAATAAGGTTGCGCCCTTGGAGGCCCCAGCATCGGCGGCGTTCTGCAACTGGCTCTTGGTCATGAAAACATAGCCGATGTCGATCACGAACGCCGCGACCGTCAGAAACATGCCCAGCGCCGCTGCCGCCCAGAGGATGACCGCGCCGCGTTGGTCCGACCGCCGCCGCCCGAGATGGCGGGGGAGAGGCAGGCGGCTATTCATTGTACATGATCACGGCTTCGGACAACGTCAGCGCATTGCCCGTCAATCCCAGCAGGCGCGGCAGAATCAGTCCATTATATTGATAGGACACCGTCACCGTCAGCTTGGTCAGGAACGGCACCGTGCTGGACGAACCGACGCTTGGCGACCATGTCGCGGTCGCTACCGGGGTATTGCTTGATCCGAAGGTGATCAGATTACTGGCACAATAGGCCGTGACCTCGCTCGTCACGAGGGTCTGCGCCTCACTTCCCAGTTTGGCGTTCTTATAGACCGTCGCCGCGCGCGCTGCCTTGGCGGCCGCGTTCGAGAGGACATATTTGTTGAACAGGCCGAAGCCGATCTCGATAATGGCAAAGGTAATCAGCACGAAGATCGGAAAGACCAGGCCGAACTCGGCGACCGCAAGCCCACGCTGGTCGGGACGCCCGGCAATGCCTCGCTGCAGCCTGAGGCTCTTTGTCATGATCATGTTTCCCAGCTGGATGAGCGGTGAAGCAAAATCATATATTAACTTAAATTATAAATTTGTAACACAATGAAACTCAGCGGCTGCGTTTCAACCTGCCCAACACTTCATCCAGCGCCGACAAAAAACGCGACCGATCGGTTTTGGCAAAGGGTGCAGGGCCGCCAATCGCATCCCCCCCGGCACGCAGATCCGCCATGATCGCACGGGTCGCAATCGCCGTCCCGATCGACGCCATGGTGAAAGGCTTGCCGGTCGGCGCGATCACGCTCGCCCCGGCCTTGAGACAGCGATCAGCCAGCAGAATATCCGCCGTCACCACCACCGTCTCCGCATCGGCGCGCTCTGCGATCCAGTCGTCCGCCGCGTCAAAGCCATCGCTGACGATGGTCCGCCCAATCAACGGATGGGCGGGGATGCGGATCGGGCTATTGCTCACGATCATCACCGACACATTCTGGCGGAAGGCGACCTTATAGATCTCCTCCTTGACCGGGCAGGCATCGGCATCGACGAGGATCGCCACCATCGCGATCAGCGCGGGCGCTTGTTACCGCCACCAGGACGAGCAGGCTTGCCGCCACCGCCACCCGCATAGGGCTTGCCGCCACCGCCACCCGCATAGGGCTTGCCACCGGCACCGGGCGGACCCTTGCGCGGGCCACCGGCACCATAAGGCGGACGTGGGCCGCCCGACGGGCCTGAACGCGGGCCAGCCGACGGGCCGGAACGCGGACCGCCGGAAGACGCCGAACGGGGGCCGCCTGCGCCCTGCGACGGACGCGGGCCGCCAGTCTGGGGGGTCAAGGTCTTACGATAAGGCCGAGCCTCATGCTGGCCAGCCGCATTGTCCTCGCGCCGGTTGCGCTTGGCTTCCTCACGCGGCTTGCCGTCCATCGCCTCAATCCGCACGCTGCCTTCATCATCGGCATCCGTCGCGGTGCGCTGCACGGCCTGTGCAAAGCGATCAGCAATCTGGCGCGTGACCTCGAACATCGTCTCATTGGCGGCGATCCGGATCGCGCCGATTTCGCTGCGGGTGATGTGACCGCGACGGCACAGCAACGGCAACACCCAGCGCGGATCGGCATTCTGGCGACGACCAATATCCATCCGGAACCACACCGTGTCTTCAAAGCCCGGACGCGGGCCATCGGGACGGGCGGGAAGACCGGCGCTGACGTCGATCAGTTCTTCGGGTGCTGGCAGGCTGGCGCGATGGGCGCGAACAAGCAGACCGGCGATGTCTTCAGGCGACTTTTCAGCCATCAGCTTTTCAGCCAACGCCCGATCTTCTTCCTCAATCTCCACCGGCTGCAACAGGGCCGTGAGCAAGCGCTCATGATCTGCGGCGCGGATATCATCCGGTGTCGGCGGGCTGACCCATTCGGCGGCAATCTTAGCCCCGCGCAGCATCATTTCCACCCGACGGCGGCGTGGATAGGGCACCAGCAGCACGGCGACGCCCTTCTTGCCCGCACGGCCGGTACGGCCCGAACGGTGCTGCAATGTTTCTGCGTCGCGCGGCAGTTCAACATGGATGACGAGCGACAGGCTCGGCAAATCGATCCCGCGTGCGGCGACGTCGGTCGCGACGCAAACCCGCGCGCGGCGATCGCGCAGCGCCTGTAATGCGGCGTTGCGCTCGTTCTGGCTATGCTCGCCCGACAGCGCAACCGCGCCGAAACCGCGTTCGGTCAGGCTGGCATGCAAGTGGCGGACATTGTCACGGGTCGCGCAAAACAGCATGGCCGTCGGCGCATCGTGCAGGCGCAACAGGTTGACCACCGCATGTTCGATATCGGCTGGGGCGACCGTCACCGCCTGATAGCTGATATCGCCATGGCCGCGCGCGTCCGTCACGGTCGAGATGCGCAGCGCATCCTTCTGGTAACGCCGGGCAAGCGCGACAATCGACTGCGGCATGGTCGCCGAGAACAACAGGGTGCGGCGGCCATCCGGCGTCGCATCGAGAATTTCTTCAAGGTCTTCGCGGAAGCCCATGTCGAGCATTTCGTCCGCTTCATCAAGCACGACCGCGCGCAGTGCCGACAGGTTGAGCGCGCCGCGTTCGAGATGGTCGCGCAGACGACCCGGCGTGCCCACCACCACCTGTGCACCCTGATTAAGCGCACGGCGTTCCTTGGAGGCATCCATGCCGCCGACGCAGGTCGCGATGCGCGCGCCGGTCGGGCCATAAAGCCAGATAAATTCGCGGCTGACCTGCAATGCCAATTCGCGCGTCGGCGCAATGATGAGCGCGAGCGGCGCGGCAGGCGGCGGGGCCTTGCCGGTTTCATCCAGCAATTCGCCCGCCATCGCCAAGCCGAACGCCACCGTCTTGCCGGAGCCGGTCTGTGCCGAAACGACAAGGTCGCGGCCAACCGCCTCTGGTTCGATCACGGCGGACTGGACAGGGGTGAGCGCGTCATAGCCGCGTGCAGCCAAAGCTTCGGCCAAGGCCGGGAGAATAGCATCAAACGCCATGATCAATAATTCATTTCTAGCAAGGGAGATTCCGTTCTGTCGGCCGGCACCCCTCGCCGAACTGGCGGGGCGCCATGCCTTTCTGCCCGTCCCGGTACAGACTTATGCTGCTTTGCACAACCAAAGATGGACGCACCCGTCGGGAATCGCGCCGATCCGGTCCCAAATGCAGATATATTTAAGAATTCCTTCAACCCTTGCTGGCATCCTACGCGCTTCAGGACGGTGCGCGTAAATACCAAGGGACACTCAACGCCATGTCAAATGAGGACAGTGCATGAATTTCCAGTCGGGTATTTACCCTGACCCCAATCAACGATCGTCCGAACGATACACGCGCGTTTTCCGGCCCGTCGTCTTTCGCGTCGAGGGGTGTGAGGGTCTTTGTCTCGTGCGCAATATTTCGGCTGGCGGGTTGATGGGCGACGTCCCGGGCGACGTCCAACCGGGCAGCGTGATCGAAATCGACATGAACAGCGCGGTCCAGCTCAACGGACATGTCGTCTGGTCAAATCAGGGCCAGATGGGCGTCCACTTCGATCAGCCGATTGATGTCCAGCAGGTGCTGCAACAGATTGCGCGCCGGATCATCGACGGCAAGGTGCAGCGCGCCCCTCGTCTATCCGTCGCCTGCGAAGCCGATCTTCACCTCGGCCCCACTGGTTTCCGCGTGCCGGTGATCGATATTTCCCAAGGCGGCGCCAAGATCGTCGCCGATTTCCTCACCGTCGGGCAGGAAATTATGCTGGTGGTGGATGGGCTGGATTCGCGCCGGGCCCATGTCTGTTGGAAACATGCCGGTCGGGTGGGTCTGGCCTTTTTTCGCCAGATCAAATTCTCGGAACTGGCAGGCTGGGCCTATGAACGCTTCCGCCGGCTGCGCGATGATCATGCCCCTTCAAACGAGTAACATCCTCCATAATAGGGATATTATTAACCTTTTCGTGGCAATGACATGATGTTGCCGATGATCGATTTCGCAAATTGGCAATCCGCCGGACGCCTCATTGTCCGGTTGCATACCTGTCTGGGGCAACAGGGCGAGGATATTATCAGTGCGTAACGATCAAACCACAGAAGAGACTGAGCAACGAGAAACCCGGCACAAGCGGCTGCTGCTGGGCCAAATGTCGAGCAAGCGGCTGCCGTTGCACAAAATCGTGATCCGCAACATGTCGGCACTCGGCATCGGTGCGATCACCCATTCGCAACCACCTTTTCGTGGCGAGGCGGTGACCTTTTCCTTCGCGGATGGCATCACCCTCACCGGCGTCGTGCGCTGGGTGCATCACCGCAACTTCGGCGTGCTGCTCGATGTCCCGATGGCCGCCGAACCGGCCGCGACACCAGCGGCTGAAGCTCCCCTGAAATGGGAAGTCGCACCCCAGTTCCAGCCCGATAGCGACTGTAAGCGGCCCAGTCTGCGGGTGCGCTGACCCTGATCGGAAAGGGGCTCGCGCCTGCACGCGGCTTCGGTTAAGCTCACCGTTGATGTTGCGTCAGTGTCCCGGCGCCGACTGATACGGGAATTGCCTTGGCCAACGATCATCTACCCTTGCCGAGATATTATGCGATGGCGGTCCTCACGGCCGGGCTGATCTTGGGCATTGTGCTTTGCTATCTGATCGCACTGCCCTTTCTCTCGGCGATTGTCTGGTCGGTGACGCTCGCCGTGCTGTTCCGGCCGTTGCAGGCGCAATTATGTCGCCGGGTGCCAAACGCCGCCATCGCCACGAGCCTGACCGTGATCATCGCCGCCGGTTTCGTCGTGATCCCGATGGTGATGATATCCAGCACGTTGATCAACGAGGTGATCGCGAGCGGCAATCTGCTGAGCGACGCGATGCAGCCGGGAACATGGACCACGCTGGCCGGGCAACATCCCGCTTTTGCCCCGCTGATCCGCTGGATCATGACGCATGTCGATATTTATGCCCTGATCCAGGGTGTCACCGGCCTGTTGGGCAATTGGAGCGCGAGCGTGCTGCAAGGTTCGGTCGCAAGCGTGGTCAACCTGCTGCTGACCTTCTATTTCCTGTTCTATATTTTGCGCGACCATGATCAGGCGCTCGCCGCGACGGAACGGTTAAGCACCTTGCGCCCGAACGAATTCACAACCTTGGTCGAGCGGATCAACAGCACGGTGTTCGCCACTGTTTACGGCACGGCGGTGGTGGCGGCCTTGCAGGGGGTGCTGGGCGGGCTGATGTTCTGGTGGCTCGGCCTGCCCTCTCCCCTGTTCTGGGGCGTGGTCATGGGTCTATTGGCGGTGGTGCCGTTTCTCGGCGCGTTCCTGATCTGGGCCCCGGCGGCGTTTGTGCTGGCGATGAAGGGCGACTTTATCTCCGCCGCCTTGCTGACCAGTTGGGGGCTGATTGTGGTCGGGCTGGTCGATAACGTCCTCTATCCGATTTTGGTCGGACGACGGCTGGCGCTGCACTCAATGCCCGCCTTCATCGCCATCATCGGTGGGCTGGTGCTGTTCGGTTCACCCGGTGTGGTGCTGGGTCCGGTGATCGTGGCTGGCACGCTGACCCTGCTGGATATTTGGCGCGACCGCATCGACGCGCGCCATGACGAGGGCGATGCACCCCCCGCCGAGGCGATCACAGCGCCCGCAACGCCATCAACAACTGCTCCACCCGTTCCCTGATCTCCACAACGGATGCCCCGTCGCGGCGAATAGCGCGATCAACCGCCGATGCCATGCCACCGATTTCCTGAAAGCCGAGCATACCGGCACCGCCCGCCAGCTTGTGCGCCTGATCGGCAAGCATCGGCCGCGCCGTGTCGACCTGCGTCATCAACGCCGCCAGCCCGGCCTCAAATTCGGCGATTTCATCCGGCACCCGGGCGATAAAGCGCAGGCGCACGGCGGCGAGACGGTCTTCAAGGGAATTCACAACTGGCACGCCGTAACTTGATCATGTTGCCGCTTGCTGACCATGCGCCGTCTCTCCTCGAAACTTGAGGCGCCATCATAAGGCATGCCAGTTGGTTTACAATGACATAGGTTGAGGGGCACAGGACTGGGAGGCACCGCATCAGGCCGAAAAACGTGACGCGGTGCCGTTCAGATCAGAAGACGGGGGCCAGATCAGCCCTGCGAGGCCGCGATGATCGAGGCTTCAACCTCTTCGCGGGTCGGGTTGCGGCGCAGCGTGAGACCGCCATTGACCTGCAAATTCTCGCCGGTCATGAAACATTCGTCCGATGCCAGGAACACGGCGGCAGCGGCAATGTCGTCCTTGGTGCCGATGCGGCCCAACGGATATCCCGCCACGAAGGCATCGATAAGACCCGGCACCACCGTCGAACCAGCGGTCATCGGGGTTTCAGTCAGGCCCGGCGAAATCGAATTGGCGCGAATGCCATATTGGCCAAATTCATGCGCCAACACGCGGATGACGTGATCAATGCCTGCCTTGCAACCCATATAGGAGGCGTGGTCGTTCAGCATGATCTTGGCCGTGGCCGATGAGATGGTGATGATCGACCCGCCCGTCGGGTCATTCGACTTCATCGCTTCGACCAGCGCTTGGAAGAAATAATAGGGCCCCTTGAACTGGAGATCGACCATCTTGGTCAGGGTTTCGACCGACGTATCCTCGAACCGTTCAAGCAACCCCCAGCCGGTGGCGTTAATCCCAATATCGACCCGGCCCCATTTGTCCTTGACCGTCCGGGTCATGGCGAACACCTGATCGCGATCAGTAATATCGCACAGCACCGCCATGCCGCCGATCTCGGCAGCAAAGCGCTCCAGCTCTTCCTTGTTGCGACCGGCAACCGCGACGCGCGCGCCTTCATCGGTATATCTGCGGGCAATGACCTGCCCCATATTATCCCGGCCAGCCGCACCCAAAATGATCGCCGTTTTGCCTGCAAGACGCCCCATGTGTTCCTCCTTAAAAATGATCAACTGCCCGTGATTCCCGCCATCCACCGTCATTGCGACGGCACGATCAGCTGTTGGCGGCCCAGCCTTGCGGCGCGCGGCACGCCTGATCGCATATGTTCCGGAGGAACTTAATTATGGCACGAAACTGCCTGAAGCTTCCTCCCCAATCAAACTATCACTTGTCGGAGGAACAGCGCGGGACGGCGGGTGTGCAGCGGCACCCGATGACCGCTAGGCGCGCCACATCACGCGCTTACAGCGCCTAGCGTCAAATCAGGCAATGTCAGGAGTAGATGGTGGAGCCGAGCGGGATCGAACCGCTGACCTCGTCATTGCGAACGACGCGCTCTCCCAACTGAGCTACGGCCCCACATACTATGGGCGGTGCTTTAGCGAGCCATTTGCCCGGATGCAACGCCGATTTTACCGATTTTGCGATGCGGCTTATTCGCCCGCAGCTTCAGCCGGATTTTCGTACCATGCCTCAACTTCGCCGCTCAGCTTGATCGTCAGCGGGCGGCCATCGCGGCCCATCTTGCGGGCAAGCGCCACGCGAATCCAGCCTTCAGACAGGCAAAATTCCTCAACATCGGTCCGCTCTTTCCCCTTGAAGCGCACGCCGATTCCGCGGCGCAGAACTTCGGCGTTGAAATGGGGGCTGCGTGGATCGACCGAGAGACGGTCGGGCATGGCGTCGGAGGTCGTATCAGTCATGGGATGAGCGCATGAGCAATTTGCGCACATACGTCAAGCGGGAACGACTTCGATGCTTGCCCGACAGGGACTGGCGCGGCTATTGACGACATTATGACCATCGCATCTGATACCCTTGCCCTGATCGGCAACACGCCCTTGGTGAAGCTTAAAGGCCCAAGCGAGGCCACCGGCTGCACGATTCTCGGCAAATGTGAATTCATGAACCCGGGCGGTTCGGTCAAGGATCGCGCCGCGCTGTTCATCGTTGAGGACGCCGAGGCACGCGGCCTGTTGCAGCCCGGCGGCATGATTGTTGAGGGCACCGCAGGCAATACCGGCATCGGCCTCGCGCTTGTCGGCAATGCCAAGGGGTATAAGACCACCATCGTGATGCCCGAAACGCAGAGCCGGGAAAAGATGGATACGCTGCGCGCGCTGGGGGCGGAACTGGTGCTGGTGCCTGCCGCGCCTTATTCCAATCCCGGTCATTTCGTGCACACTTCGCGCCGTATCGCCGAAGAGACGCCCGGTGCCTTATGGGCCAATCAGTTCGACAATATCGCCAACCGCCGCGCCCATGTGCAAAGCACCGCGCGCGAAATCTGGGAACAGACAGCGGGCAAGATCGACGGTTTCACCTGTGCGGTCGGCACCGGCGGCACGCTCGCGGGCGTCGGCTTGGGGCTGAAAGAGTTTAACGAGAACATCCGCATCGCCCTGACCGATCCCCATGGCGCGGCGCTTTATCATTATTATGCGCATGGCGAACTAAAGGCCGAAGGATCGTCCGTCGCCGAAGGCATTGGTCAGGGCCGGATCACCGCCAATCTCGAAAATGCGCCGATCGATACGCAGTTCCGCATCGCTGACGCCGAAGGATTGGCGCAGGTCTATGCCCTGCTTGGACAAGAAGGCCTGTGCCTTGGCCTGTCATCCGGCATCAATGTCGCCGGCGCCATGGCGCTGGCCCGCGAATTGGGACCGGGCCACACCATCGTCACCATCCTGTGCGACAGTGGCTTCCGATATCTCTCGACCCTCTACAATCCGCAATGGCTGCGGGAAAAAGGGCTTGAGCTCGCGCCGTGGATGTAAAATCCCTTCCCCGACAGGCTGGCTTGGCAAGGCGTGTGACTGACGCTAGCTTGCTGTCCAACGGGGTCATGCCCATATGTGCAAGCAGGTAACGGTCTCTTGACGGGCGGAGAAATCATCATGCGGCGCATCCGGATCGGGCTGACAGGCTTGGCCAGCGTATTTCTGGTGGTGGTGCTGGGCGCCGCTATCTTTTCCATGTTCGGAGACGGCCAACGCGACGGCAACATGGCCGCCGCCAACGCCAGCGATACGGCCAACCGTGGCGAGGCCACCGAACCACTGGCGGAACTCGGCCTCACCCCCAATGCGGACAGCCACGCCCGACGCTAAGCCTGCGGCGACCGAGGGGGTGGATGCTGAACCAAGTTCAGCATGACGACATGGATGGATAGGCTGGCTGGGCATGGCCCGGCCCTTTTGCCTCTTCTGCCCCTTCTGCCTCTTCTGCCCGCTCTGCCTCTTCCGCTCCCTCTGCCTGTTCTGCCCCTTCTGCTCCCTCTCCCCCCGTCTCCCCCTTCGTCATGCTGAACTCGTTTCAGCATCCCATGACGCACGCCACACCGCGCCGAGATGGACCCTGAAACAAGTTCAGGGTGACGAGGGGTGGATGTGACGAGGGGTGGATGTGACAGTAACGAAGGGTGGGTGTAACGAGAGGCGCAGGGTGGACGATCGGCCGCCAAGCGCGTGACAATTACAACCTCGAAACCCCAGGCTAGGCCAATTTTGCCGCCACCAGCGCCGCGATGTCGGCTTCGGGGCGGGCGCCGTAATGCGAGATTACCTCGGCGGCACAAACTGCACCCATGACCAGCGAATCCTGTACGCTGCGCCCCTGCACTTGGCCGGCCAGAAAGCCTGCCGCGAACAGATCGCCAGCGCCCGTGGTATCAACCAGCTTTTCAACCGGGTCAGCCGGGACCGAATAAATCTGATCCCCCACCATCGCGATGGCCCCATTTTCGGAACGCGTCACCACCGTCACCGGAACATAGGCCGCCGTCGCTTCGACCGCAGCTTCGAAATCATGGGTTTCATGCAACGACTTGATCTCGGCTTCATTGGCAAACAGGATATCAATCTCGCCGCCCCGGATCAGGTCGAGGAAACTCTCGCGGTGGCGATCCACACAAAAGCCGTCCGACAGGGTGAAGGCGACCTTGCGGCCTGCGGCACGGGCAATGGCCATCGCCTCGCGCATCGCGGCGCGGGGCTCTTCCGGATCCCAGAGATAGCCTTCGAGATAGAGAATCGCGCCGCGCTCGATCAGGCCCTTGTCGAGCATCTTGCTGCTGAGAAACTGCGAGGCACCGAGAAAAGTATTCATCGTGCGCTGGCCGTCCGGGGTGACGAGGATCAGGCAACGTGCGGTCGGCGGATTGCCCTCACGCACCGGCGTGGTGAAATCGACGCCCAGCGCACGAATATCATGGGCAAAGACATGGCCCAGTTGGTCGTTGGCGACCTGACCGATAAAGCCGGTCTTGCCACCCAGCGCCGCCACACCCGCGATAGTATTGGCCGCCGAACCGCCGCTCGCTTCAATCGCCGACCCCATTTTGGCGTAGAGCATCTCGGCCTCTTCCGGCGAGAACAGCAACTGCATCGCGCCCTTGGCGAGCCCCTCATCATGCAGGAATTGGTCATCGGCCTGTGCGATCACGTCGACAATGGCGTTGCCGATGGCAACAATATCCAGACTGGGGGCGGTCACATTGCACTCCTGTTGCAAGAACATGGATGGGCAAGGTCGCTTGCCCGCCCGCTCTCTAATCCGCCCATCGGGTGCTGGCAATGCAGGATTGACCGCGCTTAGCGCGCCGGGCACGGGGCGGATGTGAGGGGCCAGTGCCTGCTGGCGCCGGCGCACCAGCGGATGTCAGCCCGCGTCCTTGTCGAGATCCTGCGCGACATGCGGGTTGGACAATAGCCGGTCGATATGGCTACCTTCGTCAAAGCTCTCATCTGCCAGAAACTTGAGCTTGGCCGCGTATTTCGTCTTCACCTTGTGCGCGACTTCGCGCTGCAGATAGGCGGTATTGGTCCGCAGCGCCTTCAGCACCGCCTCCTCATCCCGCCCCAGCAACGGCTTCACAAACACCGTCGCGTGCCGCAGATCGGGCGACATGCGCACTTCGGTGACCGAAACCGGATGCTTGGCGAGGACATCATCATGCACCTCGCCACGCATCAGGATTTCAGACAAGACGTGCCGCACCTGTTCGCCAACCCGGAGGAGGCGAACGGAGCGTTCCGGCTGGGCAGTTGTCGTCATCAAATGGTCCGAGCGCGCTCTTCAACCTCGAATGTTTCGAGGAAGTCGCCCGCCTTGATGTCGGTCGTGGCTTCCAGCGTGACGCCGCATTCAAGACCAGCGCGGACTTCCGCGACATCATCCTTGAAGCGACGCAGGTTGCTGATCGACCCGTTGTAGATGATGACATCGTCGCGGGTAACGCGAGCGCGCAGGTTCTTCTTGATATAGCCTTCGGTGACGAGCAGGCCCGCTGCCTTGCCATGCTTGCCAGCCGGGAAGACCTGACGGATTTCGGCACGACCGACGATCGTTTCGAAATATTCCGGGCCCAATTCACCGGCCATGCCCGCACGGATATCGTCGAGCAGGTCATAGATCACGTCATAATATTTGAGCGCAACCTTGCTCCGCTCGGCAATTTCGCGCGCCTTGGCATTGGCACGGACATTGAAGCCAAGGATCGGCGCGCCAGATGCACCGGCGAGCGACACATCGCTTTCGGTGATACCACCCACGCCCGAATGCAGGATGCGGACCTTGATGTCGTCATTGCCGATCTTCTGCAACGACGAACAAATGGCTTCCACCGAACCCTGCACGTCGCCCTTGACGACGACCGGATATTCCACAACCTGCTTTTCCTTGAGCGCCGAGAACATCGCTTCGAGCGAGGCCGGGCCAGTGCCCGTGCGCTTCTTGGTCAACAGGTCGGAACGATAGGCCGCAACCTCACGGGCACGCGCTTCGCTCTCGACAACGGTCAGCGTGTCACCGGCCGACGGCACGCCGCCCAAGCCAAGCACTTCGACCGGCATCGACGGGCCAGCTTCCTTGATCTGGCGACCCTTGTCGTCGATCATCGCACGCACACGACCGCTTTCCGCGCCGACGACGAAGATGTCGCCGGTCTTGAGCGTGCCGCGCTGCACGAGGATCGTGGCCACCGGGCCGCGACCCTTGTCGAGCTTCGCCTCGATCACCCGGCCTTCGGCCGCGCGTTCCGGATTGGCCCGCAGTTCGGACAGTTCGGCCTGAAGCTGGATCTTCTCGATCAGTTCATCCAGACCTTCACGGGTCTTGGCCGACACCTCAACGTCCTGCACATCGCCGGACATCGCTTCCACCACCACGTCATATTGCAGCAGTTGTTCGCGCACCTTTTGCGGATTGGCTTCATGCTTGTCGATCTTGGTGATCGCCACGATCATCGGCACGCCGGCCGCCTTCACATGGTTGATCGCTTCGACCGTCTGCGGCTTGGGGCCATCATCAGCGGCCACAACGATCACGACAATGTCGGTCACATTCGCGCCACGGGCACGCATTTCGGTAAAGGCTTCGTGGCCCGGCGTGTCGAGGAAGGTGATCTTCGACTTATCCTTCATCGTCACCTGATAGGCGCCGATATGCTGGGTAATGCCACCGGATTCGCCCGACACCACATCGGTGCCGCGCAGGGCATCGAGCAGCGAGGTCTTGCCGTGATCGACATGGCCCATGATCGCGACAACCGGTGCACGCGGCTTCAAGGTTTCGGCGGCATCGACATCGGCATTGCTGTCGATTTCAACGTCCGAATCCGACACGCGGACAATGTTGTGGCCGAATTCGGTCACGAGCAGTTCGGCGGTGTCCTGATCGATGGTGGCGTTGATCGTTACCGGCATGCCGAGCTTGAACAGCGACTTGACCAGCGCAGCGCCACGTTCCGCCATGCGGTTCGCGAGTTCCTGCACCGTGATCGATTCCGGCACCTGCACGTCACGAACCTGCTTGGCCTGCTGGCCACCGCCCTGATGGGCACGACGGTCCTTTTCACGGGCGCGCTTCAGCGCGGCAAGCGAACGAGCGCGGGCATCGCCGCCCTCTTCGTCAAGCGCGCGGGTGACGGTCAGCTTGCCTGACTGGCGACGATCATCAACCCGGCCACGCGACGGGCGGGCAGGTTCCGGGCGCTTAGGCGCGGGGGCACCACCAACCGGACGACGCGCAGCATGGCCGGGACGGCCATCATCGCTGGCCGACGGTGCGGTGCGGGCTTCCGGCTCGGACACGGCGACCGGCGCGGCAGGCTCGGCAGCAGATGTTTCCGTTTCGACCGCCACTGGTTCAGGCGCTTCGCGGGCAATTTCTTCTGCCTTGCGGTTATCTTCGGCGCGGCGGCGTTCCTCTTCGGAAGCCTCCTGCTTGGCGCGTTCATCGCGGCGACGCGCCTCTTCCAGCGCCGTCATGCGGGCCTCTTCGGCCTCGCGCAGTAGCTTGGCCTGCAATTCCTGACGGCTCATCAGGTCGCCGCCGGCGGCGGGCGCACGGGTCGCACGGGCCTGGGGTGCAGGGGCCGGACGGGCGGCCTGAGGCTGGGGCGCGGGGGCGGCAGGCGCGGCTACCGGGGTGACGACCTCGACTTCGGCCGCGACCGGGGCGTCAGGCGCACCCGCTTCACCCGGCTTGCCGACGACACGACGACGCTTGACCTCGACCACCACGGTGTTCGAACGGCCATGCGAGAAGCTCTGCTTCACCTGTCCGGTTTCCACGGTGCGCTTCAGGCCCAACGGCGCTCGGGTGCCGAGTTTTGGCTTGTTATCGTCGCTCATGAGCCTGCTTTATCCTTCATTCTTTACATCAACGCCGGACTCACCCGGAGACGCATCTCCCGGTTCGCCCGATCCCATAGTCTTTCCGACAAAATTTTGCCACCGCTGAAGCGCACCCTGAACTCGGGTCGCCGCAGCAGGAGCGATCATCGCGATATGTACCACATTTTCGCGGCCCAGCGCCATGGATAACAGTTCGCGCGACAGCGGTGCGACCATGCCACGCAGGTCACTGCCCTCCATATCGCGCCCGACCCGCAACAACTGATCAAGCTTGCGCCTGCCATCCAGTCCCGCATCGCGGGCGTGGATCAACAGTTGCACCGTCCCTTTGCGCGCGGCATCGGCGATGCGGTCCGCACCCGTCAGCAACGTCCCGGATTTCGCCTCCAGCCCCAAGCGGTCAAGCGCCTGCTTGCGCAGCGCCTCCTCGATCCGCTGGACGAGATCGTCGGGAATAATGATCGCGCTAGTCTTGAACGCGCGGGCGAGTGCACCCTTCAGCTTGCCCTTATCCAGTGCAGTCTGAAGCACATCCTGCGCAACGCCGACCCAAGCCCCACGGCCCGGTGCCTTGGCACGGACATCGGGCGCGACGACGCCATCCGGACCAAGCGCCAGCCGGATCAGATGATCGCGCGGGGCTCGTTCACCGGAAAGCACACAACGGCGTTCCGGGGAATGATCGTCATTCCCGGTCGCCTCGTCCGTTTTCGAGACACGATCACCCGACTGGCCCCGGTGTTTCGACCGGGGTTTCGGGAGCGTGGGGGGCGTTACCGCCTGCTCATGCCGAGGGGTCCGCAACAGCGTCTCCCTCGTCTTCGAACCAATGGGCGCGAGCGGCCATGATGATTTCGTTACCCTGTTCTTCGCTCAGACCGAATTCGCCGAGCACGCCACCCTTGTCTTCGGTGCGGCTTGGACGATCGGCACGGTCGGGACGATCACCACGACGCGGCTCGCTGCGTGCCTTGCGGGCAACCAGTTCGTCGGTGGCGAGATCGGCCAGATCGTCAAGCGTCTTGATCCCGGCCTTGCCGAGCGTGACCAGCATCGCCTCGGTCAGATACGGCATGCCCGCCAATGCGTCTTCGACACCCAGGCCACGGCGTTCCTCGCGATGGGCTTCCTCGCGACGTTCCAGCGCTTCCGCTGCACGGTTCTGCAATTCAGCAGCCAGTTCTTCGTCAAAGCCTTCGATCCCGGCGAGTTCTGCGGTCTCGATATAGGCGACTTCTTCAAGTTCACCGAAGCCTTCGGCAACCAGCAGCTGCGCCAAGGTTTCATCGACGTCCAGTTCACGCTCGAACATCGCGGAACGGTCCACGAATTCCTTCTGGCGCTTCTCATTGGCGTCCGTCTCGGTCATGATGTCGATCGCCGAGCCGGTCAACTGGCTGGCAAGACGGACATTCTGGCCACGACGACCGATGGCGAGCGACAGCTGGTCATCCGGCACCACGACTTCAATCCGGCCCTCTTCCTCGTCGATCAGCACGCGGCTGACGGTAGCGGGCTGAAGCGCGTTGACGACGAAGGTCGCGGTATCGGGCGACCACGGAATAATGTCGATCTTCTCGCCCTGCATTTCCTGCACGACGGCCTGCACGCGGCTGCCCTTCATGCCGACGCAAGCGCCGACCGGATCGATCGAACCGTCATGGCTGATCACGCCGATCTTGGCGCGGCTGCCCGGATCGCGGGCGGCGGCCTTGATTTCGATGATGCCGTCGTAGATTTCCGGCACTTCCTGCGCGAACAGCTTCTTCATGAACTCGGGGTGCGAGCGCGAGAGGAAGATCTGCGGGCCACGGCTTTCACGACGAACGCTGAGCACGACCGAACGGATACGGTCGCCAACGCGCACCACTTCGCGCGGGATCTGCTGATCGCGCCGAATCACGCCTTCGGCACGACCCAGATCGACCACGACATGGCCGAATTCGACGCGCTTGACGACACCGGTGATGACCTCGTTCACGCGATCCTTATATTCTTCGTACTGACGATCACGCTCCGCATCACGGACCTTCTGGAAGATCACCTGCTTGGCGGCCTGCGCCGCGATGCGGCCGAATTCGATCGGGGGCAGCGGATCAACGATGAAGTCGCCCACCGTGCAGCCCGGCTGCAATTTTTCGCCATCAACGACGCTGACCTGCTTGAAATAGTCATCGACCTGATCGACCACTTCAACGACGCGCCACAGGCGCATATCGCCGGTGCGGCCATCGATCTTGGCACGAATGTCGTTTTCGGCGCCGTAACGGGCACGCGCCGCGCGCTGAATCGCGTCTTCCATCGCCTCGATGACGATTTCACGGTCGATCAGCTTCTCGCGGGCCACCGCATCGGCGATGGCAAGCAGTTCGGCCTTGTTGGCGGAAATGGCAGTGGACATCAGTCGATCCTATCCTTCTACGGCAATCTTGTCGGCGCCTTCCGCCGAGATTGGGGCGGTAGCCGCAATCAACGCGTCGGTCAGCAACAGCTTGGCATGGGAAACGAGGTGATACGGGATTTCCATCTCGCCCACCTTCGCCACATTCATCTTGATCGTCTCACCATCGAGGCCAAGCAGCTTACCCTCGATCTGCTTGCGGCCCTCCACGGCTTCCAGCAGCTTGATGCGCGCGTCAAACCCGGCCCAATCCTGATAATCGGATAAGCGGGTGAGCGGACGGTCAATGCCCGGCGAGCTCACTTCGAGCCGATAGGCGAATTCAATCGGGTCGGCCTCGTCCAGCACATCCGACAGGCGGCGCGACAAGGTGGCGCAATCATCCAGCACCAACTGACGCGTATCGGGACGTTCGGCCATGATTTGCAGGGTCGGGTCTGACTTGCCGCCAAACATGCCGATCCGGACGAGCGAAAGGCCAAGGGCCTTCACTTCCGGTTCGATCAAAGCAGTGAGCGCGGCAATATCCGTCATTTATTCCCATCCAGCGAATCGGCAACACCAGAACCGTGCCGGGAAGCGGGAGCTTTCCGACCTCTGGATATCTGGTGATGTCGAGAGATGGGTCTCTTTATACCGCAGCCTGCCGAAATGCAAGGAAAAGCGACCCGTCACATGAAGCTATAGGGATCGACATCCACCCCGACACGGCAGCCCTTGGGAATGCGGACCCGGCCCAGCCATTCCCGCACCACCCGCTGGACTGGCACGCTCCGTTCAGCATGGACCAACAACCGATGGCGATAACGCGCCCGCAACTTGGCCAGCGGCGCAGGCGCGGGGCCGAAGACCTGCATCCCCGGCACATGCGGCGCGGCGCGCGCAATGGATTTCGCAACGGCGGTCGCCTCGTCCGCCTCCTCCGAGGATATGATGATCGCGACAAAGCGGCCAAAGGGCGGCGCCCCGGCCAGCCGCCGCATTTCGGTCTCCTCGCGATAGAAACGATGTTCGTCCCCGCTCACCAGCGCGCGAATGACGGACGCCTGCGGGTCGTGGGTCTGCACAAACACCCGGCCCGGCTTGCTGCCCCGTCCCGCCCGGCCTGCAACCTGCGCGATCTGCTGGAAACTGCGTTCGGCCGCCCGCAGATCACCGCCTTGCAGCCCAAGATCTGCGTCCACCACGCCGACCAAGGTCAGTTCGGGGAAATGATAGCCTTTGGTGATGAGCTGGGTGCCAACCACAATGTCGATTTCGCCCGATTCCATGCGGTGGACAAAGGCCTGGGCCTTGGCGGGCGATGACAATGTGTCGGAGGTCGCCTGCACCACCTTTGCATCGGGGAACAGCCGCTCCGCCTCTTCGGCGATGCGCTCGACCCCCGGCCCGCACGCGACGAGCTGATCCACTTCGCCACATTCCGGGCAATGCTGCGGCACCATCTCGACATGGCCGCAATGATGGCAAAGCAAGCGATGGGTGCGGCGATGTTCGACCATCCACGCCGAACAATTGGGGCATTGGCAGCGATGGCCGCAATGGCGGCAGAGCGTCAGTGGCGCATAGCCCCGGCGGTTGAGGAACAACAACACCTGTTCGCCACGCCCCAGCGTTTCCTCCATCGCGCGGACCAGCGTCGGGGCCAGCCACGTGCCGCGCACCGGCGGATCCTGCAACAGGTCGATCGCGGCAATATCCGGCATGGTCGCGCCACCAAAGCGACTGGGGAGTTCAAGCTGACGATAATGGCCCTTGGCGACCTGTACCCGCGTTTCGAGCGCCGGGGTGGCCGAAGCGAGAATGACCGGGCAGTCTTCCATCCGCGCCCGCATCACCGCCACATCGCGGGCGTGATAGGTCACGCCATCCTGCTGCTTGAAGCTCATCTCATGCGCTTCATCGACCACAATCAGGCCGAGAGCGGGAAAGGGCAGATATAGCGCCGAGCGCGCGCCCATCACCACCTGCGTCCGGCCCGATGCAATCGCGCGCCACGTCCGGCGGCGTTCGGCATAGCGCATATCGGAATGCCAAACCGCAGGTTCGACCCCAAACCGGGCCACGAAGCGATCCACAAATGGTTCGGTCAGCGCGATTTCCGGCAGCAGGATCATTACCTGTCGCCCGGCCCGCAGCGCCGCCGCCACGGCTTCAAAATACGCCTCGGTCTTGCCCGATCCGGTCACGCCATGCAGCACCAGCGGCGCAAATTTGCGTGCCGTCACCGCTGCCACCAATTCGCTCGCGACCACTTGCTGTTCCGCCGACAATTGCGGCGCACCGAAATCGGGATCGGGCGGCGGCAATGCATGTTCCGGCATCGGATCGGCCACGATCAACAGGCCGGTCTTGATCATGCCGCGAATGACCGCTTCCGACACATTGGCCCGCATCATCAATTCGCGCACCGTCCCGCTATGATCGCCAATCGCGGCCATCGCCTGCAACCGGCCTTCGGTCATGCGCGCCGGTTCAATGGCGGAAAGCTGATATTCCGGCACCTCCGCATCGCGCAGCAGCGCATCCATCACGGGGATCGCCATTTTCAGCACCGCCGCCGGGTTGGCGACATAATAATCGGATGTCCAGTCGATCAGCCGACGCAGCGGCGGCGGGATGAGCGGCGCGTCGGCGAGCACTTGAACCGGGCGCAGCTTGTTTTCATCCAGCCCATCATCGCCATCGCCCAAACCATGGTCCCAGACCACGCCGACCACCTGTCGCGGCCCGATCGGCACGCGCACGACCGTGCCCGCCGGGGCACAGACCCCCGGTGGCACCCGGTAGTCGAGCATGGCAATACCGCTGTTCAGCAACAAGACAGGCACACGGGTCATGATGGCACGACATAGGGCCTTGACCGCGTGCTGGCAAAGGGCTCCTTCACCAAGCTGGTACAAGCGCAAGACAGGAGAGTGGAGCATGGCCATGGATATCGGGATTTCCCGCCGCCGATTCCTGATCGGTGGGGCGATGTTACCAGCGGCGGCCCTGGCCGCCTGTGCGGGCAGCCTGCGTTATCAGCTCACGGATGTGATCCGTCGCCTGCTGCAAGCCTCGTCGCAGCGCGCCTTTACCGCGTTGCTGGCGCCTGATGGTTTTCTCCATGACGAAATGGCGCGGGTGAACCTGCCGCGTGCCTTGGGCGGCGATGCGGGCGGGAATGTGCTGCGCGCGCTGGTCCTCACCGAACCGGTGCGCCGCCGCCTGCTCCGCCAGTTGAACCAAGTCGCCGCGCGCGCCGCAGACCGTGCCGCGCCGGTGATTGCCGATGCGATTCTCGACATGCCCGTCATCGATGCCCAAGCCATCATCCGCGGCGGCCCGACGGCGGCCAGCTTGGTGCTGGAACAGCATGTCGGCGATTCGCTGTTCCGAGCGCTGGTGCCCGGCGTTGATGAGGCGCTGCGGCTATTCGACGACAAGGCGCTGAACGACGCGTTGCGCGTCGCGACCGGGATTGATGTCTCGGCCTTGCGCGATGATGTGGCGCACCAGACGGCAAAGGGCATTTTCCGCGCCATGGGCCGCGAAGAGGCCGCCATTCGCGCCGATCCAAGAAACACGAAAGACCCGGTATTGATCGCTGTCTTCGGCGGCAGGCGCTAAGGTCAGACGTGGGTTTGGGCGACGGGGCAGCACCCCGTCACCGCCCGCCCTTCGCCCCTCAGATGTGGATCGGCTTGCCCTGCACGCCCATCGCCGCTTCCTTCAGCGCTTCGGCATGGGTCGGGTGCGCGTGGCAGGTATAGGCGATGTCTTCCGACGTCGCGCCAAATTCCATCGCCTGCGCCGCCTGCGCAATCATCGTGCCCGCGAGGGTGGAAATGATATGCACGCCCAGCACCCGGTCCGACTTCGCATCGGCGATCACCTTGACGAAGCCCTCGGTGTCGCGATTGGCCTTGGCACGGCTGTTCGCCATGAACGGGAATTTGCCGACCTTGATCTCGCCGCGTTCCTTGGCCTGTTCTTCCGTCAGGCCGACGCTCGCGAATTCCGGATGGGTATAGACCACGCCCGGAATCACATCATGGTTCACCAGACCGGTCAGGCCCGCGATATTTTCGGCCACGGCGACGCCCTCATCCTCGGCCTTATGCGCCAGCATCGGACCCGGCACTACATCGCCAATCGCCCAGACGCCCGGAACCTTGGTGCCGAACTCATGGTCGATTTCAATCTGGCCGCGCGCATTGGTCTCCAGCCCGATCACGTCCAGCCCCAAACCTTCGGTGTTCGGGCGACGCCCAATCGCAACCAGCACCGCGTCCGCCTCGATCTGTTCAGCAGCGCCGCCCGCCGCCGGTTCGACGGTGACCATTGCCTTTTTGCCCTTGACCGCCACGCCCGTCACCTTGGTGCCAAGCTTAAGCGCCATGCCCTGCTTCTTGAAAATCTTGGCCGCTTCCTTGCGGACCTCGCCATCCATGCCGGGCAGCAACTGATCAAGGAATTCGATCACGGTGACGTTCGCGCCCAGCCGCTTCCAGACCGAACCCAGTTCCAGCCCGATCACGCCGCCACCGATGACGACAAGATGCGCCGGCACCTTATCGAATGCGAGTGCGCCCGTGGAATCGACCACGACCTGCTGGTCGATGGTGACGCCGGGCAGCGGGGTCACCGACGAACCCGTGGCGATCACGATATTCTTGCCCGTGACCTTTTGCCCGTCCACGTCGAGCGTATGCGCCCCGGTGAAGCGGCCCTTGCCCTTGAGCCATGTCACCTTGTTCTTCTTGAACAGATATTCGATGCCGCCGGTCAGTTCCTTGACCACGCCCGCCTTATTGGCCTGCATCTGACCAAGGTCGAGCGCCGCACCCGCAATATTGACCCCGAATTTGGCGAGCGCGCCGGAATGCGCCTCCTCGAACAATTCGGATGCATGGAGCAGCGCCTTAGACGGGATGCAGCCCACATTGAGGCACGTCCCACCCAAGGTCTCGCGGCTTTCGACGCACGCGGTCTTCAACCCCAGTTGCGCCGCACGAATGGCCGCGACATAGCCGCCGGGACCGGCACCGATGACGATCAGGTCGTAGTCAAAATCGCTCATGCTTCACCCTTGCTTCTTTCATCCGTATTCCTGCGAAGGCAGGAATCCAGTCAGATGGCGATCTGATCGAATAGGGCGTCCCCATGCGGGTTGACCCGTTCGATCAATTCAATCTTCCAGCACCGCTTCCATTTCTTCATCTGCAATTCGCGGGTTCGCGCTTCTTGCAGGTCTTCGAAGGGCAGGAACAAACAAGCTGCCGACAATCATATTTGCGGGAGAAACCCTCCACCAAGCCATGACGATGCTGATCGGCGCGCGGCACAAGGTTGCTGGTCACCCCAAGATAGAGGGTGCCGTTCCGCCTGCTGGCCATCAGATAAACAAAGCCTGGCTTGGTAACAGATACTCCCGAAACTCGGCCCCTGCTTACGCAGGAGCACGGCTGCACATCAAAGGTCGATCAACAGGCGGGTCGGATCCTCGATCGCGTTCTTGAGCGCGACGAGGAAGGTGACCGCCTCACGGCCATCGATCAGGCGATGGTCATAGCTGAGCGCGAGATACATCATCGGGCGGGCCACGATCTCGCCATCCACCACCACCGGGCGCTGGTCGATGCGGTGCAGACCAAGCACCGCCGACTGCGGCGGGTTGATGATCGGGGTCGAGAGCAGCGAACCGAACACGCCACCATTGGAAATGGTGAAGGTGCCCCCCTTCATATCGTCCATCGTCATCGTGCCGGCCTTGGCGCGCTTGCCAAAATCGGCGATGGTCTTTTCGATTTCCGCCACCGACATGTCCTGCGCATCGCGGATCACCGGCACGACCAGACCATTGGGCGCGCTGACCGCAACCGAGATATCGGCATAGTTGCGATAGACGATCTCGTCGCCCTCGATCATCGCGTTGACGGCGGGCACGTCCTTAAGCGCCATGCAGGCCGCCTTGACGAAAAAGCCCATGAAACCGAGACGGACGCCGTGCTTCTTTTCGAACAGGTCCTTGTACTTGTTGCGGGCCTCGATCACCGCCGACATATCAACGTCGTTGAACGTCGTCAGCATCGCAGCAGTATCCTGCGCTTCCTTCAACCGCTTGGCGATGGTCTGGCGCAGGCGGGTCATTTTGACGCGCTCTTCCTGGCGCGCACCGGCAGCCCGCGGCGCAACCGCCGCAGCCGGGGCCGCGCCCACCGCAACCGGCGACGCCATCGGCTTGGCCGTCTGGTTTTTCGCCGCAGCCAACACGTCATCCTTGGTCAAACGGCCATCCTTGCCGGTGCCATTGATGGTCGAAGGATCAACGCCATATTCCAGCACCAAACGGCGCACCGCCGGTGACAGCGTCAACGGACCCCCATCACCCGCCGCCTCGGCCGCCGGGGCCGATGTCGCCGGCGCCGGTGCTGCAGCGGCGGCAATCGGTGCCGCCGGCTTGGCCGGGGCCGACGCGGTTGCGCCTGCTTCCAGCGTGGCAAGCACAGCCCCCACCTTCACCGTCTCCCCAATGCCGACCAGTTGCGCACTCAGCACACCAGCGACGGGGGCGTTGACCTCGACCGACACCTTGTCGGTTTCAAGGCTGGCAATTGCTTCATCAGCGGCAACCGCTTCACCCGGCTGCTTGAGCCACGCGCCCAGCGTCGCTTCGCTGATCGATTCACCCAGGGTCGGCACGACAATTTCGACGGCCATGTTACTTGTCCTTCACTTCGTGCCCGAGCGCATCGGCGACAAGGGCTGCCTGTTGCATTGCATGGGTTTTGGCGAGGCCGGTCGCGGTCGCCGCGCTGGCCTTGCGACCAGCATAACGTGCGCGGCCGGGCTTAACGCCCGCCTCCGCCAGCACGTCTTCGACCAACGGCTCAACAAAGAACCATGCCCCCGCGTTCTTCGGCTCTTCCTGAGCCCAGACCACGGTTTCGAGATTGGCCATCCGGCTGATCCGCTTGACCAGCGCATCGGCTGGGAACGGATAAAGCTGTTCAACCCGGATGATCGTGGTGTGCTTATCCCCCGCCTCGGCGCGCGCCTTGGCGAGATCGTAAAAGACCTTGCCCGAACACAGCACCAGCCGCTTCACATCCTTGTCCGCCGGAGCGTCGGGATCGGAAAGCAGCCGCATGAAATGCGTGTCGCCGGTCATGTCATCGAACGACGAAATCGCCTGCGGGTGACGCAACAGCGACTTGGGCGTCATGATGACCAGGGGCTTGCGGAACTTGCGGTGCATCTGCCGGCGCAGCACATGGAAATAATTGGCCGGCGAGGTAATGTTGCACACCTGCATATTATCCTCGGCGCAGAGCTGGAGATAACGCTCCAGTCGGGCCGATGAGTGTTCCGGCCCCTGCCCTTCATAGCCATGCGGCAACAGCATCACGAGGCCGTTGACGCGCAACCATTTGGCTTCGGCGGCCGCGATGAACTGGTCGATCATGACCTGTGCACCATTGGCAAAGTCGCCAAACTGCGCTTCCCACATCACCAATGTGTTCGGGGCGGTCGAGGAATAACCATATTCGAAACCCAGCACGCCGAATTCCGAGAGCGGGCTATCCAGCACCTGAAAGCTGCGATCCAGCGCCGAGAGCGGGATATATTTGCGCTCGGTCTTCTGATCAGTCCACACCGCGTGACGCTGGCTGAACGTGCCACGCCCTGAGTCCTGACCCGACAGGCGGACGCCATAGCCATCTTGCAACAATGTAGCGAACGCCAGCGATTCCGCCGTTGCCCAGTCAAAGCCCTGACCGGTTTCGAACATCTGGCGCTTGGCCGCGAGAATGCGGTCGAGCGTTTTGTGGATGTTCAACTCTTCCGGCACCGTGGTGAGATGCTTGCCAAGTTCACGCAGGCGATCCGGCTTGACCCCGGTCACCGCCGCGCGGCGTTCGTGGATTTCTTCCTGCGGTTCAGCAAAGCCTTCCCACTCGCCGCCGAACCAGTCGGCCTTATTGACCTTGTAGCTCTTGGCCGCCTCGAAATCACCGTCGAGCGTCTTGATAAAGCTTTCAACCGTCGCATCATACCAGATCTGGTCGATGACGCCCTCGTCCTTCAGACGCGCGGCATAGATGCTGGATACCGACGGATGCTTGCGGATCACGTCATACATCAACGGCTGGGTAAAGCTCGGCTCGTCGCCTTCATTATGGCCGAAGCGACGATAGCACCACATGTCGATGACGATATCGCGCTTGAACTTCTGGCGATATTCGGTCGCCAGCTTGGTCGCGAAGGTCACCGCTTCAGGATCATCGCCATTCACATGGATGATCGGGGCCTGCACCATCTTCGCAATATCCGACGGATAAGGCGAGGACCGCGAGAATTGCGGCGAGGTGGTGAAGCCGACCTGATTATTGACCACAAAGTGGATGGTGCCACCCGTATTATAGCCGCGAATGCCCGAAAAGGCGAAGCATTCCATGATGATGCCCTGACCCGCAAAGGCGGCATCGCCGTGCATCAGGATCGGCAGAATCTGGCCGCGCTCAAGGTCATCCAGCTTGGTTTGCTTGGCGCGCACCTTGCCGAGCACCACCGGGTCAACCGCTTCGAGATGCGAGGGGTTCGGCGTCAGCGACAGGTGAACCGAAATACCGTCAAATTCGCGATCTGATGAGGCGCCAAGGTGATATTTCACGTCACCCGAGCCGCCGACATCCGACGGGTTGGCCGATCCACCGGCGAATTCGTGGAAGATCGCGCGATAGGGCTTGCCCATCACATTCGCCAGCACGTTCAATCGCCCGCGATGCGGCATGCCGACCACGATTTCGCGCACGCCCGACTGGCCGCCATATTTGATGATATTTTCAAGCGCGGGGATCATCGCCTCGCCGCCATCAAGGCCGAAACGCTTGGTGCCGACATATTTGCGGCCCAGGAATTTCTCATATTGTTCGGCGTGGATCACCTTGGTGAGGATCGCGCGCTTGCCCATTTCGCTGAACTGGATGGTCTTGTCGCGACCTTCCATCCGTTCCTGCAAGAAGCGGCGCTCTTCAACATCGGCGATGTGCATATATTCAAGGCCGACACTGCCGCAATAATTGGCGCGCAGAATATCCACCACTTCGGTGATGGTGCCATATTGGAGGCCGAGTGTGCCGCCGAGATAGATCGGGCGGTCGAGATCGCTTCCCTTGAAGCCATGATATTCGGGGGTCAAGTCCGCCGGGATGTCACGCTTGGTGAGACCGAGGGGATCGAGGTTGGCGGCGAGATGGCCGCGTACGCGGTACGTCCGGATCAGCATCTGGGCGCGGATGCTGTCATCTGCTGCCCGCTGGAGTTCCGCCGCACTGACCGGGGCGGCAGCGGGGGCGCTGGGTGGGGCGTCTGCCCTCGCCACCCTTGAAAGCGCCTCCTTGACCTCCGGCGTCATCTGGGTCGGATCAAGCGCCGCTGTCAGCGCATCCGTATCATGGAGCGGCCAGTTCTTTCTGGCCCAACTGGGACCAGCTTGTTCCTCGCTCACGTCGAAGCTTTGACCTTCGATATCCATCGTCCGCTCTTCCCTTGTCAGGTAACGGGGCCACGGCGGCCCCGGGGGAGTTGTGCGGCTTCGAACCAACGGGGTCCGCTACCGCTGCCGGGCGGCAGGCACGATAGCCCGCCGCCCGACGATACGCAGGTAAAAGGCTTAGCCCTTCAGCACGTCGAGCAAGGTCTCGCCAAGCAACGACGGGCTGGGGCTGACACGGATGCCAGCCGCTTCCATCGCGGCGATCTTGTCTTCCGCGCCGCCCTGGCCGCCCGACACAATCGCGCCGGCATGGCCCATGCGACGGCCCGGAGGAGCAGTCAGACCAGCGATGAAGCCGACCATCGGCTTCTTGCGGCCCTTCTTGGCTTCGTCGATCAGGAACTGCGCTGCTTCTTCTTCCGCGCTGCCGCCGATTTCGCCGATCATGATGATCGACTTGGTTTCGTCGTCGCCGAGGAACAGTTCGAGCATGTCGATGAAGTTGGTGCCGTTGACCGGATCACCACCGATGCCGACCGCCGTCGTCTGGCCAAGGCCAGCGTTCGAGGTCTGGAACACCGCTTCATAGGTGAGCGTGCCGGAGCGTGAAACGACGCCGACCGAACCCTTTTTGAAGATCGAGCCGGGCATAATGCCGATCTTGCACTCATTCGGGGTGAGGACGCCCGGGCAGTTCGGGCCGATCAGGCGCGACTTGGAACCCTGAAGCGCACGCTTCACGGTGATCATGTCCAGCACCGGAATGCCTTCGGTGATCGCCACGATCAGCGGGATTTCCGCATCGATCGCTTCGAGGATCGAGTCAGCCGCGAAGGGCGGCGGCACGTAGATGACCGAGGCATTGGCGCCGGTCGCGTGCTTGGCTTCCGCCACGGTGTTGAAGTTCGGCAGGCCGATATGCGTCGTGCCGCCCTTGCCCGGGGTCACGCCGCCGACCATCTGAGTGCCATAAGCGAGCGCCTGCTCGGTGTGGAAGGTGCCGGTGGCACCGGTCATCCCTTGGGTGATGACCTTGGTGTTCTTGTCGATCAGAATGGACATGGATTTTCCGCTTTTCTGCTATGCGTCACAAGTTGATTTTGACGGCGATCAGACGAGGCTCGGATCGATGCCCTTGCAGGCGTCGAGCAGTTCCTTCACGGCGTCAACCGACACCTGAAGATTGGCCTTGGCTTCTGCGTCGAGCTTGATCTGAACCACCTGCTCCACGCCGCCGGCACCGATGATCACCGGGACACCAACATAGAGACCGTTCACGCCGTACTGACCATCCACATAGGCTGCGCACGGCAGCAGACGCTTCTGGTCGTTAAGATAGGCTTCAGCCATCGCAATACCGCTGGTGGCCGGGGCATAATAAGCCGAACCGGTTTTGAGCAGGCCGACGATCTCGCCGCCGCCCGAACGGGTGCGCTGCACGATGGCGTCGATGCGCTCCTTGGTCGAACGGCCCTGTTCGATCAGATCGGGGATCGGAATGCCGCCCACCGTCGAATATTGCACAACTGGGACCATCGTATCGCCATGGCCGCCAAGCACGAAGCTGGTGACGTCACGGACCGAGACCTGGAATTCATCGGCGAGGAAGTGGCTGAAGCGCGCCGAGTCGAGCACGCCGGCCATGCCGACGACCTTATTATGCGGCAGGCCCGAGAATTCGCGCAGCGCCCACACCATCGCATCGAGCGGGTTGGTGATGCAGATCACAAATGCGTTCGGGGCGTTGTTCTTAATGCCTTCACCCACGGCCTTCATGACCTTGAGGTTGATGCCCAGCAGGTCATCGCGGCTCATGCCGGGCTTGCGGGCGACACCGGCGGTGACGATGATCACGTCTGCGCCAGCGATGTCGGCATAATCATTGGTGCCGGTGATCTTGGCGTCAAAGCCTTCGACCGGGCCGCACTGCGACAGGTCAAGCGCCTTGCCCTGCGGCACGCCTTCCACCACGTCGAACAGGACGATGTCGCCGAGTTCCTTGATCGCCGCGAGATGGGCCAGCGTACCACCGATATTGCCTGCGCCGATCAGCGCAATCTTCTTACGAGCCATGATGCCGTCTCCACAAAAAGAAGCGATGGGCGTGGCCGGCCGAACCTTCGACTTTCCACGACACACCGAGTCGGACGGCGCTACACCGCCCCGGATCGAAAAACGCTGCCCGATTAGGCTCATTTTCGCAGTGCATCAACCTATCACAGTGCCAAATCAAAATTAATTTTCGCTACTGCGGATAAGTTGCAATAACGCACCTTGATCGATCATGCAATCAAGCCGCAGCGCCCGCCTGCATGGCGTTCCAACCGCCCCGCCAGTTCAAGTTCCAACAACAAGATCTGCACGATCATCGGGGACAGGCCGGACTGGCGCACCAGCTCGTCTACCGCCACCGGCACCGGGCCAAGCAAGCCGATCAGCGCCGACCGATCCGTCTCATCCGCATCGGTCGGCGGCGGCGCGCGGAAGTCTTGCGGCTCTTGCCGAAACGGCGGCAGGTGGAACCCGCCGACCGCCTCGATAATGTCATCCGCACATTGCACCAGCGTCGCCCCGTCACGGATCAGGCCGTTGCAACCCTGCGCCCGGGGATCGAGCGGGGAGCCGGGAACCGCCATCACTTCGCGCCCGCACTCGGTCGCCAAGCGAGCGGTGATCAACGAACCGGAACGTGGCGCGGCCTCCACCACCACCGTGCCCGCCGCCAGCCCGGCGATGATCCGGTTGCGATATGGAAAATGGCGCGCCTGCGGCTCCCGGCCCGGCGGTTGTTCGGCGATCAACAGGCCGACATCGGCAATTTGATCCTGCAACGCCCGGTTTTCGGGCGGGTAGTAACTATCAATGCCGCCCGCGATCACGGCGATCGTCCCGCTTTCAAGCGAGCCTTGATGCACCGCCGTATCAATGCCCCGCGCCAGACCGGACACGGTGACATGCCCGCGCTCGCCCAATCCGGCCGCAAGGTCGCGGGCCAAGCGGCACGCCGCCGCCGACGCATTGCGCGCGCCCACCAGCGCCACCATCGGCTTGTCCATCAACATTTCATGGCCACGCACGATCAGCACCGGCGGCGCGGTCTCGATCTCGCCCAAGGCCGGGGGATATAGGCCCTGTCCCAGAAACAAATAACGCGCCCCCAGTTGGTCGACCTGCACGATCTCGCGCTCGATCTCGGCCCGGTTGGCGATGCGCGGCGGCTGGCCCCGGCCCCGCGCGGCAAGGTCTGGCACCGCGCGCAAGGCGGCTTCTGCCGATCCGAATCGCTGCAATAACTGGAAATAGGTCACCGGCCCGATATTGGCCGAACGGATGAGCCGCAATCGGGCGATCCGGTCTTCACTCAACGCTGCACTCAAGACATTTACTCCATTGACGCAACCAACAACTAGATCGCCTATTTCCCCTTTTGCCCGACCTTCGGTTCGGTGCCCGCGATCAGGCGGCGAATATTATCCTGATGTTTCCATACACAAATCAGCGCAAGCCCAAGGAACAGCGGCATATAATTGGTATGATGCAGGAGCACCGCGCTCACCGGCGTCGATAGCGCCGCCGCCATGCCGCCCACCGACGACCGCTTCGACAGATACAATGCCACCAGCCAGACCAGCGCGAACGCCAACCCCACCGGCCAAGCGAGCGCCAGCGCGATGCCAAGCAATGTCGCCACCCCCTTGCCGCCATTGAATCGGAGCCACACCGGGAAGAGATGCCCGAAAAACGCGCCCGCCGCCGCCAGCGCCAGATAATCCTGCCAGATCGCGCCCGCGATGAGGATCGCCACCGCACCCTTGGCACCGTCCAGCACCAATGTTGCCGCCGCCAGTCCCTTGCGCCCGGTGCGCAACACATTGGTCGCGCCGATATTGCCCGAGCCGATCTGGCGCAGGTCGCCCGCTCCACCCAGTTTTGTCAGAATCACCCCAAACGGAATCGATCCCAGCAAATAGGCGAGCAACAAGGCCGTGGCCGGCGCAATCCAGAGCGGCATCAAATCATTCCCCCAAATGGTCTTGCCGCATCATATCGGCTGACGAAGGGCGCACAAGCAGCCTTTGCTATCCATTCCGCTATTGCAACGCGGCAATGTCCATGCTTTAGGCGTTGCCAGATGATTGCAACGGGCGCGCTGAGAGGCGGGCCGCGCGACAATACGGGGAAGTTGATCACATGGCGGAATTCTCACTGCCCACCAACAGCAAGATCCGGAAGAACGGCAAGGTTCACAAAGCCGATGGCGGCGATGTGAAGGCCTTTAAGGTCTATCGTTATGACCCCGACTCGGGCGAGAACCCGCGCTATGATACGTTCGAGATCGATCTCGACGATTGCGGCCCGATGGTGCTCGACGCGCTGATCAAGATGAAGTCCGAACAGGATCCGTCGCTCACCTTCCGTCGTTCGTGCCGTGAAGGCATTTGCGGTTCGTGCTCGATGAACATCAACGGTCGCAACGGCCTCGCCTGCACCACCGCGATCGAAGATTGTAAGGGCGATGTCCGCATCACCCCGCTGCCGCACATGGATGTGATCAAGGACCTCGTGCCCGACTTCACGCATTTCTATGCGCAATATGCGTCGATCCAGCCGTGGTTGAAGACCGTGACGCCGACGCCTTCGGGCAAGGAACGCCTGCAGTCGCCGGAAGATCGCAACAAGCTCGACGGCCTCTATGAGTGCATTTTGTGCGCGTGCTGCTCGACATCGTGCCCCAGTTACTGGTGGAACTCCGACAAGTTCCTCGGCCCGGCCATCTTGTTGCAGGCCTATCGCTGGCTGGCCGACAGCCGTGATGAAATGACGGGCGAGCGCCTTGACGAGCTGGAAGATCCGTTCCGCCTGTATCGCTGCCACACGATCATGAACTGCGCCAATGTGTGCCCGAAGGGTCTGTCGCCCGCCCGCGCCATTGCTGAAACCAAGAAAATGATGGCCGAACGGGCGATCTGACCTTGTCGGATCACCCGGACGACCAACACTGTTTCCGTTACGTACCCGACCCGGACATGCCGGGTTGGAATATCTGGGAAGCGCAGGGCTATGAGGCGTTCAACAGCCTCTTTGAGCCGATCCGCCTCCGCCGCGATGACGATGGCCGGGCGCGGGTGCGGTTCTGGCCCGGCACCCGCCATCAAAATCCCATGGGCCATGTCCATGGCGGCGCATTGATGGCCTTCGTCGATATGGCCCTGTTTGCAGGCGCGCATGAACTTGGGCTGCGGCCCGTGACCTCTGCGGTGACGCTCGACGCCGGGGTCCAGTTCATCGATGGCGGCCAAATCGGCGCGCCAATGGATGCCGTGGTCGAATTGCTGCGCGAGACCGGGCGTTTGGCGTTTATTCGCGGCCTGCTTGAACAGGAGGGCCGGATCATCGCCTCCTTCAGCGGCACGTTCCGCAAGCCCAGCCCGCGCCAGTGAGAACCTGTCGATGAGCCGCATCGTGCAGCGCTACCACAGCCTGATCGACGCGGGCGAATTGCGCCCCGATGCCGATCAGCGCATGGCGATGGAACGGCTGCGCCTGATGGCCGACGCGCTGGAAGCCGCCGACAAGGGCAACGCCAATGGCGGCCTGTTCGGCCTGTTCAAACGCAAGGGTGCGGCCCAACCGATCCGCCACCTCTATCTGTGGGGCGGCGTCGGACGCGGCAAGTCGATGATCATGGATCTGTTCTTTGACTGTCTCGACATCAAGGCCAAGCGCCGCGCCCATTTCCATGCGTTCATGCTCGATGTGCACGACCGCATTCGTCTCGCCCGCGCGCAAGACAAGGGCGATCCGATCCCGATCGTCGCCAGGGAACTCGCCGCCGATTTGCGCCTGCTCGCGTTTGACGAGATGCAGGTCAACAACATCGCCGACGCGATGATCCTGTCGCGCCTGTTCACCGCGCTGTTGCAGCATGGGGTGACGGTCGTCACCACTTCCAACCGCCACCCGCGCGATCTCTACAAAAACGGCATGAACCGCGAGCATTTCCTGCCGTTCATCGCGCTGCTCGAAGATCAGTTCGACATCATGACGCTGGATGGCCCGGTCGATTATCGCCTCGAACGGTTGGCCGGGGTCAAGACTTGGCACACGCCCGCCGATGCGGTCGCCACGGCGTCGCTTTCCGATGCGTTTTTCCGGCTCACCGATTATCCCCCCGAAGACAAGGCGCATGTCCCCGCCGAGGACATTGAAATCCCCGGCGGCCGCATCCTGCACGCCCCCAAAAGCTTTAAGGGTGTCGGCGTCTTTTCGTTCAAGCGGCTATGCAAAGAAGCGCGCGGCGCGGCGGATTATATCGCCATTGCACAGCATTTTCACACCATCATCATCGTCGCGATCCCGATCATGGGGCCGCAGAATCGCAACGAGGCCGCCCGCTTCGTGACCTTGATCGATGCGCTCTATGAACATCGCGTCAAGCTGCTCGCCAGCGCCGCCGCCGAACCGGCGAAGCTCTATCCCGAAGGCGATGGCGCGTTTGAATTCGAGCGCACGGTTTCGCGTCTGATGGAAATGCAGTCGGCGGATTATATGGCGCTGGGCCATGGCGAGGCCGATCCGGAATAAGGCTCACGCCTTGGGTTCGCGCCGCTCACGGAAAAAAGTGCGCAACTGTGCCGCTGCCTCGGCCTCACCCAGACCAACATAGATTTCCGGCTTATGATGGCAGGTGGTCTGTTCAAACCAGCGCGGACCATGTTCGACCGCCCCACCCTTGGGATCAGGTGCTGCATAATAAAGCCGGTCGATCCGCGCATGGCTGATCGCGGCGGCGCACATCGCACAAGGTTCCAGCGTCACCCACAGATCGCAACCGGTAAGCCGTTCGTCGTTGAGTGTTTTACAAGCCTCACGGATTGCCAACATCTCGGCATGGGCGGTCGGATCCTTGCCGCCGTGCATCATATTGGCGATGGCGACGACCACCTCATTGCCACGCATGATCACCGCGCCAACAGGCACTTCCCCCGCCGCCGCCGCACGGGCAGCCAGATCAAGCGCAAGGCGCATCGGGGCGGGAACGGGCAAGCGCATGGCCCTCCCTTAAGCCAGAAGCCGAAGTAGGGGAATGGGATTGATGTGGTCCGCGTGCCCATGTCGCCGTCCCCTGCCCGTTCCCCACGCCTCGTCATGCTGAACTTGGTTCAACATCCAGCGGGCCGCGTGGGGATGGATGCTGAAACAAGTTCAGCATGACGAAGGATGGAGTGACGGGCGCAACGGCGCAACGGCGCAACGGTGCGGTGGTGCAGCGGTGCGGTGGTGCAGCGGTCAAAGCCTCCCCCATTCACCGTGCAGCAATTTTCGCGCCCTCATTGATTGCCAATTATCACGGCTTGGCTATGGTCGCAGCCTGCGCCGGGCAGTCGGCCGTGTTCGATCAATAGGAAACCATCCATGCGTAAACCCTTGCTCACCCTTTGCCTTGTGCCGCTGCTCGCATCGGCCTGCACCACCCAGCCTGTGCAGATCGCGCCCGCCCCGATGGCGGCGGCGCCCGTCAAGCCGCAGCCGGTACCCGTGAGCGAATTGGCGGCAAAGGTGCATATTCCGAGCGAAAGCTTCACCCTGCCCAATGGCCTGCGGGTGATTGTGCACGAAGATCGCAAGGCCCCGATCGTCGCGGTGTCGGTATGGTATCATATCGGTTCGCGCCATGAACCGGCAGGCAAGACCGGGTTCGCCCATCTGTTCGAACATCTGATGTTCAACGGTTCGGAAAATGCACCGGGTGATTATTTCGAGCCATTGCAGGAAGTCGGCGCGACCGATTTCAACGGCACCACCTGGTTCGATCGCACCAATTATTTCCAGAATGTGCCGACGGCCGCGCTCGAACGTGCGCTGTTTCTCGAAAGCGACCGCATGGGCCATTTGTTGGGCGCGGTGACGCAAGAAAAGCTCGATAACCAGCGCAGCGTTGTCCAGAATGAGAAGCGTCAGGGCGATAACCAGCCTTATGGCATGGTCGAATATGCCCAGTTGGAGGCGCTGTTCCCGGTCGGCCATCCTTATCATCACTCGACCATCGGCTCGATGACCGATCTTGACCATGCCTCGCTCAATGATGTGAAGAACTGGTTCCGCCAACATTACGGCCCGAACAATGCGGTGCTGGTGCTGGCTGGCGATATCGACGCCAAGACCGCCCGGCCGCTGGTCGAAAAATGGTTCGGCGATATCGCGCGCGGGCCGGAACCGGTGGACGACCAGATCGACATTCCGACCCTCGACGCGCCCAAGACCGAAGTGCTGAAAGACCGTGTCGCCACCACCCGCATCTATCGCAACTGGGTCGTGCCGGGGATCAACAGCGCGGATGCCGTGCCGCTCGATATCGCCGCAACGGTGCTGGGCGGCCTGTCCAGCTCGCGCCTCGACAATGCGCTGGTTCGTAGCGAGCAGGTCGCCGTCAGCGTCGCTGCCAGCGTACAAGCCTTCGAAAAAATCGGCCTGTTTGAAGTCACCGCTGATGTAAAGCCGGGGGTCGATCCGGCACTGGTGGCCAAGCGGCTCGATGAAATCATCGCCGATTTCCGTACCCATGGCCCGACGGCCGATGAGGTCCAGCGCGTTGCGACGCGCGAACTGGCTGGTCGCATTACCGGGCTGGAACAGGTCGGCGGCTTTGGCGGCAAGGCCAATGTGCTGGCCGAAGGGCTGCTTTATAATAACGATATCAACCACTATCGCGTGCAGCTTGGCCAATATGGCCGCACGACCCCGGCAGAGGTGACGGCCGTGATGCAGAAATGGCTATCGCGTCCGGTCTATAATCTGACCGTCGAGCCGGGGCAGCGCAGCGCCTATGACGAAGCCAAGGGCAGCGGCGGCAAAATGGCACCGCGCCATTATTGGTCGGGCGAAGGTTCTCCGCCCGATAATCTCGCCCCGGTGGCCAAGGCCGACCGCAGCAAATTGCCGATGGTAGCGCCGGTTGCCGATCTCGACTTCCCAACGGTCGAGCGTGCCACATTATCAAACGGCGTGACCGTGCGTTATGTCCAGCGCAACGCCACACCGACGACGCGGCTGACGCTCAGCTTCAACGCGGGCTATGCGGCGGATGATCGGGCTAAGCTTGGCGCGCAGGCGCTGATGCTGTCGCTGCTTGATGAAGGCACCACCAACCGCGACTCGATCCAGATCGCGGAAGAACAGGAACGGCTGGGCGCGGCTATCAGCGCTGGGGCCAGCATGGACCGCACCAGCCTCTCGCTCTTCGCCCTATCGCCCAATCTCGGCCTGTCGCTCGACCTGTTCGAGGATATCGTCAAGCGTCCGGCCTTTGCCCCCCAAGAGGTCGAACGCCTGCGCGCCCAGCAACTCACCGCAATTTCGGCGGAACTGAAAGACCCGAATGGCATGGCGGGCCGGCTCTTGCCGACGCTGCTCTATGGCAAGGAAAGCGCCTATGGCATTCCCTTCTCGGGCAGCGGATCGGAAGCGAGCGTCAAGGCCGTTACGCGCGATGATCTCGTCGCCTTTCATGGCGCTTGGCTGCGCCCGGAAAAGCTTTCGATCTTCGTCGTCAGCGACCTGCCTCTCAGCGACCTGATGCCGCAAATTGAACAGCGCTTCGGCACATGGCAGGCCCCCGGCAGCGCCGCGCCCGACAAGCCGATCAACGTGACTGCGACCGCGCCGGACATGCCGCGCATTGTGCTGATCAACCGCCCGGATTCGCCGCAGTCGATCATCATGGCCGGGCAGGTGTTGCCGCTCAAGGGCACCGAAGAACTGCTCCCGCTCCAAACCGGGATCGAGGTGCTGAGCAACAACTTCCTCTCCCGCCTCAACATGGATCTGCGCGAGACCAAGGGCTGGTCTTATGGCGTGCGCGGCGGGGTAAGCCAGTTTGAAGGCCAAGTGCCCTATATCATCACGGCCCCGGTGCAGGCCGATAAGACCGGCCCGGCCGTGGCCGCAATCCTTGATCAGGTGAAGGCTTTCCGCACCACCAAGGGGATCAGCGCGGATGAATTCCGGCGGCGCATCTCGGACAATATCCTGAAACTGCCGGGTAGTTTTGAAACCGCAGGTGCGGTGCTCACCGCGATGCAGCGCAATGCGCTCTATCAGCGGCCGGACAATTGGTATGACGGGCTTGCCAGCCGCTACCGCACGATGTCACCGGCTGAACTTGATAAGGCGGTGCGTGCGGTGATCGATCCCACCCGCTTTACTTGGGTCGTGGTCGGCGATGCTGCCAAGGTCCGCCCGCAACTGACGAAGCTGAAGATGCCGGTCGAAATCGTGGAGTCGCCTGAATGAACAAGGATCTGTTGGCCGGTGAATGGGATTGCCTGACCGCCACCCCGATGGGGGAGCAAAAATCAGTGCTGCGCTTTCAGGTGGAGGGGGACCGCTTTACCGGCACCAACACCGCCGATATCGGGGCGCTCGACATCGCGGCGGGCCGGATCGATGGTGATGAAATCCATTGGGAGATGCAGTTGACCAAGCCGATGCGGATGCTGCTGCTCTGCACCGCCCAGATTGATGAGGATCGGCTCGAAGGGCTGGTCCGCGCGGGCGGATTCGGTGAATTCCCGATCTCGGCCACGCGTCGCCGCGTCTAACGCTCGTTCAAGCCAAAGGGGCACCGGGGCATGGCGCTGATCCGCTCAATCCTGTTCACGCTGATCTTCTACACCGGCAGCTTGCCGATCGTGCTGTCCGGCTTTCCGGCTGCCGTGTTCGGTCGACGCCCGGTGCGCGCCGTGGTCTGGACATGGGCGCATTGGCATCGCCTTTGCGCGCGCTGGCTGCTGGGGATACGCAGCCGCATGTCCGGGCCAGTCCCGCCGGGGCAATATCTGATCGCCTGCAAGCATCAGTCGATGTTCGAGACGGTCGAAGTGCTGATCTTGTTCGATCACCCGGTCGTCGTGATGAAGCGCGAGCTCTCCGACATGCCGATCTGGGGCTGGGTGGCCCGCAAATATGGCGTGATCGGCGTCGACCGCGAAGGCTCGGCTGCGGCGCTGCGCGCATTGATGCAGGCCGCGCGTGAAGCGGTGCAGACCGGGCGCTCGATCGTGATTTTTCCAGAAGGCACCCGCGTGCCGGTTGGGGAGCAGCCACCGCTCCGGGCGGGTTTCGCCGCACTCTACAAAATGCTGGGCCTGCCGGTGCTGCCGGTCGCGCTGAATTCGGGCCGCATCTGGCCGCGCCAATCGCTGATCAAGCGAGCAGGCGTGGTGGACTGGCAATTGGCGGAAGCCCTGCCGCCAAAGATGGAACGCACCGCGATTGAAGCCGCCGTCCATCACGCGATCAACGGGCTGGAACAATGAGGCGCGCTCGCCGCTTGCACGATAGGCAGACAAGGGCCTAAGCTTCCCCATCATCTCCATCGGCTGGATAATCTGCCATGAACAAGCCGCGTTCACGCTATGAAGTGATCGAAAAACAGGGGCGGTTGGTCGTCCTTGTTGACGGCCAGCCGGTCGAGGGCTTTGCGACGCGTGCCCCGGATGCCGCTGGAAATCTTGCCGGGCTTGCCTCCAGCCAGATCAATGCGCCACGCCCGATCATAGCGCCGACAACCACCGCGACATCGGCGCCCCAGCCGGCATCGGCGCATCGCTCGCCGACTGCGGCTTCATGGCTGGAGCAAATGGGCGGCTTATTGCTCATGCGCCTTGCCCAGGGGCGGGATAGCGGCGGTCGCCTGATCATCGAGCGGACCATCGACCATCGCCCGCATCGCGCCGATCTATCCGCCGATGAAGAGCGCAAGCTCGCCCTTCATCTCGGCATCTGGTTGATTGCATTGGGGTTGGTGCTTGTCACCCTGCCCGCTCTCAAACTCGCGGCTTTTATCGCGCTGCTGCTCTTGTTCAAGCTCGGCTGGCCGTTCGCTTTCCGCGCCGTGCCGCCACAGCGCTGGGCGCGGATCAACTAATCAGGCCGCATCCCGTGGTGCGCGCAGCCCGTCTCGCCCGCGCTTCGCCAATTCGGCCTTCAACGCCTCCGGCTTCGGGGCATAGATAAAGCCGAAGCTGACATTGCCTTCGCGCGTTTCCACCACATGGTGCAAGCGGTGGGCCTGCACGATCCGCTTCATATAGGAAGAGCGCGGCACATAACGGTGCGCCACCCGCTGGTGAACGATCACATCATGAAAGCCGAAATAAATCGCGCCATAGGCCGCGATACCGCCCCCGATCCACGCATAGGGCGCGCCATGGCCAAGCCCGATGCCGTACCAAAACAGCCCAATCGACGGCAGCGCGAAGATCGCGGCATAGAGGTCGTTCAACTCATAGCGCCCGGTGCGCGGACGATGATGGCTTTTATGCAGGAACCAGCCGGGACCATGCATGATCCAACGATGGGCCGCATAGGCAAAGCCCTCCATGCCGATGACGGTCAACAGGAACAACAACGGGCCGGGGATCGCATTCATAGCTTCTCCCATAGTCGCGCATGATGCGCTGGTCAGCACTTTTCTGCGGCCCGGCCGCGATGTGACACCGGTTGCGCGGGCGGCGTGTCGCATCCCTGTCACTTTTGTCATGCTGCAAATGCGAGATTAGCGGAAATGCGGGCTGGATTCTTTCGCTCAGCTATGCTTTAGCCCCATGCGATCCATCTCGCATTGCAGCCGAAAGGGGCACGAACGACATGAATATTCACGAGTATCAGGCCAAGGAATTGTTGGCCAAATTCGGCATCGCCATCCCGACCGGCGTGGCCGCAATGACCGTCGAAGACGCCGTCAAGGCTGCCGAGTCGCTCCCCGGCCCGCTGTATGTCGTCAAGTCGCAGATCCACGCTGGTGGCCGCGGCAAGGGCAAGTTCAAGGAACTGCCGGCCGACGCCAAGGGCGGTGTCCGCCTCGCCAAGTCGCTGGACGAAGTCCGCACCTTCGCCGAAGAAATGCTCGGCAACACGCTGGTCACCATCCAGACCGGCGATGCAGGCAAGCAGGTCAACCGCCTGTATGTCACCGATGGCGTTGATATCGCGAAGGAATATTATCTCTCGATGCTCGTCGACCGTGCCACTGGCCGGATCGCGATGATCGTGTCGACCGAAGGTGGCATGGACATCGAAGAAGTCGCGCATTCGACCCCGGAAAAGATCACCACCATCGTGATCGATCCGGCTGAAGGCTTCATGCCGCACCATGGCCGCGCCGTGGCGTTCGCGCTGAAGCTCTCAGGCGACCTGAACAAGCAGGCCCAGGCCCTGTCGAAGAACCTCTATGATGCGTTTGTCGCGCTGGATTGCGCGATGCTCGAAATCAACCCGCTGGTCGAATCGAAGGACGGCCAGTTGCTCGTCCTCGACACCAAGATGAGCTTCGACTCGAACGCCCTGTTCCGTCACCCGGACGTCGTCGCCCTGCGCGACGAAACCGAAGAAGATGCGGCTGAAGTCGAAGCGTCGAAGTACGACCTCGCTTACATCAAGCTCGACGGCAACATCGGCTGCATGGTCAATGGTGCCGGTCTCGCCATGGCGACGATGGACATCATCAAGCTGAACGGCGCGTTCCCGGCCAACTTCCTCGACGTGGGCGGTGGCGCCACCAAGGAAAAGGTCACGGCGGCGTTCAAGATCATCCTGAGCGATCCGGCGGTGAAGGGCATTCTCGTCAACATCTTCGGTGGCATCATGAAGTGCGACATCATCGCGGAAGGCATTGTGGCCGCCGCGAAGGAAGTGAACCTCTCGGTGCCGCTGGTTGTCCGTCTCGAAGGCACCAACGTCCAGCTTGGCAAGGACATCCTCGCCAATTCGGGCCTGCCGATCGTTCCGGCCAACGATCTGGGCGACGCCGCCCAGAAGATCGTGGCCGAAGTCAATAAGGCCGCCTAATCCTGATACGGCACGGAAGGGCCTTGATCGGCCCTTCCGACCCGCCGATGCAGGATATAGAGCGACCTACTTCAATCTGGGGCACCGCACGTGAGGGGCGAGGTCCAAGAAAGGAAAGCAAGATGAAGATCCTTGTGCCCGTCAAACGGGTGATCGATTACAACGTGAAGCCGCGGGTGAAAGCCGATGGCTCGGGTGTTGATCTCGCGAACGTGAAAATGTCGATGAACCCGTTCGACGAAATCGCGGTGGAAGAAGCCATTCGCCTGAAGGAAAAGGGCGTGGCGACCGAGATCGTCGCGATCTCGATCGGGCCGGACAAGGCGCAAGAAACGCTGCGTACCGCGCTCGCCATGGGTGCTGACCGTGCGATCCTCGTCAATGCCGAAGACGTCGAGCCGCTGGCCGTCGCCAAGATCCTCGCCAAGATCGTCGAAGAAGAACAGCCGGGCCTCGTGATCCTCGGCAAGCAGGCAATCGACGATGACTCGAACCAGACCGGCCAGATGCTGGCCGCGCTGACTGGTCGTCCGCAGGGCACCTTCGCCTCCAAGGTCGAAGTGAACGGCGATACCGTCAACGTCACGCGTGAAGTCGATGGCGGGCTTGAGACGGTTGCGCTCAAGACCCCGGCGATCATCACCACCGATCTGCGTCTGAACGAGCCGCGCTATGCCTCGCTGCCGAACATCATGAAGGCCAAGTCGAAGCCGCTCGCGCAGAAGACCCCGGCTGATTATGGCGTGGACGTGACGCCGCGTCTCAAGACGCTGACCGTCAAGGAACCGCCGGTCCGCACCGCGGGCATCAAGGTTGCCGACGTGGCCGAACTGGCCGCCAAGCTCAAGGAAATGGGAGTCGCCTCATGAAGACCCTCGTCTATGTCGAACACGACAATGCGTCGATGAAGGACGCGACCCTCGCGGTCGTGACCGCTGCTTCGCAGCTCGGTGAAGTGCATCTGCTCGTCGCCGGTTCGGGCTGTGCCGCCGTGGGTGAACAGGCCGCGAAGATCGCGGGCGTCGCCAAGGTCCACGTCGCCGATGACGCCGCCTATGCCAATCAACTGGCCGAAAATGTCGCGGCGCTCGTCGTTGACCTGATGGGCCATCATGACGCGTTTCTTGCGCCGGCAACCGCCCATGGCAAGAACATCGCGCCGCGCGTTGCCGCGCTGCTCGACGTGATGCAGATTTCGGACATTCTTTCGGTTGAAAGCGCCGATACCTTCACCCGCCCGATCTATGCCGGCAACGCCATTGCGACCGTGCAGTCATCGGACGCCAAAAAGGTCATCACCGTGCGCGGCACTGCCTTTGCCAAGGCGGCCCCGGAAGGTGGTTCAGCAGCGATTGAAGCCATCGGTGGCAAGGGTGACTCGGGCACCTCGTCATTTGTCGGCGCGGAAATCGTCAAGCTGGAACGTCCGGAACTGACCTCGGCCAAGGTGATCGTCTCGGGCGGTCGCGCACTGAAGGATGCGGAAACTTTCCAGCAGGTCATCTTCCCGCTGGCTGACAAGCTTGGTGCCGCCGTCGGTGCCAGCCGCGCGGCCGTCGATGCGGGCTATGTCCCGAACGACTATCAGGTGGGTCAGACCGGCAAGATCGTCGCGCCGGAAGTCTATATCGCCGTTGGCATCTCGGGGGCGATCCAGCACCTCGCCGGCATGAAGGACTCCAAGACGATCATCGCGATCAACAAGGACGAAGAAGCCCCGATCTTCCAGGTCGCGGATATCGGCCTTGTCGGCGACCTGTTCAAGGTCGTGCCGGAGCTGGTCAGCGCACTCTGATTTGTCAGACGTGATTGTTTAGGGCAAAGGGCGGTCAGCAATGGCCGCCCTTTGTTGTTGGGCCAGATGGGATGGACACCGGAACACCGCATGTCGACACATTATATCCTTACCCTCTCCTGTGACGACCGCCCCGGCCTCGTCGCCGCTGTCGCGGGTTCACTCGCGGCACATTCGGGCAATATTCTCGATTCCCAGCAGTTCAACGATGTGATGAGTGGCCGCTTCTTCATGCGCGTTGTCTTCGCGCTGCTCGATGGCGAGCGCATCGGCGCGTTGCGGACGGCACTCGGCGTGTTGGGGCAGCAATTCGGCCTCGATTGGAAGCTGCGCGGCAAGGACGAGAAGCGCAAAACGCTACTGCTCGTCTCCAAGTTCGACCATTGCCTCGCTGATCTGCTCTATCGCCATCGCATCGGCGAACTGCCGATGGAGGTCGCTGGCATTGTCTCCAACCACCCCCGCGAGGCGCTCAACCTGACGCTGGCGGATGACATCCCGTTCCACCATCTGGCGATCAGCAAAGACACCAAGGCCGAACAGGAGGCCCGGTTGCGCGGCCTCATCATCGACAGCGGCGCGGAACTGGTGGTGCTGGCGCGCTATATGCAAATCCTGTCGGACGAGTTGGCAGACGAGTTGCGCGGGCGCTGCATCAACATCCACCACAGCTTCCTGCCCGGTTTTAAAGGGGCCAAGCCCTATCATCAGGCCTATGCGCGCGGGGTCAAGATGATCGGCGCGACCGCCCATTATGTGACGGCCGATCTGGATGAAGGCCCGATCATCCATCAGGACGTCGAGGCGATCAGCCATGCCGACAGCCCGGAGGATCTGGTCCGCAAAGGCCGTGACATCGAACGCCGGGTGCTGTCCTCCGCCATATTGTCGCATCTCGAAGACCGGGTGCTCCTGAACGGCAGCCGCACGGTGGTATTCCGGGATTAAGCGCCGGAGGTTAAGGGCGGCATGGCCCGCCCTCCCTGTCCTTCGTCGCCGTCGCCCCTTTTTTTTCGTCACCCTGAACTTGTTTCAGGGGGCATTCCGGGCATCTGCGCTCGCGGGTGGATGCTGAAACAAGTTCAGCATGACGAGTTGGGGAGCGGCGGGAGGCGTGCAGGGGGGAGTCTTGCAGGCGGGAGCCTTGCAGGTGGGAGCCTTCCTTGCAAGGAGCAGGCGGAGCGTGCGTTGTCGCCTATCGCGAGACGGCCGCGTCGGCCTGTCCCTCACTCTCGCCATCGACTCACCCCTCCTTCGACGCGTCCTTCGTCACCCTGAACTCGTTTCAGGGTCCATTCCGGGCACCTGCGCTCGCGGGTGGATGCTGAAACAAGTTCAGCATGACGAGTTGGGGAGCGGCGGGAGGCGTGCAGGGGGGAGTCTTGCAGGCGGGAGCCTTGCAGGTGGGAGCCTTCCTTGCAAGGAGCAGGCGGAACGTGCGTTGTCGCCTATCGCGGGACGGCCGCGTCGGCCTGTCCCTCACTCTCGCCATCGACTCACCCCTCCTTCGACGCGTCCTTCGTCACCCTGAACTCGTTTCAGGGTCCATTCCGGGCACCTGCGCTTGCGGGTGGATGCTGAAACAAGTTCAGCATGACGAGTTGGGAAGGAATGGGGAGATCGGGGTAGCCGCCCATTACCACCGCCATAGCGGAACAATAGCAGAACTTTTCCTCTTGCGCTGGCCCCCATTCTGCCTCTAACCCGGTGGCATGATTGCACGGCTCAAGGGTATATTGGCGGAAAGCGGCGCCGACCACGCGGTGATCGATGTCAATGGCGTCGGTTATCTCGTGCTGCTGTCCGGGCGCACGCTGTCGGCGATTGGCCAGCCCGGCAATGAGGTGCTGTTGCTCACCGAAATGCAGGTGCGAGAGGATGCCATCACCCTGTTCGGCTTCGGTTCGGCCGCTGAACGTGAATGGTTCCGGCTACTCACCAGCGTGCAGGGCGTCGGCGGCAAGGTCGCGCTCAACATTCTCACCGCGCTGGCGCCGGAGGAACTCGTCCGGGCGATTGGCGCACAGGACAAGGCGATGGTCGCGCGCGCCAATGGCGTCGGGCCAAAGCTCGCCGAACGCATCGTGCGTGAACTCAAGGACAAGGCCGGTGGCATCGCGCTTGGCCCGGCCGCCTTGGGTGGTGCGCCCGTGCCGCGCGGCGGCCATGCGGCAGACGCGGCATCGGCGCTCGGCAATCTGGGCTTCAAACCCGCCGAAGCATCAATGGCCGTGCAAGCGGCGGTTGATGAACTGGGCGATGATGCGACGCTTGATGCGCTCGTCCGTCTCGCGCTCAAGAAAGCGTCGAAATGACCGATGACCGCCTCCTGTCCGGCAATCGCCGCCCGGAAGATGTCGACGCCGCGCTGCGGCCCAAGTCGCTTGACGAGTTCGTGGGCCAAAAGGCCGCGCGCGAGAATTTGCGCGTGTTCATCGAGGCGGCACGCGGGCGCAATGACGCGCTTGACCATGTGCTGTTCTTTGGCCCGCCGGGATTGGGTAAGACCACGCTGGCCCAGATCATCGCGCGTGAAATGGGCGTCGGCTTCCGCGCCACTTCTGGCCCCGTCATCGCCAAATCAGGCGATCTGGCTGCGTTGCTCACCAATTTAGAGGATGGCGACGTTCTCTTCATTGATGAGATTCACCGCCTGAATCCCGCGGTCGAAGAAGTGCTCTACCCAGCGATGGAGGATCGCGCGCTCGACCTCATGATCGGCGAAGGCCCAAGCGCGCGTTCGGTCCGGATCGACCTGCCGAAATTCACGCTGGTCGGGGCAACGACCCGACAGGGACTGCTCACCACACCGTTGCGTGACCGTTTTGGCATTCCGGTGCGGCTACAATTTTACACCGTCGACGAACTCGAACAGGTGGTGCGCCGTGCCGCCGGGTTGCTGGACCTCGGCATCGCTGCAGATGGCGCGCGCGAAGTTGCCCGCCGCGCCCGTGGCACCCCCCGCATCGCGGGCCGCTTACTGCGCCGGGTACGCGACTTTGCCCATGTCGCGGGACAGGCGTTGGTGACCGCAGAAATCGCGGATTCCGCGCTGAACCGGCTGGAAGTCGATGCGCTGGGGCTGGACGCGATGGACCGGCGCTATCTGATGATGATCGCCGACATTTATCGCGGCGGCCCGGTGGGCGTAGAAACGCTCGCCGCCGGGCTATCTGAACCGCGCGACACGGTGGAGGAAGTGATCGAGCCCTATCTGATCCAACTTGGCCTGATCGCGCGCACGGCGCGTGGTCGGATGTTGAACGCGCGGGGGTGGAAGCATCTTGGCCTCAATCCGCCGTCCGACATCAATGTGCAAGACAGCCTGTTCGATGAGTGACCCGGCCCTGCCCGTCCCCGCCTCGGGGGTATATATCGGTGCCGTCCACCATTTCCCGATCCGCGTCTATTACGAAGATACCGACCTGTCGGGGATCGTCTATCACGCCAATTATCTGCGCTTCATGGAACGCGCCCGATCCGACATGCTGCGCGTGATCGACATCGACCAGCGCGGCGCCATCGAATCGGGCGAGGGCGTCTATGCCGTGGCCGAGGTGAATATCCGCTATCTGCGCCCGGCACGGCTGGAAGATGAACTGCTGGTCCGGTCATCCGTGACGGCACTCAAAAATGCGAGTTGCACCATCCATCAGGAAATCTGGCGCGGTGAAGAACTACTCATCCGCGCCGATGTAACGGCGGCGTTCATCACGCTCGACGGCCGCCCGAAACGCCAGCCCGCCGCATGGATGGACGCCTTCCGCCGGATATTGGCCGGATAAGGGCAAGGACGCTTTCGCTTGCGCTCCGTCCTCTCGCACGCCCTCTTCCCCCAGGTTCGTCATGCTGAACTTGGTTCAGCATCCACCCTCCGGGCGGCACCAGTCCCGAATGGACCCTGAAACGAGTTCAGGGTGACGCGAGGGGGTGCGGGAGCGGACAAAGAAGCGGGAGCGAAACCACCCCCCGTCCACCAGCCCCCGGCTTAGAAGCTCATTTCCTCATACACTCGGCTGACATCGCCGCCCCATTCGCCATGAAAGCGTTCGAGCAGCAGATCGGCCTTGGTCTTGCCGCTGTCGACAATCTCATAAAGCGGGTTGAGGAACGACGTCTCATTGTCACCCATCGCATTGACCTGCCCGCGTGCGGTCAGCCCGGCATGGGCAATGTCGAGAATCTCTCGGCCCAGTTGCTGGAAGGTGCGGCCATCCGGCGCGCGGGTGTGGAGGCCAAGCCGGGGCACTTCGGCGCGGATGCGGTCATGATCGGCAATCGTCCAATGCTTGACCAAATCCCATGCCGCATCAAGCGCGGCTTGATCATAAAGCAGGCCCACCCACAAGGCAGGCAGCGCGCAAATGCGGTTCCAGCGGCCACCATCGGCGCCGCGCATTTCGAGGAAGCTCTTCAACCGCACTTCCGGGAAGGCGGTGGACAGGTGATCATTCCAGTCACCGATGCGCGGCTTGTGCCCCCGATAGGCGGGCAGGTCGCCGGTAAGAAAATCGCGGAACGACTGGCCTGCCGCATCGATATATTTGCCTTCGCGATAAACGAAGTACATCGGCACATCGAGCATGTAATCGGCATAGCGTTCATAGCCGAACCCATCTTCAAACACGAACGGCAGCATGCCGGTGCGATGCGGATCGGTGTCGGTCCAGATATGGCTGCGATACGACAGCATACCGTTCGGCTTGCCCTCGGTGAACGGCGAATTGGCAAATAGCGCGGTCGCGAATGGCTGAAGCGCAAGGCTGACGCGGAACTTCTGCACCATGTCCGCTTCCGACGCATAATCGAGATTGGTCTGGATGGTGCAGGTCCGCAGCATCATATCGAGCCCCATCGACCCGACGCGCGGCATGTGGCGCAGCATGATGTCGTAGCGCCCCTTGGGCATGATCGGCAGTTCGGCGCGGGTCTTGTCCGGCCACATGCCAAGGCCAAGAAAACCAAGGCCAAGTTCCGCGCCCACTTCCTTCACCTGACGCAGATGGCGGCCGGTTTCGGCGCAAGTCTGGTGCAGATTTTCGAGCGGCGCGCCCGACAGTTCAAGCTGGCCCGCCGGTTCAAGGCTGACATTGCCGTCGGCACCGGCCAGCGCGATCACATGATCGCCCTCCATCACCGGTTCCCAACCATAACGCGTCAGCGCCATCAACAGGTCGCGAATGCCGCCCGGCTCGTCATAGCTCGGGGCGCGATGGTCCGCCGTGCGATAGACAAATTTTTCATGCTCGGTGCCGATGCGCCACCGATGCGCGGGCTTTTCCCCCTTCGCAAACACCGAAAGCAGGTCGTCCCGGCTTTCGATAAAGGGATCCTCTCCGGCGGTTTCTGTGCGTGTGCTCATGACGAAGCGCTTTAGCCGGGCAAGCCGCTTTGCGCCAAGCCCTAAGTTACGGATTTACCAATCCCCGGCGGCGGCCATCCACACCGCCAGCGCCGCGGTGGCGGCTGTCTCGGCGCGCAGGATACGGGGGCCAAGTCCAACCCCCACTGCCTGCGGTAGGGCACGGATTTCCGCCCTTTCCTCATCGGTAAAACCGCCTTCCGGCCCGATCAGCAAGGCCGCGGGCTGGCCCTTGCGGGCGGCGGCAGCGGCGGCAAGCGGTTCGCCGCCATTCTCATCAGCAAAGAACAGCGTGCGATCTGTGGGCCAAGCGCGCAACAAGTGCGGCAGCTTCACCAACTCGCCCAGCTCGGGTAAAGCGGTGCGGCTGCATTGTTCCGCCGCCTCAACCAGATGCGCCATGGCGCGATCATGGTTGAGCTTATCGGCGACACAGCGCCGGGTCAGCACTGGGACCAGCCGGGCGGCACCCAGTTCGCACGCCTTTTCCAGCAGAAACTCGATCCGCCCCTTTTTGATCGGGGCAAAGCACAGCCAAAGATCCGGTGCCTGTTCGCGCGGCCGCAAGAGGTGATCGATCCGCAACACCAGATCGCGCTTGCCCGCGGCCTCGGCAATAGCAAGCCATTCGCCGGTCACATTGTCGCATAGCTTGACTGGATCGCCGACCTTGGTCCGCATCACGGTGACGAGATAATGCGCCTGTGGCCCATCAAGGCGAATGCTTGCCCCAGCCGACAGGGTTTCGCCAACAAACAGGCGCGGGGTGGATTGGGGTGGCCAGGCGGGCGTAGCGGGCATAAAGAGGGCCCTATCATGACCTTTGCCGCAGATGAACCCTCGATTGTGCCCGATACCGAGTATCATGGCTTGCTTGGCCTGTTGCCCGCCAAATGGGTGCCCTTCGCGCAATTGGCCCGCGTTGAACGGCCAATCGGGACATGGTTGTTATTCTGGCCGGGCGCATGGGCGATCCTGCTGGCAGGCGGATTTGGCCATTGGCCGCTGATCTTATGGTTCGCGCTTGGATCTTGGGCGATGCGGGGGGCGGGCTGCGTCTATAATGACCTGATCGACCGCGATCTCGACAAGTTGGTGGAGCGCACCCGCGCCCGCCCGCTGGCCTCGGGACAGGTCAGCGTCCGGGCGGCGTGGATTTGGCTGGTTGCCCTCTCCCTGATCGGGCTGGTCGTGCTGCTGCAACTGCGCTGGGAGGCGCAATTGGTCGCACTCGCCAGCCTCGCGCTGGTCGCCGCCTATCCCTTTATGAAGCGCATCACCTGGTGGCCACAGGCGTGGCTCGGGCTAGTGTTCGCTTGGGCCTTGCCAACCGGCTGGGTCGCCGTAACCGGCACATTTGATGCGGCGATGGGGTGGCTTTACGCCGGGGCGATTTTCTGGGTGATCGGCTATGATACGATCTACGCCTTGCAGGACCGCGAGGACGACGCGCTGGTGGGCATTCGCTCCTCGGCGCTGCGGCTCGGCCCATATACCCAACTGGGCATTTCGGCCTTTTACGCGCTCGCCGTCGGCTGCTGGGCCATGGCCTTCTGGCAGTTCAGGCCGCAGGCCATTGCCTTGCTACCGCTCTTCCCCGCCGTGCTGCACCTGATCTGGCAGGTGGCGACGCTGGACGCAAAAACGGGCGAGAATGCCCTCGCCCGTTTTCGGTCTAATCGCTTCACCGGGCTGTTGATGGCCTTGGCGTGCGGGGTTTTGGGCGGGGCTTAGGCCTCGGCCTTGCCTTCTTCCGAACCCGATGGGCGACGATCGAACACATGGTCGATCAGCCCGAAGGTCTTGGCTTCATCGGCGGTCATGAAGTTGTCGCGCTCCATCGCCTTCTCGATCGTCTCGATGTCCTTGCCGGTATATTTGGCATAGAGCGAATTCATGCTGGCGCGGATGCGGAGAATTTCCTGCGCCTGAATCGCGATATCCGTTGCCTGACCCTGCGCACCGCCGGAAGGCTGGTGGATCATGATCCGCGCATTGGTGAGCGCCACGCGCATCCCCGGCTCACCTGCGCCGAGCAGGAAGCTACCCATCGACGCCGCCTGACCGATGCAGACCGTGCCGACCTTCGGACGAATATATTGCATGGTATCGTGGATCGCCATGCCTGCCGTCACCACGCCACCCGGCGAATTAATGTACATCCAGATGTCCTTTTTCGGATTTTCCGATTCGAGGAACAGCAACTGGGCGACAATCACAGACGCCATCTGATCTTCGACCCCGCCGGTGACGAAGATGATACGTTCCCGCAACAAGCGGGAATAAATGTCGAAGCTGCGTTCGCCCCGACTGGACTGTTCGATCACGATCGGGACAAGAGCATCAATAGGATTCATGGGTTCTGTTTTCCTTGCTGGCCAAAATTCCCGGACGGGAACGGCAAACGGCGGTTCGCCTCATGTTATGGGCACGGCCCCTTTGAAACGCAAGGGGATGGATCGCCCGACGGGTCAGCCAAGACGGCCCGGCGCCGGATAAGCGAGATAGGCAAGCCGCCGCACCTCGCGCCGCCCGCGCACCACCGTGTCGAGAATCAGCCCGGTCATGAAGCTTAACGTGCCCAGAATCACCAGGCCGGTCGACAACAGGGCCGTCGGCAGGCGCGGCACCAGGCCGGTATCGAGATAGGTCAAGACAAGCGGCACCGCGAGCCCGACCGCGAGCGCGACCAGCGCCACAGCGATCAGCCCGAAAAACAGGATCGGTTTTTCCAGCCGGAACAGGTTGAGAATCGTTTTGAGGATCCGCCAGCCGTCCCGATAGGTCGACAGCTTCGATTCCGACCCCTCGGGCCGCGCACCATAGGCGGTCACTTCCTCGCCCACCGGCATTCGCAGCTCAAGCGAATGCACGCTGATTTCGGTCTCGATCTCAAAGCCTTCGGACAACACCGGAAAGGATTTGACGAAGCGGCGCGAAAATACGCGATAGCCGGACAAAATGTCGCTGAACGACCGGCCAAATAATTGCGTCAAAATCCCGGTCAGCAGCGCATTGCCAAGCCGGTGGCCACGGCGATAGGCCGCCTGCACCTCGCTCTCGCGCGCGCCGACCACCATGTCGAGCTGCTCATCCAGCAAGCGCGCAATCAGGCGCGGCGCGGCGGCGGCGTCATAGGTCGCGTCGCCATCGGCCATGACATAAATATCGGCATCAATATCAGCGAACATGCGGCGCACGACATGGCCCTTGCCTTGACCGCGCTCGTGCCGAACAATCGCCCCTGCCGCCTTGGCGACGTCGACCGTGCGGTCGCGGCTATTATTGTCATAGACATAGATCGCCGCATCAGGCAGCGCCGCGCGGAAATCCGCAACGGTACGGCCAATCGCGGCTTCCTCGTTATAACAGGGCAGGATGACCGCGACGCTGGATCCGGCCAGCCGGACGGCGAGCAGTGGCGCGATATCATCGGTCATGGAAGAATTGCTCGTCGCCATCGGTCCCCTTCTCTCGCCACTGATTGCGCCCGCTGTCGATGCGCGAGGCCAGCGCCAAGAGCAAGCAGGAAATCGCCACAGTGAACCAATCGCGCGCGTCAACCGCGCACGGGTGCCAGGAAGTCAAAGGTGAAGAGGAAATATAAGCACCGGATCAAGCGTCCGGCGACAGGGGAATGATGCCCCGATAAAATGTGACACCGCCGCCGGCAGAGAGAAAAGTCCCTGCCAGCGGCGGCGTAACAATTAAGCGTCGGCCTTCTTGGCCGGGGCCTTTTTCGCGGCCGGCTTCTTGGCAGGCTTGGCTTCAGCCGCAGGTGCGGCTTCCGGTGCAGCCTCGGCCACCTTCTTCTTGGCGGCGGGCTTTTTGGCAGCCGGCTTGGCTTCTTCAGCTACGGCTTCGGCAGCCGGTTCAGCGTCGGCCGCCTTGGCCTTTTTCGCGGCCGGCTTCTTCGCCTTTGGCTTTTCATCATGGTCATGACCACAGTCCGGGCCGTGGACGTGCGGCTTGACGTCAGCATCCGCTTCGATCGCAGCTTCCAGTTCCGCACGGGTCACGGCGCGGTCGGTGATTGCGGCCTTTTCGAACAGGAAGTCGACGACCTTGTCTTCATACAGCGGGGCACGCAGCTGGGCAGCGGCCATCGCGTCCTGCTGAATATATTGGATAAAGCGCTGCTGATCCTGCTGGCTGTACTGCTGCGCCGCCTGCATCACGAGACGGCCCATTTCCTGCTGGCTCACTTCGACGCCATTCTGCTGACCGATTTCCGACAGCAACAGGCCGAGGCGCACGCGACGGACGGCGATCTTGCGATAATCGTCACGATCGTTTTCCAGTTCCGCCTTGGCGGCTTCCGGATCAGCTTCATGGCCGGCTTCATGTTCAAGCTGCTGCCAGATCTGGTTGAATTCCATTTCGACCATCGTCGGCGGCACGTCGAAATCGTGACGGTCGGCGAGCTGGTCGAGCAGCTTGCGCTTCATATGGGTGCGGGTCAGGCCGTTGAGTTCCTGCTCCAACTGACCCTTGAAGATGTCGCGCAGCTTCTCAAGGCTTTCAAGGCCGAGATTCTTGGCGAAATCATCATCGATTGCGGTTTCGACCGGCACCTTGACCGCCGTCGCCTTGATCTCGAAGGTCGCGGCCTTGCCCGCCAGTTCGGCCGAGCCATAATCTTCCGGGAAGGTCACGTTCAGGACCTTTTCGTCGCCCGCCTTGACGCCGACCAACTGGTCTTCAAAGCCGGGGATCAGGCTGCCCGAACCGATTTCGACTGCCATGGCTTCGCCAGTGCCGCCATCAAATGCGACGCCGTCAACCTTGCCGACGAAATCGATGATGACCTGGTCGCCGGTCTTCGCCTTGTGCTTGGCCGGGGCGTCGTCAAACTTCTTCATCTGGCCGGCGAAGCGGTTGAGCTGCTCTTCGATCTGCTCGGCGGGGACTTCAACCGTCAGGCGTTCAAGCGACAGGCCCTCAATCGCCGGGGTCGGCACGTCGGGCAGAATTTCGAGCGCGATCTTCACTTCGGCGTCCTTGCCGGGGGCATAGCCTTCCGACAGTTCCACCGACGGCTGGATCGCCGGACGCAGCTTATTCTCTTCAAGAACCTGCTGCACGCCTTCCTGCACCGACTTTTGCAGGGCATCGGCGGCAATCGATTCGCCGTGCATCTTGCGGACGAGGTTGGCAGGCACCTTGCCGGGGCGGAAGCCGGGCATGCGAATCTGCGGGGCAACTGCCTTCACTTCGGCATCAACGCGCGCATCAATTTCAGCAGCGGTGATCAACAGGGTGTAGGCGCGCTTCAGGCCCTCATTCAGCGTTTCAACAATATTCGACATTGTCAGCCTCTATGTTCTAGGAATCTCGTGGTGCGGGCCTCGCTGCCACGGGCGGAAACTGGTGCGGGCGAAGGGACTCGAACCCCCACATCTTGCGATACTGGAACCTAAATCCAGCGCGTCTACCAGTTCCGCCACGCCCGCATCAAAGGACCGCCGGTCGGTGAGCCCTATAGCAGTAGTGTCACAAACGGCAAGTGATGGCTGCAATTCGTGCTTTAGCGTGACTTGAGATTGGTAGAGGGCAAGTCCAGATTACCCTCAACTGCGGCCAAATCCCCTCTAGGCGATTCGCGCAGGTGCGGCTAAAGGGGCGCTCATGACCCAGATCACGCCAGAAATCGTCGCCGAACACGGCCTGTCCCCGGAAGAATATGCGCGCGTCCTGCACGCGCTCGGCCGTGAGCCGAATCTGACCGAACTCGGCATTTTTTCCGTAATGTGGTCGGAGCATTGCTCCTATAAATCCTCGCGGCTCCATCTCAAGAAGCTGCCAACCACCGGCCCGCAGGTCATTTGCGGCCCCGGCGAAAATGCGGGCGTGGTCGATATCGGCGATGGCCAAGCCGCCATCTTCAAGATGGAGAGCCACAACCACCCCAGCTATATCGAGCCCTATCAGGGTGCGGCGACCGGTGTCGGCGGCATTTTACGCGACGTGTTCACCATGGGCGCGCGCCCGATCGCCAATATGAACGCGCTGCGTTTCGGCCGGCCGGATCATCCCCGGATGCGCCACCTGATCGCGGGCGTGGTGCATGGCATCGGCGGCTATGGCAATTGCGTCGGCGTGCCGACCGTCGGCGGCGAAGTGAATTTCCACTCGGCCTATGATGGCAATATTCTCGTCAACGCCATGACGGTCGGCATCGCCAATACCGACAAGATTTTCTATTCAGCCGCGACCGGCACCGGCAACCCGATTGTCTATGTCGGCTCCAAGACCGGCCGCGATGGCATCCATGGCGCGACCATGGCGTCCGCCGATTTCGACGAAAAGTCGGACGAGAAGCGCCCGACCGTGCAGGTCGGCGATCCGTTCACCGAAAAGCTGCTGATCGAGGCCTGTCTCGAACTGATGGCATCTGACGCGATTGTCGCGATTCAGGACATGGGCGCGGCCGGTCTGACCTCTTCTTCGGTTGAAATGGCCTCCAAGGGCGGCGTCGGCATCGAACTCGACATGAACATGGTGCCGTGCCGTGAAACCGGCATGACGCCGTATGAAATGATGCTCTCCGAATCGCAGGAGCGCATGTTGATGGTGCTCAAGCCCGGCCGTGAAGCCATGGCCGAAGCCATTTTCCACAAATGGGAACTCGACTTCGCGATCATCGGCCGCGTCACCGAAACCGGGCACATGGTGCTCAAATTCAATGGCGAGACCGTCTGCGACATCCCGCTTGCCCCGCTTGCGGATGAAGCCCCGCTCTATGACCGGCCGCATGTGCCGACGCCGAAGCCCGCCCCCTTGGGCGCGGTCGCGGAAAGCGCCGATCTGGCCGCCGATCTGATCCGCGTCATGGGTTCGCCGGACATCGCCTCGCGGCGCTGGATCTGGGAACAATATGACCACATGGTCGGTGCCGATACCGTGCAGCGCCCGGGTGGCGATGCGGCGGTTGTCCGCGTCCATGGCACGCAAAAGGGGCTGTCGATCAGCACCGATTGCACCCCGCGTTATTGCTTCGCCGATCCGGTTGAAGGCGGCAAGCAGGCGGTGGCAGAATGCTGGCGCAACCTGACGGCGGTCGGCTCGGTGCCGCTCGCGGTCACCAACTGCCTCAATTTCGCCAATCCGCAGCGCCCGGAAATCATGGGCCAGATCGTCGGCTGTCTCGAAGGCATGAGCGACGCCTGCCGCGCGCTCGACTTCCCGATCGTGTCGGGCAATGTCTCGCTCTATAATGAAAGCAAGGCCACGGGCGGCGGCAGCGCGATCCTGCCGACCCCGGCGATTGGCGGCATCGGCCTGCTGGCAGACTGGTCCAAATCGGCGACCGTCGCATTCAAGGCCGAGGCCGAGGGCATTTGGCTGGTTGGCGGCCATGGCGACCATCTCGGCCAGACCATCTGGCTGCGCGAATGCCGTGGGCGGGAAGAAGGCGCCCCGCCGCAGGTCGATCTCACCGCAGAGCGCGCCAATGGCGAGCTGGTGCGCGGGCTGATTCTCGATGGCACCGTGACCGCCGTGCACGACATTTCAGATGGCGGCCTGCTGGTGGCCATCGCGGAGATGGCGCTGGCCGGCAATATCGGCGCGCAAATCGATCCGCTGACCACGGCCCGCGCCTTTGGTGAGGACCAGGCCCGTTATGTGGTGACGGCACCGGAAGGCACGGTCATCCCGAACGCCTTGCGCATCGGCACCACCGGCGGCACCGACGTGCTCGGCGCATCCCTCACGGATCTGCGCGAGGCGCATGAAGGCTTTTTCCCGAAACTCATGGGCCGCGCGGGGTAAAACCACCGGCCGTTTCTTGGTCGTTCGTTGCTGTTCCCCACACCCTACCACCCCCTCGTCATGCTGAACTTGGTTCCGCACCTAGCGACACGCCCGCAGTGGGCCCTGAAACAAGTTCAGGGTGACGAGGGGGAGGGGATGTAAGAATATAAGGGAATAACAGGCATAAGAGCCAAAGCGACCAAGCCGACGCAGGATCAACCTCGCCCCGCACCAGCCCCTTAGCCCCGCTCGCGCCGTTTCTGATCCCAGAAGGCGAGCCGTTCCCTGATCCGCGCCTCAAAGCCGCGTTCGACCGGTTCGTAATAACGCGCGGGCCGCATGTCCTCGGGCCAGTAATTATCGCCTGAAAAGCCGTCCTCGACATCATGGTCATAGGCATAGCCCTTACCATAGCCGAGATCCTTCATCAGCTTGGTCGGCGCGTTCAGTATGTTGGGCGGCGGCATCAGGCTGCCGGTTTCCTTGGCAGCCTTCCATGCCGCCTTCTGCGCCCGATAGATCGCGTTCGATTTGGGTGCGGTCGCGCAATAGAGACAGGCCTGCACAATCGCCAACTCGCCCTCGGGACTGCCCAAAAACTCATAGGCCTGTTTCGCGGCGAGACACTGCACCAATGCCTGCGGGTCCGCGAGACCGATATCCTCGGACGCAAAGCGGGTGATCCGCCGCAGCACATAGAGCGGCTCCTCGCCCGCCGTCAGCATCCGTGCCAGCCAATAGAGCGCCGCTTGCGGGTCCGACCCGCGCAACGACTTATGCAGCGCCGAGATCAGATTATAATGGCCGTCGCGATCCTTGTCATAAACGGCCATCCGCCGGTGCAGCAGTGCCGACAGCGCCCCCGGGTCCAAGGGGTCCTCAATATCGACCGAGAATAATGTCTCCGCCTGATTGAGCAGGAAACGCCCATCGCCATCTGCGCTGATGATCAACGCGGTGCGGGCGTCCGGCGTTAGGGGCAGCGGGCGATGCTCCAACATCTCTGCCCGCACCAAGAGCTGATCCAGCGCCGCCTCATCGAGCCGGTTGAGCACCAGCACCTGCGCCCGGCTGAGCAAGGCGGCGTTGAGCGCAAAGCTTGGGTTTTCGGTCGTCGCCCCGACCAAGGTGATCGTGCCATTTTCGACATAGGGCAGAAAGCCATCCTGCTGCGCCCGGTTGAAGCGATGGATTTCATCCACAAACAACAAGGTCGACCGCCCGAGATCGCGATAGTCGGCCGCCGTGGCAAATGCCTTTTTCAGATCGGCCACACCGGAGAACACCGCCGACACCCCATCGAACCGCATGCCCACGGCATCTGCCAGCAAGCGGGCAATAGTCGTCTTGCCCGTCCCCGGCGGACCCCACAGGATCAACGACGATAGTCGACCCGCCGCCACCATGCGGCCGATCGTGCCCTCTGGTCCGGTGAGATGTTCCTGCCCCACCACCTCGCCCAGCGTGCGCGGCCGCAACCGGTCGGCAAGCGGTCCGGCAGGCGACAATAAGGCGTCGCGGGAACGGCGGGAATCATCGACAAATAGATCAACCATGGCGCCCCTTGTCGCCGCTGCGCCCGATGCGATCAAGCGCGCTGTACCCCCTTTGGACCATGGCCAGACCCAAATTGTGCACTGCACATCCGGGAATCATGTCAAAAACCACGTTTTTCCAGCAGTTTTCAGGGTTTTTTGCTGCTTTTAGGTTTGACAGGCTGATTCAATCTGCTCTTAATACGCGACGGCAATCACGCCTGATTTTACAGTTTAGAGAAGGGGGTTCGGGAGGCATGAATAAGCAGGAACTGATCAGCGCCGTTGCGGAAGCGACCGGCTTGACGAAGACCGATGCGGGCAAGGCAGTGGAAGGCGTTTTCGATGCCATCACCGGCGCGCTGAAGAAGGGCGACGAAGTTCGTCTCGTTGGTTTCGGCACCTTCGCCGTCACCAAGCGTAAGGCTTCGACCGGCCGCAACCCGCGCACTGGCGAACCGATGACGATCAGCGCTTCGACCCAGCCGAAGTTCAAGCCCGGCAAGGGCCTGAAGGACGCGGTCAACTGATTTTTGACCGGCATCGCAAGATGCCGGGTTGACAAATCCGGGCGGCGCACGCAAACGCCGCCCGTGATTTTGTGAGATCGCCCACGGGCTGTTTTCAAGAATCATCAAGGGTTCGCGATTGCCACAATCGCATTGATGGACCCTCCAGCGAAAGCGTGGGCGCGTAGCTCAGTGGTAGAGCACACCCTTCACACGGGTGGGGTCGCAAGTTCAATCCTTGCCGCGCCCACCACGCTTTTCGCGACCTTAGCTGCTTTTTAGGCATTGGCCTTTCAGGCCTGCGGTTATTTCAACCGATCCGCCAGCCGCAGCATTATATCCATCCGCTCATGAAAAATCGCCACCACGAGCGCAGCGGCCCCCTCGCGCATCAGGCAAAAGATATAGTGCTGTTCGCAATGGGCCAGCCGCAAGCCCGGATAAAGCGCCGCCATATCCTTGGACAGCCCCTGCCCAGCCGCGATATTTTCAATGCCGCGCTGTAATTTGGCAACATAGCTTCGGGTTTGCGCGTCGCCCGATTGCTGGCGCGTGTACCGGATGATGTCCCGCAGATCAGCTTCCGCCGCAGGCAGCAGGACATAAGGAGCGGTCAAGCGCGCTCGTCCCGGCCCAATTCCTCATCAACAATGGTGTCGATGGTCTTGCCTGACATGACGCCCGACAGGCCGTCGTTGATCCGCTGCCCCAGCAGGGCCTTTAAGTCCTCCCACGCCTGATCATCGGCAGGCGGTGCAGGAAAAAGCCGTTCAAGCGCATATTGCTTGATCGTCTTGCCCTGCAATGCAGCCAAGGCTTTCAGGCTCTGGTGCTGATGATCGGTTATGTCGATGGTTAGCCGACTCATGCGCGCTGCTCCTTTGCTATACCCAAGGTAAACACAAATGTGGGTTTGTGGTGATGTAGGTCAAGCCCCCTTACCTGAAATGTCAGGCTACAGACGCCTCATCCCCGGCTAGGCTGGCCATCGAATCAATTCTCACTATCCGGAGCATGCGCATGGACCTGAGCAGTCGCCTGATTGACGCGAAAAATGTCCCCCAATTTGACGATAGCGCCGATGTCCTCATCATCGGCTATGGCATTGCCGGCGCGTGCGCCGCGCTTGAGGCGCGCCGGGCTGGGGGCGATGTGCTGGTTGTCGAGCGCGCAAGCGCGGGCGGCGGGTCGAGCGCTTTGTCATCCGGCCTGTTCTATCTTGGCGGCGGCACCGAGGTGCAAAAGGCCGTCGGCTATGATGACGACCCTGAAAATATGTATCGCTACATGATCGCCAGCATGGGCGCGGAACAGGCCGATAAGGTCCGCCGCTATTGCGATGACAATGTCGATCATTTCAACTGGCTTGAGGCGCAGGGCGTGCCGTTTGAGCGCAGCTATTACCCGCACAAGGCGGTCTATATCCTCTCGTCCGAAGGGCTGATGAGCACCGGCAACGAAAAGGTCTGGCCCTATCGCGACATCGCCCGCCCGGTGCCGCGCGGTCATCAGGTCGCGATGGAGGGCGAAAGCCCGGGCGCCGGGGCGATGACCCCGCTGCTCGCCCGGTGCGAGCAAGAGGGCGTGCGCGCGAGCTATGACAGCATCGCGACCGCGCTGATCCGCGATGAAGATGGCCGCATCATCGGCTGCGCCGTGCGCCAGACTGGGCAGACCCGTTATTATCAGGCCCGGCGCGGCGTGATCGTCACCACCGGCGGCTTTGGCATGAACAAGGACATGCTGGCGGAATATTTCCCCGATCTGCCCGCGAGCGCCGAACCGCTCGGCACGCCCTATACCGATGGTTCGGGCATTTTGCTCGGCCTCGCCGCCGGGGCGGATACGCAGGGCATGGACGGCATGATCGCGACCGCCGCCATCTATCCGCCGCAGCAGTTGATCAAGGGCATTATCGTCAATGCGTTTGGCCAGCGCTTCGTGGCCGAGGACAGCTATCATGGCCGCACCGCCGGTTTCACCTCGGAACAGCCGGGCGGGCGCGCCTATCTGATCGTCGATTCGGAAATCTTCGCATATCCCGAAAATCCCTATGCCAAGCATCAACTGATCGATGGTTTCGAAACAGTCGAAGAAATGGAAGCCCGGCTCGAACTGCCCGAAGGCGCGCTGGTCAAGACCTTGGCGACCTACAATGCCGATTGCGCGGCGGGCAAGGACAGCCTGTTCCAGAAGCATCCCGATTGGCTGAAGCAACTGGATCAGGGGCCATGGGCCGCGTTCGACATTTCGTTCGACCGCTCGACCTATCTCTACATCACGCTTGGGGGCCTGAAGGTGTCGAGCGATGCGCAGGTGCTCAACCCACAGGGCAAGGTCATTCCGGGCTTTTATGCCGCCGGGGCCTGCACCGCGCACATCCCCAAGGATGGCAAAAGCTACAATAGCGGGATGAGCCTGGGGCCGGGGTCCTATTTCGGCCGGGTCGCGGGCCGGGCCGCGATGGGCAATCTCTGATCTGCGAACAGGGGCCGGTGATCAAACCGGCCCCTGATAAGTTCAGGCCATCGGGTTGAGCAGGATCTTGCACTGGCTGGTTGGCCGCCGCAGCGCCTCAAACGCCGTCGGAAAGGCCGAGAAGGGCACGATGTCGGTGATCATGCCATCGACCTTGATGCGGTCCGCCGCAAGCATGTCGACGACGAACTGAAAGTCCGACTTGTCATAGGCAATGACGAACTGCACCGCGAGTTCCTTCACCATCGCGATGGCGGGCAGGAAACTGTCCGGCTTCATGCAAAAACCGACAATCAGCAGCTCGCCACCATAAGGCGCAAGTTCCATCGCCTGCCCAATCATGCCGGGCACGCCGACGCATTCAAGGATCAGCTCCGGCGCGCTGCCCGTGAGCGTGCGGAATTGTTCGCCGACATCGCCGGTGGCATCGACCAGCCCGGTCGCGCCAAATGCGGCGGCCAGCTTGGCGCGCCCCGGATCAAGTTCGCTCACGATCACATGGCGCGCGCCGAAAAAACTGGCCCATAGCACGCACGCCAGCCCGATTGGCCCTGCGCCCATCACCAGCACATTCTTGCCCGCCAGCCCGTGATTAAGCTTGCGCACCGCATGGAGCGCGACCGCGAGCGGCTCGACCAGCGCCCCATGTTCCCAACTCACCGCATCCGGCAGGTGCACCGCCTCATTGAGATGCACGCTGGTATATTCGGCAAAGCCGCCCGGCGCTTCCGCCGAACCGATAATCTTGCGGCTGGCGCATTGCCATGTCGTGCCCTTGAGACAGGCGAGACAATGACCGCAGCCGATGAACGGCAAGGATGCCAGCCGGTCGCCCTTGCGCCAGCCCGCCGGCGTATCCTTGCCGAGTTCGACGATCTCGCCGACGAATTCATGGCCCAGCACGACGCAATCGATGCCCGGCTCGTGTTGTTGCTCGGTCGAGTGGAGGTCCGTGCCGCAAACGCCGCAATGATGCACCTGGATGATCGCCTCGCCCACTGCCGGTGTCGGGTCGGCGATCGTCTCAATCGTCAACGGGGTGCCGGGTTCGCGAAAGACTGCGGCCTTCATTTTGTCACATCTCCTGTCTGCCATGGTCGGGGCACATCATCGTGGCAGATTAGCCCATCAATTGCGGGACTTTACGCATAGCCGCCAGCCCGGTCATCGACGTACCGAATTGACATCATCGCGCATCCACCGCAACAATTTGTCGATTCCAGATCAAGGTTCGTTCCATGCACCTGCTTCATCTCTTCTGGCTTGTGACGGGCTTCACTGCCGTGGTGATCTGGTGCAGCAAGGGGCGCAGCGGCTTTGATGGCTTCCTACTGGGGCTATTCACCGGCCCGCTTGCGCTGATCATCGCGCTCCTGCTCCCGGCGGCCTATGGCGAATTCGAGCGGCCCTATCTTCAACGCCACGCCACCCGCATTTGCCCGCAATGCGGCGAACAGATTCTTGCCCGCTCCCCCAAATGCCCGCGCTGCGGCGGGATCATGCCCAAACCGCGCTGGCATTTGATGGGCCGCACTCAGCTATAGTTGAAGCTGACGCTGATCCGTTCCGACTTGGCCTTGCTCGCCACCACTTCATGGCGCAGCCAGCTTTCCCACAAGAAGATCGTGCCCGGTGCGGGCTGGGCATATACAAAGCTGCGATCCTCTTCCGGCGCATCCGTCCGGCGGGTCGGTGCCGCCATCATCAGTTGCAGGCGCGGGTCTTCGAGCTTGAGACAGCCCGCGCCGGGCGGCACCGCCACATAGACCGTGCCCGACACCACGCTATGCGGATGGATATGGCTACTATGGCTGCCACCGGGCTTGAGGATATTGACCCACAGGCTATCGAGTTTGAGCTTGCGGCCGGCCAATTCCATGCACGATGCCTCGGCAAAGCGCTGCACATGCTTATCGAGCTTGCGCTTGAGGTCCGCGAACACCGGGTCGCGCATCGGCAGATCGTTGAGCGAGGCATAAGAAGTATAGCCGGGATAGCTATTCTCCTTCGCCCAAGCGCGCCCCGCCCGGTCGTCCTCGGCCAGCGTGCGACAGCTGTGCTCCAGTTCATCGATCAGGGTCGCGTCGTTGAGGCTGTCCTCATAGAAACGCGTGGCGAACAGGCTGCGAATAGTCATAGCGCCTCCAACCACAGCCCGCGCGCGAGTGCAAGGCTCCGTCGCATCAACTCGCCCGACGCGCCCAAATCTAGCGGCAATAAGGGCCTTTTCCCATGTCGAAATGAAGGTGGTCGGCATGCCAATGATTGGCATCCGGGCCAAGCACGATCTGGAAATTACGGCACGCCCCCTTGTGGATATCGCGCAGGAACTGCCGCACCCGATCATCCTTGCCATTCCAGCCGTTAAGCACGGTCACGCGCCGCCCATCGGCCAAGGTGAAGCCGCCAATGTCGATGGCATTGGCCCGCCCATGTTCGGAAAGGCCGTTGCCCGCCTGCCCATTCACCGGTCGGCAACTATAGCTGCCCATGGTTTCGATCTGGCGGATATTGGCCCCGAAATAGCGCCGCGCCGCCGGTTGGGCGACATCGCGGCTCCATGCAATCAAATTGGTCGCCATCGGGCAGGTAATCGCCGTCATATGGGCAAGCGGCGTGCCAATATCGAGCAGCTTGACCGAGGAGAGCGCGGTGCACCCACCCCCGAACCAGCGATCCGGCAACGGCTCAAACGAAGCGCCCATGCGCCGCAATTGGCTGATGCACTGGCGGGTCTGGGGGGAGTTGCTGGGGAGGCGACCGGCGGTGACGGGGGTCTGGTCTGATCGTGACGGCTGGCGATCACTCGGTCCCGAGCCTACACAAGCGGCCAGTGCGAACAACAGCACCAGCACCCATTTGGTCGCAATCGGCGATTTCCCCTGCATGGGCACATCATAACGCAACTTCAGCGCAAAGGGAATCCACCCCCGGCCGCTTAGTCCAACCTTACCCGCCCCCGGCCCTGCTTGACTTCGCTGCGCTTGGATTTGCCCTCCAACCGCCGCGCCTTGGCGGCTTTACCGACCTTGGTCGGGACGCGCCGCACCGGCGCCACCCATGCGGCATCGACCAGCGCCTGCATCCGGGCGCGGGCATCCTCGCGATTGGCCTCACGGGTCCGGTAATTGCGGGCCACAAGGACAATTTCGCCCTCTTTGGTCCAACGGCTACCCGCCGCTTCTTTCAAGCGACGATAGACCGACGGCGGCAACCGCAGCGCGTACACGTCGAGCCGCATCTGCACCGCCGTTGCCACTTTGTTGACATTCTGCCCGCCCGGTCCGGTCGCGGCCAGGAATTTTTCTTCCAGCACCTGGTCCGGCAAGGGCGAACCGGGCGGGAAGCTCATAGGGCGAAGCCCGCCTTGGCAAAGCTGTCGGGCAGCGGGGCCTCGGCCTCGATCGGCGGCTTGCCGTCGCGCTCAATCCGCAGCCATGCGCTGTGCAGCAACATCGGGTCTTCGCTCTTGGGCAAATGCGAGGCGTAGATCGGATCACCCGCCACCGGGCATTTCAGCCCATAGGCCGCATGGGCGCGGATCTGATGGGTGCGGCCTGTTTCCGGCTCGAACTGAACCAGCGCGCGATGCTCTTTGCGCGCAATCACTTTCCAGCGGGTCACCGCAGGCTTGCCGCGATCATCACCGATCATCCGCCAGCCATTGGCCTCGGAACTGACCTTGAACAGCGGCAGATCGATCACGCCTTCATCGCCTTCCGGCTGGCCTTCGACCACCGCAAAATAGCGCTTGCCGACGCGGCGCTGTTCGAACGCCTGCCCAAAGCGCCCCAACGCCTTAGGATTGCGCGCCAGCAACAAGCAACCCGACGTATCGCGGTCGAGCCGATGCACGGCGGCAGGCCAGCGCTTGAACCCGAAGGTCAGCGAGGCGAGAAAATTTTCAAGCGACAAGGTGCCGTCGCGCGGGCGGTCCACCGGCAAGCCAGCAGGCTTGTCGAGGATAATGGCCTCTCCATCAAGGAACAGGACTCGGTCAGCAAGGATCATGCCGCCGCCATGCCAGTTAAGGGGCGCAAGGTCCATCGGAGATAGCAGGCAACAGCAATGCCCTCCCCCAAACCGCCGCGATTGTGATCAGCCTGCCAGTTTCGCCAACAGCTTGGCCGCCAGTTCGGACAAGCGGTCATCGCGCGCGCCCATGACGATGATGCGATCACCCGGCCGGGCTTCGGCCACCAGCATCGCCCCCGCGTCTTCGCGATCCGCCACATGCTGCGCCGCCTTGCCCCCGGCCGCGACCATCGTCGCCAGCCAGTCACTGCCCCGACTGCGATCCACCGTGCCGCCAAAATAGACCGGGTCCGGGATCACCAGACGATCCTCGTCCGCCAATAGCCGCGCAAAAGTTGCCGCCAGTTCCTCGCCCATTTGCTGCAACGGGCCATAGCCATGCGGCTGAAACAAGATCAGCAACCGGCCCGGAAAGGCATGGAGCGTGTTGAGCGTCGCCGTGACCTTGTCCGGATTATGGCCAAAATCGTCGATCACGGTCACGCCAGCCGCCGAGCCGACCAGTTCAAGCCGCCGCTTCAGCCCCGCAAAATCCGCCAGTGCCGCTGCGGCCTTATCCAACGGCAGGCCAAGCGCCACCATCACGCCCAGCGCCGCCAGCGCATTGGCAACATTATGCCGCCCCGGCACCCGCAGTTGAACCGGCGTGCCATTGACCCGGAACGACACGCCATCCGGTCGTTCGACCAGATCGGTGGCGTTGAGCGTGGCACCTTGATGGTCGATCCCGAAGCGCACCAACTGGTCGTCAGGCAAAGTCGCCGCCAGCGCCGCGACCTCCGCATGATCGGCGTTGACCACCGCCTTGGCGGCACGGGCGAGAAAGCCACCGAACAACGCGCGCAACTCTTCCATGCTCTTGTGATCAAGCGCGACATTGTTGAGCACCGCGACCGTCGGCGTATAGAGCGCAATCGACCCGTCGCTCTCGTCCACCTCCGACACGAAATGATCGCCCTTACCGACCAGCGCGCTCGCGAACGGAACATCGGGGGTCACGAAATTCTTCATCACCGCGCCGTTCATCACCGTCGGATCAAGCCCCAGCGCGTGGAGCATCCAGCCGATCATGCCGGTGACGGTCGACTTGCCGCTCGTCCCCGCCACGCCGATGCTGACGGGTGACGCATTGAACAAGTCCGCCAGCAAATTCGCCCGCCGCAGCATCGGCGCGCCCAGTGCCTTGGCCGCCACCACATCCGGTACCGTTTCTTCAACCGCGGCGGATGTCACCAGCACCTGTTGGGCGCTGGTCAGGCCGCTGCCATCTTGCGGAAATAGCGCAATGCCCCGGTCGCGCAGAAAGGCAAACTTGCCGCCGACCAGCCCCTGATCAAGCGCGCGATCCGATCCCGCCACCGAAAATCCGCGGCCCTGCATGATGCACGCCAAGGGCAGCATACCGCTGCCGCCGATTCCGCAGAAAAAATAGCCTTTGTCATGGTCCATGGGCTGGCTATTGACGTTTTTCCCGTGAACAGCAAGCGTCCACACACATGACCACCACCCCCCGTCGCATCGGTATCGTCGCCCCCGGCCGCAGGCTGGAAGAGGAATGGGCCATCAAGGCGACCAACATCGCCCGCCAGCAATTCGGCGCCAGCGCGCCCGAACTGCTGTTCCACCCGCAATGTTTCGCCACCGATGGCCATTTTGCCGGGGCGGATCATGTCCGGCTGGACGCATTGGTCGAGATGGCAAACGACCCGGCAATTGATGCGATCTGGATCGCGCGCGGCGGCTATGGGGCCTGCCGCATCGCGGAAGACGCCATCGAACGCTTTGGTCTGGCCGCCCGCAAGAAGCACTGGCTCGGCTATAGCGATGCGGGGTTCCTGCTCGCTGGCCTTTATGCACGGGGCTTTCGCCATGTCGCCCATGGCCCGATGGTCGCCGATATCAGCCGCATCGGCGGCGAGAAGGCGCTGCGCCGGGCGCTCATGTGGCTGCATGATGGCGACGCCACCACGCTTGAACCGAAGGTCGAAACGGGTACCGCCTATCTCGCCTTCAACCTTGCTGTGCTGTCCGAATTGCTCGGCACCGGGCTGGAGCCGGATTTCACCGGCCATGTGTTGATGATCGAGGACGTATCCGAATATCATTATGCCATCGACCGCGCGCTGTTTCACATTAGCTCCAGCCCGAATGTCCGCCGCGCCAGCGGGATCATGCTGGGGCGCATCAGCGATGTGCCGGAAAATGACACCCCCTTTGGCGAGGAGCCGGAGGCCATGGTCCGCCGCTGGTGCGAACGGGCTGGCCTGCCCTATCTCGGCCGCGCCGATATCGGCCATGATCCCGATAATCGCATCGTCCCGTTCGGCCTGAGACTGTGACCGACGACATCCTCCCGATCACCCTGCCCGATAGCTGGCGCGCGCCACTGGAGGGCGAAGTCGCCAGCACCGATATGCAGCAACTGCGCCAGTTCCTGCGTGGCGAACAGGCCAAGGGCAAGCGCATCTTTCCCCAAGGCCCGGATTGGTTCCGCGCGCTTGAACTGACGCCGCTGAAGGCCGTGCGGGTCGTGATCCTGGGGCAAGACCCGTATCACGGCGAAGGACAGGCCCATGGCCTGAGCTTCAGCGTCAAGCCCGGTGTCCGCATCCCGCCATCGCTGGTCAATATATACAAGGAACTGGCGAGCGACCTCGGCATTCCCCGCGCGAGCCATGGCCTGCTCGAACATTGGGCGCGGCAAGGCGTACTCTTGCTCAACGCCGTGCTGACGGTCGAAATGGGCATGGCGGCATCGCATCAGGGCAAGGGCTGGGAAAAATTCACCGACGCGGTGATCCGCCTTGTCAATGATCAGCCCCATCCGGTGGTGTTCATCCTCTGGGGTGCCTATGCCCAGAAAAAGGCAGCCTTCGTGGAGAGTATCGACAAAGGCGGGCGGCACCTCGTCCTCAAATCCGCCCATCCTTCACCCTTGTCGGCACGTCATGGATTTCTCGGCAGCAAGCCATTCTCAAAGACCAACGACTTTCTGGTGGCGCAGGGCTTGGCACCGATCGATTGGCAACTGCCGGAGTCGGTGGAAGCCCGGTAAACGGCGCCCCCGCTACGCTCCCTCCCGCACGGTCAAGGCGATGACAATTGCTAAGACCTATTTGGGAACCGCTGTTGAAGATGGTGTTGCAACAGCTTGTGCTGCTTTCGCCTCTTCGGGCGGTATCGTCGCCGCCGCTTCAAGTCTGGCGAGCGCACCGGCAATCGTGGCCGCACGCTCTGCCGCGCTATCTGAACGGTCGGCGGCATAAGCAAGGATCGCGAATATCGCCAATATGCCGCCACCAAACGTCGAAATGAACTGCCAGCGCGTCGGCAGCCGGTCCAATTTCGTGGTGATGCTTGATAGCCGTTCGTCGATACGGGATTCGAGTGTCACGATATCCACCTTGATGTCTGAACGAACCTCGCCGATCCTTGCGTCGGTATAATCTTTCCAACTCATCGGATCCATCGGGCCTCCTCCGCGACCGCCCGGATAGTCGGTCGCCGTCTTTTCAATATACGGCTTATCTGGCGTATTTCTACTAGATTCAAACATGTGAACGACCTCAGCCATGAGGCGTATGTCGCACATCTGATCGAACCTTCTCCAGCAAATCCATGATAGCGAGAAAGGGCGCGATACCCATCGCGAGCGTGACAACATGCCGCCCCTTCAAGCCCGCTTCATCCAATGTATCGAGCACATTTTCAGTAAAGCTGATGCGAACGATGTCATTGACGATTGCGATTCCCTTGATCCCGTCAACGAGTTTTGTCCCAATACCGAGCGGGCTCGTCACGTGAACAACTTTCTGATCGACCAGCGGCGCTGGATCACCAGCGCCTCGCACTTCATGCTCTTCCATCATGCAACGCCACCTACCGTTCGACTGTTCAACATTACGATAGAATCAACGTGATAACAATTTCTTACCTTAATGCCGCACGGTCAGCACCATCACCACCAGCTCTGCAAACGCCCTGCCCGCGCGTTCCCCCAAAGCCTCGATCTCGACGGTCAGGTCCGCCACCATCTCGCCCACCAGGGGAATCTCGGCCTCGGGTAGGGCGCGCATTAACCGATCCACGACTGCCGCATCGCCATCAAGCGTCACCGCGATGCGATGGCGCACCCCGCTGAACGTGATGCTTGCCCAAGGTTGCGACCCAACCTCGCCCAGGACCGGTGCCACGCCCGCGAGCTGCTCCATCGCCCGCAGCACGGCACCCGTGACCCGTGGATAGGGATTACGCATCGGCCGAGCCCTCCGCCGCATAATCCGCCATGAAGGCCCGGACCCGCGCCGTCAGCGGGGCGCGCGGTTCGCGACCTCGGCGCAGGTCGCGCACCAACGCCGGATCGCCCACCGCGCGCCGACCCAATCTCGTCGCGGGCACATCATAAGCCCGCAGGAATTTTTCTACCTCACGCAACAACATCACTCATTTCCCTTTTGCATCAGCCCTGCCCCAAGGCGAACAACCGGCATCGAATCATTGGCGTCGAATCATTCGCTAGGAAAATACCTATGGCTTGAAATCCTACTTGTCTAGGATATTTCCTATATGTATAGCAGCCCGATGGAACATGATGATCCCCGTGAGGCGCTTGATCGCCTGATCCGCGACCGGGGCGAGGATTATGCCGCCATGTCGCGGCTGATCGGGCGTAATGCCGCCTATATCCAACAGTTCATCAAACGCGGCACGCCGCGCAAGTTGGACGAGGCCGACCGCCGCCTGCTCGCGGAATATTTCGGCGTGCCGGAAGATTGGCTGGCCCCCAGCGGCCAGCGCGCCACGGCGCCAACTAAGGAAATTTCCTATACCCAGCCCTCGCGCCGCGCCGCGCCGCCGCCGGATGGGCGCGATCTTGTGCTGGTCCCGCGCCACGATGTCCGCGCCTCTGCCGGGCCGGGCGCGGTGCCGCAGGGGGAGACCACCAAGGGCCATATGGCGTTCCGCCCCGACTGGCTGCGCCAACTGACCCCGTCGCGGGCCGGGCAATTATCGATGATCCGGGTAGAGGGCGATTCGATGACCCCGACATTGATCAATGGCGATGACATTCTGGTTGATGGCGGCGATACGGCGGCGCGGGTGCGCGACGGCATTTATGTGCTGCGGATTGACGATGTGTTGGTGGTCAAACGGCTTGCCCGCCATCCGGCGACCGGGCGCTTCACCATCCGCAGCGATAATCCGGCCTATCCGGCGTGGCCCGATTGTGATCCGGGCGACATTCACATCATTGGCCGGGTGATCTGGTCAGGCCGCCGGATCGGTTGAAGATCACGCCTCCAACGTTGCACGAAATGGCAATCGCGCTATAGGGAAGCCCATGCGCACCGCCAACATCACTCGCGAAACCAGCGAAACGAGCATCCGGGTCGAGGTCAATCTCGACGGCACCGGGGTGTATGAGGTCTCAACCGGGATCGGCTTTCTCGATCACATGCTCGAACAGCTCTCCCGTCACTCGCTGATCGATCTCAAGGTCGCGTGCAATGGCGATCTCCACATCGACCAGCACCACACCACCGAAGACACCGGCATCGCCATTGGCGAGGCGATCAGCAAGGCGCTGGGTGACCGCAAGGGCATCACCCGCTATGGCCATGCCTATGCCCCGATGGATGAAACGCTGACCCGGGTCGCGCTCGATATTTCCGGCCGCCCCTATCTGGTGTGGAAGGTCGAACTCGCCATGCCGCAACTGGGCGCATGGGATACCGAGTTGATCGAACACTGGTTCCACAGCTTTGCCGGTGCAGCGGGCATCACGCTCCATGTCGAAAACCTCTATGGCAGCAACAACCACCATGTGGTCGAAAGCTGCTATAAGGCGCTCGCCCGCGCGTTGCGCGTCGCGGTCGAGATCGACCCGCGCAAGGCTGACAGCATCCCGTCGACCAAGGGAATGCTCTGATCGTGTCTCACACCGTCGCGCTCGTCGATTATGGCGCGGGCAATCTGAAGTCGGTTGAAAACGCGCTGTTCGCGGCGGGGGCGGAACAGGTGCTTGTCACCTCTGACCCGGATGTCGTGGCCGGCGCGGGCCGCGTGTTGCTGCCCGGTGTCGGCGCGTTCGGGGCGTGCATGGGTTCGCTCGCGGCGATTGACGGCATGGTCGATGCGCTGAACGACGCCGTGCTGAAGCAAGGCAAGCCATTCCTCGGCATTTGCGTCGGCATGCAGCTCATGGCCGACCGGGGCGAAGAAATGGGCAGCCATCAGGGCCTTGGCTGGATCGAAGGCGTGGTCAAGCTGATCGAGCCGACCGACCCCGTAATCAAAATTCCGCATATGGGCTGGAACGATGTGATCCCGGCGGTCGCGCATCCGCTGATCGTGCCGGGCGAGGCCTATTTTCTCCACAGTTTCGCCGTGACCGGCGTCGCGCCCGGCCATGTGCTGGCGACGACCGAACATGGCGCGCCCCTGATCGCGGCGATTGGCCGCGACAACATGATCGGCGCGCAATTCCATCCCGAAAAGAGCCAGGCCTATGGCCTCGCCTTTCTCAAGCGTTTTCTGGAGTGGCAACCATGAGCCTCATCGTCTTTCCCGCCATCGACCTGAAGGGCGGTCAAGTTGTCCGTCTGGCCGAAGGCGATATGGACCGCGCCACCATTTATGGTGACAATCCCGCCGCTCAAGCGTTGCTATTCGCCGAAGCGGGCGCGCAGCATCTGCATTGCGTCGATCTCGATGGTGCCTTTGCGGGCCGCGCGGTCAATGCCGAAGCGGTCGAAACCATCGTCAAGGCCTTCCCCGGCCATGTGCAGCTCGGCGGCGGTATCCGCGACCGCGCCGCGATTGAACGCTGGTTCGACCTTGGCGTCTCGCGCGTCGTGATCGGCACCGCCGCACTTGAAAATCCAGATCTCGTCAAGACCGCGGCCAAGGACTTCCCCGGCGGCATTGTGGTGGCGGTGGATGCGCGCGACGGCATGGTCGCGACCAAGGGCTGGGCCGATGTGTCGACCGTGTCGATTGTCGACATGGCCCGCCGGTTCGAAGATGCGGGCGTAGCCGCGCTATTGTTCACCGATGTCGGGCGTGATGGCCTGCTCAAGGGCTGCAACATCGAGGCCACGGTCGATCTTGCCCGCAGCACCGCCATTCCGGTCATCGCATCCGGCGGCGTCGCGGGGATCAGCGACATTCACATGCTCGCGGTGCATGCCAAGGATGGCATTGAAGGCGTGATCACCGGCCGCGCGCTTTATGATGGTCGGCTTGACCTTGCCACCGCCTTGGCGGTCGCGGCGGGCTAAACCCCCGCCGCTGGTCGCTTATAGCCGCGGCAGGGTGACGCCCTGTTGGCCCATATATTTGCCAGCCCGGTCCGCATAAGACACTTCGCACGGCTCATTGCCCTGCAGGAACAGGAACTGGCACGCGCCTTCATTGGCATAAATCTTGGCAGGCAGCGGCGTGGTGTTGGAAAATTCCAGCGTCACATGTCCTTCCCAGCCCGGTTCCAGCGGGGTGACATTCACGATAATGCCGCAGCGCGCATAGGTCGACTTGCCAAGGCAGATCACCAGCACATCACGCGGGATACGGAAATATTCCACCGTCCGGGCCAGCGCGAAGCTGTTGGGCGGGATGATGCAGACATCGGTCTTACGGTCGACAAAGCTGTTGGAGGCAAAGTCCTTCGGATCGACCGTTGCCGAATCGACATTGGTGAAGATCTTGAACTCATCGGCCACCCGCGCGTCATAGCCATAGGATGACAAGCCATAGGAAATGCACCCGTCGCGGCGCTGCGCCTCGACAAAAGGTTCGATCATGCCGGTGCTGAGCGCCTGCTCCCTGATCCACCGATCCGATTGGATGGCCATGTGCTGCGTCTTCCCCCTGAAGTTTCTGATCCGTCATGCTCGCATGGGCGGGCATACCGAAGGAAGCCATGTCCTAGCTACCGGAACGCACTTGGCAAGCCCCTAATGGCTGCTGGCCGCACGTCCGCGACACATCAACCCCTCACAACGCGCTAGATGCGCCCTTGTCGCCCGCTCGCGGGTAGATGACCGCCCAACGGGCCGGGCCAGCAACCCCATTGACCCGTCGGATCGTGCTCGACTGCCACATCCGCCATGGCCGCCCGCCATAATTCGGGCGGAAGAAGCTGCCGATCAACCATAGGTCGCGGTCAAACCCGGCGCTGATGCCATAAGCATCGTCGAAACGCTCACTGACCCAAAGCAGGGCACGTTTGCCGGTCTGCTGCTCGATCACCTGAAGTAATAAACGGACCTCCTCGACGACGCGCTCCTTGCCCGGCCGCGCCGGACAATCTGCCGTAAAGTCGAGCAGGATCGCCGCCGGTAGCGCCGTCTTTTCACGGGGGACAGCGGCAACAAAATTATTCGCCTGCGCATCCGCCGACTGGCAGAGCGAATAGCCATGCCATGCGCCGCGCTTCACGCCCGCCTTGCGCGTGGCTTCCCAATAACCGGCAAAGCGCTCGTCACGCCCCATCGCCCCCGCCGTCGCCCGGAGATAGGCGAAATCGACGCCCGCCGCATGGGCCGTCGGCCATTGCACATCGCCCGCATCTGCCGTGATCGCAATGCCCTGATCCGGAAACCAATCCCGCGACGGGGCCCAGCGCGTGGCATAAATCCATGCCCCGGCACCCAGCAGCGCCAGCACGGCGGCCGCCAACAGTTTTACGACCCCCCTGCCGCGCACGCGATGCTCCCGAAGTGGATGATGATTTTGTTATCGTTAGCCGCGAATATGCAGGACGCAGATCAATGTAAACAGCCGTCTGGCGGTGTCGAAGTCGAGATCAATCTTGCCATCCAGCCGGTCGATCAACAACTGCGCGGCGTCATTGTGGATCCCGCGCCGCGCCATGTCGATGGTTTCGATCTGCTGCGCGGTCGATTGCCGGATCGCCTGAAAATAGCTGTCGCAAATCGCGAAATAGTCGCGGATCGGCCGCCGAAAGCGGGTCAGCGACAACACCAATGTTTCGAGCAAATCACCGGATTCTGCCGAAATATCAAGTGCGAGACGCCCCTCTACCACCCGCAGCATCAACCGGAATGGCCCGGCATAATCCTGCGGATAATCGCGCAACGGCTTGAAAAAATTGCCTTCCAACAGGTCGAAAATCGCGATACGCCGTTCTTGTTCGACATCGGCGTTGCGCCAAATAATCGTCTGGTCATCCAACTGGATGTCGATGATGCGCGGATCGGCCATGGGCTTCAGCCATAGGGGCAAACCCGGTGCCAGATCAATCGGCCCCAATCTTTACTGGCTTTATTGTCGTCTTATTGATAATCACTCGCACAAATGACCGAGACTCTCTCCCCCATTGCGCTTGATGCCATTGCGCTTGATGCCATTGCGCTTGATCAATGCCCGCTGGGCCGCCCCGCCCATATTGCCGCCATCGACTGGAGCCAGTTGACCGAAGATCAGGCTCGGCGACTGCGGGAGATGGGTTTTGATGAAGGTGTCATCGTTGAGTTGCTGCACAAAGGCCCATGGGGCGGCGATCCGCTGGCTTGCATGGTGGGCCGCATGACGGTCGCCATTCGCCGAGAACTCGCCAGCGCGATCAAGGTGATACCGCTGGCTGAAGGCGTGGCCGCATGAACGCGGCGCCGGTTATCGCCTTGGTCGGCAACCCCAATGCCGGCAAAACCGCCTTATTCAATGCCTTTACCGGGGCGCGCCAGAAGGTCGGCAATTATCCGGGCGTGACGGTCGAACGTCATGCGGGCAAGATCATGCTGGGCGACGGTCGCCCGGCCGAACTGATCGACCTGCCCGGCACCTATAGCCTGACCCCGCACAGCCCCGATGAGGCCGTCACTCGCGATGTGTTGCTCGGCCATCAGGTCGGCGAGCAAAAGCCGGATATCGTGCTGGCCGTGGTCGATGCCGGCAATCTCGACAATCATCTGCGTTTCATCCTTGAACTCAAGTCGCTCGGCCTGCCGATCATATTGGCGGTCAACATGATCGACCTTGCCAAGCGCGACGGCATCACCGTCGATGTCGAGGCACTGTCGCGCGCATTGGACATGCCGGTCGTGCCGACGGTCGCCGTCCGCCGTCACGGCATTGATGCGCTGCGTGATCTACTGGCGGACGTGACGCCGGGCAGCCATGCGGGCACGGAACGCGACCTGCCGCCGCTTGATATCCGCACCTTGCAGAAACAAGCCCGGGCCATCGCCCGCGCCGTCACAACTGAAACCGGCAGCCGCCGTTCCATCACCCGTCGGATTGATTCGATCGCGCTGCACCCGGTGATCGGCCCGGCCCTGCTTGCGGCCATTCTGTTCCTGATGTTTCAGGCCGTGTTCGCCTGGTCAGAAGCGCCGATTGCGTTGATCGAAGGGGTCTTTACCAGCCTGCAACAAGCCGCCAAGGGCGCGATGCCCGCCGGTTTCTGGCGCGATTTATTGCTGGAAGGGGTGATCGCCGGGGTCGGTTCGGTGATTGTATTCCTGCCGCAGATCCTGATTCTGTTCAGCTTCATCCTCGTGCTGGAGGCCAGCGGCTATATGGTCCGCGCCGCCTTCATCATGGATCGCTTGATGGGCCGTGCGGGCCTGTCTGGCCGTGCCTTTATCCCGCTCTTGTCGTCCTTCGCCTGTGCGGTGCCCGGCATTATGGCCACCCGCACCATGGCGGAACCGCGCGACCGGTTGACGACCATCCTGATCGCGCCGCTTATGACCTGCTCGGCCCGCCTGCCGGTCTATTCCGTCATTATCGGCGCCTTTATTCCGGGGATCAACATCGGCCCCGGCATCGGGTTGCAGGGATTGGTGCTGTTCTGCCTCTATATCGCCGGGATTTTCGCGGCCTTTGTCGCCGCCTTGATCTTGCGTCGGACCGTGACCAAAGGCCCGGATCACAGTTTCCTGATGGAAATGCCAAAATATCAGATGCCGGCGCTGCGCGATTTCCTGCTGGGCCTATGGCAGCGCGCGGCGGCCTTTCTCAAGCGGGCGGGCACGATCATTCTGGCGTCAACGGTGTTGCTCTGGATATTGCTGAGCTTCCCCAAACCACCTGCCGACGCCGATCCGGCCATTCCCGCGATTGATTACAGCATCGCCGCCAATATCGCCGACGGGCTGGCCGTCGTGGTCAAGCCCATCGGTTTTGACCGCAACATCGCGCTGGCGCTGATCCCCGCCATGGCCGCGCGTGAAATCGCGGTATCGGCGCTGGCGACGGTCTATGCCGTCGAATCGGATGGCGGCGCGGAACAGTCGCTAGTCACCCGGCTACAGGGTAAATGGCCACTCCCCACCGCGCTTGCCTTTCTCGCGTGGTTCGTGTTCGCGCCGCAATGCATCTCGACCATCGCGGTGGTTCGGCGCGAGACCAACGGATGGAAATGGCCAGCTTTCCTACTGGCATATCTATTCGGCCTCGCTTATGTCGCTGCTGGTATCACATATTGGTCGGCAACGGCTCTGGGCATGTAAGAGGGGAACGATTCGGTGGCAGGCAGCGTCAACAAGGTCATCCTGATTGGCAATCTGGGTCGCGACCCGGAAAGCCGCAGTTTCCAGAATGGTGGCAAGGTGGTGAACCTCCGCATCGCCACGACCGAAAGCTGGAAAGATCGCGCCACCGGGGAGCGCAAGGAAAAGACCGAATGGCATTCGGTAGCGATCTTCAACGAAAACCTCGCCAATGTCGCGGAACGCTATCTGCGCAAGGGTTCCAAAGTCTATATCGAAGGCAAGCTCCAGACCCGCAAATGGCAGGACCAGTCCGGGGCGGAACGCTATTCGACCGAAGTCGTGATTCAGGGCTTTGATGGCAACATCACCCTGCTTGACCGGCCCGAAGGCGGCGCCGGCGGCGGCGCGCGTTCGGGTGGCGGCAGCGATTGGGGCAATGATAGCGGCGCCGGCTTTGGTGGCGGCGACACCGGCTATGGCAGCGCCCCTTCGGGCGGCGCAGGCCGTGGCGCATCCTCGCCCGCCAAGGCGTTCGATAGCGACCTCGACGACGACGTGCCGTTCTGATTTCGCAGGCCCGACTTCAGGGCCTGATCAGGGGTATTTCTTGACAATGTCCGGGATGCACGCCATGGCCGCGAGCATATCAGCCAACGGGGCGGATGGCGCTATTTCCGGACGTATGTCATGAGCTTTGCCGATCTCGGCCTTTCTGATTCCCTGCTTCGGGCCGTTGAGGATTCCGGCTATAACGACCCGACGCCGATCCAGACACAGGCTATACCGTCTGTCCTGATGGGTAAGGACATTATCGGCATCGCCCAGACCGGTACCGGCAAGACGGCCAGTTTCGTCCTGCCGATGATCGATATTCTCGCCGAAGGCCGCAGCCGGGCGCGCATGCCGCGCTCGCTCATTCTTGAGCCGACGCGCGAACTCGCGGTGCAGGTCGCCGAGAATTTCGAGAAATACGGCAAATATCACAAGCTCAACATGGCGCTGCTCATTGGCGGCGTCAGCATGGGCGATCAGATGGCCGCCCTGGAAAAGGGCGTGGATGTGCTGATTGCGACGCCGGGCCGGTTGAAGGACCTGTTCGAACGCGGCAAGATTCTGCTGACCGGGTGCAGCCTGCTCGTCATCGACGAAGCTGACCGGATGCTCGACATGGGCTTTATCCCCGATATCGAAGAAATCTGTTCCAAGCTACCGTCGAACCGCCAGACCTTGCTGTTCTCCGCGACCATGCCGCCGCCGATCAAGAAGCTGGCCGACAAATTCCTGTCCAGCCCGAAATCGATCGAAGTGGCGCGGCCCGCGACCGCCAATATCATGATCACCCAGAAGCTGGCCTATACCCAGCCGCGCAAGAAGCGCGATGTGCTGCGCCAGTTGATCAAGAGCGAAAACGTCCAGACCGCCATCGTGTTTTGCAACCGCAAGACAACGGTGCGCGAACTGACCGAGAGCCTGTTGCGTTACGGCATCTCCGCCGGGCAGATCCATGGCGACATGGACCAGCCGCAGCGCCTGAAGGAACTCGACAAGTTCAAATCGGGTGACATCAACATTCTCGTCGCCTCCGACGTCGCCGCGCGCGGCCTCGATGTGAAGGGCGTGAGCCATGTCTTCAACTTCGATGTGCCATGGCATCCCGATGACTATATCCACCGCATCGGCCGCACCGGTCGTGGCGGCGCAAGCGGCACCGCGTTCAGCATCGTCACCGATTCCGATCAGGAAGCGATCGAGGCGATTGAAAAGCTGATCGGCGGCCCGATCCCGCGCCTTGAGGGCATGGAACAGGGCGCCGCTGCCGACGGCGATAGCGACACCCGCGAAGAAAAGCCGCGCGGCCGCAAGCCGAAAGCGGAAACCGCACGTCCTGCCCGCGAAAAGCCAGTCAAAGCCGAGCGCGTGAAGGCCGAGCGCGTCGAAGCGAGCGAGCAGGTTGAACCGGCCGAACGCCCGGCGCGTGTCGAACCCCGCCACAGCGAACAGGTGGACGCTCCCGTCAGCGCCGCAGCGGCGGAACGCCCGGCCCGCGCCCCGCGCCGCAAGCCCCGCGACGAACGCGAGCCCCGGGTGGCGACGGAAAATCACCAGCCCGTCGGCTTTGGCGGCACTGCCCGTTACCCGGCACCGCAGGGCATCCAGCCGGTCGATGACCGCAGCAGCCCCGGCGACTGGAGCGGCCCGATCCCCGGCTTCCTCAACATCGGCATTCCGCGCTGATCTGATCACGGGCGCGCACCCAGCCCCAAGCCGGCCCATATGCGGGCCGGGGGGCAGCCAGCGCCGACTCTCCCTTACCGAGAATCGCGCCGCGCCCGGCATTTCCTCACCACCGCCGATCGGCTAGAGCGGGTCTATGACCAGCTATCCCGATATCATCGACACGATCTGCCACTTCGCCAACAAGGATGCGGACCGCCCGTTCCTGCGCGATGCGCATGGCGATGCCCTGCTCAACTATGGCGCGCTGCGCCATGAAGCCGCCCGCATCGCGGCGCTGCTCGCCCAGCTTGGCGTCAAGCCGGGCGACCGGGTCACGGCGCAGGTCGAAAAATCGGTACCTGCCCTGATGCTCTATCTCGGCTGTCTATGGCATGGCGCGGTCTATATGCCGCTGAACAGCGGCTACACCGCCGCCGAGGTCGCCTGGTTTATCGACAATGCCGAGCCGTCGCTGCTGATCATCGATCCAAGCTGGGTCGCCAAGCTGACCGATTTGCCGTCCGCGCTCCGGATCGAAACGCTTGATAACAGCGGCAAGGGCAGTTGGACCGATCTGCTTGGCACCGTCGCCAATCCGTCGCTCGTTGCGCCGCGCCATGATCCGGAAGCACCGGCGGCGATGCTTTATACTTCGGGCACGACCGGCAAGCCAAAGGGCGCCGTCATCCCGCGCCGGGCGCTGTCATCCAATGCGGCGATCCTGATCGATATGTGGCGCTTCACCGATCAGGATGTGCTGATCCACGCCCTACCGATCTTCCATGTCCACGGCCTGTTCATTGCTACCAACACCCTGTTGTCGGCGGGCGGTAGCATGATCTTCCTGCCGAAATTCGACGCCGCGCAGGTCCATGCCCTATTCCCCAAGGCGACGGCGCTGATGGGGGTGCCAACCTTTTACACCCGGTTGCTGACCCTGCCGGGTCTCAGCCGCGAATCGACCAGCCATATGCGGCTGTTCATCTCCGGCTCCGCGCCCTTGCTGGCGGAAACGCATCGCGAATTCGAAGAGCGGACCGGCCATGCGATTCTCGAACGTTATGGCATGACCGAAACGCAGATGAACACCTCCAACCCTTATGATGGCGGGCGGGTGCCGGGCACGGTCGGCTTCCCGCTGCCGGGCGTCGATCTGCGCGTGACCGATCCAGCCAGCGGCGAACCGCTGGCCCAAGGCGAAATCGGCATGATCGAGGTGCGCGGACCGAATCTGTTCTCGGGCTATTGGCGCAACCCGGAAAAGACGGCGGAAGACATGCGCGCCGATGGTTTCTTCATCACCGGCGACTTGGGCATGATCGATGAGGCTGGCTATGTCCGCATCATCGGGCGCGGCAAAGACCTCATCATTTCGGGTGGGTTCAACGTCTATCCCAAGGAAATCGAAGCGGAGATCGACGAATTGCCCGGCGTGGTGGAAAGCGCTGTCATCGGCGTACCGCACCGCGACTTTGGCGAGGCGGTGGTCGCGGTCGTCGTGTCGCAACCGGGTATCACCTTGACCGAGGCCGATATCGTCGCCGGGCTGACCGAGCGACTGGCCAAGTTCAAACAGCCGAAATCGGTGCAATTCGTGACGGAACTGCCGCGCAACACCATGGGCAAGGTCCAGAAAAACGCGCTGCGCGATCAATATAACGGGCTGTTCGTCTAAGCGGTTAAGGCATTCTCCCCCATGGGGGGAGGATGTGCGACCCCACTGGCAATCCCGCGCCAAAAGCCTTAAAGCGCCGCCATGACTGTCCGCACCCGCATTATTCCCTGTCTCGACGTCGCCGATGGCCGCGTGGTCAAGGGCGTGAACTTCGTCGATCTGCGCGACGCCGGCGATCCGGTTGAGGCGGCCCGCGCCTATGATGCGGCGGGCGCGGATGAACTCTGCTTCCTCGATATCACCGCCAGCCACGAGGCGCGCGGCACGCTGCTCGACATCGTGTCGCGCACGGCAGAAGTCTGCTTCATGCCGCTGACGGTCGGCGGCGGGGTCCGCACGCCCGAAGATGTGCGCGCGCTGCTGCTCGCCGGGGCGGACAAAGTCGGCGTCAATTCCGCCGCCGTGGCGCGGCCTGAAGTCGTCGCCGACATGGCCAATATTTTCGGTAGCCAGTGCATCGTCGGTTCGGTCGATGCCAAGCGCGTCGCGCCGGGCAAGTGGGAAATCTTCACCCATGGTGGCCGCCGCGCGACCGGTATCGATGCCGTCGCCCATGCGGTGCGACTCGCCGAACTCGGGGCGGGCGAACTGCTCGTTACCTCGATGGACCGCGACGGCACACGCGATGGCTATGATCTCGATCTCACCCGCACCATCGCCGATCAGGTCGCGGTGCCGGTTATCGCTTCCGGCGGGGTCGGCACGCTGGACCATCTCGTCGCCGGGGTGACGCAAGGCCATGCCAGCGCCGTGCTGGCCGCGTCGATTTTCCATTTCGGCCAGCACAGCATCGCCGAAGCGCGCGATGCGCTGCGTCAGGCCGGGCTGGCCGTCCGGCGTTGAGCCGCCACGGCATCATTCCGCTTGCGCCCGCCGCCATCATCCCCAACATAGGCGCATGACCGAAACTCGCTTTTCCATCCTCGATCTCGTGCCGGTGCGCGAGGGCCATGACATGCGCGACGCGCTCGCCAATGCCGCCGCCCAAGCCCAATGGGCCGAACAACTTGGCTTCCATCGCTATTGGGTGGCCGAACATCACGGCATGCCGGGCATTGGCGGGGCGGCGACCTCGGTCGTGCTGGCGCATCTCGGCCACGCCACCTCGACCATCCGCATCGGTGCGGGCGGGATCATGCTGCCCAATCATAGCCCGCTCCAGATTGCCGAACAATTTGGCACGTTGGATGCGCTGTTTCCCGGTCGGATCGATCTCGGGCTGGGCCGCGCGCCCGGTTCGGACGGGCGGGTCGCGCAGGCGATGCGCCGCAATCTTCACTCCGATGCCAATGAATTCCCGCGCGATGTGCTGGAACTTCAGGCCTATTTCGAGGGTAATCCGCAGCTCGGCATGACCGCGACGCCGGGATCAGGTGCACAAATCGACATGTGGATTCTCGGGTCCAGCCTGTTCGGTGCGCAATTGGCCGCCGCCCTTGGCCTACCCTTTGCCTTCGCCTCGCATTTCGCGCCGGACATGTTGGATGAGGCACTCGCCATTTATCGTGAGCAGTTCCGCCCATCGAAGACCCTGGCCGCGCCCTATGCCGCCGCCGCCTATAATTGCTTCGCCGCCGATAGCATGGCGGAAGCGACGTTGATCGCCTCGTCGATGCAACAAAGCTTCGTCTCGCTGCGCACCGGTTCACCGGGCAAGCTACCGCCGCCGGTCGTTGATTATGCGGAAAATCTCGATGCGATGGGCAAGCAATTGCTCCGCTCGATGCTGCGCTGCGTCAGCATCGGCACCCAGACGGATATCGAACGCGACCTTGGCGCCTTCATCGCGCGCACCGGGGTTAATGAGGTGGTGCTGTGTGGCAGCGTCTTTGATCAGGCAGCGCGGCGGCGCTCGCTTGAACTCGTGGCGGCGGCCGCACGCAATCTTGGGAATTTGCGCGCAGCCGCCTGAGCCGGCCACCAGCGATCAAAGCTGGCGGTCGACGCCATATTTGCGCATCTTTTCGATCAATGTCGTGCGCTTGAGCATCAGCAGGCGGGCGGCTTCCGAAATCACGCCATCCGCCATGTCGAGCGCCATCTGGATGCGCTCCAATTCCATCGTTTCCAGCAATTCCTTGAGGTTGATCGGGATCGGCGGCCCATCCTTGCGCGGCGCGGCCGGGCGGATCGGCACCACCGGCAGCGGGATCGGGGGTAAAGGGGGCAATGCCGGGATCGGCGTCGGCATGTCAGCTTGCGGTGAAAAGGACACCGGCCCGCCATGGCTGAGTTGAAGCCCGCCGCGATGCAGCAGGCCATCCACATCACGGGCGTCGATCAGTTCGCCTGGAAACAGCACCGCCGCGCGTTCGATCACATTGCGCAATTCACGGACATTGCCGGGCCAACGATGGGTCATCAACCGCGCCATGCCAGAGGCATCGAAACGCACCCGCTGGGTCATGCGCTTGCGGCGCTGGAAATGGTCGATCAGCGCCGGAATATCTTCGACCCGGCTGGCCAGATCGGGGATGTTGACGACCACCACGCCGAGCCGAAAATACAGATCTTCGCGGAACCGCTTGTCGGCCATCGCGCGATCCAGATCCTGATGCGTCGCGCAGACGATCCGGACATCCACCGGCAAGATGGCCGTGCCGCCGACCCGCGTCACCAGCCCGTCTTCCAGCACGCGCAACAGCTTGACCTGCATATCGAACCGCATGTCGCCGATTTCATCGAGGAACAACGTGCCCCCATCGGCCTCCTCGAACCGCCCGATGCGCCGCGCATGGGCGCCGGTGAATGACCCTTTTTCATGGCCGAATAACTCGCTTTCGACCAACTCGGCAGGGATCGCGCCACAATTGAGGGCGACAAAGGGTTTGTCGCTGCGGTCGCTTGCCGCGTGGATGGCGCGGGCGACCATTTCCTTGCCCGCCCCGGAAGGCCCGGTGATCAATATCGACGCATCCGACCGCGCGACCCGTCGGACCATGTTACGCAACGCTACTATTACTGAACTGCCACCGATGATCAGGGCTGACACATCTTCATCGACGACTTCGCGCGAAACAGGCCCGACATTGCCAAAGCGATGCACTGATACAACCGACGCCATGATGAACGCACTCCCTTACGCGGAACTTCTTATGGAGTTACCTTGTCATCATGCAGCTAAATAATGTCTTAAAATAAAAAAGCTGCAACCCCCTTTTAATTCCAAAATACGTCCGCTTCGGATGCAGGATAAATTCTATATTTTCACCACTTCGTTCCGAATTGGATTATAAACTGTCCGATACGATTATTAGTTTCATTTTTTGGTGTCGATTATTTTATCGGGCCAATTCTCTTTCCCCTGACCCCTCATTACCCCAACCTAACACCAGCGACATGCGCCGGTTGCGGGGGTCCAACCGATTACCGGCCACATAGGGCTCGCGATCCGCGACCCCTTCAATCCGGGCGAACCGGGCCGGGGCAACCCCGCCGCGTTGCAGCAACTGGCGCGTCGCCTCGGCACGGACCGCCGATAACATCCAGTTGCTCATGGCCGAACGCGCGACGAACGGGGCGGCATCGGTATGGCCCCGGATCAACAACGGATTGGGCAAGGCCCGCACCACTTCGGCCAGCATGACCAATAATTGCCGCGCCTGTGGCGTCATGACATCGGTGCCCGAGACAAACATCGAGAAATCGGCCTCATCGACAAGATCGATCCGCAACCCTTCGCGGGTATCGACCATGCGGATATTGCGCGCCAGCCGCCGCAACTGCCGGTCGCTCTTGACCCGCGCATCGATCACGGTGCGCAGCGCGCTCAACCGCTGGCGGTCCTGCTCGCGGACATAAGGCAACTCGATCGCGCCAGTGGGATGGCCGGGCGATGCCCCCACCCCTTCGATGCGCTCGCCGGACAGGACGCCATCCGTGCCCGCGCTGTTTTCCTTCTTCTGCAACATGGTGGGGGAAAAATAATCGGCAATGCCGCGGCGCTGGTTTTCCGAGGTGGAGCCCATCAGCCAAAGCAGAAGAAAAAACGCCATCATCGCCGTGACAAAATCGGCATAGGCCACTTTCCACGCGCCACCATGATGCACGCTATGGTCTTCCGAGATCACCTTTTTGACGATCACCGGAGGTTGCGGCCGTGGGCGGTTCATCAACATGGCTCAACGCCCCCGCAGCCCATCGAACACCTCGGCGAAACTGGGCTGGTTGGGATGTTCGATCCCCGCACGCGCCGCCTCGATGACCAAGGGCTGGGGATAGCCATGGAGCGAGGCGATGATGATCTGCTTGACGACCTGATAAATCGCGGCGTCGGCATGGGTCACCGATCGGGCGCGATTAGCAAAGGGGCCAACCAGCCCATAAGCGAGAAAAACGCCAAGAAACGTCCCGACCAGCGCCGAACCGATCATCGCACCCAACACTTCGGGCGGCTTATCAATCGACGCCATGGTCTTGACCACGCCAAGCACCGCCGCAACGATGCCAAGGGCAGGCAACGCATCCGCCATGCCGCGCAGCCCCTCGGCGGGTTTCATCATCTGATAGACATGGGTCTTGATCGCCTGATCCATCACCTCCTCGACGACATGCGGCTCCAGCGAACCGGACGACACCACCACCAATCGCAGCGTGTCGCAGATCAGGCGGATCAGCACCTGATCCTTGTTGAGGTTGGGATATTCCGCGAACAGCGGCGATGCGGCGGGTTCTTCGATATGCGGTTCCACCGCAACCGGCCCTTCCATCCGCAACAGCTTCATCAGGCGCGACACCAGAAACATGCTGTCGAGAAAATCCTGCTTGGCATAACGCGGGCCGGTAAACACCTTGCCGACACCCGCGCCTAGGTCTTTGAGTTCAATCGAGGAATTGCCAATCAACAACGCCCCAATCCCGGCCCCGCCGATGATCAGCATTTCGTGCGGCAAGGCATGGAACACGACCGCCAGACTGCCCCCGGTCAACGCGAAGCCGCCGAACACCATCGCGATCAATACAATAATCCCGATGACGGCAAACATCGATGGCCAGCTCCTTGAGGCTCGGGGGCGGCCAATTGCGTGCCCCCGTCATGATAACGGCCGGAATGGCCCGAATTTCAGTCTCAACGCAGCAGGTCGAACAGCGACTGGCGATTGATGCGGGCAAAAGTGGCCTGTGCCGCCTCCAGCGTCAGATTCTGGGCACTGAGTCGCGCAATGGCTTCGGTCAGGTCGGTATCCTCCAACGCAGACCGTTCTTCCGCCACCGCAATGGCGCGCGCCGAACGTCCATTGTCGATCCGCTCGATCCGGGCAGCATCGACGCCAATCTGCGCGGTCCGGGCTGCGACATGGTCCACCGCATTACCCGCCGCCGACACCACAGCGGCCAGATTGGCCGTGCCACCCGCCGACACTTGATCGGCCATGGTACGCACAACATCGGCGAGCGACGTGCCATCAACCGAAAATACCGCATCGCGCGATGGCACCGGGGCGAACACCGTATCGCCATCAAACCGCAGTTGCGATGCATCACCCTCGGCAAAAAGCGGTTTGCCAAGCGAGGATGTGGTGCGGGAGAGGCTATCGATATCATCGGCCATCACCCGCAATTCAGCGGCCATCACATCACGGTCGGATGACGATGCATCCCCCTTGCCTGCCGCGATTGCCAGTTCCTGGGCGCGGCTCATATGATCGGCCAGCGCGCGCATCACGCCATCGGCCTGGCTGGCAAGCGAACGGGCGAGCGTGATCGTCTGCGACCAGACCGCGTCATTGGCTTCGGCCTGCCGCAATTGCGAGATCCGGGCAGCGGCCACGGGATCATCGGACGCGACCTCCAGCCGCTTGCCCGACGAAACCGCCGCTTGTTGCTTCTGAATGGCAGCGCCAAGCCTGTCCTGCCGGTTGATTTCGGCGGTCAGGCGATTGCCGGTAACATAGACCATAAAGGTTTTTCCCTGCTGAATCAGATGATGTCGAGGATCGACTGAACGGTATCGCGGGCGACCTGCACCACGCTGGCGGCGGCCTGATAGGCTTGCTGGAAGCGGATCAGTTCTGCGGCCTCATGGTCAAGATCGACCCCACTTACTTCGGCACGCGCGGCGGCCGCCCCTTGCTGCCGGGTGGTGGCCGCCGAGTCTTGCGACTTGGCGGCGGCCACGGCCTGCGCATGGGCCGCGACTTGGGCACTCCAGCCCGCCTCTACCCCCGCCGCACCACGCAGGCTGGCGAGATCGATCAACATGCCATTGGACTTGCCCCCACTGCTGGCCGCGACCTGCGCCGGGAGCAATGCCACCGCCTGCAACGTCGCCGCGCCACCGCTAAGCGCGAGCAGCGCCCCGCCCGTATCGCCATTGGCATCCACGCCCGATTGATGCGCGCCGTTGAGTTGGCTCGCGAATTGGGCTGCAAGCGTATCAAGCGCGCTGCGTTGCCCCGCAACCTCGGCCGCCGCTTCGGACAGGCCCGCGAGCTTGCCCGACATCGGCACCACCGCCACGCCATCAACCGCAAAGGACAGCGCCCCATTGGCAGCTTGCCCGACCTCAACCGTCGCGAGCGTAGTCGGCGACAGCAACAAATCGCTGCTGGTCCCATCCATCCGCACCGTCGCAAGGCCACGTGGGTCAAATGCCACCGTCACTGCAAGGCTGGACGAAATATTGTCGAGCAACCGGTCGCGCTCATCCAGCAGCGTCGCCCGGTTGGTCGAGCCGTCGAGCGACTTGCTCAGCGCCTGATTGACACGATCTAGGTCGGCCAAATCGGTGTTGAGCTGACTGACACTGGCCGCCGCATCCGCGCCCATGCCGGACGCGACCGATTCCAGCCCGTCCGCGGTACGGCGAAAGGCCGTGGCGACATCGTCGACCGCTTGCAAAAAGCCCTGGCGCAAACTGTCATTGGTCGGATCATTGGCCAGCGTGTCGGCGGCGTTGAACATCGCTGTCGCGCTAGTGCCGACCCCGGCATCGCCATCGTCAAGCGCGCGCTCCGCTGCCGATACCCAATTGAGCCGGCTTGCTGTCCGCCCGGATTCGCTGGCGGATGCGCGGGCGTCGGCGTTCAGCCACTCATTGACCGAACGTTGGACCCCGGCCATTGCCACCCCGCCGGGGCGCACATTGCGGCGATAGAAACGGACATCACCCGCCCCCGGCATCTGGTTCAACTGAACCGTGCGGCGCGCATAGCCATCGGTCTGGCTGTTGGCGATATTATCGCCGGTCGTTGTCAGCGCGCGGTTAAAGGCGGCGACGCCCGATGCGCCGATGGTGAGAAGATCGCTCATTTTTCCTCCTTGCGGGGCATCACCGCCCCGGCGAACTGCTTTTCGATCAGGGCAGCGATGCCGAATTGACCGGTCGAGGCGAGGCTATCGGCGGTGCGCGCATCGGCCATTTCGCGAAACTGATCGGTCGCGGACGAGCCGAATAGATCATCAGACAGCTTGGCCTGCCGCATCGCCCCGATGATCTGGCGCAGGAACACCGCTTCGAACTGCTGCGCGACCTGATGCAGCGCCGGATCGGGTGCTGTCGTGCCGGTCGGCGCGGTGGATAGGGGCGCGATGATCCCGCTCATATGATCACCAACTCGGCCTGCAACGCGCCTGCCTGTTTGAGCGCTTCGAGAATGGCGACAAGATCGCCTGCCGACGCACCAATGCGATTCAGCGCCTTCACAATATCGGCAAGCGATGCACCGCGCGGCATCAAAAAGGCGGGTGTGCGTTCCTCTTCGACGGCAATGGCGCTGTTGGGCTCGATGGCGGTCTGGCCCCGGCTGAACGGTGCGGGTTGGATCACGCGCGGATCTTCCTCTACCTTGACGGTGAGCTTGCCATGGCTGACCGCTGCCGGGCTGATCCGCACCGCGCCATTGATGACCACGGTGCCGGTCCGGGCATTGACGATCACGCGCGCCGCCGGTTCGACCGGGGTAATGTCGAGATTCTCGATCCGGCTCATCAACCGCACCCGTGCCTCGCCACCCACTGGCGCACCAATCGCAATCGATGCCCCATCCAGTGGCCGTGCCGCGCCCGCGCCGATTTCGGCGTTGATCCGATCCGCCACCAGCCGGGCGTTGCTGACATCCTGTTCGGCAAGGTTGAAGGTCAGCGTATCACCGCTGGCAAAGCCAGTATCCACCGCCCGTTCAACCGTCGCGCCACCATCAATCCGACCGGCAGACGGGACGTTGACGGTGACTTTCGATCCGTCCGCCGCATCAATGCCAAGCCCTCCCACCACAAGATTGCCCTGCGCCATCGCATAGACTTGGCCATCTGCCCCCTGCAAAGGGGCGAGCAGCAACGTACCGCCGCGCAACGACTTGGCCTTGCCAATGGCGGAGACCGTGATGTCGAGCTTTTGGCCCGGCTTGGCAAAGGGGGGCAATTCGGCGGTAATGATCACGGCCGCGCTGTTCTTGACGGCAGGGGTGGTGCCATTGGGCAGCGTCAGGCCAAGCCGCGACGCCGCGCCTTTCATCGCCTGGGTCGCATAATCAAGGCTGTCATCGCCCGTGCCGTTCAGGCCGACAACCACGCCATAGCCCGTCAACTGATTGACTCGCAGGCCCTGAAACTGGCCCATATCCTTGATCCGCGCGGCATGAGCCGACAGCGGCAGGCTGGCGAGGAGCGCGCAGAGGAAAAGATGGGGGATCGCGCGCCGCATCAGAACGGACTGATCATCGAGAAGAAGCGCTGCAACCAGCCCTGCCGGCTGGCGCGCGCGATGTCGCCCTTGCCGGTATAGCGGATGCGGGCATTGGCGATGCGGGTGGACAGCACCTTGTTGTCGGTCGAAATATCAGCCGGGCGCACCAGCCCCGACAGTTGCACGCTCTCGTCACCGCGATTGAGGGTGAGCTGCTTCTGGCCGCGCACCAGCAACGTCCCGTTCGGATAGACGGCGGCCACGGTCACGCTCATTTCTCCCGTCAGCTTGTTGGACTGGGCAGCATCGCCCGCTCCGCTAAACGTCTGCGCGCTGTCGAGATTTACATCTGTGGAAGAGAAAAATGATAAAGGTCCGGTGCTCGGCGGGGTAATGCTGAGCGCTGAACTGCGATCGGTCGACGTGCTGCTGCTCTTGCTGGCGTCCATCGCCTCGACCAGCACGATGGTCAGCACATCGCCCACCATCGCCGCCCGACTGCCTCGGGTCAGCGCGGCATAGCCCGCGTCGGGCCGGAAAATCGCGCCATTGCCGGATGCGGCGCCGGGCTCGGGGGAAAAGCTGGGGGCATAATCTTCCACCGGACGCTTGGACCGCGCGGCGGCAGGGCTGGCGAGCAGCGCAAGCGCCACCATCGCGGACAAACCCCGCGCCACCCGCAGCAGATCACATTTGTTGAGTGGCATTGCGCAGCATCTCGTCAGTGGCCTGAATCATCTTGCTGTTGACCTCATAGGCGCGCTGGGTCTCGATCATGTCGACCAGTTCCTCGACCACATTGACGTTGGAGGATTCGAGCATCCCGGCGCGGATCGTGCCGCGCCCATCGCTCATCGCCGTGCCAACCTGCGGCGTGCCAGAGGCCGCGCTTTCGACCAGCAGATTATTGCCCATCGCCTGCAACCCCGCCGGATTGACGAAGCGCGCCAGTTCGATCTGGCCCAATTGGGTGCTATCCGTCTTGCCCGCCAGCGTCGCGCTGACCGTGCCATCTTGCCCGATGGTGATCCCGGTCGCGCCATCGGGCACCTCAATCTGCGGCTGAACGACATTGCCCTCGGCGGTGACGATGGTGCCCTCGGGCGACAGGCTGAAATCGCCCGCACGGGTATAAGCGGTGCGGCCGTCGCTCAACAGCACCTGAAAATAGCCATCGCCTTCAATCGCGAGATCAAGGCTGTTGTTGGTGTTCGACAGCGCGCCCTGGCTATCAATCCGGGCAGTGCCCGTCATCTTGACGCCCGTGCCGAGATTGAGCCCGGTGGCATAACGATTGTCACCGCTCGATAAGGCGCCGGGCGAGGTCACGAGTTGATAAGCCAATGTTTCAAAGCTCGCACGGTCGCGCTTGAAGCCGACGGTGTTCACATTGGCGAGATTGTTGGCGATCACCTGCATCCGGCTGTTCTGGGCATCAAGGCCGGTGCGGGCGACGTGAAGGGCGGCGGTGGTCATTGGGTCAACTCCTTGGTCAGCATGGCAGGCGATCAGGCCGGCAGGCGCATCAATTCAGCGGAACTGGTGTCAAGCTCGCGCGCTTCACCGAGCAGCTTTAACTGGGTGTCCCATGACCGGCTGGCCTCGATCATCTCGACCAAGGCGTCCGTCGCAGAGACATTCGATCCTTCAAGCGAGCGCGTGACGAGCCGGGCATCGGGATCATCGGGCAGCGTGCCGCCGCCCCGCGCGCGAAACAGGCCGTCCAGCCCCTTGGCGATGTCGCTACCTGCGGGCGTCACGAGCCGGAGCCGGTCAATCTCCTGCTGCTGTTTCGGATCACCGCCTTCGGGCACGATCCAGACCCGGCCCTGTTCATCGATCGAGATCTGGTCGGCGGGCGGCAAGATCAACGGCCCTTGCGCCCCCATCACGGGCAGCCCGTCGCCGGTCGTCAGCAGGCCGCTATCCGACAATTGCAGGTCGCCGCGCCGGGTGTAAGCTTCCTCGCCATCACGCGCCTGCACGACGAGCAACGCATCGCCCTTCAGGGCCACATCAAGGTCGCGCCCCGTTGCCGTCACCGCGCCCGGCGTCATATCGGCGTCAAGCACCTCTTCCGACGCCAAGGCGCGGCTTTCCAGCCCGCCGCCTTGCAGCCACAAGGCCTGCACCCCGGCAAGATCGGCGCGAAAGCCCGGCGTTTGGGCATTGGCGAGGTTGTTGGCAATCGCCGTCTGACGCGACATCGCGCCGCGCAGCGCCGACAGGCTGGTATAGATCAGGCGGTCCACGGGTTCAGCCTCAATTGATGTTGAAGATCGTCTGCGCCATGTTCGACGCGGTTTCGATCGCCTTGGCATTCGCTTGGAAATTGCGCTGGGCGGCGATCAGCGCGACCAGTTCTTCGGTAATGTCGACATTGGCGCGCTCCAGCGAGCCGGAGTTGATCGATCCAAGCGGACCATTGGTCGCCGAATTGACCACGGGCGTTCCGCTATCCGCCGTCGATTGCCAATGACCGCTACCAATCGGGCGAAGATGTTCCTGCGAGGTGAAGGTCGCCAACCCAATCGACCCAAGATTGTCCCCCGTGCCATCGGCATAGGTGACGGATACCAGTCCATCATTTCCAATCGAGACGTTGACGACCGCATTGGCGGCATCATTCGGGTCGCTATTGGGCAAGACGAAATCATAGCCATCGGCAAGCGCGGTCGACGTCACCGCGCCATCGGCATCGACCGGCAGCAACTGCAACGCCGCCCCGGTGCCATCAACCACCCGGCCATCGCTTGCCACGGTGAACGAACCGCTGCGGGTGTAGCTCAACTCATCTCGCGGGTCGGTGCCGCGCACCATGAAAAAGCCCTCACCCGCAATCGCCAGATCAAGCGTGCGGTCGGTCGCCTCCAACGTGCCCTGGCTGAACTGCTGCACGACGCCTGTCAGTCGGGTGCCATAGCCGGTCGTCAATTCGGTCGATCGGGTTGGATAGGCACTGAACAGGTCGCTGAACTGCGCCTCGCTCTTCTTGAACCCGATGGTGTTCGCATTGGCGATATTGTTGGAGATGGTGGTCAGGTCATTCTGCGCGCCCTTGAGGCCGCTCAACGAGATATAAAAGGACATGGGCTGTTCCTCAGGCTTGGGCGGTGGTCGTGGTCGTGGTCGCAGACAGCGCGGCATCGAGCTGCGACAGCAAGGCCGTCTGATCGGAAATCTGGGTGGAGATGGATTTCAACGTCGCGTTCATCTCGGAAATCCCGCTGACGCTCGAAAATTGCGCCATCTGGGCGACCATTTCGCTATTATCCATCGGGTTGAACGGGTCTTGATATTGCAATTGCGCGGTCATCAGTTTCAGAAATGCCGACTGGTCAAGCGACGCATTGGCGCTCGTCGTGCTGCTGGTCGTGGTGCCGGTCGAATTGGTCGCGGTGATACTTGTCATTGGCCTAGCCTCAAAGTTTCGGAGATCAGGCCCTTGGCGGTTTGCAGGACCTGGACATTGTTCTGATAGTCGCGGGCGGCGTCGAGCATCTCGACCAGTTCCGCCGCGCCATCGACGCCCGCTTCCCAGACATCGCCCTGCGCATCGGCAAGCGGATGATCGGGATCGTGCTTCTTCGTCGGTGCGCGCCCGGCAAGGGCGATCCGCTCAACCGTGACCGTTGCTTCGCCAGCCGCACCGGTGACGGTGCGAAATACCGGCTTGAGCGCGCGAAACGCGCTGGCCTCGCTGCCCGCGATGGCCCCGGCATTGGCAAGGTTGGACGCCGTGGTATTGAGCCGCACTAGCTGGGCCGACATGGCCCGGCCGCTGATATCAAACAGGGAAAGACCGGCCATTTTCATTCACCCCGGATCGCGCGCATCAGCGTGGTGACGCGCGACTGGAGGAAGCTCAGGCTGGCGCGATAGCTGAGCGCATTTTCGGCGAAAGCGGCCTGTTCAGTCGCCAGTTCGACGGTATTGCCATCAAGTGCGGACTGCACCGGCACGCGATAGCGGATCGCGCCATCAACGCCTTGACCATTGCTCACCCCATCAAGCGCGGCGCGAAAATCAAGATCGCGCGCCTTAAATTGCGGGGTCGCGGCATTGGCGATGTTGGAGGCCAGCACCTCCATCCGGCGCTGACGCAAGGCCAGAGCGGTGGCATCCATGCCGAACAGGGCATCTGTCATGGCCGTGATCGTTCCTTTCACTGAACGGCCCCCGCCGATGAAAAAGCGCTGGGAGCCACGTGCCCCGACCAAAGCAAACGCCGTGCCAAAAGTGCGAAAACAGCCGGAAACCCTTGATCTGTCGCACCGACTGTCGCGCCGTTAACCGCACCGCGTCGGAAATCCGACAAGGCCATGCCGGACGGGTGGCCAGACCCGCGCCTCACCTCAACTGGCACGCGCCTTGCTGGACACAACAGCATCTCTCTGCTGCCGATGGACCAGTTGATCATGCCCCGCCACTATCTGCTACCTGCCTGCATCCTGCCCTTGCTCGTTGTCGTTCCGGCGGCGGCTCAGGCATTTGAAGACCTGGCCACATTGGATGCGCGGGTGGCGGCGCAGGCCGGTGATGCCAAGCCGCAGCCACTTGACCGTCGGTTGCGTCTGGCGGCCTGCCCGGTGGCCGCAGAAATCGCACCGCCCGCCGATGGGGCCATGGCGATCCGCTGCCCCGCGCTTGGTTGGCGGATTCGCGTGCCGGTACAGGCCACAATCCCGACCATAGCCCCTGCCGCCGCCCTCCGGGTTATCCGGCGCGGTGATCTGGTCGAGCTGGATGCCGATGGCCCGGGTTTCAGCGTGACCAGTGCAGCAGTGGCCCTGGATGACGGCCAGCTTGGCAAGCCGCTGCGTGTCAAAAGCTTGTCGGCCGGGCAGCCGCTAATCGTGACCGTAACCGTCACCGGCCCCGGCCGCGCCGCCATCGCGCGTTAAAGATCGGGGCAGGCCCGCCGTTAATTGCTGACAGCAGGCTGTCGGCTTTTCGACAGCCATGAACCCAGGGGCTAGAAATGGTCGATCCCATCTCTTTCGGATCTGTCCGGCCGATTACCGGGCAGACCATGGCGGCCGCAACGGCCAACCGTACCACCACCAGCGCTGCGGCGTCCACCGAAGCGGGCAACATCAACCTGCCCAGCCTGCCGAAACTCGTCCGGCTGGCCGCCGAAATCGCGAGCGAAGGCCCGCCAATCGACTATGCGCGGCTTGCGCCGATCCGGCAGGCGATTGCGATGGGCACCTATGGCGTCGATCCCGCCGCCATCGCCAAGGCGCTCCTCAAATGACCGAACGCCTGTTCGATCAGTTGATCACCTGCCAGCAAGCCCTAATCGCCGCACTTGATCGCCGCGATGTCGAGGCGATCAGCGAAGCGACCAACCGGTTGGCCGTGGTCGTCGAACAATGTCGCCAGCGCGATGCCTGGCGAACGCAACCCGAAAACCGCGCCCAGCTTGAACAGGTCATGCGCCTGTCGAGTGCTGTCCGCATCCGGGTCAATTATCTGACGGACTGGACGCGTCAACAGCTTGACCATCTGCGCGGATTGCGTGGGATGAAGGGTGCCGGACTTTATTCAAACCGGCATCATTGAGCGGTTTTCCGGACCTTCCGACAAATTGGCACGGCTCTTGCGAAATAGCGGGCACGTCCAACCCGGAACCCCAGATGCCGACAACTGATCTCTCCCCCACCCCGATGGCCCCGCCCAATCGACAACGCGTCATCGGGGCCATTGCCGCCGCCGCCGGCCAGACCGGCGTCGACTTTTCCTATCTGCTGGCCAAGGCACGGATCGAAAGCCAGCTCGACCCGACGGCCCATGCCGGTCGGTCAAGCGCAACCGGCCTTTATCAATTCACCCGCCAGACTTGGCTCGCAACCGTCAGCCGCCATGGCCCCGATCACGGACTCGACTGGGCGGCGAGCGCGATCAGCCGTGATAGCACTGGCCATTATCGCATCGATGACCCCGCATTGCGCGACGCGGTGCTCGACCTGCGCGAACAGCCGGAAGCATCGGCGGCGATGGCGGCCGAACTGGCCGCGGACAATGCCAACCGATTGCAGCAATCGCTTGGCCGCCCACCCGAAGGGGTCGACCTCTATCTTGCCCATTTCCTCGGCGTAGAAGGCGCCAGCCGTTTCCTCTCCGCCATGGCGGCCGATCCTGACACCGCTGCCGGGCCGCTTTTCCCGGACGCCGCCGCCGCCAATCCCGCGATCTTCCGCACGGCGGATGGCGACTGGCGCTCGCTGTCCGCGATCCGCGCCGATTTTGCCGACCGGCTGGCGGCCGGTGGCGCGCTACCCGCGATGCCGTTCGACACAGTGACATGGACGCCCGGCCTGGTGGCGCTGTCCACATTTAGTCCGACCAAGACCGGCCTGCCCCCATCCGACCGCGCGCCGATCATGCGGGCGTTCGAACCCATGCCGCGTCATCTCTCGCTCGACTTCGCCCGCGCCGCCTATGAACGGCTCGCCGGGCTTGGCGAGGGCACGGTATGAATCGGGGGTTGAAGCTCCGCATCTGGACCAACGCCGCCGCCGGATCGGTCCTGCCGCTCGCGATCCTCGTGGTCGTGGTGCTGATGATCGTGCCGGTGCCGTCGATCGTGCTGGATATCGGTTTTGTCACCAATATCATGATCTCGCTCGCGGTGCTGATGGTGGCGCTCCATGCTGCTCGACCGCTCGATTTTTCGTCCTTCCCCACCGTGTTGTTGCTCGCCACCTTGTTCCGCCTTGCGCTCAACGTCGCATCGACCCGCGTCGTGCTGGTCCATGGCCATGAAGGGGCGTCCGCCGCAGGCCATGTGATCGAAGCCTTCGGCAAGGTGCTGATCGGCGGCGACTATATCGTCGGCCTGCTGGTATTTGCGGTGTTGCTGATCATCAACCTTGTCGTCATCACCAAGGGCGCAGGCCGGGTATCGGAAGTCTCGGCCCGCTTCACGCTCGACGCCATGCCGGGCAAGCAGATGGCCATCGACGCCGATCTCAACGCCGGTCTGATCACGCCGGATGAGGCCAAGACCCGCCGCCAAGAGGTCGCGACTGAAGCCGATTTCCACGGATCGATGGATGGCGCGTCGAAATTCGTGAAGGGCGACGCCGTGGCCGGGCTGCTGATCCTGGCGGTCAATATCATCGGCGGCCTGATCCTAGGTGTCGCGAGCCATGGCATGGACCTGTCCGACGCAGCCCGCAATTATGTGCAGCTTGCCGTCGGCGATGCGCTGGTCGCACAGGTTCCCGCGCTGCTGCTGTCCATTGCCGCGGCTTCCATCGTCACCCGCGTTTCATCGCCGCATGATCTATCGGGCCAGATCAGCGAGCAGTTCAGCCATAGCCGCGCTTGGGCGCCGGTGGCGGCAATCCTGACCGTGCTCGGATTGATTCCGGCCATGCCGCAACTCATCATCCTGCCTGCAGCCTCGGTCGCGGGCTGGATGTGGTGGGCACTGCGGCAACGCGAAATCGCGGCGCTGAACGCCCCGGCCCCGGCCCCACCAGCCGAACAACCCCATGTCATCGCGTGGAGCGAGGTCAGCGATCTCGCCCCGATCACGCTGGAGATCGGCTATGGGCTGGTCGAACTGGTCGACGAACGCAAGGGCGCGCCCTTGATGGGCCGCATTTCCGGCATCCGCCGTCAATTGTCGCGCGAACTGGGCTTTGTATTGCCCTTGGTGCGGGTGAAGGACGATCTGGCCCTGCCCGGCCATGCCTATCGCGTCCGCATCGCGGGCGTGACGGTGGGCGAAGATCAGGTCTATCCCCATGATCTGCTCGCGCTCGATTCCGGCGACTGTATGGACGGCATTAGCGGCCGCGCCGTCAAGGATCCCAGCTTCGGCATGGACGCGCTGTGGATCAAGGCCGACAAGCGCGCCGATGCGATTGCCGCCGGTTACACCGTGGTCGATGCGCCGACCGTGGTGGCAACCCATCTCAACAGCCTGATCACCGCGTCGGCTGCCGAATTGTTCGGCCTTGATGATATGCAGGCGCTGCTTGAAACGCTGAGGGAGAGCTATCCGCAACTGGCGCAAAATCTCAGCCCGCAGCCCTATGCGCTCAGCCTGCTCGGTCAGGTTTGCCGGGGGCTGCTGACCGAACGGGTGCCGCTGCGCGATTTCCGCCGCGTGGCGGAAGCGCTGGTCGAACTCGGCGGGCGCGATCAGGAACCGGCGGTGCTGCTCGAAGCGGTGCGCCAGCGATTGGGGCCGTTGATCGTCCAGTCCATCGTACCGGTGAAAATGCCGCTCCCGGCCATCACCTTCGATAGTGAGTTGGAGTCGCTGTTGGTGCAGGCGGTCCGCACCAGCCCGCAATCCCCTTGGCCATTCGAACCCGCCTTGGCCGAACGCATCACGCGCGCGGTACAGGATGCGGTGCAGCCACTGCTGCTCGCCGCACGCGGTTTCGCCGTTGTCACCTCGCCGCCCTGTCGCTTGGCGCTGGCCCGTTTGTTGCGGGCGCAGCTCGGCGATGTGCCGGTCCTGTCCTTCCTTGAAATTCCCGAAAGCAAAACCGTCGACGTGATCGCGGTGATCGGCAGCGGCAAGCCCGCCAGCCTGCCGACCCCCCACGCCGCCCCCGGTTCCGGAGACCATTGATGCAGCATCAAGTCATCACCACACCCGGCCTCACTTATGGCCCCGGCGCGGCCGAGCGCGATATCCGCGCCTTGGTCAACCGCCATACCCCGCTTGTCCGCCGCATTGCATGGCATGTCCATGGCCGCGTCTCCAGCGCGATTGAGGTCGAAGACCTGATCCAGATCGGCCTGATCGCGATGGTTGAGGCCGCCCGCACGTTCGAGGATCGCGGGCTTGATTTCGGCCCCTATGCCGCGATGCGGGTGCGTGGCGCGATGATCGATGCGCTGCGCCGTGAAGCGCCGATCGGGCGCGGCGGCATGGCGGATCGCCGTAAGATCATGGCCGTCCGCGACCAGCTTGAGCAACGGCTGATGCGCCCGCCGAGCGATGCCGAAATGGCGGCGCAACTGGGGCTTGGCGGCGCGGACTATCACGCCATGCTCGCCCGCGCCCAGCCGGTGTGGCAAGAATCAATCGACGACAATTATTCCGATCAAAGCCAATGGTTCGCCGATCAGACCGCCAACGCCGAAGACGCGCTCGCCGAGCGCCAATTGCATGAGGCCCTCGCCCGGCATGTATCGGCACTCGACCAGCGTGAGGCATTGGTGCTGCAACTCTATTTCGTGGAGGAACTCAATCTCCACGAAATCGGGGAATTGCTGGGCGTAGGCGCGGCCCGGGTCTGCCAGATCAAAAAGGCCGCGCTGAACCGGCTCAAGGCGAAGATGATCGACGAAATGGATTAACCGCGCCCGGCCCGATCAAAAGTCAAATTGCAGCCGGGTCGCGAAGGCATCGCCCTTGGCAGTCGCCCCATCAACCAGCGGGCTCGCCACCAATGGCGAGTTCGTCCCCTTGAAACGGATATAGTTGAACAGGATGCGGGCATAAGGGTTGAGATACCAGTTGACCGCACCGGTCCACGTCACCGCCTTGCGCGTGAGCGGCGACAGACCGGTATCGGTCAAATCCAACTGATCATAGCGCGCCGCCAATTCCACCGCGCCCCATTTGCCCGCACGCGGATCAAATTTCGCCAGCGGCTTCAACCGGTCAACCACGCCATTTTTGACCGCCCGCTGCTCCCCGGTCAGCACCCAACTGCCAAAAACGTAAAAACCATCGAAATCGAGATTGGCCAGCCCGGCATCGCGCGAGAGCATCAAGCGCCCATATTCGCCCTGCACCGAGAACGGCCCATGGATGGCGATGGCTTCCGCCCCCACATAATCGGCGTCGCGGACATGGGTGATCGACTTGGCCTCGATCAGATTACCATCATCGACCCGAACGCCCGGACGGTCACCAACCGAAACACTATCGGCGGCGAAATTGGTGGCGTGATAGCCTGCCACGCCCAATTGCAACGTGGTCGTCTTATCCTGCACCGGCACCACAACGACTCGGCCATTCACGCCATAGCCCTCATCAGGCGTCGTCGCATTGCGCGTCACATCCTCGCCCGATCCGAACACGCCGAATGCCGCCATCAGATGCGGCGTCGTATAGGCCAGGCTCACGCCAACCCGTCGTTCAGCACCGACCGCGCTGAACGCATTTACCGCCATGCCGCGCTCCATGAACGTATTGATCGCGTCCGAACTATTGCCTTCCAGTCCGAACGGCGCCTTGTGCTGGCCGATGGTCACGCTCAGGCGCGGCGACACCGCATATTGAAGATACGCATCCAACAGCTTGGTCGATTTTTTGACGAACTCCGCATCAACCCGCCATTTGAACGCGGTGTAGAGCGTGCCCTCCAGCCCGAACCGGCCGCGCCGCAGATCGGTACCGTTGTTGAAATCATAACCCCCGGCCCGCGCGTGAAAGGCCGCGAAATCCATGTGCACCATGGCACGCGGCTTGATCGTGAAATCGGACTGTGCCGCCGCGACGGCAACCGGTGCGGGACTCGACACCGCCACCGCCACCGCCGGGGTGGTCGAACTGGCGACGCTAAGGACGCTGGAGGCGCTGGAGGCGCCGGAGGTACTCACCGGCGCAGCCGTTTTGAGCGCTGCTGCTTCCAGTTCGGCATTGCGCGCTTCCAACAGCCGCACCCGCGTTTCAAGCGCCTCGAGGCGTTGCAACAACCGGTCGGCAGCGGACCCTTCAGCCGCCATGGCAGGGCGAGGGAGGACGACCGGGCCCGACGCCAGCAATGCCAGCGTCACTGCGGAAATTGCGCCGGTTGCGCGCGCCATCTTCGTCATATCGATCCCCCAACTGCACCCTGCCGATGCGCATTGCCAGTCTTGCCCACAGCGCCATAGGCCGTGAGAACCGACGAAGAAAAGGCAAGATCGCCACGCATGTCATCAAATTGTCATAATTGTTGCGGCGCAGCAACAGCCGCACCATCAAGGCATGTTCGCGCATTCACATGCCCGATCAGCAACCACCGGCGGCAAAATGCAAAAAGCCGCTGGCGTCCCTCCCCATGCTTTGCTAAGCGCCTTTCTCGCGCGGCAACGTGCCCGGCACCCGTAGCTCAGCTGGATAGAGCGCTGCCCTCCGAAGGCAGAGGCCAGAGGTTCGAATCCTCTCGGGTGCACCATTTGCGCACAAAACCGCGAACATTGCCGTATGTGGCGCCTTCGCCCCGACGAGCCACCATTTACCCGTCTATATTGCCCATTACTTCCGCTTGACGCGCCGATTGTCGGTCATAAACTCTGACGATTGCGATCACGAGGAGAGATCAGGTCATGTTCAGTCACGTCATGGTGGGTAGCAACGATATTGCCCGCTCGAAAAAATTCTTCAATGCCACCTTCGCGGCTTTTGGTGGGCCAAGCGCCATTGAGGACGCCAACGGTCGGCTCATTTACCAGCATAATGGCGGCTTGTTTATCATCACCAAACCCATTGATGGCCAGCCCGCGACTCATGCCAATGGCGGCACCATCGGTTTTCTGATGACGCCGGAGCAGGCTGACGCTTGGCATCAGGCCGGGATCGAGAACGGTGGGACGACCTGCGAAGACGCGCCCGGTTACCGCGAGGGCAGCCCTTATTATCTCGCCTATTTGCGTGATCCCGACGGCAACAAGCTCTGCGCGCTGCACCTAGCCGGCTAATCACCGACCATGCGACATGACCCGGAACCGCAAGCCGGTTCCGGGCCTTTCAATGGATACCGGCACCAATTCGGCATAACTGGGCAGGCCGACACCCCCAGCTTGGCTGCAACAATCATTTACCGCATCGGATGCCAGCGATAGTTGGCGGCGATGACCTTCAAGCACCTCTCCCGCTTCTGCCTCTCCCTCTGCTGCGCGTTTGCAGTTCTCGTGATGGGGGCCCCCGCCCATGCGGAGCCCGCGCCTGCCGCCAGCAGTGCCGAGAGCACCGCATCGACCGCCACCATGGTTCAGGTCGGCGCTTATCTGCTACGCATCAGCAATGTGTCGCAGAAGGATGGGACCTTCGACGTCGATATGTGGGTGTGGATGCGCTGGAAGGGTTCAGACATCGAACCCCAGAAGACCTTCGAAATCGCGAACGGCATCATCAATTCGCGGTCGGATACCGAGATCCTCGACGACATGGGATATCATTATTCCACGATACGGGTGCAGGCCACGTTATTCCATCAATTCGATGTCAAACGCTTCCCGCTCGATAACCACCGCCTCACCATCGAGTTGGAAGACTCCACATATGATACAAGCACATTGCAATATGTCGCAGATCGCGGGACGGCGCTTGATCCGGGCCTGACCGTGCCGGGGTGGAAGGTAACGCTCGAAAAGCCGTTTGTCGCGGCACATGTCTATCCCACCGACTATGGCTTGCGGTCGAGCGCAACACCCAATGCAGTCTATTCGCGACTGGTGGTGGCGACCGATCTTGAACGCAGCAGCATGATGGTGCTGTTCAAGGAATTTTGGATTTCCATTTTGGCCGTGGCATTGAGCTTGTTGGCCTTGCTGGTCCATTCGCACGACTTGGACGCCCGCTTCGGGCTGGGGGTCGGATCGATCTTCGCCGCCAGTGCCAATGCGTTCGTGCTGTCGGATAATCTGCCGAAGACAACCGCCGTCACGTTGGCCGAACAGCTCAACCTGCTGGCCGTCGGCACCATTTTTGTGACGGTGTTCGTCAGCATCTGGTCGCTGCGCCTACGCTATAATGACCGTGAAGCAGCCTCACTGAAACTGGACAAAATCTCCTTAGTGGTGATCTCGCTCGCCTATATCATTGCGAATGTGGTGATGCTCTACAGTTGAGACCCGCCCTGCTGCTCATGATCGCGAGGCGGGGGCATCGGGACACGGGGGCATGTTCGGCCCCATGTCGTAAACCAGCAGCGACGGCGAACTCGCGGGGTTCAGGGCTGATGAAGTTTAATCATCCAGCCCATCCGACTGCGTAATGAACAATTTTTCTTTAGCTTTATACTGATGCATCGAAATCACATGATCTACGCCTTCAATGGTAATCGCCAGCAACCCTTGCTCGGTGATGCTGATAAAGCCCTTTGATTTCAGATACCAAATATGAAATTCAAAATGCTCGTCGGAGCAATTAAACGCTTCCTGGAGATAAAAGCCCACAATCCCGGGATCCGAAGCATTCTCGCGCCTTCTTTTGTAAAGCGAGAAGAGCATATTTTTTTGAACGTTCGCATCCGACGCCGCACTTGTGTCATTTGATAATTTGTCTTTTCTATCCTCTTGATGATGTTCTTTATTGTATAATTTATCGATATTTCGTGAAGCATATATCAAATCATATGCAGCCCGTTGTTCGGGATTTTTCAGCGCGCTATGCGCCTCGATGATTTCATAGAAGCGCGCTCCGTCCGCTGTGTCCGGATGATCAGGATGGTATTGCTTGGCGAGATAGCGATAGGCGCTTTCTAGAATTTTGCTGTCGCAATTGGGGCTTACCTGCAAAATTTCATAATAATCAATGAAGTCATCATGATCACTCGCCATCGCTCGCCCCTGACATTTGATACAAAAACATAAAAATTATTTAATCAAATTGCGTCAAAGATGCCATTGAAAATGAGACAATGGCGAAAGCGGATGTGAAGAAAGACTGTTCGCGGGCGCCTTTCCCGCACTAACGACAGCCAGACCGCCGCGCCACGCCGCATCAATACAACCATGGTAAGAACGCGTGGCGACGCGCTGGCCATTGGCAAACGCCACACAATGAGGCAGTCCTATCGCGCAAACAGATTTTGTGGGCGCCTGACGCCTATCTGATGATGTTCAATCAACGATAAAGTCGAACGACAAGGAGAGGGAATGGAGAGCCTGCCCGACCTGATGGACCCAAAGGTCCAATCCTGCCCTTATGCGTTGTACAATAGGCTGCGCACCCAGGCGCCGGTGTATAAAATGCCCAATACCGGCTTTCATCTCGTCACCAGCTATGACCTATGCATGCAGGTCATTCGCGAGCCGGATCTGTTCGCCAGCGGCGTTAGCCCGGCAACATTGCGGCCCGGCGGTGTTCCGCCGGAGGTCGTCCGGGTCTTCACCGAGGAGGGGTGGCTCCCCACCTCGTCTTGCTCGACCTCTGATCCGCCCCGTCACACTTGGGTACGGGCCTTGCTGGATCGGCTGTTCACCGCATCGAAAGTGCGCGCCATGGTGCCGTGGATGGAAAGCACCGCCAACCAGTTGATCGACCAATTCGTCGACAAGGGCGAATGCGAATTCGTGCGCGCTTTTGCCCATCCCTTCCCCATGATCGTGATTGCCGAGCAAATCGGCGTTTCCCCGGACATGATCGACACGTTCAAATCATGGTCCGATGCGATCGTCGAGCCATTCAGCATGATGGTCAGCCCGGAACGCGAGGTCGAATGCGCCCGCTTGTTCGTCGAGATGCAGAAATTTTTCCAACAACGCATCGAAGAGCGACGTCGTGCACCAAAGGATGATCTTCTGACGGTGATTGCCCAGACCCGGGACGAGCAGGGCGAATTGCTCGCGATGGAAGAGGCATTGACCATCATCGCGGTCGATCTCTTGGCCTCCGGCAATGACACAACCGCCTCTGCACTGGCATCCGGCATGCGCCTGCTGATCGAAAACCCGCATATTCAAGACGAGCTTGCGGCTGATCCGGGGCTGATCCCGGCCTTTGCCGAAGAGGTGGTGCGTCTCGAATCCCCGGCGCAGGGCATGTTCCGACGGGTCGTCGCCCCCACCGAACTGGGTGGCATCATGTTGCAGGAGGGCGATCTGCTCAGCCTGCGCTTTGGTGCAGCAAACCGGGATGAAAAGGAATTTCCCTCCCCCGAGCGCATCGACCTCCATCGCAAATCGCCGGGCAAGCATCTGGCCTTCGGCATTGGGCGGCATCACTGCATCGGCGCGCCACTTGCGCGACAGGAGTTGATCACCTGTTTCTCGCTGTTGATCGGGCGGCTGCGTGGCTTCCGGATGGAGGAGACAGCACCGGGGCTGGCCTATACGCCCAGCTTTTTTGGCCGCAATCTTATCAGCCTGCCGATTTGTTTTGAGAGGAGATAGCGGTTGGACGCCCCCGACGCGCCGCGATCGGGGGATGCGCCACAAGCGACTGGCAACAATGGGGGCCAGCCTGACCGGCCGATCTGCGCCGTCGTCTTAGTGTTGTCGGTCTTTCTGCTTCTGCCGGTGATGCTGATAGGAATGCAGCACCTCGCGCATGCGGGCCAGTGCGGCACGGCGGTCAGCCGCATCTTTGATCGCATGCAGTTCGCGCTTCAACCCGGTCGAAAACGCTGCATAGTCGTTCTGCCAGTCATGCTCGATGCTGGGGTGCAGGTCGATCCGCCCCGTCGCCAACCGCTTGGCCGGTGCATCCTTGGGAAGCGCATAACGTTCGCCGATCTGCGGTACGACAATGGTGGGGGCCGCATTTTCCGCCTGCATCAACTGGCGCAACGCCTCTAGGCTGGTCGTTTCACCATGATCAAGGATCAGGCTGCCCGCAATCGGCGCACGCGCGGCAACCCATGCGCGCAGGTCCGACTGGTCGGCATGGGCGGAATAGCTGTCGATCCGGCGAATTTGCGCTCGCACCGCGACATCGCGCCCAGACATGCGCACCCGGTCTGCCCCGTCCAGCAAGGTGCGCCCCAGCGTGCCACCCGCCTGATAGCCGACAAACAAAATGGTCGAATGGCGGTTGGGCAAATTATGCAGCAGATGATGGCGGATCCGCCCCGCCTCGCACATGCCCGATGCGGCAAGAATGATCGCGCCCGTCACATTGTTGAGCGCAATCGACTCATTGACGCTGGCGATGAAATGAAAGGCTGGCAGGCGAAACAGCGCCCCATCCTGCACATCTTCCAGCTTATCAGCATGGGCGGCAAACACATCGGTGGCCCGGCTCGCCAGTGGTGAGTCGATGAACACGCGCGGATTCTTCAGCCGCTTTGCCTCGATCAGCCGGGCAATATCGAGCAACAGCTCCTGCGTCCGTTCCAACGCGAACACCGGGATAACCAGGTTGCCGCCCCGGCTCAGCGCGGCCTCGATCTCGGTTTCGAGCAAGTCGCGGCGTTGCTCGATCGTCACATGTTCGCGCACTCGATCGCCATAAGTGCTTTCGCAGATCACATGATCGAAGCCCTTGGGGGCCGTCGGGTCCGGGTGAAAGGCCTTGTGTTCCGGCCCCAGATCACCCGAAAAGAGCAGCCGCACACCACCCGCGTCAATTTCGGCCGACACCGAGCCAAGGATATGGCCTGCATTCCACAAGCGCACACGAATGCCCGGGGCGGCCTCAAACCAATGTTCCATATCGACCGCGTGCGCCTGTTCATAGGCGCTCAGCGCATCGGCCTCGGTATAGATCGGTTCGAACGGCGTTTCATCCGCGCGGTCGGCGCGGCGGTTGCGGCGTTCCGCCTCGAATTCCTGAATTCGGCCCGCATCCGGCAGCATGTAATAGAGCAGGTCACGCGTCGCCGCCGTGCACCAGATCGGCCCGGTAAAACCTGCGGCCACCAGCTTGGGCAAAAGCCCGCTATGATCAATATGCGCGTGTGTCAGCACCACCGCCGAAATCGCCGACAGGTCAAAATCGAACGGCTCGCGGTTCAGCGTCTCCAGCGTGCGCGAGCCTTGAAACAGGCCGCAGTCGATCAGGATACGCTGATCACCACAGCGCAGCTCGGTGCAGGACCCGGTGACCGTTCCGGCCGCCCCATGGAAAATCACTTCCGGCGTTGACGTCATGCTGTCAGCCCCTCTCTTCAATCTCGGCGAACAGGCGTTCGATATCGACCTTGTGACACAGATCAGTGCCCGGTGTCAGCACTGCCGCCGTACCCGCCGCCATGCCGTAACGAAAGGCACGCGCCGGGGCCCAGCCGCGCGCAAAGGCACAGGTCATCCCGGCAAGGAAGCTGTCCCCCGCCCCCACCGCACTCTTCGCCTCGACCGGCATGGCAGGCAGATGCGACCAGCCCGATTGATCGGCCAGCACCGCGCCAAGATGCCCCATGGTAACCGCGATATGCGCCGCCTGCCCGGCCTGCACCAACTCCATCGCCGCTGCGCCAATCTCCGCAGGGGTAGTGAGGCGCCGCCCGACCAATTGCTCAAATTCACCCGCGCTTGGCTTGACCAGAAACACCCCACCCGCCGCGAGTGCCGCCGCCAGCGCCGGTCCCGAGCTATCGAGGATCAGCTTCGCCCCCTTGGCCGCCGCAATGGCACCGACCTGCGCATAAAAATCATCGGGCACGCCGCGCGGCAAAGATCCACTTGCCACTAGCCAGGCAACATCGAGATGCGCCAACCGATCCAGCACCGCCCGCCATTCGCCCTCACTCACCAATGGGCCTTCCGGCACGAAGCGATATTCCTGCCCGGTCGAACGTTCATACACCGAATGCGCGACACGGGTATGGCCAGCAATATCGATCCGGCACCGCGCGACACCGCAACTATCGAGCAGATGATCAAGTACCGACCCCGTCGCCCCGCCCGCCAGATAATAAGCCGTCGCGCCGCATCCCAACCGTGCCAGCACACGGGCGGCATTGATCCCGCCGCCGCCCGGATCATAACGGTCGCCTTGGGTGCGGATCTTGTGGGTGGGAAAAATCTTCTCAGCCTCGCACGCCCCGTCGATAGTCGGATTCATGGTCAACGTCGCGATGGTCTGCACGGTTACACATTCCGGAAATAGCCAATCCTATGGAAAGCCTAGCCCCCGCTCCTGATGCTGTCGAGGCTATCCGCGCCGCCTAAATTTCGGGCCGGGCCCAGATCCAGCTAGCGGTCGCGAGAATGGCCGCCGCCGAGACCAAGGGCCAAGGCATCGGCGTGAGCCACAACGCAAGGGCAAGGCTGATGGCAAAAGCAAAGCTTGCCGCGCGCTTGGCCTTGCGGCTGATGGCCCCGCGCGCGCGCCATGTGCGGATGGCTTCCCCGAAATGCGGATGATCGAGCAACCGCTGCTCAAACGCTGGATGGCTCCGCGCAAAGCAGAAGGCCGCGAGAATGAGGAACGGCACCGTCGGCAACAGGGGTAGGAAAATCCCGATCACGCCCAGCATGACCGCAAGGCCACCCCCGATCAAATATAAGAAGCGCACACCCTGTTTCATCGTCTTGCTTCTCCCGGCTTGGAGCCGCCGCGTCAACCGCCAAGGCGATGCGCGATAGGGCCTCACGCCGCCCCCTTGCCTCGCGATCCGAATTCGGGTCTATTTTCGCCGCGAACACAAAATTGCGCACACAGGAAGGCGTCGAATGACCAGTATCACCGCCCGCATGGCCCAGATCGATCAATATGGCGGCCCGGAAATGATCCATTGGGTCGAAGACGTGCTTCCCGCCCCTGCCCCCGACGAAGTGCGCATCCGCACCACGGCGGTCGGGTTGAATTTCATCGACACCTATCACCGGCGCGGCATCTATCCCTTCCCGCTACCCATGGGCCTGGGCGTCGAAGGCGCAGGCGTGATTGAACAGGTCGGCAGCGCCGTCACCGGATTTGCGCCGGGCGACCGGGTCGCCACACTTGGCCCCGCGATGGGGGCCTATGCCACCCATCGCAATCTGCCAGCGGCGCAACTCTTTCATGTCCCCGATGATATTGATGATGAAACGGTCGCGGCGATCATGCTCAAAGGCTGCACCGCCGAATTTCTTGTCGAGCGATGCGGCAAGGTCGAGGCTGGCTGGCCGGTACTGGTCCATGCGGCTGCGGGCGGGGTCGGCCAGTTGCTGGTGCAATGGTTGAAGGCCGTGGGAGCAATCGTGATCGGTGCCGTCGGACATCCCGACAAGGCAGCCATCGCCACCCGGGCGGGGGCCGATCATGTGATCGTGACCGATAGCGAAGACCTTGCCACACGGGTGCGCGACATTACCGGCGGCGCAGGGGTCCGGGTGGTTTTCGATGGGGTCGGCATGGCGACATGGGAAGCCTCACTCGCCGCCACAGCGCGGTGCGGGCTGATCATCAGCTATGGCAATGCGAGCGCGCCCGTCACCGGCGTCGCGCTTGGCCAGTTGGCGGCGCATGGCTCGCTGTTCGTCACCCGCCCCACGCTTTATGATTATTACGGCGCGCCCGCAGAACGGCAGGCGGGCAGCGCACGGCTGTTCGACATGTTGCGCTCGGGCAAGCTGAGCGTCACCATCGGCCAGCGTTACCCGCTTGAGGCCGTGGCGCAGGCGCATCGCGATCTGGAAGCAAGGCGCACCACCGGATCCACGCTGCTGCTACCCTGACCCCCCGCACCTGCCATCCTGCCAGCTTGCCCATGCCGGGGCAGTGATTAGGTTGCGGATGGCGACCGGGCCTGCACCCCCCGGCATGGCAGCGATGATCTAAGGGGATGTTGGCGATGACGGCAGAACGCGCACTGGGACGATCGGGGCTGAAGGCGCCGCCGATGATGCTGGGTGGCAATGTGTTCGGCTGGACAGCCAACCGCGACGCGACCTTTGCCGTGCTTGATGCCTATGTCGCGGGCGGCGGTAGGCTGATCGATACCGCCGACATGTATTCATCGTGGATACCCGGCCTTCAGGGCGGCGAGTCAGAAACGCTGATCGGCGAATGGATCGCCTCGCGCCAAAGCCGCGACAAATTGATGATCGCGACCAAGGTCGGCCGCGCGGCGGGGGACCTCGGCGGGCTTTCGCGCCGGGCGATCATGGCCGGGATCGATGGCTCGCTCCGGCGCCTCCAAACCGACTATGTCGATATCTATTTCGCGCATCTCGACGATATGGGCACCCCGCTTGAAGAGACGGTCGAAGCCTTTGGCGCGCTCGTCAAGGCGGGCAAGGTGCGCGCCCTTGGCGCCTCCCATTATGATGCAGCCCGACTGGCCGAGGCCCGCGCCATGACCGATGCCGCGGGCATTGCCCGTTATGATCTGCTGCAACCGCTCTACAATCTGATGGCGCGCCCGGCCTTCGAGGGACCGTTACAGGATTATTGCGTTACCCATGACATTGCGGTGACCCCGTTCTGGGCGTTGGCCAGCGGCTTCTTGTCAGGCAAATATCGCAGCGAAGCCGATCTTGCCGGCCATGCCCGTGCCGAAGAAGTGCGCCCCTATCTCACCCCACTGGGGATGGGCGTGCTGGCCGCGCTTGATCAGGTTGCGGCCGAAACCGGCACCAATTGCGCGCAAGTCGCGCTCGCGTGGCTCAACAGCCGCCCGGCGATTCTCGCCCCAATCGTGAGCGCCACCAACGCCCGACAGGTCGCAGACCTGCTCGCCGCGATGCGACTGTCGTTAACCCCGGCGCAGATCGCGCTGCTGGATGCGGCGAGCGACCAGTCAGCAATATAAGCTGACCGGTCGCCAGTCGCGATCAGGTCGTGGGCAGTTGCCGAGTTTCGTTGAGCCGCGAGATGACTTCGTCCATCGGCTCAACCACGGTAACGCTGCGGCCTTCGCCGAAACGGATACGCGTACCGTCCGTGACCGAGGAGATAAACGTCACCTGGGAGGCATTGATCGCTGTTTCCACGCGGTCCGCGCTGACGAATTTCACGAACATGTTACTCTCTCCTTGTTATGGAGGATCAGACTAGCCGATGTGCGGCGCATTGCCAGCCCATTCGTCATGCACCGTAAAAAGCCCACCCGGTGCGGATCATGAGCGGCCCAACACCATGCGATAGGCATTGAGCACGACATCCAACACATCTGGCCAGCAATGCTGCCCGCCCGCTTGCGCCGCCGCGCCGCGAACCGCTTTCGACAATGCCGCGTCGTTTACCAGCCGCAACACCGCCGCCACATAAGCGTCAATATCATCGGGCGCGACCAGCAAGCCGTTGCGGCCATGATCGATCAACTGGCTGGCGCTTGGCACATCGGCGGATACGACCGCCAGCCCCGATGCCATGGCCTCCAGATTGACATTGCCAAAGGCTTCCGACTGGCTTGGGTTGATGAGAATATCGGCACTGGCAACCGCCCGGCCCAATGCCTCACCCGAAAGATGGCCGAGAAAATTGACGTTCGGCATCAACCGCGCCAGCTTGTCCCGTTCCGGCCCATCGCCGATGATCATGGGTCGGCACACCAGGCCCGCCTGCCGCAAGCGCGCGATCACCTCGGCAAATTGAAACACACCCTTTTCACGCACCAGTCGGCCGAAAAACAATGGCACGATCTCGTCCGCGCGATAGCCGAAGCTTTGGCGGAAACCAGTGTCGCGGAAGTCCGCATGAAAACAGCTACTGTCGATCCCGCGCCCCCAGACGACCATCGACCGTTTAAATCCACGCGCTGCGAATTCCTGCCGGATCGGCTCTGTCGGGACAAGCACAAGGTCGGCGCGATCATAAAATTGATCAAGCTTGCGCAACAGCAAGCGGTGCACAAAACCAAGCCCATAATGCTGAAGATAGGTCTCGAACCGCGTGTGCAGGCTTGCCACCACCGGGATGCCCAGTTCGCGCGCGAAATGCTGGGCCGAAAAGCCAAGCGGATCAGGGGCCGACACATGGATGAGATCAGGCTGAAATTGCCGGATGTCCTGCTTCAACCGATCCGGCAAACTGCGTGCCAGCCGATATTCGGGGCGTCCGGGAAAGGCGATGGAGGGAACTGAAATCAGATCTCCCGTCGGCTCAAACGCCGGGGTGGAAATGGTCGGAGAATAGACCCGGAGCGCGCCGCCGCTCGCCAGAATATGACCGCCAAGGCGATTTAACGCCCGGTTCGCACCGTCGCGCACCATATTATAATTGCCGGAAAACAGCGCGACTCGCAAAGACCCCATGTGAATTTATCTACTCCTCCACGCGGCGAACATCGCAACGCCTCTAACCTGACGTCACCACCAGCGGCAGACCTCAGTTCGAGGGCAGCATTAACGAGCCAAGGCGATTTCAACAACCAAATGCAACAATAACACGCCCTCATAAACTGCGGCGATGGCGGATCCGTAGCGTCACAGCACCGGGGATCAATTGACAATTTCCCGATCATAGCCGCATGGACAAGCCGCAGCCGGTGCAGGCAGATGCGTAGAAAGGCAGATTTTTGACCGTCACTTCCGTTACTCTTGCCCTGTTGCTGGCTGGCGCGTCAGCGGATGTTCCAGCGATCGCCGGTGACGCCGCCGCCCCGATAGCCGCGCCAAGCGCCGATCCCGCCGCGCCAACGCCGCTCGTCGCACCGGAAAATGTGACACCCCCGGCTCCGGCCCCCGCGATAAGCACGCCGAATGCAACCCCGCCCGCCGCGCGCATTGATGACAAGGACATCATCGTCAACGCCCGCACCGCGACCCCGGGCGATCCGCTGGAAACCGTCAACGCCGTGTCATTCGAGGCCATACAAACGGTCGACAAGGCGATCATTGGCCCGGTGGCGCGCAGCTATAAGCGCACCCTGCCGAAGCCGGTACGCAGCGGCGTGCACAATTTCATCAACAATTTGAACGAACCGATCGTGTTCGTGAACTTCCTGTTGCAGCTTAAGCCCGCCAAAGCGGCCACCACGGTCGTGCGCTTCGCCGTCAATTCCACCATTGGCATCGTCGGTTTGATCGATGTGGCGAGCAAGCGTCCACTCCATCTGCGCCGCCGTTCCAACGGGCTGGCCGACACGCTGGGCTATTATCATGTAAAACCCGGCCCATATCTCTTCCTGCCGCTGATTGGATCGACCACGGTGCGCGACATGATCGGACGCACCATCGACCTGATGATGCTGCCCGCCACCATCGGCAGCCCGTTCAACCAGCCAACCTATCAACTCGCAACCGGAAGCGTCAGCGCACTGGATGAGCGCAGCGAAATGGATGACGAATTGCGCAAGATCCAGTCGAGCGACAATCCCTATGCCGCGATGCGCGCTTATTATCTCAAGCGGCGCGAAGCTGAAATTGATGAATTACGCGGAAAACATTCGGAAAGTCCGACAGCTAAATAATTCATACCCGCCCCATGCGGCCAGCCCTAAGGTCGCTCGAAGCGCGCAATAATCAGTATATGCCTACATCAAAAAATGTGTAGGCTTTACACCCGGCCATACTGCCGGTTATTATTTTACGCTCAACATCGGTCGGCTCATGAAAAATATCAGCTTTTGTATCACGAGCAAAAATAGACTGTGGCAGGTTCGCGAGACCCTTGGCCAAAATCTCTCGTACCTTGAAGATGATAGCGAAATTGTTCTTGTCGATTATGGCTCGAATGACGGTCTCTCCGAATGGATTTGGACCCATTTCAAAGCCGCGATTGAGCAAAACAAACTCCGCTTCGTGCAAGTTACAAGCCCCGTGAGCTGGAGTTGCCCGATCGCCAAAAACGTCGCCCATCGCATGTCGACGGGCGACTATCTGTTCGGGCTTGATGCCGATAATTTTATGACGGCGGACGATCTGCGTCACATCCGCCACGCGCACCAACAACAGCGGCCATGCCACCAATTCACCGGGGCATGGAAAGATGGCTCCTGCGGTCGCATTGGCCTGCCCCGTGCGTTGTTTTTCCAGATTGGCGGCTATGATGAAGGGCTGCTGCCGATGGGCATGCAGGATATGGACCTCATTAAGCGCATGGCCGTGATGGGCTGGCCTATCGTCCGACTACCCGCCCCCGCCAAGCCCGCGATCGAGAATAGCGATCAGGAAAAAATGCACGAAGTGATCCGTCAAGGTGAAGACCCGTCGGAGGCATATCGGGTCATGGTGCGGCTGAACGCCGACCTGTCAGCGCATCGCATCGCACAACAAGGGCCGATCCGAACCGGCGGCTATGCAACGCTCGACGGTCTGTTAAATGGCCGACCATTCCGGATCGACGGCCTCAACCGGATCTATTTCGGCAAGGGCTAAGCCGATCATTCCCGCAAGGCGTGATCGGCCGACATATCAACACCCCCGTAAATCCGCTCACTGGTTGTGGGCACGCCCGGGCCTTGCCAGAACGGATCATCGGCGGACAAGCCCAAGGGCATGAACGCCAGCGTGCACATATATAAGCTGCCCGTCGAAATATAATGTTCGGCAAGGCTGGGCTGCTGGCCGAAAAAGCCGACGGCCAGCCAGCCTTCGGCATCCAGCGTCCGCGGGGCGGACAGGCTTCTGAAGGCGACGGCGGCGATGGCCTCACGGACCTGACCCGGCGGCAATGTATCCGGCAACAGCTTGAGCAGCGCGAGATGAGCCAGCGCATGGAGATTGCCGCACCGATAGCTGAGCGAACGTCCGACCATCGGCATCGCGCCTTCGGGGGAAATCATCCGTTCCAGCACCACCGCATAACGCTGCGCCCGGACAAGCGCTGGGGGGTAAAGCTCGACCCAATGGCGCTCGCGCTGCGTGACCCGCAGGATATCGAGCAGGAACGGGTGGATCACATAAGAATTATAATAATCGAAATGGAACGTATCGCCGTCACTATAGAAGCCATCGCCGACATACCATTGCTCCATCTGGTGGATCGCATAGTCGATACGCATCCGGTCGAAATCAGCGCCGACCGCACAGAAAAAAGCCTCGATCATCGCTGAAAAGAGCAACCAGTTGTTACGCCACGGCTTGATCCTGCGGGTTGCGCCAAAGGCCCGCAGGACATTGGCTTTGACATCGTTCGACAGGCCATTCCACAAAACATGCGGCGCGCGCATGATCGCCTGCGCCAGATAGGCGGCGTCGACGACGGGCTGTAGGCCTTGGCTGAAATTCAGATAATCCGGCGATGCGGGATCGGTGATCGACGCGATCAGTTGCCGCGCCTGTTGACGCGCCGCGTCCTGTAGTTCCGCCTCCCGGCCTTCCAGCCCGGCGAGTTCCAGCCACGGCGCCAGCCCCGCCAGCGTCCGCCCACATGCCTCCAGATGAGAGAAAGGGCGGCGCTGCTCGGGATTAATCGGCGCCTCGACCGGCATCGCTTTTTTGAGCGTCCCAGCGGCACCATATTCCAGCACTGGCGCACAGATAGCGAGGAGCGCCTCAAGCCAGTCTGCGCGGCTCTGCATTGGGCAAGTGATTACAGCGGTCATGCCCTTGTTGATCACGGCGCAGAGCAGGATTGTCAATCTTGCCGGCGTTTTTGTCGTTATTGGTCTGCTGCGCTGTCTGGCAGGCGTTAGAAACGCCAAAAGCTCCCCTTGGGGAGCTATTGTGGTGTGTTTGACGGTGTTTGGTGTTGTTGGTTGCGGGAGTAGGATTTGAACCTACGACCTTCAGGTTATGAGATGCATTTTCAGTGACTTAGATATAGCGCGATGCAGCCGACATAAGTGCGACATTACCGACAGATGGACGAATGTCTAGCAGGCCCCTCCCCCGCACGATTGCGTCGGCATTTGCCCTCTTTTGCCTCCTCTTGCTTCCACAGTGCTTACGGCCCGTTCGGCGAAGATGGCCGGAATGCAGTCAGCGATTCGAGCTAAGACCCCCGGGCTGGGCCATTGCCACCCTTTGGGCTCTCTCGCCTCATACGCTTGATTGCGCCAATTTTCCTTTTGTTACTTCTTTTCAATATGTTCGTTGACTTCTCAGGCACTGATCAGCACCCGTTGTGTCAGCCGAGGCAAGACCGGTCGCATCGAGGTGGGACGCCAACCACCTGGGTGCAACCGGCCAGCCGCGGTCACAAATCCGATCGACAGAAGTGACACGGACATGACCAAGATAACCAAACGCGCGGTCGAAGCGGCCGCCCGAAGGGACAAGGAATATTACATCTGGGATGAGGACATCCCGGGCCTTGGCCTGCGGGTGCTACCGTCAGGGCGCCGGCAATACATCGTCCAGTATCGCGCTGGGCGGCGATCTCGCCGGATCTCGCTCGGCCCCAGCACCATCCTCACCACCGAACAGGCACGCAGCCGGGCGCTCGCCATCCTTGCTGATGCCCGAAATGGCAAAGACCCCGCAGCCGATCGGGAGGCCAAGCGCACGGCGCTATTGGTCGAGGATCTCGCTGAACGGTTTGACCTGCAACATATCTCGTTGCGGGTCAAGGAGAGCACGGCCAAGGGATACCGGCGCTCCCTCGCCAAATTCATCCTCCCCAAACTGGGGAAAATGCTGGTCACGGAAATCACCCGTGCCGACGTCACCAAATTCCATCATGACCTGCGGCACATTCCCTATGAGGCCAATCGCTGCCTCGAGATCATCTCAAAGATGTTCAATCTTGCCGAGCTGTGGGGTCTGCGCCCTGATGGGAGCAACCCGCGCCGTTTGATCCAGAAGTACCCCGAGGTGAAACGCGAGCGGTTCCTGACCCTAGACGAGATCAAGCATCTTGGGGATGTGCTGCGGGAGATTGAGCAGGAAGGTCGGGAGATGCCTTCGGCCATCCTCGCGATACGACTGCTCATCTACACCGGATGCCGCCTGAGCGAGATCATAACCTTGCATTGGGACTATGTGGATCTCGAAGCCCGCACCCTTAACCTGCCTGACTCCAAGTCGGGGGCGAAGAAGGTGTTCCTCGGACGCCCGGCCTGTGAGCTGTTGGAGAATGCCCCTCGCCTGCCCGGCAACCCTTGGGTCATTACCGGGATAATACCAGGTCAGCGCTTAACGGATCTGCAACCCTTCTGGCAGCGCGCCCGGGCACGGGCAGGAATTCCGGAGGTCCGCATCCACGATCTACGGCACACTTTCGCCTCAACTGCGATCGCGGCCGGACACTCGCTGCCCATCATCGGGAAATTGCTGGGCCATACACAGGTGCAGACCACGGCGCGCTACGCCCACCTTGCCGCAGAGCCGGCCATGATTGCGGCGGACTCTATTACCGATGTGCTGGACCGGGCGATGGCGGCATAGAAGCCCCAGCGATGTGGCCCACTGCAGCGAGGCTCTAGTTCTAAGTCCAGCAGGCCGGCCGACATGTGGACTGGCTGCGCGCCGATGGACGCGCGTATTGAAACTGGGCGTATCGGCAAGGCTGGGCTGTCGACACGCCTGACGTGGCATGCCAATGCCAGTCAGGTGATTATGGCGCGCTGGTCGACGGCCCCAAAATCCCAGCCAGGCCAGTGCTGGCAGCCGCCGTGTAGCGCATCGTAGTGATCCTGATCTGCCGATTGGTAAGTTGGGACCAAGTGGACCATTTCTTTTGGCGCATCCCGAACGGCCTGCTCGAGTAACCCCCATCGATGCCCAAAAGTCGCTTCCGACGAGGGGATATCGTAAACGTGATACTGCACCAACTCTTGATCTTCCCCCTTCTGAGTGGTCCAAAATAACAGATATTTTGGACCACTCAGAAGGGGGAAGATCAACTACAGCCTCGGGAGTCACAGCCCTCACTATTTGGTCACTACCTGCTTAAAAAAGGGGCATTTAGGTGCCTCGGATCAATTATATAGTTAGCCAAGAAACCGAGCGCCCTCCCCCGCGTAATCCTTTCTAACCGGGGGAGCTCCAGAGATCTCGGCCATGTCTACCCGCGATCTGCGCCAAATGTTCTGACGACGGACAAATTTCAGATCAGACACTGAGGATTTCGTAGACTTCGGTCTGCCAATTTGCCACCTGCTACTGCAGTTCTAGATTATTACGTGGCGATTCGGGATTGGCGGCATTTGGGCCTAGGGGAGATGCAATGTCGGAAGCGCTACTTGATGGTCGCACGCAGCACGTCCCTGTGCGATGCCAGCATTAGAGTACCGGACCTTGAATGGTTGAGGTACAGTGGGAGAGAAGAACGATGCAGGTCATGACCGTCACGGGACCGATCGCCGCGGAGGAACTTGGGCGAACGCTTGTCCATGAACATATCGTCATCGGCCTGCCGGGCGAGGAGCTCGATCCGAACAGTCGGCCGGACCGTCGGGAAATCGTCGCGATTGCCGTCGATAAGCTGCAGGAGCTGAAGACTCACGGCGTAGGCACCATTGTGGATCCCTGCGCCATCGAAATGGGCCGCGACCCCGAACTCTATGCCGAGGTTTCCGAACGGTCGGGCGTGCGTGTCGTGTTCGCCACCGGCCTGTTTTTCGAGGACTCCGGAATTCCTCAGTACTGGCGCGTGCGGAGCGAGGAGGAGATCGCCGAACTCTATTTGCACGAACTGGAAAACGGCGTGGGCAATACCGGTCTCCGCCCCGGCATCATCAAGGCGGCGACAGGCGCACAAATCACTCCCCTCGAACGCAAGGTCCTGACTGCCGCCGCGATGGCCCAGCGGGAAGCGCAATGCGCGATCATCACCCATACTGAACATAGCCGGCATGGCGAGGTGCAGCAGGCGATCTTTGCCGAAAACGGCGCCGACCTGACCAGAGTCATGATCGGACACCAGGACGAGCAGTCCAGCTGGGAGGAAATCGCGCGGCTGGCGGACCGCGGGACTTTCGTTGCCATCGATCGTGTGGGATACGACATCCTGGCACCTGACGACCGGCGCGCTGACTATGTGGCCGCCCTGGTTGCCGCCGGCTATACGCGGCAGCTGTGCCTCTCGCAGGACTGCATCTGCACCCTCAAATCGCCGCGACTCCCTTTCGCGATGCCGCCGGGTGTGAGCATGACTCCGGCAGAGTTCCTCTCGGGCAACAGGCCATTGAGCTATGTCGTCACCGAGTTTTCGGACAAGCTGCGCGAGAGGGGCGTCACCGACGAAGATCTCGATGTGATTTTCGATCAGAACCCGCGGCGCTTGCTCACAGGCGTCGCATAACCGGTTACCTATAGGCCGGACCTTTGTGGGAGGAACAATGCACCTGCAGAACCCTTTGACCTCGGCTGAAGCCGGCGATGATCTCACTGGCGCCGGAGCGCCTTTCGAGATCACCCGGGTGGAGGTTCGCGGCGTGCCGATGAAAGTCTTCGCGCGCGCGACCGGCACGATCGCGTCGCTTTTCGAGGCCATGGCCAGCCATGCGGACAACGACTTTGTCGTGGAGGGCGATCGCCGTGTCACGTACGCGGAAATGCGCGCTCTGGCCGGGGCGATGGCAACGCAGATGCATCAGGACTTCGGCATTCGCGCGGGCGATCGGGTGTCGATCGCCATGCGCAATAGTGCCGAGTGGATGCAGGCTTTCATTGCCGCCTCTTCGCTTGGCGCGATACCGGCGCTTATCAACAGCCGTGGCACGGGCGATGAGATGCGATTCTGCATCGAAGACATCGACAGTGCACTGGTGGTGGCCGACGAACGTCGGGCCAAGCTGCTTCGCGAAGCCGGATTTACAGGCATCATCGTCGAATCGGACAGTCAAGGCTTTCGGTCCGCGCTTCACGGGAACTCCGATGCCCTCGTGCCGGTCCGGATGGAAGATCCCGACGCGCCGGCGTGCATCCTGTTTACCTCCGGAACGACTGGACGCCCCAAGGGAACGATCCTGACGCATCGCGCCGTCCTGACATCGCTACTCATGTCGCAGCATGTGGCGGCTGAATATCTGCACAGGCTAATGCGTGATCACAAACTCGAAGCCGGTGGAGGCACCACGCAATACCCGCAATACACGTCATTGCTAGTGGTGCCGCTGTTCCACGTCAGCGGCCTCCATGCCATTTTCCTCTCGACGCTGGCGCGCGGCGGAAAGATCGTCATCATACCCCGATGGGACGCTGGGGAAGCGTTGCGTCTGGTCGAGGCGGAGCAGATCAATGCGTTCAGTGGGCCGCCAACTGCCCTACGCGACCTGATACACAATCAGGAGCGCGAACGTCGCGATATGTCGTCCTTGCAGTCGCTCGGTTTTGGGGGACAGGCAACACCACCCAACTTGCTCAAGGCGGTGAAGGCCGCATTTCCGCGCGCAATCGTCGGCGGCGGGTATGGCATGACCGAGACGTGCGGAGCGATCAGCATGGCCATGGGCGCTGAATACAGCGTGCGTCCTGAAGCGTCGGGCAGGGTCCATCCGCTCGCTGAAATCCGGATCGTAAACGACGCAGGCGAAGATCAGGCGATCGGCGAGACTGGCGAAATATGGGTGCGCGGCCCCATGGTCATGGCGGGCTATTGGGGGCAACCGGCAAGCGGAGGCAAGGCGCTCGATGCCGAAGGCTGGCTTCGTACCGGAGACATCGGCAGTATCGACGCCGACAGCTACATCACTATCGTGGACCGCAAGACTGACATGGTAATCTCGAGCGGCGAGAACATCTATTGTGCCGAGGTCGAGCGCGTATTGAACCAACACCCTGACATCGTCGAGGCCGCAGCCATCGGCATGCCCGACGATCGCCTTGGAGAGCGGCTCGTCGCGCTGGTGATAACGCAACCGGGATGTGAGCCGTCTGAGGCCCAGATCAAGGTACATGTCGGCGATCATATCGCCAGCTATAAGGTGCCATCCGAAATAGTTTTCGAGCAGCAGCCGCTGCCCCGCAATGGGCTAGGCAAAATTGACAAGCGGGCACTACGCGCACGCGAACTGGCGCGGTCCAGACCTTCTGGAGAACCAGCGTGACACAGCCTCCTGCAATTGGGCACGAAGTCCTGTTCGATGTGTCCGACCACGTTGCAGTCTTACAGTTCAATCGGCCCGAAAAGCGCAATGCGATCAGTGCCGCGATGGCCGAGGCGCTGGGTTGGGCCGTCACTCAGGTCGAGCAGGACCGGGACATCCGAGTGGCGATTCTCGCATCGTCGACTGCGGGCATTTTTAGCGCCGGCGCGGACCTGGCCGAAATTGCCCGAACCGGAGGACGCAGCCTCATGACCGCGGACGGTGGTTTTGCGGGCTTTATCGATGCCAAGCGCGAAAAGCCCTGGATCGCAGCCGTGGACGGGCCTGCCGTTGGCGGCGCATTTGAAATCGCGCTCGCCTGTGACATGATCTTAACCACGCCTGGTTCCTACTTCGGTTTGCCCGAGGTCAAACGGGGAATTCTTGCTGGCGCAGGGGGGGCTTTCCGGCTGCCGCGGGCCTTGCCACGTGCGATTGCGCTAGAACTCCTTGCAACGGGCGAGCCGCTGAATGCCAAGCGAGCAGAGGCTTTCGGCCTTGTAAACCGCATCGTGGACGCGAGACAATTGCTCGCCACCGCCCGCGCCCTGGCGGATAATATCGCTGCCAACGCGCCTCTGTCCGTCACGGCCAGTCTTTCGATTGCTCGTCAGGCATATGACCTCTCGGTGAACGACCTGCGTTCGCTATCGAATGAACTGAGTAGTCTCGTGAGCGAAAGCGAAGACGCGTCCGAAGGACCACGGGCATTTCTGGAGAAGCGGCGACCTAACTGGAAGGGTCGCTAACTTGTCCGAAATCTCAAATCCGAAATCAACGCGCACGCACGTCTCTAATTGATAGCGTTGATATGAATCTCTTAATTTTTTGTGTAGTCCTTAAAAACTATGACACTGTCAGTACGAGAGAAAAATCGATTGCGCATCCGTGGGGCTATCGTCCGCGCTGCTATGGAAAGCTTTGCTTCAACTGGCATTGCCGACACCACGATGGACCGTATTGCCGAACAAGCAGGCATCGCGCGCGCAACTCTCTTCAAACACTTTCCCAACAAAAACACAATTGTAACGACTATCGTCGAACTGATGGACGCCGATTTGTTGCAGGAAATCGAAAAGTACGCCGCGAGCGAGCGATCTGTTATTAAGCGGATTACAGGCTTCTTTGCTGAGAATGGCGGGCATCTACAATCCCGTGAGGGAGTGTTAAAGCCAATTGTTGCGATTCTGGAGCAAGGCTGGAATGAGTTGCCAGGTGAGGAACGCATGCTTCGTTTGCACCTTGCCTTCACCAGTCTCGCCGCTGGTCCTGAGCAGCGCAAAGATGCTGAGACATTGGGGGAAATCCTGCTCGGAACGTATCTGGTTATCATCCATAAATGGCGGATAAATAAGGACTATCCCATCGCTATCCAACTGGCGTCGGCCGCTAACCTGATTTGCACAGGCCTCTCCATCGAAGCATGAAAGCTAAAAATCGTAGACTCAAGTCTACGATTGTGCCACCTGCGACAGCAGTTCTCGACAATTACGTCGTGACTCGGGGATTAGCCGAGTTTGCAGAAGGGGTAGAAGCAATGTCCGAAGCCGTGCATGATGGTCGTACGCCGCCTGTCGCCGTGTGGCAGATTCTCGATGCGATGAAGGGCGACGAGCTTAAGCAATGGCGCACCGCTCCGGTTGAAAATCAGCCCGCCCCTGAAGAGCGCGGCCTGGATCGCCTACCCTTCCCCTTCGGCTGGTTCGTGGTCTGCTATTCAGATGAAATCGCTGTGGGCGAAGTGAAGCCATTACGTTATTTCGCGCGCGATCTTGCGATCTGGCGTGGCGAGGACGGCAAAGTGCGGATCATGGACGCTTACTGCAAGCACCTTGGCGCACACATGGGCCATGGCGGTAAGGTAAGCGGCAATCTGCTGGAATGTCCGTTCCACGCCTGGCGCTATGACGGCGAAGAAGGCGTGGTGAAGGACATCCCATACTCCAAGGCGATCCCACCGCAGGTCAAGCGCAAGTGCACCCGCACGTGGCACGTGCAGGAAGCGAACAACTTCGTGTGGTTCTGGTATCACCCCGAGGATGCCGCCCCTGCGTGGGACCTGGATCACTATCCAGAAGCGACCGATCCCGACTGGACGGCTTTCGACCGCTACGATTGGATCGTGGAAGCTCCGCTCCAGTTCCTGGCAGAAAATGCGGCGGACCTTGCTCATTTCAAGTATGTTCACGGCACCGCCACCTATCCTGACGCCCGGATCGCCTACGAAGGGCACCGCCGCACCGGCCTGGTCGAAGCAAAACTTGGCACGCCGCGGGGTCAGGTGGACGGCACGATCACCAATGGCAACAATGGCCCCGGCCAGACGTTCAGCCGCTTTGCCGGCATCTCGGAAACGCTGCTGGTGGTCGGCATGACCCCGGTGGAGAACAACAAGCTGCGTGTCCGCTTTGCCTTCACCCAGCCTAAAGACCAGGCAAATGGCCCGCTCGGCAATCTTGCGAAGGCCCTGATTAAGGACATTCTGAAGCAGTTCGACCAAGACAAGGTGATCTGGGATCGTCAGCGCTTCGTGGAGCAAGCCCTAATCTGCGAGGGCGACGGTCCGATCGGCGAGCTGAGGCGCTGGTACTACCAGTTCTACGCCGAGTGGAAGGGCGCCACCACACCTCCGGCACAAGGGGCGGCCTGATTACGTAATTGATAGATAGATAAGAGGCGTGTGGCGAGGTTATGAGCTTATCCAATCTTCTAGCAGGGCGCGTTGCTATTGTTACAGGGGCCAGCCGGGGCATCGGGGCAGCTATTGCCCGCCGATTTGCCGCAGAAGGTGCCAAAGTGGCTATCGTCGCCCGCACGGCAGAGCCGGGAGGACGCCTTTCCGGCTCACTGAAAGAAACTGCCGATACGATCCGCACAGCGGGGGGGCAGTGCCTGATGATCCAGTCTGATCTGGCAGACCCTGTCGATCGGGCGCGGATCGTTACGGAAACTGTCGCCCATTTTGGCAAGCTCGATATCTTAGTGAACAACGCCGCCTGGTCGCGCTTCATACCGATTTGGGAGGCGGAGCCGCGTCAGGTTCAACTTGCGTTCCAGATGAATCTCTTTGCCCCGCAGGAACTGTCGCAACAGGCACTGCCACACATGCGCAAACTGGGCGAAGGCTGGATTCTTAACATCTCAAGTGCAACGGCAGATGCTCCGCCCGCTGCACCGTGGGATGAGAACGATCGCTACGTCAATTTTAACCGTGACAGCCATGCCACCCTCTACGGCACTTCAAAAGCGGCGCTTGACCGTCTGACGGCAGGTTGGGCGGTGGAATTGTCGCGGGAGAGGATTGCAGTGAATTCCCTTGCACCTGTCGGCGCGGTTGCCAGCGAGGGCGCTCTTTCCGTCGGCAACTGGGATGAGCGTGATCATCTCGAACCTATCGAAGCCATGGCGGAGGCGGCACTTCAGTTGTGCCACCGTCCGGCGAACGAACTTAGTGGCAATGTGGTTCGAAGCCTTCCACTGCTGCGGCAGCTCGACGCGGAAATCCACACCTTGGACGGATTGCGCGTGTTTTGATGAAATCTTGCGCATTCCAGCGCCTCAATTGCTTTTAATCTACGTCTTTCGGAAGTTCGGATGGACCATGAAAGGGAGTTTGGCAGACATATGAGAGAAACTATTGGGGGCGCATTTACTGTTCCGTTCATCGGCTGGCGTGGCAAGGTATTACCCGAATGGATCGACGCCAACGGTCATATGAATTCGCTGATCTATCCACAACTGTTCCACGACGCGACATGGCCATTCTTTCGTGAGTTTCTCATGGAAGCGGACTACATCGAGAAGCGGGCTTTTTCTATCTTTCAGCGCGAATTTCGGATAAGCTTCGAGAACGAGTTGATGCTGGGCGATCAGATCGAGGTTCGCTGCTGGCTTTATGCCCACGATGCCAAGCGTATCCACCACATCCATGAGCTGTGGGTCAGTGCGGGCGACGGAACCCCGCCTTGCCGCGTGGCTTTCGGTGAATACATGTCTCTCCATGTCGACATGACGACCCGCCGCTCTGCACCGTTCCCCGATGAAGTTCTGGCGCGGCTGAACCGAATGGCCGAGGCTTACGCTCACCACCCTAAGCCCCACGGGGCCAGGCAGGCCATAGGAATTCCACCGCGCCGCGGGTTAGACTGACGTGACCCCCAGCTTTCCGCTAGCGGGGATTAGAGCCGGGCGGTTGTTTTGCGCATCAGCGCGGTTGAAGCAATGGGCTGCGTAGCGGAGCCCGTAGGGCTTAGCGAAGCAGGCCATTGCTTATCCAGTTCGGCGACGAACGCCGCCGGGGTTGCTTAGCCAAGTGACGAGTGCGGCCTCTCCCGGTTGTAATCCTCGAACCAGGCAGCGATCTCGACCCGTGCATGGCGAAATTTGGGGTCGAATGGTAAAACTGGTGAACGAGTAGGTTCCGTTTGCGTTGTAAGCAGCAGTTAGAAATGCGATTTGGCTGTTACCGAAAATCAAAGCCCCGGACCAACTAGGCACGTTAAGCGTGTAGGTCCGGGACGTTCTAACGCTAAGGGCTTACTTTACTACTTCTGGCGTGGCATCAGCGATCGCCGGAGCAGGCTGTTGGGAAGCGCTCGCGACAACCGCTACGCTTGGATCTTGGGCAACCCGGGGACCAACGTCATCGGCGTCAACATACTTGAGATCTGCCTTCTTCGCCGCGAACTCAGCAAGATTTGAGGGAGCAAGGTTAGGGCGGCCGGCCATGATTCCCATGCGAATAGTGCACTTCACGAAATACACTTCACCAGTTTCTACCTCAAGGTTGAGGGTGTCCTTGGCTTCGCTCTTCGCATTGAACTCGTATGCACCAGGCGCGAGGTTCAACATAAAGTATTTACCACGTCCAAGTGCACTGATGCGCTCAGTGCCAAGGTTTACGCCGCATCCGAGGGCCGCCCCGACGATAGTGCCTGGACGCCAGAAAACTATCTGCCCATGCCCAGCCGGAGGCGCAGGTAGCACGTCCGGGGCTTGGCCGCCTGACGCAGCCATCGCTGTAGATGTGACGGTGAATGCTGCCACCCCAACTGCCGCTGCAACTAAGAGAGATTGCGACAATTTTCTCATTTATTTTCTCCTTGATTGGCAACGGTTCTAGCTGCCGTGTTTGAGCTTGGCTCGACTGTTAGAGGAAAGTCCTCCGCGAGCCTCGCCTGAGCCAACTGGCCCAAGCCAATATACGCGCTCGTGCCAGTGACAAATACGCCTACAATTGGGGCTGCGGCCGTCGCTAGAAGAGCGGCTGTCGCGTTGTTAGATCCTGCGGCAGACAACCTGAAATGGCCCAAGCGGATCTGGCGCCCGCCATGCTCAAGGTAGCGGGCCGTCACGATCAATTCGCCTGCACGGCCTCCGAAGCCTTTCCCCGAGGCGTGAACAACTTCTCCAAGGCCCTTAGTGCCAACGGGCACAACGATACGGTTTTCAACCCAAAGATCGTTCGCCAGTGAAATTGAGAACTTGTCGCCTCGCTTGGCACTCTTAGACGATAGATTTTGATCGATACGAAGAGCCACCAGCGTGCCTGCTGGTATTAAGATAGTGCTGTTAGCTGCCACCGCAGCAGAAACAGGTGATGGGTCGGCCGCTGCCGGCGTGCAAACGCATAGCGCCAGAGCGAGCAAAAGATGTCTTTGGCAAGTGGAAAGCCTGAAGTGCACTCTCACGCTCTTCAATTCTTTGGTTTCGGCGCGGCGGCGTCTTTAGGCGATGCCACCTCCGGAGATGCAGCCGCCGATATTTGGACTGGTGACGCTGCAGCAGTGACCTGCAAAGGAGCTGGTTCAGACTGTTTGAAGGCCAGCTCGACGTCTTCATCAATAAAGCCGCTTATAGCTCCGCCCTTCGGAAAGGTTGCGCTAGTCCCAGTTGTGAAAAACCCCGCGATAGGGATGAACGCCACGGCCCCAACAACGCCAGCCGTGCCAGTTACACCTTTGTCGTCAAAGGATCCCGTCAGGCGGATTTGGCGGCCGTTCACGCGCAGGTAAAGAAGGCGGGCGTCTAGCTTGCCGGATTTGCCCCACATTCCCTTATTGCGAACCCCTGTGACTTCAGCCCAAGCGGGAGTTCCGGCGGGTATGACCTGCACACTATTCACTACGACCGCATCCGCGACTTCGAGCGTGAACCGTTGCCCAACACGAACTGCCTTATGCTTCGTGGTGACCTCCTCTAGAAGCCTCAGAGCAACCGGTGTGCCTGCACGAAGCATGGCGTTTTCAGTTGTACTTTCAGCAATAGGAGCCGCTGTCAGCCCTGCTTTAGCAGGTGCTACGGGGTCTATATCTGGAGCCGCCAAAGCGATTGATGACGCACATAGTGCAGCCAGCGCTGTTGCATTCGTCATCACGCTCATGATTTACCACTCCATTTATTAAATCCTGACCTCAACGCCCGCTTGTCAGCCCGACTAACCGGAGTCAACTGCATGATTGGGTTAGGAAAGGGAGGATAAGGCTTGGTCGCGTGCGCTAAAGCTAGAGAGCCGTTTATCTGACAAGCGCCTTTTCGGCCCCGATGATGGGCGCGGATTTAAGCCACATCGATACCCCAACGACACCTTCGATTTTGATTGGGATGAAGATCGGGCGCCACCGTATCGCCCAGAAGGTCGGTAGCGGTGCGTGATCGTGCGGGTCGCACATCCAGCTAAGTTACGAGGAGTTTTGCCCCCTCTTGCTTCCACAGTGCTTACGGTGGGCTAGAAACGCAAAAAGCTCCCCGAGGGGAGCTTGCGTTAAGTCTTTGATTAGATTGGATGATATTGGTTGCGGGAGTAGGATTTGAACCTACGACCTTCAGGTTATGAGCCTGACGAGCTACCGGGCTGCTCCATCCCGCGTCACCATTGGGGTCACTTTGCGCCGTAGTCTGCGATTGCAGTGGCTGTCCTGGCGAGAGCTAG
>CAIJLZ010000005.1 GCA_903821605.1 uncultured Sphingomonadales bacterium | reverse complement strand
GCTGGACATCCGAAGTTCATCGAAAATGTCTCGTCGCTCGGCTATCGCATCCAGGCAGACGCTTATCACACCATGAAAGCGCACCTCCTACCGCATTGATCCAACCCATAACGCACCAGCTTCTCTGCGAGGTTCCGGTCAGGCGGCAGCCCATCGGCTGTCGCCGGTATGCGTCCATGCGTCATCGTGCCGCCACAAATTCGATGGGGATTTTCTCCTTCAGGTGATAGCCATGGGACCATGGCTCGGCGTTGTGCAACGAGACGATCGGGCGAACAATTCATTAAAATGATATGATCTGCGGGTGACGATTGGGTCGATCATGCCGCCGCAAAAATGCGTTATTCCGAACGAAGTGGACAACGTGAGAATATCATATTAATTAAAAAAATATCAAATTTCCCACTGGGCGCATATCCTTGATTGGCATGCTTTTATGGGGACGTTCCAGTTGCGCTGGGGACGCGGCAAGATCACGGTCCGGGTTCGTTGCAGCGGAAAAATGTCGGAGTCATATTGAATGGACCGTTCGCACGTCCGTGCCCTGTTGATTGATGACCATGAGCTTGTGCGTCATGCGATACGCGGGTTGTTGGTTGATGTGCTGGGGATCGGTGGGGTCGCCGAGGCCGATAGTCTGGCGAGCGGGCTGGAGCGTATTGTCGAGGGTCCGGCAATCGACTTGCTGTTGGTCGATCTCAATCTGCCGGATACGGACGGGCCGGAATCACTGGCGGCGCTGGTCGATGCCCTGCCCGATGCGCGCATCGCGGTGATCTCCGGATCGGTCGATCGCGACGACGTTGTCGGTTGCCTTGCGGTCGGCGTCGATGGATATTTGCCCAAGGGCTTGCCGACGGCCGAGTTGGTGAAGGGGCTCGAATTGATCCTTGATGGCGGCTCCTATGTGCCAAGCCAGTTGACCCGGGGCGGTGTGGCAGCCTCGCCGAAGCCAAAGCACAAGCCAGCCGGGCTGGAAAATCTGACCACGCGGCAGGCAGACGTGCTCAACCAGCTGCTATTCGGCAAGAGTTCCAAGGAAATTGCGCGTGCCCTGAACGTTGCCGAGGGGACGGTGAAAATCCACCTGGCCGCCATTTATCGCGTCCTTGGTGTACGCACCCGGGCCGAGGCGATTGCCAAGCTGGTAGGGGGCGAACGCTAAGCTCGCGCTGTGACGGCGGCTCCCCTGCGCTTGTAAAGCAGTCCTCGGGCGATGCAGTAGGGGCTACGGCGTGGACAAGCGGCCCTCCTATCCTTATGATTCAACTTCAATCAGGGGCTCTCGACGTCTCCGGCCCGAAGTGCACGCGTCGGACGAATATTCTGCAGGGCAAGAGGCGCATTTGATGAAAATCCATATTCTCGATCCCGGCCTGACTGATATTTCCGGTCATCATTTCGATATGGATCGGCGGATTGCGAGAGGGTTGCTGGTGGCGGGGCATGACGTGTATGTCTATGGCCATGCGCAGGCATCCGATCGGGTGATGCGGACCTTGCAAGAGTTGGGCGGCGCGAGCCGGTTGTTCCGGGCTACGCCCTATCTCATCCCCGACAGCGTAGACGATTTTGCTGGCGAACTCATCGCCTATACCGGCCAGTCGCGCCTCTTGCAGGCAGACTTGCGGCAGCTGCCATCTGCCGACATGTGGATCTGGCCAACGATCGTCCCGGCGCAGCTACATGCCTGTGCGGAGGTGGCGGGCGAGGCGGTGGTCGTGGGGTGTGTCCATGCCGATCCGGGCGTCAGCCAGCGCACGACAGGAGCCATGTTGTGGCGCCATGCGCTGGTCGAAGCGCGCACGCGGGGCGTGCGACATGTGCTGGGTACGATTGAGCGGGAATTGCGCCACCGTTTCATGCCGATCGTGCCGAATAAGATATTCCCGCTCTTCCCCTACCCGGCAGATGGCGCACCCATTCCGGCCGTCAGGACCACGCTTGGCCGGATTGGTATTTTCGGCCATCAACGGCAGGAAAAAGGCGCGAACTGCCTCAACGGTTTGATCAACCGCATGCTGCGCGCCGGTTATGAAGTCGTGGTGCATGACAGCGGCGGGAAGCTGCCACCCGTTGATCATCCGAAACTGTCGGTTCTCGGCTATGTTGACGATCTCGCCGCTGAAATCGGCAAGTGCGATCTGGTCGTGATGCCCTATGACATCGCGGGCTATGATGTGCACGGATCGGGCATATTGATGGAAAGTGCGGCGAGTGGGGTGCCGGTCGTCGGGCCGTTTTCGACCTTACCCGGGCGCATTGTCGAAGAATATGGCATAGGCACGCTGTTCATGGAATGCACCGAGGATGCGATTTTTGACGCCGTGTTGGCCGCGCACCGCGATTTCGCCCGCTATGCGCAAGCGGCCTTCCAGATTTCGCGGCGCTGGCGGCAGGTTCACGGCACCGATCAACTGGCTGCCGCGCTGTTGCGAGCCTATGCGGCGGCCTGAGATTGGTTGCCTCTATAGGGCAAGTGGCTTAACCTCGGTGCCATGATGACCGACAAGAACAGCCTTACCATCGCCCTGCTCCACGAATTGCTTGCCGAAATCGGTCAGCCTTTCGATGCGAAGCATGATCCCGCCGTTGCGTCTTTGCAGCAGATTGGCCTTGATAGCCTGTCGGTGCTGGAATTGTTGATGCTGGTTGATGAACGTTGCGGTGTCGAGATCGCGGTGGAGGATTTGGCACCGGGCACGACGCTGATCGGGCTTGCCGCGCTTATCGATCAGCGACAAGCCGGCTGAAGAGGTCGACCAGACGGCCGTCCGCCATCAGGCTCTGGATCGTGTTGTGACCGGTCCCCTGCAGACAGATGAGTTCGATCCCCGCCACGCCGTTTAGATGATCGGCATGCAGGCTATCCTGCACGGATTGGTCGCCATAAACGAGGATGCGGCGGCCGGTCGGGTCGGCTTGTTCAAGCCGGGGGCGAAGGTCGAGCAGCCAGCGCGGATCAAGTTGCGCCATGACATCCGGGGTGAAGAACTGGCCCGGTGGCCGGGGTGATCCCGCGCTCAGGTCGGTGGGATGTGAAAAGCCGAGATAGTTGCTGCCCGGCAATAGTAGCGAGGTCAGCATGGCCGCATAGCCGCCGCTCGAAAAGCCAGTGAGCGAAATGTGGTCCACCCCGGTCTCCGACGCGATGACGCGGAGCCGGTCGGCAATGCCCGGCATGTCGGTGGCAAATCCATCGACCCCGCGATGATAGTTGGCAAGGCTTGCGTCTTTCAGCAGCAGCACATGACATCCCAGACCGCGCACCAATTGGAACATGGCGAGGTTGGACAGGTAAAAATTGTTGAACATGGTGGAGAAGATCACCAGCAGCTTGCGGCTCGGCTGCTGGTTCCGAAAGAACACATAGCCGTTCTGGCGATAGGTCAGATCAAGCAGGTCGGGGCCGATTTTTTCGAGTTGAAAATATTGGCGGAGCCGATGTTGGCATTGGTCTAAACGATGCGCAAGGGCGACCGCATTAGGGTGGCGGGCCTGTTTCAACTGGTTGATAACGCGCTCGGCTGCGGGATGGGCGTGCGACACCAGCTCATCGGCCAGGACGAGTGCCTGCCGCATGGGCCACGCATCCTGGGCCAGCAGTCGCTTGAACTCATCAAGCATCGCCGGGGACTGTTGACGGCCGTGTTTAAACTCCATCTTGGCCCTCACCGGCGATTGCCGCAAAGACCGCCGCATGTTCGGCCATGAGTTGGCGCTTGATGTCGGCATTGACCGAATAGGCCTGTGAGTATGTTACCTCGGCTGTGACTTGGGCGACGCGGTCGTGCGGCACGGGCCATTGACCATGTGCCGCCACGCGCGCCAGCAGTGCCTCCGGGTGACTGAAAAGTTCTTCACTGGTCACGGACAGATGGGGCTTGTCGGCGAGGAACTGACGCCATTTGTCATTCTGCATCCGCAGCCATTTGTGGAGGATGCGGATGGAACGCGGCGATATCTCAGCAATGTCGGGGATAAGCGGCACCTGCTGGTCATTTTCATAGGGCATTTTCGTCTGATAAAGGGCGATCAGGCTGGCAATCTGATCGGCAGCGCTTAGGCGATGGAGATGCAGGAAGACCGGTCGATCAGTCGGCCGGAGCAGGCGGGTGAGGAGAGGGGCCTGATAACCGAACAGCGATACCGCGACAATGCCGTTGCGGTTGCGTTGTTGTTGGACGCGCTGCCAATAGGCGTCGAACCGTTGCGGCGACCCCGGTTCGCCCGGAATGGCCCAGCGTGCGGCCAATTGCGCCATGGCATTGGGGTGAAAATATTCTTCCGCCACCCCCAGCCCCAGATCATAGAGCGCGCGGCACAGCCGGTGCGATCCACTGCGCGGTGTCGTGCAGATGAACAGCAATTGGCGCGCATCCTCAGCCGCCATGGGCTGATCATAGGCTGCATCGAGCATGTCGAGCGTTGAGGTGACGCTGTTCATGCGAGGATCGTCACCATCGTGCGCGCAGGTAGATCGAACGGGTCACTATCATGCCGCATCCGGAGCGGTTCCACCGCGACGCCATGATCATGGGCGGCAAAACATGCGGCGCTCATGGTCCAGACCAGATCGGATAGCGGACGCCCGAGGCAGGCGTGCGCACCCGCGCCGAACATCACCGCCTGTCGTTGTTCCGCACTCCAGTCCGGTGATTGGATGACGCAGCGGATATGCTCGCCGGGTTCGAAATGTTCCTCGTTGATGATGGTGGGGCGCTCGCAGATCCGGTCGACATAGGATAGCGCGCTGTGCGCCAGTCGGGCGGGCCAGACCATGGCGGATAGGGGTGCATCCGGATGTTGGGCAAGAACATCATATAGGGAGAGCGCCAAACTGCCGGTTAAGGGGCGGATGCCGAGCATCAGCAGGCCGAGTTCATGACTTGCCGTTGTGCCATGGCGGCTGGTGAAATCGGCCAGCCTGCGGTTGATACCGAACCGCTTCTTGAGCGATGTCGCGGGGGAAAACAGTAAGGCGAGATCTTCCACCAGATCAAAACCCTCTGTCGCCAGCCAGGCGGAGGGGCTGCCCGCGCTGCTGATCGCGCGATATAAGGGTTGGGCCAGATCCTCCAGCAGATCGAAACAACTGCCGGGTTGCAACTTGGTTGCACCAAAGGTCGTGAGAAAATTGCGGGCCGCATCGACCTGTTCTGCTTTGTTACGGCTCATGCTGTGGGCGAGGGCCCGGCGCGCCTCGCGATGGGCTTCGCCGTCGAGGAAGGTCGGCAGCCGGTCGAATAGCGAGATGACCGGCCCAAAATCATGGCCGAGATGCTGCCCTAATGCGCGATAGCTGTCGGCGAGCGAATAGGCGCTGAATCCGTCGGAGGAAATGACGGCACGCGCCAGATGGTGATCGGTGATAATCCGCATCTCCACCTTATGCGGGAAGTCCGATTGGGGCGACAAGAGTGAAGATTAGAAAAAGTGAATTTTCTGCGGGCGAATAGCTGATTATACTTAGCTCGAATCAATTCGGCTGGTATCCAAGCGAGGAATTGTTCATAGCTTTTCGGGCGGTTGGTCCACAGCCTCGATGATGAGGCGTTTTTAAACATTGGGGAAGATGCATGTCGGCCAAGTTACAGGTGAAGACGGGTTTCGGAATTGCCATCACCATCGCGACGCTGATGCCGCTCGCGGCATGGGCGGCGCTCCCCCAGACATCCGGCCAGACTGTTGCACCGCCGGTCGCAGCCAAGCCACCGGTGCCGCCGGTAGCGCGGCAGGTGACGCGGCCCGGGCTTGCCGCCGAGTTGGAGAAACAGTTCCGGGCGCTCGACACCAACAAGGACAATATGGTCACCCAAGTGGAAATCGCGGCCAGCGCCTCCAGCCGTCAACAGCAGATCCGCGCCGATATCCGCAAGCGGCGCGAAGCAACGTTCAATGCGATGGACGCCAACAAGGATGGGCAGCTCAGTCGTGCCGAGTTTCTGGCGAATGACGGGACGGACAAGCAACCGCGACCCGATGGCGCCAAGGCCATGGCGCGGTTCGATGCGAACAAAGACGGTAGGGTGACATTGGCCGAATATAGCACCCGGCCGCTCGCCGAATTTGATCGGGGCGATGTGAACCGCGATGGCGTGCTCTCGCCGGACGAACTGCGTAAGTTGTCGGGTCGCCGCTAAGACTTATAAGCGCGTGATCGGCGGGGGCAGTCCTTGTTCCCGCCGCCGACGGCTGCGCCTTCAGCCGATCGACTGGAAGAACCGGACTGTATGATCGGCGATCTGCGGATAGGGCAACAGTTGCGGCGGATGGGCCGGGCCGTTCAGTTTCAATAGCTCGGCGCGCGGGATAGCCCTTACCAGATCCTGGGCTTCGGCAAAGGTGGTGAGCGGGTCGTCGGTTGGGCCGATCACCATGACCGGGCAGTCGATGGCGGCAAGGCGGCTTTGATCAATGGCGGGCCGTTCGCGCAGGGCCTCGAACATCCGCCGCTGGTTGCGCGCGACTTCGATCCAGCGCGGGCCTTGCGTTTCCTCGAACCCCTTGGCGAGCAAGGAGCCGGGGCGCAGCAAAAAGTCCTCCGACAGCAAATGGGTATAATGACGGATCACATCTTCGTCGAAGCGATAACGCGGGCCAAGCAAAACGGCCCCCTTGGCGATGCCATGGTAGCGCGTCAGCAGGTTGAGTACCGCAATCGCGCCGCCGCAATAGCCGAATAGAAACGGCTGTTTCAGCCCGGTGCGGCGAATATTGGCGGCAAGGTCATCCGCCATGTCATCGAGCGTATAGCCCGCGGGAATAGGGCGGCCGCCATGGCCGATCAGGGTCAGGCCGATGCATTCCATGCGCGGCTGTATCGCGTCGGCAAAGGGCTGCATTTCATGCGCGTTGCCACCACCACCATGCACCAGCACGATGACATTTTCCCGACCTTTGGTTTCAACGGGGCGGTGACCGGGCGTCGCTTGCGGCACGGGTTTAACCCTTCTGGTTGAGCGATTGGACGATCTGGGCCAGCCAGCCGATATGTTGCGCCGGCAGGGGCGAATTCGCCGTCATCATGAAGGGGGGAATGATGAACTGCGGGAAGCAGTTGCTGGATGACAGATTGTGGATCGCATGAATGGCATCGACGGTGCGTGATTCATAGAAATGCACCGGCGCGAATTCCATGACCTTTTGCACAAAGGCGCGGTCCTCAAACATCGATACGTCCGCGAACCGCACCCGATCCCACAGCTCCCGCCGGAAGACATAGGACCAGCCGTAACACAGGTGAATGAAGGGGATGTTGACCTTGTCCAGTTGGACCATCTCGACCCCACCGCGATGGAATTGGAAGGCAATCCCCTTTTTATGGTGAGGCCGATAATATCCAAAATGACCGGTATTGAGATGATAGGCGAAAAAACCGGCTGAAATCGAGAGCGGCTTTTCTGATTCGATCAGCGCCGCCACCCGGTTGCTGACATAATCGGGGCCGTAATAGTCGTCATCATCGAAGTTGACGATGATCTCGCCGGTCGCTTGCTCAAGAAGAGCATTGCGCTTTTCACCAATCGTCATGCGCTCGGGTGAATGGATGTAGCGCAACTTATCCCATGAAGCATGGGCCAGCTCTGCCGAGGGCAGTTCGCTGTCATCATGGACCAACCATTCAAAATTTTCATAATTCTGACGCTGAACGCAGGCATGGATGGCAGGGAGAAAGGCCTCCCGGTTCCAGGTCGGGGTCACGATGGTGACGCGGGGTTGGCTCATTCTGGGCGTTCTTCCTGGGTGTAACACGAGGCGAATACGGACCCGGTGACTGCCGGCACGGCCAGGGCCGCGACATCATCGGAGTTGGTTGCTCGTATCCGGCGGGCGCGTTGGCGGTCAAGGGGAGGGGGCTATGGTATTTGTGAACGCCGCCCTAACCATATGAAACATGAAATTATTTGTTAAATTTTGGATTTAATAAATTGCACCAAATTGATTGCAATGTTAAGAAATGATGAGCCGTAAAAAGCCATCTGAGCGGTCGCAACAAAAAAATAGTTATTTTTCAATCGCTTGATGAAATTGGAACAGGGGAATTTATATGGTCACAGGAAAGCGCGCGACGCTGCTGGCGGCAGGTGCATCGGTCATCGCCATCGGAAGCGCAATGCCAGCATATGCACAGAATTATGGCGGCACTCGTGATTATCACGTCTCGCAGAACGTCAATTCGCTGCTCACCATCGACCTTCTGCACCTGATCGAAGGTGGTGATGTGGATGTGTCGCCGCTTGATACATCGGCGAACGCCTATGTGGTTGACGGCATTTACGGCACGGACACGCAGGTCGGCTCTGGTGCTGACTTTGGTGCGATCATCCAATATGCGCGCGCACTTGAGCCGGTTGATGGCGATGCCACGATTTCCATCGTGAACGACGGCGTTGCGCTGGTCTATGCGACCGCCAGTGCTTTCGGTACGGCTGACACGGACGTGACGGCGCGCGCCGAGATCGTTAACGGCGTTGACCAATATGCCGAAGCCCCTGATGATGTGACGATTAACCTGACCAACACCGGCACGCTGATTGTTGATGCGCTTGCGGTCGTCGATGCGGGTGGCAGCGCCACCACTGCGTCGGCCTATGCTGCCGTCGGTAACGGCATTGAGCAGTCGGGCAGCGGCACCCATGAAGTCTTGACCCTGACCAATTCGGGTTCGATCCTCGTTGAGGCCACCGCCTCCGTCGATTCCGCAACCACCGGGTCATCGTCGTCGTGGGCCAGCAATGGCGTTGCCGGGGCCTATATCGGCAACGGCATCAGCCAGACGGCGTCTGCCAATGAAGCATCGGTTGCCCTGACCAATTCGGGTTCGATCGACGTCAATGTTGAAGCGATTTCGTCGGCCAGTTCCTCCAATGTCGATGCCCATATCGGTAACGGCATTTATCAGGCGGCGTCCGCGACCTTTGAAGGCGCAAGCGCGACTGTCTCCCTGACCAACAGCGCAGATGGCGTGATTGACATCAGTGCGCTCGGTTCGGCCAATGCCAGCAGCTATGCTGGTGTCGACGTCAGCGTCGGTAACGGCATCGTGCAATATGCCGATGGCGATACCGCCACGATCACCGCCGACAATTCCGGTTTGATTTCGGTCAGCGCGAAAGCGGTTGCAGATGCGGACAGCGGGTTGGGCGACGACGCTTATGCGCGTGCGACCATTGGTAACGGCATCGTTCAAGGTATCGAAAGCGGCATCAATTCATCGGTCAGCCTCACCAATTCGGGCACGCTGAGCGTTGATGCGACGGCGTCGGCGACCGGCTATAATGCGATTGCAGGCGCAGGCGTCCAGAACGGCGTTGACCAGTATGTATCGGGTTCGACCAGTTCGTCGGCCTCGCTGACCAACTCATCGCCGGAATCGATTGACGTCTCGGCAATCGCCAATGCCTCGGGCACCGCTTATGCGGGCGCGTCGGCTTATGCGGCGGGTGGTGTTGATCAGACCGTGAATGGCGGCACGGCAGTTGCTGATGTCGACAATTCGGGCGCGATCAACGTTTCGGCCGCCGCTTCTGCCTCGGCATATGGAGCTGCGTTCGCTGTTGCCAATGTTGGCTATGGTGTGAACCAGCAGGTTTCGGGCACTACGGCGGATGCCGGCGTGATTAATTCCGGCACCATCGACGTGTCGGCTGCGGCGACCGCGGATGCGGTTGGCACGGCTTATGCCGTCGCCAATGTCGGCAATGGCGTTTATCAGTCGGCCTCGGGCAACACTTCGGCTGTCGCGAGCATCACCAACAGCGGCACGGTGTCGGTGGCCGGTGATGCGGCTGCAACCGGTTATCTCGTGAATGCACGGGCTGATGTCGGTTACGGCATTGTCCAGAACGCCACCACGAGCGGCGAAGCCGGCGTGGCTTCGGCGTCGCTGACCAACTCCTCGCTGGACTCGATCGATGTCTCGGCGGCCGCGACGGCGGACGGCACGGGCTATGCGGTGGCATCGGCCTATGCCGACGGCGGCGCCGTGCAGAGCGTGAATGGCTTCACGGCTTCGGGCACCATCAACAACAGCGGTGCGGTGAACGTGCTCGCCAGCGCTGCTGTTTCGGGCACCGCTTATTCTTCGGGTACCGCTTATTGGGGTAACGCGATTGCCGGTGCTCAAGTCGGCATCGGTCAGACCGTTAACGGCTCGACCGCCACGGCAGGCCTGACCAATTCAGGCACGGTTGACGTGTCTGCGGTTGCGAATGCGGCCATGGTCACCGGTTATGACATCGCCTTCGCCGGTTCGGGTCTCGCACAGACTGCGACGGGTGTCACCGCCGCGACCGGTACGCTGACCAACAGCGGCAGCGTGACTGTCGATGCGACGGCCGGTGGCGACGTTGTGCGCGGTACGGTCTACGCGCTTGCAGGCGTGGGTATCGAGCAGAACGTGAACACCAGCGGCATTGCGGGTGTTGCGTCGGCTGCGTTGACCAATTCTGGCAACGTCGCGCTCAGCGCCGATGCCAGCGTGTCGGCATATAGCGGCTATGCAATTGCAGGTGTGGCCGATGGCGGCATTCACCAGAATGTTGCAGGTGTTTCGGCCACCGGCGCCCTGACCAATAGCGGTTCGGTCTCGCTGGATGCCCATGCATCGGCCGACTCGAGCTATCGCGGCCTTGCGTCGGCCGGCCTTGGTGAGGGCATCAACCAGAGCGTCGATGGCGGCACCTTGGCAAGCGCCACGCTGACCAACTCGGGTTCGGTTGACCTGACCGTTGGTGCAGGCGTGTCGGTGCTGACCGGCTATGCAGCGGCGAACGCCGATTTTGGCATTGCCCAGTCGGCGTCGGAAGCGACCAATTCGAGCGCAACCCTGACCAACAGCGGCACGGTGACCGTTGATGTGGCGGCTTCGGCTTCGGCTTATGGCGGTATTGCCATCGCCCAGGCGGACGGCGGCGTCAGCCAGTCGGCTAACGGTGGAACGGCCACGGCCGATCTCACCAACTCCGGCACCATTGACGTGGCAGCCGGCGCCAGCGCCTCGGCCTATAGCGGCTATGCGATCGCGACGATCGGCAATGGCGTCTATCAGTCGGCAGCGGGCGGAACTTCGGCCACGGCCGATCTCACCAACACGGGTTCGATCTTGGTCGATGCCACCGCCGGTTACGGCGTGTCGGCAACCGGCTATGACCTGAATGTCGCTGGTCGTGCGCTCGCTGATGCCGATTATGGCGTCTATCAGGGTGCCACGGCATCGGGCGAAGGCAGCACCGCTTCGGCGTCGCTGACCAACTCGTCGCCGGACTCGATCGACGTGACGGCAGTCGCTCAGGCTTATGGCAGCGGCTATGCCAATGCCACGGCCTATGCGGCGGGCGGCGTTCACCAGAATGTGACGGCTGAAAGCGCCGAAGGCATTGTCGACAACTCGGGCGCGATCAGCGTGGTGGCTTCGGCAACCGCGTCGGCCTATCTCGCCGGTGCGAATGCGGGGGCGGGTAACGGTGTCTTCCAGACCGTCAGCGGCACGCTGGAAGGCACGGCGGATCTGACCAACTCCGGCACGATCGACCTTGCGGCCAATGCCTCGGCATCGGGCTTCAGCGCTTACGCCAACGGCAATGTCGGCAACGGTGTCTCGCAGATCGTCAATGGCGTTACGGCGCTGGCGACCGTCGGCAATTCGGGTTCGATCAGCCTTGCCGTAGCGGCGACCGCCTCGGCTTATGATGCCAATGCCAATGCCTATGCGGGCAACGGGGTTTATCAGTCGGTCGGTGGCACCGATGCGACTGCAGAACTGACCAACTCGGGCACCATTGAACTGACCGCCGATGCTTCGGCCTCGGGTTCGACTTCGGCTGATGCCCGCGCGACGGTCGGTTATGGCGTGAACCAGTCTGCTTCGGGTCTCGATACGGCGAGCGTGACGCTCGACAACACCGGCTCGATCCTGGTTGATGCAGCAGCTACCGCTTCGGCGTTTGATGCCTCGGCTTATGCTGCCGGTTATGGTGTCAGGCAATATGCCAGCACTGAAGGCGGCGAGGCGACTGCCTCGCTCACCAACACGGCGGCCGACACGATCAACGTGTCGGCAGCGGCAGTCGCCGTCGGCGGTTCCACCGCTTATGGTTCGGCTTACGCTTCGGCTTATGCCGGCGGTGTGTCGCAGAACGCTTATGGCGCCACGGCAGCCGCCGATCTGACCAACTCGGGTGCGATCAACGTCGCAGTCGATGCGACAGCGACCGGTTACAACGCCTTTGCAAGCGCCTCGGCCCAGTACGGTGCCAGCCAATATGCAAGCGGCACGGACGCCAGCGTTGAACTGACCAACTCCGGGACGATCAACGTTGATGCCAATGCCAATGCCTCGGGCAGCTTCGCTGATGCCCGCGCCTCGGCAACCGGTGTCATCCAGTCGACCTTTGGTGACACGGTGCTTGCGACCTTCGACAACACCTCCACCGGCACCTTCACCGTCGACGCGAATGCGACGGCGACCGGTGCGAACAGCTTCGCTGATGCAGCGGCGGCTGGTGTGATCGTGCAAGGCGACCCGGTCGTGATCGACTTCACCAACGCCAAGACCTTCACGGTCAAGGCAGTGGCCGAAGCCAATGACGTGGCGGCGGATGCGCTGGGTCTCGGTGTCTATGCTGACTATGGTAGCTGGACGGGCGTCACCGTCAGCGACACCGGCAACTGGACGGGTCTCAACACGATCGGTGGTTCGGTGACCAACTCGGGCACCTTCACCGTTCAGGCGAAGGCACTGGGTTCGACTGAAACTGGCCTTGGGCCGGTTGCGCTCAGCGGTGCGGTGGCGACCGGCATCGACTTCTACTCGGCTGTCAACACGGCGACCGTCACCAACACCGGCTCGATCGATGTCAGTGCGGTGGCTACCGGTGCTTCGGCATCGGCAACCGGTATCGCGGTTCGCACCTTCACCGATGGTGATGTGACCCCGGCGGAAGGCGATGTCTTCACCCTCATCAACCAGGGTGGTTCCATCGTGGCTCGTGTCAGCACCGACGGCGGCGTGACCTTCACCCGCGGCACGGCGATTGACACCAGCCTGGCGCCGAACGCCGCCGACATCCAGCTCAAGGCTGGTGGCGGCAAGAACGGCTTCATCTACGGTGACATTGATCTGTCGGCTGACGACGCGATCACCGTCTCCAACGGTGAAACCAAGTTCGACGGCGTGGTGAACCCGGGCGGCGAACTGGAAGGCTCGCTGACCATCGCCAACGGCGGCACGCTGTATCTCGTCAGCCAGCCGCACGCGACCGTGTCCTTCACCGGTACCGGCAATTCCAACACTTGGAATGACGGCCCGGCAGGCGCCAATGTGGAAGCGTTCACCGTGGCGACGGGTGGCAAGCTTGCCGTCCAGATGCCGTTGGTGAACTCGACACCGCCGCTGGCGCCGGCAGCTCTGGCTCTCACCGCTGGTGATCAGCCGTTCGTCGTGGCCGATACCGTTACCCTTGGTTCGGGCAGCATCCTTGAGGTTCGTCCGTCGAGCTGGAATGGCCTGTATGGCAACAGCTACGTGGTCGATAACCTGATCGATGCCGACACCCTGACCGGCACCTTCGGTTCGGTGATTACGCACACCGCCACGCCGCTGTTGACCCCGACGGTCACTTATGACGCCAATGACAATGTCGATCTTACCGTGACCCGTGTCGCCTTTGGCGCGGTGGGCGGTCTGACCACCAACCAGTCTTCGGTCGGTGGCGGCATTGAAAGTGTCTACAACCCCAATCTGACCGGTGATTTCGCGACCCTGCTCGGTGCCCTGTTCACGCAGAACACGGCCACCTATCAGGCCTCGCTGGATCAGCTGTCGGGCTCGCAATATGCCAGCTACCTCCAGTCGATGACTGGTCTGGCTGGTCGCTTCACCAACCTGATGGGCAGCGTCACCGATTGCCCGGCAACCGCGCTTGATGCCAAGCTCGCTTGCCGTCGCGAAGATGGCGCCCGCATCTGGGGCCAGATCAACTATGGTCAGGTGAAGAAGGACGGCGACGTTCTGGGGTCGGCTTATAAGGCGAACCAGTACTATATGGCGCTGGGTGTTGATTTCGCGACCAGCAAGGATCTCGTGCTGGGCGTGAGCGGCGCTTATGTGAAGAACGATCTGAACTTCAACGGCAATAAGGGCCGTATCAAGTCGGATGGTTATCAGCTGGGCGTCTATGCGGTCTATGATCCGGGCACCTATTATGTGAAGGCCTTGGCCAGCTTCTCCAACCTGACCGGCAACTCCAGCCGCGGTATCAACATTGCCAGCACCGAAACGGTGCCTGCCAATGGCGTACCGGCTGCGGCCACCCCGGCTCAGTTGAGCGCGATCAGCGGTGTCGCAACCGGCAAGCCGGACGCCCGTGCCATCACGTTCAATGGCGAACTGGGTTACCGGATCGACATGGGTAGCTCGACCCTGACCCCGTACGCTGGTCTCGAATATGCTTCGACCAAGCTGAAGAGCTTCACCGAAACCGGTGTGTCTGCCGCAAACCTTCATGTTTTCGGTGGCACGCAGGATCGGGTTGCAAGCCAGCTCGGCGTGAAGTGGGGCGGCAAGATGGGCTCGATCATGCCTGAAGTGAAGTTGGGCTGGCGTCACCAGTTCGGCGGAACCAACGCTTCGGTGATGAACGAGTTCGCCATCGCCCCGGGCAGCGACTTCGACGTCCTGTCGCAGGCCGAAAAGCGTGACGCCGCGATTGTCGATGTCGGCATCATGGCTGAACTGGGCAAGAATGTGGTCGGCAAGATCGGCTATCAGGGTCGCCTGAACGGCGATGCTGACAGCCACTCCGGCGGCATCACCCTGATCGCCCGCTTCAAGTGAACCAAGGATCGTTCTGATCCCTGAAATTGGGGGGAGTTGGTTATGCCAGCTCCCCCTTTTTTTCCCTGAAGCCGTATTTTCCCCGCTGTCGGTGAGCGATCGTCCGGAACCGGCCAAGCTGTTCTGCACATCGCGATAGGCGGGATGAAAAATTCAGTTATCTTCCGCGCATGGGAGGTGTATTTCCTGTGATTGCGGACACCAAATTCTCTATTGATGGATAATCCAATGAGTGAAGCCAGCGCGAAAACGATGATCAACGAACTGCAGCAAAAGTCGCAGAACGGTCGTGTGGCGGTAACGCCCGATAAGGCCATCGAACTGGCGGGCAAGCTCTATACCGATGCGCGTTATCCCCATGCCGAAGAGGTCTGCCGCCAAATTCTGAAGCAGAACCCCGATCAGGCGGATGCGCATAATATTCTCGGCGTCGCGCTCAATGCGCAGGGCAAGACCAAGGAAGCCGTCCAGATGCTGAAGCGCGCGATCAAGCTCGCGCCGCAAGCTGCCAGCTTCCACGCCAATCTGGGCGAGGTCGAACGCCAGCGCGGCAACAATGTCGATGCGCGCACCGCATTCCGCAAGGCGATCGAACTCGATCCCCGCAATGCGCCGGCTCATAATAATATCGGCATCATCCATTATGACCGCAAGGAATTTGCGGATGCGGCGGCGGCCTATCGCCAGGCGATTGCGATCAACCCGAAATTTGCCGAAGCGCATAATAATCTCGGCAATGCGCTGATGGCGCTGGGTGATCGGGATGCCGCCATCAACGCCTATCAGGATGCGCTGGTGTATCGGGAATTTTATCCCGAAGCATATAATAATCTTTCCACCCTGTTGCGCGATCAGGGCAAGATCGAAGAGGCGGAACACGCGCTTAAAAAGGCGATTTCGCAGAAGCCCAACTATGTCGAGGCGCACAATAATCTGGCGGCACTTTATGCGTTCGACAACCGCGAGGTTGATGCGCTGCGCGTGCTGGGCGAGGCGCTCAAACTTGATGCCCGCAACCCGGCGGCGCTGGTGCTGACGGCCCGCATTCAGCTTAACCGCAGCAATCATTCTGCGGCTGAACGGGCGTGCCGGATCGTGATCGAGGATCAGCCGCACCATGCCGAGGCGCTGACCGTCTTGGGCCATATCCTGCATGAGACGGATCGCTACGAGGAAGCCATTGCCGTGCTTGAGGCCGCGCTCAAGGAGAAGCCGGAGCATTGCGAAGCCCGCAATTTCTATGGCGTCGCGCTCAAGTCGGTGGGCCGTCTTGATGAGGCGCGGGAACAGATATTGAAGGCGATCGAACTCAATGAGTCGATGTCAGGTGCCTATGCCAATCTGCATGATCTGGTCGATTTCTCGAAGGAAGAAGAGCTGTTCAACCGCGTCGAAGGCCTGATACAAGCATCGCCTGATGCCGAAGCGCCGCAGATGCTGCCGCTCCATTTTGCCTATGCCAAGGCGCTCGACGACCGCAAGGATCATGGTCGCGCGCTGGAACATTATATTACGGGCGGCCGCATGAAGCGTGCGCTGCTCAACTATAATGAGTCGGAAACTTTCGACTTTTTCGCCAATATCAAAAAGGCGTTCCCGGCAGAGATTTTCGCCAATCGTCCCTTCCGGGGCAATCCGAGCGAACGCCCGGTGTTCATCGTTGGCATGCCGCGTTCGGGTTCGACGCTGGTCGAACAGATATTGTCCAGCCATCCCGACGTTTATGGGGCGGGCGAGGTCAAATATCTGAGCCGGTCGATTGCGCTGCTGCGTGATCGTTTCCCGACGATGCCGCGTTATCCGGATCTGGTGGGCGCTATGGCCCCTGCACAGTTCGGGATCGTTGCCGATACTTATTTGAAGGAACTGCTGTCCAATGCAGGCCCCGCGCCGCGCGTGACGGACAAGCTGCTCACCAATTATTTCTTCGTCGGGCTGATCCACCTGCTGTTCCCGAATGCGAAGATCATCAACACCCGGCGCGATCCGGTCGATACGTGCCTGTCGGCCTTCACCAAGCTGTTCAAGGACGACATGCCCCACAGCTATGATCTGGGCGAGCTTGGGCGCTATTATTGCCAATATGCCGATCTGATGGATCACTGGAACCAGGTGTTGCCAGCGGGTGTCATGACCACGATCGTTTATGAAAATGTCGTCGGCGATACCGAACAGTCGGCGCGCAACCTGATCGAGTTTTTGGGCCTGCCGTGGAATGAGGCGTGCCTCCAGTTCCACAAGTCCGACCGTCCGGTGAAGACGGCCAGCGTCGCGCAAGTGCGCAAGCCGATCTACAATACGGCGGTGGAACGCTGGCGGAAATATGGTGCCGGGCTGCAACCGCTGCTCGACGCCCTCGGCAAGTAACGGACGCGCGGCGTGCAGGGGACGAACGGATCAGCGGTGAAGCAGCTATTTGCGCGCCCCTTGTTCCCTTCGCCCCTGCGTGGCTATGACATACCGGATGCGGCGCGCCTTAATGCGGCGCTGCTTGCGGTAATCGCCGAACGCCGCCAGACCGAGCCGGGGCAAAAGGTCAGCAATGAATTTGGCTGGCATTCGGGCAATGACCTGTTCGCCCGTCCAGAAGCGCCGTTTCGGACGCTGGCCGCCCATATTACCGCGACGCTGATCGCGCTGATCCGCGAAACCGTCCCAGCGTTCGACCTGGCGCTGCATGATGTGGAGGGTGAGGGCTGGGTCAATGTCAACGGCAAGGGGGCGTTCAACACGCCCCATGCCCATGGCGAATATCTCTGGTCGGGCTGCTATTATGTCAGCCTGCCGGATGCGTCATCGCACAGCAGCGGGATGATCGAGTTTATCGAGAACCGGCAGGTGCGCGGCTTGCCCGCCGATCTGGAAGCGCCGATCTTCTCGTCCAAATTCCAGCTACGCCCGCGCAGTGGCATGATGCTGATCTTCCCGTCCTATCTGCAACACTGGGTCTATCCGAACCAGGAAGATGCGGAACGGGTGTCGATTGCGTTTAACGCCAAGGTCGTGACCCGGCCCCGCGCCTGAACCGCCCCAAACTGGCACAGGATTTCATCGCAAAAAGTGGAAATGCTGCTAGGTCGCACAATGAAAATTTAGTATTTAATATATCATAAGATAAAATCCGTCAGCCGAGGACCGTCACATGTTTACTGCCAACAAGCGCTATATCCCCCTGATGCTGGCGACGGCACTTTCGGGCGTTGTGATGGTGCCGGGTCATGCATTGGCAGCGCGCCGTCCGCCGACCACGACGACGACCAATCTCAATCTGGATGAGTGGAACCTGATTGCCCTCACGACAACCGATGTGACCAGCGCCAATGGCGGTAGCGGTGTCACGGTGGCGGTGCTCGATGGGTTGACCGATTGTCGTCATGCCGATCTCACCGGGCGCTGCACGAACGTCAAGCTGACGGGCGGCACGTATAGTGGCTATGACAAGCACGGCACCCATACGGCAGGCAGTGTCGCGGGCGCGAAATATGGCGTGGCGATCAAGGCCAATGTCGTGAATTACGGCGTGTTCGATAGCTTTGGCTGGGTGGCGAGCGGGACCAAGCTGATCGATGCGTGGCGCAATGCCGGGACGCGGGGCGCGACGATTGCCAGCATGAGCTTCGGCTGCACGGGGACGGCGCTCTGCTTCACGGCGGATGAGGTCCGGACAATGGCTGATCCGACCTTGGCCATGCTCTATGTCAAGGCGGCGGGCAATGATGGTGCGATTTTGGCGAATGAGGCCGTCGCGGTCGATTCCGCCACGGCATCTGCCGCCATGGGGCGGACCATTTTGGTTGGCAGCGTCAACCTGGCGGGCACGATCAGCACCTTCTCCAACCGCCCCGGCACCGGTTGCCTGTTACCAACTGGCGCGACGACCTGCGCGAGCGACCAGACATGGCAGAATCATTTCATCGTCGCGCCGGGCGAGAATATCTATTCGACCCTGCCGAACAACAGCTATGGCTATATGTCCGGGACGAGCATGGCGACGCCGATCGTGGCGGGCGCGGCGGCCCTGCTTGAAGCGCGCTGGCCTGCGCTGAAGACGACCCCTGAAAAGGTCGCGCAAATTCTGTTCACCACTGCCACCGACAAGGGCACGGTCGGGGTTGATGCTGTTTACGGTTGGGGCCTGCTCAATGTCGCCAAGGCGTTTCAGGCGCAAGGCAATGTCGTGATGCAGACCAGCAGCGGCGGGTCCACCACCCTGACGGGCACGACGTTGAGCCTCAGCCCCGCCTTCTCGGCGCTGCCCACGGCATTGGGCGGGATCACCGTCTATGACAAATTCGGGCGCGATTTCAGCCTCGCTGAAACCGGCGCGTTGCGGGTGCGCACCAATATGCTGGGCATGCGTCAGATGCTCGGTCGGCGTTTGCTCGGTCAAGGCGAACAATATGAATGGGCGCAGCAATTCTTTGCGGAACGTCCGGTCGCAACGGGCTTTGCCATGTTCGGATCGCCGGCAGATGCCTCGGCGAGCATGATGATGCTGGATCGCACGACCCGCATGGGTGTCGATCTGCCGTTCAAGGGCTTCACCGCCCAACTCCGCATGACCGGGGCGGGCAGCACCCGCACCGATTTCGCTTATGACCCGACGATGAAGCCGCTCAGCTTCTTTGCCTCCACTGGCCTGCTCGACAAGTCGATGATCGCCAATGCGCTGATCCCATTGTCGGATCACAGCCGATTGATGGTCTATGGCACGACGACGACCGGCGGGTTCGAGGCGCGCCCGGCGGAAAGCCCGCTGGCGCTGCGGTTGACCGATGATGGCTTCACCCCGCGTTTTGCCTTTAGCAAGAACCCGGTCGATCGCCACCAGACCGGCATCGGCATCGGCTATTGGACGCGCCCGGATAGCCGGACGGTCGTGGGCTTCAACGTGTCGGCGATCAACCAGACCGGCGGCTATTATAACCTCGCGTCCGACATCTCGGCGTTCGATAAGCCGACCCGGCTGTTCAACTTTGGCGCGATGGCGAGCCGGTTGATCGGCGGTTTTGAACTGGTCGCGGCGGGTGAAATGACCCATTTGCGGATGGCCACCGGCGCGGACGGGCTGCGTTTCACCCCGGCCAATATGGTTTCGGGTGAATTGAGCCTGCGGAAGAATGGCATCGCCTTTGCCGGTCGGCAGGTTCGCGACAATTTCGGCCTTGCCTTTGTGGTGCCCCCGCGCGCGATCTCGGGCAATCTCCGGCTGGATTATCTGGTGCCGACCACCGATGGGCTTGGCAGGCAGAGCGCCCGCTATCTCGTGCCGCTGTCGCAGCTTGGCAGTGAACCGGCGCGGGTCGAAGCGGCCTATCGTGTATCGGTTGGCAAGGCGATGAGCTTCAGCCTATCGGGTGGTGCCAATCTCTCCAACGCCGCCATGACCGGCGCGGGTGAAGTGATGGCCGGGATGAAGATGAGCTTCTGACCGGCCTGAGGGACTAATCCTTGGGCGGCTTGTCGCGGCCCTTGGCTTCATACCAGTCCTGCCGCCCGGTGTCCTCGATCGCCCATATCCAAGCCTCGTTGAACGCGGCGGTGGCAAAGCTGAATTCCTGCCGCGCCAGTTCGCGATATTGATCCTTGGTGCAGACCTTGGGCTTGCCGTCACTCATATGCGGGATCAGCCAGTCACGGCAACGCTGCCGGTCCTCTTGGGCGCGGGCGAGAGAAAGGGCGCGGTTGGTTTTCATCCGCCGACAATAGGCCGTTGCCACCCGTATCGCAAATTGAGATGCAGCGCGCTCCGGCCTCGCGCCCCCAAGCCCGCAATTGCGGGATTGGGAGCTTGCCGTCCGACAGATCATCTGGTCCCGGTGATCGCCGGTCAGGCGATCAGAGCGGCACGCCTCGCGGATTGACCGCGTCATAAACCTGCGCGTTCATGCCGGTCAGCAAGGGGCCGAAGCGGCCAAAGAACGTCTGGGTCGCCTCGGTCTGGAGATGCGCTTTGAGCTTTTCCTCGCTCTCCCACATCTCCAGCACGTTGACGAGGCCGGTGGCGCGGTCTTCGACGAGCAGGGAATAATGCACGCAGCCGTCTTCCTCACGGACCGCGCCGACCATAGCCTGCACGGCGTGCTCAAAGGCATCGATATGTTCGGGGGCAAGGGACATGGTCCCGGCAACAAAAATCATTGTCTGTTCCTCTTGTCCGGATAGCTTACCAGGCGGTCTTTTCAGCCGGGACGGCGGGACCGGTCAGCCAGTTGCCGGTGATGCCGATATTGATCTTGCTGCCCTTGGCGACTTCGCTGTTCACGTCCGGGCTGACGAACATGATGCGATCCGGTGCCCAGACCGAGCCGATGATTTCTTCGACTTCGCCGAGTTCCAGCCCAACCTTGGCGAGCATCTCAAGCGCCTGCGCCTTGGTGCGGCCGCGCAGTTCGGGGACATAGGCCTTGGTCGCGTCGTCGTGGATCGGCAGGACGCGCTTGGCTTCCTTGATCGCCTCTTCCTTGGCGGCTTCCGCGTCGAACGCCGGGCCGTAATAGTCGATTTCCCAGTCGAACGAGATCATGTTTTCGAGAATGTCCGGCAGGAACGGGGTCATGCGCAGATGGGACCAGTGCGACATATAGCGTTCCATCGCTTCATAATTGTCGATGTCGCAGCAGTTGGCGAAATCGAAATCGCCGCTGTGGTAACGCGGTTCGCGGACGCACATGCCGTGGCTGTAATCGCGGACTTCCTTGTTCAGGTGCGACAGCTTTTTGACCTCTTCCAGAAAGAGATCGATCTTTTCCTGAGGGGCGTCCTGCTTGAACTTGATCATCACGACGTGCCGAATCATGGGACTCTCCTATTGTTGTGGGCCGGGCAAAGGACGGAGCACAAGCAGCGGAGGAAACCGTCCGATGTCCCTGAAAGATCAGGTGTGCGGATGATCTTTGCGCGTCGAGAAACGGACTGGCGTGCCGGTCCACCTCTATTGCATCCCCATCTGGTCAGGCTCTTTATGTGACAACTGTCATATGAAAGCCCGATCAGGCCTGTCAACGCATTCTGACCCGATTGGGGGCTGCCACGCACTGGTCTTTTGGAGGGGGGGGCTTTCAGCCTGCCGCCGGTTGGGTGATCGCATCGAGTTCGATGGCGAGCACGGCGCGCATTCGTTCCGGGGACCAGCTTTCCGGGTCGAAGCACGCCTCCAACGCGGTGCCTGCCACCACCGCCAACAGGCGATGGGCGGCCATGTCGAGATCGAATGTGCCATTGCCTTGGGCATCGCCATGGCGAAAGGCGAGCATCTTGCGATACAGCGCCAGCGAGTCCTGCGCCGCGCGCTTGCGTTCGGCGGCATAGAGTGGATCGAGATGGACGCGGCCCCAGAAACTCAGCCAAACCCGCCAGTTTTTCTGGCTTTCCTCGGAAATGGGCATCAGCGTCTCGAAACAGTCGAGCAGCGGTCGCCCGGCTTCGAACGCCGCTTCCAGCCGATCACGCGAACGGCTGTTGGCGACCTCATAGACTTTGAACAGCAACTCGCCCTTGTTGTGAAAATAGTTCGATACAATCGCGGTGCTATAGCCAGCGGCGGCGGCGATTTGGCGGAAGGTCAGATGGTCGATGCCGATTTCGGCGACCAGATCGAAGGCAATGGCGGTGACCATCTCCCGACGTTCTTTGCGATCGACGATAATGGGCATGGCGCTGTCATCTTTCCCGGAAGTTCTGGTCGGTGCTTTATCGCCTTCCCCGCCACCACGCCAGCCGTTCAACCCCTCTTCCGCCTTGATTGACAGCCGGCAGGGGAATGTTTTGTGTGACCATTGTCATTTTTCATCACAGACCATCGGGTCATCAAGCCGGTGGGCATCTGATGATCGGGCGGGGTGGCGAAGAGCGCGCGATGGAACGCCTGACCCTATGGTGCGGGATCACCATCGGTCTGGCGCGCAGCTATGGCGATATTGCGGCCAATCACGTCTTGGCGCTGTCGGCCTGATCCGCGAAGGGAAGGCGGGTCAGGCGGCTTGTAGCTCTGGGTTCCGCGTGTTGCTGAGCGCGGCGCGCAGCTTGGCCACTTTTTCGCCGGTTACATAATAGCCCGAGCGATAGCTGACATGGATCATATCCTTCAGATCAACGCTGCCGAGCGCTTGCCGCAGATGCGACATGTAGACCGGAATGCTGCGGGCCGAACAGCCAAGCTCGGCGGCAAGGTCATGCTGGCTATGCAATAGGTCGGGACGCTTCATCAGCAGGTACAGGATGCGCGCGGCGGACATGTGCTTGATGTTGAGTTGGTGACGCAGGCCAAGCACATTGATGTCATCATCCTCGCGCGCGGCGGCGGTCATATGTTCGCCAAGCCGCTCGATGTCGCTCGCGACCTTGAGGCATTCTTGTAAATTGATCACGCCGTCAGCGATGTTGAGCGCGCTGCGCATCCGTTGGGCCAGCTCGCTACCATAGCTCTTGAGAAAGCGAATATCGATGGCGTTTTCGGTACTCATGCGGCGACTCCAGACATGCTGCAAAATGATTTCACGCAGGCAGGAGTTTATATATTTTTTATAGAATGTGCCGTCCATACGACAGGGGGTATAGGCCAAACGGCATAGTCCGTCTCAGGCGATGATGCGACCCTGAGCGCCGATCCCGAGCAGCCCACCAATCATGTCCGGCACATTGATTTCATCGGGCGAAACCATTAGGCAACGCTCGCCCTGGCGCCATTCCACCTGACCGCTGATTGTCGTCGGCCCATAGGATATCGCGACCATCGCGCCCAACTCGGGTGGCTCGGCGATGTCCAGCAACACCGCATGCCGCGCGACATTCACGAGATGGACCGGCTGGCTCACGCCATCGGATTGCATCATGGCGTGGCAATCAATATCGACGCCCGAAAGGGCCGGGGCGTGATGCGAAGGGGATGTGTCCCACATATGGCTGCGAACCCGCTTTTTTATGTGATCTTCTGGGAGTATCTATGCCCTCATTTGGCACAGCCTAGTAGCGCGTTCGAGCCAAATCACGTCCAAAATGGCGCAAACGCATAAAGGCAGATCATCGCCTTGATCGCATTTTATATTTTATTTAATGCCTTAGAGCCGTGATCGGCGGCGACGTGCCCGATGCTGCTGGGGCAATATTTCTTCATCTTCCCACGCGTCATCGGCTGGGGCGTGGAGACTTTCATCGATTTCGGAAGAGGCTTGCATACGTTGCACGATGTCGCGGGTGAAGGCGAAGTCGACTCGGTCGAGTGCCCGCTCCGGTTCGCCGAGCAGCCGCGCCGTGAAGATCAGCTCGTGCCGGATCATGAACAGCGTCAACAAGTGATAATAAGCGAGCACAGCCCAGCAGGCGAAGATCGCGACGGCATAGATCAGCTGGATACCCATGCTTTCCGCCCCGAAAAAGCCGGAGGAAAAGGAAATACTATCGTATAATTCGCTCATCAGAATGACGTTCAATATGCCTGCCCCGATGCCGTACATCTGGCTACGCAGCTTGAGCGTTTCCTTGATCCCCCGCAGGTCACCAAGGATTGAGAGCACGATATAGAAATACACCACCACATCAACGAGCGGCAGGACCAGCAGCCAGATGGTGATGCGGCGGCTGCGTTCGCGCCAATGCATGTGCCCCTGATCGGCATTTTGTTCGCTGTAATAGACGCTCAACAGGTCGAGGATCGGGAAGATGTAGAACAGAATCTTGCCCAGCGTCCAGGCGATGAACAGCCACAGCAGATAGTCGCTGTTATGTGCCATCTGGTCGGCTGCGCCAAAATACTGGCCAATTTCATTCAACATCGGGGTCATTTGACCGCCGCCGCGGTTTGCAGGCCGGTCAGGCTAGAGCCTTGCCGCATCGTGCCGTGGAGCCAGCTATTATTTTCGCTCAAGGTCATCACGGGACGAAATTCGGTCACCGCATTGGCGCGCTGCACCACATCGGTGCGTTGATCGAGGGTCCACATCGCGCCGGCTGCCTTTACCGTCAGCACAGCATGGTCGCTGCGGGCGAGCATGTCATAGCCGACCGTCAGATACATGTCGGACATTGGCACACCGGCGGCGTTGAGCAACATCATCTTGAGGATCGCGAAATCTTCGCAATCCCCCCGGCGTAATGCGAGGGTCTCATCCGGCTTGGCCCAAGCGTCATCGACCCGGTGCGTCGCGCGATCCTCGCCATAGACGACGCCATGATTGACGGCCTGCTGGACAAAACGCAGCCGTTCCATCGGATCATTGATGGCGCGCAGCTTGGTGGTGAGGCCCGTCCACGCGGCGCTATGGCCGGGTACAGCGGCACGCTGCCACTTCGCATCAAATGGCGAATGGTTGATCGTCATGCCAACCGAATTGAACATGTCCGGCAGCACCCGTGGCTTGCGGCTGGTATCGGCGATCAGGTTGAATACCACCACCAGATAAACCGCAACAACGAGCAGAATAATGAACTGCAGGCCCGCACGATGGAGGCTGCTGAGCAGGCGATAGGTGAGATAGGACATGGTTTCCATGAATCCGGGTTTCGCCCTTGACGGGCGATGTCCCTGATCAATGCTGACGCTATCCATGACGGCCTTGGCCTCAGATTAAAGCGAGCAGAATAATTGCACGCGATAAAACTTATATCTCATTTATATTTTAAGTCAATTTAACGTAAGCTGGCGAGCGATAGGCACAACTAAGCGCCCGCTGCCGGCGGCCTTGTGAATTGAATATAAAGGAAAACGGCCCGCATTGCGGGTGATGATGGGGCTGCGCTGGGCGGCGAGGTCCGCGCGCGGTCGGGATTTAGTCGGCGGGCGACTCGATGCCGCGCAGAAAGATCGACAAGGCTTGTTCGTAGCGCGTCTTGAGTGGCGCAAATTCCATATCGTTGCCCAATAGCCATTCGGCAATCGCGGCGCCGGTCAATAGGTCATAATGTTGGCTGATCATCTCGGCAGGCATGTCGTCGCGTACTTTACCAAGCTTTTGCAGGCTCGCGATCCGCAGGGTGCGGCGGCGGCGGCGTTCGGCATTCTGGATGGTCGGGCTTTGGAGATCGAGCGGCGAGAATGCGCCCGCATGGAGCAGGCCGAGTTGGAGTAGCGACCGCGCATTCATCACGGCGTGCAATTCGGCATCGATGTCGCGCGGTAAAATCCCGGCGATTTCGCTGGCCTCGACGGCCTCATTCTCGGGTGGGAGTTGTTTATCGAACTGGTCGGCGATGATTTCGCGCAGCAACCGTTCTTTAGATTCCATGTAATTGAAGAAAGTGCCAAGCGACACATCCGCAATATCGGCGATCTGGTGCACGGTGGCCGCCTTAAAGCCGACCTGCTCGATGACATTGCGGCCAGCGTCGAGCAATGCTTGCCTGACTGCCAGCCTTTTCTTCTCGCGTCTTCCCATCCGTCAATGAACCCTCTCGGTCTGGCCAGTCGGGACAACGTCATCTCGTTGTCGTGGCGTGAAAAATTCAACTGATCGAAAATGACTAACCGAGCAATAAGTATATTACCCGGATGTCGCCAAGCGTATGACATGTCGATGAATTCGACTGCTCATAGGGCGGTGTTGGGCTGTGCCAGTTGCATTTGAGGGCGGGGGTATCCCATGAATTTTGAATAAAGTATAAAAATAAAGCGAATGCAAAAGAATACTACACATATCGGCACCTGCAATTTTTTCTGTCAAAATGGATGTAATTTTCAAATTTCGGCATAGTTTTATTTGATAAAGTGATCAAGTGGATGTGAAATAGATATTCTTATTTATATGAAGACACGTTCATTTTTTCTGAGATAATGCCAACATATCATGCGCGCACAGTATGTTTCGACGTGACGCCAAGGCGCCTGATGGGCCGATCAATTATTCGTCAATGCGTTAGGGCCTCGTCGATCCGTGCCGCATGATCCGTCCGGGCGATGTTTGACTATTCCTGATCCACGCCTCATCCACTAAGGATATAGGTGAGACGAAGCCGGGCTAGTCCGGTCGGATGGGAAGGGTGAAGATGCTCAAGATTCGCAGGGTGGCCGTTGATACCTACCCTGAAAACACCGCCTTCATGTTGCGCGCGGCCAATGGCTATGCGGCCGAGCAGTTTCAGGCGCTGCGCAAGATCGAGGTCTTTCACAACGACCGCACCATTTTGGCAACGCTTGCGATTTCGGACGACACCTGCATCGTTGGCCATGGCGAGCTTGGTCTGGGCGAACAGGCGTTCCGTCGGCTGGGCCTGCCCGAGGGCACTGAAGTCTCCATCGCGCAGGCAAACCCGCCGCGCAGCCTTGAATCCGTGCGCCGCAAAATCGGTGGCGATGAATTGTCCGAGGTGGAGATCACCGCGATTATCAATGATATCGCGACCCATCGCTATTCGCCGATGGAGATTGGCGCATTTCTCGTCGCCTGTGCCGGTTTCATGACAACGCATGAAACACTGGGCCTGACCCGCGCCATGGCCGGCGCGGGTAACCGGCTGGAATGGCGCTCGGAACTGGTGGTCGACAAGCATTGCATCGGCGGCATTCCGGGTAATCGCACCTCGATGATCGTGGTGCCGATTGTCGCGGCCTATGGCCTGATGATCCCCAAAACCTCGTCGCGTGCGATCACCTCGCCTTCCGGCACGGCCGATACGATGGAAGTGCTGGCCAATGTTGGCCTGTCCTATGAGCGGTTGCAACAGGTGGTGGCCGCCGAAAAGGCGGTGCTCGCCTGGGGGGGTAACGTCAATCTGTCCCCTGCCGATGATGTGCTGATCTCGGTCGAACGCCCGTTGCGGATCGATACTTATGAACAGATGGTGGCCTCGATCCTGTCGAAGAAAATGGCCGCCGGTTCGACCCATTTGGTGATCGATATCCCGGTCGGCCCAACCGCTAAGGTGCGGACCCAAAGCGAAGCACTGCGGCTGCGCAAGCTGTTTGAATATGTGGCGGGCAAGATTGGCATTACGGTCGATATCGTGCTGACCAACGGCAGCCAGCCGATTGGGCGCGGCATTGGCCCGGTGCTGGAGGCGCGCGACGTGATGGCGGTGCTGCGCAACGATCCCGATGCCCCGGCAGACCTGCGCGAACGCGCGCTGTTCCTTGCCGGGCGGGTGCTGGATTTCGATCCCGCGCTGCGCGGTGGTTCAGCCTATAAGCGGGCGCGCGACATTCTGGAATCCGGTGCGGCACTGGCCAAGATGGAAAGCCTGATCGACGCGCAAGGTCGCCAGACCGAGCCGGTGCCATTGGGCGAACATCATTTTGATATCGTCGCCCCGCGTGAAGGTACGGTGAGCGCGATCGACTGTCACCAGATTGCCCGCATCGCCCGCCTTGCTGGCGCGCCGATGGACAAGGGGGCCGGGATCGACCTGTTCCACAAGGTGGGCACCGAGGTGCAACAGGGGGAACCGCTTTACCGCATCTATGCCAAGTCGGACGCCGGGCTGCGCTTCGCCTGTGAACTCGCGGTGGAAGCGAGCGGCTACGCGGTCGAATGAGGCGGGCGGCGGTTTATCATTTTGCCGATGGGGCAGGGCCGGGGGCAGGGCTGGCCGATGCGCTGGGCCTGCCGGGCCAGATGATCGACGTGCGCCGCTTTCCCGATGGCGAAAGCCTCGTTCGCGTGGCGCATGGCGCGACGACGGCGTTGCTGTTCCGCTCGCTCGACCATCCGAATGAGAAGCTGGTCGAACTGTTGCTGGCGGCGGCGGCGCTCCGCGACATGGGGGCCAAGCGGGTGGTGCTGGTCGTGCCCTATCTCGCCTATATGCGGCAGGATATGGCCTTTCTCCCCGGACAGGCGATCAGCCAGCGGGTGATCACCCAGTTGATCGCAGCGCATTGCGATGGGCTGGTGACGGTGGATCCGCATTTGCACCGCACCCCGTCACTACAGGCGATTTCGCCCGAGCTTGAGTGCGCCTATGTTTCGGCGGCTAGCACGCTGGCCGATTTGTTGCGCCCCGATCTGGTGCCGGGGACGGTGCTGGTCGGCCCGGATTCGGAGAGCCGGCCATGGGTCGAAAGCGTGGCACGACCATTGGGTTGCCCGGTAATTGTGGGCGAGAAAACCCGTTTTGGTGATCGCGATGTGACGCTGACATTACCGGGCATTGAACAGGTTGCCGGGCAGCGCGTGGTGCTGGTTGATGACATGATTTCAACCGGGGGCACCTTGCTGCATAGCGCGGCGCAATTGTTGGCGGCAGGGGCAACCGGGGTCGAGGCGGTGACCGCCCATTGTCTCGCGTCACACGATGATCTGGCGCGGCTCAAGGCTGGCGGGATTGAACGGGTGCGGGCGACGGACACCGTGGCTGGCCCGACGGTTGCGGCCGCCATGGCCCCGGCGCTGGCCGAAGCCATTCGGGGGACATGGGGAGCAGATCTGTAAGCGCGTCAGCGTTCCCGCAAGGCTTCCGAACGCGCCTTGATCATGGGCTTGAGCAAATAGGTCAGGATGCTTTTGCGGCCCGTCATGATCTCGACATCGCAGATCATGCCCGGCGTGATCGGCAGGTGCTTGCCACCCGACAAGAGATAGGATTTGTCGGTTTCGACAATGACCGAGAAAAACGCTTCCTTGGCCTGTTCGTCATAGATGCTGTCGGCTGAAACCTGCACCACCTTGCCCGTCAATCCGCCATAGATGGAGAAGTCATAGGCAGTGACCTTCACCACCGCGCGGTCGTTGAACTTGATAAAGGCAATGTCCTTCGGGGTGACGCGCGTCTCGATCAGCAGCTTTTCGCCGACCGGCACGACCTGCATGATCTTTTGCCCGGCCTGAACGAAGCCGCCGATGGTTGTCACCTGCACATCGTTGACGATGCCTTCAACGGGCGACCGGATTTCGGTGCGGCTCACCCGCCCGGCGGCGCCGCGCAGCGATTCCTGATTGACCGCCATTTTGGCAGCGAGCTGGCTGCGTTCGTTGAGCGCCTCCTGCCGGAACTGGAAAGAGGCTTCCGATGATTGGGCTTGGGCCTCGTTGATCGCGGCGGCGGAACGCGATGCCGCTTGCTGTGCGGCAGCTAGCCGTCCCTGCAAATCGGCCACTTCGCGCTGGGCAGACAGCAGTTCGGTCTGCGGTACGATCGACTTGGCGGCGAGCGGGGCAAGCATCCGCACCTGATCTTGCGCCAGCTTGAGGCTGGACCGCAGGCCGGACACGGTGGCCTGTGCCTCCCCAAGATCGCGGCGGCGCTGTTCGACAGCAGCGGCGAGCGCGGCCATCTTGCTACGCAGCGCGGATTCGCGCACCTGTTGAAGCGCGGCTTCCTGCTGGCATTCTGCCGGCACGGTGCCATCCGGGTTGGGCGGACATTCGCCACCCACCCCGCCTTCACGCGACAGGCGGGCGGCCCGGGCGCCGAGCGAGCGGTTTTCGGCTTCAATCTGGCCGAGCTGCGATGCAGATTCGGTATCGTCGAGGCGGACCAGCAACTGACCCTTGGCGACGCGCTGGCCAGAGCGGACGAGAATGTCCCGGATCGAGGCAGGCTCGCTTGATTGCACCACCTGCACCTTGCTTGACGGGATCACGCGGCCTTGACCACGGGTCACTTCGTCAACCTTGGCAATGCTGGCCCATAACAGGAAGATCAGCATGCCTATGGCGGATGCCACGATGACCTGCTTGGTGCCGTCCAAGCCGTGATACCAGCGCCGATGCGCCTTGAAATCCAGCCAGCGGTTAATGTCGTCGCGGTTGATGGTCTTCACGTCTTCCCAAATCATAGACCGGTACCCTCGGTGCTGGTGGCCGCCGTCGCAGCGATGGTCGACAGGGTCGATTGTTGGCGTGCAGTGGCGGCAGCGGCGGCGCGATGCGTGTCCGACGGCGCGGGAATGTTCAGCCGCCAGCCCTTGCTGATATCCAGCCGACCGCCAATATCATTTTCGGCATGGCGGATCGGGACGAGATTGGCAGCCAGCGTTGCCCGCGCCAATGCTTCGGTCGGGTCGGCCGCACTGGCCAAGGCGCTGTCATTGTCGCGCGGTAATAGCGTCGGGATCGCCTCATGGCCTGCATAACGACCGTTGAACGCGGCGGATGTGCCCCAGCCGCCGGGCCAGCGATAGAAAATATGGGCGCCAATCTGGCTCAGCTTGGTGAGCCGGGGGGCCCAATAAGGCGAGACATAATCGGCGTGATAATGGGTGGCATGGCCGACCGAGGGTTCGATCCGCCCGGTCAGCGCCTCGCGCGCGATCCGTTCGGCGGCGCGCCAAGCGTCGGGCTGCGGCAGATGGGCAAGCGCCCCATCGCAGGTGAAGCTAAACTGGCAAACCGGGGCGTTCGCGCCTTCATAGACTACGCCGCACACCGATTTCGGAAAGGCCGGGTGCTGCATCCGGTTGAGCACGACCTGCGCCACGGCGCGGCGGCCTTGCACCGGCTCGAATCCGGCCTCGTAATAGATGGCCTGGGTCATGCACTTGAGTGCGGTCAGCCCGTTTCCATTGGTCAGGCTGGCAAGGTGAAAGGGGCGCGCCGCCGCGATGGATTGGGGCGAAAAGGGGATCGCGGCATTGGCCTTGACCGCCGCATCGCCTTCAACCACTGGCAGCGGCTGTCCGCTTTGGGTCAGCGCCACGAGTTCGTTTTTCTCGGCATCCGAAATCGGCACGGCGGCGTCCGCCAGCGTATTCGTGTCGCGCACATCAAACAGGTTGGACAGACGCGACCAGCCGCTTTCCGGTGCCAGCAGCATCCCGCTGCCATAGGCGCAGCACATCGCCAGCGCGGCATAGGCGAATTGCCGCCCCCGGCGCGGGGCCGATAATGCAGGCGCGTTGGAGGAGGTCATCATCCTTCCCCCATCGCGTTGGCGGTCAGTGTGCCAAGGATTTTGTCGCGCGGGCCATCTGCGATGATGCGGCCTTGATCGATGACGATCACCCGATCAACGATCCCCAGCAGCGCATTGCGGTGGGTGGAGACGACCAAGGTCTGACCGGGCGTGATCGCCTTGGTCAGACGGTCGATGAACAGGCGTTCGGTCTGCGTGTCCATCGCGCCGGTGGGTTCGTCGAGGAACAGCAGCTTGCACGGATCGATCAGCGCGCGCGCCATCACCATGAAGCTGCGCTGCCCCCCGGACAGGCGCGAACCACGTTCGCCGATATGGAGGTCGAATCCCGCGGCTTCGCGACCGATGAACGCATCCGCGCCGGATTCCGCGATGACCTCAATCAGCCGTTCGTCGCTCGGGGCGACGGTGCCAAGCATCAAATTTTCCCGGATTGTGCCGGAAAATAGTTCCGCATCCTGCCCGACAAAGCGCAACTCGCGACGCATCTGGTGCGGGTTGTGCTGGCGACTATCGAGGCCGTCGAGCAGGTAGCTGCCCTCGGTTGGCTGATACAGGCCGCACAGGACACGGCCGAGCGTTGATTTGCCCGAAGCCACCCGACCGATGATGCCAATGCGCTCGCCGGGCGTGATCGTCAGGTTGATGCCGGTCAGCGAATCCCGCGCCGCGCCGGGATAACGAAAGGCGAGGTGTTCGAACTGAATCTCGCCGCGCTTGATCTCGGGGATGACCGAACGGCTACCCGAATGGCGCTCATCCGCCTGATCCATCAGCACTTGCAAGCTGTTGAGCGTCAGGAATGCTTGCCGTCCGCGCGTGATGAGAAACGCAAGCTGGCCGACTGGCGAGAGCGAACGACCGGCGATCATCACGATGGCGATGATCCCGCCCATCGTGATGTCTCCCGCCGAAAACATGTAGAAGCCGCCGATGACAAGCGCGACGCTGGTGGCCTGTTGGCAATAGGAAGCGAGATTGACGGCGGTGGCGGACAGTTTGCGCAACCGTTCCTGCGTGATGGCGCTGGTTTGGGCATAACGCTGCCAGCGTGCCATCATCCGGCTTTCAGCATGACAGGCCTTGAGCGTTTCAAGGCCGGAAATGGCTTCGATCAGCACGGTCTGTTGCAGGCTGGCATCGGCCTGTGCATCAAGTGCGGCCTGACCCATGGCGCGTTGCAGTGAATAGCCAGCGGTCGCCATGATGACGACTGCCAGCACCGGCACCATCGCCAGCCAGCCAGCGATGATCGCGACCAGTGCAATGAACAAGAACAGGAACAAGATATCGACTGCCAACACGATGGTGGTCGAGGTGAAGAAATCGCGGACCTGTTCGAACTCCGACACCCGGCGCGCCAGCGCGCCAGTGCTGCCCTGCCGTTCGGCGAGCGGGAGATTGATGACCTTTTCGAACAGCCGCTGGGAGAGCTTCTGGTCCAGTTTACGCCCGACTTCATCGACCAGCCGATTGCGGGCCAGTCTCAGGTTGAAGTCGATCGTCAGTGCGATCAGTACGCCGAGCGCCAGCACCCACAGGCTGGTCACCGCCCGGTTCGGGATGATCCGATCATAGACGTTCATCGTGAATAGCGGCAGCGCGAACGCGAGCAGGTTGATGATCAACGCCGCCAGCATCACAAACAGGAACGAGCGCCGGACCTTCCAGACTTCGCTCCAGAACCAATGGATGCGCACGGCCTTGTCCCATGGACGTTCGCCTTCGCGCTCCATGGTCGGATCGAGATCGACGGCAAAGGCCTCGCCACTGAAATGCGTATCGAGCAGTTCGACGGGCACCCAGGCGCGCTCGGTGATGCCGGGCATTTCGATTTCGGCATCAGGGCCGTTAATCGCATGGAGGAGCGCCGCCCGCGCCCCGCCGAAACGGAGGATCGCAGGCAGATCGCGGGAACGCCAGCGGCGGAGGCGGCGATGCACCGCCCCCGCCCTTAGGCCGATATGTTCAAGTGCGACTTCCGCCTGGTGGAATGGCATCCGCCCGGCCTCATCCAGTGTCATGCCCGCCTTCAGCGTAGCCACCGATGAGGGGCGGTCGTGGGCCACCGCGAGGAGCCGGACGCATTCAAGCACGTCATCGGCCACCCGAGGTTGCCCGAGCCATTCTTCAAAAGTCACGATCACGATCCCTTGCGGTTAGCACCCGGCTTGCGGGCCAAGCCACAAGCTGTGCGATCTTCAGTCCGGATAACGCCGACGCATGGTCTCAGCCGGCGGAGTCGGGCCCACATGGAAGCGGGCACGAGCATCAGCCTTGGCCGAGGCGGGAGCAGTCAAATCCATTGCCTGGAGAAGTTCATTCTCTGCAGCGAGGATCTTATATTCGGCGAACTGGGTCGCGAAGCGGGCGGTCTCGGCCCGAACCTGCACATTAAAGCGCGTGTTTTGGGCATCAAGCACGTCCAACAGCGACCGGCGACCAACGTTAAACTGTTCCCGGTACGAGTTCAGCACGTCATCGGAGGCCTTCGCCTGCTGGTCAAGTTCGTTAACCAGCTTTCCCTGATTGGTCCATGCATTCCACGAGACGCGGAGGTCTTCTTCGGCCTCACGCGACACCTGATGCAGGCGGAAACGGGCTTCGCTGGCGCGACGGACCATTTCCTGCACCTTGGCGCGGTTGATGCCGCCATCGAACAGCAACATGCGGGCGACGACCCGGGCCTGAATGTCAGTCGTGGTGCCGTTGCGGAACCCATCGACTTCATCGCCATGACGGGCCGAAGCCTCCAATGACAGTGATGGGCCGAGATCGGCCTTGGCCTTGCCGATCATCGCATAGGCGGCATCCAGATCGGCCTGCGCTTCGCGAATCTTGGGGCTCTTGGTGCGGGTCTTCTCGATTGCCTCATTGAGGTCGACCGGCAGCTTGGCGCGCAGCGGTTCCGGCAAGATCGCGGTTTCTTCAATGTCGATCCCCGACAGGGTGCGGATCGAGATCGCGGTGTTGGTAAGGTCCTGCCGCGATTCGGTCAGCTTGGCGCGGGCCGACTGGAGACGTTCCTCGGCCTGCTGCTGATCGGCAATGCTGATCGAGCCTTGCGACACGCCTTGCGTCAGGTCGCCTACCAGCTTTTCGTGGAAGGCCACATTGTCGGCGGACGCGGCAACGATGCGCTGCTGGAGCAGATAATCAAGATACTGACGCGCCACCTGCAGGGCAATGAACTGCGAGCGTTCCTCAATCCGGGTCGCGGCCCCATCGGTGCGGGCGGCCTGACGCTTGAGTTCATTCGCCCGGTTGCCGGAGTCGAAGATGATCTGTTCGCCACGAATGCTGGCTTCGAGCGGCATCAGATCCTTGTTCGACGCATCAAGCGCACGCCGTGTCGGGTTTTCCAGATGACGCCAGCCCGCCGAACCTTCGACCGAAACGCGCGGCAGGAACAGGCCCTGGGCCTGTTCACGCTCGAACTCGATCGCTTCTTTGTTCTGGATCGCCTGGTTGATTTCCGGGTGCGAGTCGATGGCGAGTGACATCGCATCGCGGAGCGTCACGGTTTCGGCCGAGGCCAGACCGGCGAGGCCGGTAAGGGCTGCCGTCGAGACGAGCAGCATTTTCTTGAAATTAGTCATGGTCGCTCTTCCCCAAATCAATTGCCAGGCTGACGCGCGATGATCTCGACGCGCCGATTAGCCGGTTCACGAACGCCGTCCGCAGTTTCAACCTTCAGGCCAGCTTCGCCGGTCCCCGAAATGGCCATCTCGCCGGCCGCAAGACCGAGCGACTGGAGAATGGCAGCGACATTGTTGGCCCGACGCAACGACAGGTCATCATTATATTTGGCCGTACCCGAGGTGTCGGTGTGACCGGTGACGGTGTAGCCCGTCCAGCCGCAGCTCGTGCGTGCCTGAACAAATGATGTGAGCAGGCTCGCCGTATCGGCGGGGACTACGTCCTCGTCCCAGTTGAAGAACAGCTCGACAATGGGCGAGGCTTCGCACTGGGCCGGGGTAGGTGCAGCCTCAACGACCGGGGCCGAGGCCATGGTTGGAGCAGCCAAACGAGCGGCGAAGGCGTCGCACTTGCTGACGCTCGGCTCGTCCTTCTTGCCGGCCTTGGTAAAGCCGATGGCAATGCCGCACTGGGCCTTGGCTTCATTTGCCCAGATGAAGCGCGCACTGTCGGCCCGCAGCGTTTCGCTGACCTTGGCGACCTGAACGGCTTCGTTGTAACGCTTGTCGAGTTCCGAGCGCAGTTCGGAGACACCGAGCTGCATGAGCGAGGACGGGGGATAGGCCTGAGCCTGGGCGCTGCCCAGTAATAGGGTCAAGGCGACGCCTTTCAGCGCAAGTTTATGTGATTTCATTGTTTTCCTCCGTGTAACTGCGTTCGGAACTCGCGTTACTTAAGCTGCGATTGCATCCGGATGGGCCGTGAAATGGTCCATCATATCGTTGAAGTTGACGTGCAGCGCCGTGACCAGTTCGGGGATGTTCCCCGGCTGGCCGCCAAGCGCGTTGGTCAGCATGGCGGCAATCTCGACGCCCTCATGGGTGCCAGCGAGCGCATCGAGCAGATGATCGATGCTCGGACCCTGACCAGCGCCGCCACTCAGTGCGTCAGCAAGGACTTCGCCAAGCTGCGCCGGAGCACCGCCCTGACCGTCGGCCTGCTGCTGGATCAGCACGGCTTCCATCGCGACATTGGCCGGTGCGTCCACCGCAACCGCCTGAGCGAAGTGGAAGAGCGCCGGGCTGATGTCGCTCTGGTCGAGCAGGTCGCTGATCACCTGATGGGCGACATCGGCAGCCTGTTCGAAGCCAGTGGCAACTGCATCATGACCTTCGTCCGACGAGCTGTGATGAGCGGCCTCGCTGATCACCGGCGTCGAGTTGCTGTCGAGCAGGGTGCTGCTGTCAGCGGTTGCCGACGGCGCGCTATCGGTGCTGTCGTCCGAGTTGACGGCGTTGCTGTCGGTCGTAACCGACTGCTCTTCCGTCACCGGCTCGGCCGTGATGACCGGCTGGGCATTGCTATCGCTCGGGTCGATCATCGCGACCAGGCTCGCGGCGAGCAGTGCATTTGAGATGCTGCCGTTGAGCGAGGTCTGTTCGGCCTTGATGTTGTCATTGGTCGCGGTCGAGGTGACGAAGCCAACATCGGCCACGGTCGAGGACGAGCCATCGGCCTTGGTGTAGGTCGTTTCACCGAACACGATCACGTCGCCATCAGCAGCGATTGTCACCTGGCCATCTGACACGAGGTTGATCGCAACAATGCCGCTGTCGCTCAGCGAGGTGAACTCACCAGCATCAACTGCGCCATCGCTATCTGCATCCTGCCACACGCCGAAGCTGGCGAAATCGGTATCAGCAGCGTTCAGCACGCCGTCGTGATTGGTGTCGTATACCTTGGCCAGACCCTCAAGATCGGTCTCGCCCGCTTGGGTCGAGAACTGGATCTGGAGCGAACCATCGGCATGGCGCAACGCCAGCAGGCCATCATTGCCCGCGACCCAGGCGGTGTTCTCCGCCGTGCCGTCGCCGGCATAGTCGTAGTGCACGCCCGCTTCGAGGCCGAGATAGCTGACGGTGTGATCGCCATCCATGTCGAGTGCGACCGGGGTGACGACCGGCGCGGCCAATGTGGCCGTCAAGATCTGCGACGACGTGTCGCCATCGGCATCCACAATCGTGACGTTGAATGACAAGGCGCCAGATGCAAGGACATTGGTGGTCTGAACCAGACCGATATCCGAGACCTTGAAGCCCGTGTCGTTGACATCATCCGTCAGGTTCTGGACATCCGTAGACCCGCCAAGGTCACCAATGGCCTTGTTCAGATCAATCGCAGGGCCGGTCATATTGCCATTGTCGGATGCCACCTGCATGCCGACGATCACATAATGGCTGGTCGCGCTGTTGTAATCATTGGATTCAATGATCACCAGGCCATCATTATTGTCCAGCGTGACCGAGTTGTAGATCCCCGGACCAGTGCCCGGTCCCTTCCAAATGTCGGCGTTCTCCACAAGAACTGCCTTGGTGGTGTATTCGTTCGTGACCGTGTCATGCAACTTCAACACAACCACAAAATCTTCGTTATTGCCGATGCCATCGAGCTTGAAGAAGACGTTGTTGACCTCTGCCGTGGCGGCGAGATCGGTGTGGCCACCTGGATTGCTAGTGAAGAAATCCATATCCAGGACTTCGCCCTTGCCGATCGTATCGCCTGCCACGCCATTCGCGCTGCCAGACACCGAAGCCCAAGAGTCGTTGCCGGTCAAGACTTCGCCATTGACGAAGGTCGCATCGCCCGTCAGCGCATCGCCATTGGCACCCGGTGATCCAGCCTGCAGGCTGTTGCTGCCGGAAACCGATTCCCCGGTGAACTGGATGAAGAGGTTCGTTGAAATCTGGGCAATGGCCACCGCCGGTTGGGTTGCGTCGACCGTATCCGTACCTTCTGTATAGCCCTGAATGAAGGTCGATTGGCTGGTGGTGCCGAACGAATAGCCCTGCACCTGACTGTCCAGATCGACCGTGTAGGTGCCAAGCGCCTTATCAAACACGATCGTGCCGGTATCGCTCAACGTCTGGCCGCCAGCCGCATAGCTGAACGAGAAGCTGAACGTCGCGCTGGTCAGCGTTTCCGACACGCGGGTGAGGGCCGATGGCGTGATCGCCGAGCCGTTGATCGTGCCCGAAAGAACGACGGACTGGAAATCCGAATTCGTCGTGCTCGGTGCGGCACGATGGTCCGAACCAATGTCATAAGAGAAGGTGCCGGACCCGCTGAATGTCCCGCCGTTAATCAGCGAGGCATTGGACGAACTCAACACGGCCGGGCCATCGTCTTCAAATTTGATCAGGCCCGAAATGTCGAGCGTGTCGCTAGCAGTGTCGCCATCATAGTCACTCAGCGTCACATTCAACGAGATTGCATTGGCCAAGAGCGTCGCGGCGCTTGCACCGTTTTCGTCATGGTCTGCGCTATCATTATGCTCAATCGCGCGGAATTGGTTGAGGGAAACCTCACCCGTGCCGCTATTGATTGACAAGGTGAACACCAAGTCTCCGCCTGTCGCGGTGCGACCCTCAATCACGCCGCTTACAAGCGTCAGCACGACATTTTGGTTGGTGTCGGAGTCGACCAGACCAGAAAGGCCCGCGCTACCCAGCGACAGCGAATAAACGCGCGAGGCTTGGCCATCTGCACCGGCATTTGCGGTGGTGATGTCGAACAACATGCCCTTGGCATACCCAATGGCGCCGCTGGCAGCGCCCGCTAAGGTCTCATCATTATTGGTCGCGCCACCCTCATTCAGGACGGAGCCCGCCGTGCCGACTGATTCATCAACCACCAGGCCAGTGGAGCGGAGCGTCAGGTCAATCGTCGGGCCATGATCGGCGAACTTGATGTTGCCGCCAAGGTCCACGGTCTCGCTATCGGTGGCGGTGTCGCCATCATAATCGGTGACGGTGGCAGAGGCGGTCAGCGAGATCTTGCCATCGGCAAGCACGGCCAGCTGATCAGCGAACGGCGCGTCGGTGGTGAGTTCCGACCCATGGTCGATCTGCTGATATTGGGTCAGCGTGACCACGCCCGAGCCATTGACGGCCAGATCGAAGATGGTGTTGCCGGTCGTGACGTCGCCAGCGGTCGCTGCGGTCGAACCGACGATCTTGCCGCCGATGTCGAACAGGTTGATCGCGGCGCCATGGCTGGAGAGGTCCGAATCTGCATCGGTGACGTTCAGGTCAAAGCTCAGCGTTCCCGCAGTGCCAAGGCCATCGGCACCGGCATTCTGGGTCAGGCCGAACACGCCGCCGAAATTGGCGGTCGACACATCGGTGTCAGACGCCGCATCGATGGTGTCGCCGTCCTGGGTGGTGAGCACCACGCCGGTCTCGGTGCCCTTGGTGACGTCGAGCGTCGGGCCATGATCGGCGAACTTGATGTTGCCGCCAAGGTCCACGGTCTCGTTATCGGTGGCGGTGTCGCCATCATAATCGGTGACGGTGGCAGATGCGGTCAGCGAGATCTTGCCATCGGCAAGCACGGCCAGCTGATCAGCGAACGGCGCGTCGGTGGTGAGTTCCGACCCATGGTCGATCTGCTGATATTGGGTCAGTGTGACCACGCCCGAGCCATTGACGACCAGATCGAAGATGGTGTTGCCGGTCGTGACGTCGCCAGCGGTCGCTGCGGTCGAACCGACGATCTTGCCGCCGATGTCGAACAGGTTGATCGCGGCACCATGGCTGGCGAGACCCGAGGTCGAGTTGGTGACGTTCAGTTCAAAGCTCAGCGTTCCCGCAGTGCCAAGGCCATCGGCACCGGCATTCTGGGTCAGGCCGAACACGCCGCCGAAATCGGCGGTCGACACATCGGTGTCGGACGCGGCGTCGATGGTGTCGCCATCCTGGGTGGTGAGCATGATATCGCCTTCACCGCTCTGGGTGACGCCGAGCGTCGGGCTATCGTCATCAATGCTGATGTTGAGTGTACCCGGCGTCGAATCCGAGTCCTGATCACTGACCGTATAGTTGATTGTGAACAGCTGGTTGTTCTCGTCGAGCCCGGCAGCTTGGGCGATCGGCGCATTCTGGGTGACGGTGTAGTCGCCCGTCGCCGGATCGAGCGTGATGGTCAGTACGAGCGTGCCGGTTTGTGCATTGCCCTGATAGATGAGGAGATCGTCGCCGCTCGTGACATAGGTGAAGCCAGCCGGTGCGCCAGTCGTCTCATAGGCCCAAGTCAGGGCGCCGTCGCCGCCGGCACCAGTCAGGGTGCCGCTGATGTTGGCTGCATCGGTATCATCGCCGGTGCCGCCGCTAATGCCGCCGCCCAGCGCGTCATCGTCGAGCTGTACGGTCGCATTTTCACCGGTGATTGGCTGGATGTCGCCGATATTGATCGTCAGCGTCGCCGTTGCGTTATCGCCGTCGCCATCGGTCAGCGTATAGGTGAAGGTCTCGGTCACGCCACCCGGCGTGCCGGCACTCCGCGTGTAGCTGTAGCTGCCGTCTTCGTTGATGGTCAGCACGCCATATTGACCGTTCACGACAAAATTGCCGCTGCCGTCAGCGCTGTTGTCGCTATTGGCCGGGACGTTGTTGCTGGCAATCGCCGATAGCTGCGCGTTGTCGGCGCCCACAGTATCGGCGCCATTGTCGCTGTCGCCCGTATCGCCTGCAGCGGTATCGGTGATGACATTGCCGGTGGCCGCTGCATAGCTGCCGTCTGCGACGCTATCGGTGTCGTTCACGGCCGTCGGAACGTCATCGACGATGTTGATCTTGAGTGTAGCCGTGGCGGTATCGCCATCAGCGTCGGAAATGACAACGGTGAAGTCGTCCGATGCCGCTGTCAGCGTGTCGTCAGTCAGAAGATAGCTATAACCAACCTGCGTCGGCGAAATGCTGACGATGGTCAGTACGCCGAGCGGGGTTGTGATTGTCTGGCCGACAGTGGTGATTTCGATGCCGTTGATGGTGAGCGTGCCGGGTGCGTCCGGCACGCTGATGTTGATGAAGCCGAAAGTGGCCTCGCTAGTCAGTTCGCTGTTGGATCCTTCCGGCTCATCGCCGCGTGCGGGCAGCGCTTCTTCGCGCACCGCGTCAACCGCGTTGATGACCGAAACGCCGGAATCATCGACTTCGATGTCGATCGTCGGCGTTTTGTTGGTGATCTCGGGAAAAATTTCCTGGGTGGTGGGTTCGGTGAACGCCAGTTCGGTCGGCGGCAACAGATCTCCAATGCCGAACGGATCACCAATATCGCCAACCACTTCGGTGAAGCTGCCACCGCCGCTGCTGGGCGCACCCGCCGCAGGCTCGGGTTCTTGGCCGATCAGCAAGGCGGCGACGTTGGCAGCGGGCAACTGCACTTCACCGATGACGATCTGCGGAATGTTGATGGCACCATCGACAATGACCATTTGGCCACCGTCCGGCAGGTTCACCACCAGGTCGCGACCGAGCACATGGATCTGGTCCAGCGCGACGCCTTCTGGCAGAACGACAACACCATTTGAGGGGACGATGCGGGTCGCACCACCAAGGATTGCCACCTTGGCTGACCCCGGATTTGCCTGAGTGTTGCCCGTGTTCACATCAGCCATGCGGCCGGAGAAAGTGTCGATTGCCATCGTCTGTGCCCTCTTTAATCACGTTGTCCGCTGCGCCCAAATGGGCGCGTGAGACGATTGCGACCCTGAAGGCGAGACGCTGCTTGGCGCTCACTCACTCGTTGGAAAGGCATCGGAAGCCCTATCAGCCAACGATTCGCCTTCACGGTCTATATAGCCGTTTTTTTAACAAACTTGCAACCGAAATTAAAAGTCGCTTAACCATTAATTTATGAATTAACTAAGTTTTTGCGGAAAATCATGCTGCGGGATCGCCAAGGCGGATTTGCGACTTGATCGACAAAAAACACGTTAAATCAGTGATATTGCGCTGATTACCGGTTGTTCATCGGGCGTTAACGATGAAAATTAATGGCTCGAAAGTCGGGCGCGTAAACCAATTGTTGACCATTGTGCCGGCAAACGGCGTTTATGGAAAAAGGTCTCCTCCTTGCCGCCTCGCGGTCGACAGCTCCCCGGAAGGGGTCGTGGGCATTGTGTCTTGCGACGATTGCCCTTGGTCTCACCAATGCGCCGGCTGCGGCGTTCAGCATCAGCCATCTGCGCATGGCCGATCTGATCGAGCAGGCGCCGGCCGCCGATGCACCGGTGACGGCGGCGATCGCGCTGCCCGCCTGTCTGCCGACACCAACACCTGCCGCCCGGCCAGCTTCGCTGCTGGGCGGGGCGCCGAGCGCGCTGGAGGCGATGCGTCGCCGTCAGGCTGCGGCATCCTCGGCGGTTGCGGTTCGCGTGGCAGCGTTGCCGCTGTCTGATCAGTGCGCCGTTACCGACGCGGCCAATCTTGCGGCGGCGGTCGATGTATCGCCGACGTCAGGCGCGGTGACGCCGCGCAGCGGGCGGCCTGATGTCTTCGGTTCAATTGCGCTGAAGGTTGGCCATAGCCCGCTTGAACATAAATGGCAGGCGGTGCAGCGCGTCCGCTTTCATGGCGGATCCGGCCCGTGGGCGCGTCTTGTCGCGCAGGCGGGCAAGATGGACCAGCGCCAGCGGGTGGCCGAGATCAACCGCTGGGTCAATGCGCGGCTGAGCTTTGCCGATGATACGGTGACCGCTCATCAGGCTGATCAATGGTCGGACGCGGCGCGCACATTGCGGCGCGGACGTGGCGATTGCGAAGATTATGCGATTGCCAAGATGCGCTTGCTGGAGGCTGCCGGGGTAGATCCGTCGGATATGTATCTGGTGGTGGCCCGTGACCTTGCCCGCCAGGCGGATCATGCGATCTTGGTTGTGCGCGATAATGACCGGCTGGTGGTGCTCGACAATGGCACGGATCGGGTGCTCGAAAGCGCGCAAGTGCGCGATTATCGGCCGATCATGAGCTTCAATGCCAAGGGCATGTGGTTGCATGGCTTTGCCGCGCCGCAGCCGGCGATGCCGGCCGATGGCTTCCGGGGTGAACAGCTCGCCATGGCGCGGTAACGGGCAGGGTTGCCCCTGCCCATATCGTTTATCAGCCGCGATAGGCGGTGACTTCAACCTCGAACTTCATGGCCGGGCGCACCAGACCGCAGACGATGCAGCTTGAGGCCGGGCGAATATCGCCGAAAACGCCGCCGAGTACCGGGCCGAGCACGTCCCAATAGCTCGCATCGGTGATGTAATAGGTCGCGCGGACCACGTCTTTCAGGGAAAAACCGCCTTCGGCCAGCGCGGCTTCGATGATGGCGAGCGCATTGCGTGCCTGATCACGAACGTCTTCCGGAAATTCCTTGGTCTCGGGATCGGGGCCAGTGGTGCCGGCGACAAAGCACCAGTCACCCTGCACCACGGCGCGGCTATAGCCGACCTGCTTCTCGAAAGGCGAGCCGGACGAAATCAGGGTACGAGTCATGCGAGAATCCTTTCATATTCAGAAGACTTAAAGCCGACGAGCATTTCGTCGCCATGGATCAGCACCGGGCGCTTGATCATCGAGGGTTGTTCCACCATCAGCGCGATGGCCATCGCCTCATTGACGATTTCGCGCTGATGTTCCGGCAACTTGCGATAGGTGGTGCCGGAGCGGTTGAGCAGCTTGTCCCATTCGACCATGTTGCACCAGTCTTGCAACCGGGCGGCGTCGATGCCCGACACCTTGTAATCATGGAAGTCATAGGGAATGCCGCGCTGTTCAAGCCAGGCGCGCGCCTTTTTGATCGTGTCGCAATTCTTGATGCCGAACATGGTGGTGGCCATCGGATGGGTGCTCCTGAACGCTGTCCGGTAAAACGGGGCGACAGGATGGCCGCGCGCCGTAAGGAAGAGGTTGGCAGCGCTCCTGACCGTAAGCGCGGAAAAGGTCAAGTTTTCTTGGGCGGGCGACGCTGCCGCCTCTTGCCATGAAGGGGGCAGGACGGCTATCGGGGCTGCCATGGGTATTCTCGCGAAAATCTTCACCTGGTGGAATGGCGCGACCATTGGCACCTCGCTTTATTCGGCCCGCAACGGTCGTTTTGTCGGCGATGACGCCGCTGGCAACCGCTATTTTGAGGCCAAGAACGGGTCTGGCCGTCGCTGGGTCATCTATAATGGTCCGAACGACGCGAGTCGCGTGCCGGCTGAATGGCATGGCTGGCTGCATCACAGCCATGACCTGCTGCCCAGTCAGTTGCCGACCGCGCGCAGCTGGCAGGCGGAATACACCCCCAACGCGACCGGCACCCCGGACGCCTATCGCCCGTCAGGTGCGCTGGAACAGGGTGGCAAGCGTGCCGCCGCGACCGGCGACTATGAGGCATGGAGCCCGAACTGAGCTATGCGTGACCTTTGGCGTGAAAATATTGGTGAGGCGCTGATCGGTCTTGTGGTCGTGCTCGTGGCCGGCTGGTTCATCTACACCGCATGGGCGCGCACTGGCGGCGGCGGTGTGGGCGATACGATGCACGTCAGCGGCCAGTTCCCCAGTGTTGTCGGCGTGACGCTCGGCACCGATGTGCGCGTCGCCGGGATCAAAGTGGGTGCGGTTGCCGCGCAGCGCCTCGATCCGGAGAGCTTTCAGGCTGAACTGACGCTGGCGCTCGATTCGAAGCTCAAAATTCCGTCGGACAGCAGTGCCGCCATCACCTCGGAAGGGCTGATGGGCGGGACCTATATTTCGCTGTTGCCGGGCGGTAGCGAAACCATGCTCAAAAATGGGGACATCATTCTCGATACCCAAGGGTCGATGGATATGATGGGGCTGGTCGGACAGATGATCAATCGCACGGGCGATGCCCCGGCGGATGACAGCAAGGCGGCGGCGCCCGCTTCGACCACGACCCCATGAAACCCGTCGCAATTGCGGCTGCCGGCCTGATCTTGGCTGGCATGGCGGCTTGGCAGGGCGCGGTTGCATGGCAGGATAGTGAGGCTGGCAATGCCGCCGAGGCCCCCCCGGCGGATGCGCCAGTTGATGCCAATGCCGCCGAACCCGCGACCACGGCAAAGCCTGCCGCCAAGGCGGTGGTGCTAGAGCGGGCGATGACGCCGATGGCGGAACGCGTGGCGGTGATTGGCGTGCTTAACAAGCGTAGCGGCAATGCGCGCGAATTTACCATGAAACCCGGACAGGCGATCCGCTTGGGTGATCTCATCGTCCGGCTGCGCGCCTGCGAAAAAACCGCGCCATGGGAACATGAACAACTGACCGGTGCATTTCTCCAAACCGATGTGCGCGGCCGCGACAATAAGTGGCGGCGTATTTTTTCGGGTTGGGTCTATGCTGAATCGCCCTCGCTCAACGTGGTCGAACACGCCATTTATGATGTCTGGCCCAAAAGCTGTGCGATGAAATGGCCGGATGTCGGTCCGGATACGGTCGTTGCGGCGGCACCGTCAGTGTCGGGCGGCAGCACCGCATCAAGTGCGAAAAAATCACCGGATGCGGCCGATGCAGCCGCGCCCCTCGCCCCGAAACCTGAAGTGGCGGCCCCCAGCAGCGACATGTAACTGCTGCGGCTGATTTCGATGGCCCCCATCGACGCGAGATGGGGCGTGATGAACTGGCAGTCGAGCAGGTGATAGCCCCCAGCCCGCAGGCGCGCGACCAGATAGGCCAGCGCCACCTTCGAGGCATCTGGCACGCGGGAGAACATGCTTTCCCCAAAAAACGCCCGCGCAATCGATACGCCGTATAATCCGCCCACCAATTGGCCGTCGATCCGACATTCGACGCTATGGGCATGGCCGAGGCGATAGAGTTGAACATAGGCCGCGATGATGTCTTCGCTGATCCAGCTGTCTTCGCGATCGGGCTGGGGTTCGGCACAGGCGCGCATCACGCCCGCGAAATCCTCATCGATGGTGACGGTGAACCGCCCACGCCGAAGCGTGCGGGCCAGCGAGCGGGCCAGATGGAAGCCATCCAGCGGCAGCACGCCGCGTCGCTTGGGTTCGACCCAATAGACATCGGGATCGTCGCGACTTTCAGCCATGGGAAAAATACCGGCGCAATAGGCGCGCAGCAAAATGTCCGGGTGCAGTAACGACCCCGCCGTCACCGGCGTTCGCGCGCCCTGCGATAGGTGCCAAGCAACCGCACCCATTTCGAATAATGCCGCAGGTCATCAAGCGCGCGGGCCACATGGGGCGAATCGGGATGGCCCTCGATATCGGCATAGAATTCGGTCGCCGCGAAGCTGCCGCCGCGCTGATAGCTCTCCAGCTTGGTCATGTTCACGCCTTCGGTCGCGAATCCGCCCAGCGCCTTGAACAGCGCCGCCGGAATGTTCCTCACCTCGAATGTCAGCGAGGTCATGACAGCCTCCTCGACCGGCAAGACGATCGGGGCGCGGGCGAGTACGACGAAGCGGGTGATGTTATGCGCCTCGTCCGAAATCTGGCGCGCCAGCACGTCGAGACCGTAAAGCTGCGCCGCCAGTTCGGGCGCGATGGCTGCCATGCCGGGCTGCGGCTGATCGGCGATGAAAGCGGCGGCGGCGGCCGTGTCGGCATAGGCCATGGGGCGAATCTTATGTTCACGCAGCCACTTGCGGCACTGGCCCAGCGCTTGCGGATGGCTCATCACCTCCCGCACATCGCCCAGCGCGCCATGGCCGAGCAGGCAGTGGCGGATGGTGAGGAAATATTCGCCGATGATCGACAGGCCGGATTCCGGTAGCAGAAAATGCATGTCGGCGACGCGGCCATGGAGCGAGTTTTCGATGGGGATCAGCGCGCGGTCGGCCTTGCCGTCACGCACCGCGTCGAGTGCATCCTCGAACGAAAAGCAGGGCAGGGCAATGGCATCGGGAAAGGCGGCGCTGACCGCAAGATGCGAATTGGCGCCGGGTGCACCCTGAAACGCAATGGCCTGGGCAGGATGAAGCGCAGCCTTCGCCTCCAGTTCGGACACGAGGCGGCGCGCGGGTGCGGGATAGTTTTCCATTTCGGGACGAGTTGTTAAGGTCTACCGTCAATTCCTGCAAGCATGGCTTGCGATACGCTTGCGACATGCCTAAAGGGAGGCCCCAAGGTTTCAGGGGCGCGTCTGGCGCGAATGGAGGTTTTCGGGGCATGAGTGATCAGTCGAACACAATTCTGGGCTGGGCCTTGTTTGGCGGCATCGTTGCGCTGGGTCTGGGTATCGTCAGCGGTGAATATTTTCACGGCGAAACGCCTGAAAAGGGCGGTTTCCCGATTGAAGGTGCCGAAGAAGGTGGCGAAGGCGGCAGTGCGAAGGTTGAACCGCCGTTTGCCAATGTGCTGGCCACTGCGGACGCCGCAGCCGGTGAAGCTATTTTCAAGAAGTGCGCCGCGTGCCACACCATCACGCCGGGTGGCGCGAATGGCATCGGGCCTAATCTGCACGGCATGGTTGGTAAGCCGCAGGCGGCCCATGCTGGCTTTGCCTATTCGGACGCGCTGAAGGGGGTCGGCAAGAGCTGGACCTTCGACGAGCTCAACCTCTGGCTGAAGTCGCCTAAGGCCTATGCGCCGGGCACCAAGATGAGCTTTGCGGGCCTTGGTAAGATCGAAGACCGCGCTGCGCTGGTGCTGTATATGAACGCACAGGGCTCGAACCTGCCGCTGCCGGCACCGGTGGCGGAGGCTGCGGCCCCGGCTGGCGGTGATGAAGCTGCGGCTGCGGGCGATGCGAATGCGGCGGATGCCAATGCGGCAGCCCCGGCAGACGCCAATGCAGCGGCACCCGCTGCGGCCAAATAATCGCATGGGCTGGTTACAGCCTATCGCTTGAAAAAGGGCCCGTCACCGGTTGGTGGCGGGCCCTTTTTTATCGCATCGCATTTTCATCACGCTGTGCAGGCGCGCTGGGCAGGTGCGTTCGCTAGGCAAACAGATTGCTTTCGCCGTCATCTTCCACCGGATCGGGCACTTCGAGCTGGGCATGCTCTTCGAATTCCTGATGGTCGGGATGGCTGGGGCCGGAAAAAAATCCCTGCCAATAGTCGTTGCTTATCAACGGCATCCACGCTTGTAGCGCAGATTGTGTCATCGCCATTGTGAGCGCCAACGGGTTGAGCATCAGCTTGCGCCGTTCCTCGTCACTATATCCGGTCAACATATGGCCTCCTTGCCCGCCCCGACTCGGGAATGCGGTACGATTCCGTCCGACCCAAGCAGATTGGGCGCAGTGGGAGCTTTTTACCATGATCCTGATCAAGCGGGCCATGACGCGACTCGGCGCAGTCCCACTCATCTGATCAGGATTTGATTCGCCACCCATTGCGCAGCAGGTGATAGCAGCCGACTGCCACCGCGATGTTCAGCCCCAACAGGCCCAGTGCGCCGATCATGATCGGCGAATCTGTCACGCCGAGAAAACCGTAACGAAAGCCCGAAATGATATAGAATATCGGGTTCGCATGGCTGATCGCTTGAAAAGCCGGGGCAAGGCGGTCGACCGCATAAAAGGTGCCCGACAATAAGGAGAGCGGCTGGACCACGAAGTTGGTCACCGCCGCCGCATGGTCGAATTTATCGGCCCACATCGATGTGATCAGGCCAAGAAATGCGAGCAGGATGGCGCCGTTGAGCCCGAACCATAAGACGGCCCATAGATGTTGCGGCATGACATTGACGCCCGGCCAGCACAGCATGGCGAGCCAGACGACCGCGCCGACCAATATGGCGCGGGTCACCGCACCGCCGATAATCGCCGCGATCAATTCCCCTGTTGAAATCGGCGGCATCAGATAATCGACGATCGTGCCCTGCATCTTGCCGACCAGCAACGCGAAGGAAGAATTGGCAAAAGCATTCTGCATCATGCCCATCACAATCAGGCCGGGGGCAAGGAAATCAGCCAAATGCTGGCCCATGACCATATGCCCCTGACGCCCCAGCGCGACCGTAAAGATGATGAGATAAAGCAGGGTGGTAAAAGCGGGGGCCCAGATTGTCTGGAGCTGCACCTTGAAAAACCGGCGCACCTCCTTCACATAGAGCGCGTGAACCCCCACTAGGTTGATCCTGTGGAAAATTGGCTCGCCCGGTTCTTTCCGGGCCGTGATTTGGGGCTGGTCGATCATGTCTGCATTGCCTATCGGCTGCGCAGGCGCGGTGCAAGGCCAGACCGGACACGATGTTCGGGCGACGTACAAGTGAAAGAAGGACGCTGAACGCATGGCGTGGACGGAAGAACGGATCGCACAGCTCAAGAAGATGTGGGAAGAAGGCAGGACTGCCAGCCAGATCGCTGAAGAGCTTGGTGGCGTCAGCCGCAATGCGGTGATCGGCAAGGCCCATCGCCTTGACCTGCAATCGCGTCCCAGCCCGGTCAGGGGTGGTTCGGATGACAAGGGAGGCACGCGCAAGCCCGCCGCCCCACGCACCAAGGCCCCGCGCGCCGAGGCCGCGCCCAAGCCATCACCCGCCGCGCCGGTAGTGACCGCACCAATGCCCGCACCCGCGCCCGCGTCGACGCCGGTGGCTGCGCCTGCTACGCCGTCACGCCCAGTCTCTTCGCCTGCGACGGCGGCCACGGGTCGCCCGTCATCTTCCCCGGCCGCGGCGCCGGCGACAAGTGGCACGACCGAAATTCAGATGCGCTCGGTTGGACCGGGCGGCTTCCTGCGTCAGGGACCGGGCGACCAGCAGGCCCCGATTCCCCCGGCGCCGCCGCGTCGTCTCGTGCCCGCTAAGCCGAGCGCCGATATTGCCGGCAAAACCTCGTTGCTCGATTTGAATGACAAGGTCTGCAAATGGCCGTTGGGCCATCCGGGCGAGCCGGATTTCCACTTCTGCGGTGACAAGATCAACCCGGGCTTCCCCTATTGCGTCGCGCATTGCGGTCTGGCCTATCAGGCGCAGATGCCGCGTCGCGACCGTCGCCCGCCGCCGCCGCTGCCTTATGGAGCGCCGCGCGTCCGCTGAGCCGGGTCGTGCGCGACAGGCGTCTTGTCGAATGGCTGAAGCTGCCCATCTGGGTGGCGCAGCTATTGACCGGTGCTGTGCCGTCAATCCGGCGATGCTCGCCGAAATCCCGGCCTTGTAGCGCTTTATCGATGCGTTCCAGCCTTCGATGAAGGCATGGCTGTTCCTTGACGATGTGGCGCTGGAGGATGGGCCATTTGCCGATGTCGCAGGCTCGCATCGGTTGACACCGGCACGGCTCGCTTGGGAGGAGCGCTAGGCGTTAGGCCATAGGCGTTAGGCGCTTGGGGTCAGACCGTGAAGCTCTCACCGCAGCCGCAGGTGCCCTTGGCATTCGGGTTGTTGAACACGAAGCCCGCGGTGAAATCATCTTCGACCCAGTCCATGGTCGAGCCGATGAGATACAGCACCGAAGCACCATCGATGAACAAGACGCCGCCGGGCGTGTCGATCTTCTCGTCAAACGACTTGGCCTCGGTCACATAATCGACCGAATAGGCGAGGCCGGAACAGCCCCGGCGCGGGGTGGACAGCTTGACGCCAATCGACCCTTGCGGCGCATCGGCCATGAGCGCCGCAATCCGCGCCTCGGCATTCGGCGTGAGATTGAGCGCAGCGGGACGGGCGCGGGTCATGGTGGTCATCGGGGGTGATTCCTGAAAAGCTTGCAAGCCATTCTCAATAAAATAGGCTTGAGATGGCAAATTGCAAGGCCGAGGCGTGATCCCTTTGCCCTTGGGCGCGGCTCCTGCTAGGGGCGTCGACATGTCTACGCCCCTTGATCATATCCGCAATTTTTCGATCATCGCCCATATCGACCATGGCAAGTCGACGCTGGCCGATCGGCTCATCCAATATACGGGGGGGCTGACCGAACGCGAGATGTCGGCGCAGGTGCTCGATAACATGGATATCGAGAAGGAACGCGGCATCACCATCAAGGCGCAGACCGTGCGCCTTGATTACAAGGCCAAGGACGGCGAGACCTACACGCTGAACCTGATGGACACGCCGGGCCATGTCGACTTTGCCTATGAGGTGAGCCGCTCGCTCGCCGCATGCGAGGGCGCGTTGCTGGTGGTTGATGCGGCGCAGGGCGTGGAAGCCCAGACACTCGCCAACGTCTATCAATCAATCGAGCATGATCATGAGATCGTGCCCGTCATCAACAAGATCGATCTGCCGGCGGCGGAACCGGAAAAGGTCCGTGCCGAAATCGAGGAAGTGATCGGGCTTGACGCTTCGGACGCGGTGCTGGCTTCGGCCAAGTCGGGCATCGGTATCGAGGACATTCTTGAAGCCATCGTCAAGCGCATCCCCGCCCCCAAGGGCGACCGCGACGCGCCGTTGAAGGCCATGCTGGTTGATAGCTGGTACGATCCCTATCTCGGCGTCGTGATCCTTGTCCGCGTGATTGATGGCTCGATCAAAAAGGGCCAGCAGATCAAGTTCATGCAGGCTGGCACCATGCATTTGATCGACCGGGTTGGCTGCATGCGCCCGAAGATCGAACAGCTTGAAGATCTCGGGCCGGGCGAGGTTGGTTTCATCACCGCGCAGATTAAGGAAGTGGCCCAGACCCGCGTCGGCGACACCATCACCGATGCCAAGCGACCGGCGGCTGCGCCGCTGCCGGGCTTTAAGGAAGTGCAGCCGGTGGTGTTCTGCGGGCTGTTCCCGGTGGATGCCAATGATTTTGAAAAGCTGCGCGAGAGCATTTCCAAGCTGCGGCTCAACGATGCGTCGTTCAGCTTCGAAATGGAGACATCGGCGGCGCTCGGCTTCGGTTTCCGCTGCGGTTTCCTCGGGCTGCTGCATCTGGAGATCATTCAGGAGCGGCTGACCCGCGAATACGATCTTGATCTCATCACAACCGCGCCATCGGTGGTGTATAATATCCACCTGACCCATGCGAACGGGATGATCCAACTGCACAATCCGGCGGATATGCCGGATGCCAACCGCATCGACTTTATCGAGGAACCGTGGATCGAGGCCGTGATCTATTGCCCGGACGAATATCTCGGCAGCATCCTCAAGCTGTGTCAGGATCGGCGCGGCATTCAGAAGAACCTCACCTATGTCGGCGGGCGGGCGCAGATCACCTATGACCTGCCGCTCAACGAAGTGGTGTTCGATTTTTACGACCGGCTGAAGTCAATTTCGCGCGGCTATGCGAGCTTCGATTATCACCAGACCGGCTATCGCGAGGGCGATCTCGTCAAGATGAACATCCTCGTCAACAACGAGCCGGTCGACGCCTTGTCGATGATCGTCCACCGCATCGCTTCGGAAGCGCGTGGACGCCATATGTGCGAGCGGTTGAAGGATCTCATCCCGCGCCACCTGTTCAAAATCCCGATTCAGGCCGCGATTGGCGGCAAGGTCATCGCCCGCGAGACCATCGCCGCGCTACGCAAGGACGTGACCGCGAAATGCTATGGCGGCGACGCTAGCCGCAAGCGCAAGCTGCTCGACAAGCAGAAAGAGGGCAAGAAGCGGATGCGCGAATATGGGTCGGTCAGCATCCCGCAGGAGGCCTTTATCGCCGCGCTTCGCATGGGCGACGAGGGCTAAGCACTTTGACCTCCTCCCCCCGCTCAACAGGCGGGGGAGGAGGTCTAGTTCCATCAATGGCGGAAGTGGCGCATGCCGGTGAAGACCATCGCCAGACCGGCCTTGTTGGCGGCTTCGATGACTTCTTCGTCGCGGATCGAGCCGCCCGGCTGGATCACCGCGGTGGCACCGGCTTCGGCGGCTGACAGCAGGCCATCGGCGAACGGGAAGAACGCATCCGACGCGACCGCCGAACCGATGGTGCGCGGCTGTGCCCAGCCATAGGTTTCGGCGGCCTCCTTGGCCTTGATCGCGGCGATGCGCGCGCTATCGCGGCGGTTCATCTGGCCTGCACCAATGCCGGCGGTGACGTTGTCCTTGGCATAGACGATGGCGTTCGACTTGACGTGCTTGGCGATGGTCCAGGCGAACAGGCAGTCTTTCAGCTCTTGTTCGGTCGGAGCGCGGTCGGTCACGACCTTGAGCTGTTCGCGGGTCACATGGCCATTGTCGCGACCCTGTACCAGATAGCCCCCGGCGATGCTCTTGATCGTCAGGCCCTCGCGTGCGGGGTCGGGCAGTTCGCCGGTCAGTAACAGGCGCAGGTTCTTCTTCTTGGCGAAGATCGCCTTGGCATCTTCGCTCGCATCCGGGGCGGCGACGACTTCGGTGAAGATGCCGCTCATCGCTTCGGCTGTCGCAGCGTCTAGCGGGCGATTGACCGCGATGATGCCGCCAAAGGCCGAGACCGAATCGCATTCGAGCGCGTTCTTATAGGCTTCCAACAGCGTCTCGCCGGTGGCGACGCCGCACGGATTAGCGTGCTTGACGATGACGACGGTCGGCGGGCCATCGCGGAATTCGGCAACCAGTTCGAGCGCGGCATCGGTGTCGTTATAATTGTTGTAGCTCAGTTCCTTGCCCTGCAACTGGCGGGCCTGGGCAATGCCACGAACCTTTTCGGCGGCCGGAATATAGAGCGCGGCCGACTGGTGCGGGTTTTCGCCATAGCGCAACTCGCCCTGCTTGACGCCACCGACGGTGAGCGTGCCGGGCAGTTGCTGGCCGAGATCGGTGAAGGCGAACCACTGGCTGATCATGCTGTCATAGGCAGCGGTCGCGGCATAGGCCTTGGCGGCGCAGCGACGACGGAAGTCGAAATCAGTCGCGCCGTGATGGGTGTCGAGCGCGGCAATGAATTCGGCATAATCCGCCGTGTCGGTCAGGATCACGACGCTATCGTGGTTCTTTGCCGCCGAACGGACCATCGACGGGCCGCCAATGTCGATATTCTCGATGATTTCGTCACGGTCCGCGCCCTTGGCGACGGTCGCGGCGAACGGGTAGAGGTTGACGACGACCAGATCGATCGCACCGATGTCATGCGCCTGCATTGCGGCCAGATGTTCCGGATTGTCGCGCACCGCGAGCAGACCGCCATGGACCTTCGGGTGCAGCGTCTTGACGCGGCCGTCCATCATTTCCGGGAAGCCGGTGAGGTCCGAGATGTCCTTGACCGCAAGCCCAGCGTCGCGCAGCGCCTTGGCCGTGCCGCCGGTCGAGACCAATTCCACCCCATGTCGGGCGAGCGCCGCGCCGAGTTCGGTCAGCCCGGTTTTGTCCGAGACGCTGAGCAGCGCCCGTTTGATCGCAACCTGTGTCATGAATATTGTCTTTCTTTGCTGTGCTTAGCCTGCACGGCGGAATAGCCAGCTGACGCTGGCGCCGCCCGCCGGGGCGTTCCCTGAAATAACCAGTTGCTGCGTCTGGCGTGGTCGTGCGCTCGCGTCAACCGCGATGCTGTCATCCACGGCCAGCGTGCCGCCGCGACAACGGAATTGCCACAACGGCCCGTCCTCGACCCGGAGCAATGCGCCCAGCCCGTCGGCGGTCGGCGTCACCTCAATCCCCGGTGCCAGGTGGAAGCGAATCGCAAAGTCCGCGCCATTCGGGCGGCGCTTGCCGGTCGGGACCAGCACATCCTCGCCGCGCAGTTCTTTGCCGTCTGACGAAAGCGAGAGGAAGCGGCGATGGACAAAACCATAGCGCCGCGCATAGCCGTCATGGCCGCCTTCGATCCGGCTGCCCTGTTCCAGTTCTTGGCGTTGCAGCTCCACCTCGGCCACACCCCGGCCCAGCGAGCCATCATGGTGAAGCGCAGTCGAATTGCTGTCAGCCACCACCAATGTCGAATGGGCGGCGGTGGTGCGCAGTCCGTCGGCAAGGCCCGGCGCCATCACGCCACAACCACCGGCCCCGCCGCAATTGATCACCAGCCGATGGGGGCCGTCCGACAGTTCGAGCGCCAGTGTCGAGGCGCAGCCGGGCATTTCATAGCGGACCATCGGCGGCGGTGCGCCGTCCATCACCACAATGGTGCCACCCGCAGCCATGCGTTGATAACCCCATTCGCGCGACTGGCGCTGCGGCCGGGCGATGACAGCCGATGCCTTGATGGCGGCTTCGATCCGGTCGGCGGCGATGGGGCCGCTGCCCTGCCAGCAGGACAGCGCGCCATCGCCCATGGTGATGCCCATCAGGGCCGGCACGGCGCGGGAGAGCGCCTGTGTCAGCCATTCGGGCGGAATGTCGCGCCGCGCGTCATAGACGCTGCGGAGCATGCTCAACAGCTCGACCAGTTCGAGCTGATCAAGCGGGGAGCGGGTTACCACGCCGCCATCGGCGCTGATCCCGGTGGCAAGTGCGCGGGCCAAGCCGATTTCGCCACGGCGCAGCATTTGTTCATTGGCGTGGATCAGCAACCCGCCCGCCACCACACCGGCCCAAGCGATGATGCGCGCCGGGCCTTGCGTCACCTTGTCGGCGGTGCGTTCAAGATGCCGCGCGCCACGCGCCAGCACGTTCAGCACGGCAGAGCGATAGACCAGATTGGTGGATGACAGGATCAGCGGCGCATAATTCGCCATGAACAGCACGCGCCAACCCCAGATATCGGCGCGCCATGCGCTATCGCTGACATGCTGGCCATGGCGATCGAGCCAGCGGCTCATCATCGCCTCGGCAATCGGTGCGGTCATGACGCGCGGGCCACCGGCGTTGAGATCACGCAGAAACGCAAAGCTGTGCAGATAACGATAAAAGGATGGCGAAACCGCAGTCTCGCCGAAATCATAGCTCGCCATGTCGAGCGCTTCGCCACGGAAGTGGATCACGCCCTCGATCATCGCCTTGCCAAGCGCGGCATTGCCCGCCACCGGGTCTTCCGGCACGACCAGCAACTTCAGCGGGTGTCGCCCGCGCAGCCGCAGCTTGTGGAGTGGGGTGCGCCAGCTCAGCCGGTTGAGTTGCTCCAACAGGCGGTCGGACAGGGACTGGCCCTTGTCCTCAAGGCGAATCATCCGCCGCCCTGGCTCGATCGTGTCGTCCGCCAGTTCGGCTTGCTGATGCTTCGCCTTGCGGACCAAGCTCAGCCCCTCAGTGCCGCGATATTGGCGGCATATTGGGCCGGGCCGCCACGGAAGGTGGCGGTGCCGGCGACCAGTGCATCGGCACCGGCCGAAATGGCGAGCTTCGCCGTCTCGACATCGATGCCGCCGTCGACCTCAAGGTCGATGGGCTTGCCGAGCTTGTCGATCGCCTTGCGGATCGCTTCGATCTTGCGGAGTTGGGACGAGATGAATTTCTGCCCACCAAAGCCCGGGTTAACGCTCATCACCAGCACCAGATCGACATCTTCAAGGATGTAATCGAGCATCTTCGCCGGGGTGGCCGGGTTGAGCGAGACGCCCGCCTTTTTGCCAAGCTGGCCGATGCGCTGGAGCGTGCGATGAATATGCGGCCCGGCTTCCGGGTGTACGGTGATGATGTCGGCCCCCGCTTCCGCAAAGGCGTCAAGGAACGGGTCAATCGGCGCGATCATCAGATGCACGTCGAGCAATTTGCTGGTGTGCGGGCGAAGCGCCTTCACCACCGCCGGTCCGATGGTGATGTTGGGCACGAAATGGCCGTCCATCACATCGACATGAATCCAGTCGGCCCCGGCCTGATCAACGGCTCGAACTTCCTCGCCCAATCGGGCAAAGTCGGCGGACAGGATCGACGGCGAAATTCGGACGGGCTGCTGAGTCATGACGAGGCCTTAACCTTATGGCCGCTGGCGGGCAAGGGGGTAAGGGAAAGGTGCATTGCACACATTGTTGCAGTGCGATATGGCTTTGGTTGATCCGCCGCACGCCCCGATGGTCGCGATTGGGTGCGGCTTCGGTGTAATTGGACTTCAAAAAGCTCGCCCACTGTGCAAAGGGGGCGCGCTCAAACTTTTGCCTGCCGTCATGGGGACGGTGTTGGCCAGGGGGATTTTGATGGCTGTACCTAATGCCCAGGGTCTTTATGACCCGACCAATGAACATGACGCGTGCGGTGTTGGCTTTGTGGCGAACATTAAAGGCGCGAAAAGTCATGATATCATTGGCCGTGGCCTAGAAATTCTGCTGAATCTCGACCATCGCGGTGCGGTGGGCGCAGACCCGCTGCTGGGTGACGGCGCGGGTATCCTGATCCAACTGCCGGACGCCTTGTTCCGCGACTGGGCCGTCAAAAATGGTCATGATTTGCCGCAAGCGGGCGATTATGCGGTGGCGATGTGCTTCCTGCCGCGCGATGCCGAATCGCGTGAACAGGCGATGGAACGGCTCGCGCATTTCATCCAGCTTGAAGGCCAGCGCCTAATTGGTTGGCGTGATGTGCCGGTGACGCTTGAAGGTCTGGGCGAAACGGTGAAGGCCGAAATGCCGACCATCCGTCAGGCGATTGTTGCCCGTGGCGCGACGACGCGCGATCAGGATGCGTTCGAACGCAAGATCCTCACGATCCGCAAGCAAATCCAGAACCCGCTCAAGGAAATTGCCGAAAAGCGCAACCTGCCGGGTCTCGCCGAATTTTATGTGCCGAGCTTCTCGTCGCGGACGATTGTGTACAAGGGCCTGCTGCTCGCCGGTCAGGTCGGCAGCTTCTATGATGATCTGCGCAACCCGCTCGCCACCTCGGCGCTGGCGCTGGTCCATCAACGCTTCTCGACCAACACCTTCCCGTCCTGGCGTCTGGCGCACCCCTATCGCTTCATCGCGCATAATGGTGAAATCAACACCGTGCGCGGTAATGTGAACTGGATGAATGCGCGCCGCCGTTCGCTCGAATCGGACCTGCTCGGCCCCGATCTCGACAAGATGTGGCCGCTGATCCCGCATGGCCAGTCGGATACCGCCTGTCTCGACAATGCGCTCGAACTGCTGGTGGCTGGTGGTTACAGCCTTGCCCATGCGGTGATGATGCTGGTGCCGGAAGCTTGGGCTGGCGACGCCAAGATGGAGCCGAAGCGCCGCGCGTTCTACGAATATCACGCTGCGCTGATGGAACCATGGGATGGCCCCGCCGCCGTTGCGTTCACCGATGGCCGTCAGATTGGCGCGACGCTCGACCGTAACGGTCTGCGTCCGGCCCGTTTCTGTGTGACCAAGGATGATTGCGTCATCATGGCGTCCGAATCGGGCGTGCTGCCGGTCAAGGACGCGGATATCGTCCGCAAGTGGCGGCTTCAGCCGGGCAAGATGCTGCTCATCGACATGGATCAGGGCCGCATCATCGAGGATGCCGAGATCAAGGCCTCGCTTGCAGAAGCGCTGCCCTATGATCAGTGGCTGAAGGACACCCAGTATAAGCTGGAGGAACTGCCGTCGAAGCTTGAAGTCGGTGCCCCGGCGGAAGTGCCGAACGACGCGCAGGCAATGCTCGATCAGCAACAGGCCTTTGGCTACACGCAGGAAGACGTGTCCCGTTTCCTCGAGCCGATGGCCCGCAATGCCGACGATCCTTTGGGGTCGATGGGCACCGATACGCCGATTGCGGTGCTGTCGGGCCGGTCGCGCATGCTGTACGACTATTTCAAGCAGAATTTCGCGCAGGTCACGAACCCGCCGATCGATCCGATCCGCGAGGAACTGGTCATGTCGTTGGTGACGATGATCGGCCCACGTCCGAACCTGCTGGGCCGTCAGGCGGGTACGCACAAGCGGCTGGAAGTTTCGCAGCCGATCCTGACCAATGCGGACCTCGCCAAAATCCGCAATATCAATGAATTGCTGGACGGGGCCTTCCGGACCGCGACGATTGACATCACCTGGACTGATGACGAGGGGCTGAAGGCTGCCGTCGACCGCATTTGCGCCGAGGCGACCGATGCGGTGCTGGCTGACCAGAACATCCTGATCCTGTCGGACCGGGCCGTTTCGGCTGAACGCCTGCCGATCCCGGCGGCGCTCGCGACGGCGGCGGTGCATCATCACCTGATCCGTCAGGGGCTGCGCATGCAGACCGGCCTCGTCATTGAAACCGGCGAAGCCCGCGAAGTGCATCACTTCTGCGTGCTGGCGGGCTATGGCGCGGAAGCGATCAATCCGTGGATGGCGTTCGATACGCTGGAGCAGATCCGCATCAAGCAGGAACTGCCGCTCTCGACCTATGATGTGAAGAAGAATTACATCAAGGCGGTCGGCAAGGGGATGCTGAAGGTCATGTCCAAAATGGGCATCTCGACCTACCAGTCCTATTGCGGGGCGCAGATCTTCGACGCGATCGGGCTGAACACCAGCTTTGTCGAAAAATATTTCACCGGTACCGCCAGCACCATCGAGGGCATTGGCCTTGATCAGGTGGCGGAAGAGACGCGTCGTCGTCATCAGGCGGCCTATGGCGCGAGCCCGATATTGTCGAACGCGCTTGATGTCGGTGGCAACTATGCCTTCCGTCTGCGCGGTGAAGAACATGCCTGGACCCCGCTCAGCGTGTCTAAGCTCCAGCATGCCGTGCGCGGCAACAACCCGAAGGAATATGAGGAATTCGCCCGCTCGATCAACGAGCAGAGCGAACGTCTCCTCACCATTCGTGGGCTGATGGAGTTCAAGTTCGCCGATCAACCGCTCGACATTTCGGAAGTCGAACCGGCCAATGAGATCGTCAAGCGTTTTGCCACGGGCGCGATGAGCTTCGGCTCGATCTCGCGTGAGGCGCATACCACGCTCGCGATTGCGATGAACCGCATCGGCGGTCGTTCGAACACCGGCGAAGGCGGCGAAGAAGCCGACCGCTTCACGCCGATGGCCAATGGCGATTCGATGCGTTCGGCGATCAAGCAGGTGGCGTCGGGCCGCTTCGGCGTTACTGCCGAATATCTTGTCAATGCCGACGACATCCAGATCAAGATGGCGCAAGGCGCCAAGCCGGGCGAAGGCGGCCAGTTGCCGGGTGACAAGGTCGATAAGAACATCGCCCGCGTCCGCCACTCGACCCCGGGCGTCGGCCTGATCTCGCCGCCGCCGCACCATGACATTTATTCGATCGAGGATTTGGCGCAGCTGATCCACGACCTGAAGAACGTCAACACGGGCGCGCGCATTTCGGTCAAGCTGGTGTCGGAAGTCGGCGTCGGCACGGTGGCTGCGGGCGTGTCCAAGGCACGGGCCGATCATGTTACCATCTCGGGCTATGAAGGCGGCACGGGCGCGTCCCCGCTGACTTCGCTGACCCATGCCGGTTCGCCGTGGGAAATCGGCCTTGCCGAAACCCAGCAGACATTGCTGCTCAACAATCTGCGTTCGCGTATCGCGGTGCAGGTCGATGGCGGTCTGCGTACCGGCCGTGACGTGGCAATTGGTGCGCTTTTGGGTGCGGACGAGTTCGGCTTTGCCACGGCGCCGCTGATCGCGGCGGGCTGCATCATGATGCGCAAGTGCCACCTCAACACCTGCCCGGTCGGCGTTGCCACCCAGGACCCGGTGCTGCGCAAGCGCTTCACGGGTCAGCCGGAACATGTGATCAACTATTTCTTCTTCGTCGCGGAAGAGCTGCGCCAGATCATGGCCCAGCTCGGTTTCCGCACGATCGACGAAATGGTGGGCCGCGTCGATCGTCTCGACATGCGTCAGGCGCTTGATCACTGGAAGGCCAAGGGCGTCGATCTCGGTCGCTTGCTCTATCAGGTCCCGCTGGCGGCCGGTGAGGCGCTGCGCCAGACCGGCACACAGGATCACGGCCTCGACAAGGCGCTCGATAACAGTCTGATCGCACAGGCTGCACCGGCGCTGGATCGTCGTGAGCCGGTTCGCATCACCTCGTCGATCTGCAACGTCAACCGCACCGTTGGCGCGATGCTGTCGGGTGAGGTGGCCAAGCGTTTCGGCCATGCCGGGCTTGATGACAGCACTATCGTCGTCAATTTCACCGGGGTGGCGGGCCAAAGCTTTGGCGCGTTCCTGGCGCATGGCGTGACGGTTGAACTGACCGGCGATGCCAATGACTATGTGGGCAAGGGCCTGTCGGGTGGTCGGATCATCGTCCGTCCGCCGGCTGACAGCGTCCGCGTCCCGTCGCAGAATATCATCGTCGGCAACACCGTGCTTTATGGTGCCATCGCCGGTGAGGCCTATTTCGAAGGTGTGGCGGGTGAACGTTTCGCCGTCCGCAACTCGGGTGCCATTGCGGTGGTTGAAGGCACGGGCGACCATGGTTGCGAATATATGACCGGCGGTGTCGTCGCGGTGCTGGGTCTGACGGGCCGTAACTTCGCGGCGGGCATGTCGGGCGGCGTGGCCTATGTTTATGACGAGGACGGCCAGTTCCGCGATCGCTGCAACATGGCGATGGTCGATGTTGATCCGATCTCGGCGACCGAAGGCGAAGAGGTGCCGGCCCATTCGGTGGCACCGCAGCAGCGTCCGGTCAGCGTCGTTGATTATGGCATGGGCGACATGCTCCGCCATGATGTCGCGCGCCTCAAGATCCTGCTGGAACGTCACCATCTCTACAGCGGCAGCCGCAAGGCCCGTGCGCTGTTGGATGATTGGGACAATGCCCTGACGAAGTTCGTCAAGGTCATGCCGAAGGACTATCGTCGCGCGCTGCGCGAGCTGCAGGCCGAGACGCAGGGCAGCAATGCCGCGTCCGCCGCGTAACGAATTGGGGAGATAATCACATGGGTAAGCCCACCGGGTTTCTCGAAGTCGAACGCCATGATCGCGGCTATACCAAGCCGGATGAGCGTCTGAAGCACTGGAATGAATTCGTCGTGCCGCTGGCCAATGGCGAAATCCGTTCGCAGGCCTCGCGCTGCATGGATTGCGGTATTCCGTTTTGTCACAATGGTTGCCCCGTCAACAATCTGATCCCGGACTGGAACCATCTGGTCTATCAGGACGATTGGCGGGAGGCGCTTAATCGCCTGCACTCGACCAACAACTTCCCGGAATTCACCGGCCGCATCTGCCCCGCCCCGTGCGAGGCAAGCTGCACGCTGAACATTCAGGACACGCCGGTCACGATCAAGTCGATTGAATGCCAGATCGTCGACAAGGGTTGGGAAGAAGGCTGGATCGTGCCGCTGCCGCCGAAGGTTAAGACCGGCAAGAGCGTGGCCGTGATCGGGTCTGGCCCAGCGGGTCTCGCCTGCGCGCAGCAATTGGCCCGCGCCGGGCACAGCGTCACATTGTTCGAAAAGAACGACCGGGTTGGTGGTTTGCTGCGCTATGGCATTCCGGACTTTAAGCTGGAAAAGCACATCATCACCCGCCGCGCCCAGCAGATGGAAGCGGAAGGCGTTGAATTCCGCACCAGCACCGAAGTGGGCGTGGTGGTGTCGATGGACACGCTGATCGAAAATTACGATGCCGTGGTCATGGCCGGTGGTGCAGAAAATGCCCGTCCGCTCGCAATCCCCGGTGCCGAATTCCCGGAAATCCGTCAGGCGATGGAATTCCTTACCCAGCAGAACAAGCGCAACGCGGGCGACGATGAAGTTCGTGCGGCACCGACCGGCACGCTGTCGGCCAAGGGCAAGCATGTTGTCGTGATCGGCGGCGGTGATACCGGGTCGGACTGCGTTGGCACCTCGAACCGTCAGGGCGCCGCTTCGGTCACCCAGCTTGAGATCATGCCCAAGCCGCCGGAGCTGGAAAACAAGTCGCTCAACTGGCCGGATTGGCCGCTGAAGCTCCGCACCTCGACCTCGCATCTTGAAGGCTGCGAACGCGATTGGGCCGTGCTGACCAAGCGGGCCGTCGGTTCGGGTGGCAAGCTTGAAAAGCTCGAATGCGTCCGTGTCCGTTGGGAAAGCGGCAAGATGGAAGAAATTCCGGGCAGTGAGTTCGACTTGAAGGCCGATCTCGTGCTGCTGGCGATGGGCTTTATCGGCCCGCGTCATGGCGGCATGATCGAGCAGTCGGGCGTCGAGCTTGACCAGCGCGGCAATGTGGCGGCCAATGTCGTTGATTACCGCAGCTCGAAGCCGGGCCTGTTTGCCTGCGGCGACATGCGTCGTGGCCAGTCGCTGGTCGTCTGGGCGATCCGCGAAGGTCGCCAATGCGCCCGTTCAGTCGATGAGTTCCTGATGGGCACCACTGAACTGCCGCGCTGATATCGGCACAACATGATGAAAATTCGGCCCGTTTCCCGCAAGGGAAGCGGGCCGGTTTCATTTGGGGGTGCTATTTTTGGCGGTGAGCGTGCTGGGCGCGTTCGGAAAGTCTTTCTAGCGCGGCATCGTGAATGCCCGGCGCGCTGGCGAGCACGCCAAAGGCGGCCCCATCCGGTGAATTGAACCGCAACCGGCTGCCCAATGCGTCGGTCACCTTGGCCCCGGCTTCCTCTGCGATCAGGGCGGCGGCCGCGAGATCCCATTCATAGCCCCAACGCACCGACGCGACGAGATCGGCATGGTTGGTCGCCACCATCGCGATGCGGAGCGCAATGCTGTTGGGCTTGGTGACGGCAGTCAGGTCATGGTCAAGCTGCGGCAGTTCATCCGCCGGGACCCGCGCGCCCATTAATGCGCTTCGGGTGCTGGCAATGGTGCGCACGCCATTGAGCCGGGTGCCAGCGCCGCGTTCGGCGGAATAGACCAGCCCGAGGGCAGGGGCCTCCAGCACCGCCAGCCATGGCTCGCCCCGTTCCACCAGGGCGACCGAGATCGACCAGCCGCGCCGCCCGCGCACGAAATCGCGGGTGCCATCAATCGGGTCGACGATCCACACCCGTTCGCACCACAGGCGCTCGGCATCGTCGGCGCTTTCCTCGGATAGCCAGCCCGCCGTCGGCAACAGGTCGGTGAGCTTGCGGCGCAGCAGGTCGTTGACCGCAAGATCGACATCGGACAGCGGTTGGCCCGGCACTTTTTCCCAATGGTTGAACCCGCGCTCGACCGCATTCAGGGCGAGTTGCCCTGCTTCCGCGACAATCGCCGCAATGTCGGAAAGCGCCGGGTCAGGCACCAGCGATCATCATCCCGTCGATCCGCAGGGTGGGCACGTCCATGCCACGGCGGAGCACGAGGTCGCTGGCGGGAATGATCGCCTTGAACATGTCTTTCAAATTGCCAGCAATGGTCAGTTCCGCCACCGCCGGACCGATCTGGCCGTCGCGGATCAGAAAGCCCGATGCGCCTCGGCTATAATCGCCGGTCACGGCGTTGACGCCCTGTCCGATCAGTTCAGTGACATAGATGCCCTGTTTGATATCCGCCATCAATGCGGCGGGGGTGAGTGTGCCGGGGGCCATATAGACATTGCTTGCCCCTGCGCCCGGTGGGCCACCGATCCCCCGAGAGGCATGGCCGGTGGGTTGCAGCCCCAATTGGCGGGCGGACGCGCTGTCCATCAGCCAACTGGTCAGGCGTCCGGCATCAATCAGCTTGGACGATGCCGTCGGCAGCCCTTCGCCGTCGAATGGGCGGGAGCGCAAGCCACGCACGCGATGCGGATCATCGATGATGGTGACATGGCTGTCGAACACCATCTCGTGCAACTGGTCGAGCAGGAAGCTGGTGCGCCGCGCAATGGATGAGCCGGTGATCGAGCCGAGGAGATGGCCAACCATCGATGCGCCGACGCGCGGATCGAAGATGATCGGCATTTGGCCGCTATCTGGCTTGACCGGATGGAGCCGGGCCATGGCGCGGTCACCAGCACGCTGACCAATCGCGGCCGCTGCTTCGAGATCGCTATAATATCGCGCGCTGTGCCACGCATAATCGCGCTGCATCAGCGCACCTTCACCGGCGATGACGCTGGCGGAGCAGCCAAAGCTGGAACCGCGATAACCGCGCACGAAGCCATGGCTGGTCGCCAGCGCCATGACCGACTGGCCCGCACTGGCACCTGCGCCCTCGCTATTGGTGATACCAGCGACCGCACGCGCGGCATCTTCGGCGGCAAGCGCGCGTTCGCGCAGTTCCGCCGGGCCGATATCGCTTGCATCGAACAGGTCGAGTTCGGGGAGTTCGCCCTTGGCCAGCCGGTCTTCCGGGGCAAGGCTGGCGAATTGGTCTTCGGTCGCCTCGCGGGCCATGTCGACAACCCGGCTGACGAGTTCGCGCAGCCCATCCGGTGAGAGATCGGAGGCGGTGACGCTGGCGGTGCGCTGGCCGACAAAGACCCGCAGGCCGATTTCCTCGCCTTCGGAGCGCCCGACATCTTCGAGCTTGCCGAGGCGCATCTGGACTTCGGTGGAGGCGCTGCCAACATAAATGGCGTCAGCGGCATCAGCGCCACCGGCGCGGGCGAGGGCAATCAGGTCAGAGAGGCGATTGCAGGCGTCGTCGAGCTTGAGCATGCGAGCGGCTTAGGCGCTTCGCTCGTGCCAGTCAAAGCCCGGCTTTCGTCTCATGAGACTGGCTGGCCCTTGTTGCGGATAAAGGGCGGGCGCGGAATGGCGGCCTGGGCTTCGCGGAGCTTTTCGCCCCATTGGCGGGACAGTTCCTTGAAATAGCTATCGTCCTTGTCGATCCGGAAATATTCCGGCTCACAATTGCGGTCGGCGCGGACGGTGACCATGTCGATTGGTAGGCCAACGGCCAGATTCGAGCGCATTGTCGAATCGAATGAGATCAGGCCCAGTTTCACCGCTTCGTTGAGCGGGGTCGCAATATCCAGCGCGCGGTCGAGGATCGGCTTGCCATATTTATATTCGCCAATCTGGAGATAGGGCGTGTCGGCATGGCATTCGATCGCATTGCCCGCGTCATAGATCATAAACAGGCGCAAAGGTTCTGGCCCGATGCGCCCGCCCAGCAGCATGGTCGCGCCAAAGGAGACGCCCTCTGCTTCCATGCCATGTTCGGCCTCATGGCGGCTGTCGCGCAGCACGCTGCCGACAAGGCGCACCGCCTTGAAGATGCTGGGCGCATTCCATAGCGTTTCGATTTCGCCCGTTTCCGGATTGGGAATACCCTCGGCCAATTTGGAGAGTGTGGCCTGTGTCACCGAGAGATTGCCGGCGGTGGCAATCGAGATAAAACAATCGTCGCCGCCATCATAAATGTGCAGCTTGCGGTAACAGGAAATATTGTCGACGCCGGCATTGGTCCGGGTGTCGGCCATCATGACCAGCCCGGCATTGATCAGCATTCCCACGCAATAGGTCATTGATTCGCGTTGCCCTGTGCCTGTCCCTGCTTCGCCCGGTCCTGACCCGGGCGACGCACGCGCAGATCGACAGACAGGGTTTCGAAGCCGCCCCCATAACGCGCCCCTGATACCGGTGCTGCATCGCGATAATCAAGCCCAACGGCGACGCGGATATAATGTTCGTCGGCGCTGATGCCGTTGGCGGGGTCGAATGATACCCAACCCAGCCCCGGCACATGGGCTTCGGCCCATGCATGGGCGGCTTCCTGCCATTCGCTGCCATCTTGCCGCAGCAAATGGCCGGAGACATAGCGCGCCGGGATTTTCAGCGAGCGACAGGCCGCGATGAAGATATGGGCAAGGTCTTGGCAGACCCCGCGCCGGTCGGCAAAGGCGCTGGCGGCGTCGGTCAGCGAGGAGGTGGCGCGTGTATCGAAGCTGATTTCCCGCCACAATGTGCCCATTAACGCATGGCAGCGGTCGAGCGCGCTCTTCGCGGGATCGCCCGCGACATCGCGCGCGAAGGTGCGGATCGCTTCGTCGGCCTCGGTCAGCATGGTGGGCTGGAGAAAGACCAGTTCGGGTAGTGGCTCGCTGGAATCAACGATGCCCGCGCTTGGCCATGTATCGACGAGGCCGGTCACTTCGATGCTGAGATCGGCCACCGAATGGTCGATCGCCATCAGGTGGCAGCGATTGCCATAGCAATCGGTGAACGGCGTGATGCGGGCGTCGCAATCAATGTTGATGTCCCATGACACCACGGTTTGCTGGGCGCTGGTTTGCGGTGTGACGCGCAACAACTGGATCACCGAACGCATTGGCAGGGTGTAATGATAGCGGGTCAAATGGTCGATCTGGATGCGCATGGTCAAAGCTTTAGAAGAGGAACTGATCGGACACGGCAAAGCCGAGCCGGTTATTGTCGGCCAGAAATTCCTCAAGGAATTCGTGCAGACCAGATTGGATGACATCTTCGACGTCAAGCTTGGCCAATTGGGTCTGCATTTTGCGGGCTTGCCGATCGGCAGCCCCAGTGCGTCCCCCGTCCTGACGGAGGCAGCCGAGCATGGCGCTGGCCTCATCCACACAGGCCGCCAGCGAGCGTGGCATTTCCTTGCGCAGGATCATCAAGTCGGCGACCAGCCATGGCTTTAACCCGTCGCGATAGATCCAGCGATAGGCGGTCACGGCCGACACGCTGCGGAGCAACGCGGTCCATTGCGCCTGATCGTGCATGCCGCCGACTTGCTGGCCTTGGGGCAGCAGGCAGTGATATTTCACATCAAGCAGGCGCGCGGTATTGTCGGCCCGCTCAATCGCCCCGCCAAGCCGGAGGAACCAGAGTGAATCATTGCGCAGCATCGTGCGGTGCATCGCGCCTTCAAAGCTGCGGGCGATGGTTTTAATCCAGTCGATGAATTCCTGAATATGGCCGGCTTTGCCGCGCCGTACTTGCCCCTTCATCGCGAGATGCGCTTCGTTCAGCGTCTCGAAGCATTCGCGCGTGATGGCGGTGCGGATCGCGCGGGCATCCGAGCGCGCTTTATCCATGCAAGACACAATCGATGCCGGGTTGGTCGGGTCAAAGGCGAGAAAGGCGATGACATTCGCCCGGTTCGTCTCTTGCCCGCTGGCAAGGAAGCGATCCGATCCGGCGGATGAGGCGACCGCGCTGGCCCAGTCATCGCTGCCCATCGCCTGTGGCAGCAGTTCGAATTGCAGTGCCGCCTCGACAAGCCGGGCGACAAAATCGGCGCGCTCGATATGGCGACCGATCCAGTAGAGGCTGGAAGCCGTGCGTGATAGCATGGGTCAGCCCTCCTTTCCGTTGTCGGCATCGACCGGAAGCTCGTCTTCGGCCAACACCCATGTATCCTTGGTGCCGCCGCCCTGGCTGGAGTTCACCACCAGCGATCCCTCTTTGAGTGCCACACGGGTGAGGCCGCCGGGTACGATATGGGTGCCGTTGCTCCCCGTCAGGATGAACGGGCGGAGATCGACATGGCGCGGTGCGATGCCTTCCTCGACCAAGGTCGGGCAGGTCGACAGCGCCAGCGTCGGTTGGGCGATATAGCGCTGCGGGCTGGCGATGATCTGCTGCCGGAAGGTCTCGATCTCGTCCTTGGTCGAACGCGGTCCGACCAACATGCCATAGCCCCCCGAACCATCGACCAGCTTCACCACCAGTTCGGGGAGATGGTCGAGCACATAAGCGAGGTCTTCCGGTTCGCGGCAGCGGAAGGTCTGGACATTGGGTAGGATCGCATCCTTGCCGGTATAGAAGCGGACGATCTCTGGCATATAGCTGTAAATCGCCTTGTCGTCGGCGATGCCGGTGCCGGGCGCGTTGACGATGGTGATGTTGCCCGCCGCATAGGCATCCATCAATCCCGGCACGCCAAGGATCGAATCCGGGCGGAACATCAGCGGGTCGAGAAAATCGTCATCGACGCGGCGATACAGCACATCAACCCGTTTCATTCCCTCGGTCGTGCGCATGAACAGCTTGCGGTCGATGACCTGAAGGTCGTTGCCTTCGACCAGTTCGACCCCGATATGATCGGCCAGAAAGCTGTGTTCATAAAAGGCGGAATTGAACTGGCCGGGGGTCAGGATCGCGCAGCAGGGATCGTCGCCCGCCCCCTTGGGCGCGGATGAGCGCATCATCGCCAGCAGCATGTCGGGATAGCTTTCGACCGGGCGGACGCGGTGCTGGGCAAATAGATCGGGGAATAAGCGCTGCATCGCCTCGCGATTTTCAAGCATGTAGGACACGCCCGACGGGGTGCGGGCATTGTCTTCCAGCACGAAGAAGTCGTCTGGCCCGGTGCGCACCATGTCGATGCCGCAAATATGCGCCCAGATGTCATGGGGCGGGCGGATTGTCGTCATCGCGACGCGGAATTGCGGATTGGCGAGGATCAGTTCGGGCGGCAGGATGCCCGCGCTCAATATTTCGCGCTTGCCATAGATGTCGGTCAAAAAGGCGTTGATCGCGGTGACGCGCTGGATCAGCCCGGCTTCAAGTCGGCTCCATTCCTTGGCCGCCAGCACGCGCGGGGTGATATCGAATGGGATGATCCGTTCTTCTGCGTCCTCGTCGCCATAGACGGCGAAGGTAATGCCCAGTTTGCGGAAGATGGTCTCTGCCGCCTGTTGCTGCGTCGAGAGATCGGCATGGTCGGTCTGGTTCAACCAGTCTGCGATGGCGCGATAGGAAGGGCGAGGTTCATGGCCGGTCAGACCATACATTTCGTCGAACGCCTGCGCAGCCAATCGTATCTCCCGAATCAAAAGCGTGTACCGATAGGAAACAAGGTTGCGCCATGGTGCTGCACTGCACAAGTGAAAAAATGCAGCAAAAATGGCCGCAATTCATACCAGTTATTCGTAGCGGAGGACTTGTACCGGATCGGTTCGGGCGGCGTTCCATGCCGGGTAGAGCGTCGACAGAAAGGTGAGCACGATGGTGAGCAGCGTGATTAGCAGCACTTCAAACGGATCGGTGCGTGATGGCAATTCGGTCAGAAAGCGGATCGAAGGGTCCCATAAATTCTGGCCGGTGAGCATCTGGATGCCGTTCACGATCGATTGCCGGAACGTCAAAAAGACAAACCCCAGCACCAAGCCAGCCCCGGTGCCCAGCACGCCGATGGTCAGGCCGACGCTCATGAAGATGCGCATCATCGATTCGCGGGTGGCGCCCATGGTGCGCAGGATCGCGATGTCGCGGGTCTTGGCGCGGGTCAGCATGATCAGGCTGGACAGGATGTTGAACACCGCGACCAACACGATGATCGACAATACGGTGAACATCGCCACCCGCTCCACCTGCAAGGCCTCAAATAATTGGCTGTTCATCTGACGCCAATCCGACACGACCGCATCGCGGGCGACTTTGGGGCCAACTGGATCGAGAATCTCGGCCACGCGATCGGCATCGACTGTGTTCACTTCGATCATCCCGACAGCGTCGTCCATCATCAACAGGGTCTGTGCATCGGCCATCGGCATGATGACGAACGCCTTGTCATAATCATAAACGCCCACTTCGACGATGGCGGCGACAGTGTAGCTGACGATGCGCGGCACGGTGCCGAATGGCGTAACCTGCCCATCAGGCGAGATCAGGCTGACGCTGGAACCCAGCCGGGCACCCAGCGACTCCGCCAGCCGTGACCCGATGACAATCTTGCCCGCGCCCGGTTGAAGCCCGGCCAGCGAACCCGCCTTGACGCCGTCGCGCAGGGTGGTGTTGCGGCGGATGTCGCCAATCTCCATGCCGCGCACCAGCACGCCTTCCACCCGGCCATTGAGGCTGGCCATCAGTGGGCGTTCGATCAGCGGTGTCGCCGAGGTGACGCCCGGTGTTTGCTTGACGATGTTGAGCACGGCCCGCCAATTGTCGAGCCGCCCCTCATAGCCCTGCACCACGGCATGGCCGTTCAGGCCGACGATCTTGTCGAACAGTTCGGCGCGGAAGCCGTTCATGACGCTCATCACGATGATGAGGGCCGCCACGCCCAAGGCGACGGCGACCAGGCTGATCGAGGCGACAAGCGCGATAAATGCTTCACCCCGCCCGGGAAGGAGATAGCGTTTCGCAATCATCCATTCATGGGCGGAGAGCAGCCTCATTGGGCGGTCATCCGGTTGAGCAGCGCGTCAGGCGACAGTTCTTCCTTGGCGCCGGTCGCGCGGTTCTTGAGTTCGACCACGCCATTGGCGATGCCCTTGGGGCCGATCACTACCTGCCACGGCAGGCCGATCACATCCATCGTCGCGAATTTCGCGCCGCCGCGTTCGTCGCGGTCGTCGTAAAGGACTTCGACCCCGGCGGCGCTGAGCTTGGCATAAAGATCGTCGCTGGCGGCGGTGCAGCCTGCATCATCGACGCGCATGTTGATCAGACCGATGCGATAGGGCGCGACAGATTCGGGCCAGATGATGCCATTGTCATCATGGCTGGCCTCGATGATCGCGCCCATCAGACGCGACACGCCAATGCCATAGCTGCCCATTTGCGGGATGATCGGGTTACCATCCGGACCTTGGACGGTCATGCCCATGGCCTTGGAATATTTGGTCCCGAAATAGAAAATATGGCCGACTTCGATCCCGCGCGACTGCTGGATCGCATCGCCACCAGCGGCTTCGCGCGCGGCGTCACGCTTTTCGTCTGTCGCGGCATAATCGGCGGTCAGGCCCGACACAAATGCCTGCAAGGCCGCCGGATCATCCTGATCAACCGTGAGGTCGCGGTCCTGTTCCCAGTTGCGATGATAGAAGACTTCGCTCTCGCCAGTGGGGGCAAGAACGATGAATTCATGGCTGAGATCGCCGCCGATCGGGCCGGTATCGGCCTGCATCGGGATCGCGCGCAGGCCCATGCGGCGATAGGTGCGCAGATAGGCGATGAACATGCGGTTATAGCTGTGACGCGCGCCAGCCTCATCGATGTCGAAGCTATAGGCATCCTTCATCAAAAATTCGCGGCCGCGCATCACGCCGAACCGGGGGCGCACCTCATCGCGGAATTTCCACTGGATATTGTATAGCGTGCGCGGCAGGTCGCGATAGCTTTTGGCGGAGGCGGCGAAGATCGAGGTGATCACTTCTTCGGCGGTCGGGCCAAATAGGATGTCGCGTTCGTGCCGATCCTTCATGCGCAGCATTTCCGCGCCATAATCATCATAGCGCCCCGACTGGCGCCAGAGATCGGCCGACTGCACCGTCGGCATCAGCAGTTCGACCGCGCCAGCCCGGTCCTGTTCTTCGCGGACGATCTGCTCGATCTTGCGCAGCACCCGATGGCCCAGCGGCAACCAAGCATAAATGCCCGCGGCGGTCTGGCGAATAAGGCCGGCGCGCAGCATCAGCTTGTGGCTGATGATCTGGGCATCGGACGGGGCTTCTTTGGCGACGGGGAGAAAATAGCGTGAAAGGCGCATGAGGTCTGGCAATTCCAACGTTTGATCGGTGTTCGGGCGCTATTAGAGCGAATTGCCGCGAAAGGGAAAGCCGTTTTGCCAGTCATGGCCTATCATGGCCTATCGGGGCGCTCCATTGCGGCTGTTGCGGATTCATCACAGGTTTCGCCAAAAGCGTGAAGACCCTGCGATGGACGGATGACAACACCCCGGCGGCTACTCTAAACGAAGCTCACCGATCAGGACCAAGATTATAAAAACGAATATCAGGGCCATGGTTCGGGGAGGCGTTGAACGCTGCCGTGACATACAAGCCGGAATACCGGTCGTCGCAGAGCGCGGGAAACGTTTGGGGGGTTGACGACATTTCGTCACGCAGGCGCCCGGATTGCCATTTTTGGCAATCCGGGCGTTTTGCGTTCATCTGCATTTTTCCTGCGCGAAAAAATCGAGCATTTCCCGGAATCGCTGCTATAGGGGGCAAATTTTCCGGATTTGTCCGGTCCGCAAGGGGTGCAGATGTTCAAGGGTTTGAAGCCGATCCGCTACGGCAATCGCGAGGTTTGGCCGGTCATCGAGGGCGGCAAGGGTGTTGCCGTTTCGAATCATGCGAGCTCGGGTGCTTGGGCCGCGGCGGGTGGTATCGGCACCGTGTCGGCGGTCAATGCCGACAGCTATGACGCGGAAGGCAAGATCATTCCGCAGGTCTATGACGCGCTGACCCGCAAGGAACGTCATGAGCAGCTGATCCAATATGCGATTGATGGTGGTGTCGAACAGGTCCGCCGCGCATATGACATTTCGGGCGGCCAAGGCGCGATCAACATCAACGTGCTGTGGGAAATGGGTGGCGCGCAGGCGGTACTTGAAGGCATTCTCGAACAGACCAAGGGTCTGGTGGCGGGTGTCACCTGCGGCGCGGGCATGCCCTATAAGCTGTCCGAAATCGCGGCCAAGCATGGCGTGCATTATCTGCCGATCATTTCGTCGGGTCGCGCGTTTCGCGCGCTGTGGAAGCGATCGTACAGCAAGGCAGCGGAATGGCTGGCAGCAGTGGTCTATGAAGACCCGTGGCTGGCTGGTGGCCACAACGGCCTGTCCAATGCCGAAGACCCGTTAAAGCCAGAAGATCCCTATCCCCGCGTCAAGGCGCTGCGCGACGTGATGCGCGAAGGCGGCATCCCGGATAGTGTGCCAATCGTGATGGCGGGCGGCGTCTGGTATCTGCGCGACTGGAACAACTGGATCGACAATCCCGAACTCGGCCAGATCGCGTTCCAATTTGGTACGCGTCCGCTGTTGACGCAGGAAAGCCCGATCCCGCAAGGCTGGAAGGACCGGCTGCGCACGCTCGATGAGGGCGATATCCTGCTCCATCGTTTCTCGCCGACCGGCTTTTATTCGTCGGCGGTCCGCAATCCGTTCCTGCGGAGCCTTGAGGGGCGTTCGCAACGGCAGATCCCTTATTCGGGCGAACAGGCGGGCGACCATGAGGTCCAGCTTGATGTCGGCGTCAAGAATAAGAAGAATTTCTGGGTCACGCCGCATGATCTCGAACGCGCGCGGGCTTGGGTGGCGCAGGGCTTTACCGAAGCGCTCAAGACCCCGGACAACACCGTGATATTCGTGAGTGTTCCCGAACGCGACATGATCCGCAAGGACCAGACCGACTGCATGGGCTGTCTGTCGCATTGTGGTTTCTCGTCGTGGAAGGACCATGATGATTACACCACTGGCTATCTCGCCGATCCGCGTTCTTTCTGCATCCAAAAGACGTTGCAGGACATCGCCCATGGCGGTGAGATCGACGATAATCTGATGTTTGCTGGCCATGCCGCGTTCAATTTCAAGACCGATCCGTTCTATTCCAACGGCTTTACCCCGACGGTGAAGCAATTGGTCGATCGCATCCTGACGGGTGATTGATCGGTGATCGTTGGGCATGGACGCGGGTTGATTTCCACCCGGACAAATAAGTAAGGCCACGCGCTACGATGAGTGTTGCCAATACCCCGAAATTCGGCCTGAAGGGGCCGTCCGTCCAGCTTGATCCGCGCACCAATGCGGTGCGGGGCGATGTGGCTGATGTTGCCCTGGCCGGTGTGCTGTTCGCACCACATTATGCCAAGCCGATGCCGGTCGCCTGCACCGCCGAGACCGCGCCGATCCGCGAGACGGCGGAGATGGACAGCGCGCTGGTCTGCACATTGGCGCAGGGTGAGCAATTCGCCGTGCTCGATCTTTCTGGCGGCATTGCCTGGGGCTATTGCGTCAAGGATCATCTCGTCGGTTATGTGCCGATTTCGGCGCTGGATCTGCCGCAATGACCCGGTTGTTCATTGATGGCTCGGTCGGCACCACCGGCCTTGAAATCCGTGAACGGATTGCCGGGCGCAGCGATATCGAGCTGATCACGCTTGATGAGGCCCAGCGCAAAGACCCGTCGGCGCGGCGCGATGCGCTGAACGCGGCGGAGATCGTTATTCTTTGCCTGCCGGATGATGCGGCGAAGGAAGCTGTCAGCCTGATCGACAATGCGACGACCAAGGTGATCGACGCATCGACCGCGCACCGCACCGCTCCGGGCTGGGTCTATGGTTTTCCCGAATTCAAGGCGGGGCAATATGACCGCATCCTCGCCTCCTCGCGGATTGCCAATCCGGGTTGCTATTCGACTGGCTTTCTCGCGCTCATGGCGCCGCTGGTGGCGCAGGGGCTGTTAAAGGCTGACTGGCAATATTGCTGCAATGCCGTGTCTGGTTATTCGGGCGGCGGCAAGGCGATGATCGCGGCCTATGAGGATGCGCATGCGGCCGAACCGCTCGACAGCGCGTGGCGGACTTATGCACTTAAGCTTGGGCATAAGCATGTGCCGGAAATGCAGCATCAGGCCGGGCTGGGCTATCGCCCGTTGTTCACCCCGGCAGTGGTCCCGACCTATCGCGGCATGGTGGTCGAGGTGCCGTTGCAGATCGGCGCGGCCGGTTGTGCCTCGCTTGACGCATTGCGCGACGGGCTGGCGAGCCATTATGCCGGGCGCAAGCTGGTGCGGGTGGCGAGCAAGGCCGAGTGTGACGCGATGGACTGGCTGCCGGTGGAAACCAGCGCTGATAGCGACCGGGTCGATTTGTTCGTTTTCGGCTCGGACGCTGGGGATCAGGCCCGGCTGGTGGCGACGCTCGACAATCTCGGCAAGGGGGCGGGTGGCGCTGCGGTGCAGACCATGAACCTGCTGATGGGCGTGGACGAGGCAACCGGCCTGCGGGTCTAAGCCCCGCCGTTCTCGTGCGTTATCGTTGATAGGCCTTGGGCAGCCCGGTTTCTCCCGGCGTCGCATAGCGGTCCCGTAGTCGGGTCTGTCTGCTCACCAGTGATTGCTCCACCCCGTCGATCCACAAGTTGACGGGTGCGGACGACAGTTCAAGCGGGTCGCCGTCCCAGATCACCACATCGGCCCGTCGTCCCGACCGGAGCGAGCCGAATTCCCCGCCCATGCCGATGGCCTCGGCCGGACCGGCGCTGATCGCGCGGAAGGCCTGTGCCCAGTCGAGGCCGGTTGCCCCCGGCACGCGGGTCAGCGCCACCAAATTGCCGGCATATTGTGCCGATTGTTGCGCCTGTCTTGTGTCGCTATCGTCGATCATGCCGATGCTGGCCTCGACGCCGGCACGCTGCATCCGGCCGATATTGCTTTGGGTTGCGGCGAGGCGCTCGAACTGGTCGGGCAGGTCATTCAGTGCCGAGGCGATGACCGGAACACCCGCTGCGGCAATCCGGTCGGCGACGAGCCAAGCTTCCGACGCACCGACGAGCACCAGCCGCAACGAGGGAAATTGCCGCTTCAATGCGAGCAATTGGCGCAGGTCGCTGGCGCGTTCGGCGTGGATTAACAGCGGCTGTTCGCCGCGCACGACCGGGGCCAGCGCCTCGGCGTCGCGGCGGAGCACCAGCGTGTCGCGCCCATCACCGTTGAGCGGCGCGCGCCCGCGCCCGACGGCCTGTGCCGCCTCCAGCGCATAGCGGAGATCAAGCCAAGCCGCACCGCGACTGCCGCCCGCCTTATCGGCCCCCATCTCGCCATATTCGGCGAATTGAAAGGCATCGGCCTGCGTCACCGCGTCCATGTCCTCACCAAGATCGATGATCGCGCCTTGGCCCGCGAACAAGCCCTTGCCCGCTTCCGGTGCGACGATGGCGCGCGTGACGCCGGCGGCCCGGCTGACGGCGATGGCCTCGGCCTTGGGGTTGATCGCCGGGGCGATGGATTGCGATGCGCCATAAGGCGAGCCATTGGCTGCGGTGTCATTGGCCGGATCGACCGCGTCGATTTCAACCAGCCCCAGCCGGGAGAAGCCCGCGACCAGCCCGGGCGTCACCCATTTCCCGCCCGCATCGATGCGACGGGCATCGGCCGGGATCGTCACCTGCGCGCCAGCGGTCAGGATCCGTCCGTCGCGCAGCACGACCGTGCCATGATCGATCGGCGCGCTGCCATCGCCGATCACGAGGCGGCCATTGGTAATGGCAAGCGTATCGGCATCAGCGGGCGTGATCAGGCCGAATGCGAGCAGCGCAGCCAATGTGCCGCGACGCAAATATGCAGCCCGTCCGGCACGGTGGAGGAGGGGAAGGCGGTTCATTTCACATCCCCTTCGCCCGGTTGGCCGAGTTCGAAATCGCTGACCGGTCGGCGCTGCGGATCGGCCGCGTCATAAAGCAACGCGCCATCGATCCAGACCTTGTCGGGCCGGGTGTAGACGCTCAACGGATTGCCGTTCCATAGCACCACATCCGCCATTTTGCCGGGTTTGAGGCTGCCGGTGCGGTCGGACACGCCGATGGCCTTGGCCGGGTTGATTGCGAGCCAGCGCCACGCCTCTTGATCGCTGATCGTCATGCCCATGCGGCGGCCCGCCGCGAGTGCCTTGGCGGCTTCCTGATTCAAGCGCTGGATCCCATTGGCGTCGTCACTATGGACAATGGCGCAGCCTCCCGCGCGGTGGAGCAGGGCGATATTTTCCTTGATGCCGTCATAAGACTCCATCTTGAAGCCCCACCAATCAGCCCAAAGCGCGCCGCAAATCTCTTCCTTCGCCAGCAGGTCGGCGATTTTATAGGCCTCTACCGCATGATGAAAGGTGGAGACCTTATAGCCAAATTCTCTCGCCATATCGATCACCTGCGCCATCTCGTCGGCGCGATAGCAGTGATGATGGACAAGCACGCGCCCCGATAGCACCTCAGCCAGCGTTTCGAGTTGCAGATTGCGGGTGACATTTTCACCCTTGTCGAGCTTGCGCTTATATTCGGCGGCGTTGATCCATGTCTGGCGATTGACCGCCATATTGCCCATGCGGCTGCCGGGCATGACATTGCGGTTGCCATAGACGCGCTTGGGATTCTCGCCGCACGCCATTTTGAGGCCATAAGGCGCATCGGGAAATTTCATGCCCTGTACCGTGCGGGCATAGACATTCTTGACCGTGACGGAACGCCCGCCAAACAAATTGGCCGATCCGGGGAGGATCTGGATGGTCGTCACCCCGCCGTTCGTCAGCGCGCGGGAAAAGCCGGGATCCTGCGGCCAGACACTATGTTCGGCCCAGACTTCCGACCGCACCGGGCCGGTGATCTCGTTGCCGTCCTGATGCGCTGCGACGCTTGGCGAGGGATAGTCGCCAAGATGGCTATGCACATCGATCACGCCGGGCGTTACCCATTTGCCTTGCCCATCGATCAAGCGCGCATCCGTCGGGATCGCGAGATCGGGACCGCCAAGTGCCGTGATCTTGCCTTGATCGAGAATGATCGTGCCATTTTCGATCCGTCCGCCTTCTCCGTCATAGATGGTGGCATGACGAATGGCGGTGAGCGGGCCGGGATAGGGTTTGTAGCTGGAGGGATAAGGGTCGGCGGGCGGCTTGGCGCTTCTTGCTTTGGGGGGCGTTGGCGCGGCCGAGGCGGCGGTTTCCGGACGAACTTGACCGCAGGCGCTCAGCACCAATGCCAGTGCGACAAGCGCCCGTCTCACGCCTCTTCATCCTGCAACAGGTCGAGATGCATCATCCGGCGCACCAGCGGCGCGATGGCAACAATGGCGATGCCGACCGCAATCGCGACCCAGCCGACCGTGCTATAGACATCAAGCACCGTCTGTTGGTTGGCGACCTCGCCACTTGCGCCTTCCGCGCCGGTGGCCGACGCGATCAGCCCGGAGGCATAATTGCCCGCCGCAGACGCGAAGAACCAGGTCCCCATCATCAAGCTGGCCATATGCTTTGGCGCTAGCCGGTTGATGGCGGAGAGGCCAACCGGGGACAGGCAGAGTTCGCCGGTGGTGTGCAGCAAATAGATCAGGAAGATATAGAGCACCGGCGTCGCCACGCCATTGCTTGCCCCGGCGACCAGCACCAGAAAGCCAAAGCCGAGCTGGACCACGCCAAGCCCGAATTTGGCCGGGGCGGACGGTTCCAGCCCGCGACGTCCAAGCCACGTCCAAAGCGTTGCAAACAATGGGGCGAGCAGGGCGATGTAGATCGGGTTGACCGATTGGAACAAGGAGGCGTTGACCGTGATGCCGAGCATTTCACGATCGACATAGCGATCAGTGTAGAGATTGAGTGAGGACCCCGCCTGTTCGAACAGCGCCCAAAATAGGATCGACCCCATGATCAGGAACAGCGCCGCGAAGATGCGGTCGCGATCGACCCGGGGCAGTTCCCTGACCGCGATGTGCAGCACATACAGCACCAGTGCCCCACCCGAAGCGCCCAGCAGCCAGCCGATGACCTGTTGATATTGGATCAGCCCCCAGACACCCGCGACCGCAAGAAAGCCGAATAAATAGAGAATGTGTTCGAAGCGGATGCCGCCGACCTTGTTGCGCAGCACGGCTTCGTCCGGCGCTTCGCCTTTGCCCATCAGCAATGGCTTGCCCGCCGCAAACACGATCAGGCCCAACAACATGCCGACGCCCGCCGCGCCGAAGCCCCAAGACCAGCCATAGGTTTCGCCCAGCCAGCCCGCGATCAGCGTGCCGAGCGTCGCCCCGACATTCACGCCCATGTAAAAGATCGTATAGGCCCCATCGCGCCGGGGATCGGTGCGGCTGTAGAGTTGGCCGACGATCACCGAGATATTGGCCTTGAGAAAGCCGGAACCGACAATGATGAACGATAGCGCCAGCCAGAAGATGTTGAGCGCGAAATGGTCCTGTCCGCCATTGCCTTCGAACCCCATCAGGAAATGGCCGAAGGTTAGTAGCAGCGCGCCAAATAACACGGCCTTGCGCTGGCCCAGATAGCGATCGGCGAGATAGCCGCCGATCACCGGGGTAATATAGACCAGCGCGGTATAAGCGCCGTAAATCACGCTCGCCTGCTGATCCGAAAATAGCCAGTGCTTGGTGAGGTAAAAGATCAGGAGCGCGCGCATCCCATAATAGGAAAAACGTTCCCACATTTCTGCGAAGAACAGCAGGAACAAACCGCGCGGATGGCCCAAAAACTGTTTGCCGCCACCATCTGGGACGGTGCCTTCGGCGTGCGGCGTGACAGTCATGGCGGGCAACCCCTTTATCGTTGAAAGCAAACGGAAGTTGAGAGACTAGCGCGAAAATTCAGCTTGTGAAGCCGATTGTCGTGCGTCGACCCGGATCGGGACAATCGGCAAGCGGATTGTGACACAGGGAATGGCGTGATAACCGGACGGTTATGTTCAACAATCTCTCATCGCCGCTCGCCCTGCTCACAACGCGCCGGTCCGGCAAGCCGCGCCATATGGTTGCGCCCGGCCCGGACGATGCCCAGTTGCGGCAGTTGCTGGGCATGGCGACGCGCACCCCTGATCATGGCAAGCTCTTCCCTTGGCGACTGGTGGTGATCGGCCCGGATCAACGTGCCGCGTTCGCCGAGTTGATTGTCAGGGCCTATGTTGACGAGAAGCCGGAGGCGGGTCGGCTTGAACTGGAGGCGATGCAGGAGTTCGCGCACGCCGCGCCAAGCTTGGTGGTGGTCCTTTCGACGCCGGTGCGGGAGAGCAAAATCCCGTTATGGGAGCAAGAGTTGTCGGCCGGTGCCTTGTGCATGAATGTCGAACATGCGGCCCATGCGCTGGGCTATGTTGCGTGCTGGCTGACGGCGTGGCCAGCGTTCAATGAGACGGTACTGGCTGGCCTTGGCGGGGTGCCGGGCAAGGATCGGGTGGCGGGCTTTATGTTCATCGGCACGCCCGGCAAGGCACTGGAAGAGCGATCGCGCCCCGACCTTGATCAGGTCGTGCATTATTGGTCGCCCGATACGCCCTAAGGCTGGGGGCCATGTGGTGATGGGTGTGGAAAAATGGGGCGATCGACGGGACTTGAACCCGCAACTTCCGGTACCACAAACCGGTGCTCTAACCAGTTGAACTACGATCGCCATACAGCCTGCCGGCTGAAGCTGAGGTGCCCCTAAACCGCGATGGCGGGTCTCGTCAAGCAAGTTGGGCGGTTTCACTCCAACTTCCTGCACTGGATTTGCGCCAGCGCAAGGATTAACCCTGTCATAACGGGCAAGAACCCGGTGATTGCCGGACATATGAAAAGGAAAAACAGCATGACCGACCATAACGCCCTTGCCGCCCAACTGCGCGCCCGCCTTGCGGAACTGACCGGTCGGGTCGACGCGCTCGAAACCGACCTGCGCCAGCCGTTGGCCGCTGATTCGGAGGAACAGGCGATTGATCTTGCCGATGACGAAGTGCTGGAAGGGCTGGAGCAGGCCAGCCTTGACGAGATCGCCCAGATCAAGGCCGCGCTGGGGCGGATCGCCGATGGCAGCTATGGCCATTGCACCAGCTGTGGTGAGCCGATTGGTGAAGCGCGGCTGCATGCCCTGCCCGCCGCCAGCCGCTGCATCAACTGCGCGGCCTAAGCGGACGGTGGATGGATGGGCTCCTGCTGTCGCGGGAGCCCGGTTCCATCCCGATAGTGATATTAATGCGCCGCTTGCGGCCCGCGTTTCAGGCCTGAGGCCGCGAGCTGGGCATCGATCTGGGCCATCAGCCGGTCAAGCCCGGCCTGATCCTTGGCTTCCGCCCGCGCCACGAGCACGTCTTGGGTGTTCGATGCGCGCAACAGCCACCAGCCGTCCGCCGTGTTGACGCGGGCACCATCGGTGCGGTTGACATTCGCCCCCTCTTTTTCCAGCCGGTCGAGCACTTCATCGACCACCGCAAATTTGCGGCTTTCATCGACCTGAAAGCGCATTTCCGGGGTGTTGATCATGTCCGGCATGGCATCGCGCAGCGCTGTCAACGAACCGCCCAGCACATCGACCGCGCGGATCAGGCGCACGGCGGCATATTGCGCGTCGTCAAAGCCAAAAAAATCATGGGCAAAGAAGATGTGGCCGCTCATTTCACCGGCTAGCGGGCTGCCCGTTTCCTTCATCTTGGTCTTGATGAGGGAGTGGCCGGTCTTCCACATGCAGGGCTTGCCGCCCAGTTCGGCAATCCGATCATAAAGCGCTTGCGACGCCTTGACGTCGGCGATGATCGTTGCGCCGGGCAGGTCGCGCAGCACCGGTTCGGCGAGGATCGCCAGCAACTGATCGCCCCAGATGACCCGGCCCAGACCGTCAACCGCCCCGATGCGGTCGCCGTCGCCGTCAAAAGCCAGTCCAAAGTCGAGCTTGTTTTCCATGACAAGCTTCTTCAGATCAGCGAGATTAGCCTCATCTGTGGGATCAGGATGATGATTGGGAAAACGACCATCGACATCGGTGTAGAGCAGGTGATGCTCCCCGGGCAGCAGCTTGACGAGGCGCTCAATGATCGGGCCAGCCGCGCCGTTACCGGCGTCCCAGCCGATGCGATAGCCAGCGGCATCGAAGTTGCGCACCAGTCGGGCGACATATTCATCCATGATGTCGACGGTCCGCACGCTACCGGCGCCTTCGGACCAGTCACCGGCGGCGGCCAAGCGGCCAAGCCCCTGAATGTCCGCGCCGAAAAACGGGCGGTGCTGAAATACCATCTTGAAGCCATTATAATCGGCGGGGTTATGGCTGCCGGTTATCTGGATGCCGCCATCCACGCCTTCTAGCGTCGCCTCCGCATAATAGAGCATCGGCGTCGGCCCCATGCCGATTCGCACCACATCGACGCCGCTTGTCGTCAGGCCAGTGATCAGTGCGGCTTCCAGCATCGTCGATGAAACCCGACCGTCATAGCCGACGGCCACCGTCTTGCCGCCCGCGCGCCGGATCAGGGTGCCGAAACTGCGGCCGATGGCTTCGGCGTCTGGGGCGTTTAGGTCTTTGCCGACAATGCCGCGGATATCATATTCACGCAGGCTGACTGGGGCGAACTGGTGGGTAAGCATCTAACAATGATCCTCTTAGTGGGGACTAATGTCCGTCTTAACATGTGAAGGGGGCAATTGTGCCAGCAGAATGTCGCGCGCGGCGTTCACTTTCGCGGCAAGAATGGCAGAACCGCCCCGGTCGGGGTGCAGCCGGGCGATCATGTCGCGATGGGCGCGGATGATCGTCTCGCGGTCGGCCATCGCATCAATGTTGAGGATGTCGCGTGCTTCCACCACGCTTGGCATCTCCTTTGCCTCGGCGCGGGGCTGCGAGTGGGATGGGGGCGTGGCGGGGCCGGGACGAGGCCGCCGACGGTTGAACAGCGCATAGCCGCTGCCCGCTATCAGCGCGAGGCCGATCACAATCCGCCCGGTTTCCAGCATGCGCAAGCCGAGCAAGACCCCGGTCAGGGCCAGCGAGGTCGACCAGTCGAGCGGCGGTAGCCAGCCCTTTTTCCATGCGAAATACAGACCGATCGCAACCGCCAGAAGAAGAAGGGGCATCGGCCGAATTTGCCGTTCAGGCCGCGACGGCGCCGCTGGTCAAGGGCTGGGGTGCGGCGCTTTCGTCGATGATGCTCAGGCCGGAAATCATCTCGCGCAATTCCTGCCGTGCCGAAATATGCGAAATGCCTGCGCCTTCAATCACGCCGAGATCAAGCAGCGTCAGTCCGGCAGGGAACAGTTCGCGATAGATCACGCGTTCCGACAGGCCGGGAATGATGCGGAAGCCGACGCGGCGACCAAGTTCTTCCATCGCATTGGCCACGCGGGTCATGTTGCGCGCGCCGACATGCTGCAGTCGGTTGCGCAGGACGACCCAATCGACGGTAACGCCGTCGGTCTTGGCGCGGGCCTTGCGGGCATCCCAGATCAGTTCGGCATAGAAGCTCGGGCGGCGCACCTTGAAGGTCTCGGGGTCGACCTGCCCGATCAGGTCAAGGTCAATGAAGCTGTCGTTGATCGGCGTCACCAAGGTGTTGGCGCGGGTGATCGCAACGCGGGTCGCTGGATCGTCGCGGCCCGGCGTGTCGATGATCAGAAAATCGGCGCCTGCCCCGAAGCTATTGATGACGTCGAGAAACTCATCCGCATCCAGACCTTCATAGACGCGAAAACGCGGCAGCGGCAGTTGCTGGCCAAGGCGGCGGATGCTCGCCTCGCGGTTTTCGAGATAGCGGACAAAGGTGCGCTGCCGGAAGTCGAGATCAATACCCGCCACCTTATAGCCCATGGTCGCCAGCGCCACCGCAACGTGCACGGCGGTGGTCGACTTGCCGGTTCCGCCCTTTTCATTGGCGAAACAGATGATGTGGGGCGCAGAAGTGGTCATCGGGCGATTCGGGTCCTGGATCTGAACAGGCGCCTATCATGGCACAGCTATATGATCTTGGGGAGACTTGCATTAGCCGCGCCGCCTCCGCATAAGCCCCTTCCCATTATCGTCCGGAGGTCGCCCGCCCGTGCAGATTGTGACTGAGCTTGCCACTCTTTCGGCCATTGTCCAAGGCTGGCAGCGGGACGGGGAAGACGTCGCGCTGGTGCCGACGATGGGCGCCTTGCATCGCGGCCATCTGACGCTGGTGGCAGAGGCAAAGCACCGCGCCCGGCGCGTTGTCGTGTCGATCTTCGTCAATCCGACCCAGTTCGGCCCCAATGAGGATCTGGCCGCCTATCCGCGTCAGGAAGAGGAAGACGCGGCCAAGCTGCGGGCGGCAGGGGTTGATCTGCTGTGGCTACCCAAGGTGGAAACCATGTATCCGGCGGGCTTTGCCACCTCGATCAGCGTATCGGGTGTGACCGCCGATTTTTGCGGGGCGGCCCGCCCCGGTCATTTCGACGGCGTGGCGACGGTGGTTGCCAAGCTGTTCAATCAGGTTCGCCCGGATCGGGCCTTGTTCGGTGAAAAAGATTATCAGCAACTGGCGGTGATCCGGCGCATGGCGACAGATCTCAACCTGCCGGTGGAGGTGATCGGCGTGCCGACGGTGCGCGAAGCGGACGGCCTCGCCTTGTCGTCGCGCAATGCCTATCTCGCGGCGGATGAGCGGGCGAATGCGGTCGCCCTGTCACGCAGCTTGCAGACCGCCAAAGCGGCGATCGAAGCGGGGGAGCCGGTGACGGACGTATTGGCGCGCGCGATTTCCGGGCTGGTTCAGTCGGGCTTTGCCTCGGTTGATTATTTTGCGCTGGCGGATGCTGTTTCGCTGGAACGCCTTGATCGGCTTGATCGCCCGGGGCGCTTGCTGGCGGCGGCGCGGATTGGCCGGGCCCGCTTGATCGACAATATCGCGGTTGACCCCAAGGCCTGAGCCGCATGTGCCGGGCATGAAAAAACCCGCGAGCGCGGGTTGGGGAGAGCTATCCCCGGGGCGGTGCCCCAGGGACAAGCTGGCAAGAGGGGTATCAGCCCAAGATCAGGGCGGTGACGACCAAGATCTGGGTCGCGGTGGCCGCAGCGGCCATGGCAGCGAGCTTCATATCGAACTTCCTTCCATCACAGAGGGTCGCGCCCCTGTTCGCCCCGCCTTGTTATGGTGCGGTGCAGCATATGTAGGGCCGCCAGATTTTATCGCAAATAGGAAACGTTCCACCGCAGTTGCAAGAAATGCAACCTAGATTGCGCGCACAAAAACGCCGGAAAATAGCCATTTTTCGCCGCGTCTTACCGCAGCGTCATGTCTATGCAGTTAGAAATGTGGTTGCGAATCAGGGTTTCGTGTTGCGCTGCGGCACAGAGAAGGTGCCGCTGACACGCCCGCCGCCGCCCGAAATGCCACCCACGGCAGAGCCATCCATCACGGCGCGGCCGGTATCGAGATTGATGACCAGTCGCCCGCCGCGCACGATATTGGCCCCTTGTTCCAGCACGACACCGCCCAGCATCGTGATCAGCCGCTGATCGAGGTCGTAAATGGCGAGTTGGCCGCGCGCGGTTTCGCTTGGGCTGACGAGCATGACGCCGCCACTGGCATCGATTCGCCGGATCTGGACGCTTTCACCGCCTTGGCCCGAATAGGCGACGGTCAAACGCCCGGCGCTCAGCGTCATATTGCCCTGCTGGGCGCGAACATTGCCGAGGAAGATCGCGCGGTCGGCACGGTCTTGCACTTCGATTCGGTCAGCTTCGACATTGACCGGCGCATTGCGGTCATGACCACGCAGCGCCGATGTGCTGCTCTGCGAAAGAGCCGGGACCGCCGCCAAGCCAGCAAGGCCGGTGGCAAGCGCGATCAGGGCAAGGGTCGTGCGGCGGACGGTCATCGGGAGACTCCCTGAACAATGTGAAGGCGTGCCCGGCCCTGTAGCACCACATTGCGGTTGGGCAAATTGACGAGCAGTTGATTGGCGGAGAAATCGCCGAGCGAAATATGGCCGTCGACCGGGCCATTGCTGGTGATGGTGCGGTCCTTGAGGCTGATATCGACATCGCGCGTGTCGAGCCGATAGCCATCGTCAGAGCGATAACGCAGCGGGCCGTCGATCAGGACGCGCTCGCGGTCCATGTCATAGCGCCCGCGATTGGCCGCGATATGGGCGGTCGTCGTAGCCAGCCCGATCTGGCCAGATAGGCCGGTCAGGCGCACAACGGGATCGCGCGACGACACCTGCACGGCCGATTTGGCGTGTAGTTCAAACGGGCGACCATTGCTGTCTTCGCCGCGATAGGTGGCGGCGGCGACCCGGAGGCGTTCGCTCGCGACATCGACGCGATCCTTGGCCAGCACGAAGCTGAGGTCGGTGGTGGTCAGCAGCGGAGCGAACAACATCAGAATGACTAGCCCCCCGATCCCAACCGGCAAGACCCGCCGCATCCGGCGGATCAGCCGATCATGGGCGCTGTGCGGCATGGCCCAAGCGGGCCGCTCGCTGCGCAGGATCGAGGCGCTTGCCGTGTCAGACATGGGCGAAGATATCGACCTCTGGCCAGCCAGCAAGATCGAGCGCCGCCCGATGCGGCAGGAATTCGAAACAGGCCTGTGCCAGCGCGGTACGGTCTTCGCGCGCCAGGCGCAGGTTGAGTTCGGTCATCATCACATGCAAGAAGCGGACATCGCTTGCGGCATATTCGCGCTGGGCTTCGCTCAGCACTGGCCCACCCCAATCGGAACTTTGCTGCTGCTTGGAGATTTCCTTGCCCAGCAGTTCGCGCACCAGATCCTTCAGGCCATGGCGATCGGTATAGGTGCGGACCAGCCGTGAGGCGGTCTTGGTGCAATAGACCGGGGCCGCGACCACGCCGAGATAATGGCTGATGGCCGCCAGATCGAAGCGAGCGAAGTGATAGATTTTGATCCGGGCCGGATCGGCGAGCACCGCCTTCAAGTTCGGTGCGGCATAATCGCTACCGGGATTGAAGCGGACGAGATGTTCGTCACCGCGCCCATCGGCGATCTGCACGACACAGAGCCGGTCGCGCGGGGTCAGCAGGCCCATGGTTTCAGTATCGACGGCAACGGGGCCATCGGCGAGGACGCCTGCGGGCAGGTCTTCTTCATGGAAATAAACGGTCATAGGCTTGCCCTAGACCAGAATGCCGTCCTGCTCAATCTCGCAACATCACGAGGGGCGGGACGGCATGTCGGTCTGATCAGAAGACGGGCTCGTCCCCGGCATCCGAAACCGGCACCGCGCTATGGATGCCGCATTCGACCTTTTCCCAGCCGCGCCAGCGTCCGGCACGCGGATCTTCGCCCGCCTTGACCTTGGAGGTGCAGGGCGCGCAGCCGATCGAAGGGTAGCCCGCTTCGACCAAGGGATGCGGCGGCAGGGCGTGTTCGGCCATATAGGCTTCGATCCGGCTCTTGTCCCAATCGGCCAGCGGGTTGAACTTGATCCGCGTCCCATCAAGTTCGAATCGCTGCAAGCCGGCGCGGGTTGCCGATTGAAAGCCCTTGCGCCCGGTGATGGAGGCGTCGAAGCCTGCCATTGCGCGGTCGAGCGGGATGACCTTGCGAATCTCGCAGCAACCATCCGGATCATAGGACCAGCGCAGGCCGGTTTGATCCTGCTCGGCGACTGCGACGGCGTCTGGCGTCAGGCTCCGCAAATCGGTCAGGCCGAGCCGGGCGACGAGCATGTCGCGATAGCCAAGCGTTTCGGGGAAATGCTTGCCGGTTTCGAGAAACAGCACGGTGACGCCCGGATCAACGCGGGCGAGCAGGTGCAACAGCACCGCCGATTCCGCGCCAAAGGACGACACCGCCGCCACGCGACCGATGAGTCCTGCTTGCAGCACGGCCGAGATCATCTCGACCGTCTCAACCCCCGCAAAGCGGGCATTGAGGCGTGCCACGTCATCCGCGGTGAAGCGGGGCGCAGCGTCAATCCGGTCAACCACGCGGGCTGCCTCAGCCATGGCGCAATTTCCACACCGGCACGGCGGCGTCTGCGGCCGGTTGATAGACATTCGGATAGCGATTGAGCGTGGCATCAAGCGTGGCACGATCCACCGGCGCTTGTGCGACAAAGCTATCGAAGCCGCAGCGGCGCATCGACAACATCTGATCGACCAGCACATCGCCCTCGGCGCGTAATTCGCCAAGATAGCCTGCTTCCCGCAAGATACGCGCCGCGGAATAGCCGCGCCCGTCGCGGAAGGTTGGGAATGCCACCTCGATCAGCGTGAGTTGGGCGAGATAGGGCAGTAGGGCGCGCGCGTCCTCGTTGCTTTCCAAGCGCACGGCGGTGGCATTGCTGCCCCCGGTCAGTTCGGCCAGCCCGACCGGCTGTTGATCGGTCGCGGCGTCGTCGCGGAAACGGATGATATCAACCATAGATGGCCCCCTTGAAAACGTCGGCGCCGACCCGGCGATAAGTGTCGAGGAAACGCTCGCCCGGGGTGCGGACTTCGCGATATTTTTCGATGGCCCGTTCGACGGCGTCGACAATCCCATCCTCATCAAAGCCCGGCCCGATGATTTTGCCGATCGACGTGTCTTCCGCGCCTGAGCCGCCAAGGGTGAGCTGATAATTCTCGATCCCCTTCTTATCGACGCCAAGAATGCCGATATGGCCCGCATGATGGTGGCCGCAGGCGTTGATGCAGCCCGAGATTTTGAGCTTCAATTCGCCAATGTCGCGCTGGCGGTCGAGGTCCGCAAAACGCTCGGCGATTTTCTGTGCCACCGGGATCGAACGGGCGTTGGCAAGCGAGCAATAATCAAGGCCGGGGCAGGCGATAATGTCGCTGACCAGATCGAGATTCGCATTGGCCAGACCCGCCGCGTCAAGCGCCTGCCAGATCGCATATAGGTCGCGCTTGGCCACATGCGGCAGGACGATGTTCTGGGCGTGGGTCACGCGCAGTTCGTCAAAGCCATATTTTTCGGCCAGTTCGGCCATCAGATCAATTTGATCCGAGGTCGCGTCGCCCGGAATGCCGCCAATCGGCTTCAGGCTGATATTGACGATGGCATAGCCTGGCTGCTTGTGCGCCTTGACGTTCTGATCGAGCCAGAGCGCGAAATCCGGATCGCTGCGGTCGATGTCGTCGCTGATCCCCTGTTCATAAGCGGGCGGCGCGAAATAGGCGGTGATGCGTTCCAGTTCGGCGAGCGGCGGATCAATGCCGAGCGTTTTGACATGGGCGAATTCGTCCGCAACCTGGCGGCGATATTCATCAGCACCCAGTTCATGGATCAGGATCTTGATCCGCGCCTTATAGGCATTGTCACGACGGCCATAGCGATTGTAAACGCGCAGGCACGCTTCGACATAGCTCAAAAGATCGTCGGCCTTGACGAATTCGGCAATTTCCGGGGCGATCATCGGGGTGCGGCCCATGCCGCCACCGACGAACACGCGGGCACCCAGCACGCCATCGCGCCGCACCAGTTCGATGCCGATGTCATGCAGGCGCATCGCGGCGCGGTCTTCCTCGGATGCAATCACCGCAATTTTGAACTTGCGCGGCAGATAGCTGAATTCCGGGTGGAAGGTTGACCACTGACGCAGCAGCTCTGCCCATGGACGCGGATCGGCGACTTCATCTGCTGCTGCACCCGCATATTGGTCGGATGAGATATTGCGGATGCAATTGCCGCTGGTCTGGATGGCGTGCATCTCGACGCTGGCGAGATCGGCCAGAATGTCGGGCGTGTCTTCCAGCTTGATCCAGTTGTACTGGAGGTTCTGGCGCGTGGTGAAATGGCCGTAATCGCGGTCATATTTGCGCGCGATATGGCCGAGCATGCGCATCTGCTTGCCCGACAGCGTGCCATAGGGAATGGCGACGCGCAGCATATAGGCGTGCAGTTGGAGATAGAGGCCATTCATCAGGCGTAGCGGCTTGAACTGGTCTTCGGTGATCTCACCGGCAAGGCGGCGCTTTACCTGGTCGCGGAATTCCTCGACGCGGGCATCAACGATCGCCTGATCATATTGGTCATATTGATACATGGGTTCAGCCCTTCACGATCGGCACAGCAGGGTTGATGCCGAGGTCGGCGCGCACGGTTGGCCCGGCAGCGCGGACACGGTCCTTGATATGGAGCGGGAGCGGCCCGTTCGGGCTGGCTTCGGCATCCACGGCATAGGCGGCGTTGACGCGCTGGGCGGCGGATTCGCTGGCGATGACAGTGTCGGCGGCATCGACCACGTCCACCGCTTCGCCATAATGCCGCGACCAGCCCTTGCCGGTCCACCAGATCACATCGCCCGTTTTCAGGTCGTTACCCGTTACGATTTTCACGCCATTGCCTCCACCTGCCTGGCCAGTTGTTCCAATTTGTCTTCGGCATTCGCCAGTCGCACGACCTCGCCGATGATCACGATCGCCGGGCTGATCACCCGCTCGCGGCCCACCATCTCACCCAGATCGGCGAGCAGGGTCCGTAGCGCGCGCGACCCGGGCAGCGTGCCGCGTTCGAGCACGGCCACCGGCATATCGGGGGCAACGCCCTGCGCCATCAGCTTATCCGCAATGGCGTTGGCGGTCGTGACGCCCATATAGATCACAAGGGTCCGGCCCTGACCTGCAAGGCCTGACCAATCTTGGTCTGCTAGCCCCTTGCAGGTGCCCGCGACAAAGCTGACCGCACTGGACCAGTCGCGATGGGTCAGCGGCAACTGTGCCTCTGCCGACGCGCCAAGCGCGGCGGACACACCGGGGACGACCTCGACCGCCACGCCTGCGGCGCGCAGTGCCTCGATTTCCTCGCCGCCGCGACCGAAGATGAACGGATCGCCGCCCTTGAGCCGGACGACCAGCTTGCCCGCCAGCCCATGTTCGACAAGAAGGGCGTTGATGCCGTGCTGCGGTACGGTGTGGCGGTCGCGCTGCTTGGCGACCGAGATGCGCAGCGCCGTTGCCGGCACAAGGTCGAGCACGCGCGGATCGACCAGCCCGTCATGGACCAGCACCTCCGCCTGCGACAGCCAGCGCACGGCCCGCACGGTCAGCAGTTCCGGATCGCCCGGGCCTGCACCGACGAGGATCACGCGGCCGCGCGCCTGCGAATCATGAGGTGGATGACTGTCCATGGGGGCAGGCAATGATGTTTTCTGACCAGCAACGCAATTCAGGGAATTTTTCCCGCGCCCAAGCGAATCTATCCGGTGAGTCGCATGTGCAATGCGAGCGAGGGCGGCCAAGCAGGAAAATGCCGGGCCAAAGCGCCCGGATTCAGGGTCGAATCGAAGCCCGGTTCAATTGTCCACTCATTTGGTGGGGTATAACTTGTCCATAGGCGCCAGATGACGGTCAGCTCCCATCATCTGGCGCCATATGGGCACAGGCCGAGGTTCAGACGTTCTCGATGATGAGAGCGATGCCCTGGCCACCGCCGATGCACATGGTGATCAGGCCATAACGCCCGCCGATGCGCTTCAATTCATAGATGCACTTGGTGGTGAGGATCGCACCCGTTGCGCCCAGCGGGTGGCCCAGCGCGACCGCGCCGCCATTCGGATTGACCTTGGCCGGATCGAAACCAAGCACATCGGCTACCGCAATGGACTGGACGGCAAAGGCTTCGTTTGATTCGATCACATCGATATCGCCAAGGGTCAGGCCCGCCCGCTTGAGCGCGAGCGGAATGGCTTCGATCGGGCCAAGGCCCATGACTTCCGGCGCCACCCCTGCCGATGCCGAGGCGACGATGCGGGCAATCGGCTTCAGCCCCTTGGCCTTGACCGTGTCGGCCCCCGCCAGCACGACCGCCCCAGCGGCGTCGTTCATGCCCGATGCGTTGCCAGCCGTGACGGTGCCACCTTCCTTGCGGAACACTGGCTTCAGCTTGGCCAGATCTTCCAACGTGGTGTTGGCGCGCGGATGTTCATCGGTGTCGAACAGCACGACGCCCTTGCGGGTTTTGAGCTCGATCCCGACGATCTGTTCCTTGAAGCGGCCATCGGCGATGGCGGCAACAGCGCGGCGCTGCGATTCGACCGAATAGGCGTCCTGACGCTCGCGGCTGATGCCGTAACGGTCAGCCACATTCTCGCCGGTGCAGCCCATATGGCCATTGCCCCAAGGATCGTGCAGCGTGGTGTGGAGCCAGTCATTGACGACGGCATTGCCCATTTTGGTGCCCCAGCGCATGCCTTCGACCACCATCGGCGCGTTGCTCATCGACTCGGCGCCGCCCGCAAGGCCGATCACCGATTCGCCAAGCTGGATCATCTGCGCGGCCGTGACGATTGCCTGCGCGCCCGAACCGCACAGGCGGTTGACGGCATGGGCGATGCCGCTGACCGGCAAGCCAGCCCCAAGGCCGATGCGGCGCGCCAGATAGGCATCATGACCTTCTGCCGGGCAGACCTGACCGAACACGCTGTTGTCGATCTCCGCAGCGTCAACACCAGCGCGGGCAATCGCTTCCTTGGCGGCGATGATACCGAGCTGGGCCGGCAAGAAACCCTTGAGTGTGCCGCCAAAGGTGCCGATCGCGGTCCGCGCCGCGCCAAGAATGAACACGTCCTGCATTTCGATTTCCTTATCGTTGTAGGCGTTGCGACCCTGCTGTCGCCACATAAGAGAATGACGCCGGTTTATGGGCCGGCGTCATAATCCTGTCACCTATGCACAACAAGAGTATTGTGCAGTGCACCCAAATTAGTGCTGGAGTGCTTTGACGATGTCCTCGACCATTTTCTTGGCATCCGCGAGGAGCATCATGGTCTGGTCCATGTAGAACACATCGTTGTCGACCCCGGCATAGCCGACCCCGCCCATTGACCGCTTGACGAACAGCACGGTCTTGGCCTTTTCAACGTCGAGCACCGGCATGCCATAGATTGGCGATGATTTGTCGGTCTTGGCCGCCGGGTTGGTCACGTCATTCGCGCCGATGACGAAAGCGACGTCAGTCTGGGCGAATTCGCTGTTGATGTCTTCCAGCTCGAACACCTCGTCATAAGACACATTGGCTTCGGCCAGCAGTACGTTCATGTGGCCCGGCATCCGGCCTGCGACCGGGTGGATGGCGTATTTCACGCGGACGCCCTGCTTCTTGAGCAGATCGCCCATTTCGCGCAGCACATGCTGCGCCTGCGCTACCGCCATGCCATAGCCTGGCACGATGATGACCTGTTCGGCCTGTGCCATCAGGAACGCCGCGTCGTCGGCCGAGCCACGCTTCCACGGCCGGTCGATCTTGGCCGCGCCGCCGCTGGCTTCCGGTGCCGCGCCGAAGCCGCCCGCAATGACCGAGATGAAGCTGCGGTTCATCGCCTTGCACATGATGTAGGACAGGATCGCGCCCGATGAACCGACCAGCGCGCCGGTGATGATCATCGCCGTGTTCTGGAGGGTGAAACCCATGGCCGCCGCCGCCCAGCCGGAATAGCTGTTGAGCATCGAGACGACCACCGGCATATCCGCGCCGCCGATCGGGATGATCAGCAGGAAGCCAATGGCAAAGCTAAGCCCGGTGACGGTCCAGAAGACCCAGCCGCTCTGATCGGTCAGGAAATAGGCAATGAGGCCAAGGATTGCCGCCAGTGTCGCCAAATTGATGGCATGGCGACCCGGCAGCATGATCGGCGCCCCCGACATATTGCCGTTCAGCTTGAGAAAGGCGATGACCGAGCCGGAGAAGGTGATCGCGCCAATGGCCATGCCAAGGCCCATTTCGACCCGGCTCACGGTGTGAATTTCGCCCATGGCATCGGCAATGCCGAACGCCTGCGGGTTGAGATAGGCCGCCGCAGCCACCAGCACGGCCGCAAGACCCACCAGCGAGTGGAAGGCGGCAACGAGCTGCGGCATGTCCGTCATCGCGATGCGACGGGCAGTGACCAGACCGATCACCGCGCCGATGGCGATAGCGATGGTGATCTCGACGATGCCGACATTCATATGGGTGACAAGTGTCGTGCCCACGGCCAGCGCCATGCCGGCCATGCCATAACGGTTGCCCTTGCGCGAAGTGGCCGGTGACGACAGGCCGCGCAGCGCGAGGATGAAGCAGACGCCTGCGATCAGATAGGCGAGCATCGCCCAAGCGGGGGTGGAGGAGACGGCGTGCATGAGCTCAGCGCTCCTTCTTCTTGTACATGGCAAGCATGCGTTCAGTGACCGCAAAGCCCCCGAAAATGTTGATGCTGGCGAGCACGACCGCAAGCAGGCCGAGCCATTTGGCGACCAGCGCCCCGGCTGCGGCCGACGCGATAAGCGCGCCAACGATGATGACCGACGAAATCGCGTTGGTGACTGCCATCAGTGGTGTGTGCAGGGCCGGGGTAACCGACCAGACGACATAATAGCCGATGAAGCACGCCAGCACGAAGATGGAGAGAATGCTGATAAAATCCATATAACCCCCTAGAAGCCCGGCACCTGTCGATCGATCCGCACAGGATCGGCCGTCAGGTCAGGGCTGTCCACTCACAGCAGCCGTGCGTTTACGACTTTACCATCTTTGGTCAGGCGAATGGCCTGGGTGATTTCGTCCTCGTCGGGCAGCACGGGGCGGCCTGCTTCCTTGTCCCAAAAGGCGGATAGGAAGTTGAAGAGGTTGCGCGAGAACAACGCCGAGGTGTCTGCCGAAAGGCGCGACGGCACGTTCTTGTGGCCGACGATCTTGACGCCGTGGCGTTCGACCACTTCGCCCGCAACCGCGCCTTCGACATTGCCGCCCTGTTCGACCGCAAGATCGACGATCACGCTGCCCGGTCGCATCGTCGCGATCTGGGCATCCGAGATCAGCCGCGGTGCCGGACGGCCCGGGATCAGCGCGGTGGTGATGACGATGTCCTGCTTGGCAATGTGGGACGAGACGAGCGCGGCCTGCGCCGCTTTATATTCATCCGACATTTCGGTGGCATAGCCGCCTGCGCCTTCGCCCTGAATGCCTTCGACATTTTCGACGAAGATCGCCTTGGCGCCGAGCGATTCGATCTGCTCACGGGTGGCGGAGCGCACATCGGTTGCCGAGACCTGCGCGCCGAGCCGACGCGCGGTGGCAATCGCCTGCAAACCGGCCACGCCCACGCCCATGATGAACACGCGCGCGGCGGACACGGTGCCCGCTGCCGTCATCATCATCGGAAAGGCCCGGCCATATTCGCCCGCCGCATCCAACACCGCCTTATAGCCGGAGAGGTTCGACTGGGACGACAGAATGTCCATCGACTGCGCCCGCGTGATGCGCGGCATGAATTCCATCGCCAGTGCATCGACGCCAAGCGCCGCATAGGCATCAACCCGGGCGCGTTCGCCAAATGGATTGAGACCGGCCACGATCCAAGCTCCCGGCTTCACGCCGGTCAATGACACGGGGTCAGGCCCTTGCACGCCAAGGATGATGTCGGCGTCTTTGATGGCATCCGCCCGGCTACCCACCGCCGCGCCGACATCTGCATAAGCGGCGTCCGAAATCGACGATGTCGCGCCCGCGCCGGATTCGACGGCCATGGTTGCACCCAGCGCGATAAACTTCTTTACCGTCTCGGGCGTGCCGGCGACCCGGCGCTCGCCCGAGGCCTCTTCCTTCAGAATTGCAATTTTCAAGAGATTCAACCCGAGATCAGAGTGATGACAACCGCCGCCACGATCGTGCAGAGGATGATTCCCCATTTCAACAGGCCGAGAAAGCCGGTGTAGGTGCCTTCATGCGCCTTCATGTCGCCATTGCTTGCCATAAATCCCCCGCATCAATTGTCATTTCCAAGTGATGACCGTTTATCGATATCCGGCGACCTACTCAAGCCGCATTGACTAGCTTTACGGCTAGATGTTCCTGTCTATTTGCGAGATTAATGGCGCCGCACATGATCGGCGATTGATCAAGGGACGAGGATCGTGTCTTTCGCCTCCGGCAGCAGGTTCGGATAGTCGAGCGTATAGTGCAGGCCCCGGCTCTCCTTGCGGAGCAGGGCCGAGCGCACGATCAGGTCGGCGACTTCAACCAGATTGCGCAGTTCGATCAAATCCGGTGCGACGCGGAAATGGCCATAATAATCGGCGACTTCCTGCCGCAGCAGATCGATGCGGTGCTTGGCGCGTTCCAGTCGTTTGGTGGTGCGGACAATGCCGACGAAATTCCACATGAACTGGCGAATCTCTCGCCAGCATTGCTGCACCACGACTTCTTCGTCGCTATCCGACACCCGGCTTTCATCCCATGGCCGGATCGCGGGCGGGGCCGGGAGTTCGTCCCAATGGGCGGTGATATGCCGCGCGGCGGCCGCGCCGAAGACGAAGCATTCCAACAGGCTGTTGCTGGCCAATCGGTTGGCGCCGTGCAGTCCGGATTGCGCCACTTCGCCCGCGGCATAAAGGCCGGGCAGGTCGGTGCGGGCATCAAGATCGGTCAAGACGCCGCCGCAGGTATAATGTTGCGCCGGGACCACGGGTATCGGCTCACGCGTGATGTCGATGCCGAGTTCAAGCAGCTTGGCATGGATATTGGGGAAATGTTCGCGGACGAATTCCGGCGGCTTGTGCGAAATGTCGAGATGGACAAAATCCAGCCCCAAACGCTTGATCTCATGGTCCATCGCCCGCGCCACGACATCGCGCGGGGCCAGTTCGGCACGCGGGTCGAAGCGCGGCATGAAGCGTTCGCCCGTCGTTGGAATCTTGAGATGCCCGCCTTCGCCGCGCACGGCTTCGGTGATCAGGAAATTCTTGACCTGCAAATTATAGAGACAGGTCGGGTGGAACTGGTTGAATTCCATATTCGACACCCGCGCACCGGCCCGCCACGCCATGGCGATGCCATCGCCGGTCGCGCCGCGTGGCGCGGTCGAATAAAGATAGGTCCGTCCTGCACCACCGGTGGAAAGGATTGTCGCCCGCGCAATATAGCTTGATACTCGGCCAGTCTTGCGGCTGACGGCATAGACGCCATGGACATTGGGCATGGCCGAATAGACCTCGCCATGCCGCCCGGTGATCAGGTCGATCGCGACCATGTCGGGGATCAGCGTGATATTGGGATGGTCGTTCGCCGCCTTTTCAAGCGCCTGCTGCACGGCCCATCCGGTCGCGTCGTTAACATGAACGATGCGGCGATGACTGTGGCCGCCTTCGCGCGTCAAATGCCAGCGTTCCGTCTCGCCGGGATTGAACGGCACCCCAAGTGCCGCCAGCCGCTCAATCGCTGCCGGGGCGTTCTCGACCACGAATTCCACCGTTTTGCGGTTGTTGAGACCCGCCCCGGCAATGATCGTATCCTCGATATGGCTGTCGAAGGTATCGCCGGGTTCCAGCACTGCGGCAATGCCGCCCTGCGCCCAAGCGGTTGAGCCATCGGACAGCGCCCCCTTGGCCAGCACCGCGACCTTGAACCGGTCGGCTAGGTTGATCGCAGCGGTCAGTCCCGCTGCGCCCGATCCGATGATCAGAACGTCGAACTGGTGCGCGGTCACTTCCGGTGGGTCTCCGGGGCCGGGGCCGAGGTGAGGTTCAGGAAAATATCCTCCAGATCAGCCTCGCGGGTCGAGACATCGACCACGCCAAGCCCATGCGCCTGAATGGCATCCAGCACGCCGCCCGCCGATACCCGGTTCTTCTGGTAGGAGATGACGAGCGTGCGACCATCCGGCAGCAATTCCACCTTGTCGAACATCGGCGAGCGCGGCAGCAGGTCGACATCGCGGTCGGTGGTGATTTCGATCACCTTGTCCTGCGCCATGGCCAGCAGTTCAGGCGTGGGCTTGTCTGCGATCAAACGACCATGGTTGATAATCGCGATGCGGTCGCACAGCTGTTCAGCTTCTTCAAGATAATGGGTGGTTAGCACCACCGTCGTGCCGAGCGCGTTGAGTTCGCGGACATAGTCCCACAATTGCTGGCGCAACTGAATGTCGACGCCGGCGGTCGGTTCATCAAGGACCAGCACCGGCGGATTGTGGACCAGCGCCTTGGCAACCATCAGCCGCCGCTTCATCCCGCCTGATAGCGAGCGGGCATAAGCATGGGCCTTGTCTTCGAGATGAACCGCGCGGAGCAGTTCCATCGTCCGCCGCTCGCGCTTGGGCACGCCATAATAGCCCGCTTGATTTTCGAGCGTTTCAAATGGCGAAAAGAACGGGTCGAACAGCAATTCCTGATTGACGATGCCGATCGAACCCTTGGCGTTGCGCGGTTCTTCGTCGATGTCGAAGCCCCAGATCTTTGCCGTGCCTTCGGTTTTATTGACCAGCCCGGCCAAGATGTTGATGAGCGTCGATTTGCCCGCGCCATTGGGGCCGAGCAGGCCGAAGATCGTGCCACGCGGGACATCAAGAGTGATGCCGTCGAGTGCCCGTTTGCCGTCCTTGTAGGTCTTGCCAAGACCCCGGATTTCGATCGCTGCTTGCGTCATGGCGGTCACGCATAGCCCCTGACAAGCGTGTCGGCCAGCCCTTGTAGTAGGACAAGGCTGTCGGTTGTCGCGAAGCTGGCCTTCAGGCCGTCCACGACAAACTGCGCGGCGAGTGCGGCCAGCACCACGCCGAGAATCCGGGTTACCGCCGCTTCGATCTTGTCGCCCAGCAGGTTCATCAGCGGGCGGGACAGCAGCAGCCCGATCAGCAAGAGCAGGAGCACGACCCCCATCGCGCCCAACACGATGAGCGATTCCCATAGCCCGTCGCTGCGGGCCATCAGCAACATCACCGAGGCAATCGCGCCCGGCCCGGCAATCATCGGAATCGCCATCGGGAAGATCGACACATCTTCGATTTCCTGTGTCTCGTTGAGCGCGCGCACGCGATTTTCGCGGCGCTGGGTGCGCTTTTCAAAGACCATTTCGAGCGCGATCAGGAACAGCATGATCCCGCCCGCAATGCGGAAGGCGTCAAGCCCAACGCCCAGCGCATGCAGCAATTTTTCACCAAAGGCCGCAAAAATGAACAGGATCAAGGTCGCAGTAGTGATCGCCCGGATCGCCATGACGCGGTGCTGTGTGCCGCTCGCGCCACGGGTCAGCCCGGCATAGATCGGGATGCATCCCGGCGGGTCGATCACCACGAAAAAGGTGACCAGTGCCGAGATGAACAGTTCGATCACAGCCCCGTCGGGTCCGGCAGGCCGGCACGCCGCGCCGCAGCGACCACCGTGTTGCGGAGCAGCACGGCGATGGTCATCGGCCCGACACCGCCCGGCACCGGGGTAATGGCGCTGGCGACGGCCAAGGCCTCGTCAAAGGCGACATCGCCCACAAGCCGGGTCTTGCCCGCTTCCGCGCCGGGGATGCGGTTGATGCCGACATCAATCACGACCGCGCCCGGCTTGATCCAATCGCCCCGGACCATTTCGGGCCGACCAACCGCCGCGACGACGATATCGGCCTGACGCACCATGGCGGGGAGGTCTTTGGTCCGACTATGGGCAATGGTGACGGTGCAATTCTCCGCGAGCAGCAGCTGCGCCATCGGCTTGCCGACGATATTGGAGCGACCGACCACCACGGCATGCTGGCCGGAAAGATCGCCCAGCCGGTCCTTCAGCATCATGATGCAGCCCATCGGCGTGCATGGCACCAGCGCCTCTTCGCCCACTGCGAGCTTGCCCGCGTTGACGACATGAAAGCCGTCGACATCCTTGGCCGGGTCAATCGCGGCAATCACCGCCTTGTCGTCCATGCCCTTGGGCAGCGGCAACTGGACGAGAATGCCGTCGACGGTTTCATCGGCGTTGAGCTTTTGCACCAAGGCGATCAACTGCGCCTCGGTCGCGGTCTCGGCATCAAGCTTATGTTCGAAACTGGCCATGCCCGCCTCGACCGTCGCCTTGCCCTTGGAACGGACATAGACCTGACTGGCCGGGTCTTCACCGACCAGCACGACGGCGAGGCCCGGCACCCGGCCCGCCTGGCGCGCGAAATCGACCGCCGCATCCTTGACCTTTGCCCGCAAATTGGCCGCAAAGGCCTTGCCATCGATGATCTTGCTCACGCGCCGAGTTGCTCCAAATGCTGGTTGAGGATCGCGGCGAGCGCCGCTTCATCTCCCTTTAGCCGCAGGAGCTTCAACCGGGAAGCACCCCCGTGCGTGATTTCGACATCTGTTTGTCTCAGACCGAAAAATTTTGCGACCAGCTTGATCAGAGCGGCATTCGCTTCGCCATCGGCAGGCATGGCGTGCAGCCTGATTTCCAGCCTTTTTCCGTCCGGGCTGTCGATCCAGTTGCCGATGCCGTCGCGCTTGGCGCGGGGAGTGACCTTGACGGCAAGTTTCACGCGATCAGGTCCGGCTTCAGATGGCCGCAGACACCGCCAGATTGCGCAACACGATCTGGAGGATGATCAGCAACACAATCGCCGCCATCGGGGTAAGATCGACATGACCGGCAGGCGGGATGAAACGGCGCAAACGGCGGTAGAGTGGTTCGGTCAACGCATTGAGCACGACTTCAACCTGCCGCACGAAATCATTGCTGCGGTTGACCACGTTGAACGCGATCAACCACGACAATATGCCTTGGCCGATGATGACCCAGATGGCGAGGTCGCTCAGGAAGTACAGGATCTGGATCAGCGTCTGCATCGGGTTGCTCCGTATTTGGCTTAGTCTTTCCGCACCAGCGTGCCTGCGCCGCGCCGGGTGAAGATTTCCAGCAACATGGCATGCGGGACGCGGCCGTCAAGGATGACGGCAGCGCCGACACCGCGTTCGACCGCATGGGTGCAGGTTTCCAGCTTCGGGATCATGCCGCCATAAACCGTGCCATCGGCCTGCAACGCCTCGATGGACTGCGGTGTGAGGTCGGTCAGCAGATTCTTGTCCTTGTCGAGCACGCCCGGCACATCGGTCAGCAGAAACAGCCGCGCCGCACCGACAGCGGCGGCGATGGCGCCCGCCATGGTATCGGCGTTGATGTTATAGCTTTGGCCATCTTCGCCAACGCCAATAGGGGCAATCACCGGGATCATGCCCGCGCCCGAAATGGTGTCGAGAATCATGCGGTCGATCTTCGCCGGTTCGCCGACAAAGCCGAGGTCGACGACCTTTTCGATGTTGCTGTCCGGATCGCGAGAGGTGCGCTGCACTTTTTCGGCGATGACGAGACCGGCATCCTTGCCCGAAATACCCACGGCACGGCCGCCTGCACGGGCGATCCAACTCACCAGTTCCTTGTTGATTGCGCCCGAAAGCACCATCTCCGCCACCTGCATCGTGTCCTGATTGGTGACGCGCAGGCCGTCGATGAAGCGGGATTCGACGTTCAGCTTTTTCAGCATCGCGCCAATCTGCGGGCCGCCGCCATGCACGACGATCGGGTTGATGCCGACCGCCTTCAACAGCACCACATCCTCGGCAAAGTCATGCGCCAGTTCAGGATCGCCCATGGCATGGCCGCCATATTTGATCACAAAGGTCTGGCCCGCATAACGCTGCATATAGGGCAGGGCTTCTGTCAGCGTTTCCGCTTTCATCAGCATGGCAGGATCGGGGGCGTGGTCTTGGTTGCTCATGATGGCCCTTTCAGCCTCTCGCAAATGGGTCAGCGCGTCGCGCCGGGTTGCCACAGCACGTCGCCCGACCCTTGCGCATTGATCGCGCGGGCCATGACGAACAAATGGTCCGACAGCCGGTTGAGATAGATCAGCACCAGCGGGTTGATGCTGGCGCTATCGGCAGCGGAAACCGCCGAACGTTCAGCCCGGCGCGCGGTGGCGCGGGCGACATGGACATGGGCAGCACCCGGTTCGCCACCCGGCAGCACAAAGCTGGACAGTGGCGGCATCGTCGCGTTCATCGCGTCGATCTCCGCTTCCAGCCGGGCCACTTGTGACGGCACGATCCGCAAGGTCCATTCGCCCGGCTCAAAATCCTCGCCCGGCGTGGCCAGATCGGCCCCCACGTCGAACAATTCATTCTGCACGCGGTCGAGCATCGCCTTGTACTCGTCCTGCCGGATATGGAGGACGGCGACGCCGATCAGGCTGTTGAGTTCGTCCACATCGCCAATGGCCACCATGCGTGGGGCGTGCTTCGCAATGCGGGAACCATCGACCAAGCCGGTCTGGCCCTGATCACCGGTGCGGGTGTAAATCTTGTTGAGTTTGACCATCTGTCCGGAAATCAGCCGCGCCGCGACATCAGCAGCAGGATAATGATGATGATCGCCAGCCCCTGAAACAGGATGCGCATCTGCATTGCCTTGTTCTGCTTCAGGCCTGATTGGCTGGGGCCGTTGCCCATCAGATCAGCTTCGGTCGTCTTGATGAAGGCAATCACGCCGCGCACAAGCGCGAAGACCGTTGCGGCCATCGCGGCGATCAGCAGGATAGTGAGAAAAACGTTCATGGCGAGCTCCTCCGTCCCGACGATAGCGGGATTCGATTGGGTCTCTACGCGCAAGCGACGGTGATGCCAATGGGGAAGCGTCCTTGCCGCAGTTCGGCCAGCAACTGGGCCGGGTCCACCCCGGCTTCGCGCCACACATCAATTGACGGTGCGCCGTTGCGCTTGGCGAGCCGCTCGCCATCCGCGCCGAGCAGCAACGGATGGTGGCGATAAAAGGGGGTGGGGAGATCCAAAAGCGCTTGCAACAGGCGATGGACATGGGTCGCATGCAACAGATCGACGCCCCGGATGATGTCGGTCACGCCCTGCGCCGCATCGTCGATGGTGACGGCAAGATGATAGGATGCCGGCGCGTCCTTGCGCGCCAGCACGACATCGCCCAATTGACCCATGTCGACCGCAACCCGGCCAATCTGCTGGTCTTCCCAGTGGATCGGCCCGGTCTGCGCCATCGCCGCTGCGCTATCGAGCCGCCAGCAATGCGGTTCGAGATCAAGCCGACGCGCACGCTCGGCCGAAGCCAGCGCGCGGCAGGTGCCGGGATAGATGATCCCCTCTGGCCCATGCGGCGCGCTGGCACTGGCGGCGATGTCTGCGCGCGTGCAGAAACAGGGATAGAGCAGGCCCATCGCGCCCAAGCGGTCAAGCGCCGCGCGATAGACCGGGATGCGGGTCGATTGGAACCAAATGTCATCGTCCCACCCGATCCCAAGCCAGCGCAGATCATCGATGATCGCCTGCACATGCTCCGGCCGCGAGCGGGTGCCGTCGATATCCTCGATCCGCAACAAAAATCGCCCATGGTTCGCCCTGGCAAGGTCATGTGCCTGCACTGCCGACCAGAAATGGCCAAGATGCAGCCGCCCCGTTGGCGATGGCGCGAAGCGGGTGATGGTCATCTAAGAGCCAGTATTGAGGGCTTGACGCTGCGGTGCATATGATGTGTCATGCCTTGGTCATCATCTTGTGGTCAAGCGTGGAGCAGGCCACAAGATAGGCTGAAACCATGGAAAGGGCATGCGTAGAACTCATGTACCACCCCGACCTGATACGACACCCGGACAATTGTCCCGCGCTGGTGCTCAATGCGGATTATACCCCGCTGTCTTATTATCCCCTCAGCCTGTGGCCGTGGCAAACGGCGATCAAGGCGGTGTTTCTCGATCGGGTCGATATTGTCGAACATTATGACCGTGAGATTCACAGCCCGACCTGCCGGATGCGCATTCCGTCGGTGATCGCGCTGCGGCAATATGTGAAGCCGCACGAACATCCCGCTTTTACCCGGTTCAACCTGTTCCTGCGCGACCATTTTGAATGCCAATATTGCGGGTCGCCGCGGGATCTGACCTTTGACCATGTGGTTCCCCGTTCGCAGGGCGGGCGCACGACATGGGAAAATGTGTCGACGGCCTGTGCGCCATGCAATTTGCGCAAGGGCGGGCGGACACCAAAACAGGCGGGCATGGCGTTGACCCAGGCGCCGCACAAGCCGACGAGCTGGCAATTACAGGATTCCGGCCGCAAATTCCCGCCGAACTATTTGCACGATAGCTGGCGTGACTGGCTGTATTGGGATGCCGAGCTGGAAAGCTGACGGTGACGGTTGATCGCTAGGCGCGCGGATGCGCGTTGCGATAGACATCCAGCAAATGCGCCGCATCGACCGCCGTGTAAATTTGGGTCGAGGACAGGCTCGCATGGCCCAGCAGCTCTTGCAGGCTTCGCAGATCCGCGCCGCGCGCCAGCAAATGGGTGGCGAAGCTGTGGCGCAGCGCATGGGGCGTGGTGCGGCCGTGAAGCCCAAGCCGCTGGCGCGCCTGACGCACCGCCCGCCGGACGATATCGCTGCCCAGTGGCCCGCCGCGCACCCCACGGAACAGCGGCTCGCCCTTGGCAAGCGCGTAGGGGCAGAGCTGGTGATAGGCTTCCAGCGCGGTTTTCACCTTGGGGAGGATCGGGACGATGCGAGTCTTGGCGCGCTTACCGAGCACGCGGATCGACTTGCCGATCGGGAAGATTGCGGGTGTCAGGGACAGGGCCTCGCCAACGCGCAGGCCCGCGCCATAGAGCAACAACAAGATGGCAAGGTCGCGTGCGGCGACCCATGCTTCGTCTTGTGCGTCGGCCACGTCCTCGGCGAGCGCGATGGCATCGGCCGGGGCAACCGGGCGCGGCACGCGGCGCTCGACCTTGGGGCTTTGCATCCGGGGCAGGGTGAGCGCCACCCCGGCGTCATCGGCAACATAAGCGAGAAAGGCGCGGATTGCCGAGAGTTCGCGAGCGGCAGAGGCGTTGGCAATGCCGCTTTGCCGCCGGGTGGCGAGAAAACCGCGTAGGTCACCGGAATCGAGGTGGAGTAGCAGTTCGCCCGACACGGCTTCACCGCGATGGGTCGCAAGAAAGCCGATCAGCCGCCGGGCCGTCGCGCTATAAGCACGAACGGTGTGTTCCGACCGGCGGCGATGGTGGCGCAGATGGTCCTCCCAAGCGGCGGCCAGTGCAAAGGCCGGATGCGCGCCGGGGAGGAGATCGACCATTTAGAGGATCGACTGGCCCGTCTTGGCCCAATCGGCCATGAAGCCCTCGATACCCTTGTCAGTCAGCACATGCTTGCTGAGCTGGCGGATGACGGCGGGCGGGGCGGTCATGACATCGGCACCGATCTTGGCGGCTTCCAGCACATGGATCGGGTGGCGCACGCTGGCGACGAGGATTTCAGTGTCGAAGCCGTAATTGTCATAGATCAGCCGGATGTCGGAGATCAGTTGCATGCCGTCAAAGCCATTGTCGTCATGACGACCGACGAATGGCGAGATGAAGGTCGCGCCCGCCTTGGCGGCGAGCAGGGCCTGATTGGCTGAAAAGCAGAGCGTCACATTGACCATCACGCCGTCATCGGTGAGCGCCTTGCAGGTCTTCAGCCCATCGATGGTGAGCGGCACCTTGATCGCGATGTTGTTTGCGATCTTCCGCAGCACGGCGGCTTCCTTCATCATCGTTGCATGGTCGAGCGCGACGACTTCGGCAGAAACCGGGCCATCGACCAGACCACAGATTTCTTCGACGACTTCAAGGAATTTGCGGCCCGATTTCGCGATCAGCGACGGATTGGTGGTCACGCCATCCAGCAGGCCGGTCGCGGCGAGTTCGGCAATGTCGTTGACGTCGGCGGTGTCGGCGAAGAATTTCATGTGTCGGGTCCAATCTGATCGGCAAAATTACGCCCCCTGACCTATACGATCAGGGGGCGGAAAAAAAGTGGGAGACTTGCGCTGGCGCCGTGGCGGCTGGATTCTTGCCAGTGCAGGACGTCGGCCGCGCTGGGCGGCGTGCCGCGCTTCTGGCTTAGCCGTCGCGACGGCCGAGCAGGCGCAGGCGCAGGGCGTTGAGCTTGATAAAGCCCGCGGCATCGCGCTGGTCATAGGCGCCGGCATCGTCCTCGAAGGTGACGACCTTCTCGGAATACAGGCTGTACGGCGATTTGCGGCCGACGACGGTGGCGCTGCCCTTATAGAGCTTGAGCCGCACGGTGCCGGTGACCTTGTCCTGACTATGGTCGATAGCGGCCTGCAACATTTCACGTTCCGGTGCGAACCAGAAGCCGTTGTAGATCAGCTCGGCATAGCGCGGCATCAGTTCATCCTTGAGGTGCGCGGCACCACGGTCGAGGGTGAGCTGTTCGATCCCGCGATGGGCGATGCCCAAAATGGTGCCGCCCGGCGTCTCGTACATGCCGCGCGACTTCATGCCGACGAAGCGGTTCTCGACCAGATCGAGGCGGCCGATGCCATGCAGCCTGCCATAGTCGTTGAGCTTGGCGAGCAGGGTGGCAGGCGACAGGCCGACGCCGTTGATGGCGACGGCGTCGCCGTGTTCGAAATCAACGGTGATATATTCCGGCACGTCGGGGCCATCTTCCGGGTTGTTGGTGCGCGAGAAGACATAGTCCGGCACTTCTTCCCATGGATCTTCCAGCACCTTGCCCTCGGATGAGGTGTGCAGCAGATTGGCGTCGGTCGAGAACGGGCTTTCGCCGCGCTTGTCCTTCGGCACCGGAATCTGGTGCTTTTCGGCGAATTCTATCAGCGCGGTGCGGCTGGTCAAATCCCATTCGCGCCAAGGTGCGATGACCTTGATGTCCGGGTTAAGCGCATAATAGCCGATTTCGAAGCGGACCTGATCATTGCCCTTGCCGGTCGCGCCATGGCTGACGGCGTCGGCGTTGACCATCTTGGCGATCTCGATCTGACGCTTGGCGATCAGCGGACGGGCGATCGAGGTGCCGAGGAGATACAGGCCTTCATACAGCGCATTGGCGCGCATCATCGGGAAGACATAGTCCTTCACGAACTCTTCGCGCAGATCGTCGATGAAGATATTTTCCGGTTTAACGCCCGCCATTTCGGCCTTGCGGCGCGCCGGTTCCAGTTCCTCACCCTGACCAAGATCGGCGGTGAAGGTCACGACCTCGCAATTATAGTTGACCTGCAACCATTTGAGGATGACGCTGGTATCGAGGCCGCCCGAATAGGCGAGGACCACGCGCTTGATCGAATCCGACATGATTGCAGCTCCCTTCAGTGAACGCGCGCGCCTTGCCAATTTCTCGCCGCTTATTCAAGCGCCATACAGAATCGGACCGCTATCTGGAGCGCCAACAACAGTTTTTGCGGGCGGCGGCATTGGGGCCGCAGTCGCAGATTGATGGAGTTTTGACAATGAAGAAGCTGATGATGGGTGTGGCGGCAACGGCGCTGCTGTCGATTCCGGTGCTGGCGATTCCGGTGCTGGCGTTCGAGGCGGGGCATGACCGCATGGGTATGATGGGCGGCAAGGGTCCGGCCACACGGGCCGAGGTCCAGTCGCTGGTCAAGCTTCATTTCGGCGCGGCCGACACCAATAAGGACGGCTTTCTCGACAAGGGCGAAATCGATGCGCATCACGCGAAGATGCAGGCCGATATGCAGACCCGCATGAAACAGCGCATGGACGAGCATTTTGCCGATCTCGACGCCAATAAGGATGGCAGCATCTCGCGTCAGGAATTTGATGCCAAGCATCAAGGCGGCATGGGCAAAGAGGAGGATCGCGGCGATAAGGGTCGTGGCGATAAGCGCCATGGCGATGACGATGGCCATGGCGGTGGCGACATGCATATGGCCATGGCCATGGGCAAAGGCGGTGCGGGTGGCATGATGTCGCTTGAAACGCTCGATACCGACAAGGATGGCAAGCTCAGCCTTGCCGAGGTTGCGGCCCGCCCACTGGCGATGTTTGACGGCGTCGATACCAACAAGGATGGCACGATCAGCCCCGATGAACGCCGCGCCGCGCGTGCGGCGATGTGGGAGAAAATGCGCAGCCGCAAGGATGCCCCCCCGGCTCCGAACGAGCCTCCCCATCCGGACAATCACCAGCATTAATTTCTATCGTCAGGTCCCAGCCGGAGGCCGGGTACGGGAAGCCGTATCCGGCCTCTGACGTTGAGCGGGTGGCTTAGCCGCCGAGTTTCTCGGCCATTTCCGCCAGTTCCAGCCAGCGCATTTCGGCCTCGTCGCGTTCTGCTCGGGCGCGATCGATGCCTTTCATCAACGCGTCGAATGTCTTCGGGTCACGGGTATAGAGGTCGGGATCGGCCAAGGCGGCCTCGTCGCGGACGATGGCTTGCTCCAACTCCTCAATCCGCTTCGGCAGCAGGTCCAGGTCACGCTGGTCCTTATAGCTCAGCTTGGCGGCCTTGGGCGGGGGTGGGCTGGCAGGCTTGTCAGCGGCCTTGGGCGCGTTTTTCTTCGCGCTGGCGCGGGCTTCGTCGCGCTGCGCTTCCCAGTCGGCATAGCCCCCGGCGACGATATCGACCTTGCCCGAACCGTCGAGGCCGAGCGTCACCGTCACGGTGCGGTCGAGGAAGTCGCGGTCGTGGCTGACGATCAGCACCGTGCCCTCATAATCCGCGATCACTTCCTGCAACAGGTCGAGCGTTTCGAGATCAAGGTCATTGGTCGGTTCGTCGAGCACCAGCAGGTTGGACGCGCGCGCAAATTCGCGGGCGAGCAACAAGCGCGAGCGTTCGCCGCCCGACAAGGTGCTGATCCGGGCTTCGGCTAGGCCCGGCTCGAACAGAAACTCCTTGAGATAGCCTTGAATATGCTTTTTGACGCCGCGCACCTCGATCCAGTCGCCGCCATCGGCGAGCACGTCGCGCACCCGCTTATCGGGGGCGAGCAGGGTGCGTTGCTGGTCGATAATCACGCCGTCGAGCGTCTTGGCGAGCGCGACGGTGCCGCTGTCGGGCTTGATCTCGCCGGTGAGCAATTTCAAGAGCGTGGTCTTGCCAGCGCCATTCGCGCCGACGATGCCGATGCGGTCACCGCGTTGGATGCGCAGGCTGAAATCTTTGATGATGACGCGGTCGCCGTAGGATTTGGTGACTTCGGTCGCGGTAATCACCGACTTGGTCTTGACGTCGTCCGTCGCGATGGCGAGCTTCGCCGTGCCGGCCGCCCCGATCATCGCCTTGCGCGCGGCGCGCATGTCGTGAAGCTTGGCAAGTCGGCCCTGATTGCGCTTGCGCCGGGCGGTGACGCCGCGCTGCAACCAGTGGAGTTCAAGCTTGAGCTTGGCATCCAGTTTTTCGGCGGCGCGGGTCTCTTCATCATAGACCTGCTCCATCCATGCCTCGAAACCGCCGAAGCCCAGTTCGCTGCGACGGACGTTGCCGCGGTCGAGCCAGAGCGTCTGCCGGGTCAGGCGGGTGAGGAAGGTGCGGTCGTGGCTGATCGTCACGAACGCGCCCTTATAGCGCGACAGCCATGTTTCCAGCCAGTCAATCGCGGCGAGGTCAAGATGGTTGGTTGGCTCATCAAGCAGCAACACATCCGGATCTTGCGCCAGTGCGCGCGCCAGCGCGGCGCGGCGGCGCTCACCACCCGATGCGGTGGCGGCGTCGCGGTCGAGGTCGATCCCCATCTGGTCCGCAATCGCGGCCACGTCATGCGCCGCTGGGGCGTCGTCACCCCGGCTGGTGAAATCGCGCAGCGTCGCGCAGCCCTGCAATGAGGGTTCCTGTTCGAGCAGCACGACTCGGGTGCCTGGCACGATGGTGCGCTTGCCCTCATCACAGTCGATCCGGCTGGCGAGCAGCTTCAACAACGTGGTTTTTCCGGCGCCATTCCGCCCGATCAGGGCGAGGCGGTCACGTTCGCCGATATAGATGTCGAGATGGCGAAACAGCCAGCCCGACCCTTGAATCAGGCCAAGATCTTCATATGCAAGGACGGGCGCAGCCATGCGTTGTGTTCAACCAATTCTGTGATCAGGATGATTTTCGCAGATTTCCGGGCCATTCATGACCTATTCAAACCACGACCCCTATGCCAATAACCATGACGACGATGAATGCAACGATGAAGCGAATCATGAAGAGACTGGCCGTCGCCGGCATTGCCGTGGCGGGCCTTGCTGTCATGCCCGCTTTTGCGGTGCAGCGCGGTGATCAGCCCGACATTCTCAGTGCCGGCCGTGGCGGCCATGGTCCGCTACCGTTGCCGGTGATCGAACGTCGGGTCCGGCCGCAAATGGGTGGCGCGGCTTATCTCGGGCCGGAGTTCGATAGCGACACCGGCAATTACCGTCTGAAGTTCATGCAGCAGGGGGCGGTCATCTGGGTTGATGTGGATGGGCGTTCCGGTAACATCATACGCCGTTCCGGCAGATAACAGGGAAATATATGCGCGTCCTGATCGTCGAGGATGAGCCCAATCTGGGCCGCCAGTTGAAGTCTACGCTCGAAGGTGCCGGCTATGCCATCGACCTCGCCACCGATGGCGAAGATGGGCATTTTCTCGGTTCCACTGAAAATTATGATGCGGTCGTGCTTGATCTTGGCCTGCCCGAAATCGACGGCCTGACCGTGCTTGACCGCTGGCGCAAGGAGGGCAAACAGATGCCGGTCCTCGTGCTGACCGCGCGCGATAGCTGGTCAGACAAGGTCGCCGGGCTTGATGCCGGGGCCGATGATTATCTCGCCAAGCCTTTCCAGACCGAGGAGTTGATCGCCCGGTTGCGCGCGCTCATCCGCCGTGCGTCGGGCAATGCCAGTTCGGAATTGGTGGCGGGCGATGTCCGGCTCGACACCCGTTCGGGTCGCGTGTCGCTCAAGGGCGAGCCGGTCAAGCTGACCGCGCAGGAATATAAGCTGCTCAGCTATCTGATGCACCACAAGGGCAAGGTCGTGTCGCGCACCGAATTGATCGAGCATATCTACGATCAGGATTTCGACCGCGACAGCAATACGATTGAGGTCTTTGTCACCCGCATCCGCAAGAAGCTTGGTCAGGACGTGATCTCCACCATTCGCGGGCTGGGCTATAGTCTTGAAGACCTCCCCGCCAGCTGATCCGTCGGTGCCGGTCGCCGACACCCGTGATGAGGCGGTCGCTCCGATCGTGGCGCGCACCACCGGTTCGCTGACACGGCGGATGATCACGGTGGCGACGATCTGGACGTTGTTGTTGCTGCTGGGCGGCGGGCTGGCGCTTGACCGGGTGTTGACCAGCGCGGTGACGCGCAATTTCGATGCCCAGCTTGATTATGTGCTGACGGCGATGATCGCCTCGTCCGAAATCGGGCCGGATACCGAGGTGCGGTTCAACCGCCCGCTGGGTGATCAGCGTTTTCTTGAACCCTATTCTGGCCTGTACTGGCAGGTATCGGGCGTTGCGCATGAGCCGTTTCGCTCTCGCTCGCTGTGGGATCGGGGGCTAAAACCCGGCAATGACCGCATCGATACCGAGGCGCCGCTGATCTATGATAGCCATGAATTTCCGGATGATGCGCTGCGCGTGATGGAGCGCGAGGTCATGCTGCCCGGTTCGCAAGTGATGTGGCGCTTTCAGGTGGCGCAGAGCCGCGCCGGGCTTGATGACCAGATCCGCTTGTTGCGTTCGACCCTGATCAAGGCGTTTGCCGTGCTGGGTCTGGGGTTGGTGCTGCTGTCGGCGTTGCAGGCCTTTTACGGGCTATGGCCGTTGCGCCATATCCGGCGAGCGATTGCGAAGGTGCGGGATGGCCGGGCGTCGCGGGTGGACGCGGTGCTGCCGACCGAGATTGCGCCGATGGTGCAGGAATTGAACGAGTTGCTCGCCCATAATGAACGCCAAGCAGAAGAGGCGCGCCGTCATGCTGGCAATCTTGCGCATGCGCTCAAGACGCCGCTCACCGTCATCATGAACGAGGCCACGGCACAAAGCACGGACTTGTCTGCGACCGTTATTCGCGAGGCGACAACGATGCGGCGGCAGGTGGACCATCATCTTGCCCGTGCCCGCGCCATTGGCCGGCGCGGTTCCAGCCAGGCGCGGACCGAAATATGGCCGTCCTTGCAGGCGGTCGAACGCGCCGTGTCGCGGATGCATCGCCATGTCACGATTGATGTGGCGGGTGACAAGGCGCTGGCGGCACGGGTCGAACGCCAAGATCTGGATGAAATTCTCGGCAATCTGGTCGAAAATGCCGCAAAATACGGCGGTAGCCGGGTATTTGTAACGGTCGGCACGGTGGGTGATCAGGTTGAATTGCTGATCGAGGACGATGGCCGGGGCATTCCCGAAACACTGCGGGGCCAATTGTTCATGCGGGGGGTGCGCCTGGATACCAGCAAGCCGGGGACCGGCCTTGGGCTCGCTATCGTGCGCGATGTGGTGGAGCTTTATGGCGGATCGGTGGCGCTCGAAGAGAGCGAGGATCTCGGCGGGTTGCAGGTGAGATTGCGGCTCCCGCGCGCGGGGTGAGCGATCAAGCCGCGCGGTGGCGTGCATTTCCCTGTGCGGCGACCAGCAGTTCGAGCGTCTTTTCCTGTTTCATCGGCCGCCCGAAGAGATAGCCTTGGATCTGGTGACAACCGAGTGATTTCATCCGCGTCAGATCTTCCTTGGTCTCCACGCATTCGGCGGTGACACTCATGCGGAAGGCGGCGGCGAGGGAGACCATCGCCCGAATGATCGCAACCGATTCTTCATTGGTCGCGGCGTCGCGGACGAAGCTGCCGTCGATCTTCAGCTTATGGAACACCGCCTTGTTGAGATAGCCGAGCGATGAATAGCCGGTGCCGAAATCATCGAGCGCGATGCTCACGCCCAGATCGCGCAGGCGCTTGAGCACGTTGAGCGAATAATCGGAGTCGCCAAGAAATACCGATTCCGTGACCTCCAATTCCAGCCGATTGGCGGGCAGGCGGGCGCGGCCAAGCGCCTCGGCCACGGCATTGGGCAGGGTCGGGTGGAGCAGTTGCACCGGCGACACGTTGATGGCGACGCTGATATGCCCCGGCCAGCGCGCAGCATCGGCGCAGGCGGTCTTGAGCACCCATTCGCCCAGTTGGACGATCAGGCCACTTTCCTCGGCAATCGGAATGAAGGTGGCGGGGGAGATAAAACCCCGCGTTGGGTGTTGCCAGCGCAGCAGCGCCTCGAAGCCGGTGATGACATGGGTCTCGCTGTCGACCTGCGGCTGATACGCGACGTAGAATTGGTCCGTCCCTATCGCCGCCCGGATATCATTTTCGAGCGAGATACGTTCTTCGGCGGCATGCTGCATGCTCGGTTCAAATGCGCGGCAGGCCCCGCGACCATCGGCCTTGGCGTTATAGAGCGCGAAATCGGCTTTCTGGATCAGCTCATCGACATTGTCGGCGTCGATCGGGCCATAAGCGCAGCCAATCGAGAGACCGATGCGAACGCTTAGTTCGTCGACCTGATAGGGGGCGCTGATCGTGTCGATAATGCGCTGCGCCAAGGTTTCAACGTGGCGGCGGCTATGGGCATCATGCAGCACAACCGCGAATTCGTCGCCGCCGATCCGGCCAACGGCACCGATTTCGCCGATTTCGAGCTGGAGGCGACGCGCGACGGTGCGAAGCACCACGTCGCCCTTGGCATGGCCATAGCTGTCATTGACCGGCTTGAACCCATCCAGATCAAGGAACAGCACGGCACAAGATGAACCGTCCTCAGTCGCCTTGTGCAATGCTTCGCCAAGCAGTTCGCGCACGCGCTGGCGGTTTGGCAGGCCGGTCAACGTGTCGAGATTGGCGAGATGTTGCAGCTTTTGCTGGGCAAGCTTGCTTTCGGTAATGTCGACACCGACGCCCCGGAAGCCGTTAAACGCCCGGCTTTTGTCGTTCATCGCCGAGCCGGAAAGGGCGAACCAGCGCTTGCCATCGGCGGTCTGCAATTCCAACTCGATCCCCATGAAATCCTGACGGCTGTTGAGCGCGGCAGCGAGTGCCGCATGGCCGCGAAAGACGGCTGGCAGCGTCTGACCGACCAGCGTCCGGGTGGAGCGGTTGAGCAACAGGCCGAGTTGTGGCGAGACAAAGACCAGCGCGTTGTTGGTGTCGGTCTGCCACAGCCAACTGCCGCCGCGTTCTTCATATTCACGCAGCAGGTTGTTGGCGGCGGTGCCGCGTTCGCTCATGATCGCAAGCTCCTGCACGCCCGACACAAGGATGCGCCCCAGGATCAGGGCGCCGCCAATGGCGAAACAGGTAACGAGGGTGAACAGGTATAGCGTGGCGGCGGGCAGTGCGATGGGGGCGCGGATCAGCCCGGCCACCATGCCAAAGCCCAAAATCGCGATCCAGCCCAAGGCCACAACCGGCACCACTGCGAGCGCAAGAGCGGCACACATCATCACCGCCGTGGCCAAAATGACCGTCATCTGGTCAATGCCGCCCAGCATCGCCATGCCATAGGTCGGGATCGACACCCAAAGCAGGGCGCGGACATAATTATCGATGATGATGCCAGTGGACGCCACGGAGGCGGGGGCGCGCCCGCTGACCGGTCCGGTATAGGGCTGGACGCGGCGCGAGGAGATGATGTTGGCGATGATCAGCAGGCCAAGCCAGCCCAGCACCAAAGGGCTGGGGAGGACGTGGCGCAGTGACCAGCTCGTAATCATCGCGCCGATGGTCATTGTGCCCGCATGCAGGGGCATGAGCCGGGCAAGAAATTGGATTTGGCGACGATTGGCGGCATGCCGGGTTCGGTCGCTGCTCCGCGCCTCGAACGGCAGATGGCGGTGGCCGCTATCGTGATCGACGGCCGAGTTGCCGATGTCACCTTGTTCGTTGGTGGTGTCGCGCATCATCTGCTGGCAAGCCCCAAAACTATTGAGGCTCATCCATAACCGACCGAAGCTTGAGGAAGAGTAAACAGCTAATAAATCTCTTCTCCCCGGCGTGATGGTCACCCCGCCGGGGAGAGAAGCTAAATTAGTCCCGTTCGATACACATGGCGATGCCCATGCCGCCGCCGATGCATAGCGTGACAAGGCCCTTTTTCGCATCGCGCTTCGCCATTTCATGGAGCAGCGTGGTCAGCACCCGCGCACCCGATGCGCCGATCGGATGGCCGATGGCAATCGCGCCGCCATTCACGTTGACAATGGATTCGTCGAAGCCAAGTTCGCGGCCCACCGCCAGTGCTTGGGCGGCAAAGGCTTCATTTGCCTCGATCAGATCAAGATCAGCGACGGTCCAGCCCGCCTTATCAAGCGCCTTGCGCACGGCCGGGATCGGACCAAGGCCGAAGCGGCCCGGTTCCACGCCGGATGTGGCCCAGCTACGGATATGGCCCATAATCTTGGCCCCGCGTGCAGTGGCACTGGCCGCCGATTCAAGGACGATGGCGGCCGCGCCGTCATTGATGCCGGACGAATTGGCAGCCGTGATCGTGCCTTGCTTGTCAAACGCGGGCTTCAACCCGGCAAGCGCGTCAATCGTTGCGCCGTCGCGGATATATTCATCGGTGTCGATTACGACATCGCCCTTGCGGGTCGAGATCGTGACCGGGACGATTTCGTCGCGGAACCGGCCTGCATTGCGCGCCGCTTCGGCCCGGTTTTGTGATTGGACGGCGAAACGATCCTGATCTTCGCGGGTGATCTGCAATTCGGCGGCCACCCGGTCCATGTGCAGGCCCATATGCGCGCCGTCAAAGGCGTCGGTCAGCCCGTCTTTGAGCATGGTGTCGATCAGCGCGACATTGCCCATTTTCGATCCGTTGCGCATCTGTTGCGCATGGGCGGCGTTGGACATGCTTTCCTGTCCGCCCGCCACGATGACACGGGCATCGCCCGCCTGAATCGCCTGCGCGGCGAGCGCGACCGCGCGCAGGCCGGAGCCGCAAATCTGGTTGATCGTCAGCGCGGTGGCCTCGACCGGAATGCCCGCGCCGATGGCGGCTTGGCGCGCCGTGCCCTGGCCCTTGGCGGCAGTCAGCACATTGCCAAGAATGACCTCGTCCACATCGGTCGGGGCGATGCCCGCTTCAGCGAGGGCGGCGATAATCGCCACTTTGCCCAGTTCATGCGCTTGTAACGGCGCGAGCGCGCCCATGAAGCTGCCCACAGCGGTCCGCTTGGCAGCGGTAATCACAACACCGGTCATCGACTCCGAACTCCTATTCTTTTGAACAGGCCTTTGGCGCTATCAGTTTTTGTGCGGCTGCGAAAGTAAGACCAACGTATCAGCCGCCATGCCGCACCAGCCAGCGGGCGAGGGGCTGCCAGAGCTGTTGCCGGGCGCGGCTACCGATAATCATGCCGACATGGCCAAGCGCAATATCGCGCCGCTTGCCGAAATCCGGGGCGCTCGCATGCGGGACGATGCGGTCGGTAGTGGAAGAAACATGCAGCACCGGGCAGTTGATCCGGTCCGGATCGACGGTCTGGCTACCGACCTGCCAATGGCCCAGGCCCGATGCATCCTGATCGAATAGCGTGTCGAACATCTCGGTCGCAGCGGGGGGAGACAGCGGTTCGCCGCTATTGGCCCAATCTTCGACCAGCACGAACAATCGGTGCGCGGTGCTGTCTTCGGCAAAACCGGCGAAGCGTTCGAACTTGGCAATGGTGGCGGCGCGATCGAGCATCCAGAAGCCCTGCTGCATCACCTCCATCGGCATGACGCCCCATTGGCCAATGGCCTGCTGCCCTTGTTCCCAGATACGCGCGGTGTCAGCGCGGAATGCGGGCGGATAGCGCCGAAAGTGCCATGGCGCGGCCAGTGTCACCAGCGCCCGCATCGGGGATAGCGCCGCTGCCGCAATGGCAATCGTGCCGCCAAGACAATAGCCAAGCAGGATCGGCGGTGCGCCGAGATGGGCGAGCAGCGGCAACAGGCGGCGGGTGATCAGTTCTTCAAGCGAGAGCTGCGCCTGCTCCGCCAACGGAGAGCCCCAATCGACGAGATAGACCGGGTGGCCGCGCCCGGCGAGAAACCGGGCAAAGCTATGGCCGCGCCCAAGGTCGAGAATGTCATGCGCGTTGATGATCGAGGGGACAAGCACCACCGGCGGGCGGACGGGCGCACCGGCAGGGCGGCGGCGTTCGGGTGGGATATGCCACAATTTCGCATCCCCATGTTGCGCAGCAATGATGCGGTGCGAATAGGGGGTAACGGGGCGGTCTGCCTGCTGGTAACGCCGCAGCCCGATGAGCGCCTGCGCTTGGCGTTCCGGGGAAGTTGCGGTTTCAGTGCGCAGCATGTCGAGGAACAGCGGCAGCGGCCTTGGGCCGGGTAACACCGCATTTTGTTGCGGTGCGGAAATAATTGATGCTATGGGTGGTCGAAATTTTGAGGAAGGTGGTTGCATGTCCGGAACACCCAATATTGACGATGTCGTGGTCATCAAGAAATACGCCAACCGCCGACTCTACAACACCGAATCCTCGACTTACATCACTCTCGACAATCTCGCTCAAATGACCCGCGAAGGCCGGCATTTCAAGGTCGTCGACGCAAAAAGCGGTGATGACATCACGCACAATGTGCTGACCCAGATCATCATGGACGAAGAATCGCGCGGTGCGAATATGCTGCCGGTCAATTTTCTCCGTCAGTTGATCTCGATGTACGGTGATTCGATGCAGTCGATGGTGCCGCAATATCTCGAATCGTCGATGGACGCGTTCCGTCGCAATCAGGAACAGTTCCGCTCGGCGATGGAAGGGGCGTTTGGTACTGGTCCGTTCGCCGAACTGGCCCGCCAGAACATGGCGTTCCTCGACGCTGCCACCAGCGCTTTCCGTCCGGGTGCCGCTGCTGCGGCGACCACTGCTGCCCCGGCTGAAAAAAAGCCGGCGGCCAAGGATGCGGCTGCGGAAGATCTCGGCACGCTCAAGGCGCAGCTTGCCGCGTTGCAGGATAAGATCGATAAGATCGCAAAATAAGTAACCGCGCGGCGGGCGGCGTTAGTCCGCCGCCTCGCCCGCGTCTTCCAGCGCCTTTGTGTCGATCGGCCGGATCAGCAGCTTGTCGATCCGTCGTCCGTCCATGTCGGCAATCGTAATCCGCCAGCCAAGATGATCAAACTGTTCGCCGGTGGTGGGCAGGTGGCGCAAGATATCGAGCACAAAGCCCGCCGCCGTCGCATAATCGCGGTCTTCGGGGAGTTCGAAGCCAAGCCGGTCCGCCATCGCATCTGCCGGGGTTGAACCGGAAATCAGCAACTGCCCATCGTCCAATTCGCTGATGGCGGGATCAAGCCCGAGATCGGCGTCCGAGGCGAAATCCCCGGCAATGGCAATCAGCAGGTCTGCGGGGGTGATCAGCCCTTCAAAGTGGCCATATTCATCATGGACAAGCAGCATCGGCACCTCGGCCTGACGCAGGGCATCAAGCGCGTCCATCGCGTCGAGTTGATCCGGGATGACACGGGGTTTGCGCAACATCTGGCGCAGGTCGATGACCTCGCCGGCAAGGCTGGCGAGCAGCAGGTCGCGTGTCTGGACGATGCCGATGATATTGTCGACCGATCCATCTGCCACCGGCATGCGGCTGTGCGGAATGGTGCTGATCGCATCGACCAATTGCGCGGTGGTGGCATCGACCGGTAGCCAGTCCACCTCGGTGCGCGGCGTCATGATTTCGCGCGCCGGGCGATCGGCAAGGCGCACCACGCCCGAAATAATGGCGCGCTCGTTCTCTTCAATCACGCCGGATTTGCTCGCTTCCGCCACAACGAGGTGGAGTTCCTCGGCCGTGACCTTGCTTTCCGATTCGCGTTCGAGTTGCAATAGCGCAAAAATCACGGCGCTGCTTTTGTCGAGCAGCCAGCCGAAGGGGGCCGTGATCCGCGACAGCCACAGCATCGGAATGGCCATGTTGCAGGCGATCACTTCCGGGGCGCGCAAGGCGAATTGCTTGGGCACCAGTTCACCGATGACCAGCGAGGCGAAGGTCGTGCAGCCGATCACGATCACAAAGCCGAAGGTTTCGGTTAATTCATGATCAAGGCCCAGCCAAAGCAGGCGTTCGGCAGTCGGGTGGCCAAGGCTGGCGCCGGAATAGGCGCCCGCCAAAATCCCGATCAGCGTGATGCCGATCTGCACGGTGGAGAGGAAGCGGCCCGGATCAGCAGAGAGATCAAGCGCCACTTGCGCGCCCGTCTTGCCCCGCGCGGCCAGTGCTTCCAGCCGGGGGCGGCGTGCAGATACAATGGCCAGTTCGGACATGGCGAACAGGCCGTTGACCAGAACCAGTGCCAAGATGATCACCAGGTCAAGCCAGGGAAAGGGGGTGGGGGTCGCGTTCATGTTGATGGGGTGAGTCTAGTCTGAAACACCCCCCGCAAACAAGGCCGGTTTTCGTTAGACCCCTGCCGGCAGTCGGATCGGCCCGATCCATTCGCGATAGCGGGCGAGCGCATAGCGGTCGGTCATGCCGGCCATGAAGTCGCCAATATGGCGGGTGCGCGCCGGTTCATCGCTCGGCAACGTCGCCTGCCATTCCTCCGGCAATCGCTCCGGATGGGCGAGATAGGCCCGGAAAAGTTCATCCAATGCAGCGGCCGCGCGCCGTGAAACCGCCTTCACCTCGTCGTGGCGATAAAGCCGCCGATAGAGAAAGGCCTTGAGCGCGCGTTCGGCGGAGGCGATCTCGTCGGAGAACCCCGCCAGCATCCGTCCCGCTGCCCGGACATCGTCGACGGTGCGCACCTGGGCTGATCTTACGCGTTCGGCGGTCGCGGCAATCAGATCGTTGACCATCAACCCGATCTGGTCGCGCACCAGTTCGGCGATCAGCCGGTCGCGCGCAAGGCCGGGTAGATGGCGGCGGATGCGCGCGAGATTGGCGGCGACGAACGGGACTTCATCAAGGTCTTCAAGGCTGATCAGCCCGGCGCGCAACCCATCGTCCATGTCGTGATTGTCATAAGCGATATCATCGGCAAGGGCGGCGACCTGCGCTTCTAATGAGGGCCATTGGTAAAGATCGAGCGGGAAGGCGGCGTCAATTTCGGCCAAGGCCCAATTGGGTCGCCGCACCGGGCCATTATGCTTGGCCAGCCCTTCCTGCATTTCCCAGCTTAGGTTGAGCCCGTCGAAATGGGGATAGGGGGATTCGATCCGCGCCAAGATCCGCAGGCAATGGGCATTGTGATCGAACCCGCCTGCCGGGGCCATGATGGCGTGCATCACATCTTCCCCGGCATGGCCAAATGGCGGGTGGCCGATATCATGGGCGAGACAGAGCGCCTCGGTCAGATCTTCGTTCAGGCCCAGCGCCCGCGCGATGGTTCGCCCGATCTGCGCCACTTCAAGACTATGCGTCAGGCGAACGCGGAAATGGTCGCCGTCCGGGGCGATAAAGACCTGCGTCTTGTGGCGTAAGCGGCGGAAGGCCACGCTGTGAATGATGCGATCACGGTCGCGCTGAAACGCGGTGCGCGGGCCGCGATTGCCGCCATCGCTTTCCGGGAATAGGCGCCCGCGTGAGTGCGCAGGATCGCAGGCGAGTGCGGCCAATGGGGGTGTGGTCATTTGAGCGACAGCCGGTCCACTGCCACGCCCGAACGGCTGGTGAACTGGATGCCGGACACGCCCTTGCCGGTCAGCTTATTGACAAATGCCTGCGCGTCGTCGGCGGAGGAGAAGGGGCCGACCAACAGCCGGTTGGATCCGCGCCATGGCGAGGTCCAAGTCGACTGGCTGCCGAGCAGCGCCGGGGCCTTGGCCTTGACCGCGCTAAAGGCCTTGCCGAGATCGGCCTTGTTCGGGCCACTGGCGACCTGCACCCAGTAACGTTCGCCGCCCTTATCCTTGGCGTCCTTGCTGTCCTTGCTATCTTTTGCGTCTTTTCCGGCCTTGCTGCCCTTGGCATCCGCCTCCCGGATGGCCTTGTCATCGCATGGCACGGATTTGGCGTTTTTGCCCTTTTTCCCCTTGGGGTCAGGCTTGCAGACGGGCTTGGGCTCTTCGCAGACTTGCGCCTTGCTGCCCTTCTTTGCCTTCGGATCAGGCTTGCAGTCCGCCTTGGCCAGTTCCTTGCCCTTGGCGTCCTTTTGATCTTTGGCAGCAGTCTTGGGGTTGCAGCCGGGCGTTGCCTTGGCGGACCCCTTTTTCGCCTTGGGATCGATGGTGCATTCGACCGCAGCCTTATCGGCGGTCTTGGTGCTGGGTTTGTCGAGGGGCTTGGCGACCGGCTTGTCGGCGACTTGCTTGTCGCCCATCTGCTTATCAGTGCCGGGCTTGGTGCTGGCGGTTGGCGTGGGACGCATCACCATGGGTGCCTTCTGGCTGGCCAAGGCGACGACGGCGGCGCTTGGGGCGACCGGCTGTTCGTCTTCAGGCCGCAGTTCCGGCAGGGCAATCTGCAAGCGGTCGGCCTGTTGCGCCGCAACGCGGCTGTTGAACTGGTTGGCGGGCTTGGCCGGTGCTGTCGGTGCTGCCGGGGCGGAAGCGGCCGCCACCGTCTGGACCGGGTTGGTGCGTGATGCGGTCGGTGTAGTGGTCGACAGGGCGCGGGCGAGCCGTTCAGCCTGCGCACGCCGGGCCGTTTCGGCCTCATTATCTGCGGCACCGGGCTGCTGGCGGTCCTGCTCCGTCGTGCGGGCGGTATCGGCGGCAGCGGCGAGCCGCGCCTGACGAACCTGTTCGGCTTGGCGAGCGGCCGCTTCGGCGGCGACGCGGGCGCGGGCCTCGGCCTCGGCGCGCGCGCGGGCGGCGGCTTCCGCCTGTGCCCGTGTGCGGACCGCGATGGCGGCTTCCAACTCGCGCCGTGTGCGTTCCTGCTCGGTCTGGGCGTTGGGTGTCGCGGTGCCCGGCTTGCCAAGTGGCGTGCCGGTTGGCACCAGGCCCTGGGCGGACCCTTCTTCGATCATCGCCAGCGTTTCCGGCGAGGCGGCATTGCCGGTATCGGGGAAGATGCCGAAATGCACGGCGCGCATCCGTTCGGTCGGTGTTAGCGACGGCATGCGGCTGAGATAGGGGGCGAGCACATTGACCTGTGACGGGGGCAGGATCAGGGCGGCGGATTGCTGGGCCGCGCGGGTGTCGCCGCTCATCGCGATGATAAAGGCCCGGTCGCGCCAGGCCGCGCGATCCTGCTTGCGGAGTAGCGGCTCCAACGTGTTGAGCGCAACCGCCATCTTGCCAGCTGCGCCTTGCGAGATGGCGAGGCGGCGGACGGTTTCGCTGTCCGATCCGTTTTTGAGGGCAAGCGCATATTCTTTTTGCGCCCTGACCGGATCGCCGATCAGGTCATAGGCAAGGCCACGGTCGCCCGCCATTTCGATATCGCGCACGCCAAGGCGCTCGGCTTCGTCGAACAGCGGCAGGGCATCGCGCGGCCGGTCCATCATCACCAGCGCCGCGGCCAGCCCGGCCTTGGTCGGTCCCGAACGGGGCTGAAGCTCGTCGGCGCGGGCGAGGAAGCCGACCGCCGCCTCGGCATCACCGACCTTGACCGCCGATTTGCCTGCGCCGACCAGCGCGCGAACATTGCGCGGGTTAGAAGCAAGGACGCGGATATAGGCGGTCAGCGCCTCGGCATAATCGTCACGCGCCTCGGCCTGACGGGCGCTGGCGAACGGATCAATTGAGGGCAGATCAGGAACGGCGGCGGCGCTGTTTTCCAGATTGTCGGTGGCGAACATGGCATGGGCGGGCGCGGCGGCAAGCAAGATCGCCACCCCCCCTGTCATCATGTTGAACAAACGCATTTTGGGCGACCCTGACTTCATGCCCCCCTAAGTGAAGCTTTTGCCGTCAATTGCAAGTCTTGGCGCGGGAATCACCGGCAGGGCGAGCCGGGGCGGCGATGAACGGGCGACAGCCCTTGCACCTCAATCGGCCAGCCCCGCGCGCAGCCGGGCGACGGCGTCGGCCTGATCGATCAGCGGCAGCAAGGCAGCCATGTCCGGCCCATGGTCGCGCCCGGTCAGGGCGCGGCGCAGCGGCAGGAACAGGGCCTTGCCTTTGCGCCCGCTGCTTTCCTTCAACTGGCTGGTCAAGGCGTGCCACGGGTCGGTCGACCAGTCGATGCCGGCAGCGATGGTCGCCGCTTCGGCGAGATAGGCGTGATCGGCCGGGTCCGGCGCGGCGTCTTCCGGCCCGATCCGGACCACCGCCCACCAGTCGGCCGCATCGGCGACGGTTTCGATATTGGGGCGGATCGCCGCCCAAGCGCGCTCATCCATCGTATCGGGCAGGCGGTGTGCGACGGTGTCGAACGGCATGAGGTGGAGAATGCGGGCATTGAGCGCGCGCAACTCGGCCTCGTCAAAGCGGGCGGGCGCGCGGCCGAAATGGTCAAACGCAAAAGCAGCGACCAATGCGGCCATGTCTGTCACGGCGATCACCGGGTCACTGGTGCCGAGCCGGGCGAGCAACGCCGTGACGGCCAGCGGTTCAATGCCCGTTTCGCGGAAATGCAGCACGCCGAGCGAGCCAAGGCGCTTGGACAGCTTGCCCTCTTCGCCGGTCAGCAAGGCGGCATGGGCGAATTGTGGTGCGGGGGCATCCATGGCCGCGAACATTTGTAGTTGCAGTGCGGTATTGGTGACATGGTCTTCGCCCCGCACGACATGGGTGATGCCCATGTCGATGTCGTCGATCACGCTCGGCAGCATATAGAGCCAACTGCCGTCCGCACGGCGGATGACGGGATCGGATAGCAGGGCCGGATCGAAGCGTTGCGGCCCACGGATCATGTCATCGAAGACGAGCGGGGTGGACTGGTCCAGCTTGAAGCGCCAGTGCGGGGTGATGCCTTTTGCTTCGAAGGCGGCGCGGTCCTCGTCGGTCAGGCAGAGCGCCGCACGGTCATAGATCGGGGGCAGGCCACGGCCAAGCAGGACCTTGCGGCGGAGGTCAAGTTCTTGCGCGCTTTCGTAACAGGGATAGACCCGGCCCGCCGCGCGCAATTCCTGAAAACGCTGTTCATACAAGGCGAAACGGTCAGATTGACGGACCTGCCCATCGGGTTCAAGGCCAAGCCAAGCGAGGTCTTCCACGATCCCCGCTGCGAATTCTTCGGTGGATCGTTCGCTATCGGTGTCATCGAGGCGCAACCAAAATTCCCCGCCTTGTTGCCGGGTGAACATCCAGTTGAGCACGGCGGTGCGGATGTTGCCGATGTGAAGCGTGCCGGTCGGGCTGGGAGCGAAGCGTGTCTTGATCATGCTTCGGCTGTTAGCCGATTACACCGCCGCCGTCACCCGGCAGAAGATCTTTCCTTTCGGCAATTGTTTCAGCCGATCGACTGTGGCCAAGGGGTTGAGGGAGTGTAACCTAACTGCAACAGTTCCAATGCCAACTTATCTCAAATTGAAAGAAGTGCGTTGTGCAATGCAAAAAATTGCGCATGTTTAGAGCCGTCCGGTTGAGATCAGACCCGTGATGTCCGTTGCACGATCATCTTCGTTGCAAGACAGGCGCATCAAAGAGGCCAGGCCGCCGAACGCAGGATGAGCATGAAACGCGACCAACATTGCAAGGAATTAAACATGCGCATGTCTCTCATTGCCCTCTCCGCCGCCCTTTGTGCTGCTGCTACCCCGGCTGCCGCCGTCGATCTCGGCAATGGCTTCTCGGCCAGCGTTGGCGTTTCCGGCGTGTCGGATTATCGCTTCCGTGGCATTTCGCTGAGCGACACCAAAGCTGCGGTGCAGGGCTCTGTCACGATCAACCATGAATCTGGCGTTTATGCCGGTGTTTGGGGTTCGAGCCTCGGTGACAGCGTCGAGCCGCTGTACGGCAAGGTGGAATCGGATCTGTTCGTTGGCTATGGCACGGAAATCTCGCCGGGCACCTCGATCGACCTGAACGCGACCTTCTACACCTATGCCGACTCGCCGTCGGGCACCCACTCCGACTATATGGAGTTCCTGGGTTCGGTGAAGCATGACTTCGGTCCTGCCGCGATCAAGGTTGGTGGTGCTTGGGCGCCGTCGATGAAGGCGACTGGCGATCAGGACTTCATCTATGGTTATGGTGAACTGTCGGCTCCGATCCCTTCGACCCCGCTGACCTTCCGTGGTCATGTCGGCGTGCAGGATCTTGGCTTTGCTTCCTACACCGATTGGCAGCTTGGTCTTGAAACCACCCTCGGTCCGGTGTCTGCGTCGCTCTCTTATGTCGACACCAGCATCGGTCGTGGCAGCGACATCCTCGCCGCTGGTTTCACCAGCAGCTATGACAATGTGAAGGCCGGTGTGGTCTTCTCGCTCGGTCTCGCTTTCTGATCGATCGCGGTTGAGGACAGGCGGGCCCAGTTGACCGCCTGTTTCGACACGATAACGGCCCGGCAGCAATGCCGGGCCGTTTTTCGTGGGTGATGGAATGATGGGTGATGGGGCGAGGCGCAACGCCTCCCGCTATGTCGCTCTGCGCGGCGCTGTCCGGAAAGAGCGGGCGACCCCGATCAGTTGCAGTAATCGGGCCGGGCGATAGGGCTGGCGCCTTCACGCACGCGCCACAGCTTGTCTGGCAGCAGATAGGACTGGCCGACCGGCACCTTGGCGGCGAGGATCTGGCAGGCGGTCTTGAGCGCCACTTCCTGCACGGTCGCGCCGCGCTGGCTGGCCAATTGGGTATAAGCAGCGCGCCGCTTGATATTCAGCGCCTCGACTTCGGCGCGGACCTGATCGGACGGCGTTTGGGCAAAGCCGATATAGCCTTCCCATGTTTCGCCGATGATCCCGCTCGTCTTGGCCTGTTCGATGACGGAGGCGTTCTGGGCGGACGCCGGCACCACGCCGCCGGCAAGCGCCAGTCCCAGCGCGACCGCCCCGGCCACCATCTTCTTCGTCACGTGCATGTCAAACCTCATTGCGGAAACAGTTCCGGATTGTCGGTGATCAGTGTCTCGACATCTTTTTCGAGCTTCACCATCACCTCTTGCCGGATATTGATGTTCAGGTTGATCTCGATGGGCTTGTCCGGGGCAGATACCTGGATACAGCCAGCCAGCAGCAGGCTACAGCCTGTTACGAGCAAAAGGGCGCTTTTCCGTTGCATCTGCGGACGCTACGCATCGAACCGACCATTCGTCAATATCGAACCTTGTCTAGCCTCGGTGCGCTTGCTGTAGCCTGAATGGGCTTGTCAGCCTTTGTCAGGCTTGGCACAGCACTGCTCATGCAGAAATTTGCCATTTACGACATGGACAAGACCATCACGCGGCGGGCGACTTTCCCCGGCTTTCTCCGTTTTGCCGGGCTGCGGATCGCGCCGGTGCGGCAGTTGCTTTGGCCGTTGGTCGGATTGTTCCTGCTCGGCTATGCGCTCAAGCTTGTCAGCCGGGGGCGGTTGAAAGAATTGATGCACGGCGCGTTGCTTGGCCCTCGGCTTGATCCCGCTCGCTTGGCGCAAGTGGCCGAGGATTTCGCATCGCACATCATTGCGACTGGCCTGTTCGATGCGGCGCATGCGCAGATCGCGGCGGACCGGGCAGAGGGGTGCCGCATGGTCATGGCCACCGCTTCCTTTCATTATTACGCATCGGCGGTGGGCGAATTGCTCGGTTTCGAGACGATTGCGACCAACAGCCAGCGCGACCAGCACAATCTGGTGCTGCCGTTGATCGCGGGCGAAAATTGCTATGGCCCGGCCAAGTTGCGGATGATCGAGGCGTGGCTGGCGGCCCAAGGCCTGCCGCGCGAGGCGCTCGATATCCGCTTTTATTCCGATCATGTGTCGGATCAGCCGGTGCTGGACTGGGCGGATAAGGGCTATGCGGTTAATGCCGATGCGCGGATGAAATTGCTCGCTGTCAAACAGGGTTGGCCATTGCGCTGGTAATCGGGCATATGGAGCGGGCACAGGAAAAGGGAATGAAATCATGGCGGACAAGCCGCTGATTTATGTGCTGAATGGTCCGAACCTCAATCTGCTCGGCACGCGCGAGCCGGATATCTATGGCCATGACACGCTGGACGATATTGCCGGGCGGCTGGAAGATCAGGCGCTCGGACTGGGCGTTGAGGTGGATGTGCGCCAGTCGAACCATGAGGGGCATCTCGTCGATTGGCTGCATGAGGCGCAAGCCCGGGGCGCCAAGGCGGTGATCATCAATCCTGCGGCTTATACCCACACGTCGGTGGCGCTGCTGGATGCGATCAAGGCCATTTCGGTGCCGGTGATCGAGCTTCATCTTTCCAATCCGCATCAGCGGGAACCATTCCGTCACCATAGTTTTGTTGGTCAGGCCGCGAAGGCAACCATTGCCGGATTCGGTCCGATGGGCTACGCGCTTGCGCTTGAAGCGGCAGCGAAGCTCTAAGCGCGCTGCCAGATGGAAACAGATATTTTACCTTCGGGGGTCGAATGAGCGATAAGAATGCCGGATCAATGCAGGTGGATCCCGCGCTGGTGCGCCAGTTGGCGGAACTGCTGAATGAAACCCATCTGACCGAGATTGAAGTCGAGGACGGTGATCGCAAGATCCGCGTTGCCCGTATGGTCAGCGCTGCGCCGACGGCGGTGGTGGCTGCTCCGGTGGCGGCACCTGCCGCTGCTGCGGTGGCGGCGCCCGCCCCGGTGGCGGCGCCGGTTGGCGATCATCCGGGCACGGTCAAATCGCCGATGGTCGGCACGGTCTATCTCGCGGCTGAACCCGGCTCTCCTGATTTTGTTAGCGTGGGCGACAGCGTGAAGCAGGGCGACACCCTGCTGATCATCGAGGCGATGAAGGTGATGAACCAGATTTCGGCACCGCGTGCAGGCAAGGTCGTCGCGATACTTGTCGAAAATGGTCATCCGGTCGAATTCGACCAGCCGCTCATCGTCATCGAATAACAGGCCCTGTGCACATGCCGATCAAGAAGGTCCTGATTGCCAATCGCGGCGAGATCGCGCTTCGTATCCACCGTGCCTGCCATGAAATGGGGATCAAGACGGTGGCGGTCCATTCGACTGCCGACGCCGATGCCATGCATGTGCGGCTGGCCGATCAGGCCGTCTGCATCGGTCCGCCGGCAGCGTCTGAAAGCTATCTCAACATCCCGAACATCATTTCGGCGGCAGAAGTCACCGGGGCGGATGCCATCCATCCGGGCTATGGCTTCCTGTCCGAAAATGCGCGTTTCGCCGAGATTGTCGAGATGCACAACATCATCTGGATCGGTCCGAAGCCCGAACATATCCGTACCATGGGCGATAAGGTCGAGGCCAAGCGGACCGCTGGCGCGCTTGGCTTGCCGCTGGTGCCGGGGTCGCCGGGCGCGGTCGACACGATTGAGGAGGCCCGCGAGGTCGCCGATCGTTGCGGCTATCCGGTGCTGGTCAAGGCGGCGTCGGGCGGCGGCGGGCGTGGCATGAAGGTCGTGCCTTCCGAAGACGTGCTCGAAACGCTGATGTCGCAGGCCCGTTCGGAAGCCAAGGCGGCCTTTGGTGACGACACCGTCTATATTGAAAAATATCTCGGCAATCCGCGCCACATCGAATTTCAGGTGTTTGGCGACGGCAATGGCAATGCGATCCATCTTGGTGAACGGGACTGTTCGCTTCAACGTCGTCACCAGAAGGTGTTGGAAGAAGCGCCGTCGCCCGTCATTTCGGCGGCACAGCGCGACCATATGGGCGGCGTCGTCTCCAAGGCGATGGCCGATATGGGCTATCGCGGCGCGGGCACCATCGAGTTTCTCTACGAAAATGGCGAGTTCTACTTCATCGAGATGAACACCCGTTTGCAGGTCGAACATCCGGTGACCGAGATGATCACCGGCATGGACTTGGTGCGCGAACAGATTCGTATTGCTGGCGGTGAACCCCTGTCGGTCCGGCAGGAAGACCTCGAATTCCGTGGCCATGCGATTGAATGCCGCATCAATGCCGAAGACCCGCGCACCTTTGCGCCGTCGCCGGGGTTGGTGAAGACCTTCCACGCGCCGGGCGGCATGCATGTCCGGGTGGATAGCGGCATGTATGCCGGTTATCGCGTGCCGCCTTATTATGACAGCATGATTGCCAAGCTGATCGTCTATGGCCGCGACCGTGATGGCTGTATCCGCCGGCTCAAGCGCGCGCTGGAAGAATTTGTGGTGGAAGGCGTGACCACGACGATCCCGCTTCACCAGCAATTGATCGATGACCCGGAATTCAAGGATGGGGCCTATACGATCAAGTGGCTGGAGGAATGGCTCGCCCGCGACGGCGAGGGCTGAGCCAGCTGTTGACGTTTTGGTGACACTGGTCCGCTAGCGATTTATGTTCATAACGTTATGCAGGCGAGCCAGACCGTGAACGACAGCGTTTCAAGCGATCCCAGACCCCGTTCCGCCGTTAGCGCGGGCGTTGGCTTGGCAGGCATGGTTGGCATGCTGATCTGGGTGGTCATGGCCCATGTGCAGCAGTTGGACGGCCCGTTGGCGGCGGCCATGGCGGTCGCGGCCTGTGGCGTGCCGATGGTGCTGTGGTCAGTGCTGGTCGATAAGGTCCATCGTCATCCCACGACTGGTATCGACTGGACCGGCCCGGCGCGCCCATGGGGCGAGGTGCGGGCCACCAGTGCGGTGAAGCTGATCGGGCTATGGGGCACATGGATCGTGATCGGCTTTTTTTATGCCCTTGGCCGCTGGTATTGGGAAGGTGCCTATCTCGCCGCGATGCAATTGCTGATTGCGGCGATTCCGGCGCTATTGCTGCTGTCCATTCCCTATGTCGTGCTGGTTGATCGCCGGATGCGAGAACCGCGCGACGGCCTGTGGGTGTTCGGCAACTGGCTGATGCGCCGCCATGATCGGGCCGATGACGAACGCCTGTACGACCATGTGCGCGCATGGGGCATGAAGGCCTTTTTCACCGCCTTTATGATTTCGATCGTGCCGGGCAATTGGGTGGAGATGATCCGCTGGCACGAAAGCAATAGCCTGAACAGCCCGGTCGGTATCGTTCGCTGGCTGATCGCGATGATGTTCCTGTTCGATGTCGCCTTTGCGACCGTGGGCTATCTCCTCACCTGCAAGCCCCTCGACGCCCATATTCGTTCGGCCAATCCCTATGCGGCGGGCTGGACGGCGGCGCTGATCTGTTATCCGCCGTTCGTGTTGATGGGGGATGGCGGGCCGCTCAACTATCATCCCGGCACGGCGGAATGGAGCTATTGGCTGGAGGGGCAGCCCGTGGCGCTCGGCTTTATCGGTGCGATGCTGGTGGTGCTGACCGCGATCTATGCTTGGGCGACGATTGTATTCGGCCTGCGCTTTTCGAACCTGACCCATCGCGGCATCATTACGCATGGACCTTATGCCTGGACAAAACACCCGGCTTATGTGTCCAAGAACCTGTTCTGGTGGCTGGCGACCATGCCGCTGCTCACCACCGGCGCGGCCATCGATCTGATCCGGGCGACGGGGCTACTTCTATTGGTGAGCGGCGTCTATTATTGGCGGGCCCGGACCGAGGAACGGCACCTGCTGGCCGACCCGGATTATGTGGCTTATGCCCGTTGGATGGAACGCCATGGACCGATCCCGTTGCTGTGTGGTTGGCTGCGTGCCCGGTGCGGGATGCGCCCGCCCGCCTATGGCGATCAAGCCGAAGCTGGCGTTAAAACGCCCTGAAATCCGGTGAACTGCGCCGCGCGTGCGACGGGTGACTGGCTCGAATCGGCCATATATGGTATGAGGGCGCTCGGAATGACATGGTTCCGGGACAACTGAGGTCGCCCTTACTGATGGTCAATCGCCGCGAATTCCTGGGTCGGGGTCTTGCCTCGATTGCTGCTGCTACGGTGCTTCCCGCCGTGCCGGCATTGGCATCCGCTACCGTTTCGATCACCGATGATAGCCGCCTCATCCGCATGGCGCGCCGGGCGCTGGAAGCCAATGCGCATGCGGTCCATCATCGCGATGTGGTCGGCATTACCGATTTTTCTGCGGCCTCCCGCGAAGAGCGCTTCTATCTGGTCGACATGATGTCGGGCCGTATTTCGCGCTTTCTGGTGGCGCATGGCCGTGGGTCCGATCCGGCCCATACCGGCTGGGTGCAGCAATTCTCGAATGATCCGGGCTCTTTTGCGTCGTCGCCGGGGGCCTATCTCACCGGCGATTATTATACCGGCAAACATGGCCGCTCGCTCCGCTTGGTCGGGCTTGACCGGACCAATAATAATGCCGAGGCGCGCGCGGTTGTCGTCCATGGCGCGTGGTATGTCAGCGAACAGATGGCGCGCGATACGGGTAAGATCGGCCGGTCGGAGGGCTGTTTCGCCTTTGCCCAGTCCGATTTGCCGCAGGTGCTGGAACGCCTTGGCCCGGGCCGGTTGCTGTACGCTACCAAAGCCTGATCCAAGCTAACGCGGGGAATGAAAACGCCGGGGCATGTCCCCGGCTTTTTCTTTACTGGTCGAGCGCCGCCACCACCGGCGCATCGCGCCCGTAAATGTCGTTATAGGTCTTGAGCACGCCATTATCCTCGACCACTGCCGTCAGATAGGTGATCAGCACGTTGACCGGCTTGACCAGTTCGACCTTGATCGTCTTCTTGGCCGCGACGGTCTGTTCGATCTTCGCCAGCGACCAACCCGGCGTACCGCGCAGCATGACGGATGCGAAATTCAGGGCCTTGTCGGTGCGGATGCAGCCATGGCTGAAGGCGCGGATCTTGCTTTCGAACAGCGACTTTGCCGGGGTGTCGTGCATATAGATGGAGTGCGGGTTGGGCATGACCAACTTCATCGCCCCCAGCGCATTTGCCGTGCCCGGTCCCTGGACCACCTTGACGCTGCCATCCTCATTCCGGGTCATGATATAGCCCTGCGCCCGCGCTTTTTTCGGGTTTTTCTGCATCATCGCGCCCACGCTTTCGCGGATGATGCTTTGCGGCACGGTCCACGTCGGGTTGAGGATGACGCCGGTTGCCTGCACGAATAATTGCGGCGTCGGGGTTTTGGCCTTGCCGACAATCACCTTGTGGCGCGCCAGCGCGCGCCCGTCGCGGACCATCGCGACGTTGAAGGCCGGGACATTGACGAAGATATAATCACTGCCGAAATCGCGCGGCATCCAGCGCCAGCGTTCGAGTGAAACCCGAACCCGGTCGATGGTGTCCTTGTCGGTCGCGGGCGTGGCGGCCAGCTTGTCCTTGAGCGACTGATATTGGCCATTGGTCGGCAGGCGACCCATCAGCGTGTCGCGAATTTGGCCACTCGCCAGCGCGCCGTACAGCGACGACATGTCGACATTCTGATCATCGGCCAGCGCCTCCATGTGCCAGTCGAGCCGGGCCTCATTCGGGACATAGCCATTGCCGAAATCATGCGCGAGCTTCAGCCATGCCGCAGTGGCCAGCGGGCCATATTGGGCGGGATCATTGGTCGCCAGCGCCTCGCGCAGCTTGTCGGGGGCATAGCTTTCCGGCTTTAGACCTTCGGCGCTGACGCCGTCGATCACCGACAATAATTCGATCACGAAATCCTGGGTCCACAAACTATCGGCCGGGGCCGCCAATGTCGGGAGAATATCGGCAGGTGGCGGCACATCGGGCAGCGTGGCCTCACGCCCTGCTTCCGGATCGATATCTTGCGCATGGGCAACCGCACCCAGTCCGAGAACGAGCCATCCGAGCGCAAGTGTCTGCCATTTGAGGCGCATGATCTGTCGACTTTTCACTGTTGAGGTCATGGGACGATGGTGTCGGTTGCACTCTCCGATCAGGGGCGTGGTCCGGCCATCGGCTTGGCGGTGGCGGCGGCGGCGGGCTTGGCCTCGTCCAACGCTTTGAGAATCGTGCCAGCGCGCGTGTCACGCTGGGCATAGTCGCGGGCTGACATGCCGACCACCGTGTCACGCAAGGCGGGATTCGCTCCCAGCGCGATCAACTGGCGGACCATGGCAAGATCCCGGCGCTGCACCGCGATGATCAGGGGTGTCTCGCCTCGCCCGTTCGCACCGTTCACATCGGCCTTGAAACTGACAAGCAGCGGCACCGCGTCGACATAGCCGATCTGCGCCGCAACCAAGAGGGGGGTGTTGCCAGCTTTGTCCCGGATATCCGGCTTGGCACCCTTGGACAGGAGGAAATTGATCCATGCGGTGTCGCGGCGTTGTGTGACGATATGCAATGCACCGTCGCCCGTCGTGACATCGCGGGTATTGATCAGCGTCGAGGCCGATTCGCCGAGCATGTCGGTCACCTTCTGGCCATCTTGATCCTTGATCGCCTTCAGGAATTTGTAGCTGTCGGAAAATTGCGCCTGCGCCGGGCTGGTCGCGAGCGCAAGGCCCATCACCACTGCCGCCGCCACGCCCCATTTGCGCAGCCGATCGGTCGAAAATGCCATGACAAAACCCCTGTTGATGATCGCTTCCCAAGGAAGTTAGCCCAAGCGGGCTGCATATACCATGAACATCCGGCGTATATCATGCGACAAAATTGAGTCATGGCAATGCAGGTGATTTTGTGGTTATGGCGTGCGCCATGTCGCAAACGCTTTCAATCGCTTCTTGGAACATCAATTCCGTCCGTTTCCGGATCGACATTGTCGAGCGGTTCCTGCGCGATGTGCAGCCGGATATTCTGTGTCTTCAGGAAACCAAGGTGGTTGACCGCGACTTCCCCTCGGCCATGTTCCGCCAATTGGGCTATACCCATCAGGTGCTGCACGGCCAGCCGATGCATCATGGTGTGGCGATTCTGTCGCGCGTGCCGATGCGCGAGGACAAGCGGTTCGACTGGCAGGACAATGGCGAGGCACGCCATGTCGGTGTCGAGCTTGAATGCGGCTTTCGTCTGGATAATGTCTATATTCCCGCAGGCGGCGAGGAGCCTGACCCTGAGGTGAATCCCAAATTTGCGCAGAAGCTCGCCTTTCTTGATCGCATGACCCAATGGTCGTCGCAGCTCACCGAGCCGACGCTGCTGGTGGGCGATTTCAACGTGGCCCCGCTCGAAAGCGATGTCTGGGGCCATAAGCAACTGCTCAACGTCGTCAGCCATACGCCGGTCGAGGTTGCCGCCATGGATCGCTTTCAGCAGAGCCATGGCTGGGTCGATCTTGGTCGCCAGTTCATCCCCGAGCCGGAGCAGATGTTCACTTGGTGGAGCTATCGCGCCCGTGACTGGAAGGCATCCAATCGGGGTCGGCGGCTTGATCACATGTGGGCCAGCCCCGCGGTCGCGGCGCGCGCGGTGGACCACAAGCTATTCGAGGATTGCCGCAACTGGGGCAAGCCGTCGGACCATATCCCGATCCTCACGACGTTTCGGATCGATTGATGTCCCGCAATGCTGCCCGAGCCATTGATGCCCTTCGGCGCGGCTGGCCGGTGCGGATCAGCGATGGCGCGACCGCGATTGATGTGCTGGCGATTGAAACCGCCGATGATGGGCGATTATCCGCCTTTGACCCGGATCATGCGGCGCTGTTGCTGATTTCGGCCGGTCGGGCAGAAACGCTGCGCTTGACCAATCAGTTGGAAGCGGCCGATCCCGATCATGCGGTGCTGGTCGACCGTGCGGCGTGGATCGATCTGGCGGTGGCCACCGCGGTTGCCGATCCGGTGCTTGATTTGGCAACGCCGCTCAAGGGGCCGTTTCGTGCCCTGTCGCTGGCCCAGCCGGTGATCGCCGCGGCGGCACTGCGGCTTGCGCGTCATGCCGGGATGCTGCCCGCCTTTTTCTGGCTTGAGCAGGGGGGGGATGATCCGGCGGTAACGGTCGCGGTGGAAGAGATCGGGCAATATGCCAAGGCGGCAGACCTGTTCATCGCGTCCCGCGCACGGCTGCCGGTCGAGGCGTCGTCGCAGTGCGAGATTGTCGCGTTCCGTGGCCCGGATGACGCCGCCGAACATGTCGCCTTGGTGATTGGTCAACCCGATGGCAGTCTGCCGGTGGTGCGCCTGCATAGCGAATGTTTGACGGGCGATGTCTTCGGGTCACTCAAATGTGATTGCGGGCCGCAGTTGCACGCCGCCTTGGCGAGCATGGCCGCCGCCCATTGGGGGATATTGCTTTATCTCCGGCAGGAAGGTCGCGGCATCGGCCTGATCAACAAGCTACGCGCCTATGCGTTGCAGGATCAGGGGTTCGACACGGTCGATGCCAATGTTCGCCTGGGGCTGGCGATTGATGCGCGCGATTTCGCGATTGCCGCGCGGATGTTGAAGCTGCTGGGGCAGGAAGAGGTCAAGCTGTTGACCAATAATCCGAACAAGGTTGCGGTGCTTGAAGCCGAGGGCATCCGCGTGGCCGAACGCGTGCCACACCAATTGCCATCCAATCCGTTCAACGCCGCCTATCTGGCGACGAAGAAGGATCGGACCGGGCACATGCTGGATTAATCGACCGACCCGCCAGCCAGATCGGTGGCGGCTTCCTGCTCGATCAGCTGACGTGCGAATGTCCGCAGCTTGGGACCGATATCGGGCATCGACATCGCCAGTGCGAAATTGGCCTCAGCGAATCCAAGCTTGGAACCGCAATCATAGCGATCCCCATTGAACGTCACGCCGTGAAAGGGCTGGGTGCCGATCATGCGGGCCATGGCGTCGGTCAACTGGATTTCACCACCAGCACCTGCTTCCTGCGTTTCCAAAATGCGCATCACATCGGGCTGGAGAATATAACGCCCGGCGACGATCAGATTGGATGGCGCGGTGCCGGGCTTGGGCTTTTCCACTAATCCTCGGACTTCGGTCAGCGCCCCGTTGCGCGCGCCCGGATCGATCACGCCATAGCTTGACGTTTCAGAGGGGTCGACTTCCAGCGCGCAGATCATGTTGCCGCCGACCTGTTCATAGGCATCAACCATCTGCTTCATGCAGCCGGGCGCGCCGACCATGAATTCATCGGGCAGGAAGATGGCGAAGGGTTCATTGCCGACGATCTCGCGCGCGCACCAGATGGCATGGCCAAGGCCGAGCGGCTCCTGCTGGCGAACAAACACGCAGTCGCCGGGCTTGAGGCGCGTGCCCTTGAGCGCGCTAAGCGGCTTGCCCCGGTTGGTCTGGGTGGTTTCCAGTTCGAAGGCCACGTCGAAATGGTCTTCGATCGCGACCTTGCCGCGTCCGGTGACGAAGATCAGTTGCTCGATCCCGGCCTCCAGCGCCTCATCCACGGCATATTGGATCAGTGGCCGGTCAACGACGGGCAGCATCTCTTTCGGCACAGATTTGGTGGCGGGCAGGAAGCGGGTGCCAAGGCCGGCAACCGGAAAGACTGCCTTGCGGACGCGTGCGGCCATGTATCCAATCTCCGATAGGACTATTCAATCGATTCAATCCACCGTGCCGATGCACCGTGATTCGATGGGTAGCAATAGCCCCGGATCGGTTTTTCCTCGACAATTATTGTCCTGCCGCCCGGATCATGGCCGCCACCGCCCGTGTTTTCGTCAGGACGGGGGAGGGTCGACAGCGGCGGCAGGGGTGGGGATGGTCAGCGGCTCGCGGCGGCGGATCGGGTGGTGCCGCCGAGGGTTGGGGTGCCGATGGCCATGCCGAACCGCAGATCAAGCGGCAACACGCCTTCGATCCGCGACAGCTTGCGATGACCACGCCATAGTTCAACGGCCTCCAGCCCGACATAATCGCTTGCCGCCGCCATGGCGCTCGCGTCATCTTCGGCCTCGAAACGCTTGCTACCCTGAATGTCCCCGGTGGCCGGGCACATGAAATAAAGCCGATAGGCGGTCATGGGGATCTCCCGATCGTCGACCAAACAGCGATGCCCCCGATTGGTGCATTGCCTGATTCGTCATGTTGCGACGCAGCATATTGTCATGAGGATCAGGCGCAAGCCACCGATTTCGGGCTGCATAATATGTCCTCGCACGTGCAACAAACGCAATGACAGCGCACGCCAGAGGCAAAGGGTGGTTTGACGATGGGGGAGAGTTGGTCCGGCTGGATGCCCCGTGAGGATTCGAACCTCAATTAACGGAGTCAGAGTCCGTAGTCTTACCTTTAGACGACAGGGCAGTTGCCGTGACCCGCCCGATAAGGGCAGTTTCAAAAGCTGTCAACGCGCTTTTGCGGGTGGGGCGGCCGAAAGCGCCGGAGCGGATCATTCGTCCGGGGTGTTGACCTCGGCATCATGGCCCGATGCATTGCTGATGAAGGACAGCAGCATCAGCGCCGAACCCAGCAGCACCGAAAAGCCGACACCGACCACGGTCGCGATCACCATGTGGATCGGCAACTGGCCGACCGTTGCATAGAGAAACGCAATAGAGCCAGCCACGGCAGCGATGGTCACAAGGACCATCCATGCCATCATCCGCTTGTATCGACGACGAAGGGCCATTTGGGCCGGGGGGATCGGGTTTTCCATACTTTCATTTGCGCCGGGAAAATGTGATCATCAAGCCAGAAATGCCGAGTCCATCGGCCAGCCCTATAATAAGCCAGCCCGATTATAAGAACGTGGGGAGAGAGATATGACGATTGCCGCCATCATCGCGAGCCGGACCCATTCGATCGTCACCGTCGCGCCCGATGCACTTGTGTCCGATGTGGTGGCCCTGCTGGCAGAACGCCGGATCGGGGCCGTTCCCGTGATGCAGGGGGCAGAGGTCGTCGGCATCCTCTCCGAACGCGATGTGTTGCAGTGCCTCGCGCATGAAGGGGCGCATGTGCTTGGTCGCCATGCCTGTGACATTATGACCGCCCCGCCGATCACGGTCGATCCGACCAAAACTGTCATTGGTGCATTGAGCCTGATGACCAAGCGTCGGATTCGCCATCTGCCGGTGATCGACAAAGGACAGCTGATTGGCTTTATTTCGATTGGCGACTTGGTGAAGCGCCGGATCGACCAGATCGAGGCCGAGGCCAATGCGATGCGCGACTATATCACCCAGGCCTGAATGGCGAAGGCCGGAGCGGGCCGGGCGGTAAGGATGCGCAGCAATGCGTGACAGCTTGACGACATGCGAGCGGGCGATGATGAAAAAAGTGCCTTGGGGCGGAAAAAAGCTGTTGACCCGACTCAGACCGATCCGTAGAGGGCTGTTCACCGCAGCGGATGAGCTGCTGGGCCGGACGGAGACGGACGGTTTAGCTGGGTTCTGAAGCAGGTGCGGTTAGCTAAAAGCGGGCGTTCCGGATTACCGGTAGAAATACTGGTTGCTGGTGCGTCGGTTTTTTCGGCTCTTTGACATTGTTATT
>CAIJLZ010000004.1 GCA_903821605.1 uncultured Sphingomonadales bacterium | reverse complement strand
TAATTTATTGCAAATTATTTCATGATCTGCCCCTGTCCACTTCGTTCGGAATAGCGCGTTTTTGCGGCGGCATCATCGACCTTGTTGCCACCCGTGCAGCAGATCATTTTAATGAATTTATCACCCATAGCCACCGCCGTTGCCGCGCAGCGCTGGCTCGCCCCGCTCGCAGTCAAGATCGACGGGCAAGCGTCGCTGAAAATCGACGCTGCTTGCGAATGGCGGCAGAGATCCGCGCTAGCGCTCCTCTTTTCAAAAAAATGCAACAAAGCCGTCATGGATCCGCCTTCAAACTGCCGCGTAGCTGCAATGAGTTGACGGCAAAAGGCCCCTGTCTGCTGCACCGCAACAACGCGTGCAGCGGAATGCAACCGCAAAAGGGGTAATCATGAATATCAAGTCGTTGCGACAGCTCGCACTGCTGTCCACTGTCGCTCTCTCGTTCCCGGCCTTCGCTTATGCCGAGGTCGCTGCCGAAGCCGGGGCCGATGCCTCAGACGCCAGCAGCGATATCATCGTATTGGGCACTGGCCAGACCCGTCAGGTGCAGGAAATCCGCGCCGAAGATATCACCCGCCTTGCCCCCGGCAGCAGCCCGCTGCGTGCCGTCGAGAAGCTGCCCGGCGTCAACTTCCAGTCGGCCGACCCCTTCGGTGCCTATGAATGGTCGACCCGCATCTCGATCCGCGGCTTCAACCAGAACCAGCTCGGTTTCACGCTCGACGGTATTCCGCTGGGCGACATGAGCTATGGCAACCATAATGGTCTGCACATCAGCCGCGCGATCATCGCCGAAAATATCGGCGTCACCCGCGTATCGCAGGGTGCCGGCTCGCTTGGCACCGCATCGACCAATAACCTTGGCGGCACACTCGAATTCCAGTCGCGCACGCCTTCCAACGAATTTTCCGGGACGGTCGCCGCAACCTATGGCGCAGACGACACCAAGCGCGGCTTCATCCGCTTGGACTCGGGTGCGCTCACTCAAGGCGGCCTCAAGGGTTCGGTCAGCTATGTCTATCAGGATGCCGACAAGTGGAAGGGCGAAGGCGCCCAGCGTCAGCATCAGGTCAATGCCAAGATCGTCCAGCCGCTCGGCGACGGTTCACTCACCGGCTTCCTGAACTTCTCCGACCGTCGTGAAAATGACTATCAGGACATGTCGGCCGAGATGATCACCCGGCTTGGCAATGACTGGGACAATTTTGCGCCGGATTGGGCCACGGCCATCGCCGTTGCCAATGCCTATGTGGCCGCCGGCGGCGATGATGCGGCTGCGGTATATCCGGGCAACATCGCGTCCGTCGACGACGCCTATTATGATGCCTCCGGCCTGCGGCGCGACTGGCTGGCGGGTGTGACCCTCGAAGGGTCGCTGACCCAAGCCATCAAGGGCAAGATCACTGGCTATTACCACAAGAACACGGGCATGGGCCTATGGTACACGCCCTATGTTGCCACCCCGGGCGGGGCACCGATTTCGATCCGCACCACCGAATATGACATCGAGCGCAAGGGCGTGATCGCCGGTCTCGATATCGACCTCGGCGCCCACAAGATCGCCACCGGCCTGTGGTATGAAAACAATGATTTCAACCAAGCCCGTCGTTATTATGGTCTCGCCGATCAGGCCAGCCCGAGCCAGACGAGCCTCAACTATCCGAAGAACCCCTTCTACACCCAGTGGGAATTCGACTATACGACCAAGACCCTTCAGACCTATCTGTCGGATAGCTGGACGATCACCGACGCGCTGACGATCAGCGCCGGTTTCAAGGGCATGCAGGTCAAGAACGAAGCCAGCCCGATCGTTAAGGGTGGGTTCGCCGAAGGCAAGATCAATGCCGAGGATTGGTTCCTGCCGCAGGCCGGCGTCGTCTATCGCGTCGCCGAGAAGACCGAAGTGTTTGGCAATTACACCGAGAACATGCGCGCTTATGCCTCGGCGGCCTCGACAGGTCCGTTCTCTGTCACGCAGGAGGGCTTTGACGCTGGCCTCACGACCCTGAAGCCGGAAACCTCGCAGACGTGGGAAATGGGTGTCCGCACCCGTTCAGGTCAGTTCCAAGGGTCGGTCGCGGCCTATTATGTGAACTTCAAGAACCGCCAGATCTCGCTTGCCACTGGCCCGAGCATCGTCGGTAGCCCGTCCGTGCTGCAAAATGTCGGCGACGTCCGCTCTGTCGGTGTCGAATTCGCTGGCCTCTACAATCTGACCGATACGCTGTCGCTGTTCGCCTCTTATGCGTATAACCACTCCCAATATCGCGACGATGTCTACAATGCATCGGACGTCCTGATTGCCGCGACCAAGGGTAAAACGGTTGTGGACAGCCCGAAGCACCTGCTCAAGGGTGAGATCGCCTATGACGCCAAGGCGTTCTTCGGTCGCCTCGGTGCGAACTATACCAGCAAGCGCTACTATAACTATCTGAACGATCGTTCGGTGGGTGGGCGCGTTCTGCTGGACGGCAGCATCGGCTATCGCCTCCAGGGCTTCGAACTCCAGCTCAGCGTCACCAACCTGCTCGACAAGGAATATGTCTCGACCGTCGGCTCGGGTGGCTATGGCAACAGCGGCGATCGTCAGACGTTGCTGACCGGCGCCCCGCGCCAGTGGTTCGTGACGCTCCGCAAGGACTTCTGATCGACCCCATCAACTACGACCGCCGTCCCTCACCGGACGGCGGTCGTTTCGTTTTACCGTGACGAGGAAACAACATGGCTCTCCACTTCAATCGACGTCAGTCGCTGATGGCCCTGCTGGCCAGCGTGGCTCTGCCTGCGACGCTTTATCCTGCCGCCGATGCCGGAGCCCGTCCTGCCCCCTCCTCGCCATTCCGCCACGGTATCGCCAGTGGCGACCCTGACCAACACAGCGTCATCCTGTGGACCCGCATCACGACCGACCGCCCGATCGTGCCGGTGCGCTGGGAAATTAGCCTGACGCCAGATTTTCGGACCGTCACGCAGAAAGGCTCGTCCATCGCCCATCGTGACGCCGATCATGTCGTCAAGATTCTCGCCGCAGGGCTGCTGCCCGGCCGCCATTATCACTATCGCTTCTTCGCCCTTGGCCAGACCTCGCCAATCGGTCGAACGCTGACCCTAGCGGATGGCCAGCTTGATCGCCTTGGTATCGCGCTGACCTCGTGTTCCAACTGGGTGTTCGGCCATTTCAACGCCTATGATGCCATCGCCCGCGACCCGGAGATCGACTTCGTCCTTCATACCGGCGATTATATCTATGAATATGGCAATGACGGCTGGGGTGCCGATGTCATCAAAAAGACCGGCCGCCCGCATGAACCAGCCCATGAAATCGTCTCGCTTGCCGACTATCGCCTGCGCCATGCACAGTACAAGACCGACCCCGGCGCGCAGGCCATGCATGCGACCCATCCCCTGATTGCGTGCTGGGACGATCATGAAAGCGCCAACAACCCTTGGACGGGTGGTGCGCAGAACCACCAAGCTGCGACCGAAGGCAGTTGGGCCGACCGCCGCGCAGCGGCGATCCGCGCTTATTATGAATGGATGCCGGTCCGCGAGCCGGGCATGGGCCACAGTCGGATGGAATTCTGGCGGTCGTACAGCTTTGGCGACCTCGCCACGCTGGTAACAATGGAAACGCGCCACACCGGCCGGGGCGAACAAGTCGACTATCTGAAATATGCCGCCGGGATTAAAACCAAGGCCGATGCCGAATCCTTCGACCGCGATGTCATCTGGGACCCGACGCGCACGATGATTTCGCCCGCGATGGAAACGTTCCTCAAGGATCATCTGGCCGCCTCGATCAACAACCATCAGCCGTGGCGGCTCATCGGCAATGCCATTCCGATGGCGCGCACTTTGGTGCCCGATGTGGTCGCACTCGGCCTCATCCCAGATCCCGAAACCAAGGCGGACGCCACGCATGCAGCCCGTGAACTGGCATGGAAGGGCAAATGGAACTTGCCCTTCTACACCGACACTTGGGACGGCTATCCGGCAGCCCGCGAGCGCTTCTATGAGCTTGCCGCAGCGACTGGTGCCCACGATCTGCTGGTGTTGACCGGCGACAGCCACAGCTTCTGGTCGAACGTGCTGCAAGACAAGAGCGGCGCACCCGTCGGGATCGAACTTGGCACTGCCGGCATCACATCACCCGGTGATTTTGTGGCAAGCGGCTTCGATCCGACCACCGCCGAGAAGCTGGACCGCGCCTTTGAGGTGCACAATCCCGAGATCCGCTGGACCGATAATTTTCATCAAGGCTATGTCCGCGTGGCCCTGACCCGCGATGCAGGACGCGCAGATTTCGTGGCGATGAGCACGATCCTCGACCGCGCCTATCAGCCGCATGTGCTCCGCACCTACCATTTCGGACGAACCGATGGGCATATTCTCTATCGCGACTGAGATCGGACCAAGACGAGCAAGGGCGGGCAACCCACCGCACGCGGCTCACCCAAGTCACAAAGACTTTTTCTTGAAAAATAATTGAAATATTTCCGCATCATTCCAGTCACAAAGCCCAGCTAGGTTGCCGGTCAGTAACGAGGGGGAGCCCGATGACCAATATGCCTGCGATCCATACCGAGAACCGGATCACGCTGCGTCTGGCCGAGAATGAAGACGATCTTCAGGCCGCCCAGCGTCTCCGCTGGCGGGTATTTTATGCTGAAATGGGCGCAGCGTCGGATCCTTCGGCCCTGTTGCAGATGGATGCCGACGAATTCGACATCCTTTGCGACCACCTGCTCGTGATTGATGAAGCACGCCCCAAGGGTGATCAGGTCATCGGCACCTATCGCCTGCTGCGCGAAAGTGTCGCCCGACGGCATCACGGATTTTACTCAGCCCGCGAATTCGACCTTGCACCGCTCGCCAATCAACCGGGCGCCCAAGGCGAGCTACTGGAACTCGGTCGCTCCTGCATCCTTCCCGAATATCGCACGAGCGCCACGATCTCGCTGCTATGGCGCGGTATCGCGGATTACATCGCGCGCCATGATATCCGGTTGATGTTCGGTTGCGCGTCATTTTCGGGCGCAGACCCAGACAGCCACGCCCCGGCGTTATCCTATCTCTATCATCGTCATCTGGCAGACGAACCCGCCCGCCCGCAGGCCCATGCCAACTGCTTTGAGCCGCTGGAGCGCTTGGCCGATGGGAGCTATGATGAACGTCGCGCGATGATGGCCTTGCCGCCGCTGATCAAGGGCTATCTCCGGGTTGGCGCAAAAGTGGGCGATGGCGCGTTCATCGATCGGCAGTTCAACACAGTCGATGTCTGCATCGTCATGCCGGTCGTCAACATCGCGCAGCGTTACCTATCGCGGTTCAGCTGCGCCGCCTAAGCGGTAGGGCAAGCCCTTTGATCCGGTTCCGGATCACGTCCTCGCAGTCCCGCGCCATTTGCTTGCGGTCGCCGCCAGCTAACATGGGTTCGAAATAAATTTCGGCCAACAATTGGCCACGCCGAGCCAGTTGGATCGCATGGGGCAACAGGGCCTGATCACCGATCCAGGCGATCCGGCCGCATTCCTCGCCCTCCAGCGCCTGCCCGTCGCGGCGGCGATAGATGATGCTCACCGGCTGCACGTCGAGGTCGCCATGCTGCGCCGCAGCGAACAAGCTGCTGCGAAACGGAAGGACGGTTGAACCGTCACCGGTCGTGCCTTCGGGAAACAGGATCATGCCCCGTTGGCGCGACAATTGCTGGCGCACGACCGAGGCCTGTGCATGGGCGGCAAGACGGTTGCGGCGATCGACAAACACCGTTCCAATCCGCGCCGCCGCCTTGCCGATCCCCGGCCAGCGCCGCACTTCCTCCTTGGCAACGAAACCCGCATCTAGCTGGCTACCAAGTAGCGGAATATCGACCCACGACACATGATTGGCCACAAACAAGGTGCGAGAAGGATCGCCGGGCTCACCATAGATGCGCCAGCGCACGCCGAAACCGATCAGCAACAGCCGAAAGAATGTGCGCGACAGCGTCATGCCCAAGGGAGATGCGGCTGGTGCCACCAACCATGCCGGTACCAACACAACCGCCATGCCCATGGCCGCGACCGCCTTGGCATGACCCCAACGACGACGAGAATGTCTGGCCCGGCCAACGGGTTTCAATGGTTGCGTGACGCCCATCGCAGAACCTTACCAAGATGAGGACGCAATGACAGCCATCTTCGACAAGGATATGGCGAATTCCTGACTTATGCGCCGGTCCGCGCAAGCGAGTGCGGGGAGCTATGGTCGGTCGGTGTCGTGGACCAGTAGGTTATAACCCTGCCACAAGTCACTCAGGAGCCGCAGGCCATGATGCCCGTGGCCGGGACATTCTGCACTCTTATCAAATCTATTATTTGCAAACCATTCGCAATATCATTAGCAACAGCTCCATTGATCGAATCGCTCACAGGGGGCTTGTATGAAAAATCTGTTGCTCATTTCCACCGCGTTGATGGTGGCATCCGGACATGCTTGCGCCAGCGAAGTGGAAAACGAAGACGGTGGCGTGATCATCGTGACGGGTAGGTCCGATGGCTATCTCGCGACCAATTCGGTGACGGCCACCAAGATCGACACGCCCCTTATCGATATACCGCAGTCCGTAACCGTTATTACCCGCGAACGGCTCGACGATCAGGCCCAGCGCAGCATGGCCGATGTCCTGCGCTACGTACCCGGCGCCACTGTGGGCCAAGGCGAAGGCAATCGCGACCAGATCACCCTGCGTGGTCAGAACACGACCGCCGACTTCTTCATCGATGGCGTGCGTGACGACGTGCAATATTATCGCAGCCTGTATAATATCGAACGGGTCGAAATCCTTAAAGGCCCGTTTGCCCTGATTTTTGGGCGCGGTGGCAGTGGCGGCATCATCAACCGCGTTCAGAAGTCGCCCACCACTGACAGGCTGGCAATCGGCGGCACTTCAAGTGTCAACAGCTTCGGCGCGTGGGATATTGCATCGGATATCAACGCACCGCTCACCGACAATGCGGCGTTCCGCCTCAACGCCAATTACGAAAAACTGAACAACCATCGGGATGATTTCAACGGTGAACGCTATGCGATCAACCCCCATGTGGCGGTTGATCTTGGTGGTGGCTGGAAGGCCGGCCTGTCCTATGAATATGTCAATGACGACCGCGTGACAGATCGCGGCATCCCTTCGATTGCCACGACACCCGGCCAGCCCAACCGCCCAATCACCGGGTATCGCGACACATTTTTTGGCACGCCCGATGTGAACCGCGCGGGGCTGAAGGCCCATATCGTGAAGGCGCGGCTTGACGGTAAGCTGGCTGAAAACCTCGATTGGTCGACCACCATGCTCTATGGCGACTATGACAAATATTATACCAACGTCTACGCCAATGGCGCCGCCACCAGCCAGACCGGCACCGTCGCACTTTCCAGCTATACCGACCCCACCGCGCGCCAGAACTTCATGGCCCAAAGCAACCTTGTCTGGGATCTCAACCTCGGCTCAATCGGCAACAAGATTTTGCTCGGTCTGGAATATGGCGATCAGGGTTCAACGAACCAGCGCCGCAACGGCACGCTATCAAGCAGCACGCTGAACCTCGCCAATATCGTCTATCCGACGGCCATCTTTGGCGCGCTCGCCCGTGATACGACCTCGAACGTCCAGTTCTTTTCCGCTTATGCGCAGGATCAGATCAGCTTCAGCGACTATATCGATGTTGTCGTCGGACTGCGCTATGACCGGTTCGAGATCCAGGGGACCGACCGCATCGGCACGCCCCGTCCCTTTGCCCGCACGGATGCAAAAATATCTCCGCGCCTCGGCCTCATTCTCAAGCCACAGGAAAACATCTCGATCTACGGCAGCTACAGCCAGTCATTCCTGCCGCGATCAGGCGATCAGTTCCTGACGATGACAGCAACGCAGCAGAATCTGGCCCCGGAAAAATTCACCAATTACGAAGTGGGTGCCAAATGGGACATCCATCACGATCTGAACGTGACGCTCGCCCTGTTCCAGTTGGACCGGCGCAATGCCACCACGCCCGATCCCGACAATGTCACCGCCACGATCAATGTCGGCGGCACCCGCACCAAAGGCGCGGAACTGGCGTTGACGGGGCGGATTGCCCGAGGCTGGCAGATAACTGGCGGTTACACCTATCAGGATGCCAAGCTGCGTGGGAATGACTTTGTACGGCTGGCGCAGGTGCCCAAACATCAGTTCGCGCTGTGGAACCGCTACGATTTCAACCACAGCATCGGCGCAGGTCTGGGCGTGGTGCATCAATCGAGCCAGTTTGCGGCGATCCGCTCATCGGCAACAACCACGCGCCTGCCGAACTTCACGCGGGTGGATGCCGCCCTGTTTATCCGGGCCAGCGACAAGGTGGAGTTTCAAATCAATGTCGAGAATATCCTCGACAAGGAATATTTTGCCGACGCTCACAACAACAATAACATCACGCCCGGTGCACCAATCAACGCCCGTTTCACCGTCCGGGTGAAGTTCTGATCCTGAGCAGGCGGAGGAAGCAAGCGCCTCCGCCAGCTAAATCGGATCATCCGCGCATAATCGCCGAAATAAGGTCAAGCGGTGAGTGCCTGCGATCGCTTTGCCAGTCGGAGGCAAGTTGCGGTTAGACTGACAGCGCCCAATTATGGAATAACGATCAACGCGGGCCAGTCTGTGAGCGGCTGGCCAAAATGGTCCCGTAAAATTCAAATGGGGAGATGAGGATGACTGAAGCACAGGCCGGAATGGGAGAAATTCGTGCGCGCCTTTCCGCAGCGGAAGACCGGCTGGCAATCTACGATCTGGAGGGCGAATATGCGCGTTCGTGGGATGGCGGCGATGCGGCGGGCTGGGCGGCCATCTTCGCGCCGGACGGGGCGTTCGAAATGGTCGCAGTGGGCAATCAGCCGGCCAGAATCATCCGGGGCACGGACAACCTTAAGGCATTCTGCGACGAGGTCGGCAATTTCTATCGGGGTTTGCATTTCATGCACCTGCCCCGCCTGCAACTGGACGGCGACAGCGCACGCGCGCAGGTTCATTTCCAATGGGTCGGGGTGTTCCGTCCGGGCGATGTCTATTCAGGGGAACGGCACGCCAAGGGATATTATAACGTCAGCTATCAGCGGATCGACGGCCAGTGGCGGATCGTCCACCGGCTGGAAACGGTTGTCACCGGGGCCACGATCGAGACGTTCAACCCCATGATTCCCATAGATTTTATTTCCACCTAAGCGGGCGTTGCAAGCGCGCATGCAGCGCTTGGCAGATTGTGCGGCTGCGTAATCCGCCGTTTGAGGTAAGCGACCCCCCATTTGGGGGCTGTAACAAGCCGCCACCATGCACAATGTCATGCCCTAAAAGAACATGGAGAGCGGGATGGGCAAGGCAAAGATGATGCTGCGGCTGGGCGCGGCAGCACTGGTTGCGGCGGGCGGATGGACCATCTGGTCGGAAAACTGGCTCCGCCCTGCCCCAGCCATCGACTATTCCGGCCCTATCGCGGGTTGGGATGTGACCGGGGGCAGCGTAGGTGGCCAGCATTTTTCAACGCTCACCCAGATCACCCCCGCCAATGTGTGGGCGCTGAAGCCCGCATGGACCTATCACATCGGCGTGGACCCGACGGTAGAGCCCAGTTCACCGACGTTCGAGGCAACACCGATCACGGCCGAAGGCAAATTATTCGTCTGTTCGGGCACCGGCCGCATTGCCGCCATCGATCCCGAAACCGGGCGGCAGATCTGGCTGCATCGCGCGGAGGCGAACTATAGCAAAACCTATCTGATCAACTGCCGGGGCGTGACCTATCACCGCAACGAGGCGGCGCCACAGGGAAGCCTGTGCCGCAGCAGCATTTTTGCAGGTACGCTCGACGGACGGATGATCGCGCTGGATGCCGCGACCGGGCGACGTTGTACCGGGTTCGGCGATCATGGGATGCTTGATCTCAAGCAGGGACTGGGCGCGCAGGAGCCGGGTGATCTGGCGATTTCGTCCGCCCCCGTGATCGCGGGCAATCTGGTGGTAGTGGGCGGGCGGATTCCCGATAACATGCGCAGCACCACGCCAGCGGGCGTGGTCCGCGCGTTCGACGCGGTAAGCGGCAAACAGATGTGGGCGTGGAACCCCCTGCCGCCGGGCATGACCGACGCGCAGGCTGCACCCAAGGGCGAGACCTATGTGCGCGCGACACCCAATGTCTGGGCGCCGATGACTTATGACCCGTTAACCGATGCGGTGATCGTGCCCACCGGCAATGCCGCGCCCGATTTTTATGGCGTGGATCGCAAGGGGCTGGATTATTTTTCGTCCTCGGTCGTTGCGCTGGACGCGAAGACCGGGGCGGTGCGCTGGCGGTTTCAGACGGTGCACCACGATATCTGGGATTATGACGTGCCCGCGCAGCCCGTGCTGTTCGATATGCCCAGCCCCGCTGGACCGGTGCCTGCCGTGGCGCAGGCAACCAAACAGGGCCATATCTTCATTCTTGACCGGCGCACGGGCAAGCCACTGGTCCCAGTAAACGAAATGCCCGTGCCACAGGCGGGCGCGCTACCAGGTGAGCAACTTTCACCCACGCAGCCGGTGCCCGCCAACTCGGCCTATGTCGTGCGCAATGCATCGCTCAGCGATAGCGATATGTGGGGGTTTACGCCGTGGGACCGGGGTAAGTGTCGGGACTTATTCCGCCAGTATCGCTGGCAGGGCACGTTCACGCCGCAATCGGAGCAGGGAACAATCGTGTTCCCCAGCTTCATGGGTGCATCCAATTGGGGCGGGATCAGCATTGACCCCATCCACAAGGTGCTGATCGCCAACACCACGCAAGTCGCGGCGGTGGTCAAGATGATCCCGCGCGCAACGGCCGCGAAGATCACCGATCCCAGCGTGCCTGTGCTGCCCAACACCGGCACGCCTTATGCCGTGACGATGAAGCCGCTGCTGTCGCCGCTGGGCGCACCGTGCAACCGGCCGCCATGGGGCAATTTGATCGCCATCGACCTGACCACGGGCAAACGGCTGTGGACTGTGCCGCTGGGCACCTCGCGCGATATGGCACCCTTCCCGCTATGGCTAAAGCTGGGCGTCCCCAACATGGGCGGATCGGTCATCACCGCATCGGGGCTCGCCTTCATCGGCGCGACGACCGACAATTACCTTCGCGGCTATGACGTAAAGACCGGCGAGGTGCTGTGGCGAGCGCGGCTTCCAGCCGGCGGGCAGGCCACGCCGATGACCTATAGGCTGACCAAGAACGGCCGCCAGTTCGTGGTGATCGCAGCGGGCGGTCACAAATATCTGGGGACCAAGACCGGCGATTCACTGGTGGCATATGCATTGCCATGAGGGGCATTTGCCATTTCTCACCGGGTGTTTGCCCCCTATCTCGTTCGTTGCGCCTATCATGGGCAGTCGACGTTGCGGCCGATCAGCGTGTAACCAGTGACATAGCGCTCATTCATACGCGATATTTTCATTTATTTTGATGCAATTACACGTTTATTTTTGATGTTTCGCACCCCCATTGGAATCTTCATCGAAGAATAATTTGCCTCACAATAAACAGGAGTGGACCATGTTGCGATTATCTCACCGGGGCGTTTGCGTGAGTGACATTGCGCGATCAGAGCGCTTTTATTGCGAGGCACTCGATTTCGCACCCTATCAGGATGATGGCACTGTCAGCGGACCGGACATCGAGCAGACCACGGAGTTGGCCGGCGTACAGCTCCGCTGTAAAATGCTCAAACACCGTGACGGACCAGTATTGCAGCTACTTCAGTTCCTCAGCCCGGAGTCTTTCGGTCCCCGCGAGCGCCGCTCAACACTCCAATATGGCCTTGTCCACCTGTCCTTCTATGTCGATGATATAGATGCCGCGGCGGCGAAGATCGCGGCAGCCGGCGGCGCTGTGCATGAGGAGACACGCGCCCATTACCCCGAGGGGGGCACGACGCTGCTTTATTGCACTGATCCGGACGGCGTGCGCGTCGAACTCATGCATGCCCAAGCCGTTCCCGGCCGCTTCTCGCACAGCGGGATCTGCGTCAACGATATCGATGTCTCGATCGGCTTTTATCAAGAGCTCGGCTTCTCCCCTGTCGAGAATTACGTGCTCGACGAGGGCATGGACTGGCTCAGCAAGATCAACGAGGTGCCTGGCATCAAACTGCGTGCGCAGATGATGAAGGATAGCGAGGGCAACGTCATCGAACTGCTCAAGGTGTTCGAACCGGACTGCTTCGGACCGCGCGAGCGGCGCAAGCTCAACCAGTTCGGCCTTACCCATCTTGCCTTTTGGGATGACGCGCCCGATGCGACGGCGACCAAGCTGACGCAACGGGGAGGCCATTTTGTCGAGGATGCGCACGTCGTGATGTCATCGGTCGAACTGCAACAAGGCGCCGATCCCGATGGCGTGCGTATCGAACTGATGAAGCCGCTTGGAAGCTGAACATGAAAACGCGTTCGGCATGATCCCGTGCAGAGCCTTAGGGAATACCATGCCATGCCATGCCATGCCATGCCATGCCATGCCATGCCTTGCCGATGCGATACGACAAGGCATGGCCAGAGGAGATTGAGAAAATGAATGACACCCCTGAAATGGCATCGGGTCTGCTCGGCGATGCGGGAGGCCGTATTTCGGCCGACCAAATTCGCCATGTTTTCGCCCGCTATGGCGAAGTGCAGACGGCTGGGGACATTGAGGGCATTCTCGCATTATTTGCCGAAAACGCGGTCCTACGCGACCCGGCCAACGCCCCAGAACATCGCGGAAAGCCTGCTATTCGCGCCTTTTTCGAGGCTGGAAAGGCGGCATCCGGCGGGGCGATCGAGATGAAACTCGAAGGTGGGGTGCGCATCGCCGGCAACGAGGCGGCGGCAGCCTTTATCGCGCGAACGGTCAACAATAGTCCCGTGTTCCGCGTTGAAACCCTTGATGTGATGACCTTCAACGAAGAAGGTCTCATCACGCAGATGATTGCCTATTGGGGCCCGGATAATTTCACGCAGGAAAGCTGAAAGACCCGGCGAATCATAGCGCAACGCCGACCCGTTCGATGCAATCACCATCCGCTTCTCCGCATCATCGCCATAGCCACGCGTAATATATCGCGTTTCGCAATTTCTTGGCCGCAACGCGCGATTGGCGACCCTCGGCTCTCACATCACATGTGTCCGAGCCTGTAGTCGTGAGCATCTCGCGGATCTGATGCGCACCAGCTCTTTGGCACCGTCCCTCATCAAGGCCATGATGGATGAGGGCCATCCCCCCACCCTCACCCGCAAGCAACTGAACGAAACGAGCCGAATTCCGGTTGATTGGGAAGGTCAGGAAAAGATGTTCGGGTTCATCTGAACCAACAAAACCGACAGGCAACAATACGGGGCTTCGGCCCCGTTTCATCTTCCAAAACCGCTCAAAAATCTCGGGCGTACCATCTTGGCCTCTGGAGATATCGCGCCATATCTGCGCACGAACCCCGGCCCGAATGGTCTCCGCAGAGCCATGGGCAGAACCATGCCCACGCAAGCGACCGATAACGCGCGCTATTTTCAGGGTATCTGTGGAATATCCCGGCGTCTCTGAAAACGTGGAATGTTTGGTGCCCCTGGCCGGAATCGAACCAGCACTCCTTGCGGAATCCGATTTTGAGTCGGACGCGTCTACCAATTTCACCACAGGGGCACGCGGCGGGCCATAGCGTTTTGGGCGACGCGTTTCAAGCCGCGATCCTCATCTATCCGCATCTCTATCAACCAATAGTGGAAAGCCTCCCATCGGCGTGATAGCGCCACGCCATGGCCAATCCGCTGTCGCTGCCCATTGATGAGGTCTTGCCCGAACTGCTCGCGATCTTGCGCGATCAGTCCAATGCGGTGCTGATCGGCCCGCCGGGCGCAGGCAAGACGACCAAGGTCGCACCCGCGCTGCTTGATCAGCCATGGGCCGCGGGCAAGCAGATTTTGCTGCTGTCGCCCCGTCGCCTCGCCGCCCGCGCCGCCGCGGAACGCATCGCGGAATTGACCGGCAGTCGGCTGGGCGATCTGGTTGGCTATGCCACCCGAATGGATAGCAAGCAGAGCGCAACCACCCGGCTGTTGGTGGTGACACAGGGGATTTTCCGCAACCGTATTCAGGCCGAACCTGACCTGCCAGATGTTGCCGCCGTGCTATTCGACGAAGTGCACGAACGCACGCTGGAGGGTGATTTCGGGCTGGCCCTCGCGCTCGATGCGCAGGCCGGGCTGCGGCCCGATCTGCGGCTGGTGGCGATGTCGGCCACGCTTGATGGCGCACGCTTTTCCCGACTGATGGCGGGCGCACCAGTGATCGAGAGCGAGGGGCGGAGCCATGCGTTGACGCTGCGTCATATCGGTCGCGATGCCACCCAGCGGATCGAGGACGCGATGACCGCCGCGATCCGCCATGCGCTGCGCGATGAACAGGGTGGCGTGCTCGCCTTCCTCCCCGGCATGGGCGAGATTGAACGCACCGCCGAGCGGCTGGGCGAGCTTGGCCCCGATGTCATGTTGCATCGCCTCCATGGCAGCCTTGACCCCGCCGCCCAGCGCGCCGCAATCCGGCCAGAGCCGGACGGCAAGCGCAAGGTCGTGCTCGCCACCGCCATTGCCGAAACCAGCCTGACGCTCGATGGCATCCGCATCGTCGTGGACAGCGGGCTGGCGCGCCGCGCGCGCTATGATCGGCAGGCGGGCACCAGCCATCTCGTCACCGAGCGCGTTAGCCAAGCCGCCGCGACCCAGCGCGCTGGCCGTGCCGCACGCCAAGCACCGGGGCTGGCGATCCGGCTATGGGAAGAGGCAGCAACGCGTGGCCTTGCGCCCTATGACCCGCCCGAAATCATAGAAAGCGACCTGGGATCGCTCTTGCTCGATTGCACGATCTGGGGGGTGCGCGACCCGACCAGCCTGCCATGGCTCGACCCGCCGCCGGAAAGTTCACTGACCGAGGCGCGCAAACATCTGATCTGGCTCGGCGCGCTGGATGCGCATGGCCATGTCACCCCGCATGGTAAGGCGATGGCCATGTTGCCGCTACCGCCGCGCCTTGCCCATATGCTCATCCTAGCCGCTGAACATGGCTGGCAACGCATGGCGGGCGATATGGCCATGCTGCTGTCGGAACATGGGCTGGGCGGAACCGATCCCGATCTCGAGGTGCGCTGGCGGCGTTGGCAGCAGGATCGTGGCAAAAAGGCCGATAGCGCGCGCGCCATGGCGGCCAATTGGGCCAAGCGGGTCAAGGGCGCGGCGCCCGTGCAGGAGGATCCGGCGCGGATCATGGCGGCGTGCGTCGCGCTCGCCTTTCCCGACCGGGTAGCAAAGGCGCGTAACAAGGAAGGGTCCGACTGGATCGCGGCGGGCGGGCGCGGCTATCGGCTTGATCCGCTTTCGCCGCTGGCGCGCCAGCCTTGGCTGGCCGTCGCCGATGCGCAAGGGGCGGCGGGCGGGGCGATGATCCGCTCCGCCATTACCTTGGCCGACAATCTGGTGGATGAGCTGTTTGGCGACCGCATCGAACAACAGCGCACGGTCCGCTTTGACCCGGCCAGTGCCACGGCGCAGGCGCGGATCGAGAAGCGGCTGGGCGCGATCCGGCTAAGCAGTGGGCCGGATGCCAAGCCGGATGCCGATGCGGTGGTCGCCTGTCTGATCAATGGCGTGCGTGCCCATGGGCTGGAGCTGTTACCGCTCGGCAGGGGGGCGGAACGGCTGCGGCAGCGCGCGGGATATGCGGGCATGGCGGCACTGGGAGATGAGGCATTGCTGGCGACGCTCGACGAATGGCTCGCGCCATTGCTCACCCGCAAGATGAAACTGAGCCAGATTGATGGCGGTGCGATCCATCAGGCTTGGCAAAATCTGATCGGCTGGGATGGGATGCAGCAGATCGAAAAACTCGCCCCAGACCAGTTCCTTACCCCGGCAGCCAGCCATCATGACATTGATTATGATGCGCCGGGCGGGCCGACGGTGACGTTGCGGGTGCAATCCTTGTTTGGCCTATCGACCCATCCGACGATCGGCACCGCGCGCGTGCCCTTGATCCTTTCGCTCACCTCGCCCGCCGGTCGCCCCATCCAGACCACCCGCGACCTGCCCGGCTTTTGGGCCGGAAGCTGGCGCGATGTCGCCAAGGAAATGCGCGGGCGCTATCCCAAACATCCGTGGCCAGATGATCCAGCCTCGGCCCATGCGACGCTGCGCACGAAAAGAGCGGGCGGCGGTTAAGCCCCCCTCCCCCTTGCGGGCCGGCCTTGGGTTAGAGGAAATCCCTCAACAACCGCATGAACATGGCGAACTGATCATGGTGCAACCAGTGCCCGGCCTTGGGAAAGGCCACAACATCAACATCACAATTGAACTGCGCCAGCCGCCCATCGGTGCGGGGATCAAGCGCCCAGCTATCTTCGCCCCAGCATAACCGCGTCGGGCAGGTAATCGCGCCCCATAATGCCGCCTTGTCGGCAAACGAGATATCAACCGGGTTCCACGCATTGAGATGGTTATCGAATTTCCAGCTAAAGCTGCCATCTTCGTTCTGGATCACGCCATAGGCGGTCAGATGTGCGGCCTGTTCGTCATTGAGAAAGCCGTTTTCCGCCTTCATCCGCGCCAGTGCATCCTCAATCCGGGCATAACGTTTCGGCAGACGACCCGCGGCAGCGCGCTTCTTGTCGATCCATGCGCGCAACTGATCGGCCATCGTGACATCATCGGCGGCGGGGGCCTTGGGCGCTGGCCCCATCCCCTCAATTGCCACGAGTTTCCGCACATTTTCGGGGTAAAGCCCAGCATAACGCAGGCTGATATTGCCGCCAAGCGAATGGGCAACAATCGTCACCGGGGCCAGTTTCAACTGATGGACCAACTGCGCCAGATCATAGACAAAGGCCTCCATCGGATAATTGCCATCCGGTGCCCAAGCGCTATCGCCATGGCCGCGCAGATCAGGCGCGATGATATGCCAGTCGTCGCGCAATTCCTGCGCCACCCAGTCCCAGCTCCGGCTGTGATCCCGCCCGCCATGCACCAGCAGCAGTGGCGGCTTTTCCGGATGGCCCCAATCCTGATAGGCGAGGCGCAGCCGCTGCGAGATAAAGCTGTGCGAGGTCGGGCCAACCCATTCCGCCATTACAGGCTCCCGAAGGTCTTGCCGTCGTCCGCCAGCTTCACCAGCAGCGCCGAGGGTGCATAACGCGCGCCATATGCCGCCTCGAACTGGCGCAGCGCGGCAACGATCTTCGGCAGGCCAACCGTATCGGCCCAAAACATCGGGCCACCGCGATAGACCGGCCAGTTATAGCCCTTGATCAGTGCGATATCGATGTCGGAGGGGCGGATCGCGATCTTTTCATCAAGGATCTTCGCCCCTTCGTTGACCACCGGGTAAAGCAGGCGACCCAGAATTTCCTCGTCGCTGAAGCTGCGCTGGGCCACGCCCCTTTCGGCGGCCATGTCGGCAATCACCTGAAGCGCCGCCGGGGCGACGGTCGCCTTGCGTTGCGCATCATAATCGTAATAGCCGCCATTTTTCTTCTGGCCGAGCCGGTCGAGCCGGACGAGTTCGCTCATCACCGTCTTGCGGTCGGAATCGCGGCCAAGCACATCAAGCCCGACCAGATCGAGCATCTGGAACGGCCCCATGGCAAAACCATAATCGCGGATTACCCGGTCGACCTGTTCAATCGGCGCGCCTTCCAGCGCCAATTCCTCGGCCTCCATCATATAGGGTTCCATCGCGCGATTGGCGATGAAGCCGTGGCAGACACCCGCAACCACCGGCGTCTTGCCAATCGCCTTGGCCACCGCCAGCGCCGTCGCCAGCACATCCTTGCCAGTCTTGGCCCCGCGCACGATTTCGAGCAGCGGCATGACATTGGCCGGCGAGAAGAAATGCAGGCCGATCACCTCTTCCGGCCGCTGGGTGCAGGCCGCGATTTCGTTCAGGTCAAGGAAGCTGGTGTTGGATGCCAGCACCGCGCCGGGCTTGCAGATCGCATCAAGCTTGCCGAACACGTCGCGCTTGACCGCCATGGATTCGAACACGGCCTCAATCACAAGATCGACCTCGGCCAGCGCCTCCAGACCCAGCGCCGGGGTAATCAACGCCATGCGCTGTTCGACCTGTTCGGCGGTCATGCGGCCCTTTTTCGCGGTGTTTTCATAATTGGCCCGGATCACCCCGACGCCGCGATCAAGCGCTTCCTGCTTGAGTTCAACCAACGTCACCGGCACGCCGATATTGAGGAAGTTCATCGCAATGCCGCCGCCCATCGTGCCCGCGCCGATCACGCCGACACGCTTCACATCACGGCTGGGCGTGCTGGATGGCAGGTCTGGCACCTTGGCGGTCAGGCGATCCGAGAAGAACACATGGCGCTGCGCCTTGGATTCGGTGCTGTTCAGCAGTTCGAGGAACAATTGCTGCTCCCGCTTTGCGCCGGCATCATAATCGGCTGCATTGACCGCCGCCTCAATCGCCTTGACGATCCCTTCCGGGGCCTTGAAGCCCTTGAACGCGCGGGCGTTCTTCTGGCGGAATTCGTCGAATACCGCGCTATTGCCCCGCACTTCGGCCAATTTGTCATCACGGTCGCGCACGCGCGGGCGGGCGGCACCGGCGGCGATGATCTCCTTCGCCCAGTTGATCGCGTCCTCCACCAGCGCGCCCTCGGTCGCCAGCCGATCCACGATGCCAAGGTCGAGCGCCTGCCCGGCCTTCAGCGGCTTGCCACTGGTGATGATATCAAGCGCCGCCGACACGCCAACGATGCGCGGCAGGCGCTGCGTCCCGCCTGCCCCGGGCAGGATGCCGAGGTGCACTTCCGGCAAGCCAAGCTTGGCCGAGGGCACCGCGATGCGATAATGGCAATGCAGCGCGAGTTCGAGCCCACCGCCCAGCGCCGTGCCATGGATCGCCGCGATCACGGGCTTCGGCCCATTTTCAATGGCATTAAACAGCGTCAGGAAATCCGGATCGGCAAAGCCGCCGGTATCGAATTCGGCAATGTCCGCACCCGCGAAAAACGTCCGCCCGGCGCAGGTGATAACCACGGCCTTGGCACCGTCATCGGCCCAAGCCTGTGTCATGCCCGCCATCACCGCCTGCCGGGTCGCCGCGCCCAGCGCGTTCACCGGGGGCACATTGATCGTCACCACGCCCACATGGTCGACCAGCGCATATTGGAACAGTTCGGACATGATCATTCCCTCGCATCAGCTTTAAACAAGACAAGGCCGCGAGCCTTACGCCCACGGCCTTGCCTGATGTCCGGGCCGCGATCAACACGCTTGCGCCGGACGCTTTATCCTATCCGACAGGCCGGCCTGGGGCCGACCCGTCTCCCGGCTCAATAACCGGCGTTGGACAGCACGACCGTCACGGCACGGCGGTTCTGCGCCCAGGCGCTTTCGTCCGAACCTTCGACCTGCGGGCGTTCTTTGCCATAGCTGATCGTGGTCAGGCGCGCCGCAGCAACACCCTTGCCGACCAGATAGTTCTTGGCCGCATTGGCACGACGATCACCCAGCGCAAGGTTATATTCGCGGGTGCCGCGTTCGTCGCAATGGCCTTCGATCGTCGCGTTGACGTTCGGATATTTGGCAAGCCACAGGGCCTGCGCGTCGAGCGTGGCCTTGTCCTGATCATCGAGATCATAGGCATCAAGCGCGAACAGCACGCGGTCGGAACCGGCCTGGGCAAGGAAGTCTTCCTTCGAACCCGGGGTCGGGCCGCTCGGCGGCGGGGGCGGGGGCGTTTCAACGACCGGCGGCGGCGTATCCTGCGGCGCGGGCGGCAGCTGCGGCGGCTCCTTCTTGGCGCAGGCGGCGGTCAGGCCAATGGCGGCCACCAGGGCCAGACGGCTGATCATCTTGAACGTCATGACTAATCTCCTCAAACTGGGGATAGGGTAAGATACTATAAAATCAGCTTAGGGCAACAGTGGACCCCAACCCGGATCGGAACCATCCAGCGGCGTCGGGGTGCGGCGTTCATTCGCGCCGGTCAGGTCGACCGTCCAGAGGTCGGCCTTGCCCGAACCTTGGGCGGTGCGGAAGAAGGAGATCACCCGGCCATTGGGCGACCAGCTTGGCCCTTCATCCTGCCAGCCATGGGTCAGCACCCGCTCTCCGCCGCCATCTGGGGTCATCACCCCGACATTGAAGCCACCGCCAAGCTTGGTGAACGCGATCAAATCGCCGCGTGGCGACCAGACCGGCGTGCCATATTTACCGCCGCCAAAGCTGATGCGCTGCTGATTGCCGCCATTCGCGTCCATCACGTAGATTTGCTGGCTGCCGCCCCGGTCGCTTTCGAACACGATCCGGCTGCCGTCAGGCGAATAGCTGGGGGCCGTGTCGATGCCGGGGCTGGACGTCAATCGCTGCGGTGCGCCACCCGCCAGTGGGACGCGATAAATGTCGGTATTGCCACCGACCGCCATCGAGAACACGACATACTGACTGTCCGGCGACACGCGCGGGGCAAAGGTCATGTTCGGCTGGTCAAGGATCAGCCGCTGCTTGCCGGTCGAGAGGTCGTAGACGAACACCCGCGGGCGATCCTGCAAATAGCTCATATACACGATTTGCTGGCGATTGGGCGCAAAGCGCGGCGTCAGCACGATCGATTGGCCATTGGTCAAGAAGCGGTGGTTTGCGCCATCCTGATCCATGATCGCAAGCCGCTTGAGGCGGTTCTGCTTTGGCCCGGTTTCCGAGACATAGACGACCCGGCTATCGAAATAGGGGCCTTCGCCCGTCAGCCGAGCATAAACCAGATCAGCGCATTTATGCGCCGCCCGCCGCCAAGCGGACGGGGCGACGACGAAGCCGTCGCGCTTCAATTCATTGCGGGCCGAGACGTCATAAAGATAGCATCCGATGGTGAGCGTGCCATCGCCATTGGCCTTCACATAGCCCGACACCAGCGCCTGCACCCCGGTCTGCGCCCAATAGGGATAATCGGGGGCAGTCACCTGCTCGATCCCGACCGGCGCAATGCCGGATGGGCCGCGCGGCGCGAACAGGCCGCTGCCCTTCAGGTCATTGGCGATCACCTCGGCCAATTGCTGGCCGAGTGTCGCGGTATCACCGGCGGCGGTCGGCGCATTGGCCGGGGTGGGCATGACCGGCACCGCAATCGGCATCGGATCGGAAATGCCGCCCACGACATCGACCTCAATCGGCTGGGCAAAGGCCGTGCCTGCCCCTGTTGCCGCCAGCAGGCCCAGTGTCAGCCCTCGCATCACGTTCCGCCATGTCACGATCATGTCCGCTCCCTTATTCATGCCGATCCCTTCGGACTGAATGTCAGATAAAGTTCGCTCCAGCCATTCTGGTGCAGTTCGACCGGCGCGGCAATGGGGGTGCAACGGATAATCGCCGTGCGCGCCGCTTCCGCCATCACCCCGGCATAAGGCGCACCCTCGGGCGTGATGCCGCTCTGCCCGGCGACAAGCGGCATCGCGGCCAACATGCCATCAGGGCCAAAACGCACCTGCATCACGGTCACGATCTGGCGCGCCGCCGACAGGCGAACCGGCGTGCGATAGCAGCGCCGGACCTGCTGCCCGATCCGATCAATAACCGCGCGCAACTGAACCGGGTCGGGGCCAGTAGGCTGCGGCGCAGTCGCCTGCACGGTCAAGGGATCGGATATCGGCATCGCGACCGGAGGCTGCCCGGCACAGGCTGAAAGCAGGATGAACGACATCGGCAGGCACCGCGCGCGCCATTTCGCCCCGCCCCGCCACATCAGTTCGGCAGTTGGTAATTGAAGAAAATGTCGTTCCACCCCTGGCCGTTTTCAGTCTTATAAAGTTCCGGCGGCAGGCCGGTAATCGGCGCGCATTCGACCACCGCACCAATGGCAAGGTCGGATACACGATCGGCATAACGGAGATTGTCGCCGTCGACCCCGCCTTGGGAAACAAGCACCGGGCGCGCCGCCAGCGAGCCATCCTTGTTGAACCGCAAGCGTAGCTTGGTCTTGATCCGGCTGGCCCCCGGCCCCGGATTACGCCGCGTGTTGGCGCAAGGCTGAATACGGCGGGCGATCACGCTCTGGATATTGGTCAGATCCTGTGCGCCAAGCGTCGCCGCCTTGGGCGCGGCATTGGTCGATTTCGAGGGCTTGTCGCTCATGCCCTTCAGAAAGTCATTGCCGAACAGCGCGCCGGTCTGCTTCTTCGCGGTCGAATTCGGGCTAGTCCCCGCCTTGCTGTCTGCCTTGCCCGGCTTGGCCGCTGGCACCGGCTTGGGCGTTGGTGCTGGTGCGGGTTTTTCGGCAGGCTTGAGCGGCAGCGGCTTGGGCGCGAGTTGCGGCACCGGGGCCGGCGCCAGTTCGGGCGGCGGCGCATCTTCCGGCTTGCCCAATTCGGGCGCGCGACTGGTTGCCGGGTCCGGATTGATCACCGACGCGGCCGATTGCAGCCCCACCTCATCGACCAGCGACACCTCCACCGGCTCGTTGAGCGGCAGGCTGGGCAGGCTGCGCTGCATCAGGCCGAAGGTCAGCGCCGCCAACAGCAGCGCATGGCCGACAACCGAAATTCCGATGCTTCTCGCTTCGGCGCGATCCATTACTGGGCCGCCTCTCCGTCTGCATTGCCGGTCGTGACCAGCGAAATCTTGCGCAGCCCGGCATGGTTGAGTTCACCCATCACCAGCATCACCCGGCCATAATCAAGCGCCCGATCAGCCCGCAGATAGACCTGCGGTCCACCCGGCGCGCCGCGCTGGGACAAAGCCGAAAGACGTTCCGGCAGGGCGGCGAGCGGGATTTCCTGCTCATCGAGAAATATCCGCCCCTGATCGTCCAGCGAGAGCTGGACCGGCTTGTCAGGCGTCTGATCAAGCGCGGCGGCACGGCTGTCCGGCAGTTCAATCGGCACGCCAGCGTTCAGCAAGGGTGCCGTCACCATGAAAATGATCAGCAGCACCAGCATCACGTCGACCATCGGCGTGACGTTGATCTCTGCCATCGGGGCGCGACGCCCCCGATGGCGCTGGGAAGGAAGTGGCCCCATCGCCATGGCTTATCGCTCCTGATCGAGTTCGCGCGAGAGCGTGGCGTGGAACCCATCGGCAAAGCGGTTAAGCCGCGCCTCCAGCCGGTTCAGGCTATGGGTGATGCGATTATAGGCGATGACCGCCGGGATCGCCGCAAACAGACCCAGTGCCGTCGCGAACAGCGCCTCGGCAATGCCGGGGGCGACGACGTTAAGGCTGGTGCTTTGCTGGCCCGCGATATCGGTGAAGCTGCGCATAATGCCCCACACCGTGCCGAACAGGCCCACAAATGGCGCAACCGAACCGATGGTCGCCAGCATATTGATGCGGTCGCTCAGCCGGTCGACCTCGGCCGCAATCGCCGCGCCCATCGCCGTGGCGAGCCGGGTACGGATCCCGTCCTTGTCGATTGCCTTGCCCGTCGTCGAGCGCCGCCACTCCGACAGGGCCGCCGCGAACACCTTGACCGACGGCAGATCGTCCCGCCCACGATCCTCGTGGAAACGGTCGATATCGTCCGCCTTCCAGAAATCGCGTTCAAACTGCTCGTTCGCCTTACTCGTCTTGCCGAAATGCGTGGCATGGCGAATGATGATCGTCCACGTCCAGATGCTCGCCAGCACAAGGCCGAGCATCACGAATTTCACCACGATATCCGCCTGCATAAACAGGTGGATCGGGGACATCATCTGGGAAAGATCAGGCTGGGCGGTGGGTGTCAGGCCGTCAAGCTGCATATGTGTATCCGTCGTTCGCGGGAAATAGGTCGAAAACCATGAATCGGGGATATCAGCCAGTCATTGCAAGCGAAAACCGGTCGGCGGCCCGAATTTCTGCATCATCGTGGCCGATATTTGCATTTATGCCTGTTTTGCCCTATGCGGCGCGACTTCCCGACATGGTCATCCCTGGAGGCGTGGTGGGAATTTGGATATATTGGAGATTAGATATGAGCGACGTGCTGACCGTGTCGGCTGAGCTTCGCGAACGGGCTGGCAAGGGAGCCTCCCGTGAACTGCGCAAGCAAGGCCGTGTTCCCGCCGTGATTTACGGCAACAACAAGGATCCGATTTCGATTCATCTCGAAGAGAAGCTGATCATCAAGTACCTCAACACGGGTACCTTCTTCGACAGCGAAATCCTGGTTGAAGTGAATGGCGAATCGATCCGGACGCTGCCGAAGGACCTGCAGTTCCACCCGGTGAACGATCGCCCGCTGCACATCGACCTGTTCCGGATCGGCTGACACGCCAACGGTCCACGTCCGACCATCGCCGCGTCATGATTGACCGCGATGGACAGGCAGGCTGACAAGGGGGGAGGAAGGGCAACCTTCCTTCCCCCTTTTTCGTGGCCCTGCCCCGCGCCCCTCCTATCGGGAAACCAGATGTTCAACCATGACGCGATCATCATCGGAGCAGGTGCCGCCGGGCTGATGGCCGCAGGCGTCGCCGGTCAGCGGGATCGGCGCGTGCTGGTGGTCGATCATGCCGATGAGCCGGGCAAGAAGATCCTGATTTCGGGCGGAGGGCGCTGCAACTTCACCAATGTGGGTGCCAAGGCCGACCGCTACATCTCCCACAACCCGCATTTCATGAAATCCGCGCTGGGTCGCTTCACTGCCGATGATTTCATCGCGATGGTCGATGCCGCCGGGATCGCTTGGCACGAAAAGACGCTGGGCCAGTTGTTCTGCGACGGCTCGGCCCGGCAGATCGTCGACATGCTGCTGCGCGCCTGCCCGCCCCATGTGCGTTTCAGCTTCGGCCATGGCGTGAGCGCGATCAGCCATGCCGACGGGCGGTTTAGGGTGACCATCAACGGGGTCGATCATTTGGCCCCGTCCCTCGTCATCGCGACCGGCGGCCCCTCGATCCCGAAAATGGGGGCGACCGGCTATGCTTATGATCTCGCGCGCCAGTTCGGGCTGAAAGTGGTGGAACCGCGCCCGGCGCTGGTGCCGCTCACACTCGGCGGCGAGGAACTGCTGTTCCGCGACCTCTCGGGCGTCGCGACCATGACCCGCGTCAGCTGTGGCAAGGCGATGTTCGAGGAAGCCAGCCTCTTCACCCATCGCGGCCTATCCGGCCCGGCGATCCTCCAGATCTCCTCTTATTGGCGGCACGGCCAGCCCATTGCCATCGACTTCCTCCCCGGCGAAGACGCGGGCGCCCTGCTCATCGCCGCCAAACAAGCGCGGCCGCGCGCCTTGCTGCCTGCCGTATTGGGCGATCATCTCCCGCAGCGGCTGGCCAGCGTGCTGGCCGAACGGCTCAACCTGCCGCGCGAACTCGGCAACCTGCCCGACAAGGCCCTCAGATCGGCGGGCCAACAGCTCAGCGGCTGGGCCTTCCACCCCAATGGCACCGAGGGTTTCGCCAAAGCGGAAGTGACCATCGGCGGGATCGACACCGCCGGCCTGTCCTCCCGCAACATGGCCGCCCGCCACTTGCCCGGCCTGCACTTCATCGGCGAAGGCGTGGATGTGACGGGCTGGCTCGGCGGCTATAATTTTCAATGGGCCTGGGCCAGTGGCTGGGTCGTCGGCATGGAAATCTGACGCCGCCTAGGTGCCACACCCCTCACCCCAGGCGTCGTCATGCTGAACTGGGTTCAGCATCCCCCGCCGACTGGTGCGCTTATTCAGGCCCGGTTTCGCGGCCTTTGAAGCCCTGTGCGATCACATACCATTCCGACGATTCCTTGCGGCTGGCAGGCGGCTTGGCGTGCTTGACGGTGGTGAACATGCGCTTGAGCATCGCGACCAGATCATTGTCCGCGCCGCCCGCCAGCACCTTGGCGACAAACGCCCCGCCCGGCCGCAGCACGTCGCCGGCAAATAATGCCGCCGCCTCGACCAGTCCCATCGTCCGCAAGTGATCGGTCTGGGCATGGCCCACCGTATTGGCGGCCATGTCGGACAAGACGAGGTCCGCCGCACCGCCCAGCGCGTCGGCGAGCAGGCCCGGCGCCGCATCGTCCATAAAGTCCATTTCCATCAACACCGCGCCCTCGATCGGATCGGTCGGCAACAGGTCGATGCCGACCACGGTCGCGTTCGGCAATTGCCGGCGCACGACCTGCGTCCAGCCGCCCGGCGCCACCCCCAGATCGACAACGCGTCGCGCGCCCTTGAGCAGGCCGAAGCGCTCGTCCAACTCGATCAGCTTATAGGCCGCGCGCGAACGATAGCCCTCGGCCTTGGCGCGGCGGACATAAGGATCGTTGAGCTGGCGTTCGAGCCAGCGGGTCGATGCCGCCGTGCGCTTGCGGGCGGTTTTCACCCGCTGTTTGCCGGTCAATGTGCGGTTGTTCATGCTCGTCCCATTCCGCCGGGCATCATCCCGCGCAATATGCCTTCACGAATGCCGCGATCCGCGACGCCCAGTCTCTCCGCCGGCCAAAGGTCGATGATCGCCTCCAAAATGGCGCAGCCCGCGACCACCAGATCGGCCCGGTCCTTGCCAATGCACGGCAAGAGCGAGCGTTCGGCGCATGACATGCCCGCCAGTTCGCGGCAGATCGCGCGCATCTGTTCCGACCCCACCATCAACCCGTCAACCGCGCGCCGATCATAAACCGGGAGGTTGAGGAAATAGCTGCCCAGCGTCGTCACCGTGCCGCTGGTGCCAAGCAAGCGCAACGGGCTGATGCCGCGCGGCAGGCTCAGGGCGAAATCGGCAAAGCTCTGCTGCACCAATTCGCGCATCCGGCGATAGGCGGCCAGCCTCCCCTCGGCAGTTTCGGCCTCGCCCTCTTCATGTTCGGAAAGCGACACCACACCCCAAGGGGCGCTATACCAGCTAAGAATATCGGGATGGCCTTGGCGCGACACCCGCCCGGTATCGACCAGGATCAATTCGGTCGACCCCCCGCCAATATCGAAGATCAGCGCCGGGCCGTCGCCCGGCTCCAGCAGCGCATGGCAGCCCATGACCGCGAGCCGAGCCTCTTCAGCCGGGCTGATGATGTCGAGCGCAATACCGGTTTCCCGCAACACCCGGCCCACAAAATCGCGGCCATTGGCGGCGCGGCGACAGGCCTCGGTCGCCACCGAGCGGGCCAGATGGACCGGGCGGCGGCGCATTTTATCGGCGCAGATGGCCAGCGCGCCAACCGCGCGCTCAATCGCGGCGTCATTGAGATTGCCGGTACGGGCCAGCCCTTCGCCAAGGCGGACAATGCGGGAGAAACTGTCGACGACGACAAAGCCATCCGACGTCGGACGGGCAATCAACAAGCGACAGTTATTGGTGCCAAGGTCGATGGCGGCATAGGCGCGCTTGACCGAATATTCCCCGCCGGGACGGCCGGGAGGCTCAAAAACGGGGGGAGCGCTGCCACCGGATAAGCCCGGCCGGCTCCCACTGGCGTCCGAAAGCGCCTTGGCCATGTTCATTCCACTCACGTCAAATCCGGTCATCAGCAGAGACTGCCGCCGGTACTTGGTGCCCAACCTAATGAAAGCCGGGCCTCGGCACAAGGGGGCGACCGGCTCTGCGCGCTGCGCGATGATTTCATCGCCCACCCCATTGCAGGGTCGCGAACCGCTCCCCATATCGCCGACCATGAGCGATACCATGACGTGGCACGGCACGACCATCCTCTCCGTGCGCAAGAACGGCAAGGTCGTCGTCATCGGCGACGGCCAAGTCTCCATGGGCCAAACGGTGATGAAACCGAACGCCCGCAAGGTCCGCCCATTGGGCAATGGATCGGTCATCGGCGGCTTTGCCGGGGCGACGGCGGATGCCTTCACCCTGTTCGAACGACTGGAAGCCCAGCTCGAAAAACATCATGGCAAGCTGATGCGCGCGGCGGTCGAACTGGCCAAGAATTGGCGCACCGACAAATATCTGCGCAACCTTGAGGCGATGATGATCGTGGCCGACAAGGAGGTGACACTGATCCTGACCGGCAATGGCGATGTGCTTGAACCCAATGACGGCATTGCCGCGATCGGATCGGGCGGCAATTACGCCCTCGCCGCCGCCCGGGCGCTGCAGGCATATGAACAGGACGCCGAAGTGCAGGCCAGAAAGGCGATGAAAGTCGCCGCCGACATCTGCGTCTATACCAACGAGCAATTCACCATCGAGACGCTGGCGACCGAAGGTTGATCGCACCGCTCCCACGTCAGGGAGGCGAGAAAAGAGTGACAATGAACGAGAATTTGACCCCCAAGGCCATTGTTGCCGCCCTGGATGAACATATTGTCGGCCAGACCGAGGCCAAAAAGGCGGTCGCGGTCGCGCTGCGCAACCGGTGGCGGCGGCAGCGGCTGCCCGACAACCTGCGCGACGAGGTCACGCCAAAGAATATTTTGATGATCGGGCCGACGGGCTGCGGCAAGACCGAAATCTCGCGCCGACTGGCCAAGCTGGCCGATGCGCCATTCGTCAAGGTCGAGGCGACCAAATTTACCGAGGTCGGCTATGTCGGCCGCGATGTCGAGCAAATCGCCCGCGATCTGGTGGAGGAAGCGATCCGGCTCGAAAAAGAACGCCGCCGCCTCGCCGTCAAGGACAAGGCCGAAGAGGCGGCGATGAACCGCCTGCTCGATGCGCTGTGCGGCAAGGACGCATCGGAAGCAACGCGCAGCTCGTTCCGCCAGCGCTTCCATGATGGCCATCTCGCCACGGCGGAAATCGAGATCGAGCTGGACGCCGCGCCCCAGACGCCATTTGAAATTCCGGGCGGCGGCGGCGGCATCGGCATGATCAATCTGGGCGAAATGATGGGCAAGGCATTCGGCCAGCAAAATCTGAAGCGCCGCAAGCTGACGGTGCCCGCCGCTTGGACCAAGCTGGTCGAGGAAGAGGCCGACAAGCGGCTTGATCAGGACGAGGTCAGCCGCACCGCCTTGGCGGATGCAGAAGCCAATGGCATTGTCTTTCTGGACGAGATCGACAAGATCGCGGTCAGCGACGTGCGCGGCGGCTCCGTCAGCCGCGAAGGCGTGCAGCGCGACCTGCTGCCGCTGATCGAGGGGACGACCGTCGCGACCAAATATGGCCCGATGAAGACCGACCATATCCTGTTCATCGCGTCCGGCGCCTTCCACGTCGCCAAGCCGTCCGATCTGCTGCCCGAATTGCAGGGTCGCCTGCCGATCCGGGTCGAATTGCAGGGCCTGACCGAGGATGATTTCGTCCGCATCCTGTCCGACACCCGCGCCAGCCTGACCGAGCAATATCGCGCCCTGATCGGCACGGAAGGCGTCGACATCGCGTTCACCGACGACGGCATCCGCGCCATTGCGCGCGTCGCGGCGGAGGTCAACGAAAGCATCGAGAATATCGGGGCGCGGCGACTGTCGACCGTGATGGAGAAGCTGCTGGAAGATGTCAGCTTCGATGCCGAGGACCGCAAAGGCAGCCGCATCACGATCGACGGGGCCTATGTCGACGCCCAATTGGCCAGCATCGCGCGCGACACCGACCTCAGTAAATATGTGCTTTAATCAATTAGGGGAGGCCGATCCGGCCTCCCTTTCCTTTGCCATCAGTTGCCATCAGTGCACAAAGATGGTGGGCATGGCCACCCCATCGATCATCGACCGGGTGACACCACCAAACCAAAATTCGCGCAGCCGGCTGTGGCCGAACGCCCCCATCACCAGACAACTGGCGCCAAGCTCACGCGCGGTGCCGACTAGTGCCGCCGCGACCCCCGCCTTGGGCGCGGCACGCGCATGGATTTCGGCGGCGACGCCGTGCCGCGCCAAATAGGCGGCGGCCATCGTCGCAGGCAGGGGCCGTTCGCGCCCCTCGTCAATCGCGACGAGGTGCACCCCCGTCGCCAGATGCAGCAAGGGGGCCACCGCCTTCAAGGCGCGGGCCGCTTCGACTGATCCGTTCCAGCCCATCACAACCGGCGCCGCCGGATTAAATCCCCGCACCTCATCCGGCACGACAAGGACCGGCGTCCGGGCGCTCATGACAACGTCGCCGATGATCCCGCTTTCAAATGGCGCGGGCGCGCCATGGCCGGGATGGCTGAGCACAATCAGATCGGCCAGCGCACCCAAGCCCGCGAGCGCCGGGGCGATGGCCTGGGTCGATGCGATATAGTCCCACGGCACATTTTCGGCCGCCAAGCGCGCCTTGACCGCGTCGCGCGCGCGCTGCTCCTGCCCTTCCACCACCCGCAACAGTTCGACCGTCGCGAGCGCATCGCCCAAGGCAACCGCACTTTCGATCGGCGGCGCAAAGACGCCACTCAAATGACCATTGGTGGCCCGGCAGATATCCAGCGCGACCTGAAGCCGCGCCTCGAAACCGGCATCCTGCCGCGCGTTCAAGACGAGTGATTTCATTGTCTTTCTCCCCTGTCGGGTGGGTCGGCCACCCAAGGCTGATTGCCGTCGACGAAAGCTACGCCTGTCGCGGCCATGCGGACCATGATGCAGATCAAGCGCCTCGCCGTCCATCCGGTGTATCGCGCAGCCGAAAAATACGCCCCCGACATTTTCGCAGTTCTGCATTGGCGGCGAATATGCTGATATCCCCAACCACCACCCCGCAGGAGCGCGCCATGCCGATGATCAAATACAATAGCCCGATCAACGTGCTTGTTGCCGTGCGTGGCCATGCCTTTGACCGCAACGCCGTGGATGCGATTTTTCAGGCCATGCCAGAGATCAGCGCCACCATGGTCGATCAGCCCGCCGCCGCCCAGTTGATGAACCCGGAGGGCATGGCGCCCTATGACGCGCTGGTGCTCTATGACATGCCGGGGCTGGACTTCACCCGGCTGGACACCGAGGGCCTGCGCATCGTCGATCCGGGCGAGCCATTCCGCGCCGGTTTCCGGGCGTTGCTGGAACAGGGCAAGGGCATTGTCGCGCTCCACCACGCCATCGCCGGCTGGCCCGCCTGGCCAGAATATGGCGAGGCGCTGGGCGGCACCTTCCTCTATCGCCCCAGCCTATTGCACGGCGAGCAGAGGCCGGACTCCGGCTATCATCACGGCGTCGACTATATCGCCGAGGTCGTCGCCCCCGATCATCCGGTGATGGCGGGCATCCCGGCGACCTTCGCGATGAAGGACGAACTCTATCTCGGCGAGATCTACGAACGGGGCCTGACCCCATTGCTGCGCGCGCGCCACCGCTTCGTGGCCGAGAATTTCTATTCGGCGGACCTCGCGCTCAAGGGCAAGATGTTCTGCAATGACGGCTGGGCGCATGCCGAGGGATCGAACCTGATCGGCTGGACCAAGCGGGCGGGCAACAGCCCGCTGGTCTACCTCCAGCCGGGCGATGACGACGTCACCTATGACAACCCGATCTACCGCCGACTGGTCGAAAATGCGATCCGCTGGGTGGTGGCGGAGGGCGGCAAAAGTGCAAGTGAGGCCCGCCGAAAATAATTAAATATTTCGAAAATCACTAATGGTTCGCATATGTACCATTTACAACACATCATGCGTTGACATAAGAATAATTACAATCCATCGGATCTCAAACCATTTGTAGAGAGCCCCTCCTATCGTGAAGTATGAGCGCGAAAATGATACATATTTAGGCCGTTACGAACGCAAGCTACTTGCTTGGCTTTGCAAGATTTTACCCTCTTGGGTAACGTCCGATATGCTTACATTGTTCGGCATACTAGGGTCTGCATTATCGTTTTACGGCTATTTACTCTCGTATCATGGCGCGAAGTGGCTCTGGTTGTCGATTGCCGGTATCGCCATCAACTGGTTGGGTGACAGCCTTGACGGTTCGCTAGCTCGCCACCTGAAGGCCGAAAGGCCTAAGTATGGATTTTTCCTTGATCACATGACTGACACACTAGCTATTGGGCTGATCATCATGGGAATCGGCCTGTCGCCCTACGCTCACTTTACAAGCAGCCTTTTGCTGTTGATTGCTTATTACCTTCTGGTCATATTATCGATGGTAACTTGTATTACATCTGGGGTCTTTCGCATTAGCTTCAACGGCATCGGACCGACCGAAATCCGAATACTGGCTGTAGCCTGCACTCTAGCAGTCATGACGCTACCCTTGCCCGCTATTAAGTGGGGCGAGAATACTCTGACATTTTATGACACTATTATGATCACATTGGCCATTCTAATGCTTCTCACAGGCGGGGTGCAGGCGATCAGGACAGCCAGGAGATTAGCCATAGAAGATCCACCCGTACGCCATAAATAATGAACGAAACAGTCGTCCCTAGCCGGTAGGAACAGAAGAGTATCCTTGCAATGACAGTGTTGGGAATCGCATCGTTTTTTCAGGCCGTTCGATATTCTATCGAACCGCTACAGCTGATCTATGAGGATATATCAACTTACGCTCCCGCCTTCCACCCTGATCGGTCGATGCCGATTGATGCCGCACCATCCGCCTGCTGTAAGCTCAGACACACCGACTGCCGACTTGACCACCATGGCGGGCAAGGATGTGTTCGACTTTCCATGCAAATCTGCCCAAACACGCCTGTTGACATCGCGGCGCGCGCTAGCCGGTTCAGTGGCCTTGGTAGAAAAGCCGAACCCAAGCAGGCTGCCAAGAGGAAGCAAACCCTATCAAACCAGATAAGCCGGCTACCTTCATATCCGAAATACCGGCCCAACCTCCAACTCGATGCGCCAGTGGCTCACGACCTTCACGTGACTCGTTCAAATTTCTTCCCGCTCGCTGGACGTAATGCAGCCCTCTCCATTCAAACAGCCCGGCGACCCTTGGATAGATCTCAACGCTCCAAGGACAATGCTTTATCGAGTGGATATTCACAGTGCTGAAATTTCTGAAAAAACTTCCACCTGTCTTATGGCTCACAGTCGTGGCACCAACACTGGTCGCGATCTTTTATTTCGGAATATTGGCATCAGACGTCTATATTTCGGAATCGAGATTCGTGGTTCGAAGTGCTGGCAAAGGTCAGACGTCCGCACTGGGGGCCATATTGGGGAGCGCCGGTATTGGCAGCTTGGCTGGCAACATGGCCTCTGATGAAACCTCGTCTGTAATCGAATATGTCCGCTCTAGAGATGCAGTAAACGACTTAGAGCGCCAACACCTACTGACCAAAGCATACGGCAACACCGATATTTCATGGTTCGACCGTTTCGGTGGCCCATTTCGAAAAAATACAGAAGAACATCTGTTCGATTACTATGAAGGCAAGGTCCTGATAGAGACCGACTCGGTAACAGGTGTTACGCGGCTGATTGTGCACGCCTTCTCACCTACTGAAGCCCAAGCTATAAACCTAAAAATTTTGGAGCATTCGGAATCCCTCGTAAATAGACTGAATTCCCGCAGCCGTCGTGACACAATTGCGCTTGCGGCCGCTGAAGTCGAAGAAGCGAAGACCCGTGCGCGAGAGGCCGCTGTCGAGCTCTCGCGCTATCGCAATTCGCAAGGCTTGGTAGATCCGCAAATGGAATCCCAAATCGGTCTTCAGATGATTGCCAAGCTGCAAGACGAACTGATTGCTTCGCGCGCGCGCTTGGCTCAACTCCAAGCTTATACTCCGGAAAATTCTCAGATTCCCGCCGTTCGCACACAGGTTCAGAGCATCGAGAAGGAAATCAGAGCACAATCAGCAGGCCTAGCCGGCGGGCGCAATTCGCTATCCTCGGCGGCGGTACAATACCAACAACTCCAGATCAATTCCCAGGTTGCCGATAAGCAGCTCGCAGTCGCCCTAGCCTCCCTACAAGAGGCTAAGGTGGAGGCGCGTAAGAAGCACTCATATGTCGAGCGTATTTCCCAGCCAAACCTGCCCGATTATCCGCTAGAACCCCGACGCCTGCGCAGCATATTCGCCACATTCATCCTAGGGCTGTTGGCTTGGGGCGTGCTGACCACCCTGTTAGCCGGTATCAAGGAACATCAGGACTGATGGCTCTGGAGCATATCGAGAACCCGAGCTTGCGAGATTGTCTGCGCGTCCAGCGCCGCGTACTAGGCGCTCTTTTCATGCGCGAAGTACTTACGCGGTTTGGGCGCCATAACATAGGCTTCCTATGGCTTTTCGTCGAACCAATGATCTTCACGTTGGGAGTCACTGCACTGTGGACGGCGACCAAGTCGGTTCATGGCAGCAGCGACTTGCCCATCGTGGCCTTCGCACTGACCGGCTATTCCAGCGTCCTCCTCTGGCGCAACATGCCCGGCAGGTGCATTGGGGCACTATGGGCCAATTTATCCTTACTCTACCATCGCAACATCCGGGTACTCGACATTTACCTCGCACGGCTGATGCTTGAGTTCGGGGGAGCAACCATCTCGTTCACGGTGTTAAGCGTGTTGTTCATCTCTATTGGTTGGCTCGAACCACCACAAGACCTGCTTGAGGTCATCGGCGGCTGGCTGATAATCGCCTGGTTTGGCTCAGCATTGGCGATATGGTTAGGCGCATTATCCCATGAGAATGAACTGATCGATAAGTTATGGCACCCCGCCTCGTACCTGATTTTTCCGCTTTCTGGCTCGGCCTTCATGGTAGATGCGCTGCCGCGGGCAGCGCAAGAAGTGGTATTGTGGATTCCGATGGTACACGGGGTTGAAATGGTGCGCGAAGGCTATTTTGGCACACGGGCGCGGGCACATTACGATTTATCCTATGTCCTGCCCTTCTGCTTAGTCCTATCCGTTTTAGCAATGCTGCAGGTACGTAAGCTGGCCTCTCGGGTGGTTCCGGAATGAAAGGCACAATCCGCCTCGACAATATCCGCAAGGTATACCCCACCCGCTTTGGCGAGAAGCTGGTTCTTGACGGCGTCGGCTTTGAGCTATCCATGGGGGAGCGGCTTGGCGTATTGGGGCGCAATGGTGCCGGCAAGTCGACCATGGCGCGTCTGATCAGCGGCGCAGAAAAGCCGACCAGTGGCAAGATCGAGCGGCATATGTCAGTCTCTTGGCCACTGGCCTTCGGCGGAGCGTTTCAGTACCAGCTCACCGGGCAGGACAACGTGCGCTTCATCAGCCGCATCTACGGCCAAGATTTCAAACGCAATCTCGCCTTTGTCGAGGAATTCGCCGAGTTAGGCCCCTACCTGCGTGAGCCAGTGCGGATCTATTCCTCGGGTATGAAGGCTCGCCTCGCCTTCGCCATTTCGATGATTATCGAATTCGACTGCTTCCTGATAGATGAGATCGCCTCGGTCGGCGATGCCCGCTTCCACGACAAGTGCAATTTTGAACTTTTCGAAAAACGCGGAGACCGGGCAATGGTGATCATCTCCCACGATGCCGCTTATGTCCGCGATAACTGCTCACGATGGGCAGTTCTGCACGATGCTAAGTTGACGCTCTATGACGATTTCGAACTCGCCTACGCAGACTTTAAGGAATTGATTCAATGGAAACCTCCAGTAGGCTGGCCCAACGTGGAGGTAGCCACGGCATGATCAAAACCCTTTTTAGAATGCCTGAACGCTCGACGAAGGCGCACCTTGTCGTCTCCGGTGAGCCGAGCCTGGTTCACCCAGTCTCCCAGGCCTGTACCCAGTCGCAGATGACAGATCCCGCTTATGCTTGGTGGTGCGCGCAGTTCCGCGAGGAACCGCGCATGCACCGCAAACAGTGGGAGTTCTGCTACATCCTCCAAGCGCTCGCACGCAACGGCATGATCGCGCCGGGCATGAAGGGCCTCGGCTTCGGCGTCGGCGAAGAACCAATCTCGGCAGTTCTAGCAGCCCGCGGTGTGGAAATCTTGGCGACCGACCTGCAGATCGAAGAGGCCGTCGCGCTCGGCTGGGTCGATACTGCCCAACACGCAGGTAATCTCGCCGCACTTAACAACCGCGCGATCTGTGCCCCCAATGAATTCAATCGCTTGGTCTCTTTCCGTTCGCTTGACATGAACGCTGTACCTGAAGATGTGACCGGCTTCGATTTCTGCTGGTCCGCATGCGCGCTGGAACACCTCGGCTCAATCAATAAGGGCCTTCAATTTATTGAACGCTCACTCGATTGCCTGAAACCCGGGGGGGTCGCAGTGCACACCACCGAGTTCAATTGCAGCTCGGATGGCGAGACGCTGGACAACACCTCCACAGTCTTGTTCCGCCGTTCCGATTTCCTAGAGCTTGCGGGCCGATTGCAGGCGTTGGGGCACGAAGTTACGCTCAACTTCGAGATCGGAAACCAACCACTTGACCGACACATCGATATGCCACCCTACAGTCAAGACAACCATCTCAAACTAATGATTGAGCCTTGGGTTACTACTTCGTTTGGGGTAACAGTTAGGAAATTAGCTTTATGACTATTGCACATAGTGTGGTTCGAGTTTGAGGGACTAGCTTCAAGTGAAACTCTCCATCGACGCCTTCAACATCTCGCTCGAACACGGCACGGGTGTAGCTACCTATGGACGTAATCTCGCTGCTGCAGCGGCGGGATTGGGGCATGATGTAGGTGTGGTCTTCGGTGCCAAGGCCGGACATTCGAAAGTTCCGCTCCTCAACGAAATCGCGCTGGTCGAAGGTGATCCGATGAAGGCGCAGAAGCCTTCGCCCCTTGCCCTCACCCGCGCGACAGGTCAGGCGATCCATGGCGCATTGCGGCACCGCTCGGCGCACAATGTCTCGCTTTCCGGGCAGGTGATCCTGCCTTCCTCTTTGCAACTGGCTTGCACGCACTATTGGAACGTGCGCGATCTTTATCGCACTTCCAACGCCATGTTCCATGTGACGGGCGCCTTTACCAAGGTGCGCCTTGAAGGCATCAACGTTGCGCACTGGACCTACCCGCTACCAATCACAATACCCGGCGCCTGCAACGTCTATACCTTGCACGACCTTGTGCCGCTGCGACTGCCCTACACCACAGCCGACCGCAAGCGCGCCTATTATGATCTATGCAAGCGCATCACTGATCGGGCTGACCATATCCTGACCGTGTCGGAATGCTCGCGTCGCGACATTATCGAAATTCTTGGCGTCGATGAAAACCGCGTCACCAACCTCTACCAGTCGAGCGATACCGGAAAAATGCTCGATGGTATCGGGGAAGATGAAATCGCACGCTACATCGAAGGTCTTCTGGGCGTGGGGATGCGAGAATATTTTCTGTTCTTCGGGGCCATCGAACCGAAAAAGAACATTGCCCGCCTGCTTGAGGCCTATCTCGGCAGTTCTTCAACGACGCCGCTGGTTATCGTCGGTGCGCCGGGTTGGGGCGGCGAAAAGGACGTGAATCTTCTCAAGTCACTGACTTCACTTGACAACAGGAAGCGGATCATCTGGCTGGGTTATATGCCGCGTGAAATGCTAGTTATGCTGATCGCGGGTGCTCGGGCCACCTTGTTCCCTTCGCTTTATGAAGGTTTTGGCCTCCCGGTACTGGAATCGCTCTCGCTTGGCACGCCTGTTATCACGAGCCATACATCCTCACTTCCCGAAGTCGCAGGGGATGCAGGTCTCTTAGTAGATCCGTACGACGTGCGCCAGATCGCCGCCGCTATCCGCAAGATGGACAATGACGAAGGCCTGCGCACAGACCTCGGAAAACAGGGACGGAAACAGGCAGCCCGATTCAGTAGTGAAGTATACAAGGGACGACTGAAAACATTCTACAATAGTGTTGGGGTTTGATACCCCATTTCTTGTTTCTTCCAGACATAACTATACACAGGCCTCCCAACCATGACACACTTCACTTTTCGGCGTCGGCACCTCCATCATGCTCTGTACATGGCTCGCGCCGCGGCACTTTGCTTGGCCATTCCAGCGCTAACAAGCTGCCACAGCGCTGGGTCATCAGGGCCGGCGACGTCGAGCATCGCACATCTTACGCACAAACAGGTGGCTAGTACCGCCATCCAGATCGTCGATGTCGACACACAGATGGTTCAGCGCATGAACACGCTAAAGGCAGCTATGCGGTTTTCCGAAGTTCTGGGGGAAAGCCTGCCAGAGGAAGCCATCATCGGTCCGGGTGACGTAATCGACGTCTCCTTGTGGGAAGCGCCGCCAGCGGTTTTATTCGGTGTCACTGGCTTTGAAACACGCGCGATGGCCAACGGCTTAATAGCGCAAGGCGCAAATCTACCACAACAGGAAGTGGGCCTCGATGGACGTGTAACTGTGCCATTCGTGGGCTCCATCAAGGCGGCGAATCGCACCACAGCCGACATCGAACGCGAAATCGTCCAGCGCCTGACCGGCAAGGCCCATGCACCTCAAGCGGTGGTCCGGCTCGTCCGCAATGAGGCCCGCACTGTCACGGTGATTGGGGAAGTCATAGCCAATCGGCGGATGCCGCTGACCCCAAGAGGAGAGAGACTACTGGATGCAATTGCGGCTGCAGGCGGCGTAAAACAACCCGTGGGCAAAACCACGATTCAGGTCTCACGTGGGGGCACTGTTGTCTCTATGCCGCTTGATGCGATTATCCGCGATCCCGCTCAAAATGTGCACCTGCGCGCCGACGACGTGGTAACCGCCCTGTTCCAGCCTTACAGCTTCATCGCTCTGGGAGCCACGTCCGCACAAGCCGAACTGCCCTTTGAGGGCGGTGGCATTAGTCTGGCGCAGGCCCTCGGGCGTGTGGGCGGTCTGCGCGACGAGAGAGCCGACGTCCGCGGCGTCTTCATATTCCGGATGGAAGATGCGCTGACACCCGGCATAAGCGTGTCAGCAGGGGCCCGCCATACGGCAGACGGGAAAGTACCCATTATCTACCGGATCGACCTTGGCGATCCTGCCAGTTTCTTCGTAGCGCAAGATTTTACAATCCGAGATAAAGACGTTGTCTACGTTTCCAACGCGCCCCTCGCCGATTTACAGAAATTCGTAAACATCGTCTCGTCTATGACCTACTCGATCGTCAACATAGGCAACGTCGTCAAATAAAAGTTGCTCATATTATTCGCGGTCACTTTCCTGCATCCAACATAATTCTACGGAGACCTCATCGTGCCGCGCGTCATCGCCTATGACTTGGCCCGCCTTTTCATCGGGCCAATCTTCTATACTCCGCGCGGCGTCGACCGGGTGGATCTGGCCATGGCGCGCCATGTGTTCGACGACGACGCGAGCCCAAATCTCGGTATCTTGCCGACTCCATGGGGAGTTCGGGCCTTCCCGGCGAGGATCGTCCGGCGCTGGCTGGCCCATCTGCAACACCTCTGGGCCGAAGATACGGATATAAAACACGACGCACGGCTATGCGGCCTAATTGAGCAAATGCGCGTATCCTTCGATGCCGTCCCGCCCGAATTGGATTCGGCCAGGGTTCTACAGCCCCCCCCCCTCTCTTTCGCGCGCAAGGCAGTCCGGCTCCTCGCCCAGCTGCAATCGACAGGAATTCCGCTGGGTGAAAGCGCGATTCAGGCTGTGCCGCAGGGTGCAGCTTACCTTAACATCGGCCAGATCGGTCTTGCGGTGCCAATTTTTCATGAATGGCTCGCCAAGCGGCAGGATATTACCTGCGCGATAATGCTGCACGATGCGATACCTCTTGAATATCCTCACCTCGTCCCATCGGGTGCCGAAGCGCACCATGCTCGCATGATCCAAACCGCGGCTCGCTATGCCGATTGCCTGATCTTTAATAGCGAATTTTCGCGCAAGAGCGTGGACAGTGCCATGGCGCGGCTAGAACAGGTTCAGTTGCCTGGAATGGTGCGTGCCCTGCCCCTGCCGTCAGCCTTCTTCCATGCTAGCACTAGTCTGCCGGATCTTGCCGATGTACATTATTTCGTCGTCGTCTCGACAATTGAACCACGCAAAAACCAGGAACTGCTCATCCGCGTCTGGGAACGCATAATAGACCGCATGGATACACAGGCCCCCCATCTGGTCATTGTCGGCTCGCGCGGTTTCGATTCCGATCGTATTCTGGCACCGCTGGCGGCGCGGCCTAGCTTGTATCGTCGTGTACATGTTGTCTCGGGCCTGTCCAGCCCTGCTCTTGCCGCGCTGGTGTTGGGAGCAGCAGGTATGTTGTGCCCAACATTTACCGAAGGATTCGGCCTGCCAGTGCTAGAGGGCAACGCCATGGGTGTTCCAACGATCGCATCGGATATTCCTGCCCACCGTGAAGTGGGCAACGACAATACAATTTACCTACCCTGCGACAATGATGAAGCTTGGGAATACGCCATTCTTTCTACTCCTCCCGTAGGACTATGCGAACGCCCACGTATCGCACATGACTTGACGGAGACTTCTTACTACACTGACCTATTGGCCTTTTTGGAACACACCCCGCCTTTAGGCCGTCGGAGCTGATCTCAAGCCAATTTAAATTGGCTTTTTTATGAATTCGTTGATGGTCACGGTTTATGACTTGAGAGATATTTTATTTTGACGAGATCAGAGCCCTGCACGGACCCCGAGTTCCACGACAGCAGTTCATTTAGCCGGATTGGGGTTAGGCCGGCGATCCGAGCGCCTGCGTCGCAGAGTCAGGCAAATCGTTCAGCCGAGAATTAAGCGTGTTCTGGGGGTCGCCTTGGATGCGTTAAGGGATATGGGCGGATCGCAGCGCTCCTGGCGGATGATTGAAATGAGAGCGGGGCAAACAAAGATTTTTACTGATACTCGGGATGGTGCGAGGCGCCATTCAGGTCGAAAGCGGCGGACTGTATAGACCCATAAGAAAATACGACAACTGGCGGTCGTAATTTCAAGTACAGTCCGCCAAAACGAATAATACTAAAAATATTTAATTAAAACGATGAATCATCATGTCATTATTTCCAATGGCATATGATCTTAACGCAAAATTATGTGGCATGAACGACAATATATTGCGTGCATGCTTCAGTAGTTATCTCAAAAGAAGAACAAACAAACGTACAACTTCCTAACATGACAGACTGGCCGGCAACCAATAATTAGCCGCTCAAAGGTATAACCAGAAACGGTCGACCCTCAGAATACGCCGCGAACTCATCACATAATGGGCCCTCTAGTCGATCAAGCCGGAAATGTGGCCCGTCGACTAATTGGACGCATCCCGATTCTGGCAAGCGCAAGCGGTGGGCGGCAGCCCCCTTATCGCGTATAGCCAAGACTAACCCGACATCGAGATGCAATTCGCGTGCCCGCCCATAATCAAACAGACGATAGATGATATCGCTATTTTGCTGGATTTCAATCAGGCTAATACCTGCTGCACCATGCCGGCAGGGATATAGAAAAAATCACCGGCCGACGCGGGATATCATGCGATCATCTGCTCGATCGTCCCATCGAGAGCTGCTGCCTGCATAGCGGTATTATCCAATAGGCGATCAACGCCGATATACGTAGCAGACAAGGTCCGCCATCGTGACCACTTCGCCTCTAGAGCAACTTGTGCCACTTGCGCCCGGCGGCACACTATATCGACACATTAGGGCAGCGATCGTCAACAACGAAACTTCTCACACTTTCATCCATATTTTAACATATTCGGTATTTTATCCGTATATTATAATATTATTTATCAAAATTTTCCCCAATAGATCAAAAAAGTAAAATCTATATTCTATAGATAAATGAGTTTTGCATGACATACCCCCATGAAACACTGCAATTTAATTATTTAATATATCATATATGCATAAAATATTTTACTACGGGCAAATATTGGTGCTGCCTATCAAAGCGCACAGATTCCCCAACTCATCACACCCAACTGCTCCCTAGCCCAAAAAAAGCGGCCGCCCCGAACTGGGGCGACCGCCAATGTGACGCGACCATGTTGCGCCTTGGGGGCAACGCGGGGGAGGGTCCGCGTTGCCCGCCGGGGGTTAGAAATCGAAGGCCGCGCGCAGGGCCATCGAGTCGACCGAGAAGGAGCGCTTGTCCAACGCCTCGGTCGAGGTCGGGTTGACCAACGACTGCTTCGGGCCACCTTCCACGTTGAGGTGGATATACTGCAGCGTGAAGCGGAAGTAATCCATCGGCGACCACACGAGGCTGGTCTGATAGCCGATCTGGATGCCACCCTTCGACAGGTTGTTGGCGAGCGTGCACGGCGTCGACGAAGTGAAGTTCTGCGTGCAACCGCGCTTCAGCTTCTTCGAGTCGAGATCGAGATAGTCGAGGCGTGCATTGATCTGCAACGCACCCCAGCCACCCTGATCGAACGGCTTGAGCACCTTGGTGCGATCAAACAGGCCGTTCTTGTAACCGCGCGTTTCGCCGGTCAGGAAGTAGCCGACTTCGACATAGCCGCCCCAGAAGGTGGGATCGTCGGACGGGGCATAAGCAGAAACATTTGGGGTGCTGCTCGGGAAGTAGGTATCAAGACCCGTGTTCACTTCACCGCTCTTGTACGCGTTGGTCTTAACCATCTGACCTTCCGCTACAACGTGCAACGACTTGAAGATGCCAACGAATTCAGCACCGAACACATCATCGCTCTTGGCGGCAAAATCACCGGTGTCGACGAAGCGTTCGCCGGTCGTCTGCAACTGCGGACGCGCGCGATATTTGACCAGCTGGTTATTCGACGGCGCACCTGATGCACTGCTAGTGCCTGATGTCGTGGTGGTGCCGTTGGTCAGGTTACCCGAGAACTCACGGTGCTGATAGTTCAGGCCGAAGTGCAGCTGACCGCCGAGCGCCATCGGCGCATAGACGAGACGAGCGGCACCGATCCAGCCATCGTTATCGGTCGTGCTGTCGATCGAGTGGGCGGCGAACAGGCCGGTATCAAAACGCAGGGTGTTCGCGTTGTTCTTCAGACCGAACACGATACCGAGGCGACGCGTGTCGATGAATGCGTCGTTGAACGCGGCGCGCTCGATGAACGAGCTGTAGCGCGACGACGTCATCTGTTCGAGACCGTCCAGCGATTCCTGGTTACCGATGGTGACCGACCAAGGCTTGCCAGCCGGGGCGTAGCTCATGACCACGTCACCAAAACCAACCGAACCGTTGGCGAAATCGACTTCCGCCTTGTAGCCGAAGCCACCCGGCATCGCGCCTTCAACACCGATCCGCATGCGGCGAACGCGGCTGTCAAAGCCAAGCGCCTTGCTGCCCGAGGCACCGTCATAATTGTCCGGGTTCGAGATATAGGCCGTGTCGTACATGAAGCGGCCACGAAGCTTGAAGCTCCAACCCGCGTCCTTATCGACCCACTGCGGCGCGCCCTTCCAAGTCGGATTGGCGACAGTCATCGACTTCTTCAGTTCGTTAATCTGAGCCTGCAGCGCCTCAACCTGCGCCGCCATCAGCAACGCGTCGGCATTTTTGGCAGCATCGATGTCCGTATCCGGCACGACATCGCTGGTGACTTCCGGCTGCGCGGCGGCGGCGTTGGTGTCCTGCGCCATGGCGGCGACCGGCATGGCGAGGGCAGCAAGGCTGGCCCCCAGCATCAGGTGAATGTGATTGATCTTCACGTGTTTTCCCCTTTGGATATTTTTACTTGAGAACGCCGAAGTTGAGCGGCGTCAGCGTGGTCGCGGTTTTCGCGGCGGCGGCGCGGACATTGGCGGGCGATGCCACCAGACCGTAGCGGACGAGATAGCCCTGCGGGCCCCACGCAGCTTCGTTCACATAGCCAGCGATGAACTGACGCACGCCCGGAATGGCCTGCGCATGCGCGTTCTTGACGTAGATGTAGAGCGCACGGGCACCCGGATATTTGAAGCTCGAAATCGTCTCATAGGTCGGTGCGACGCCGTTGATCGACACGCCCTTCAACTTCGAGGCATTTTCTTCGAGATAGGAATAGCCGAACAGGCCGACGGTGCCGGCATTGGCTTCCAGCTTCTGCACGATCAGATTGTCGTTCTCGCCAGCGTTGATATAGGCGCCATCTTCACGCACACCCTTACAGATCGCGTTATACTTGGCTTCGTTGCTCTTCTTGAGCGCCGCAACACCAGCGTTCGAGGCGCAGACCGGTTCCATGAACAGGTCTTCAAGCGACGAGCGCGTGCCCGAGGTCGTCGGCGGGCCATAGACGCGAATCGCGATCGCCGGCAGCTTCGGGTTAACGTCCTTCCAGGTCTTGGCCGTGTTCGGCTTGCCGAACGGGGCCTTGGCAATCGCCATATAGACGTCGCGCAGGCTGACACCGGTCAGCGGCGAATTCTTGGCGGTGGCCAGCGCGAGACCGTCGAGACCCACCTGAATTTCGGTGACCGACGTCACGCCATTGGCGGCGCACTGCTTGGCTTCCGACGCCTTCATGCGGCGCGACGCGTTTTCAATGTCAGGGAAGTTCGCGCCAACGCCAGCGCAGAACAGCTTCATGCCAGCGCCGGTGCCGGTCGATTCGACGATCGGGGCCGGGAGGCGCGGGTTGGCCTGATTGAAGCGCTCGGACACCGCCTTGGTGAACGGATAGACAGTCGACGAACCGACAATGCGAATGTTGTTGCGGGCAAATGCCGGCTGAGCGGCAACCGCCACACCGACCATCAGCAACGCACTGGCAAACTTCTTCACGATATTCCCTTTCCCTGTTGGGCACCGCGGGCCGATCCGACCCTTGGCTTCGGGAGTCGCACTAGGCTTGGTTCGTGCAGCTTCGATGACAGTTAGATGACAGTTATGTGACAGCGCGCACTGTGGCCGCAGCGCCACACGGGCTTGCACTCGGGCGATAGATCGCCGATAGCAATGATCGTGCTTAGCCTGCCAAATATCCTCACGCTTTCGCGTATCCTGGCGGTTCCGCTGCTGGTCGGCCTGCTGTGGCAGCCGGGCTGGGAGTTCGGCTATTTGCTTGGCTTCGGCCTCTATTGCCTGATGGGCCTCACCGATTATTTCGACGGCTATGTCGCCCGGGCGCGCGGCACCGTGTCCAAGCTGGGTATTTTTCTCGATCCGATTGCCGACAAGATCATGGTTGCCGCCGTGATTTTGATGCTGGTGGGCACCCGTCACGAACCAGCCTCGATCATCGGCGCGCATCTTGTCGCCGCGCTGATCATCCTGATTCGCGAAATCGCGGTATCCGGCCTGCGGGAGTTTCTCGCCGGGTTGCGCGTCTCGATCCCCGTGTCCCGCCTCGCCAAGTGGAAGACGACCTTCCAATTGATCGCACTGGGCGCATTGATCCTCGCCGGTGGCCTGCCCGATCAGCACTGGATCAAGGAGGTCGGGCTTGCCACGCTATGGGCGGCGGCGGCGCTGACATTGGTGACCGGCTGGGATTATCTGCGGGTCGGCCTGAAGCACATGGATTGAAGGCCTTACCAATGCCCGCCAATCACATGCTCGACATCTTCTATTTCGCTTGGGTGGCCGAGCGGATCGGCCGCCGGAGCGAGCAGGTCGACGGCCATTATCGCGACATGACCATTGCCGACTTATTGTCACATCACGCCGGGAGCAGTCCCGGCCATGCGGCGGCCTTCGCCACGCCCGGCAAGTTGCGCGCCGCGCTGGATCAACGCTTTGTGCCGCTCGACACGCTGATCGGCGATGCAACCGAACTCGCCATTTTCCCCCCGGTGACCGGCGGATGAGGGTGGTCCGGGTCCAGCCCGATCCCTTTGATCCCGGCGTCGAGCTCGCCGCGCTGGAGGCCCTTGGCGGCGGCGCGGTCGCCAGCTTCACCGGACTGGTGCGCGGCGATGGCGGCTTGGTTGAACTTGAACTCGAACATTATCCCGGGATGACCGAGGCGGCGCTTACCCAATTGGCGGAGGAGGCCTGCGCCCGCTGGCCGCTGGCGGGCGTCGTGATCGTCCACCGCGTCGGGCCGATGCAGGTCGGCGAGCGGATTGTCCTCGTCGGCACGGCCTCGCCCCATCGCGCCGCGGCGCTGGAGGCGTGCGCCTTTCTGATCGACCGGCTCAAGACGGGCGCGCCATTCTGGAAGCGGGAACGCTTTGCCGATGGTCGGCGTGAATGGGTCGATGCCCGCGACAGCGATGATCAAGCCGCCGCCCGCTGGCACACATAATAAATCATCTTTTAAGTTTTTCGCTTTACGCCGGTCCCGGGCACAATCAACAGGGACACGATGGATGGACATTCTGGGCACGCCATATGTGGCGGACGAACGCGACATCGCCGAGCCGGTTAGCTTCTCGCCGCAACTGCCGCAGAATGACGCGCTGATCGCAATCGGGCATATATTCGAGATTGCCGGTTCCAACGCGCAGGCCGTGTTCGACGCCGCGATTCTCGGGCAACTGGCCGATCACGCCGACAATTGCGTTGCCATGGCCGGGCAGATCGGTGGCTTTGTCAAGGTTCGGGTCAGCCGGATGTGGCTGATCGCCAGCATCCGCACCCTTGCCCTGCAAGGCGCGGATGGCGACCGGATTGTCGCCACGCTCGACTTTTTGGGCGAAGGTGACGACGATCAATTGACCCACCAGATGCGCCACTTCCGGCGCGGTGTGACCCGCTACCCGACCCCCGGCACGGCCATCTGCCCGGTCAGCGCGCCCGAGATGCAACAGGTCTTCGCCGCCGACAGCCGCCCGCATTTCGAGGTGGGCACCATTTACCCGACCGAAGATATTCGCGGCTCAATCTATCTCGATGGCCTGCTCGGCCGCCACTTCGCGTTGCTCGGCTCGACCGGCACCGGCAAGTCAACGGCGGCCGCGTTGATCCTGCACAAAATCTGCGCCATGGCCCCCAATGGCCATATCGTGATGATCGATCCGCATGGCGAATATTCCGCCGCGTTCAAAAATGTCGGCGCGCTGTTCGACGTTAACAATCTCGCGCTGCCCTATTGGATGATGAATTTCGAGGAGCATTGCGAGGTGTTCATCACCTCGGATGGGGCGGAACGCCAGCGCGATGGCGACATTCTCGCCAAATGCCTGCTCGCCGCGCGCGCCAAGAACCGGCTCGGTTCGGAAATTCCGCGCCTGACGGTGGACAGCCCGGTGCCCTATTTGCTGTCCGACCTAACCAACATCATCCAGCAGGAAATGGGCAAGATGGACCGCGCGGGCGACAGCACGCCCTATATGCGACTCAAGAACAAGATCGACGAGATCCGGGCCGATCCGCGCTATAATTTCATGTTTTCAGGCATGTTGGTGTCGGACACCATGGCGGACTTTATCGCCAAGATTTTCCGCATGCCGGGCGAGGGTCGACCGATTTCGATCATCGACGTGTCATCGGTGCCGTCCAACATCACCTCGACCGTGGTGTCGGTGCTGAGCCGCTTGGTGTTCGACTATGCCATCTGGTCGCGCAACGAGCCGCAGCGGCCGATCCTATTGGTCTGCGAAGAGGCGCACCGCTATATCCCGTCCGACCGCGTGACCGGCGACAGCGCGGTGCGCAAGGTGCTGGAACGGATCGCCAAGGAGGGCCGTAAATACGGCGTCTCGCTGGGCCTTATCACCCAGCGGCCAAGCGATCTGGCCGAAGGCGTGCTATCCCAGTGCGGCACGATCATCGCGATGCGCCTCAACAACGACCGCGACCAGGCCATGGTGCGCGCCGCTATGCCCGAAGGCGCGCGCGGCTTTCTCGATTCGATCCCCGCGCTGCGCAACCGCGAATGTGTCATCTGCGGCGAGGGCGTCGCCATCCCGATGCGGGTCGCGCTCGACACGCTGGCGGCGGAAAAGCGCCCAGCATCGGGCGACCCGAGCTTTGCCAGCCTGTGGCGCGATCAGGGTGGCGAGGCGGAAATCCTCAACCGCGTCGTCCACCGCTGGCGGCATCAGGGGCGCTGATCCGCTATCGCGCGATATAGGCCCGCCAGCCGCCAAGTGCCGTAATATCCTCCGCGCCGATGATCGCGCGCGGTTCGGCGACAAAGCCCTTGACCGAACTGCCGTCCGCCAGCGTCACCGTGCCAATCGCCAGCGGCGCCGGCACTTCGGCGGTGAAGCTGCCGAACGCCTCCGCCGAGAGTTCATAGACCTCAACCGCAATCGCCGCGCCGCTGTCGTCATGGATCAACGCGGGCTTGGGCGGCGTGCTGTTGGCCATGGCGTAGAGGCGATAGCTTGGCGCGGTGGTGGTCGCTGCCACAAATACCGCATCGCGTGAGGTCAATTGCCAGTGCAGCGGCATGTCCTTGAGATGTGCGCCGACGACGGCAAGGCGAACGGTTTCCATGCTGCCCTCCAGATCCAGTTCAGGGGTGGTATAGTGGCCCGCCTGTTCCCAGCGGCTGGCCATAACGAACAGCGCTGCGTCGGTCCCGGCGGGCGCGATAAAGGTGATGCCAAAGCCGGTGGCGTTGCGCCGGAAACCCGCCGGCACCGCCATTGCCGCCATGTCGAGCAGGTTCACGAAATTGGTGTAGAGGCCAAGATTGGCGTTAAGCGCAATCGGTGCGGCCTGCATTTCCTTGACGCGGTAAGTGGTCGGCGCGGTCGGTAGCGCGAGCATGTCGACCCGCTGCCAAATCATTTCCGCCACCCGCGCCAGTTCCGCGAGGCGATATTGGCCGCGAAATAGGTCCACCGCCGTCACGCCCAGCCCGACCTCGACAATCTGGCGCACCGTCGGGTCGATGGCATCGGGATGGTCGCGCAGCATGTCCGCCATCGCGGCGGTGCGTTCGGCGACCCATGGCCCGCTATACAACAGCGCGGCGGCCTCGGACAGCGGGGCAAGATCAATCTCGACCAGTTCATGCCCCATGGCCTGTAGCTTGGCGAGCGCCTGCGCGTAGAGATGTTCCGACTGCCCATCGCCGCAGAAATGGCGCTGATGCGGCAGCGGCACCCCGATGCGGCTGCCGAGCGGGCGATCCGGCAGGGCGCGGGAATAGGCGTCCGCCGGATCGAAACCAGCCACCACGCGATCCACCAGCGCCGCGTCTGCGCTGCGGTCGGTGAACACCGTGATACAGTCAAGCGAGCGGCAGGCCGGGACAAGGCCGCTATTGCTCCAGCGCCCCTTGCTCGGCTTGTACCCGATCAGATGGTTGAACGCGGCAGGCACGCGGCCCGAACCGGCGGTATCGGTGCCGAGCGCGAACGCCACCAGCCCCGCCGCGGTCACCACCGCCGAGCCAGAGCTTGATCCGCCACTGACATAGCCAAGGTTGAACACGGTGCGTGGCGCGCCATGCGGGCTGCGGGAGCCATTAAGGCCGGTCGCAAACTGATCGAGATTGGTTTTGCCGATGCACAGCGCCCCGGCGTCGATCAACCGCTGGACCACAAAGCCATGGGCAGCGGGGGCATAAGCAAAGGCGGGGCAGGCGGCGGTCGTCTCCAGCCCCGCAACATCGATATTGTCCTTGACCGCAAAGGGCACCCCGGCGAGCGGCAGCCGCTCCCCCGCCGCGATCCGCGCATCAATGGCGCGGGCGGCGGCGCGGATCGCGTCATCGGCAAAGCGGCTGATCCACGCCTGAGGCTGAACCCGATCATAGGTGGCGATGCGCGCCAGCGCGTCCTCGGCCACATCCAGCGCGGTGCTCAGCCCGTCATTGACCCGGGCGGCGATGTCCGAAGCATGGAGGCGCTCCATCATGCCGGCTCCACCGCGAACAAGGGCGCGCCGGGATTGACGGCCCGCTTCTCCGCCGTGAACACTTGGCGCACCACGCCCGCAACCGGGCTGGTGACGGGCGATTCCATCTTCATCGCCTCTATCACCGCGATGGTTTCCCCGGCCTCGATCCGGTCGCCCGCGCCGACCAGCACCTTCCAGATGCTGCCGCCAAAGGGCGCCTCGATCAGCTCGCAGCCCTCCGGCACGACCACGGCTTCGGCATCCGCACCGCCGCCATCTTCCTCGGTCAAGGCGGCGACCCGGTCGAACTCGCCCTTGGCGGCCCAATCCGCGCGCTCCGCGTCAAAGGCCGCGCGGCGCTTTTGTTCGAACGTGCCGATGCTCTCGGCATTGTCCGCCATGAAGCGGCGATAGTCGGACAGGCGGAAGGTGGTTTCCTCAACCTCGATCGACTTGCGCCCAAGCGGGAAGTCGCGCCGCCATTCCTCCAGTTCCTCGGCTGAGACCGGGAAAAAGCGGATCTGGTCGAAGAAGCGCAGCAGCCACGGCTTGCCGTCGACGAATGCATCGGTCTGCCGCCAACTGTTCCAGACCTGAATGGTGCGCCCGAACAGCTGATAGCCGCCCGGCCCCTCCATGCCATAGATGCACATATAGGCCCCGCCGATGCCGACGACATTGGGCGGCGTCCAAGTGCGGGCCGGGTTATATTTGGTCGTCACTAACCGGTGGCGGGGATCGACCGGGGTCGCGACCGGCGCGCCGAGATAGACATCACCCAGCCCCATCACGAGATAACTCGCGTCGAACACGATGCGCTGCACATCATCGCGATGATCCAGCCCGTTGATGCGGCGAATGAACTCGATATTGTCCGGGCACCATGGCGCGTCATCCCGGACGCTCGCCATATATTTCTCGATTGTCTGCCAGATCGCCGGGTCACCCCAGCTCAACGGCAGGTGGACGATGCGCGACGGGATTTCGAAATCGTCAAGCTTATCAAGCCGCCGCTCAATTGCCTCCAGCGCATCAAGCAGGTCGAGCTGGGACAAAATCCGGCTGTCGAACTGGACCTGCAATGAGCGGATACCCGGGGTGATATCGATAATGCCGGGCAGCGCCATCGCCTGCAATTCGGTCATCAGCGCATGGACGCGCAGCCGCAGTTCAATGTCGAGCACGATCTCGCCATATTCGACCAGCAAATGCCGGTCGCCTTGACGGCGATAGGTGACGGCGGGATTATGCCCTTCTTCCGGCAGATGGCGCAGGATCGGGCTGGTCTCCGCCGGGCTGGTCTCCGCCGGGCTTGGTTCTGCCGGGCTGGGCTGTGCAAGGGTCGCGACCCAGTGATCCTGCGCCAGTTCGGCGGCAACCGCATCGGCATCACTAACGGGCAGGAACCGCACATTATCGCCGGGGGCAAGCTGGCCGACTTTCCACAGATCGGCCTGGATCACCACGAACGGACAGACAAATCCGCCCAATGACGGGCCGTCCGGGCCAAGGATGATCGGCATGTCGCCGGTAAAATCGACCGCGCCAATCGCATAGGCATTGTCATGGATGTTGGACGGGTGCAGCCCCGCCTCGCCACCATCCTGCCGCGCCCAATGCGGCTTCGGCCCAATCAGCCGGACGCCGGTACGGTTGGAATTATAATGCACCTTCCATTCGGTGCCCGAGATCATCGCGATATCGTCATCGGTGAAGAAATCGGGTGCGCCATGCGGGCCGTACAGCACGTTGATCGTCCAGTTGCGGCTGATCTCTGGCTGGACGGCGGGCAGGTCTTCCGCCTTGGTCGCAGCCCCGGCAAGGTGGAGCGTGTCGCCGGTCATCACCGCGCGCCCGGCATGGCCGCCGAATTCGCCCAGCGTGAAGGCCGCCTTGCTGCCAAGATAATCGGGCGCATCCAGCCCGCCGCTGAACAATATATAGCCACGCATACCCGCGCCCGAGACGCGGCCGATTTTCAGCATCTGCCCCGGCTGGGCGGTGAGCGGCTGATAGGGGGCGACCGCCACGCCATCGAGGCTGGCATCGAATGTCGCGCCGGTCAGGACGAAACGCGTTGCCGCCGAGAAGGCGAGCGTCGGCCCGGCGGCGGTGATTTCCAGCCCCGCCGCGCCCTCGTCATTACCCAGCAACCGGTTGCCAAGGCGGAAGGACAGCGCATCCATCGGCCCCGAAGGCGGCACACCGACTGACCAATAGCCAATGCGGCCCGGATAATCCTGCAAGGTGGTCGAGGCCCCACCCGCCAGCACGCGAATGGTGCGCGGCTGATAGGGAATATGGCCAAGCGCGCGGGTCGACACCTCGCCCGAAACAAAGGGTTCGGAACGCACCACCGTGCGCAGCCAGTCGAGATTGGTCTCAATCCCCGACAAGCGGGTGTCATCAAGCGCCGCCTGCATCGCCGCCACCGCCTGTTCGCGGTCGGGCGCGGTCACGATCAGCTTGGCCAGCATCGGATCATAATAAGCGCTGACATCCGATCCGGTCGCGACCCAGCCATCGACGCGTGGCCCCACCGGATAGGCGACCTCAACCAGCCGACCAGACGACGGGCGATAATCCTGCGCCGGGTCTTCCGCATAGAGCCGGACCTGAATCGACGCGCCCTTGGGGGTCGGCGCGCCGCCCTCAAGAAAGCCAAAATCCCCGGCCGCGCAACGGATCATCCACGCCACCAGGTCAACGCCGGTGACCTGTTCGGTCACGCCATGTTCAACCTGCAACCGGGTATTGACCTCCAGAAAGAAGAAATCGTCGCGCCCGGCATCATAGAGAAACTCGACCGTGCCGGCGGAACGATAATGGGCGGCGGACGTTAGGCGCACCGCGCAGTCGATCAGCGCCTGCCGGGTCGCGGCGGGCAACAGCGGGGCCGGGGTTTCCTCCACCACCTTCTGGTTGCGGCGCTGGAGCGAGCAGTCGCGTTCGCCCAGCGCAATGACGCGCCCCTCACCGTCGCCGAAAATCTGCACCTCAATATGGCGTGCGGTCTCGACATAACGTTCAAGGAACACCCCGCCATCGCCAAAATTGCCCTGACCGAGCCGGGCGACGGTCGCAAAGCCCTCGGCAATGTCTTGGGCGGTGGCGCAAATTTTCATCCCGATGCCGCCGCCACCAGCGGTCGCCTTCAAGATCACGGGATAGCCAATCTCCTCCGCCGCCTCGATCGCGCTCGCGGGGTCAAGCAGCAGGTCGGTGCCCGGCGCCAGCGGCACGCCCTGCGCCGCCGCCAATTCACGCGCGGTATGCTTCAGGCCGAAGGCGCGGATATTGTCGGCGGTCGGGCCGATAAAAACAATGCCTTCCGCCGCGCAGCGTTCCGCGAACACAGTGTTTTCAGAGAGGAAGCCATAGCCCGGATGGATCGCCTGCGCGCCGGTCGCCTTGGCGGCGGCGATGATCGCGTCCATGTCGAGATAGCTTTGGGCCGCAGGCGCGGGGCCGATCAGCACCGCCTCATCGGCCTGCGCGACGTGGAGCGAACCGGCATCGGCCTCGCTGAACACCGCGACCGAGCCGATCTCCATCTGCTTGAGCGTGCGAATAATGCGGCAGGCAATCGCGCCGCGATTGGCAATCAGGACTTTGGTGAACATCAGCCGGCCACAATCATACGAACAGAGGTGGGGTTGAACCCGTTGCACGGGTTGTTGATCTGCGGGCAGTTGGACACGACCACGGTCACATCCATCTCGGCCCGCAGGTCGACCATCAGGCCTGGGGCGGAAATGCCATCGACAATGCCGAGCGCGCCATCGGCCTCGACCGGCACGTTCATGAAGAAGTTGATGTTCGACACCATGTCGCGCTTGTTGCGACCTTCCCGTGCATTGGCATCGAGGAAATTATCGACGCAGCTATGCTGGTGCTTGGTGAAATGGCCATAGCGCAGCGTGTTGGATTCGCAGCTGCACGCCCCGCCGATGGTGTCGTGATAGGCAACATTGGTGCCGGTGATGGTCATCATCGGCCGCCCCTCGTTAGACAGCAGACTGGCGCCGGTCTTGAGATAGATATTCTCTTGCGCGGCGATGGTATCCTGCGCGCTGTAGCGCTCGGCATCGTCAGCGGAATTATAGGCGAGGAAATCGACGGCCTGATTGCCCTCGACATCGACGATGCGCAAAGTCTGCCCGGCCTTGACCGCAAACAGCCAGGGCGCACGTGCCGGAACAATTTCGTCGTGAAGGATAGTGCCGGGCAGCCCGGCAATGGCGGTGTCGGTCATGATTTTTTCCCTTAGCGCCGGTAATAATCTTCGGTGTTGAGGAAGGCGCGTTGCCCTTCGGGCGTCGCATTGCGAATGGCATCGTCCGCCAATGTCACCGGCCCGGCCTTGGCCGTGATCTTGAGCGGCGTGACGCTGTAGGTCGCGCGCTTGTCAAGCACATGGGGCGTGTTGGCGAGGACGAGGATCAGGTCCATCTCCGCCCGCAGCGTCACCGCGCGCCCCGGTGAAAACGGCCCGATTTCCGGCACAGTCGCGCCATCTTCGTCAATCTTCACACCCTTGAACAGGTTGACGCACGGATGCACATCCTTGCGTCCCAGCCCATATTTGGCAAGCGCGACAAGGAAGCGGTCGCGGGCGCTGGGGTGCGGGCCATAATGGCCGCCCTGCCCATATTTCTTGGCATGCAACGCCGCATTTGATGCGCCACAAAAGCCGTCATGCGTGGCAGCATCATCGGCGACAATGCTCATCATCACCCGCCCCATGTCGGACAGAAGCAACTTGCCCGCGCCAAGATAGGCGTTCCATTGCACCTTGACGGTATCGGCGACGTTCAACCGCTCCACCGGGCATTCATTGTTGAACAGCAGCAGCGAGGCACAGGCATCGCCCGCTACATCGGTGAGCGTCACAAGCGTGCCGCGATGGATCCGGCGCGAGCTATAGCCCCCGCCCGCAACCGTCTCTTCCCACAACAGGCCGGGCGACGGCGGCAGGATCGGCATGGTTTCGACAAGGGTCCCGGCCATCGCCCGGGCATGGGCTTGCGCGCCATAGGGATCGGCAGTGCTATTGGTCATGCGGGCTCTCCTGCATCGGACGCCGGGACATCGCCGACCGGCGGCTCATGCAGCGGCGGCAACAGGGCGGTGGTGGTGACAAGGCGGACCTGCTGCACGCCACGGACGCGGCGCAGATCGTCGCACAAGGCGTGCAACCGGTCTGGCGGTCCCTGCACGAGCAGGACTTCCAGCGACTGATCATTTTCCAGAAACACATGCTGGGCGGAAATGACTTCCTTGAGATAGTCGCGCTGCTTCTGGGCGATGCGATGGCGGATGGTGCCGTAATCCGCGCGATAGATCAGCGTGATCGTGCCCGCGAGCACGGCATCGGGGCGCTTTTCCTCGGCATATTCGGCCACCGCGTTGCGGATCAATTCGGCGATCACGGCGGAGCGCGACGTGAGGCCACGCGCAGCCACCATCGTGTCCAGCTCATCAAACAGATCGGCCGGCAGCGTCATGCTGAGACGAGCAAGGGGGAGAGAGGCGTTTTCAGTCATACCGATTCGCCTAACCGATATTACTAATATCATCAATAGTATTATTTTAGCGCGTGAAAATGGCTAAAATTAAGGCATTCCCTGTTCAGATGCTCAAAGTTTGGGCAGGTGACGGCCACGCGATCGGTGGCAGTTGCACGTTTCCGGGCAATTTCAATTTGGCACGCTTCCTGCATTGGGATCGCCACGGCCTCATGCCGGCGATGTCGCCGAACCGGGCCAACCTGTTATCGAAGGGGGAATGCACCAATGTCTCTGCTCTCGAAATTGCGCATGGCCGCGACCGCGTTGGTCGCCAGTGTCGCACTCACCGCATGCGGTTCAGCGGACAAGGACGCCGCCGCACCAACAGCTGCGGCCAAGACGGAATTCAACATCGGCTGGTCGATCTATGCCGGCTGGATGCCTTGGCCCTATGCCCAGCAAGCGGGCATTGTGAAGAAATATGAAGATAAATACGGCATCAAAATCAACATCGTGCAGGTCAACGACTATGTCGAGTCAGTGAACCAGTACACGGCGGGCAAGCTTGACGGCGTCACCGCCGCCAGCATGGACGCCCTCACCATCCCGGCAGCGGGCGGTAAGGATACCACAGCGGTCATCATCGGCGACTATTCCAATGGCAATGACGGCGTCGTTTCCAAATCGGCCAAGTCGCTGGCCGAACTCAAGGGCCAGACCGTCAACCTCGTCGAACTCTCGGTCTCGCATTATCTGCTCGCCCGCGCGCTCGACAGCGCGAACATGAAGCTGGCTGACCTCAAAACGGTCAACACCGGCGACGCCGATATTGTCGGTGCGTTCGCCACCAAGGATGTGCAGACCGTCGCCACCTGGAACCCCCAGTTGACCGAGGTCCAGAAAGCACCGGGTGCCAAGCTGCTGTTCAGCTCGGCCCAGATCCCCGGCGAAATTCTTGACCTGCTGATCGTCGACACAGCCACGCTCAAGGCCAATCCGAAGCTTGGTCAGGCGCTGGCCGGCATCTGGTATGAAACCATGGCCATCATGAGCGCCCAGACCCCCGAAGGGGCCAAGGCACGCGAGGCCATGGCCAAGCTCGCCGGTTCTGACACCGCCAGCTTCGAAGGTCAGGTCAAGACCACTTTCATGTATTATACCGCCGCCGACGCCGTGAAGGCGACGGTTGACCCGGCACTCGTCACCGTCATGGACCGCGTACGTAAGTTCAGCTTCGAAAAGGGGCTTTATGGTCCGGGCGCAACCTCGGTTGATGCGATCGGCATCGGCTTTGCCGCTGACAAGACCTTGGGCGACGCCAAGAATGTCAAGCTGCGCTTCGACCCGACATGGATGCAGATGGCGGCCGACGGCAAACTTTAAGCCAAATCGGCACCCAATGCCCAACTGCTACAGGGGATAAGATGAACACGGGACGCGTCATGACCAGCACCATCGGGAACCGCCAGTCATGACGCGGCTCGTCAACATCCGCCCCGGGCGCAAGGCCGCCACCGGCCTTGCCGCCATCCCGATGATCCTGATCGTCATCGGCTATATGATCGCCTCGGCGGTCCGCCATGCGGCCAATCCGGCCGATAAGCTGCTCCCCACTTTTGGCGCAATGGGCCGGGCGTTCCAGCACATGGCCAGCGAGAGCGACCCGCTCACCGGCAAGATATTGCTCTGGGCCGATACGCTCGCCAGCCTTGAACGGCTTGGCATCGCCCTTGTCATCGCGACCGGCATGACCATGTTGCTCGGCCTCTCCCTTGGTATGATCCCGCTGCTGCGGGCCAAGTTCGGCCCATTGGTTGCCACGCTGTCGGTCATCCCGCCGGTGGCCATCCTCCCTATTCTCTTCATCGTCTTCGGCCTGGGTGAAGCGTCGAAGATCATGCTGATCGTGATCGGCATCACCCCAGTCATGGTGCGCGACGTGGCGAGCCATGTGGCCGCCCTACCGCAAGAACAGATGATCAAAGCCCAGACCTTGGGCGCGGGCAGTTGGCTGCTCACGCTGCGGGTGGCACTGCCGCAGATGATGCCACGCCTGATCGACTCCCTCCGGCTCGCGCTTGGCCCGGCCTGGGTGTTTCTGATCTCGGCCGAAGCCATCGCCGCCGATGTCGGCCTTGGCTATCGCATCTTTCTAGTCCGCCGCTACCTCTCGATGGACATCATCCTGCCCTATGTCGCGTGGATCTCGCTGCTCGCCATCCTGTTCGATCTGATCCTCAAGCATATCTCGCTCAAAGCCTTTCCCTGGGCGCATGGGAGCAGCCACTGATGAGCATTCTCTCCTTCCGCAATATCTGGGTCGAATATGGCGACAAGGTCGTGCTCGAACGGGTCAATCTCGACATCGAACAGGGCAGCTTCGTCTCGATCATCGGGCCATCGGGCGCGGGCAAAAGCACTTTTCTCCGGCTCGCCCTAGGTCAAGATCGCCCAACCCGGGGCGAGGTGTTGCTCGACGACAAGCCGCTCCGTCCCGAACCGGGGCCTGACCGTGGTATCGTGTTCCAGCGTTATTCGGTCTTTCCGCATCTCAACGTGCGTGAAAATGTCGTCTTCGGCCTCGATTGCGCCACCTCCCCCCTCCTCGGCCGCAGCTTTGGCGCCACCCGCCGCCGCGCGGTCGAAAAGGCAGAAGAGATGCTGGAAGCGGTCGGCCTCGGCCATGTGATGCAGGCCTATGCCAGCGAATTGTCGGGCGGGATGCAGCAACGCCTCGCCATCGCGCAGGCGCTCGTCAAAAACCCGCGCGTGCTGCTGCTCGACGAACCGTTCGGCGCACTCGATCCCGGCATTCGCGGTGATATGCACGAACTGGTCACCGGCTTGTGGCGGCAACATCGGCTGACCATCATGATGGTCACCCACGACCTGAAGGAAGCGTTCAAGCTCGGCACCCGCGTGTTGAGCTTTGACAAGCGACGAATCGATCCGCACGCGCCCCATCGTTATGGCGCGACCGCGGTTTATGACATGCAACTCGACCGCAAAGAGCGCCCAGCGGCGGCCTGACCAATAGCCGAAACCCGATAAATGCGGCAGTTAGTCGAACAACCTAGCCCAATAAACCGAACAATCTGCGCCGCATTGCTAAAAATTTGCTACCGATCAATTTTGGCTGCATAACCGTGTCAAATAGGTTTAATTCCTTATAGCGAATTTCCCCTCTCCGCGCTGGGCACCAAAACCCGAGCGAGGAGAGGGAAAAACATGGTGCAATAGGGACAGGACAGTAAGCGTCAAGCCGGTCGGAGGGGTAGCCGACCATCATTTCGGGTGCAGGTAGAGCGGTGAATATGGGTACGCCAGAAAACAAGGGACTTGCCACGGATGGGGCTGGCAATGAACAAATCAATCTGAAAATTCTGCTCGTCGATGACGATGCGTCACTGCTGGAGGAGCAGGCCGACCTACTGAGGTCGCTCGGCTATGCATGCCTCACTGCCGAAACGCCGACTGCCGCCGAAGCCCTGTTCGCGAGTGACCGTGAGATCAACGTGATCGTTGCCGACTGGTCGCTGCCGGGCAAGGACGGCCTATCGCTGATCGACCAGTTGCGCGCCTCCGCCGGGTCCAGCCGCCATTTCGTCGCCGTGCTCCAGACCGGGCATCCGAGCGTCGATCTCGCCGTGGAATCGATGCATAGCGGCCTAGCCGACTTCATCTCCAAGCCTGCCAGCCGCGAAATGCTGGAAGCCGCGTTGGCTCGCGCCCATCAACGCCTGACGGAACTTGCCACGGCCGCCGCCGACCAACGGGTCTTTGCTTCGGTGCAAGCGATCCAGGATTCGCTCAACGCGCTGATGAAAAAGGTCGGTGCCGAAACCCCCGACACGGTGAGTGATGTGCCTGCCGAACCGGGTAGCGAGCGCATGGTAAGCCCGGCCGATGTCAAGGCGATCATGAAAGCGCGCCGTCAGCGTGGAAAATATTTCGAGAACGACCTGTTCTCCGACCCCTCATGGGACATTCTGCTGGAATTGACCGCCGCCCATCTGGAAGGTCGTCAGGAATCGGTGACCAGCGTGGCGCTCGCCACCTCGGTGCCAACCTCGACCGCGATGCGCCGGATCCGCGAGATGACCGACAAGGGATTGCTGCACCGCTGGGATGACCCAAGCGATGCCCGCCGCATCTTCGTCGCCCTGACGGAAGACACCTCGCAGCGGATGCTCAAGATGCTTGCCGGCATGGGCAATCCCCCGATCATATGATCGGCCGGATATTGGGTCGCCCGCCCTTCCGGCGGCAGGACGACACCGGCCCGACAGCGGCGACACCTACCGGCGATCGCGTGGCTGAACTCGAAGCGTTACTGCGCGCGATCAGCCATGAAGGCGCCGTGATCTCGGGTACCGCCGCCGAATATGATGCCGCCAGTGGGGAACTGACCCTGAACCGCAACGACCGGCCAGAACAGCCGGACGTCGCGCGTTATCTGGTGTGCAGCTATGATCGCGACGCGTTTGAGCGCGCGCTGGATGATCCGCACCCCGCCATTCCCTTCCGGGTCGGGGCAGCGGAAGATAGCCGTTGGTACAAATTCGCTGCGACCGGGGCGGTCGGGCATGGGCGCTGGCAATATGCCGTGCTGATCGCGCTGCCAAGCCCCGGCGCCCTTGCCGACGGACCGGCAAAGCGCGAACGCCTGATGCGGCTTGGCAGCATGGCCTCCGCACTTGGCCATGAATTGAAGCAGCCGCTCTCCACCATTTCCTTTGCCGCCGAAAACGGGCGGCTGATGCTGGTGGGCGCCGCCGACACCAAGAGCCAGAAAGCCTTACAAAAGTTCGACCGCATCCTGGAGCAGATCGACCGTGCCCGCGACATCACCAACCGGCTGATGGACCGCTCCCACGACAATGATCAGGGCGAGATCGAATTCGAACTGGGCGATGCCTTGCGCGCCGTGCAGCAACTCTGCCGGACCACCGCCAATGCGGCGGACATCCAACTGGTGGACCCGATCCTGCCGTCGCCGGTGCGGCTGATCGGCATACCGCGTGGTTCGGTCGAACAGGTCATTCAAAATGCCTTTCAAAACGCCATCGAAGCCATTCGCGAGGCCCGCGCCGCCGGCATTGCCGCGCGCGGTCGGGTGGAAACGGTGGTGACCCCGCTCGCCGATGGCGGCATTCGCATCGAGGTGATCGACGATGGCAATGGCATCGATCCCGCCGCCGCCGCCCGGGTATTCGAGCCATTTGTCACGACCAAGGCGAAGACCGGCGGCAGCGGGATTGGCTTGTTCATCTCCCGCCAACTGGTCGAACGCCTTGGCGGTCATCTTGTGATCGGCCCCAATACGGACGGCCGAGGCGCCCGGTTGACCGTCACCCTGCCACCGAATCGTGTCGACATTCATGGCAAAAACGGCAAAGAAAACAGCTAGCCCGCGCTAGGCTGTCAGCGGCAGACGATAAGGGGAAACGCTTGATCCAGACGGATCAGAAGGGAAAAATGCCGTTGCAGCGCTGGCTGTGGCGCGCCTTTCTGCGTTCGGCGATTGTCCCGCTGCTGTTTATCGAACTGGGCTTTCTGGCCGTTTATTGGGTCAGCGCCGAAATCGGCTATCATGCCAATGCCGCCGCCGTAAAAAGCGTTGCCGATAATTATTTCGTCGATGTCGCAACCCGCGAGGCGGCGGTGATCGCGGAAACGCTGCACGGGATCGAAGGCATGACCACCTTGTTGGTCAGCGAGACGAAGCAGGCATTCACCTTGCCCTATAGCCCCCCGGCAGCGGAAAAGGCGCGGTACACCCTGCGTCCAGACGGCAGCCTCGTCAGCCGTCCCGGTGGCGCCCGGCCATCCACTTATTATAGCGGCGTGGTGCCAATCGGCCCGCAACAGATCGCCAAAGTATGGCAGACATCGCAGATTGACCCGGTGCTGCGCCATATCAAGGAAGCAAATCCGCTCATTTCGCAGGTCTATCTCAACACTTGGGATTCCTATAATCGGCTGTACCCGGCGATGGACGTCAACGTCTATCCGGCCAAGATGAACATCCCGACCTATAATTTCTATTATGAGGCTGATGCGCAGCACAATCCGGGGCGCAAACCGGTCTGGACCGATGCCTATATCGACCCTGCCGGTCAGGGCTGGATGGTCTCATCCATCGCACCCTTGTATCTCGGATCGCGGCTGGAGGCGGTGGTCGGGATCGATATCACCATCCGCTCCATGGTCAAGCGCATCCTCAACACCGAACTGCCGTGGAATGGCTATGCCATGCTGGTTGGGCGCGACGGTACATTTATCGCCATGCCACCCGAAGGAGAGCATGACTTCCGCCTTAAGATGCTGAGCGAGCATCAATATACCAGCGCCATCCTCAACGACACCTTCCGCCCCGACACCTATAATATATTGAAACGCGCCGACACGCGCGAGCTGGGCAAGGCGCTTTTCGCAGCCAAGCGCGGGCGCATTGCGGTCAAGCTGGATGGCATTCCCCATGTCGCGGCCTTTGCCGAAGTGCCGGGACCGGGCTGGCGACTGGTCGTGGTGGCAGAAGAAAATGATATCTATGCCGCGTCTCGCCAACTGCGACAGCGAGTGGAAACGGTCGGGCTGATCATGCTCGGCATTCTGGTGCTGTTCTATGTCGCCTTCTTCATGTTCCTGTCCTACCGCTCGCGCGCGATGAGCGCGGTGGTCGCCGAACCGCTGCGCCAGTTAACCGCCATCATGGATCGGGTCGGTGCCGGTGCCTATGATGACCGCTTCGCCGGTTCCGAGGTCGAGGAACTTGATCTCGTCGGCAATCATTTGATCGACATGAATGGGCGGCTCGCCGCCGCAGAGGAGCGCAACCTCGCACAGGAGCGGCAGATCGCGCGCGCGCTTGAAAGCGAGCGTGAGGCGAACGAAAGCCAACGCCGCTTTGTCCGGGTGATGTCGCACGAGATCCGCACCCCGCTCGCCATTGTCGATAGCTGTGCTGAGGTGATGGAACGTCGGGCGGATACGCTCACCAAGGAACGGATCATCGAGCGCGCCCACAAGATCCGTCGTGCCAGCGGCCGAATTCAGGATGTACTCAGTCGGCTGGTGCGCCTGCTCGACATTCTGAGCGCCAAGCAGCGCGCCGAACTGGCCCCGCTTGATCTGTCCGCACTGGTCGTCGCGACGTGCCAAGAATTTGGCGAATTGGCGGACGGCGCACTTATGCTGACGACGGTTGATGAAGCGCTACGCGTGCGGGGCGATGCCGAACTGATCCGCCAGATCCTGATCGCGCTGATGGAAAACGCCCATAAATTCTCACCACCGGAAATGCCGATCGAGGTGCATGCCAGGCGCGAAGGCGACGAAATCCTGATCTCGATCAGTGATCGCGGTAGGGGCATTCCCGATGCCGACCGGCCACATGTGTTTGACCGTTTCTATCGTGGCAGCAACGCGACGACGACCATCGGATCCGGGGTCGGCCTGCACATGGCACGGGCATTCGCGGCATCCAACGAAGGGCAACTCGACATCGGCACCGCCCCAGAAGGCGGGACTTGTGTCACGCTACGTCTGCCGGTGTGGAACGACGCGCCCGCGCGCCCGGCTGCGGCGCCGCAGTCATGACAAAGGCTCGGCTGCTGGTCGTCGAGGACGAAGCGGAACTGCGCGCCGACCTGATCGAGCTACTGGAACTCTGCGATTTCGAGGTCGACGGATCGGGCAACGGTGCGGAGGCTTTCGCCTTGATCCAGCGCGATCAACCGGATCTCGTGATCTGCGACGTGCAATTACCCGGCATGACCGGGATCGAGATCCTAAAATCGCTGCTCGGCGCGCGCGGGTATCGCCCGTTCATGGTGATGTTCACCGCCTATGGCGACGAGGGCACCTTGCAGGAATTGCGGCGTCTTGGCGCCCATGCCTGTCTCGTCAAGCCGGTCGGCTTTGATGCGATGTTGACACAAATCCGCGCATTGCTTGGCACCGACCGACCCAGCGCACCGACACTGGACCAAGCCGCATCCGCCATTCTCGTGGTGGAGCATGAGGCAGATCTTGCGGAGGAAATTGCGGAACTGCTCGACAGCCATGGCGTGCCGGCACATTGCGCCGATAGCATTGACGTGGCGCTGCAGTGCTTGCGTGACACCCCCGAAATCCGGGGTGTCCTGCTCGATATCGGGCTTGGCCGGGAGAATGGGCTTGATCTCATCCGCGCCGCCGCCCGTGATCCGGTGCTGGCAGGCCGAGACCTGAAATTCCTGCTGATCAGCGGGACCAGCATCGACCGCGAACCCATCCACCAATTGCCGATCATTCCCGCCGCCTGTCTGCAAAAGCCGGTGCGGCCAAACGACCTGCTGGCCTTCGCCGCCGAAGTCAGCCGCCCGAGCGCCTCCGTCAATCGCGGCTGACCGGTGCCAACCAGCGCCGCAGCCGTTGCTTCATCGGTGCCGGAAACGCGCCTGCATCAAGAATAGCCTCGACAGGCTGGCCATGCACGCGCTGGGCCTGCACCGCCCGCACCCACGCCATGCGGGCAGGCCCGATGCGCCCTTCCCGCGCCGCCACCGCTGCCGACAGCAACGCATATTGGGCATCCCGGCCGCTTGATGGAATGGCGGCGAGCGCCATGCGCGCGGCACGCACATCATCTTCCAGCACCGCCGCGATGAACAGCCCCAGCAAGAAACGCGGGGGTGGGTTGAAATGGGTCTGTAGCGCCTGTTGGACCAGCGACCGGCCGCGCAAGTCGCCGCGCATCAGCATGTGCAACCCGACCGACCCGCGTATATCGGGCAGTTCTCCATATCGCTTGAGCATGCGATCCGCGATGCGCTGAAATTCCTCAGGATCGTTACCGAAACAGGCGACATGCAGCGCCAACAGGGTCGCCGAAAGGCGATTTGGGTTCAGGCGGAGATTGCGCCGCGCCAATGCATCCGCCTCATCGAACATCGCCGACCGGTTGGGGATGTGCGGATCAGCGAGCACGCTATCGACCAGCACCCACCCCCGGACCATGGCGGCGAGCGGGTCATCGGGTGACGCGCTCAGCCAGTGACGGCTGCAATGGTCAAGCTCTTCGCCCGTCACGAGCCGCTGCTGTTGCCAGAGATGCGCAAAGACGAGCCAACAACCATGCGGCGTCTCCGGCTTGCTGGCCAAATGGATGGGATCGGCGTGAATCGGCCCGGTGCCTTGGGTGAGATCAAAGGCAATGGCAATCGCGAGGGACCGCCCGTCAAATTGGCCCGACCCACTGGTTTCAGGTGCAACCCATTCGCGCGACCAGACAATCCGGTCCTGCACATGGTCAATCAAGGTGATCCTCGCCTCGGTCCCGCTCCGGGCGGGCCGCAGGCCAAGCTCCACGACATAATCGGTATCGTCGTTGATCCGATCAACGACCTGGACACCCTCCATCAGATTGAAGGCGCTGATCATCTCAAGGATGAACTGTTGTCGCTGGGCCGCAGGGACGACCTGACCAACCGGCGCTTCTGCCGCGATGATCGCGACGCGGGGAAAATCATTATGGCCCCATTCACCCTCGGCCCGCAGCCAGCGCGACAGCAACAAGCCCGCGCCCAACAGCAACACCAACCCGACCAGCGTCATGCTGGTCGCGCGCCGATGCCATTGCCACCAGCCTTGCACTATCAATAGGAGGGTCCGCCACCCCCATGCCGGCGGCGGCGGTGCAGCCGGCACGGGCAGGACCGTCGGCACGAGGTCGACAACATAGCTGCCATGCGGCACCTGTAGCCGCATCGCCAATTCCTTGCCCGGCCCTTCATAGAAACTGTCCAGCGCCCGACGCAGGCGCGACACATGCACCCGGGCATAGGAATCGCTGTGCGCGTCGAAATCTTCCGGGCGCCCAAGGCCGTCAACCGCGACTGCATATGACTTGACCAGCGGGCCGCGCCCGGCGGCGCTTTCGGCGACAAGATACCGTAGCAATCGAGCCAGCACCGGCGAACGTCGGAAGGCGGGCGCCGCCAGCACATGCTCAAGCGCCACATTCAACTCGTCCGCTTTGTCCACTGCCTACCGACCCCTTTACGCTACTGCTACCCCACAAGACTCTTGCCTAATTATCAGTCCAATTCGGTAACAATTCACTAACACCGGACAAACGCGCATTTTTGGCTGCCGTCAGCAAAATCGGTCGGAAATCAGGCGATTTTTCTTTCGTTGTCCACGCTTAAACCGTTAAATCTCACGTTTAACGGTACGAGAAAAGGATGGATTTACGGCAATCTGGTAACACAGCCTTGCCATTACACTGGTTTAAACTCAATTTCGTAGCGGTTGCCGTTTTACGCTCATGGTTGTGATGCGCGCGTTGCCCGCCCCCCTTGCGGCGGTGGCGACACTTCGTCGTTCCCGCCCAGCCAGGGCGCGTGCGGATCACAACCGTTGCGACAGGGTCACCCCGTTCGTGATGTCCGCTGCTGGATGCCGGGTGATACTGTCCCTATCCCCGGCCGCAGGAGCGCCGGTGGGCGGCATCATGGTCCTGATGGTGCCGCCCATTCACGCGCCGCCCATCCCCTCCTTTCATCACGTCGGTCTTGCGCTGACAAATGAGGTATCTATACCGCCTGTTATACGCGTCGCGGTCCGGCCCTGCCGGAATGGCGCTTGTCGTGATTTGCGTATGAGGGGAATGGCCCCATGGGCGTCGATCCGCAGCGTGCGGGCTGATCGTGATATGGGTCCGCAGCAACACCAGGGAGCATGATGACAGCCGAAGCGGGCTTCCAACCAGAAATGGATGCCGTTCTCGCGGATCCGGTCTTTATCCGGTCGCCTGTCCTCACGCGCCTGCTCGTCTTTCTGGTCCATGAGCGCCTCGCCAACCGGGGCACGAAGCTCAAATCCTATGCTGTTGCCGTCGACGGCCTTGGTCGCGGCGCTGATTTCGATCCGCAGGTCGATTCCTATGCCCGCGTTCAGGTTGCGCGATTGCGCAAGTCGCTGGATGCCTTTTACGCCGGGGCTGGTGCCAGCCGCCCCTATCGTCTCCAAATCGACAGCGGCAGCTACCGCGTCGATCTTGTCCCCAACCCCCGCACCCTCAATGTCGCCACCCCGGCCGTGTCCATTCAGGATGAAAGTCGGTCATGGTCCACCCGCCGGTTCTGGGTCGTCGGGCTATTGCTGGTGCTTAGCGTGCTCATCGGTGCAGCGATCTGGTGGACCGTCGACCAGCGCGCCCAGACGCAACTGTGGCAGGTTGATGATTTTCCAACCATCCAGATGACACAAATGGGTGATGCGCGGCGTGATCCGACGATTGATCCCGTGTTGGGCGATGCGTTCCGGCAATCGATGCTGCTGGCACTGACCCGTTATGAATCGCTGCGGGTCCATGATCGGCTGGGCACGGTGGCTGATTATGAATTGCGTAGCCTAGTCCGGCGATCAGGCGATACTGCCACGGCGACACTGCTGCTTGTTCATCGCCGGCGGAATCAGGTGATCTGGACATGGACCGGCGACATGGCGCGCGATCCGCTGACCCATCAGTTTGATACCGACCGGGCGGTTTCCGCCGTTTCCTTCATGATCGGCCAGCCGACCGGCGTGCTGCATGCCAATGAGCGCAACCGGGACCGCACCCATGCGACCGAAACGCCTTATGGCTGCTGGCTCGGTTTCATGTCGCAGTTGCAAGACAGCAATCGAGTGCCAAGCGGCCCGTTGATCGATTGTGCCATATCATGGTTCAACACCACGCCAAACAACCCCTTGGCAGCGGGGCTGTATAGCTGGGTGCTGGTCGATCGCTCGGTCAACGCCGCGACCGAAGCCGCCCATCGTGACGCGCTGGAAGAGGCAATTCAGGTGGCGGAGACCGGCCGGCAGCTCAATCCCGGCTCGACCTTCGCTGAACTGGCCAGCCTACGCGCCTATGCCTTTGCGCGGCGGGAGCCGGAACTCTGGGCATCGACACAGCGCGCGCTCACGCTCAATCCCGACAATATGGATGGTGTTGGCATGGCCGGGTTGATGCTCACGCTCGACAATCGGCCAGAAGGCCTGCCGCTGTTGCAGGATGCGATTGCCCGCCATTTCAATCCGCCGGCGTGGTATTTCATCGGCATCTACATGCACGCCATGATGCAGGAGGACGTTGCCGGTGCGCGCGCGGCGGTGGAACGGGCATCGGCACTGCGGCATTCCATGCCAATCATCCAGATGATGAAGGCTGCCGTCGAAGCCCGCAGCGGGCACCTAGCCGAAGCCAGAATCGCATGGCGCGCGGCCGAGAAGATGGCCCCCGCACTGCGCATCAAGCCCGCCTATGCCTTCGACCGCCTGCCGGTCCATCCGGCGCTGCGCCGCCGCCTGCTGATCTGGCTTGGCCCTGTTTTGAACTAGGATGAGGACCGACAGGATCGACGGAGTTCCGGGAAAAAATCCCCCTCAATGAGCAACATATGTTGACAGTTATTAACTTTTAATTCAATTCAAGTTTGGAAATTATAGTTTGTTCAATTGAGGTGTCCTGACATGGCCAACAAGACCCTACGCTCGCTCTTCCGTCGCAAGAATCAGAAGGGCGCTACCATGATCGAATATGCCCTGCTTGCCGCCCTGATCTCGATCGCGGCCATCGCTGTTTTGACCCAGATCGGTCCGAAACTCATCACCACATTCACCAAGGTTTTGAACGCGCTCATTTGATCCGCGCGCAGCAAGACAAGAGAGGCGCACCATGAAAATTCGTCAGGTTAAATCCCTTTTCCGTCGTCAGCGCGATCAACGTGGCGCGACGATGATTGAATATGCCTTGCTTGCCGCCCTGATCTCCATCGCCGCTATTGCGGTTCTGACTCAGATCGGTCCGAAGCTGGTCACCACCTTTACGTCGGTGCTCAACGCCCTGATCTAATGGTGAATTGCGGGGTCGCCATGAAAATGGCGACCTCGGCATCCCCCCCCCCCCCGGCCCCGGGCGGTGACAATAGACAATTGAAGGTAGATCGCCTTGCGCTCATCGATGCTCATCATCGCGGCCCTGTTGATCGGCCTTGTGGCTGCCATATTGGTATTCCGGGTTATTGCGCCGGATCATAACGCCCCCAAAAAATACATCGTGGTCGCCGCCGAAGACATTACGGCTGGCACAGCCTTGGCATCCGGTCAGGTCACCACCATCGAATGGGCATCCGACAAATTGCCCAAGGGCGCATTCGAAAATCCCGCGTTGCTCATCAACCGGATCGTCCGCACCAACGTCTATGCCCATGAACCTCTGCTCGCCACCCATCTTGCACTGCCTGCATCAAAGGCGGGGATGACCGCGATGATCTCGCCCGGCAAGCGCGCCATTTCGATCGGCTCCGACGAGGTGATCGGCGTGGCTGGTTTCGCCCGTCCGGGCGCTTATGTCGACGTGCTGGTGAGCGCCAAAGATGCCAATGACCTGCCCTTTTCGAAGGTCGTGCTTGAACGGATTAGGATCCTTGCTGTCGAGCAGGAAACCGAAGCCGATCCCAACAAGCCCAAGGTCGTCAAGGCCGTCACGCTTGAAATGGCCCCGGCCGAAGCCGAACGACTCGATCTTGCGCGCTCGGTCGGCAATCTCTCGCTGGTCTTGCGCAACGAATTTGACGCCGCCCCGGGACAGACCTCCGGCGCCCGCATCAACGATTTGTTCGGTGGCACGGCCATCGTCTATGCCCCACCCGGTCCGCAGCACATGGTACCCGGCGCAAATGGCCGCATGGTGCCACTGCCCGAGCAGCCCGTCGCGGTGCCCGCCAGCGCTGGCCGGGCCGGGACACCTGCAAAGGCGCCCTCGCGCGCCCGGCCTGCCGCATTTGGGGTCGAAGAAATTCGCGGTACGGGCAATGATGGGGGGATGAGGTAATGGCAACGACATCCCGGCCCGTTCGTCATATCGGCCTGTTGATGACAGCAACGGCGCTGTTGCTCAGTGCCCCCCTGCCCCTGCTGGCGAGCGGCGATGGCGGATCCTTATCGTCGACCGCCGCCAACAGAAACGACGAACGCATCTCGCTCTTTCTGGGACAGGCGCAAATTGTCCGCCTGCCCTTTCCCGCCCGTCGGGTCGCCGTCGCAGATGACAAGATCGCGGACTTCCGCCTGATCGGGCCAAGCGAACTCTATGTACTGGGCAAGAGCGTTGGCCGCACCAACATCTTGATCTGGGACCGCAATGGCATGACACAGGCCGCGGTCATTGATGTCGGCATCGACCTTCAGCCGCTGGAAACAATGATCCATCAGCAGCTTCCAACCGGCAACCAGATCGAAATCAGCAATACCGCCGCATCGATCGTGCTGGGTGGAACCGCCGGAGATACGGTCGCAGCCAATGCCGCTGTCCGGCTGGCGGAGGCGCATGCCGCCACCATCAATCAGGCGATCCAGCGCGGCGAAAAGAGCGGATCAGGATCTGCCGGCCAATCTGGCCAAGAGTTGGTCCGCGTCGTCAATCTGATGAAGATCCGCGATGCCCAACAGGTGATGCTGGAGGTTCGGATCGCCGAAGTGTCGAAATCTGTGGTCGACCGACTGGGGCTGAAAGTCGATATCGCCAACCCGAACGGCAGCATGAAGTGGAACATCGGCTCCAACTTCCTCGGCTCGGGCGGCGGCACGGCCAGCATGTTCTTTACTGGCAACGGTTCGACCTATCAGGTCGATCTGGACGCCGAGCGGCGGCGCGGCACCGTCAAGATTCTGGCCGAACCGACGATTGTCGCCATGAGCGGCGAAGAAGGCAGCTTCCTTGTCGGCGGCAAGGTATTCATTCCGGTGGCACAGGCCGGTGGCGGCACCGGCAACATCACACTGGAAGAACGCCAGTTCGGTGTCGGCCTGCACTTCCTGCCGACAGTGCTGGATGGCGGGCGCATCAACCTGCGCGTCTCGCCTGAGGTATCCGAACTGTCGAAGGAGCCGCTGAGCTTCTCCAACGGCCAGTCCACATCGGTGTTGCCAGCCTTCACCACGAGCAGGGTCTCGACCACGGTGCAGTTGCGCGATGGCCAGAGCCTTGTGATTGGCGGCCTACTCCGCAACACCAGCGTAAAATCGCTGAAGGGCCTGCCGCTGCTAAGCCAGATTCCGGTGCTAGGCGCGCTATTCCGCAGCGATGACTTCTCATCCGATAAGACCGAATTGGTCGTGGTCGTGCGGCCAACATTGGTCAGCGGACAGGAGAGCAGCCCACCTCTACCGACGGATGAGGTGAAGAAGCCAAGCTCTGCCGCGCCATCAGCCCCAGCGGCCGATCAACCGAGCCCGACCATCGCGCCTGCGGAGCCACAACCATGACGCCCATCGCCTGCCGCCTGCGGCCAGTCGCCGCGCTTGCCCTTGTGGTGGCCTTGGGCGCCTGCCGCACCACGACGGAAGAGCGCCCGTTCGGTACCGCCGTCAAAGCCGCGACCGAAGCGCAGAAAATCGACCGCCAGCAGACAAACCAGCCCGTGACCGGCGTCGAGGGTGAGCGCTCCCTCAAACGCTTCATGAAGGCTGACCAGTCCGCGCCCGACAGCAGCTTGGTCGGCGCATCGACCCAACCGCAGTGATGGATAGCGCACGGATGGAGTGCCTCATCCATCTCCCGCGGTCACGAGCAGCAGCGCGCCTGATCGTCACCGCCCCCCGCCGGCCTTCAGCCGGCCGCCAATTGCGAATGGCCTGAACTATGCACATCCTTCTCGCGTCCGCCCTGCCATGGGATATTCCCGACGATCTTTTCACGCCTTGGGCCTCCAAGCTGACCCGCATCCATACTGGGGCCGATGGACTGGTCGAACAGGTTGAACAGCTTCAGCCCAACCTCGTATTTCTTGGCGACCTACCGCAGCATGACGCGATTACCGCGATCCTCGACATCCGCGCGCACGCCCCGCACATCATTGTCATTCCCTATATCGCCAGCCCTGCGCCGGACTTCCTGTTGCAATTGATGCGGATCGGGATCAACGACGTGCTGACCGACACCTCGGCCGAGGCGATCGGGGAAGTGATCGAACGGGTCAGCATTGATCCGACCAAGGCCGCCGCCCCCGGCGCCAAGACGGTTCGCCGCCATGGCTTCATCGCCGCCAAGGGGGGGGCAGGCGCGACGCTGCTGCTCGCCAATTTTGGCGTGGCGCTGGCCAAAGCGGGCAATGCGCGGGTGCTGCTGGTCGATCTGTCGCTGCCGTTCGGGGATCTGGACATCTATCTGACCGCCCAACCCATCGCCCATGATCTCGCCGATCTGGTCGAAGAGGTCGACCGGCTTGATCAAGGACTTTTCAAGGCGATGGTCCACCACCTGAATGACCGGGTGGATGTCATTCCCTGCCCCCAGACCTTCGAGCGGGTGATCCGTGTCACGGCGCCGAATGTGGCCCGGCTGATGGATCAGGTCGCGCCATATTATGACTATGTCCTGTTCGATCTTGGCTCATCTATCGACCCGGTGAAGCTTGGCATCATCGAGACGCTCGACCAACTCGCGATCGTGGCCACGCTTGATGTCCCGAGCGCGCGCCGGACAAGCCAGATGTTCACCCTGCTGCAGCACCTCGATTTTTCGCCGGGCAAAACATCGCTCGTCATCAATCGCCAGACCAGTCGGACAAGCATCTCCATCCCCGAAATGGAAAAGGCCGTGGGCAAGAAGGTCTCCCAGACCCTGCCAGAAACCGCCAGCGGCGTCGCCGATGCGCTGGCACAAGGCGCGCCGCTGATCGAGACCCAGCCGCATTCGCCCTTTGCCCATGAAATCGACGATTGGGTCGCCTCCATCCTCCGGACACCGCGCAAGGGTAAGTCATTATGGCAACGCTTAAGGAGCAAATAGCCCGGTGGAACGCCGGGACGCTGGCTGACGCGCTGAACCCCGCAGCAGCCACGCCGGTCGACGTCCCAAGTCCGGCAACAGCGCCGACGGCTGCGCCCAAGCCGAATGCGCCGACCGAATTCGCCCTCTCCAAGGCCGCCCCGGCGCAACGGGATGCTGTCGACCGCGACGAATATTTCGCGATCAAAACCATGCTGCACCAGAAGCTGCTGCAACGTATCGATCTGACCGCCGTCGAGACCATGACCTCGGAACGGCTCGAGGCCCGGTTGCGTGAACTGGCCAACCAATTGATCGACGAAGAGCATCTGCCGATCAACCAGCAGGAACATGACAAGATCATCGACGACCTGCAGCATGAGATCCTCGGGCTTGGTCCGCTGGAACCGCTGCTTGCTGACCCGACGATTTCCGAAATCATGGTGAATGGCGCAAAGACGGTCTATGTCGAACGACGCGGGCAGATTGTGCGGGCCGATGTCCGTTTCAACGACGATGAACATCTGCTCAAGATCATCGACAAGATCGTATCGCGCGTCGGCCGCCGCATCGACGAGGCCAGCCCGATGGCGGACGCCCGTCTGCCAGATGGGTCCCGTGTCAACGCCATCATTCCGCCGCTGGCGCTTGATGGCCCAACCCTATGTATCCGGCGCTTCGCGGTGGTGCCGCTCCAAATGGCCGACCTGCTCGCCAAGGGCGCGCTGACCCGCAATATGGCCACCTTATTAGCGGGCATGGTCAAGGCCAAAGCCAATATCATCGTGTCGGGCGGCACCGGTTCCGGTAAGACGACGCTGCTCAACATCCTGTCCAGCTATATCCCCGACAATGAACGCATCATCACGATCGAGGATACGGCAGAACTTCAGTTGCAGCAGGAACATGTTGTCCGGCTCGAAACCCGTCCGCCCAATATCGAGGAAAAGGGCGGCATCTCGATGCGCTCGTTGGTCAAGAACAGCCTGCGTATGCGTCCTGACCGGATCGTCGTCGGCGAAGTCCGTGGCGGCGAGGTAATCGACATGTTGCAGGCGATGAACACCGGCCACAAGGGATCGCTCACCACGATCCACGCCAACACGCCGCAGGACTGTCTCGGCCGCATCGAAAATCTGGTCAGCCTGTCGGGCATGACATTGCCGTCCAAGGCATTGCGCCAACAGGTGGTCGCGGCGATCAACGTCATCGTGCAGGTCAACCGGCTGAGCGACGGCACCCGCAAGATCGTCAAGATCAACGAGATCACCGGGATGGAAGGCGATATCATCACCACCCAGGATATCTTCACCTACGAGATCGAGAGCACTGCCGCCGACGGCAAGGTGATCGGCAAATTCAAGCCAACAGGCGTGCGCCCGATCTTCTCCGACCAGTTGCAAAAGGCGGGCATCACGCTTGACCCCGCGATGTTCGACCCTGATCGGGAACAGGAATAGGACGGCGCCCAGCATGGACACCGCCACCAAGATCGGCCTTGCGGCCCTCCTGCTTGCCACCATCGGCGCGCTGGATTTTCTCGTCATCCGGGCCGTTTCGCGGCGTTGGGGTGGCCACAGCCAAGGTCTGAACCGACGCCTTCAGGCGATCGCGGCCCGACGCTCTACCCCCAACGACCATTTGTTCAAGGAAGAACACAATCCAACGGGGGGGCTGGCGACATGGCTGGCGGCCCGAATGCCGGGGTTGGAGGGCGTGCAAAAGCTGTTGATCCGCGCCGGCAGCGTGCAAACGGCATCGCATGTCCTTAACCTGACGCTCGGGGCGGCTACTGTGCTCGGTCTGGTCAGCTATTTCGCCAGCCATTCCTTTCTGCTGGCGACGGCGGCGGCCATGCTCAGCATTGGCGTTCCCCTGCTCCGCCTCAAGGGTCTCGCCGCCAAGCGCAGGCGCATGTTCACCGACCAACTGCCCGATGCGCTTGATTTCATGTCGCGCGCCTTGCGGGCCGGGCATAGCTTATCAATCGCCATCGGCATGGTTGCAGACGAACTGCCCGACCCGATTGGCCATGAATTCCGGCTGGTGTTCGACGAAGTGAATTTCGGCATTTCCTTTCAGGATGCGCTGATCAAAATGCCGCAGCGCATCGATAGCAGCGATCTTGGCTTCTTTGTCGTTGCGGTGCTGATCCAGCGAGAAACGGGCGGCAACCTGTCCGATCTGCTGCACGGCCTTGCCGGGACCGTCCGCGAGCGACTGAAGCTGCAAGGCCGGGTGCGGGTGCTGTCATCGGAAGGCAAATATTCCGGGGTGATGCTCGGCGCACTCCCCTTTTTGATGGCCGCGGCCCTGAGCGCGATCAACCCGAAATATATGGATGTGCTGTGGCACACCCCCAAGGGCAACCACCTCGTCTATGGGGGGCTATTCGCAATGGCGATCGGCTTCGCATGGATGTGGAAAATCACGCAGATCAGGGTGTGACGCGATGACAGCCTCCACCCCTCTTAGCCTTCTGGCCGTGTTGATGGTGTTCCTCGCCGTGACGTTGCTGGTGTTTGGCGGCGTACGGCTTGGTTCGGAATGGGTACATGGCCGTCGTCTTGCTCGTGCAGTGCGGCCACTGGGTATCACCCCGGCCAATGACAAACCCGCGCCGCGCTCGCAAACGGTCAAGCGCCTATCCTCGGTGCTGGACTCGCTATCCCGCCTGTCCGTCCCGCAAGAAGGCTGGCAATCGGATGCGGTGCGGCTGCGCTTCATCCAGGCCGGGTTGCGCGGCGAGCGCGTTGCGCGCAATTATTATGCGATCAAGACCGTGCTCACCGTCATTATACCGGCGCTGATCGGCATCGTGATGTATTTCGGCTATCGCTACGACAATCTGCTCAACATCGGCATGGCGATCTTCACCGCAGCGGCCGCCGGCTATTACTTCCCCGATTATATCCTCAAATTCCGCACGAACGGTCGCATCGAAGAAATGCGCGAAGTGTTGCCGGATTTGATCGACCTGTTGGTGATCTGCACCGAATCCGGCCTCGCGCTTGATCAGGCGATCAACCGCGTGTCGCATGAAATCGTGCGCAGCAGCCAGATGGTCGGGGAAGAGTTCCACCTTGTGACGCTCGAAATCCGGGCGGGTGCGGGCCGCTCGACGGCATTGCGTAACCTCGCATTGCGGGTCGCGCTTGATGATCTGTCGAGCTTTGCCTCCATGCTGGTGCAGGCCGATAAATTCGGCACCAGCATCGCCGAAGCGCTGCGCATCCAATCAGATGTGATGCGCGTGCGACGGATGCAGCGCGCCGAGGAACTGGCTGCCAAGATCCCGACCAAGATGTTATTGCCGCTGGTGCTGTGCATTTTCCCGGCGCTGATGCTGGTGATGCTTGGCCCGGCTGTGATCCAATTGCTCACCGCCATCAACGACCTGTGACGGCAGCACTCCTCCCTTGGCTGCTGTCTGGGCTGTTGGCGGGTGGGATGCTGGTGCTGCTTGCCGAATGGTTGCCGCTCCGGATCGAGGCCGAAGACGAGCAATGGCGCGCCGAGTTGCTCGGGCAGCCGGGCGACGCCATCGCGATCCCGTTCGCCCAGCTCGTTCAACTCGCCCGGCAGCACCAGATGGCAAGCCTGGCCATCATTACCGCCAGCCTTTCGCTCGCGGGCTGGTTGGGCTGGCCTGCTGGTCCTGATCCACGGGGTGCCGCGCTGCTGCTCTTCGGTTGGGCCTTGATCGGCCTTGCCGCCGTCGATCTTCGCGCGCGGCTGTTGCCCGATGCGCTGACCCAGCCGCTGCTGTGGCTGGGCCTATTGCTACAACTGCCGGAAGCGACCCGCGGCATCGGATTGGAAGCCGCGCTGATCGGCGCGGCGGCAAGCTATCTGCTGCTGCGCTTGCCGTGTGAACTCTATGCGCTGCTCACCGGGCGGGAGGCGATGGGCGGCGGCGATTACAAGATGACCGCGATGATTGGCGCTTGGCTTGGCCTTGGCAGCGCGATGGAGGTTGTGCTGCTCGCCGCGTTGGTGGGCAGTGGCTGGCATGTGGTCCGCCTATGGGGCACGGGCCAGATGCGCGACCATCAATTCTCGTTCGGTCCGTTTCTCGCGCTGATGGCATTGTTCCGGATCATCACGCTTTAACCGAGCGCCAAATTGTCCCCCAACGGCCTGACAGAAGTTGCAGGCCACATAAAATGAGCCCCGCAATCCATCGGATCACGGGGCTCAAATGTTTTTAACAGTGAACGCAAACTTGCGTCATGCCATTGGCAGGCGGACTAGCCGCCTTCCCAGATCAGAACTGGTAGCCAAGCTGCACGCCGTAGGTGCGCGGTTCACGTGCTGTGGCAAAGCTCCACAGACCGGCCACGGTGAAGGCCGTGTCGGTGCCGCGATCGTCCAGCAGGTTACGGCCGAAGACCGAAACGCGCATCTTGCCGTCGGCCACCGCGGGGAAGAAGGAGATGCTGGCATCAACCAGATTCTGCTTGTCCGTCCGGGTGCGGCGATCATTGCCCTGCACGACATAGGTGCTGCCCACCAAGACCAGACCGCCCTTGGAAATCTGCTGATCATAAGGGGCGAGATAACGATAGCTACCGTTCAGCTTGAAATCACCAAGCGCGCTCGGCACCTTATATTCGAAATTGACCGACGCCGTGAGTTTCGGCGCGTAAATCAGGTCATTGCCCGAATAATCAAGGTTCCCGAACACAGGGTTATCGTCAACATCGGTGCCCACGACGTCGCTGGTGACGAAGTCATTGAAGCGCGAGTTGAGATAGCCGATCGACGCCCGGATGATCAGGTCAGATGCCGGCTTGGCGGTCAGGTCCATTTCAATGCCCTTGACCTTGGCGCCGCCAACATTGGTGACCAGTGTCTGGTTGCCCGTCGGGCCACCCGGCACCGTGGTGCTCTGCTGCATGTCCTTGTACTTGGTGTAGAAGGCCGCGAGGTTGAACAGCAAGCGACGGTCAAACCAGGCGCTCTTCAGGCCGACTTCGAACGAGTCGACGGTTTCCGGCGCAAACGGCGTCGCTGCCGTCAGTGTCGTCAGACCACGGCCATTGAAACCACCCGAACGATAGCCGCGCGACCAGTTACCATAGACCATGAGGTCGTTGGTCGGACGGAAATCGATCGACACCTTGGGGGTGAACTTGCTCCAGCTTGCGGACTGCGGACCAAGGTCGGTCGATCCAACCAAAGTCTGCATCTCTTTCTTGTCGTGGGTGTATCGCCCGCCGAAAGACAGACGCCACTGGTCAGCAAAGCTCCAGTTGAAGTCACCAAAGGCCGCATAGGTCTGTGCCTTGCCGGTAGTGTCCTGCGGCGCGCCGGTGTTTGCGCCAAACACCCAAGTCTCCTGCGTGATATGATATTTGCTGTCGAAGAAATAACCACCAACCACATAGTCGAACGTGTCGGTCAGCTTGCCGCTGCCGCGCAGTTCCTGGCTGAACTGGTGATATTGCTGACGACGATCGGTATCATACAGACCCGCCGTGGAATAGCTCTGGGTCTGACGTTCCTTCGACTTGCGATAGCCCGTCACCGAGGTGATGTTGATGCCACCCGCGTCCCAATTCATTTCCAGCGTGGCCGCTGGCGAACGATAGCTGCCGTGATGGGGCTTGCCATCCGACGGCGAAGGATAAGGATCGAAGCTGGTGTACACATCATCGGTGGTATTGCGATCACAGCCACCCGCCGGGAGGAAGGTGCAGAACAATTCCGAGCTGTTCGTGATCGCGGCATCGACCGGTTCAAAGCCCTGCGACTGGCGTTCCAGCGTCAACAGCGCGTTGAAGTTTTCGGTCGGCGTCATCAGGAAGGACGCGCCGAAATTGTCGGTCTTGCCACCGCCCGAACGACGGCCTGACAGCACATCGCGATAATAGCCGTCGGTTTCGCCGTGGAAGTAGAAGAACTTCGCAGCCAGCTTGTCCTGCACGATCGGCATGTTGACCACGGCCTTGCCGGTGAACGAGCCGAACTTGCCATAGCCGAGTTCGAACTTGCCACCGAATTCGCCGGTCGGACGCGAGCGCTTGATGTTGATCACGCCGCCGATGGTGTTGCGACCAAACAACGTGCCCTGCGGGCCGCGCAGAATTTCGATCGATTCAATATCGAAGAAATCAAGCAACTGGCCGGTGCTGGTGCCGATGAAAATGCCATCGACCACCATGGCCACGGTCGGGTCAAACGACTTTTCCACGTCCGCAAAGGACAGGCCACGGATCGAGATATTAGCGGTCGCGGCGCCCGAGCCCTGCTGCGTGATCAGCACGTTCGGGGCAGAGCCCTGAAGGTCCGAAATCTTGACGGCGGCGGCGGCTTCAAGCTGCGACGGGGCGATTGCCGTCATGGCAACCGGGGTCTGCTGGATGGTTTCCTTACGGCGACGCGCGCTCACCACAATTTCGCCGATACCGGCATTGGCCTGCGGATCGGCCGAAACTTCCTGCGCCTGGACCGGCGCTGCGATCGCAACGGCCACCGTGCTGGCAAAAGCGGTCAGCAGCAGCTGCCGCCGCAACATATTGTTCTTCATGCTTATATCCTCCCTGTAACACTCATCAGCACGCCGCACTTAATCCTGTGGGTAACTGGTGCTGGTCGACATGCTATCGCTAGGGCGCCCTCGATGTAGCCTAGTCTTTTTACTATATGCCGCCTTGAATTCACATTTCACACATCGTGCCGTGACTTTTTTGCAACTCGCGATTGCCGCAAAAAATGAGGCTTGCGACTGTGTTCAAGCCGGCCGCGGCTTAAGGGCTCGGTCCTTCTCGAATAGCGCTCAATTGTGCCCGTCAGTGGGCCGCGCAACCGGGCCGAGGCGGACGGCAGGCACTGTGCGCGCCCTATCGGTTCATCGCAGAAATATATCCGGAAAGCATGATTTGCGCCGCGCGGTTAGCCTGTGCGTTTGCCGCTGCGCCGGTCAGGCTGGCGCCCATGGTAAACAGGCGGCTGCCCTGCAACGCCAGCACCAACGCCTGACGCCCCAGCCATTGCGCATCGGGAAGGCCCGTTAGCCCCGAGATCCACGCCGCCAGCGGCCTCAGCCACGGCGCGCGGACCGTATCATGCACTTCGCGCGCCAGCCCGGGTTCGCGGCGCGATGCGGAAATGGCGGTGCGATGAAGGTCAAGCGAGGGGGAGCCGCCAAGATTGCCAATGGCGGCGGCCAGGAAGCGCGCAAGACCCGGCGCGTCGGGCCGATCCGGCAATGCCGGGACGCGCGCCGCTTGCGCCACTTGCAGCGCGAGATCGCGCAAAGTGGCGGCAAACAGCCCTTCTTTGCTGCCGAAGTGACGGTAGAGCGTCCCCCGCCCGACTTGCGCTTGCGCACCCAGCGCCGCCAGATTGGTCGCCTCATACCCCTGCCCCAGAAAGTGCGCGGCGCTGACATCCAGCAGGCGGCGCAAATGTTCAGCTGGTGGCGCGGGCGGGCTGTACACTTCGTCAAGGCGATCCGGCATCGCGCCCTCGGCACGCAGAGCTTGCAACCCACCTTCGAACAGCGTGGCGACCCGGGCGGCCAGCCTTTCCCGATATTCCACAGGTGGCAAGGCAAAGCCCAGCAACTGGGCAGGGCCTTCGACAGCCAGCGATCCAAAATCGAGCGCCAGATCGATGGGCACGACGGCCGCGCCCCCCCGCGCCCGCGCGTGCACATCCAGCGCTTCGCGCAGTGGTTCCAGTCTTTGCCACTGGCCCTGCTGTAGTTCGCGCGCAAAATCGGGCATCCGCCCGGCAAGCCCGGCGGCCAGCCACAGCGGGCTGAGCAAGCCACCCTCGACCGCCGCATCGCAAATCGCGCGCGCCATTTCCTGCAGCGCGACGGGCGATTGGCCCTGTCCCAGCGCGGCGGTGCGGAGCGCAAAGCGCCCTTCGATTTCCGTCAGCGCGGCGCGGAACAACGCAGGCTTGTCGGGGAAATGGCGATAGATCGTCTCCTTGCTCACCCCTGCGCGCCGCGCGATCTCGTCAATACTCACCCCGCCAAAGCCGTCGGCGACAAAGGCGGCGCGGGCCACATCCAACAAGTGGCGCACCCGCGCGGAAGGTCCGGCGACGTCGCTCACATCACTGGGCGGGCTGGCAACGGGGGCACAGCGAGGGGCATCGGCAATCTGGTCCATCACCGACTGCTATAGCAGTCCATTCACGCGATGCACCCTTGCCATGAACCGAACGGTTCAGTACCGTACGCAAAACGAGAAAAGCGGAGAGGACATGGCCGGACACAGATGGCGCGAATACGCGCCGGCGCCTTTTGGTATTGAACTGACCGGGATGTCCTCTCGACGGATGCCACCGATGTGCTGTGCCAGGCGTCGCTTCACTGACCTATTCCCCGATTTTTCGCTCGGCCATCCGCGCCTCATCGCGTGGGGCAAGGGCGCACTACTCTTACTCAAAAATGCCCAAGGAGATGCATGATGGATGACGTACCCTATCTCGCGCGCGGTTTGATGCCGGTCGAAACACCCAGCAGCGTGCTGGTGTCGTCCTCGAAATATCTCAACAATGCGCGCCTGCGGGAATGGTTGGCCATGATCCTGCTGCGCAAGAACGGCGCGGACAAGCCGCCGCAGTCCGAAATGTGGGAATTCCTGCCCATTATCGAATCGCTGCGTGACCATGCGCGGATCGAGCAAATGTTCGAGGACGAGCGCCGTGTGAACCCCGCACTTGATGCGTGGTTCAAGGAGGGTTTTGTCTCCAGCTTCAAAATCGAGGATTTCGCGCATTATGCCCCCGGTACGCTCGGCGGCATCTTCTATGCGCAAATGACCGGCGGCGGCTATGAAATCCAGATCGTGCCCTTTGCCGAACCCAAGACCCAGCTTGAATTCTTCAACTTGCGTTCGGGTCAGACGCACGATTTCGAACATATTCTGACCGGCGGCGGCTTCAACTTCATGGGCGAACTGGTGCCTTATTGGTATCGCCTGACCAACGTGTTCAAATATATCAAAAATCCTGAACTGGCGGGTGAGCTTAGCGTGCTCTCGATCTTCGGCTCGCTGCGCTATACCGTGCGCACCATGCTGCACTATCCGCAAGTCTGGCCCACGGCGGTGGGCTGCATCCAGCGCGGGATCAAAGTGGGGCAGGAAAGCGACGCGCTGTTCTTGGCCAAGCTTGAAGATTATTTCCACCTGCCCTTAGACGAAGCGCGCGCCGCAATCGGCGTGCGCGGCGCGGTCGATATCGATACCGACCGCGAAGGCGCATTCTGGGCCGAACGCGGTCCCCTGCCGACCACAATGGCACACGCAATGGAGTCCGTCGTATGAAAGCTGATCTGCTGATCCGTGGCGGCACCGTGGTCGATGGCTCCGGTCGCGAACCTTATGTGGGCGACATTGCCATCGCCGGGGACCGAGTGATCTTCGCGGGCGCTTGCTTCCCCGGGGAAGCATCCAACGTCATCGACGCTGCGGGCCTTGTGGTGACCCCGGGCTTTGTCGACATTCACACGCACTATGATGGGCAGGCGATCTGGTCGGAAGAACTGTCGCCCTCATCCTCGCATGGCGTCACCACCGTGGTCATGGGCAATTGCGGGGTCGGCTTCGCGCCCTGCCGTGCGCAGGACCATCAGGCGCTGATCCGCGTGATGGAAGGCGTTGAGGACATACCCGGCGTCGTCATGGCCGAGGGCCTGCCATGGGATTGGGAAACCTTCCCGGAATATATGGCCGCACTTGATCGGCGCGCGCGTGATATCGACGTGGCCGCGCTGCTGCCCCATAGCCCGTTGCGCGTCTATGTGATGGGGGAACGCGGCGTGCGGCGCGAAGCCGCCACGCCCGAAGATCTGGCCCAGATGAAGGCCGTCGCGCGTGAGGCGATCGACGCCGGGGCCATTGGCTTTGCGACATCGCGCCTGCTGATCCACCGCACCAAGGCGGGCGAACTCATCCCCTCCTATGCAGCCGATACTGCCGAGCTAAAGGCGATTGCCGAGGCGCTCAAGGAAGCGGACACGGGCGTGCTGCAAATGGTGCTCGATGTGCCGTTTGCAACATGGCCCGAGGAAATTGCCCATCTTGCCGCCGTGGCGGAAAGCAGCGGCAGGCCTGCGACTTTCACGCTCGCCACCAACAACACCGGTCCTGCCATCTGGCTCGATGCGCTGAGCGCGGTCGATGCCGCGAATGCGCGGGGCCTAGATATCGCGCCGCAGATCCTGCCGCGCCCGGTCGGCATGGTTTCGGCCTGGGCGCTGTCCACCCATCCCTTCTGCCTGTGTCCGGCCTATTTGGCGATTGCGAACCTGCCGTTGGATCAACAACTGGTCCATCTGCGCGATCCCGCGTTCCGTGCCACGCTGATCGCGCAAAGCCCGCAGGAAGGGCATCCACTGTCAATGATGACCCGCAACTGGGACTGGATGTTCCCGTTCGGCGATCCGCCGCGCTATGAACCCGATGCCGAAACCAGCATCGGCGCGCAGGCCCGCGCGCAGGGCCGCAGCCCCGAAGATGTCGCCTATGACGTCCTGATGGATCGTGACGGGCAGGGCATGATCCTTAACACCTTGGGCAATTTCCACGAAGGCACGCTCGATGCGCTGCTGCCGGTGATGCGCCGCGAAGATACCGTGATGGGCCTTGGCGATGGCGGCGCGCATTATGGCGCGATCTGCGATGCCAGCTACCCCAGCTTTTTGCTGACATATTGGGTGCGTGATCGCGCGGGCGAGCGGTTGAGCTTGGCCGAAGCCGTCCGCGCGCTGTCGGCCAAGCCCGCCCGCGTTATGGGATTGCAAGATCGCGGACTGCTGGCCCCCGGCTACAAGGCGGACGTCAATGTGATCGACATCGCGGCGCTCACGCTGCACGCCCCGGTCATCCGGCATGACCTGCCCGGTGGCGGGCGACGGTTGGATCAAGGCGCCACGGGCTATGCCGCCACGATCTGCAACGGCACGGTGATCCGTCGGGGCGACCAGCCCACCGGGGCAAGGCCGGGCCGCGTGGTCCGCGGGAGCCAAGCGGCCCCGGCGGAAACCCTGACGGCCTGATCCACCTGACCGGCCCCCGCGTTGACGGGGGCCGGCAGCATGTTTAGCGGCGCACGAAGCCCTTATAGCCTTCCTTCACAGCCGCCGCACACAAGCTGCTATATCGCGGGAAGCCGCCGATATAGATCATGAAGCCACCCTTTTTGCCTTCGATATTCTTAGCATTGTACCAGGAATCGGCAAGCTTGTGCACGGTCGCCTCGGACACCATATCAACCTCGTCCGCCCATGATTTCTCGGCCACTTCGGTTGTGTCGATGCGGGTGTAGCCGTCGCGCTCCATGTCGGAGATCACCCCGGCGGTCCAGTTCACCTGCCATTCGCCGCTGGTGATCATCTGCGCCTGCGCCCCCGGCGTCATCGGTCCGTGGATCATGAACAGGTTGGGGAAGCCCGCCACCATCGCGCCAAGATAGGTGGTTGGCCCATTGGCCCACTTGTCCACCATCTTGCGCCCGTTTAGCCCGGTAATATCGATCTTGTTCATCGATCCGGTCAGCGCGTCGAAACCTGTGGCGGTGACGATCGCGTCGAGTTCATATTCCACCCCGGCGGTGCACAAGCCCTTGGCGGTATAGGCCAGGATCGGGTCAGCCTTCACATCCACGAGCGTCACATTGTCGCGGTTGAACATCTCGAAATAGCCGTTGCCGATGCACAGACGCTTGCCCCCGATGGGGTAGGTCCTGGGGCACAGCATTTCTGCCGTGGCAGGGTCCTTCACGATCTGGCGGATCTTGCCCCGCACGAATTCGCAGACGATCTCATTTGCGGCGCGGTCCGTCATCACATCACTGAAACAGACCAGCAACTGGAACGCACTTTGCGAATTCCACGCATTTTCGAGGATTTCCTCGCGCTGTTCGGGCGTGCAATCGTGCGCGGAAAATTCGGGATATTGGATCGTCGAAACGCCGTAGGTTTCAAGCAACTGCTTGCGCCGTTGCGGATAATTGGCCTTCCAGTCCCGTTCGAACGCCGGATCAAGCGGTTTGTTGCCCGATGGCATGCAGAACGCGGGGGTGCGTTGGAACACGGTGAGGTGCGCCGCCTGCTGCGCAATGATCGGCATTGCCTGAATGCCGGTGGAGCCGGTGCCGATGAAACCCACGCGCTTTCCGGTAAAGTCCACGCCTTCGCGCGGCCAGTCGGCGGTGTGATAGATCGGTCCTTTGAACAGCTCGCGCCCCGGCCAGGGCGGCGAGTTCGGCACCGAAAGTGCGCCCGTTGCCGCGATCACATAGCGGCACGACACCACATCGCCCTTGGCGGTGCGCACGTGCCAGCGGTCCGTCTCCGCGTCGAAATGCAGGCTTTGCACCGCGTTGGAAAGGCGGATGAAATCGCGCAGGCCAAAGCGGTCGGCGACGTGATTGGCATAGCGCTCCAGATCGGGCTGGGCGGAAAAATGCTCGGGCCAGTGCCATTCCTGCTGAAGGGCATCATCAAAGCCATAGGAATATTCGACGCTCTGGATATCCACCCGCGCGCCGGGGTAGCGGTTCCAATACCATGTGCCGCCGACACCATCACCGGCTTCAAAGCACACCACCTTGTGATCATTGCGCAACCGCCAGATCGCGTAGAGGCCGGAAAACCCCGCGCCGATCACGACAATATCGGCTTCTTCCATTGCTGCCTTGTTCATATCCCGTCCCAATTCATATTCTGATCATTTGTGCCGATGGCGTGTAACTCAGGCCGCAGGCGGCGCCGCGAGAGCGACCACGGTCACGCTACCATCTTCGCCCACTTGCTCGGTCAGCATCGAGGTAACATAGCTGACCGTCTCGACGACCCACCAGCGGCCATGCTGACGGCGATAGACATCCTCATATTCCACCGCGAGTCGAACCACCTGGCGCGGTCCGGTCAGGATCGTGCGGAAATTGAGCGACCATTTGCCCGTGGCGCTATCGGCACCGGTCAGTTCGATCTCCCAATTGGTGGCATGGTGGATGTCATAAACGCCGGGCTGGCAACCCATCGCCTGGAAAATATCGACAAAGGCGTCGCGGTCGGTGAATTCGGGGAAGTTCTGATAGGCGATGCGGATCGCGCCGGGCGCAAAGCAATCACGCACCACATCGGGCTGTTTCAGATCGCACGCGCGCAGATAGCGGGCCTTGAGCGCGCGGATCGCTTCCTTATCCTCCAGTGCAGCAAGGCGGGCGGCGATCTGTTCAAGGCTAGCAGTCATGGCATGTCTCCCATTGGGCTATTGCGCAGCCCTTTGCGCCATGAATACCCCTTAATTTTTACGCAAAGCAAGACTAAACCCCCCAGCATCTTCATAAATGCGTCAGGTGAGCAGGAAAGCATTTCACAAACACTAAGGTGGGAAACAGCGTCAGCGCCGCGCGCGTCCCACGCCCGTATCCAGCCCTTCGCTGAACTCGCCGCCTATTCGGTGGCCCGCACCTTAACCTTGGGCACTGACTGCCCTCGGCGCATGGTTTCGAGGAACTTTTCGAGCGGTGCCGGATCAGCCACCGGTCCGCCCGGATCGCCATCACGCGCCCAGAATTCATCAAAGCTGGGGAACAGCTTGTGGAAATTACCTTCCACCCATTCGGTGCCGGGCCAGCGCATCTTGTTCGGCCCCACCGGTGGGGCGTTGAGATCGGTAGCGTACCAATAGAGCGGCAGCCGACGCGCGAAATACCAGCGCCCGTCGACGCGGACGTAATTGTCCACATACATCATCTGCATGATCACCCATTCGTCGGCGCCGCCCGGCACCGGGGTTTCATGCTCGTTCTTGGAGTAAACGACGCCGTGCGCATGATCGGCATCGTCGAATTCAATCACATGCCCGCCAATATGATGTGACGTGCCGGTAAACGGCGCACGCAGGGTCTGATCCATATAGGCGCGCAAGGCCTGACGGCCCGACGCGCCCTTGCCCACACGCACATCGGGTTCAAACAGCGAGACCATCGCCTCCATGTCGCGCATGTCGAGCGAGAGCGCATATTTGGCGGGAAGCTGACGAATGGCGTCAAGCGATTCAAGCCGGTCGATCCGCCGCAAAAGCTCGGCATCGGTCATCGGAAAGTCCTTCTTACTTAGTAGACGGCAGCAGGGTTCTTGGGACGCGGGCTGCCGAGCATTTCACGATAGGAGGGGCGGACCTTACCGCGATCGGTCACGCCGAGTTCGCGCGCGATTTCCGCGCCGATCAGCGTCTGGCCCGACAGGTCATCACGATTGGCCGCGCGGGCGATAGCGTCGATCACATGCGCGGTGAATTCGGGATTCTCCGCTGTCTCGATAAAGCCTTCATATTGTTCGGGATTGGTTTCGCGCGCGATGGCCGATCGTTCGGTCACCAGCGGCCCCATCCAGATCGACACCGCGATCACGCCCGTACCGCGCAAATCATGCTCCATATCGTGCGCGAACTTGTCGATACCCGCCTTCTGCGCGCCATAGGCGGGGCCGTGCATATAGCATGATCCGCCGAACGATGATCCGAACGCGATCGTACCATGGCCTTGCGCCACCATCATCCGCGCGGCGTGCCAGCTCGCGACATAGGCCGAGCGCAAGCCAACATTCAGAATATCGACCGCGTCCAGATCCTTTTCCCAGAACGCCTTCTTCTCGATCAATTGCGGGTGGATATAGGTGGCATTGTTGACCAGCACATCAAGATGGCCCTGTTCGCGCGCAATCCGGTCAAACAACGCGGCAACTTGCGCATCATCGGCATGGTCGCACAAAACGGCAATGCCCTTACCCCCAGCGGCAGTCACTTCGGCGGCTGTTTCGCTTACCGTGCCGGGCAGGACCGATCCGTCCCACCCCTTGGCATCGCCCGGCGCCACGGTGCGCCCGGTGACATAGACGGTATAGCCAAGCTCGCCAAAGCCGCGCGCAATACCGCGCCCCGCCCCACGACTGGCCCCGGTGACCAATGCCACCTTGCCCTTGCCACTCAGACCCGCGCCTTGCTCTGCCATGCCAACCCCCATCGATTCGACGCATCGCGCCGTTCGCATCAGCGTTACTACGCCTTTTGCGAAATTCAAGAATTACCATGCTCCGCATTCAACGTTTCAACCAGGTGTTAAAACCCATTTTTGCGGATTAGCGCCAGCGCGTTGACGACCCGATGCGGTGGTGGGATGCGGCCGAAATAGTCACGCTGACGGCAAGTGAAACCGCCTGATTCCATCGCATCAAATGCGACCCATCAACCTGCTCGCCGGTTCCGGCGTGTCTCAATCCTCAACGATGTGACGGGCCATTTCGGCCAGCACGGGCGCTTGCTGCCCTTGGAAAAAGGCGATGCGACCATCGATGATCTGCTTGCTCATTTCGGGGTCGCTGTGGACCCAGAATTTGTTGGCCGCCATCTGTTCAAGGAACAGCTTGCACCCTTCATCCAGGTCCATGCCGTGATCGCGCATCATCTCGAACATGCGGCGGCGATGGGCCTGTGCGTTATCCGGCTCGCCTCCGGCCACATCATCACCCGCCCCTGCATTGAAAATGTTGGTTTTCATCATGCCGGGGATGATCGATGCAACATGGATGTGCGGCGCCCTCAGGCCCATTTCGAGGTAAAGGCATTCGCTGAACGACTGCACCGCGTGTTTGGTCACGGTATAGGCCGTCTGCGCGGGCATCATGCCGAACGCGCCAACCGACGACAGATTGCCGATCCACGCTTCCTTGCCGCATTCGATCATGCGCGGCGCAAAGGCGCGCACGCCGTGGATCACGCCATGGATGTTGATGTTCAACGTGGCTTCCCAGCGCGCCGTCGGCACTTCCCAAGTATAGCCAACCGTCTCGATTCCGGCGTTGTTGATCAGCAGGCGCACTTCGTGATGCGTGGCGAACACATGATCGGCTAGCCGGTCCAGTTCCTCGGGCTTCGACACATCGACCCGCACTGCCTCGGCCTTGCCGCCCGCCGCCACGATCTGATCGACGGTGGCCCGCGCCGAGTCCTCGTTCACATCAGCTACCACGACGGTCATGCCAAGCGCACCAGCCCGGCGGGCAAGACCAGCGCCAATGCCTGAACCCGCGCCGGTGATCACCGCCACGCCGCCGCCGAAAACGTCCGCATCCTGGGTCATCGTCAAAAATCCTTCGTTTCAATCATGAGGAGAGGTGCGATTTCAGCAAGATCACCGCCCGGCAAGGTCGCGTGACGTGCCAAAAACTCAAACCTCTCGTTCAGGCTCTTGTGCATGGCGCTCTTTCGAACGCCATATTGAGTATTCACTTACTTCTATCAACAGCAGCAAAGCCGAGTCAATCGGCTGCACAAACGGCGCGCGAATGTGGCGCAGCCCATAACCCGTTCGGGTCATGCCGCTGCGGTCAAGCGGATCTAAAATTTCAGGCAAGGGCCACCAAAAAGGCCCGTGCGGGAGAGGCAGAGCAATGAAATTCTCGATCATCTATGAAGCCCAGATGGTAGACACCAGTCGCGGCAACGAACAGGCGGTGTTCCTCCAGATCGTCGAACAATCGAAATACGCTGAAGAGATGGGCTTTGATTGCATCTGGTGCGTAGAACACACCGCACTGACGCAATATGCCCATATGTCAGCACCGGAAACCGTGTTGGCCTTCATCGCCGGGGCGACCAGCCGCATCCATGTGGGCCACGGCGTGGTCTGCCTGCCGCCCGCCATGAACCACCCGGTCAAGGTGGCCGAACGCATTGCAACGCTTGATATCCTGTCGCAGGGGCGGCTCCACTTCGGCGTGGGCAAAGGCGGCACGCAGCAGGAATCGGGCACCTTCGGCTACGACCTGAACATGTTGCAGCCGATGATCGACGAAGCAATGTACCTGATCCCCAAGATCATGGTGCAAGACGAAATCGAGCACGACGGCGAATATATCCAGATCCCCAAGCGGCCCATCCATCCCAAGCCCTTTCAAGACCCGCACCCGCCAATGTACATGGCCTGCACCCGCGAAGCGACGCTGACCATGGCAGGATCGCGCGGCATCGGCGCGCTGGTACTGGGCTTTTCCGGGCCAGAAGAAATCGCGAAGAAGAACGCGATTTATCGTGAGGCTTTCCGCAATCGCAAGGCGGAGGAACAGGTGGGCTTCCGACCGACTGAACACCTTGCCGCGCTATGCGCCGCGACCGTGCTCGAAAACCGTGAAGAAGCGCGCAAAATTGGCCTGCGTGGCCAGCGCTTCTTCGCCGAATCCATCTCATATTGGTATCAGGGCGGGCCGAAGCCGACCGTGGATGAGGACCTCACCGCTGAAGATCATGCGAGGGTGCTGGAACAGGGCAAGCAGGCCACCGTGGCCTATCTGTCCGAAGAGGCGATCCCCATCGGTGATGAACACCTTTCGAACTTCACCATCGCGCAGGATGCCTATGGGACGCCAGATGATTGCATCCGCTATGTCCAGCGGCTGATCGATGCGGGTGCAGACGAAATCCTGTTCATGTTCCAGATGGGCGGCATTCCGCACGAAACCATCATGGAAACGATCCGCAACATCGGCGAAAAAGTGATCCCGCACTTCCGCGCTCAGGCCGATGCCGGGCAGCGGGAAGCCGCCCCTGCCTAAATTGAACGCAGCGTTTGCCTATGTCGGTCATCACCTATAATCACGCCGACATGGGCAACATGATCGATCCCGTCATTTCTGATCTCCTCGCCCGGCTTTATGCCGGGGTTGATGAGCCGGAACCGTGGCAGGCGTTTCTGGAGGCGCTGGCCCGATGGATGGATTCCTCCTATGCCACGCTGATCATCACCACGCCGGGCCAACGCCAGCCGGGCACCTTTGTGACGCCGGGGGCCGACCCGCAATTTAGCGCCGATTACGTCACCAGCTTCTTTGCCGACGACGCGTTTCGCGACCTGCCCGAGGGACAAGTCACGTCGCTGGCCCAATTTCTGGCGGCGAATCCCGACGCGCTATTGCCAGCCTATCGCGAATATCTGCACCTGTCAGGCGGCGAACAAGTGCTGGGGGTGGACTTGCGCTTCGGCACGGAAAAGCTGGGCCGGTTCGAAGCGCGCTTGCGCATCAGCCGGGATCAGAGCTTAGCCGATTTCACCGCTGCCGATCGCATGGGCTTGCAGGCGCTGGTGCCACATCTGCGCATCGCGGTAAGCCTGTTTGAACGGCTGCAATTCGCGGGCGCGCAGCACGGCATGTTCCATGCCACCGCACAAGGGCTAGGGCTGGCGCTGGTGGTGCTTGATCGCGCGCGGCGCATCGTCAGCACCAATGCGCTGGCCGAGCGCTTCCTGCATGAAGGCGAAGGTGTATACCGGCGCAGCGACGAGATCGCATTTTCGACCACCGCCAACCGCCGTATCGTGGAATCGCTGCTAACGCCCAATGAAGACCCCAGCGCGGATAAAATCGCGCCCGGCGTCACCCGATTTCGCATTGATCGCCCGGTCCATGGCGATCTGGTCGCCACCGCGCGACCGCTGGATTTGCCAGCGATCCATTCGGGCACCGGCGCGCTGGCCCTGTTTCTGGCCCGGCCGGCGGGGGAAGCAGCACCCGACCCGCAAGTGCTGCGCGATGTGCTGGGGCTGACCATGGCCGAGGCGCGGCTGGCCAGCGTGCTCAACCGGGGGCTATCGCTGGTCGATGCCGCCAAGCAGTTGGGCATCGCGCACAATACCGCCAAAGTGCAATTGCGCTCGGTCTTCGCCAAGACCGGCGTGCATAGGCAGACCCAACTCGTCGCGCTACTCTCCACCCTTTCGGGCTGAGCCAACTGGCTTTAGTAAGTATGCCAGACACAATCTCGTATCGCAAAGCCTAGCTAAACCGGGATTGACAGCGCCTCGCTTAAACGTAAGTGAGTACCCATGGCCAAGAAGCGCATCCCCGGCACCGAACGCCGCGCCCAGATTGTGGCCGCCGCGCGACGCGTGTTCTCGCGGCATGGCTATGATGGCGCGAAGACGCTGCAGATCGCGCATGAAGCGAATATTTCCGAAGCGCTGGTCTATCGCCACTTCACGTCCAAGCTCGCACTCTATCGCGCCGTGCTGCGCCAGGTGTTCATCGAGCAGGATCAGAACTGGGAAGAAATCGGCGTCCGCGATGTAGGTGCAGCCGGAATCGTCAAGGCGCTCAACGCCTTTTTCCGCGCCTGTGTGCTCGAAACGGACAAGCTTGAATCACTTGATCGCCATCGCATGACGTTGGGCAGTCTGGCTGGCGATGGCAGCTATGCCGCGCTCATCTATCGCCGGTCGCTGCGGCGCAACCAGAAGACCGTGCAGACCGCCATCGCCCAAGCGCGCGATGCGGGCGATATTATCGGTGAGCCGTTGGATGTGAACACAACCTCGATGTTTGCCGAGCACGTCGGCACGATGATCAGCGCCATCAGCGCCCTGCCCCCCGCCGCCCGCCCCTATGGCGTGGCGGACGAGGAACTGGCCCGTCAAGCAACATGGTTTTGCTGCCGCGGGATGGGCATCGCCGACGAGGTGATCGCCCTGCATATCGGCCAAGCCAAGGCGCCGGGGATCTTCTCCGCGCCTTGATTGTGGCGTCACCACCCATTTAGGCGGTGATGCGGTAATCCTCCAGCTTCGGCGTCTTCATCGCCTCGACAAAGGCGTCATAGCTCCACGGCCAGCTGGCGGGCACGCCGGTCGCGTCAAGATACCAGCTTTGGCAACCCGATCCGAAGATGGTCTTCTTCGCCGCCGCGATCCGCCGCTCCTCATAACCGGCATGGGCCTCGGCCGTCGGCCGCACCGCCGCCGCATTACCCCGGCGCAACACATCCATTAGCTGTTCGATATAGCCCCACTGATGCTCGGCAATGTCGATCAGCGAAAAGTTGCCGACCGGCCCGGTCGGCCCGTTGAGCATGAAAAAGTTGGGGAAGCCCGGCACCGCCACCGCATAATAGGCGGTCGGTCGGGTGGCCCATGCGGCATCGAGCGTCTGCCCGCCTTCGCCTGTCACGCTGGCAGGGCGGATAAAGCGGTCGGCATGGAAGCCGGTCGCCAAAATCAGCGTATCGAGTTCATGGAACGTGCCATCGGCCATCCGCACGCCATTCGGTTCTATCCGTTCGATCTTGCCGGTTTCGACATAGACGGCAGGATGCTGCACCTCTTCGTAATAGCACCACGAATAGATCAGCCGCTTGCACGCCGCACGATAGTTCGGGCGCAGCTTTTCCTTCAGTTCGGGATCGCGGATGGACGCCTCGAAATAATCGCGGCACAGGTCCTCGATCATCTTGATCTCTGGCCCGTCGATATCGGTAATCGCATCGGTAAAGCGGCGCACATTGCCAAGATATTCGTCGCTGAAACGGATCGCGTCGATCAATTTCGGATCGGCGCGGAAAGCCGCACGATCTTCATCGCTGTACGCGAAATAGGGGACCGGCATCACCCACTGGGGGCTGCGCTGGAAGTGCACCAGCTTTTCCACCCGCTTGTTGATCGCCGTCACGATCTGGATGCCGGTGGAACCATTGCCGATCAGGCCCACGCGCTTACCGTCGATGGGGGTGTTCTCGTTCCACTGCGCCGAGTGCACCTTGGTGCCGGCAAAGCTGTCCAGCCCAGGAATATCGGGCATCTTGGGGTGATGCAGCACACCTGACGCGGCAACCACCGCATCGGCCACCAGCGTCTCGCCATTGGCCACGCTCACCGTCCACTGGTGCGCCGCCTCGTCCCAAGTGAGCGCGGTCACTTCGGTGTTGAAGCGGATGTGGGGCCGGATGCCGTATTTGTCGGTCACCATCTCGAAATAGGCCTGAATTTCCGCACCCGTGGCGTAATAGGCCAGCCATTCGGCATAAGGCTCAAACGTGTAGGTATAGGCATGCGCGGGTACGTCGCAGGTCAGCCCCGGATAGCGGTTCTCGCGCCAAGTGCCGCCGATCTTCGCCGCCTTTTCCAGTACCACGAAATCTTCGCCGCGTTGCTTCAGCTTGATCGCCGCCAGAATGCCGGCCATGCCAGCGCCCACAATCACGGTTTTCAGTTTGCGCGCAGCGGCGCCATTCGTCTCAGTCATCATCAACCCTCATCCCAAAAGTGTTCTTGATGCAGCCGTCATGCCCGCACACCATGATGCCGCACATCACCCGCTGGGGCTATGGGCGAAGAATAGCGCACATACCTTACTTAGGCGCCACGGGCCGCGAGCCATGCCCGGCTTTGCCGCTCCACCTGCAACATGCCCGACAGCGGCGATTGCGACAGGCGCGGCTTGCCCGTGCGCCCGATGCTGTCGATCTGGGCATAATACCAGAACTGCACCGCAAAACCGGCGATCGCGCCCACAACCTTGATCCGCTCGGCCCAGCGCAACCAGCCAGGTAGCAGCGATAACTGTTTCTCGAAGCAAGGCAGGCCGGCGCTACCGGACAGCAGATCATGGCATGCATCCGGCGCGCCGCACAGCGGCCGACCGATGCCGATCAGGTCTGCCGCACCGGTGGAGAGTGCATGGTCCATGGCGATGCGGCTGCGGAAACCACCGGTCACCATCAACGGCATCACCGTCAACTCGGCCTTCATCGCCTTGGCAAAATCGACGAAATAGGCCTCGCGCGCGGCGGTGGAGGCCCGGACTGCCGTCGGTTCTGCCGGGCCGTCTATTCCGTCCATGTCCATCATCGCGGGCTGTTCATAGGAACCGCCAGAAATTTCGAGCAGGTCAAGGCCGGCCTGTTCCAGCCAACGGGCAACTTGCAGGCTTTCTTCAAAGGCAAAGCCGCCGCGCTGGAAATCGGCGGAGTTCAGCTTCACCGAAACCGGAAAGGCCGGACCGACAGCGCTGCGGATCTGCCGCACCGTTTCGAGCAGGAACCGTGCGCGGTTGCCTAGGCTGCCGCCCCACTCATCATCACGCAGATTGGTCAACGGGCTGAGGAACTGCGAGATGAGATAACCATGGGCGGCGTGCACCTGCACGCCGGTAAAGCCCGCCTCCTTCGCCGCGACCGCCGCGATCACGAAGCGGTTGATCAGGTCCAGAATTTCCTCATGCATCAGCGGCACCGGCGTACCGAAACGACCACCCGGCAAGCGCACACTTACCGCCGATGGCGCCTTGGGCGCTGGGTTCACATTGGTCTGCGTCTGCCGTCCGGCGTGGCTGATCTGCATCCAAAGTTGGTTGCCACCCTCGGTTCCGTTGGCGGCCCAGTCCTTCAACGCCGTCATCATTTCATCGGACGGTGGCCGATCGATGATCACATTGCCCGGCCGCTCTAGGTGATGGCGGTCGATCACCACATTGCCAGTCAACAGCAAACCCGCACCCCCATGCGACCACACACGGTACAGGCGGGCCAGTTCGGCCGTCGGCACACCCTGCGGAGAGGCAAGACCTTCGGTCATGGCGCCTTTGGCGAGCCGATTGGAAATGACGACGCCGCATGGCAGCACCAGCGGTCGCGCAATCGGTATCGTGTCGGTCATGATATCCCCCCTGCGGGTCTTAGCCGCCCGCGCAGCGCCGTTACGTTAACAACGCACCGCCGTTAATATGGAACACTTGCCCATTGATCCAGCGTCCGTCTTCGGACAGCAGCATGGCAACCACGCCTGCAATATCCTCGGCCTTGCCGAGCCGGGTGCTGCGCGTCTTGGCGATGCTATAGTCGATCCAGTCGGCCGGCACCTGTCCTCCCGCGATCAATTCGGGCGTCATCACAAAGCCGGGCGCAACGGCATTGGCCGTGATCATGTCCTTACCCCAGCGGCTTGCCACATGGCGCATCAGCGCGTTCAGCCCGCTTTTCGACATTGCATAAGATGGCCGCTCCGGTTCGCCGCCATCGCACGCGCCCGATGACGTATACACCAGCGCGCCGCCGCCTGCGGCCAGCAAGTGCGGCAGGGCCGCGCGCGTACACAGCAGATGGCCGCGCAAGTTGACCGTAATCGTCCGGTCGAACACACCCAGTTCCACCGACAGCGCATCGCTATCGGCAAAAATCGTGCGCAAATCTGCTGCATTGACATGCACGCCGTCCAACCGCCCGAGCCGGGCCACCGCCGCGGCAAAGGCCGCGTTGACCGATGCTTCCTCGACAATGTCTACCGCCACGGCAAAGGCTTCATAGCCCGCCTCCGTCATGCGGGCAGCGACAGCTTCAGCGGCAGCAAAGTTGATATCCGCCACACAGACCCGCGCACCCTCGGCACACAGCCGTTCTACGGTTGCCGCCCCGATGCCCGAACCAGCGCCCACGACCATCACAGCCTTGCCGACCAGTCGTGTATTGTGGATCCCCATTGCCCGCTTCCTTCCCATGCGCTCCATCTTCCATTGGCCGGAAAAATGGGCTTGGCTTAAAGCCATTGATTATCGTAGTATCTTCGATGATACGCTACGCAATGACAAGCTTTAAGGCTTGTGTGAGAGGATAAATGCGGTTTTTTGACGCCTCCATGGCGACATCAGCATGATGTTAGACGACACGCCGCCACTGGCTTGGGAAAGCCATGATGGTCGCGTCGTGCGTTGTTTGATGCAGCACGCCAGATTGCAGACCGCCGCCTGATCCGCGCGCCAACACAGGAAATATTCGAATGTCGAACCTTTACCCGCACCTACTTTCCCCCGGCCGCATCGGTTCAATGGAGCTGAAGAACCGCATCGCCGTCACCGCGATGGGGGTCAGCCTGTCTGAAGATGACGGCACCGTTGGCGAACAGTTGATCGCCTATCATGAAGAACAGGCAAAGGGCGGCGTCGCGCTGATCATCTCGGGCGTGGCGGGTGTGGCGTGGCCAGTGGGTGCCGTAGCCACTGGGCAAACCGCGATTTCGGACGACAAGTTCATCCCCGGCCTCAAAATAATGACCGACCGCGTTCACGCACTTGGTGCCAAGATCGCGGTGCAGCTCCACCATGGCGGTTTCGTGGCTGGATATTCGGCAGCACGCTGGGGCCATCCGCTCTGGGGTCCGGCCGTGCCGCCGCCCTATAAGGGCGATTTCATGAACTATTTCCTGCCCGAGGAAATGGGCGGCGTCGGCGGCGTAGCCGCCCCTGAACTCAAGTTGCTCGAACAGGCAGATATTGATCTGGCCGTGCAGCAATTCGGTGAAGGCGCTCGCCGCGCCAAGGAAGCCGGGTTTGACGGGATCGAGATCCACGCAGGCCATGGTTATCTGCTCTCCTCATTCACCTCGCCCGTCACCAATACGCGCACCGATGGCTATGGCGGCAGCCGCGAAAACCGCCTGCGCCTGACGCTGGAAGTGATCGCCGCAATCCGCAAGGCGGTCGGCCCCGATTACCCGGTGTGGATCAAGCTGGATTCGCGCGAAGTCGGTAAGGTCGGCGGCATCACCATCGAAGACGCGGTGGCCAATGCGAAAATGGTCGAAGCGGCAGGCGTCGATGCCATCACGGTCACCGCCTATCACGATACCGGCGTGGGCAAGCTCCATTCGGAATCGAACATTCCGCATCTTGATAACTTCAACCTGCCCGCCACGGCGGACATTCGCGCCGCCGTCTCGATCCCGGTGATCGGGTCGGGCCGCGTCGAAGTGGACACGGGCGACCGCGCGATCGGCAAGGGCGAAGTCGATTTCATCGCCATGGGGCGCAAGCTGCTGGCCGATCCGGCCCTGCCGAACAAGCTGCTGGCAGGCGAGCCGGAGACGGTCCGCCCCTGCATCTATTGCTACACCTGCGTCAGCGCGATCTACCTTGGCCAGCCTTCGCGCTGTGCGGTCAATCCCTCTTTCAGTTTCGAATTCAAGGGCGAGCCGCCGCAGGCCGGCAGCGCGCCCAAGCACATCGCCGTGATCGGCGGCGGCCCCGGCGGCATGGAATCCGCGCGACGCCTTGCCGCGCTGGGCCACAAGGTCACGCTGATCGAAAAGTCCGACAGGCTTGGCGGCACGCTGCGCTTTGCCAGCCTGGCCTATGAACCCAATGAACGCCTGCTCAACTGGCTGCGTCGCGAAGTGAAGGAAGCGAACATCGACGTGCGCCTATCGACGCTCGCCACGCCAGACCTGTTGCGCAGCTTGAATGTGGACGAAGTGATCGTCGCCACCGGTGCCATTCGCGGGATGCCCTCGATCCCCGGCAATGATCAGGACCATGTATTTTCGGGCGATGACATGCGCAGCATGATGCTGGGCGAAAGTTCCGATGACCTGAAGCGCAAGACCGGCCTATTTACCCGTATCGCCACCAAGGTCGGCGCCGCCACCGGTGCCACCTCCAACCTCGCGCTGGTGCGTAAGGCGACCCACACATGGATGCCGCTGGGTGATCAAATCGTGATCATCGGCGGCGAACTGGTCGGCCTCGAACTCGCTGAATTCCTGGCCGAGCGCGGCCGCAAGATCAGCGTGATTGATGAAGCGCCGCGGCTTGGCAAGGGACTGCTGCTGGTTCGCCGGATGCGTCTGTTGTCGGAACTGGCCGAACATGGACTTGGCCTTCATGCGGGCGTTTCCGACATTGTCATCGGCAAGGACGCCGTGACCTTCAACGATGCCAGCGGCGCCGCCCAGTCAATCCCCGCCGATCATGTGATCGTCGCGCGGGGGGCGGAGGGCGACCTGTCGCTGGCCGAGGCACTGACTGCGGCCGGCTTTACCGTCCACAGCGTGGGGGATGCCGGCGGCGTCAGCTACATCGAAGGCGCCATGCGCGGCGCCTCCGAAGCGGTGCGCACAATCGCCTCGCCCACGGCCGCCTGACGATACTGACCCGGCAATCAGCAGAATATTCGGGGAAATCAGGAAAATGGGCAGCTATGGGATCAAGGGAGCGTGATCGATTTGGGCAAGGTCACGCTCCCCATAGCTGATGCCATCCACCGGCAGGCGCAGGCCTATCGCGGCGCGGAACGGCAAAAACAATGAGGTTGACGCCAGACCACTCCATGCGCAAACTACGGCGGAATTCCAATTCCATGCCAGCGAGTGATATGACGCAATCGTTCAACTTCGATGCTACAGACTTGAATATTGTCCAACAGCTCCGGCTTAATGGTCGGGCCAATAATCAGCAAATTGCTGAAAAACTTGGATTAACAGCCACGACTGTATCCACCCGGATCAAGCGGTTGGAGGATGCCAACCAGCTGCGCGTGGTCGCCGTTTCCGATTTTGCTGCGCATGGTTTCAACTTCCTGCTGCGCGTGGCGGTGGAAGTCGATGGTCGTCCAGCATCCGAAGTGGCGTTGGAATTGGCTGAATTGCCGCAAGTTTTTGCGGTCCATCTCGTGACCGGACGCTATGATATCGACATGCTGGTCGCGCTTCATGATTTCGACGACCTGTCGGTCCTGCTGCTCGACAAGCTATCGACCGTGCGCGGCATCCGCGCGCTCACGCCGGCCATCGTCGTCGATATCATCAAGTACAAGTTTAACGTCGCACCGATCGAAGGTAGGAACTGAACCCATGCCTGCCCCCACACTCGATGCGCTGGACCACCAGTTGATTGACCTGCTGTCGCGCGATGCGCGGGTTTCCAACCGCAAGATCGCAGCCGAACTCGGCGTGACCGAAGGCACCGTTCGCGGCCGCATCAAGCGGTTGCAGCAAGATGGCCTGATCGTCTTCACCGCCGTCACCGGCTTTGAAATGGCGCGCAAGTCGCGCCTGTCGTTCATCAACGTGCAGGCCGATGTCGACAAGGTGCGCGATATCGCCAACATGATCAGCGAACTGCCGCAGATCAACGCCGTCCTGATCACCATGGGCCAGTTCAACATCACCGCGATGTGCCTGATCGAGGAACTGGACACGCTGGTGGACATCGCCTCGGACCAGATCCTCAGTATCGACGGTGTGCACCATGTCGAAACCTCGATCGCGGTCAAGACGATGAAGTACAATGCCCGCATGGCCAAGATCACCCCGTACGACGCGGTGCCCGACGAGGACTGAGTATTTTTGCACCCATGCTGTGCAACGCCGATTCCGACGCAGGATTCGACACATAAACCCGCTCTCCCATTTGCATTTGCGTAATTTCAAAGATATAATTCAACGCAAATCAATGGTGCGCCAGCCCATGGCTGGCCACGGGAGAGGAAGGGCAATCGATGAAACGCCAGCTTGAAGGTCGCACCGCACTTGTCACCGGCGGTGGTCAAGGCGTCGGTCAGGGCATCGCACGCGCTTTTGCCAGCGCCGGAGCCGATGTAGTCATCGCGCAGCGGCGGCTTGACGAAGCCGAACGCGAAGCGGCCTATTTGCGGGATACCTTTGGCGTGCGCGCCTTTGCGCAAGGGGTCGATGTGACGAACGCCGCCGCCGTCGATGCGATGGTGGCGCGCGCGGTCGAGCAACTCGGGCGACTCGACATTCTCGTCAACAACGCCGGTGGCAGCTTCCCCAAGCGGCTAGAAAACCACAGCGATGCCGACATGGCCGGGTCACTTGATGTCAACTATTGGTCGGCCTTCCGCGCCATGCGCGCCGCTTTCCCGGTAATGAAGGCGCAGAAATATGGCCGCATCATCAATCTCGGCTCACTCAATGGCGTCAACGCCCATATGTTCACCGTGGCCTATAACGCCAGCAAAGAAGCAATCCGCGCCCTCACCCGTACTGCTGCCGTCGAATGGGGTCCGTACGGCATCACCTGCAACGTGATCTGCCCGTCGGCGCTCAGCCCGCAGGCCAAGGACTATTTCGACGCCAACCCTGAAATGGCCAACGCCATTCTCAGCCAGGTCCCCGTCGGCCGCTTTGGCGATGCGACGCAAGATGTTGGCCCGGTCGCGCTATTCTTGGCCAGCGAAGGCAGCAGCTATATGACCGGCAACACGCTTTACGTCGATGGCGGCGGGCACATCAACGGCGTCGCTTGGCGCCCCGAAGTAGAGGATTAATCGCCATGACCACTTTGACCAACCGCTTGCAGGGCAAGCGTGCCGTCGTCACCGGCGGCGCACAGGGGATCGGTGCCGCCATCGCCCGCCGCCTCGCCGCCGAAGGCGCGATCGTCGCGGTGCTCGATCTCGATGCCGCGCGCGCGGGCGCCGTGCTGGATGCGCCGCACATCGGCGTCGCCTGTGATGTTTCCAGCAGCGCGTCGGTCGATGCCGCCTTTGCGCAAGTCGCCGCCGCCCTTGGGGGGATTGACGTGCTGGTCAATAACGCAGGCATCGGCAGCGCGCCGGGCGATGGCATGGACAAATATTATGCCGCACAGGCCGCGCAAGCCGCCGATCCGTCAACCCAGGTAGACCAGACCATCCATTGCGAGGATGCAGGCTGGGCGCGCGTGCTGGATGTCACGCTGAACGGCGCGTTCCGGTGCAGCCGTGCCGCCGTGCGCCAGATGGCCGAACAGAACTCCGGCGGTTCGATCATCAACATCGGCTCCACCGCCGCGATCGCTGGCAACGGGCCGGTACCTTATTGCACCGCCAAGGCCGCCATTCTCGGCATGACACGCGCCATGGCGGTCGAACTGGCACCGCGTGGCATCCGGGTGAACGCAGTCAACCCGGGCGCGACTGAAACCCCGATCTACGCCCCTCTGCCGCAAGAGGTGAAGGATGCCGTCGCCGCCAGCAGCCTGCTCAAGCGGCTGGCGAGTCCGGATGAAGTGGCCGGGGCCGTCGCCTTCTTGGCGAGCAGCGATGCCAGCTATGCCACCGGCAGCACCGTCACCGTCAACGGGGGCGCATATTTTAGCTGATTGACCACCCCGGGCGGGGCAAGCACGAAAACACCATTTGCATATTTTTGCCTTCATATTTTTATGCATATGTCGCTTCAATTTGACGAAGATCAATTGCATCCGCAATTTTAGATCTTAGCCTTTATGCAACAGATTGTTTGTGAAAGGCTGCAATGATGAACAACCCCGCCCCAATATCGACAGACGCCCGCACACCGCCAGTGGCGGTATGGCAGTTGCTTGAAAAGCTGCGTGGACAAGACCTTTTCGATTGGCGCGTCGCCCCGCTTGATGGCAGGCCCACGCCGGCCGAACGCGGACTCGACATCGGCTTTCCATTTGGCTGGTATGCCATCGAATTTTCCGATTTTGTCGCGCCGGGGCAAGTCAAGCCGCTGCGCTATTTCGGCAAGGATCTGGTGATCTGGCGCGGGATGGATGACAATCGCGTGCGCGTGACCGACGCCTGGTGCAAACACCTTGGCGCACATATGGGCCATGGCGGCAAAGTGCATGGCAATCTGCTGGAATGTCCTTTCCACGCGTGGCGCTATGATGGCGACGAGGGCGTGGTGAAGGAGATACCCTATGCCCGCACCATCCCGCCGCAGGTAAAGCGCAAATGTCTGGAAACCTGGAACGTCGTTGAAGCCAATGGCTGGATTTGGACTTGGTATCACCCACAGGGCGTCGCCCCGCTTTGGGACGTGACCGTTCATGCCGAGGTCGGCGATCCGGATTGGACGCCCTATGAAGTGCACGAATGGACCGTCTATGGCTCGATCCAGAACATGGCTGAAAACGGCGTGGACGTGGCCCACTTCAAATATATCCACGGCACTGCCGATGTGCCTGCGGCCGAACTGCGCTGGGGCGAATGGGGCCGAGGCGCCGATGTGCGGGCACAGATGGGCACCCCCAATGGCTTGGTCGACGGCCTGATCAGCTATGACACCATGGGTCCGGGGCAAAGCTGGGTGCGCTTTTCGGGCATCAGCGATACCTTGCTGGTCGCCAGCCTCGTCCCGGTAGAAGAAGACGTGCTGCGGGTGCGCTATGGCTTCTGCCAGCCGCGCACACAGGCCGAAGGCCCGTCTGCTGGCCTTGCCCGCGCGATCATCCGCGATATTTGCAAGCAGCTTGATCAAGACAAGGTGATCTGGGACCGTATGCGTTTTGAAGCCAACCCGGTCATCTGCGACGGCGATGGCCCGATCCCGCACTTCCGCCAGTGGTATTCGCGCTATTACGCCAAGGCGGAATAAAAGAAAGGCAGGCGCCCGAGGCAAAACCCCTCGGACGCCTGCCCAACCTTTAGCAGCATCAAACCCTAGATAAACAGGTCCGCGTTTTCCGCGCCCATCAGCATATTGGCGTAATTGCGCGCAAAGCTGACCGGGTTGTTCGCCACATGCGCGCGCGCCATGCGCACATCGTGCCACAGATCCTGAAACGCATTGCCGACGAAAACCGAACGGCCCCCGGCAATGTCCATCAACAGGTCCATCGCCTCGATGCAGCGGTCGCCTACCAAGCTTGCCTGATACCGGAAGCGGGCGCGCTGAAGCAGCGTCGGCTTCCAATTGGCCGCCTCCATCTCGTCATAGGCGCGCACCATGACCGCCGCCGCCTCTTCGGCAAGGTTGGATGCGCGGGCGATGCGATCAAGCACATCGGGATCGGCCGGATTCTTAGCCATGTCAGTGGTGCCCAGCCCCACACGCTCCCGCATCAGCGCCAGCGCGTGGCGGACCGCCCCGATCGCACTGGTGTTGACCACACGGATGAACACCTGCGCCCACGGCAGGTCGTAGACACCCGGCGGCTGGCTATGCACCGCATTGAAACCGTCCATCTGCTTGTGGCTCATGTGATCGGGCACGAACACCGGCGTATCGATGACAATGTCGTTCGACCCGGTGCCCTGAAGCCCCATGGTTTTCCACGTATCTTCAATGCGGTAATCCTTCGCCGGCACCAAGAACGTGCGATATCCCTCTTGCGGGATGACCCCGCCCAAGAGCACCCAATTGCAATGCAGACACCCGCTTGACCAGCCCCAACGGCCCGACAGCATGACCCCGCCATCAACCTTCTCGGCCTTGGCCCCCACAGGATTGTAGGAGCTGGAAACCATCGCGTCCGGCCCATCGGCAAACAACGTGCTCTGTGCGCGCGGGTCCATCAAGGCGATCTGATAGTTATGCACCGCCACGATCCCCATCGCCCAGGCCGTGCTCATGTCACGTTCTGCAATCGCGATCTGATCCAGAAAAAAGTCCTGCGGCCGCCCTTCGCGCCCGCCATAAGCCTTGGGGGTGAAGTGGCGGAAAAACCCCTCCGCGGTCAGCGCGGCAACCACATCGTCCGAGATGCGGCGCGCCTTGCGACCCTCGCCTGCCCGCACGGCCACCAGTTCAAGCGTGGACGCGGAAATCGCCATTGGTATTCTCCCCACCAAGTTTTGCGTACATCATTGATTCGATTTGTACGCATCCAATTATCATTGGCAACCTATAGCCCGCCTTGCGTGGCCATAAAGCCATATTTCAACGCATTACCCAAAATGACAGGGTGCATCTCGCCCCCCGCCGCCCCAGCTTCGGCGCACATCCACGCAAACCCATCTGAAAAAGGGCGTAATTTGCATTTATTCGTATTTTAGATATATCGCTTTTACGCATCAAGTTGACATTTAGCAATGATTCGGCGCAACTGCGTGAAACACGCGCGACGTTGGGGAGAGACCAGACCATGTCCCAGAATTTCACCGGCCAAGTGGCCATCATCACTGGTGGTAGCGACGGCATCGGCCTCGCCACCGCACGGCTGCTGGCCTCACGCGGCGCCAGTGTGGTGATCTGCGCCCGCCGCGCGGACAAGCTGGAAAGCGCTCGCGCCGACATCGCGCAAGTCGGCAAGGTTGAAGCCTGCCAACTCGACGTGTCGGACGAAGCCGCGTTCACGGCGCTGGTCGAAGATGTCGCCGCGCGTTATGGTCGGCTCGACATGCTGGTCAATAACGCCATGTCGGTGCACTATGCGCCGATCCGCAAGCTGACGCTGGAACATTGGCGCAAGGACTTTGCCGTCAATGCCGATGCCGTGTTCGTCGGCACCAAGGCGGCGATGAAGGTCATGGCGGCGCAAGACATGAACGGTCGCCAGCGCGGCGCCATCGTCAATATCTCATCCACCTGCGGCATTCGCGCCGCGCCCAATATGGCCAGCTATTCGGCATCCAAGGCGGCACTGATCCACTTCACGGCCGCCGCCGCGATGGAAGGTGCCCCGCTTGGCATTCGTGTCAATGCCATCGTGCCGGGTCAGGTGCAGACGGCCGCCACTGCCGATTTTGCCACCCGTGCGCCCGAAATCGCCGCGCGCACCGCGCAAGCCATTCCGATGGAGCGCGGGGGCGAGCCTGAAGAACTGGCTGAAGCAATCGTGTTCATGTTGTCCAACGCCGCCAGCTACATCACCGGCACCGCACTGCCGGTCGATGGTGGCAAGGCTGCACAACTCTATATGCCGGGCTGACCCACGATGGAATTCGCACTTTCAAACGAACAACAGATGATCGCCGAAACGGCGCGCGGCTTCTTTACGGAAAACGCGACAAGCGAGCGCACGCGAAAGGCGATGGCGCGTGATGGCGTCGACCATGATTTGTGGCAGGGCTTCTGCCGCGATCTTGGCCTGTCAGGCATCGGCATTGACGAAGCCGCAGGCGGTGCCGGGCTTGGCCTTGTCGAACTCGCTCTGGTGGCCGAAAGCGCGGGCGCGACCGTTGCCGCCCTGCCCCTGCTCGGCAGCCTTGCGCTGTCGGCGCAGGCGATTGCCGCTGGCGGCAGCCCGAACCAACAGGCCGCGCACCTGCCGTGCCTGCTTTCAGGCGAAACCATCGCGGCCTATGTCCACGATCACCAACTCACCGCCAATGGCAATGTGTTGACTGGCCAAAGCCGTTTCGTGTTCCACGGTGCGTCCGCGTCGTTGCTGGTGGTCACCAGCAACACCGGGGCATGGATCGTGCGCGCTGATGCGCCGGGCGTCACCATCACGGCCCAGACCAGCATGGACCAGACCCGTCCGCTGGCCTGTGTGACGCTGGATGGTGCGACGGGTGATCCGCTGGCCAATCCCGCTGCTGCCATCGCGCGCGCCCACACCGCGGGCTATGTGACGCTCGCGGCGGAAGCCTTGGGCGGGGCGCAGGCCACGCTCGACCGCACGGTGAGCTATGCGAAAGAGCGCGTACAGTTCGGCCGCCAGATCGGATCGTTCCAAGCCTATAAGCACCGGCTGGCCGATATGATGATCGAAATCGAACAGGCCCGGTCCGCCGTATGGTGGGCCGCCTGTGCGGTAGACGAGGGCAGCGACGAAGCCGATCTGGCGGTCCATGCGGCCAAATCATTCTGCGCCGAAACCTTTCACATGTGCGCGGGCAATATGATCCAGCTACACGGCGGCATCGGCTTCACTTGGGAGCACGACGCCCACCTTTATTTCAAACGCGCCCGCGCGATCCTTTCTGCGCTGGGCAATGGCGCGTGGCATCGCGAACAGGTCGCCATGCGTATTCTGGGAGACGCGGCATGAAGCTAGGCTTTTCGCGCGAAGAAGAACTGTTCCGTGCTGAATGCGCCGATTGGCTGAACGGCCAGATGTCGGGTGAATTCAGCGATATCAAAGGCGTGACTCAGCTCACCGCCATGCCCGAACGGCGCAAGGAATGGGAACAGCAACTGGGGCAGCATCGCTGGTCCTGTATTGGCTGGCCCGAACAATGGGGCGGTCGCAACGCCACGTTAGCGCAACAGGTGATCTTTGCCGAGGAATATGCCCGTGCTGGCGTGCCCGGCCGCATCAATCACATCGGCATCGAACTGGCCGGGCCGACGATCCTGACCTTTGGCACCGAGGAACAGAAACGTCGCTTCCTGCCCGATATCGCCGCCGGTCGCACCATCTTCTGCCAGGGCTTTTCCGAACCTAATGCCGGGTCCGACCTTGCCAGTGTGCGCACCAAGGGGCAGCTTGAAAATGGGGAGTGGGTGGTCAACGGTCAGAAGATCTGGACCAGCCTGGCCCATATTTCGGACTGGATCTTCGTCGTCACCCGCACGCAAGAAGGATCGCAGGGGCCAAAGGGCCTGTCGTTCCTCATGATGCCGCTGGATCAACCCGGCATCGATGTGCGCCCGATCCGCCAGATCAATGGCGATGCCGAATTCAACGAGACCTTCTTTACCGATGCCCGCTGCGCCGAAGACAGCCTGATTGGCGCGGTCGGCGATGGGTGGAAGATCGCGATGGGGCTGCTCGCCTTTGAACGCGGCGTTTCCACGCTGGGCCAGCAGATGGGCTTCCGCAACGAACTGGACGAACTCATCGCAGCGGCACGCGCCAATGGCGCGGCCAGCGATCCGCTGATCCGCCAGCGTCTAGCCAAGGCAGAGATCGGCCTGCGCCTGATGCGCTATGGCGCGCTGCGTATGCTGTCGAACACCGATCATTCCACCATCGACGGTGCTGGCCTCACCTACAAGATCCAGTGGGCGACATGGCGCCGCGCGCTGGGCGAACTGGCGATGGACGTGCTGGGTCAGGCGGGCGAGATTGCGGATGGCGAGGCCTATGAGTGGGACACCCTGCCCAACCTCTATCTCTTCAGCCGCGCCGACACGATCTATGGCGGCACCAACCAAATCCAGCGCAACCTGATCGCCGAACGCGGCCTCGGCCTGCCGCGGGAGCCGCGCGGGTGATGCTTGCACGCTCCCATTCAATAACTTAAGAGCTGAAACGAAGGACAACGCTTTCCTGGGGAACATCTTGAGCGACGAAAAACCGCCACGCCGCCCGCGCGGCGCCTCGCTCGACGAGATTGATCGCCGCATCGTCGAAGCGCTGACGCGCGACGGCCGCGCGCAAAGCACCACCATCGGCGAAGAACTCGGCCTGTCCGGCAACCTCGTCGCCAATCGCATCCGCGCGATGGATGCGGGTGGACAAATGCGCGTTGTCGCGCTCGCTGATTTCCGTGTGCACGGTTACAAGATGCTCGCGCGTCTGCGTGTGAAGGTCAGTGGCCGCGCCCCGCTCGATATGGCGCGCGAACTGGCAGAGCGTGAAGACGTCCTCTCGGTCCACCTCACCTCCGGCCGCTATCCGGTCAGTTGCCTCTACGCCTTCCGCAACGCGCGCGGGCTAATCGAGGTGGCACGCGCGGTCGCATCCGACATCGCCGGGGTAGAAGATGTCGACGTTGAACTGATCAATACCGTCTACCGCTATAACCCGACTCTGGGTCCATTGGGGGCCTGATGCCAATCGAAACGCCTGAATATCCCGCCACCGATGCGCTCGATCGCCAGATCGCAATCATGCTGGCCGATGATGCGCGGCTTAGCTTCCGTAAGATCGCCGCCGATCTTGGCGTCACCGAAGGCACCGTGCGTGGCCGCGTCCGCCGGCTACAAGCCAACGGATTGCTGAAGCTGGTGCCGATCGTCGACATCGGGAGCGGCGGGACTGGCATGGGGGGCAATCCGGGCCAGCAGATGTTGTTCATCACGATCAGGTGCGCGCGCGGCAAGATTGATCAGGTCCGCGAAGCATTGTTCGCGATGCCGATGATCCGCGCGCTCTATGATGCGAACGCCGCGCACCGGCTGATTGCGATTTGCCTGCTCTCCAGCCTTGAAGAAGCAGCCGAAGTCACCAATCAGGTGCTTGCGCTAGACGGTATCCGAGAAGCTGAAACCGAACTTGTGCTGCAAACGGTGAAACATAACGCCACCATCGGCCCGGTTGCAACACTCGAAGACCTTGCCCCCGCCACGACGGGGGATGTTGGCCACGAAGGGCGTGACGAAGGGGCCGCCTGACCACTTCGCCACCGCCTTCGCCCATGCCTGTTATCCCAGCTTCGGCCTACGCGCATTCCATGGCGCGGCCTTTTCAAGCTGCCCAGCCAGCCGGAACAGCAGCGCTTCCTCGCCATAGCGGCCGGTCACCATCACACCCATCGGCAACCCGTCTTTCGACATGGCCAGCGGCAGCGACATGCTCGGCTGCCCAGTGCCGTTGAAGATCCCCGGGAAGGCGGTGAAACCACCCACTTCGCGTCCCCATTCGGCCATGCTGCGCCCGGTGTTCAACCCGATGCGCCCCAGTGGCAGCGGCGGCGCCGACAGCGTGGGCGACAGGATCACGTCATACCGTTCCATGAACTGCGCAATCGCCATGGCTGCCGCCTGATAGGCATTGTTCCCACGCGCAAAGTCCATGCCGGTGCATGCCTTGCCATAAGCGACAATGTCGAGCGTAGTCAGTTCGAGCAAATCCGGCCCTAATGTGACGCCCAGCGCCTTGGCACGATCCTCGCAATCGGCGGCAACCGAGGACGCCATCAACGCAAAGCTGCTGGCGGCGATTGCGCCCATGTCGATCTTTGGCGCGGCTTCCTCCACATGATGGCCTAGGCCTTCCAGCAATTTGGCTGCCGCCATGGTCGCCGCGATCACTTCGGGGTCAACCGGTGCGCCGGAAAATGGCTTCACCATCAACGCAACGCGCAATTTGCCCGGATCGCGACCCACTTCGTCAAGAAATGGCCGCACGGGCGTCGGCGCCCCATAGCGTGATCCCGGTTCAATACCGTGCGTGGCATCCAGGATCGCGGCGGAATCGCGTACCGTGCGCGTCACCGCATGGTGGACGGACATGCCGCCCCAGCCTTCGGTGCGCAGCGGCCCCATTGGCACGCGCCCACGCGAAGGCTTCAAGCCAAACAGCCCACAGCATGATGCCGGAATGCGGATCGATCCGCCGCCATCGGTAGCATGTGCCGCCGGGATCACGCCCGCCGCCACGGCCGCCGCTGCGCCGCCGGATGATCCCCCGGCAATGCGCTCATCGTTCCACGGATTGCGCGTCGCGCCTTTCAGTGCGCTTTCAGTCGTGCCGGTCAAGCCGAATTCCGGGGTGGTGGTCTTGCCGAAAATGACAAAGCCGGCCTTTTCGATCCGCCGCACCAGTTCCGAAGTCACCGCTGCACGCTGGCCCTTGTAAAGCCGGCTGCCATTTTCGGTCACTTCGCCCGCGATATAGGTGTTCAGGTCCTTCAGCAACCACGGCACGCCGCGGAACGGCCCCTCGGGTAGACCCGCCGCCACGGCCTTGCGGGCGCGGTCATAGTGCTTCTGCGCCATGAAATTCAGCTTCGGGTCAAGCGCTTCCGCCCGTCCGATCGCTGCTTCCAGTAGTTCTGCGGGCGAAACCTTGCGCGCCTTAACCAGCGCGGCCAGCCCCAGAGAATCGTGGGTATCCAGCACCTCTTCCACGCCGCGCGCCTTCGCCCCGGCCGTGCCGGAAAGACCGGCGAGGGCGATCAGCGCCACCCCCCCGGCCAAGGCTTCCCGCCTCGTCGTGTGCAGCGGCTCGGTCATGATGGGCTCACTCATACATAGTACCGCGAATAGAATTTGCGGAATTGCGGGATCGGGCCGTCGCCGTCGCAGATCACCGGATTCGGTTCATATTTCTGGCGGTCCCACACCACCTTGTCCTGATCGAACTGCTTGCAGATATCGCGGATGATCGCGCGGGCCACGCCAGCCCGTTCGCCCTCGGCCTGCGCGCGCGGCTGGGTGAAGCAGAAGCGGGCATGGACATGATCCAGTTCGACCGGCGTGATGCAGGCTACCAACAGCGTTTCCGAAATCCCGGTAAAGCGCGTCCAGCTTTGCCCCGGACCCATTGTGTCATAGCTGATGCAACCATCGACCTCGCCCCAAGGCGTGCCCATCTTGGCCTTCACATCCGCGCCACGGCCCCAATCGCCCCAGCGCAATTCGCCCAGCGGCACGTTGGCGGTGCCGTGGATATAGCGGAAGTGCGCCACGTCCACGCCATTTTCGGCCATGTTCTGAATCGAACCCCAGACGTTCCATTCGTAAACGTCAAAGTCGGTCCAATCAGGGTCCGAACATTCCGGCAGGCGGGCGACTTCAAACAGCGGGGCCACATCTTCGGGATGATACCACGCCCAGATCCAGCGGTTGGCTTCGGTCACATGCCAGGTGCGCGTGCACTTACGCTTCACCTGCGGCGGAATCACGCGGGCATAGGGGATATCCTTGACCGCGCCTTCATCGCCGTCATAGCGCCAAGCGTGGAACGGGCATTCCAACAGGTTGCCATGCACTTTGCCGCCATGGCCCATGTGCGCGCCCAGATGCTTGCAATAGGCATCGACCATGCGCACCTGCCCGTCCTCGCCGCGCCAGATCGCCAAGTCCTTCGCAAAATAGCGCAACGGCTTAACCTCGCCCACGGCAAGGTCGGACGACAGGAGCAGTGGATACCAGCCGAACGGAAAGCCGATGTCGAGATTGCGCTCCTCGACCGAAGCACGGCCGGTGGCCTCGGCGAGCCGCCAATCAAGCAGATCCTGCCCCTTCAGATTGCCAAGAATCTGCCATACCGCCACAGGCGGCGTGCGGGCATCGGTAGCGGCGTCGTGGTCATTGGCTGACATGGTCAAACTCCCGAAATAGACTTCCCTCAAAACAGGGAAGTTTCTGGGCGGATCGGGTTGTCTCACCCGCCCTGAATGGCATTGTGAATGGAGCAGACTTCCCGGCTCCAATGATAGAAGAACACATCGCGCACATCATCACGCTTCGCCCGTCACGCTGAAACCGGCGTCACGACGCGACCATCAAGGTCGCGCACTGCCACGCCGAGCCGATCAAGCAGCGCAAGGCTACGCACCACATGACCGCTTATCTCCTGCGCCGGTCGGTGGCACAATTGCAACGCCGCTTCGGCCATGGCCTCGACCGGTTCGAGATGGTCGCGCTCGTCCCAGTTGCCCACGGCCAAGGCGCCCGCACTGGCCACCGCGCCCACCGGCGCAAGCGCATTGATCGCGATATTCTCACGCGAAAGCTCAACTGCCCACCCTGCGCTCAGTCGGTCCAACGCGGATTTGGTCACGCCGTACAGTGTCGCGTGACCATCCCGGTTGAATGCAACATAGCGGTCCGCGGGATCATAGGGCGCCGGCGGAGGAAGATCGGCCGTCGCGCTTGAAATGTTGAGTATCCAGCCCGCCCCGGCCTTGCGCATATGTGGCAGGGCGTGTTGTGACAACTCCTGCGGTGCGCGCACATTCATCTGCAAAGCCAGTTCGACATGGCGCGGCGACGCCTCCCAGATCGGGATGAAGCGCGCCCACGCCGCATTATTGACCAAGATATCAATCTGGCCGAACCGGGCCAGCGTTTCCGGCACAATCCGCGCGCGATCTGCCGGGTCGGCAAGATCGGCGCGGATGGCGTGGGCTTGGCCGCCCGCCGCCTCGATCACTGACAGCGTCTCTGCCAACGAACCCGCCAAGGGGCCGCCGGATTCAATGGTTCGCGCCACGAGGGCAACGCGAGCGCCTTCGGCCGCAAAACGGCGTGCAATGGCCGCACCGATGCCCCGGCTTGCGCCGGTCACGATGGCGACGCGACCGCTGAGAATGCCCGACATGTCGACTCCTTCCCGCCGCTGCTTGACGCCTTACAGGCTTATCGCGTTAAAGGCCGAACACCCGTATCGCGTTTTCCCGCAGGAACTTTGGCCAGACGTCGTCCTTGAACGGCACCTTCTCCATGTCGCTCATGATGCGATCCAGGCTCAGACCCATTGGGAAATAACCGGCATAGATGACCTTATCTGCGCCACGCGTGTTGGCATAATCGATGATGGCCTTGGGGTAATGCTTGGGCGCAAAGGCGCTGGTCGAATAATATAGGTTCGGCCACTTCAGCATCAGCTTCACCGCCAGCGCTTCCCACGGCTCGGCGCCGTGGCGCATCACCACTTTCAGTTCGGGGAAGAACCAGCACACTTCGTCCAGATGTTCGACCTTCTGCGTCTCCATCGGAATGCGCGGACCCGGAATGCCCACGTTCAGCAGGATCGGCAGACCCAGTTCCTCGCACGCGGCATAGATTGGGAACATATATTTGTGGTTGATCGCCACTTGCGGCAGTGTTCCTGCGGGAAAGCAGCTGACAGCCGACAGGCCCACTTCGGCATGAACGCGCTTGATCCGGCGCACTTCCTCCATGCCCCGGTTCGGATCGATCGGCAGGTCGAAGAAGAAGCGATTGCCGTAAAGCTCCTTGGCCCGGCGCGATGTGTCGTTATCGTTCCACCCGACCAGCGCACGTTCGACATGGTGCTTGTCCATCTGCTCCACGGTCCAGCGCAGATAATCGTCCTGCAGGCCCGATTGCGGGATGTCCTTGAACATGTACTGCGCCGGCATGGCGAATTGCTGCAGCGTCTGCGCATCCTTGATCAGCGGGCGGAACGGAGCGAACCACTCACCACGATCTTCTGCATCGGGAATGCCCAGCATGCAGTCGATGATCCCGATATCCTTGGGCATAGCCATGTCATTGTTCTCCTGAAAGTCGGGACCACGCCTTGCGCAGGTCCACTTTGTCCACTTTACCGATCGGATTGCGCGGCAACGTCTCGCGACTGAAGATCACGCGCGTCGGCGCCTTGTATCGGGCAAGGCTTTGGCCGACACGGTCGATGATTTCCGCTTCGGTCACGCCATCGGCCACCACCACGGCGACCAGCCGTTCACCCAGACGCTCATCCGGCACGCCAAAAGCGGCACATTCGCGCACTTGGGCGATCTCGCCCAGCGCGCGCTCCACTTCGGCGCAATAGATGTTCTCGCCGCCCGAGATGACCATGTCCTTCTTACGATCAATGATGAAGATATAGCCCTCGGCATCCACCATCCCGACGTCGCCAGTCCGCAACCAGCCATCGGGCGAAAGCACCGCCGCGGTTTCCTCGGGCCGGTTCCAATAGCCCAGCATCACTTGCGCGCCGCGCACCACGATCTCGCCCGCCTCGCCGGCTGGCAGCACAACCCCTCCCGGCCCTTCGATCCGCACATCGACCAGCGGCAGCACGCGCCCCGCTGCGGCAGGGCGGCGCATGAAGTCGGCCCCCACCGCTTGCGCAATCGCGCCCGAACATTCGGTCATACCGTACCCCGTGCCGATCTGGGCATGCGGAGCCACCGCGTGGATCTCATCCACCAGGTTCACCGGCAAGGCCTGCCCACCGCTCCCGATATTGCGCAAGGATTCGAGGTCCAGTTGCTCTGCCCGCGCACGGTGCAGAATATCCCACAACATCGTCGGCACGCCGGTGAACATGGTCACGCCTTCGCGCGCAATCAGCCGTACCGCTTCCTGCGCATCCCAGCGACGCATAATCACCACTTTCGATCCCGCCATAAATGGCGAAAGAAACCCCGATCCCAGACCGGAAACGTGAAACAGCGGAGAGACCAACAACGCTGCCTGCTGTGGCATCTGTGCCAGCATCACGTCGACCGGCACGCCCAGTTGGCGCGCCATCGTGTGCACCACCATCATGCCGGAAAGCTGCGTGGCCATCAGCCCGGTGATCAGGTTGCGATGGCTCAGCACCGCGCCTTTTACCCGGCCCGTGGTGCCCGAGGTGAACAGGATCGCGCATGGATCATCGGCCTGCGCCACGCCCGCGTCCGCCACCGGCTCCGCTGCCCGCCGCGCGAGTTCGTCCGCATCAAACGGGTGGGTCAGGTCCAGCATCCGTCCGGTATAGCCTGCCGCTCGGATCGCCGCCGCGCGGCTATCATCGGCCAGCACCACCGCCGGATCGGCATCCTCAATCATCGCCAGCAGTTCAGGCTCGGAGCCGCGGCTGTTCAGCAGCACCGCCACCCCACCGGCTTTCATCGTGGCGAGAAAACCCACCAGCCATTCGGAACGGTTGCGCATGCAGATCGCCACCCGATCGCCGCGTTGGATATGCAGCATCGGCACCAATTGATCGCGCCAGGCAAACATCTGTTCATAGTTCAACCGACGTTCCAGCCCGGCGGAATCGAAGTCGACCACGCAAGTCCGCTCACCATAGCGGCGCGCCGTCTCGATCATCAGGTTGAGATCCGAACGTGCATTGACAAACTGGCGCATCCCATCGCGCAGTCCGATCTCGAACGCGCTGCCCGGACCGGTCACCGCAACGAATACCGGATCGGCCGCAGCGCCCGCCACGACACCAGAATCCGCAGCAGGGGCTACCCCTGTTGTCATGCTCGCTCTCCCCACGAATCGATGCAGTGCATCCTTTCGAGGAGAATTATGTTATCTTTTGCGGATTTCAAAGATATTTATTTTGCGCATTATCCATTTTTTCGATGGGCCTCGATGGCATTTGCGCATTCCCGCAAAATGTCACAGCTCAATCAGGCCGATATCGCCAGCAACGAAAACCTGGCGCACTGCTGGCCGATGACGAGGCAAGCGGAAGAAAATGATCAGCCAGCGTGGAGCTGCGCCCGATCTCGTTCCAACGTGCGCGTGGCGGCGATCGCGCCCCACACACCGAAATAGGCGGTGGGAACGGCGACGGTGAGGCCGACGCGCAGGCCGGTGGCACCCGCGCCCGCGATCCAGTCGCTCAACTGACCCGCCACAACCGGGCCGATCACGGTGGCGAATAGCCCGGCGATCAGCAGCACCAACGCGGTGCCGGTAGCGCGGTGGGCGCTTGGCAGCAGATATTGCATCCCGGCCATGACCGCCACTGACCAGCCCCCGCCGAGCAACCCGGCTGGCACGGCCAAGGTCCGCGCCAGCACAAGGCTATTGGCCCATACCACGGCCAACACCAGCGCGGTGCAAGACCCCAAAGCGATGGCGGCAAGTCGCATGATCGCAGCCGGGTCCTTGCGCCCGATGCGGTCCGCAATAAACCCGAACCCCAGCGTGCCAAACAGGCCCGGCAAGCCGAAGCTGAGCGCGAAGATGGCGCCTGCGTCCTCGGTCGAAAGGCCATAGGCGCGTTCGAACAGGGCAGTGCCCCACATGGCGAAGGTCACGCCGGACAGCGTTCCGAAGGTCAGCAATGCGGCCAGATGGCGCACCGTAGGCGTAGCCATCAGCAAACGGATCGTCGCCCCAAGACGGAGGGGCGGAGATCCTAATGTAGCAGCCTCACGCGCCGGTTCGCGCACCACGAGCATCGTGGCGATGGCGATCACGATGCCGGCAATCCCAAGCGCGTGGAACGCGGTGCGCCAATCATAGGCAGCGGCGATGGCAGGGCCACCCGCAAACCCCATCATCTGGCCAAAATAGATTGCAGTGCCGAGCAAGGCAAAGGCGCGGCCGCGCTGTTCAAGCGGGAAATAGGCCGCAATCAGTGCGGCGGCGGGGGCCTGATAGGCGGCTTCCCCAATGCCGACGCCGACCCGCGCGACAGCGAGCATCGCGGGCGTGGTCGCCATGCCGGACAACATGGTGAAAAAGCTCCACACCCCGCACCCGATCGCCACGATCATCACGCGCGAATGGCGATCTGCCAATCGGGCGAGGGGCAGGGAGAAGATGGCGTAGAGCAAAGCGAACGCCGGCCCCATCAGCGCGCCCATCAAGGCATCGCTGACACCGAAGTGCGCCTTGACCGGTTGCGCCAATCCCGACATCAAAAAGCGGTCGGCATAGTTGAGGATGGCGACAAGCAAGAGCAGGGCGAGCGCCACCCAACGGTTCGTCAGGGGGCGACCACTGGCGCTGTGCAGGGCGGCGGGGGCGGAGCTGATGCTGGGCGCGGCCATGCGATCAATCCCGCATCTGCGCCCCGCCGTTCACGTGCCAGACCTGGCCATTGACCCAAGCGCCATCATCGGAGGCAAGGAACGTGACGGCGGCGGCGATATCTTCAGGTTGCCCCAGACGGGTGTGGGGTATGCCCTTCAACCCGCGTTCGACATATTCATCGGTAAGATATTGCTTGACCGCTTCGGTCAGGACAAGGCCGGGGCAGATCACATTGGCACGCACGCCCTGTTTGCCGAAGCGCGAGGCGACATGGCGAGCAAGCGCGTGAATGGCGTTCTTGGTCATGGGATAGGCGACCTGCCACGCCGCGCCACCCGCCGCCGCGCCGGACGAAGTGTAGATCATCGCGCCACCGCCGCGTTCGATGATTTTGGGCAAGGCGGCCTGGCTGGCAAGGAAGTGGCTCTTGGTATTAATGGCAAAGCTGGCGTCGAGCACTTCAACCGGGCAATCGAGGATGTCGACATCCCCGTTGGTGCCGCCGGCGAGGTTCGAATGGTAGAAATCTAGCCCGCCATAGGTTTCCACCGCGCAGGCCACGATGGCCGCCTGTGATTCCGCGCTGGTGCCGTCAAGATCGATGCCCGTGGCAATACCGCCCGTGCTGCGGATATCTTCGGCGACCTCGCGCGCCCAATCGCCCTGCAAGTCTCCGATCACGACATGCGCACCTTCTGCGGCGAGCCGCCGCGCGGTGGCTGCGCCAATGCCACGACCGCCGCCCGCAACAATACCGACCTTGCCCTTGAGGCCTTTCATCTCGAATCTCCCATCCAGATGTTGGAAATGCGGAATTAAAAACCGCTGTAATTATGCAAATCAGGATAGTACGCGCGATGTTTCTGCGCAACTGGTCATTTCAAGTCGAATATTATTCTGCATTGGCGCACTGCCGGGCGCGCGCGCCGTCTCCCCCATGCGGCGCATAGGAATGTGCGGCTTGCCTCGCCGGGCCGCGACCCGTGCGTTCAGCCTGAAATGGTGTAGCCGCCGTCCACCGCCAGCGTCTGCCCGGTGATCCAACTGGCAGCCGGGCTGGCGAGAAAGGCAATGGCCTGCGCGATATCGTCGGGTTCACCCAGACGGCCGAGCGGGGTCCGGGCGAGCGTGGGGGCGGTCCATGCCTCTTGCGCAAAAGTGCCTGCGGTCATGCCGCTGCGCGTCAGGCCCGCCGCCACGGCATTGGCGCGCACACCGCGCGCGCCCCAATGCGCCGCCATGGTGCGGGTAAGGCCAACCAGCCCGGTCTTGGCCGCGCCATAACCGGGCACGATGGGGATGCCGAAGAAGCTGCTCATTGACGCCACCCCGATCACCGATCCGCCGCCCGGGATCACGCTTTGCGCCAGCAGGTCAACGCTACGTCGGGCCATACGGAATGCGCCGTTGAGCAGCATGGTAACGGCGCGGTCGAATACATCCGGCTCCCATTCGTCTAGCCCGATCGAGGGCAGGGCAAAGCCCGCATTGTTGACCAGCACGTCTAGCCGCGACTGAGCGGCTGCGACCGCGTCGATGCTGTCTTTGTCTTCAATATCAAGCTGCATGTAGCGATAGCCAGACAGGTCTGCGTCATAATCAGCCGCGCTGCCGCGCGTGCCGGTAATCGTCACTTGCGCCCCGGCATTGCGGAACAGGGCGGCGCTCGCCGCACCGATGCCGCTGGTGCCGCCGGTGACAAGCACATGCGCGCCCGTGAAATCATGGTTCGGTCCCATCAGATCGCCTCCACTTCAACCCAGCCGCGAACCGCATTGGAACGCCGCGCCGCATCGAGGATCGCCTGATTGGCGGCGGCATCACGGAAATCGCCTGCTGGATCGGGCAGCGGGGGATCGCGGCCTTCGATGCGCGCCTTCACTTGGGCAAACAGCTTGGCATAAGGGGCAACGTCAAAGCCTTGGCTGTGCCAGCGGTCCATCTCCGTCTGCACCAGTTCGGCGATGGGGAAGGGTTCCGGCGCGGGATTGGCGAGTTCGGCGGGCATTGGGACTTGCCGGGCGCCATCGGCATCCTGCACCCAGACCTGTTCGGGCTCACCAAATGCCGCACCCGACTGGATCCACGCCGCCCCCTTGCTCCCCGCCACCTTGGTCGACATGACGAACGGGCCGGGGAAGCACAGCGCCGCTTCGACCAAACCCAGGCATCCCGATGCGGTTTCGAACTGGATGGTGTAATAATCATCCGAGGTCTGCGTCGGACGGGTGGTGGCAAGCTTGCGCAGCACCGCGCTGACGCGGGTGAATTCGCCCACCGTGCAGCGCGCCTGATCGATCATGTGCGTGCCAAATGCGCCAAGGAAACCGCCGCCTTGCGCGGCATCGAGCCACCAATCAGCCAGCGGCTCATTCTGGTCGCCGCCCGGTTGCTGGTAAATGCGATGGAACATCAGCGGCTCGCCGATCGCGCCCGATTGCACCACGCGGGTCAGCAGCGCCTGCGCGCTGTCGAAACGGAATTCGGCGCCAAGCGCATGGATCACGCCAGCGGCTTGCGCGGCGGCCAGCATTTCGCGCGCTTGGGGGAGATCCTTGGCGAACGGCTTTTCACAGACGACGGCGCGGCCTGCGGCAATCGCCTGCATCACCGGGGTATAATGCGCATGGGGCGGGGTGGCGACGGTGACAAGGCGGATCGCGGGGTCATCGGCCAGCACTTTTGCCAGATCATTCGACGCCAACGGAATGCCGAGCGGGGCTGATCGCGCGCGCGTCTTTTCCAGATCGCGCCCGACGATGGCGCGCACCTCGAACCCTGCATCCCGCAGGGCACGGACATGGGTGAACAAACCGAAGCCGGTACCGACGACGACGGCGCCAATGGGGATAGATGGGCTGGTCATGCGTTGCCTCTTGCTAGTGCGAGTGTGGTGCGCGCGGCAGTGACCCAATCGCGGGCCACTTGCGTCAGTGCTTGATCATGCTGGCGGGTATTGAACACTTCGACGCCGAAGGGGGCCGTGGAACCGATGGCATCAAGCGTGCGGACAAGCCCGACTAAATCGAGATCGCCTTCGCCCGGCAGTAGGCGCGCCGTCATCAATTCATTCCACAGGTCCGCTTGCGGCGTGGCCGGGGCATCGCACAACTGCACGGTGTGGATCCGGTCCCCGGGAATCTGCGCGAGTTGTTCCAGCGTCGATCCGCTGCGGTAAAAATGCCAGGCATCAATCGTCAAGCCGCCATTGGCGCGGCCAGCGGCAGAGACGATCGCCCATGCCTGCGTCAGCGTACGGATACCGCCGACGGGCAGAAATTCGATCTGCACGGGCAATCCATGCTGCGCAGCAACGTCGCATAGTTGCGCAAAGCCGGCCGCCGCTTCGTCGAGCGGGCACACCATATCGGCGATGTCCACCGCAACCACCGATGCGGCGCCGATGCGTGCGGCGGTGTCCACCACCTTTTCGGTGGTCAGCCCGCGCAGCAACAGCGACAGGGCACCGCCATCACCCTGCATCTGTTGACGCGGCATCCAGCACGCAGTGCAGTCCATTTCCGCGACTTTCAATCCTGCATCGGCAATGCGCGCGGCGATTTCCGATGCGGTCATGCCAGCATCTTCAAGCGCCCAGACATCACTGGGCATGAGCGAAAGCGCCGTGAACCCGGCTGCCGCCACCGGACCCAGCCGATCAAGCAGCGGCACGCCGGGCATGGCGGGCGAACAGAATATAAGATCGGCTGAAAGGGACATGGCGCTTAATCTACGAACTGGCCGGTGGCGACGGCGGTGGCGGGATCAAGCAAGGCGAGGCCTTGCGCCCGAAGGCTAGCGAGCGGCACGCGCCACAAGGTGACCGGCGCGGTGGCCTGTGTCTGCACAAAGCGCAGGCCCCAGATGCCGCGCTCATGGCCATAGCTGTTGATCCAGTTGCCGCCGATTTCAGGGTCGGTTTCCGCAATGATCACCCGCACGACACCATTGGCTTCGGCAACGTGGCGGATATTGTTGATCCAGCCATTGCCGTCCTCGAACGTATCAAGATTTTCCTGCCAGACGTTGCACAATTGGAAGTTCCAATATTCGCAAGGCGGGGGCGTGAATTCCAAGACCAGCGCCATGTCTTTCGGTTTTTCCCAACCCCCAAAAGCGACATGGCGATCCGGCACGCCGCCATTGGAAAGATATTGCGCGCGGCTATAATCGAGCCGGTTGAGGCGTGCGGAGAAGTTGCCCTGCGTGCCCTGCCACCAGTTGCGCACCAGTTCGGCATAACCAAGCACGGCCTGCCCGGTCCACGCCAAGCCATCGGCGATCAAGGCAGGCGTGACCGGTTCGGGCGCGGCATGGTCCATCCGTTCGATGGTCATCGCGGGCGCGACTTCACAGCCGCGGTCGCCAAACACGAGCCGGATCATGATGCAGTTGGTGTCAGGCGTCAGCCGGAGCCAGTTTTTGCCCGCGCCGGGATCGTTCTGCGAAAGGATCAACTCGAACGTGCCATCGGCTTCGATATGCATTTGCTGGCTGGCTAGGAAACCGGTGGTCTTGAGGTTGGAAGGATCGAACTGCTTCAGCCCTTCGACGCCCTGCGCCGCCCAGTCCTGCGCACCGGGCGTATCGGGGGCGGGGCAGGTCAGCACGGCCATCACAAAATAGGGGATGGTGCCGCGTGTACCGGTGATGCGGTAATCGCGTGCTTCATCGAACTGGCACATCAGGTGATCCTGATCGACCGTCTGCACGTTGATCGATTGGCGCCAGACCATGTCCCGCAAGCGCGGTCGGGTAGGTTCGGCATTTTCGATCAGCCGCTCCATGCTGGACCGCGCAAGCCGGGTCATGAAGCGATACCATTCGGCGCGGTCGAGATCGGACAAAGGACCATCGATCGCATTGATATGTCGGCCTGCCACTTTCAGCGTGTCGCAAAAATCATCCCAAGCGCGGCCGGAAAGCAGGCGTTCACGAGCGGTCTCGGCGCGGTCAGTATCAGCGCGATCGGTGTCGGACGGGGCGGACATGGTCAGTTCTCCTGCTTCACGGGAAAGCGGTCGTAATAAAAGGCAAAGCGACGGCGCAGATCGGCCACGCTCATCCCGAACACGCCTTCGAGATCGTAGACGACCTTGCCGTGCGCGTGGCGCGGGTTTTCAGCCAAATAGCCGAGCAGCTTCGCCTCAGTCTCGGGCGGCAGGTCCAGCCCGGCGAGCTGATAGACGCGGCGCGCGGTGTTTTCCTGATCGGCCATATATTGGTGGAACAACACATCCAGCGACTGATCGGGACCGAAGGCATCGCGCTGGGCTACGCATTCGCGCAACAGGCGTTCGATACGGCTGGCCCAGAGGCGGGCAAGCGCGGGCGGATCGACCGGGTCGCGCCGGGTGCGGTCAGAATAGCCGAGCATCGTTGTCAGTGATCGCAGCACGTCCACCGGATCACGATGGGTGATCACCATCGTTGCATCGGGGAACGTCGCCTTGATCGCGGACAGGTTTTCCATGTGTTGCGGTGATTTCAGCAGCCAGCGGCGGCGACCCGGCTCGCCGGGCCTTAGCCCGCGCTGCCACGCAATGACCTGAAGCACCTTTTTCTCATAGGCGTAGGAGATCGTGCGATCATGCGACAAATAATGATCGGTCCAGCGCGGCAGACGAGCGGAAAACTCCCAATTGTAGCAATTCATGTCCATGAACAGCAGTTCATTGTCTTCATGAATATCATTCGCCGCCATTTCATGCATCGCAGCCATATGCGGCACCAGCGCGCCGAACGCGCCCCAATAGGCGGCAGAGCGCGCCAGACGCGGATCGGTCTCGCCGGGCGCAAGCGGGGCAGCGGGCACTGGCTCTTCCGATTCCCACAGCGTGAGCGCGTTGAGCCGGTCATCGCGCGACAACCAGTTGACGAGATGCGTGGTGCCTGAGCGCGGCAACCCGGCGATAAAGATTGGTCGGTCGATCGGCACGTTCAGGATTTCGGGATGGCGTTTGACCAGGTCTTCGATGCGCAGGCGGTTGGCCATTGCGCGCACCGCCTGTTGAAGGACGAACACGCGGCCGCCACGGGTCAGCCCCAAATCCTCGTAAAGCGCCTGGAGGATCACCGCGAGGCGGACACGAAAGCCGGTGTCCGGCCCGAAATCCGATAGGCCGGTTTCGGCCACGGCGCGGGCAAGCACGTCGTCCGCCGTCAATGGGCAGGGGAAATCGGCGGGACCTTCGCGCCATGCGCGCAGTTCGGGCGTCAGCGCCGGATCGGCCATGTCGTCAATGTGGATCAGGGGGGTGTTCGTGGTCATGCGGCCTCTGGGAAAGTCAGCACCACCTTCGCCGCGCGGGCGGCATCGGCGGCGGTGGCGAGCGCTTCATGGAAGCGGGTGAATTCGAAACGATGGCTGATCAGGGGGGAAAGGTCCTGCTCGGTCTGCCCCAGCATGGCGACGGCCTCGCCAAATTCAGCGGCGCGGGCATCGGCGATGGAGCCAGACACCGTGATCTCATTGGCCATCATCCGCCATAAATCGAGTGGCAAGGGTTTGTGGTGCAGCGCAATCACCGCGATACGGGCGCGATATTTCGCCACCGACAGCACCTCTGCCAAGGCGGCGGTGGACCCGGCACAGTCGACGAACACATCGGTGCCGACGAAGGGCGCGCCAAAACGGTCGCCGCTACCGTGGAAGCGGCCAAGTGCGGTCGGCAGGCTTTCAGATGACACGTTGACGGCAAGCCCTGCGCCCAGTGCGCGGGCGCGGTCTAGCCGTTCATCCACCCGATCAAAAATGGCCACATCGGTCACGCCAAGATGGCGCAGCATGACGAGCGTGCAAAGCCCGATTGGCCCCGCCCCCAGAATCGCGACTTTATCGGCCGCAGTCACCTTGGCCACACGCAACCCGTGCAGGCCGACCGACAGCGGCTCCGCCAGCGAAGCTTCGGCAAAGGGCAGCCGCGCAGGAAGGGGAAATAGCGTTTCGCCAATTTCCGCGCCGGATACCCGAATAAACGGGGCCATGGCGCCATCCGGCCCGCCGCCACCGATATAGGCGCGGTCCGGGTTCACCGCCACGCGCAGGCCCGGCTGAACGCCGGCCACGCCGCTGCCCACCGCGATAACCGTGCCAGCAAATTCGTGGCCGATGGCAAGCGGCTGTCTGAGCGGTTCAACCCCGCCCAGCCCGCCTTGCGCAATATAGCTCAGATCACTGCCGCACACGCCGCAAGCGGCCACACGCACCACTGCTTCTCCCAGCCCGCAGGCTGGCACGGGCACATCGTCGAGGCGGACATCACCCGGCCCATGAACGCGGGCGAGCGGCATCGTGTCGGACTCCATGGCCGGTTCCTCTCTATTTGCCAGCGGTTGGATTCGCTGGTCCGTTGCTATGGTATACCCTATGGTATATTAATCAATGACCATTTACGACGGGCGCGGAACGCGGCAGGGAGGGTGAGTGGCGGGGAAAAAACTTCAGAAGGGCACAGGCCCAAGTGGCCAGCGGGGACGGCCTTCGGCGGAAACCACGCAACGGCGCAGGGCGCACTTGCTCGAAGTGGCGCGCAGTATTTTTGTGCGGCAGGGCTATCGCGCCACCACGATGGACGAAGTCGCCGCCGCTGCCGGGATCACCAAACGTACACTCTATGCCTGGCATCATGACAAGCAGGCCTTGTTCAGCGCCTGCGTCATCGCCGGGGCGGAACGCTTCCCCCGGCTGGAGCCGGATGCGGACCAAGACTTGCGCGCCGCGCTGGAGCGCTATGTGATCGATTTACACGGCGAACTGTCGCAGGCCGACAGCTATGGCATGGGCCTGCTTTCACTCGGCGAGGCGCGCGATTTTCCCGAAATGCGCGAAGCAATCGAGCGGGGCCATTTGGATTATCTGATCGCGCCGCTCGCGGCGTTCCTGCGACGCCATGGCTTGGAAGAAGAAGGCTCGGTCGAACGGGCCATGCTGTTCGTGGCGATGGCGCTGTCACCGCTGCACAACACCATGCTGGTGGGACTGCCGCTCCCTTCGCCAGAACAGGTGCGCGCCCATGCGGCGCGGTGCGTGGAGATTTTTCTTGGCCCGGCCTAATTTAGGCATCGTTCACAGCGCAATCGCATGCGCGTGACGATCAGATGAAAGGGGCCAGGCCAGTCAAGAGCAGACGGACGAGGTCTGCCTGACCACTGGTGCCGGTTTTGGCATAGATGCGCTTGGAATAATTCCGCGCGGTTTCGGGTGTAAGATGGAGACGCGCACCGGCTTCCATCAGGGTTTCGCCTAACGTCAGACCGTGAGCGAGCGCGGCTTCGCGCTCCGACAGGCCGTGCAGCGCGGCAATGATACGGGCGGCGCGGGCCGTGTCATCATAACCGGATGGCTCGCCCATTTGCCTTATCGTGCCGATGACCGCAGGCAAGACTGCGGGCTGGGACAAATTGAGATCAGACGGGCGCAGTAGCAGATCGAGCGCGCGACTTTCATCGATACGCAGCACTTGCCGCGCCTCTGCCGGGCCAGCCGCCAGCGCGGCACAGGCGGCTTCGAGTTGGCGCGCGGCTTCGGGCAGGAGCAGCAGGCGGCGCATCTGGGGCGCGCCGGGATCGGTATGGAACGCGAGCAGGCGCTCAGCCTGCGGATCAGCAGCCAAAATGCGGCCGCTCGCGTCGAAGGCCAGTTCGCCGACACCGAGCCGCGCCAATGCAGCTTGCGCCATCGCCGCCTGTAGGCGCGTTTCACTAAGTGCAACGAGCGTGCGCAACGCGGCGGCAAGATGCGGCCCGATGCTGGACAGGGTGGCGCCGGCAGATGCGGAGAAATCCTCACGCTCGCGCACGAGCACGAGCCAGGCATCAGCAGCGCCCCCCGCGCTCACGCGCAGGCAACGCACAAAGCGGATGCCCATTTCATCCAGCGCGGCGCGCTGCATCGCCAACTGGGCCGGGTTATCGAAATCCAGCAATTCGTCGAGCATATAGACCCGGCCCGGCCGCAGCGTCCCGATCGGGTGGAGCTGGAGCGCGTCCATCCGACTGGCATCAAGCGGCGGTTCCTGCGCGGCGCGCGGCGCGGCGACATGGATGATGAGGGGGGGCTGGCTGGCCATGGAATTGGCCATGGTGACGCACAGAAACGCCCGTCGGGAATAGGTGCGCGCCACGAGATTGCGCAGAAATGCGCCCCATGGCGGACTTTCGTGAATGCCCTCGACAAGCGGCAGGAAAAGCTCGCGTTGATCGCTGGATAGAAATGCCATGTCGATTGCTCCCATATGGGAGCTTCGCTGTCAAGGGTTCGGGGCGATCTGAAGCACACACCGCCCATGCGGAGAGAGAGAAAGAGCATGACCCAAAAGACCCTTACCCATCTTGCGCGGCTAGAGGCCGAGGCGATCCACATCATGCGGGAGGTTGTGGCCGAGGCCGAGAACCCCGTGATGCTCTATTCGGTGGGCAAGGATTCGGCGGTGATGCTGCATCTGGCGCGCAAGGCGTTCTATCCCTCGCCGCCGCCTTTCCCGCTGCTGCACGTCGACACGACGTGGAAGTTTCAAGAGATGTACAAGCTGCGCGACCGCATGGCCGCCGAAAGCGGCATGGACCTGCTGGTCTATCACAATCAGGAAGCGATGGACCGGGGGATCAATCCGTTCGATCACGGCGCGCTTCACACCGACATGTGGAAGACCGAAGGGCTGAAGCAGGCGCTCGACAAATACGGCTTCGACGCGGCCTTTGGCGGCGCGCGGCGCGACGAGGAAAAGAGCCGAGCCAAGGAGCGCATCTTCTCCTTCCGCACCGCCAGCCACGGCTGGGACCCCAAGAATCAGCGCCCCGAACTGTGGAACCTCTACAACGCCCGCAAGAACAAGGGTGAGTCCATCCGCGTGTTCCCGATCTCGAATTGGACCGAATTGGACATCTGGCAGTATATCCATCTCAATAACGTGCCGATCGTGCCACTTTATTTCGCGGACGAGCGTCCAACCGTGGAGCGCGATGGCATGCTATTGATGGTCGATGACGATCGCTTTCCGCTCAAGCCCGGCGAAGAGCCGGTGATGCGCTCGGTTCGCTTCCGCACGCTGGGTTGCTACCCGCTAACCGGTGCGGTGGAGAGCACAGCCAAGACGTTGCCCGAGATTATTCAGGAGACGCTGCTGACCACCACCAGCGAGCGCCAGGGCCGCGCCATCGACAAGGACGCCGGCGGTGCTGGCATGGAAGTGAAGAAGCAGCAGGGGTATTTCTGATGTCGGACCAGCAGGTAATCTACAAAACCGACGCGCTCATCGCCGAGGACATCGACGCATATCTCGATAGCCACCAGCACAAGACCATGCTGCGTTTCATCACCTGCGGGTCGGTGGATGATGGCAAGTCCACGCTGATCGGGCGCATGCTCTACGATTCGAAGATGATTTTCGAGGACCAACTCGCCGCGCTGGAAACGGATAGCAAGAAGGTCGGTACGCAAGGGCAGGAAATCGACTTCGCGCTACTGGTCGACGGGCTTGCCGCCGAACGGGAACAGGGCATCACCATCGACGTGGCCTATCGCTTCTTCAACACTGAAAAGCGCAAGTTCATCGTCGCCGATTGTCCCGGCCACGAACAATATACCCGCAACATGGTGACCGGCGCCTCGACCGCCGACCTTGCGGTGATCCTGATCGATGCGCGCAAGGGCGTGCTGGTACAAACGCGCCGCCACAGCTATTTGTGCCACCTGATCGGCATCAAGAACATCGTGCTGGCGGTGAACAAAATGGACCTGGTCGGCTATGATCCGGCCGTCTTCGACACCATCGTCAAGGACTATACCGCGTTCGCCCGCTCGATCGGGATCGACAATTTCACCGCGATACCGATTTCCGGCTTCAAGGGTGACAATATCACAACTTCGTCGCCCAACACGCCGTGGTACAAAGGCCCGACGCTGATCGAGCATCTCGAAACGGTGGAAGTGCTGTCCTCGCTTGATGCGAGCAAGTCATTCCGCATGCCGGTGCAGTGGGTCAACCGCCCCAATCTCGACTTCAGAGGCTTCTCTGGCCTCGTCGCCACCGGCTCCGTCAAGCCGGGCGATGCCGTGCGCGTGCTGCCGTCGGGCAAGACCAGCACGGTAACCCGCGTCGTCACGCTCGATGGTGACTTGGACGAGGCCGTGGCCGGCCAATCCGTCACCTTGTGCTTTGCGGACGAGATCGACTGTTCGCGTGGCGATGTGATCGCCACGGCCGACAATCCGCCGCAGGCCGCCGACCAGTTCGAGACCACGCTGGTCTGGCTCAACGATGAAGCCCTGCACGTCGGCCGCGCCTATTGGCTCAAGCTGGGCACGCAAACCGTCTCGGTCACCGTGCAGCAACCCAAATATGTGGTGAATGTGAACACCATGGAGCATCTGGCGGCCAAGACGCTGGATCTCAACGCCATCGGGGTCGTCGAAATCATCACCGACCGCCCTGTGGTGTTCGAGCCCTATGCCGAAAGCCGCACACTGGGCGGGTTCATCCTGATCGACAAGATCACCAACGCGACCGTTGCGGCGGGCATGCTGCACTTCAGCCTGCGCCGTTCGCAGAACGTCCACTGGCAAGCCGTCGATGTGAGCCGCGACGCTCATGCCGCGCTGAAACACCAGCGCCCGGCGGTGCTGTGGTTCACCGGCCTGTCCGGCTCGGGCAAGTCAACGATAGCCAATCTGGTCGAGAAGAAGCTGCATGCCTTGGGCAAGCACACCTTCCTGCTCGACGGCGACAATGTGCGCCATGGGCTGAACAAAGATCTGGGCTTTACAGAAGCCGACCGTATCGAGAACATCCGCCGTGTAGGCGAAGTGGCCAAGCTGATGACCGATGCCGGTCTGATCGTGCTGACCGCCTTTATCAGCCCCTTCCGCGCCGAACGCGAAATGGTGCGGGCGATGCTGCCCGAAGGCGATTTCATCGAGGTGTTCATCGACACCCCGCTGGAGGAAGCCGAGCGCCGCGACGTCAAGGGCCTCTACAAAAAGGCCCGCAGCGGGCAGCTCAAGAACTTCACCGGCATCGACAGCCCTTATGAAGCGCCCGAAAGCCCTGAAGTGCGCGTCGATACCACGGCGGAAACGCCTCAGCACGCAGCCGAACGCATTGTGACGGAGCTGCTGAAATGAGCCTGCATGACGGGGATCTCGCTGCGCATCTCGCCGCCGTGGCCGGACGCCTGTTGATCGAAGTGCGCGCGGCGGGGCTGCTGCCGGCCAAGGCACTGGGCAAGGCGGGGGATGCCACTGCCAACCAGTTCCTATGCCACGCCCTGCGCCAACAGCGGCCTGATGACGGCTTGCTGTCGGAGGAAGAAAAAGACAGCGTCGACCGGCTTGCAAAATCGCGCGTGTGGATTGTCGATCCCGTTGACGGCACCCGCGAATATGGCGAGGAGCGCGCCGATTGGGCGGTGCATGTCGGGCTGGCGGTGGACGGCGTGGCAACACTGGGCGCGGTCGCACTTCCGGGATTTGATGGCGGCGTGGTGCTGCGCAGCGATCAACCGCGCGCCGTACCACCCGCGCCGGATCGGCTGCGCATGGTCGTCAGCCGCACCCGCCCTGCTGCAGAAGCGGTGCAGGTCGCGGAAACGCTCGGCGCGGAGCTGGTGCCGATGGGGTCCGCCGGTGCCAAGGCGATGGCCGTGATCCTAGGGCAAGCCGATATCTACCTGCATTCCGGCGGCCAGTATGAATGGGACAGTTGCGCGCCGGTGGCGGTGGCACAGGCACATGGGCTGCATTGCAGCCGGATCGATGGCAGTCCACTGATCTACAATGCCAGCGACGTCTATTTGCCCGACCTGTTGATCTGCCGGAAGGAACACGCCAGCACCGTGCTGGATTTGATCGCACAGACGCACCGGAACTCGACCCAGCCAGCCTAGGAAACCCGTGATGAAGCGCAAGCGCAGAGCGGGGGCGAGACCCAAAGCCATGGTTCTGGATCAGGCACGGCATGCCGAAGCCGGACTGACAGCCGCGTAACATGGCCAAAAGTCAGACAGCACATCGCGGATGGCGAACCATGGCCCTAATCGCCATGATGGCGCTGGTCGTGCTATTCGAAGGGTTCGACATCAGCGTCACCAGCATCGTGCTGCCCTATGTCAGCGGTGAATTCCATGTGGGGCCGCAAGCGATCGGTCAAGCCGTGGCTGCCGTCGGCATGGGCGCGATCGCGGCGGCGCTGCTCTTGCGGCTGGCCGACCGGTTCGGTCGTCGCCCGCTGCTGCTGATCGCCACGGGCGGATTTGCCACGGGGTCGCTGGCGACCATGCTGGCCACCGACCTTTGGCATTACGCCGCCTTCCAGTTTTTCACGCGGATGTTGGCGGTCACCCAAGTCTCGGTCGCCTATCTGATCGTGACCGAGACCCTGCCGCCCCAATGGCGGGGGCGTATCAACGGGCTGTTGGGCGCGCTGGGCAGTCTGGGTGCCGCGCTGCCGTTCATGCTGCTGGAAAAAATGCTGGCAACCTCGCTCGGATGGCGCGGATTGTTCCTGATCGGCGGGGCGCCCTTGCTCATCCTGCCGTTGCTGTTTTTCCTGCTGCCTGAAACACCGGCATTTGTCGCCTCGCGCCAGCGGGGCATGGCTGGCCTTTCGCTGATCACGCAAGTTCGCCAGTTGTGGAGCCTTGATCTGCGGCGGCAATTCTTGCTCGTCAGCCTGCTATGGGTGTTGATCAACTTCGCCTCGGTTTCGACCAGCGTGTTCTTCACGACCTATGCCGTGAAGGAACGGGGGTGGAATGCGGGCGACTTGGCGTTGCTGGGGCCTGCCATTCTCGCGGCAGCCGCACTGGGCAACCTGCTTTCCGGATATATGGTTGATCGCGTGGGGCGGCGCTTCACCATCGGCCTGTTCCTTGTCGTGCTCGGCCTGGCCGCACAACTGGGCTATGCCAGCCACGACAAATGGCTGATCGGTGCGTGCTGGATCGTCATCCAGTCCACCTATGGCATTTGGGCGGCCAGCTTCACGCTGACATCGGAACTATTCCCCCCACATCTGCGCGGCGCGGCCAATGGCGCCTGTAACAACCTGATCGGGCGCTGGGGCATGGTGATCGCGCCCGCCGTGGTTGGGGAGATGGGCGCAAGGCTGGGCGGCGTGGGCGCGGCGGCGTTCTGGTGTAGCCTTGCCGCCTATGCCGCGCTTCCCATATTGTGGCTGCTACCGGAAACACGCGGAGAAACGCGAAAATTCCCGGCAGCCTGAGCCGTTACCATTTGAAGCGATGCACAATCCCCCGGCGGCGTGCGGCGATCTGTTCGCGGCGTTCGTCAGCCGTGATCCGCCGCATATCACTGGGCAGGTGATCGAACAATTCCGCCCGCTTGACCTGCTGCGCCACGGGAATGGGGCAGCTTTCGGCCAACATCCAGCGGAAGGTCATATAGCCTTCTGAATGGCCAGCGGTATCGAGCCAATTGGGCACGCCGGGATCATCATGGGAAATCACCACGATCAGCTCACCATCATCTTGCAGCACCGCATGGTGGCAGTTGGTGCTCGACAGGCGATAGCGATAATCCATCGTCTCCCACCAGTAATTGCCGAATTCCAGCGCCCAATATTCCGCCTTTGGCGGGCGGACGCGCACGATCAGCGCCTCGTCCGGGGGCAGAATCCAATAGGCGATGATCGGCTGCCCACCCGGCGTCGCGTCGATTTTGCGGTCTTCCAACTGGCGATAGGACAGGAAGCAATTGGGCTGGACTTTCCACTTGTCGATCATGTCGGCCCAATAGGTCACCGACCAGTTGACCCAATGCGCAGCCGCAGCCAGTCCCTCGGCCACGCCTTCGGGCGTCAGTTGCGGCGGCGCGCCATCGCCGGTCAGCCGGTCGATCCGCGCCTCCATCGAATCTTCCCGTTCCCAATCCGCGAAAAACTGGCGGAAGGTGAGGCGATAGCTATTGGGCGTGGTCTGTATCCAGTTCACATCAGGCTGGTCTGCAGGTTTTGGATCCGGGCTGACGATCAGTTCAAAAGTGCCGTCTTCTTCCACATGGATCTGGTCCCCGAACAGCATGTTGGCCACGCCCCCGCCCCATGGGGTATCGCCTTGTTCCACCACGGTGATGCTGAAATAGCGCGCGGTGCCGCGTTTGCCGCTCACGCGATAGGTATCGATCCCGTTGATCGGACCGCCGACATAGAGCGCGTCGGTGTTGTCACCGCCTTGCTTGCGGATCGGATCGAAGTAATGCAGCAATTCCGGATTCAGCGGATCGACATTGTCCATCTCGAACTGCAAGGCCAAGCCGATATTGCGCGCCAACAGGCGATAGGCGGTCGCCTTTTCAACCGGATTGCCGGGCGCCGTCGGGCGCAGCGGAATGTCGCCAGCCTTTTTCAATTCATCGCAGAAGCTGTGCCAAGCATCGCGCAGCCGGGTTTGGTGATCGGTCATCGGGGGAACTCCTATGGCAGAAAGGCGCAACATGCCGTCAGGGCATGGCGTGGCCACCGCTGATCGAGATCATCTGCCCGGTGACATAGCGGGAGACGTCTGACGCCAGATAGAGCGCGTAATAGGCAATGTCCTCTGGCCGGCCGAGCTTGCGGATCGGCATGTTGTCCATGTTGAACAGCGTACCATCGGCCAGCGCGGCATCCATGTCCTCCGGTTTGCCCATCGACAGGCGGTTCCAGAAGCTGCCCGCCGCAATATCTTCGTTCGAATAGGGCACGATCCAGCCCGGTGCGATGCAGTTCACCCGCGCGCCCTTTGGCCCCCATTCATAGGCCAGCATTTTGGTGAAGCTGTTCACGAAGCCCTTGACCGCACCATAATGGACAATGCCCTGCCCGGATTCCCCCACCAGCGACGAATTCGACGAGATGTTGATCACGCTGCCGGTCTCGCGTGAGAGCATGTCCTTGGCAACGGCCTGGGTGCAATTGACCACGCCGTTGATGTTGAGCGCAATTTCCCAATCGCGGGCGGATTGCTCCATGTCTTCGAACGGGCCGATCGCGGCGACCCCGCCAGCATTGTTGACCAGCACGTCCACCGGTCCGAACCGCTCATGGGCAACAGCCACCATCGCATCGACGCTGGCCCGGTCGGTGACATCGGTCGCCACCGGAACGATGGTACCCGCACAGCCGAATTCGCGTGCGCGCGCCGCGATCTTCTCCCCGGTTGCAACATCGCGGGAGGCGGAGATGACATTTGCCCCTTCGCGCGCGAATTCGATCAGCAGGCCGTGGCCAATGCCGCCGCTACCGCCGGTGATGATCACCGTCTTGCCGTTCAGTCCTAGATCCATGCGTTTTCTCCTTATCGAGTAGGCAATTGCGGCGAGGCCAGCCGGGCGTGAATCGCGCCATCAACCGGCAGCACCACACCGCTGATGAAGGCAGCGTCATCCGACGCGAGGAAGGCCGCCGCCGCCGCGATGTCCTGTGCGGTGCCAAGCCGCCCGACAGGCACCTGACTTGCGAAAATGGCCGCGCCATCCGGCACGGTGTTCAAATAGGTGCGGAGCGCCGGGGTATCCATCGGCCCGGGCGAGATCGTGTTGGCGCGGATACCATGGCGGCCATATTCGGCAGCGATGCTGCCCATCAGGCTGGCCATGCCGGCCTTGGCGGCACCATAGATTGCCAACCCTTCGACCGCGCCGATCCCCGCGCCTGAACTGGTAGACAGGATCACGCCGCCACCCTGCCGCATCATCACCGGCAGCACGGCGTGGACGCCATAAAATGCCGAGTGGAGATTCAGGGCCACGATCCGGTGATAGTCTTCAATGCCGATCTCGTGGGTTGGCCGGGGCTGTTGTCCACCCGCGTTGTTGAAGAGCACATCGAGCCGGCCGCGTTCGGCCACCACCCGGTCGACCAAGGCCTGCACCGCGGCGGGATCGGTCACATCGGCAACGGCCAGCTCTGCCGCGCCGCCCTCTTCTCTGATCAGCGCGACCACCGACGCGGCAGATCCTGCGTCGTAATCATTGACATATACCACCGCGCCGTCCTGTGCGAAGCGCAAGGCGCTCGCACGACCGATGCCACTGCCCGCGCCGGTGATCAGCGCGATCTTGCCGTTCAATCTCTTGCTCATTCGGTCGGCACCTCGAAATAGGCCTGATAGGGCGCGAACAGCGCGCGGGTGGCATCATCCTGACTGACCGCATAGCGATGCGAGCCAAATTTGCCCTTGGGCTTGGCCGCGAGATAGGCGGTGACCGCCGAGCGCGCCTGATCGGTAAAAGGCAGGCCCAAGCCGGTGTAAATCCGCGCCAGCGCGGCCTGCGGGTCTTCAATCAGATCGGCATATCGCGAATGGGTGATCTGGCCCGACGGGACCGCACCGCTTTCGATCCAAGCGATCGTCTGGTTCAGGCGGCCCGCCGTGCCTTCGGGCGTCAACAGTTCCTCAAACGCGGCGGCATCGAACGGCTTGTCGCTGCGCATGGAAAAAAACGTGCCGAGCAGGCTGGTGACCGAACCTTGCGCGCGCACCGGATCACGGTGGGTCAACACCACGCGTGCATCGGGAAAAACGTTGAATAGCGTGGGCAGGAAGGTTTCATGTTCGGGCGATTTGAGCAGCCAGTGATCGCGCGGGTTGCGCCATTGCAGCAGCTTGAGCAGTCGTTTGTAGTGGCGATAGGCCGGTTCCATGTCCGCGCCGAACAGCCAGTTGTTATAGCTTGGCACCTGACAGGCGGCGGAAAGATGGCCCGACCGAAAACTCATGCGCAGCGCGACGAAGCATTCGTTGGGAATCCACGCACCCAGTTCGTGCATCGCGTTCAGACTGGGGGCCACGCGGCCAAGCTGGGTGATGAGATCATGCGCGCGCGGCACGCGCGGATCGGTGCGATAGGTCGCCGCCTCTGGCGGGGGGCAGGGCAGCACGAATTCCCAATTGGCCGGGGCCATCAGTTGCTGGTCTTGGGCCAACAGTTCGAACAGGATCGATGTGCCCGAACGCGGCAGGCCCGTGACGAAGACCGGGCGGTCGATCACTTCATCGTCAATCTCGGGATGCGCCTTATAGGCTTGTTCGATCCGCAGCCGCGCTTCGAGGAACGACAATATGTCGTTGCGGGTCCAGATGCGGCCAAAGATGTGCAGTTCGGCCTCGGTCTCGATCGAATGGAGGAGGATCTGCAGCGCTTCCTGCCAGTCCTCTGTGCCGAAATCGTCGAGTCCCGTGTTCCGGCGCGCGGTTTCGACCAGTTCATCGAATTGCAGCGGGGCCACGCCGCGCGCGTCCCATGACTTTGTTTCTTCTAGAAAGCGCGCCAGCCATTCGGGGCGTACAGGGGGCTGCCAGCCAGTTGCGGCAGCGTCACCGGTTTCGGTCATGCTGTCATCCTCTCGTCGCTTTCTTGCGCCGTTACCGAAAGACTAGACCCGCAGCCCCGCAACCCATACAGAGTTTATCGTTCAACAAGACCGGGATAATTGTTCATGCGCAATATCGCCGCCCTTGCAGGTCGGGCTGCCATCACGCTGGGCGAAGTGCTCGACCTGTTGCGACGGGCTGAACGCGCAGGCGCCGATCCTTTGCAGATTCTGCGCCGCGCGCGCGTGCCGCATACGATGGACGACCTTTCGGGCGAGCGCCCGGTGCTGATCGCGCCGCGCCATCTGGTGGCGATCTATCGCGAATGCGTGATCGGCGTCGGCTGGCAGTCCAGCCGACAGGACGGCAAACCACAAATGCACCCGCGCGAATTTCGCCTGATGTGCCATTGCGTGATCACCAGCCCCAGCTTGCGCGAGGTGATCGAACGCCAAATCGTGTTCTTCGAAACGCGCGTCGAGCGGCTGAGCGCGATGCGCCTCATCGAGCAGGGCAATCATGCGATGGTGGAAGTCGATACGCTGCGCCGCCGCCGCAGCTTTGGCGCGTTCCTGTCGGACCTTGTCGGCGTGGCCGCGTTCAGCCGACTTTATGCCTGGTTACTGGGCATTGGCGAAGAGGCATTTGCGGTGGAACTGGCGCACAGCGCGCGCCATGCCCATGATGCGCTGAACGAGATTTCCGCAGGCGGCATCCGTTTCGACCGGCCGGTCAATGCCATCACGTTTCCCGCGCACCTGCTGGACCGGCCACTGATGCGCTCACCCGCGGAACTAGAGCAGTTACTGCTGCAATTCCCGTTCGATTTCCTGTCCCGGCGGCTGGGCGCGATGGCCCTGCGCGACCGCGTGCGCAGCCTTTACGTGCGCAGTCTGAGCCGGGGCGAGCCGCTTCCCACACTCGATGCGATTGCCGCCGCAGCGGGGCAGAGCATCAGCACCATACGTCGCCAACTCGCCGCCGAAGGGGCATCGGTGCGCGCCCTGCGGGACGAAGCCCGACGCGATGTGGCGCTCGGCCTAATGCAACACGATGCGCCCAAGGTTGAGGACTTGGCCCAGCGACTGGGTTTTCGCGACGTCGACAGTTTCCGCAACGCGTTCCGCCGTTGGACCGGCACAACGCCCAGCCGTTTGCGTGAAAGCGCCGCCTAACCCCGCAGCTCGGTCTTAAGCACTTTGCCCGCGGCGTTTCTAGGCAGGTCGGGTACGATGACGAAGTAGCGCGGCACCTTGTAATTGGCCATGTTTTCACGCGACCAAGCGATGAGCGAGGCTTCGTCGGGCGTCCGGCCGGGGCGGGGAACCACGAAGGCGCGGCCAACCTCGCCCATGCGGTCGTCCACTACGCCGACCACCGCACACATCGCCACGTCCGGATGGGCTGAAAGCTGGGCCTCGACCTCGGCCGGATAGACATTAAAGCCGCCGGAAATGATCAGATCCTTCTTTCGGTCGGTGATCTTCAAATAGCCGCGCGCATTGATCGTCCCGATATCACCGGTGTGCAGCCAGCCCTGCGCATCAATCGCCTCGGCGGTGGCAACCGGATCGTCGAGATAGCCGCGCGTCACCCCATAGCCGCGCACCCACAATTCGCCGGGCTCGCCACTGGGCTGATCTTGTCCATCATCACCCACGCAGCGCACTTCCACCCCGGGCAGCGGATAGCCGCAAGTATTGGCGATGGTTTCTGCATCGTCGCCCTGCCGCGTCATCGCGATGCAGCCGCATTCGGTCATGCCATAGCCGTTGACGACATTCTGCATCCCCAGTTCAGCGCGCATCCGTGCAACCAATACAGGGGGCACTGGCGCGGCGCCGGTCACCGCGACGCGCAGCGAGGAGAAGTCGCGCGGCTTATCGCCTGCCAACTCCTGCAACAGCGACTGGTAAATGGTGGGTGGGCCGGGGATGAAGGTGATGCGGTTCACTTCGATCTGGCGCACCATTTCGGCTACGTCGAACGTCGCCATCGGCACGATCGTTGCCCCGCGCACGAGGCAAGCCGACCAGCCCGCTTTATAGCCAAAAGTATGGAAGAACGGGTTCACGATCAGATAGCGGTCGCCGGGCCGCAGATCGACCCGCACCGCCCAGTCGCCAAAAATCTGCGTGGCCTGAGAATGCGCGGTCAGCGCACCCTTGGGTCGGCCGGTCGTGCCCGACGTAAAGAGGATATCGCAGATGTCATCGGGTGAGACACGCGCAAAGGCAACGTCCACCGCCGGATCACCGGCACCCTTGCCGCGCGCCACGAACGCCTCGAAATCGCGGTCGATATGGACGACTTCGCGCAGGTCTGGCAGGTCCTCGCCCACGATCAGTGCCGCATAGTCCTGCCCCAAGAAAGAGGCTGGCGCGAACAGAATGCTCACCCGCGCGCGGCGGAGAATATCAGCAGCCTCCCCGCCCTTGAAACGGGTATTCATCGGCACGATCGTGGCGCCCACGGCCTGTGCGCCCAATGCAGCGAGAATCCATTCGCGCGTGTTGGGGGCCCAGATCGCGATGCGGTCGCCATGACCGATCCCGCTGGCCAACATGGCCGAGGCTGCGGCACGGGCATCGGCCCATAGTTCGGCAAAGGTCCAGGTCCGTTCGCCCACAATCAGACCGGGTTGGTCCGGCCAATTTTCGGCGGCGGCCTTTGCCGCGCCGGGAATGGTCTTGGGCCAATTGCCCATCGCCTCGGTCATGGCTGGTCTTTCCGCTTTCAGGCCACTTCAAACAGGCCGGCGGCACCCATGCCGCCTGCCACACACATCGACACGATCACATACTTCACGCCGCGCCGCTTCCCCTCGATCAGCGCGTGGCCAACAAGCCGCGAACCAGTCATGCCAAAGGGATGGCCGATGGCGATGCCGCCGCCGTTGACGTTGAGCTTGTCGGGATCAATGCCGAGCTTCTGCTGGCAATACACCGCTTGGCTGGCGAACGCCTCATTGATCTCGAACAGGCCGATATCGTCGAGCTTCAGCCCCGCGCGGTCGAGCAACTTCGGGATCGCGAAGACCGGGCCAATGCCCATTTCGTCCGCGCCACAGCCCGCCACCTGAAAGCCGCGATAAATGCCCAGCACGGGACGGCCTTCGCTGCGCGCGGTGGACAGGTCCATCAACACTTGGGCCGATGCGCCGTCGGAAAGCTGGCTGGCGTTGCCGGCGGTGACATGCTTGCCTTCGGCGATCACCTGCCCGCTCTTGAACACCGGCTTCAGGCTTGCCAGCGCTTCATAAGTCGTACCCGCGCGAATGCCTTCGTCCTTGGCCAGCGTGACCTGTTCCTTACCGGTTTCGTTGCCTTCCTTGTCGAACAGCGCCTTGGTGACAGTGATCGGCACGATCTCGTCGTCGAATTTGCCCGCTGCCTGTGCGGCGGCAGCGCGTTGCTGCGACAGCGCGGCGAAGTGGTCCTGCGCTTCACGGCTGACGCCATAACGTTCGGCGACGATCTCGGCCGTCTCGATCATCGCCATATAGGCGTAGGGATCTTGCGCCTTGACGAATTCCGAGCGGTTGCGGAACTGCGGGGCGTGCTTGTTGAGGGTCAGCGAGATGCTTTCCATGCCACCCGCCACGGCCACATCGATCTCGTTGCACATAATGCCGCGCGCGGCGAGCGCAATGGCGTTGAGACCCGAGGAGCATTTGCGGTCCAGCGTAAATCCGCCGGTGGTATCCGGCAGGTTCGAAGCATGGACAGTCAGACGCCCCAGATTGTAGCTTTGGGTATTCCAGTGATTGCCGACGCCGAGATAGACGTCGTCCACCCGGGCCGGGTCGATGCCAGCGCGGTCCAGCGCGGCATTGACCACATGAGCGGAAAGGGCAGGCGCCTCGGTATCATTGAAGGCGCCGCGATAGGCTTTGCCGACGCCGGTACGGGCGGTGGAAACGATGGCTGCTTCGCGCATGTCAAATCCTCTCAGGCAAAACCGTGCATGTTGCTGGGGCCAAAATAGGCCTTCATTTCGATGACTTCATTCGCTTCGTTGAAGCGGAACGTATCGATCACATCGACGCGCATGCCCTTGTCATCCAAGTGGAGCTGGACGGAAAACGCAAAAGCAGCGAAATCGCCGGCGATGCGCACGGGGCCTTCCAGTTGGAGCTTGGCGCCGGTCTGCATCGAGGCGGTGTAGAACGCCAGAATGGCATCACGACCGACATGTGGCGGCGTGCCGATCGGGTCTTCCACGGTGGCATTCGCCGCAAATAGCGCACCCACGCGGGCGGGCGAACCGGCATCGAACGCGGCGACATATTCGTGAACTGCGGCTTCCATTTTCTTCGGGTCTGGCATGGTCTTTACTCCGGGAAATAACGGCTGATAGTGTCGAGAACGCAAGCGGGCTTCTCTTGTCCCTCGATCTCAATGGTGACGCGCACGACCGACTGGATCCCGCCCTTCATCTCTTCAACCGAGACGATTTCACCGACCCCGCGAATGCGGCTGCCGACCTTGACCGGGTTGAGGAAGCGCAGGCGATCGGCACCGACGTTCACCGCATGGGCAAAGCCGCGCACCTCGATTAGCTGGGGCAGGAAATAGTTGACGAGGCTCATCGTCAGATAGCCATGGGCGATGGTGCCCCCGAAAGGGCCATCCTTCGCGCGGGCCACATCAACATGGATCCACTGGTGATCGCCAGTTACCTCGGCAAAACCGTCGACGCGGTCTTGTTCGATGGCGAGCCATGCGGTGGGCCCAAGCTTCGTGCCTTCCTGCCCGATCAGGTCGGTGGGATGCGCAAAAACTTGCGTCATGCTCAGGCCCTCTGGCTGGAAACGGCGACAATTTCGCCGGTCATATAGGAGGACAGGTCGCTGGCAAGAAAGAGCATGACATTGGCCACTTCCCACACTTCGGCAGGGCGGCCATAGGCCTCGGTCTTGACCAGTTCGGCAAGGCGCTCCTCGGTTGTCACCTTGGCAAGAAACGGGTGCATCGCAAGGCTCGGCGCGACCGCGTTGATCCGCACGCCGTGATCGGCGGCTTCCAGCGCGGCGCAGCGGGTGAAGGCCATCACGCCCGCCTTGGATGCGGCATAATGCGCCTGCCCCTTTTGCGCGCGCCAGCCCAGCACCGAGGCGTTGTTGACCATCACGCCCGATTTGGCCGCATACATCACAGGCAGAAACGCGCGCGTCATGCGGAACAGGCTGGTCAGCGTCACATCAAGCACGCGGCTCCACTGATCGTCAGTCATATCGACCACGCTGACTTCGCCGCCCAGCCCGGCGTTGTTGATGAGCACATCGATCCGGCCCAGCGCCGCCAGCGACGCATCGCGCAACGCCTGCACCTGATCTTCGCTGGTCACGTCGCATACGAAGGTCGCGGGCCGTTCGCAGCCGACTTCGGCAGCGATACGATCCGCCGCTTCGCTCAGGCGGCGCTCGTGGAAATCGCTAATCAGCACTTTCGCGCCTTCTTCGGCTGCACGTTTGGCGACTGCATAGCCGATGCCCGTGCCAGCGGCGGCGGTGACCACCACGGTCTTGCCCTTCAACATGCCAAGCGGAGTGGGATAAGCGGGGACGGGCACGGTCATGCGGTGAGTTCCTTGGTTGGAGTGGATGGCGCTGCCCAGTCGCTTTCATCGGCAAGAGAAAGCACGAGCTTGCCGCTAACATGGCCGGCGCGAACCCGCTCTAGGGCTTCGCCCGCGCGGGCGGCGGGGAGTTGGGTAAACGGCAGGGCGCGCATGCGGCCTTCCGCCATTGCCTGATATAGGGCAGATAGGTGAAGGTGCAGCCGGTCCCAACTAGCCGACACGCGCAAGGCGGCGACCCCATATTCTGCCATTCGCGCGGCATCGGGCAAGGCTTCCTCGGGTAGCATCGTTTCGATGGCGAGATAGCGGCCGCCCTTGCGCAACAGTGCCGTGGGATCGGGCAGACTGCCCTGCCCGACCGTGTCGAGCACCACATCCACGCCGCCCGGTGCCCATTGCGCGAGACGCGCCGCGATATCCTCGCTGCGATAATCAATGGCGCATTCCACGCCGAAGGCGGTGAGCAGGGATTGGTTTGCGGGACCGGCAGTGGCGGCAATGCGAGCACCGGCGGCGCGCGCAATCTGCACACCCCACAGCCCGGTGCCGCCTGCGCCACCGTTGATGAACACGGTTTCGCCCGCAGCAAGATCGCCCTGCGAAACCAGCGCTTCGCGTGCGGAAATGCCAGCGACAGGTACGGTCGCTGCTTCGGCAAAGCTGATGGTGTCAGGCAAGCGCACGGCATGATTGGCAAGGCAGAGGGCAAATTCGGCAAAACTGCCGCCGCGACCCATCGCGATCGAAGACATGAAGCCAACGCGGTCGCCAAGCTTCACGCCGTCTACGCCTGCGCCCAGCGCCACGACGGTGCCTGCGCCGTCAAAGCCGGTCACCAGCGGCATGGTGTCACCGACAAAGGGTAGCCAGCCCATCAATGCTTTCCAGTCCGCCGGATTCACGCCCACAGCCGCCACGCGCACCAGAATTTCACCGGGGGCAGGCTGCGGGGTGACTATGTGATGGCAAGCCGCATCGCCCGGCTGGCCGAAGCGCGTGATCGCCACGGCGCGCATCTGTGCTGGCATGGCGAGCGCGCTGCTCACAGCTCGCCTCGCGGTTCGCGGGGCAGGCCAAGGCCGCGCTCGGCGATCAGGTTACGCTGGATCTGGTTGGTGCCGCCGTAGATCGTGTCGGAGCGGCTGAAGAGATACATGTTCGGGAGCGGCCCCCACCCATCATGGTCGCCGTCCGCGATTTCCCCGGCTTGTCCCAGCACATCCATCGCCAGTTCGCCCAGATCGCGACGCCATGTCGCCCACTGGATCTTATAGGTCAGCGCCGCGCCATCAATGGCGGCAGGATCGGTTCCCGACAGCATGCGCAGCGCGCCATAGCGCATCAGGCGCAGGCCGATTTCTGCCTTGGCAATACGCTGGCGGATGACCGGATCGGCAGCCTTGCCATGGGTGCGAGCGGCATCGATCACTGCGTCCAGTTCATTGCGGAACTGCATCTGCTGGCCCAGCGTGGAAACCCCGCGTTCGAACGCGAGCAGCGCCATCGCGACTTTCCAGCCATCGCCCCGCGCGCCGAGCATGGCATCGCCGGCGCAGCGCGCATCGGTCAGAAATGTTTCATTGAACTCTGCCTCGCCATTCATCTGGCGGATCGGACGGACCTCGATGCCGGGCTGGTCGATGTCCATCAGCAGGAACGAAATGCCCTTGGGGCCTTTCGATCCCTCCTCGCTGCGGGCGACGACGAAGATCATATCGGAATAATGGGCAAGGCTGGTCCAGACCTTCTGTCCGTTGACCACCCATTCGCCACTTTCGAGGCGCGCCTTGGTCTTCACATTGGCAAGGTCCGATCCCGCACCCGGCTCGGAATAGCCTTGGCACCAGATCGCCGTTCCCGCCGCAATGCCCGGCAAATATTGCGCCTTCTGCTGCTCGGTGCCAAACGCAAGGATCGTCGGCCCGGCAAGCTCGACGCCGATATGGTTGATGCGGTTCGGCGCACCGGCACGGGCATATTCTTCGGCAAAGATCACCTGCTGCGCCAGCGTGGCGTTGCGGCCGCCCCATTGTTCCGGCCAGCCAATGCACGACCATTGGTGCGCCGCCAGTTGCTGTTCCCATTCCTTGCGGCGCGGGATCGCATCGCACAAATTGGGAATGCCACGAATATCGGCAAAGGGACCATTCATCTGTGCCGTTAGCCACGCCGCGCATTCAGCGCGGAAGGCTTCGTCCGCAGGGGAAAAACCGAGCTTCATGCCGCCGCTCCCATGATGAGGCGCGCCACCTGTTCGCGGTGCCATTGTCCATCGCCCAGCAAGGTCAGGATCGAACGCGCGCGCTTAAAGAACAAATGGGCGTCATGCTCCCATGTAAAGCCGATGCCGCCGTGCAGTTGGATCATGTTGCCCGCGCACATATGGTAGGTATCGGCACAGAAAGACTTCGCCGCGTGAAGCGCGAGCGTTGCTTCCTCGCTCCCTTCATCAAGTGCACAAGCGGCCCAGTAGACAGCGGAGCGGGCCTGTTCGATTTCCACCATCATGTCGGCCAAGCGATGCTTATAGGCCTGAAACGAGCCGATGGCGCGCCCGAACTGCACCCGCTCGCGGGAGTAGGCAACCGTGCGGTCAAGCGTTTCCTGCGCGCCGCCGAGCGCCTCGGCAGACAGGCAGATCCATCCAGCGGCAAGCGCCGCCATGGTCGCGGCCCTGCCATCGGCCAGCGGTTCAACTGCCGCGCCATCCAGCACGATCGTGGCGAGGGGACGGGTCTGGTCCATCGTGACATGGGTGGTGACGGCAACGCCATCACCCTTCAGGTCGACCAGCCATGCATCATCGCCACCATAGACCAGCAATAGGTCTGCGGCACCGCCATGGGGGACAAAGTTCAGCGTGGTTGAAAGCCGCCCATCATTGGCCCGCAACCCATCTGCCCATGCCGCCGCCGCCATGACCTCTCCCCCGGCCAAGCGCGGTAGCCATTGGGATTTCTGGGCGTCCGATCCGCCAGCCGCGATGCCCCGGCCCACCATAGCCAGGCCCAGCAAGGGGATGGCTGCGACTTTGGAACCGGCCGCTTCGGCCACCAAGGCAAATTCCACCATGCCGAGGCCAGCGCCGCCATGGTCTTCAGGCAGACCAACCCCGGCGAGGCCAAGCTCGCTGGCAAAGGACGACCACAGCGCGCGGTCAATACCCGCTGCCGTCCCGCTGGCCGCCATCGCGGCGCGGGTGCGTTCGCTCGACGCGTGTTCGGCAAAGAACCCGCGCACCGTGTCCGCGATCATGACCTGTTCGTCGGTGAAGGCAAATTCCATGGTCAGGCGGTGCCCCAAACCTTGCGGGGGGCGACGCGCTGCGCCAGCAAGCGTTCGACCACGCCGCCAACCTGAGCAGGCTCCCAGCGCGCCTGCTGATCGACAAACGGGCCTTCGCGCCATCCGTCCTCAAGCATGATCTTGCCGCCTTCCAGTTCGAACACACAGCCCGTCACATGCCCGCTGTCCGCACTGCCCAGCCAGACCACCGTGGGCGCGACATTGGCCGGATCCATCACATCGAATGCGGCTTCCTGCGTCGCCATCTTATCGGCAAAGGCCTGTTCGGTCATGCGCGTGCGGGCCGACGGGGCGAGTGCGTTGGCGGTAATGCCATAGCGTGCCAGTTCAGCCGCCTGCACCAGCGTGAGTGCGGCGATGCCGCCTTTAGCGGTGGAATAGGCCGCCTGCGCGACCGAGCCTTGCAGGCCCGCGCCCGACGAGGTGTTGATGATCCGCGCCTCGGGATCGCGCCCTTCCTTCTGCTTGGAACGCCAATAATTCACCGCATGGCGCGCAATGCAGAAGTGGCCGCGCAAGTGGACATGCATCGTCGCATCCCATTCGTCGACCGTAGCGGAAACGAACATGCGATCACGCACGATCCCGGCGTTGTTGACCACGACGTGCAAATCGCCAAAGGCCTCCAGTGCCGCGTCCACGATGCGCTTGGCCGCATCCCAGTCGGTGATGTCTTCGTAATTGGCGACCGCACGCCCGCCGCTGGCGTTGATTTCTGCCACCACGGCATCGGCGGCGCTGGTGTCGCGCCCCTCACCGCCCAGCGAGGTGCCGATGTCATTGACCACCACATTTGCGCCTTCGGCCGCAAAGGCCAGCGCATAGGCGCGGCCAAGGCCCCCGGCGGCGCCGGTGATGATCACGGTACGGTTGTCGCAGATACCCACGTTGGTCTCCTTGGAAGTCTATTAGCTGACCGGCAGCAGCAAATGCTGCGACAGGTCACCGATACAATCGAGCAGCGAATAATCACGCGTGGCAAAACGCCATGCGCCGCCTTCGCACACGAAACTGTCATGATAGCGGCCCGCGCAGATCGCCTGCAACGGCAGGTCCGGGGTTTGCTGGATCACGGTGTAATAGGACCGGCAGGTGGCGGTGCCGGCCGCCTCGTCGACTTCGACGATGGCGTTGGTAATCACGTGCTTGGTGCGCGGGGTGCCGCACGGATGGATGCGCACAAAGGCGCGCCACTGGTCCAGCATCGGCGCACTGCCTTCAACTTCGCGCCCGCCAGCCATTTTCACGCGCGCCTTTTCAAACAGCGCCGCCACGGCCTCAAGCTCACCCGCATCCATCAGTTCGGCATAGCGATAGAGCAGGTTGGTGATGTGGGTTTCAGGACCCATGCGCACGCTCCTCTGCGGCCAATTTTTGTTCGCGATATGCCGCCGTCTTGCCCGAAAGGCGCAAGGCTACGGCATCCGAGCACACCCGCGGCCGATCCGGCTCGACAGCGCGGAGCGGTGCAGTTTCGACCAGCCCGGTCAGTGCTGCATGCGCAAGGCGCTGATATTCACCATGACCGTCGTTGCGCCAGGTCACCTGCTGTGGTTCAAACGTGCGGACAATCTTGGCTGGATTGCCCACCACCAGACTACGCGGCGGCACCACCATATCCGACTTGACCAGCGCCAGCGCGGCGACAAGGCTTTCCGCGCCGATCACCGCATTATCCAGCACCACGGCATTCATGCCAACCAGCGCATTTTCGCCAATTTCGCAGCCGTGAATAATGGCGCCATGCGCAATGGTCGCTCCTCGTCCGATCACCGTATCGCGCAGCTGGTTGGCGTGCACGGTCACGCTGTCTTGTATCGAGCTATCGCCTTCCACCACGATCCGCCCGAAATCGCCACGCAGCGATGCGCCGGGGGCGATAAAGCAACCCGGCCCCACGATCACATCGCCGATCAGCGACGCGAGCGGATGCACGTAGCTGGTCGGGTCAACGACCGGGACAATCCCCTGATAGGCGTAGCACGGCATGCCGGGCGCGCGTCCGTTACAGCCGTTCGATGATGGTAACGTTGGCCTGCCCGCCACCTTCGCACATCGTCTGCAGGCCATAGCGGCCGCCGGTGCGTTCGAGCGAGTTGAGCAGCGTTGTCATCAGCTTGGCACCGGTCGATCCGATCGGGTGACCCAGCGCAATCGCACCGCCCTGCACATTCACCTTTTCATGCGGAATGGACAGCTCTTTCATCCACGCCATCGTGACCGAGGCAAATGCTTCGTTGCATTCAAACAGATCGATATCTTCCAGCTTCATGCCTGATTTTTTCAGGGCATATTGCGTGGCGGTGATCGGGCCGGTGAGCATCCACACCGGATTGTCTGCGCGCACGGACATGTGATGGATGCGCGCACGCGGCTTAAAGCCATGTTCCTTCACCGCGCGTTCGCTGGCGATGAGCAAGGCCGCCGCGCAATCGGAATTCTGGCTGGCATTGCCCGCCGTCACCCGGCCGCCTTCGCGTACAGGGTTGAGCGCGGCGAGCCCTTCAATCGTTGTACCGGGGCGGATGGTTTCATCGTGATCCAGCCCCGCGAGCGGCGCGATCTCGTTCTTAAACCAGCCCGCTTCGGTTGCCGCCTGCGCACGCATGTGGCTGGCATAGGAAAAGGCGTCGAGTTCCTCGCGGCTGATCCCCCACTTTTCTGCGATCATCTCGGCAGAGCGGATCTGGTTCACTTCCTCGCCAGCATAGCGCGCGTCCCACCCGGTCGCACCGATGAACGGGCTGTCGAAGCCATAGGCCTGCCCCGCGGTCATCGCCGCCATGATCGGAATACGGTTCATCGCTTGGCTGCCACCGGCCACGACAATGTCCTGCGTCCCGCTCATCACGCCCTGCGCGGCGAAGTGGATCGCCTGCTGTGCGCTACCGCACTGGCGATCGATGGTCACGCCGGGCACGTCTTCGGGCAAGCCCGCCACCAGCCATGCGGTACGACCAATGTCGCCCGCCTGCGCGCCAATGGTTTCGGTGCAACCCCACACCACATCCTCGACCAGCGAGGGATCGAACGTGTTGCGCTCCATCAGCACCTTGATCGGGTGGGCGGCCAAGTCTGCCGGGTGCAAATGGGCAAGGCTGCCCTTTTTGCGGCCGACAGGTGAACGGATTGCATCAACGATATAGGCTTCGGGCATCTCAGGCCTCTCTGGCAAAAGTCTGGTCCGGCCCAGCGGGTCGGTTGAACAGGCGGGTGGCGACACGGGCGCGGTGGAAGGCTGGCGTACCCCAGCTTCCGGTCAAGGCTAATGCGCGCTTGAGGAACAGGTGGACATCCACCTCCCACGAATAGCCCATCGCGCCATGCACTTGGATCGAGGCGCGGGCGGCCTTGTCTGCCGCCTCCAACGCCGCGGTGCGGGCATGGCTGGCGCGGGCGCGGGAATAGACGTCCTGCTGCCCCACGCTGGCGGCAGCGGCCAGCACCACCGGCCGCGCAAATTCAATGGCGACTTGCGCGCTGGCAAGGTGGTGCTTGACCGCCTGATAACTGCCAATCGGCTTGCCGAACTGCTGGCGATCCTTGGCATAGGTCACCGCGAGATCGACCGAGCGTTGAGCCAAGCCCAAGCCTTGCGCCGCAGCGAACACGGCGGCGCGATCGGTTGCCAATGTCCAGTCGGCAGGGCCAAGGTCTTGGGCGTTCGCTGGGTTCCAGTCCACGCGAAACACCCGGCGCAATGGGTCAATGGTTGCGACAGGGGTCAGCGTGACCTTGTCAGGCGTGGCGAGAAAGGCGTGACCGTCCTTTTCCAGCAAAATCGCGCTGGCCACATCGGCACTGGCCACCACCGGATTTGCGGAAGGCGCAATGGCGATGATCGCCGACGGATCGGCCAGCAACGCGTGATCAGGGGCCAGCGCCGCCAGCATCGGCACGGCGATGCCGGCGCTTTCTACCAGTGGTTCGGGCAAGGCGACATAGCCGGCGGCCTGCGCGATCAGGGCGAAGTCCAGTTCCGTCAGCCCCAAGCCGCCGGCGCTTTCGGGCAGCATCAACAGGGTAAAGCCGTTTTCCACGATCTGCGCCCAGCGATCCGGATCGAAGGCGGTGCCCGCTTCCATCATCTTGCGCCAGTGATCGGGCGTGCAGGTGTCGCCAAACAGCGTGGTAGCGGTTTCTGCAAACATCTGCTGTTCGTCGTTCAGGGTGAAGTCCATGTTCCGTCCCTCCCCTGTCAGCGCGGCAGGCCGAGCATCCGCTCGGCAATGATGTTGCGCTGGATTTCGTTCGACCCGGCGTAAATCGGTCCGGCGAGCGCAAAGATATAATCGTCGAGCCAATCATGCTGACCGGCAGGCGGCAGCAATTCAGCCTCGGTCCCAAGGATCGCAAGCGCGGTCTGGTGGAGATGGATGTCCATTTCCGACCAGAAGATCTTGTTGGTGCTGGCTTCCGGCCCGATCTTCGCGCCGGCGATCAGCCGCGACGCGGTCTGATAAATGTTCAGCGCATAGGCTTCGGCGTTCATGAAAGCGCGCACCACGTCGGCCTCCAGCACCGGATCGGCGGTATCTTTGCGTGCCTGCCACAGGTCGGCCAGCGCGGCGGCGGCGACCTGATAACGTGCAGGGGACCGCAGCATCAGCCCGCGTTCAAAGCCTGCGGTGGCCATGCAGATGTGCCAGCCCTGTCCTTCATCGCCCAAGCGGTTGAAGGCAGGCACGCGAACATCCTCAAGGAAGATTTCGGCAAAGCCGACATGGCCGTTGATCTTGCGGATCGGATTGCGGGTAACGCCGGGTTGGTCGAGCTTGAAAAAGATCAGGCTCATGCCCTTGTGCCGCTCGCTGCCGGGTTCACGGAACAGGCCAAAGGCCCAATCGGCAAACACCGCGCGGCTCGACCATATCTTATGGCCGTTGAGCACATAATCATCGCCATCCCGCATGGCCGTCGCGCGCACCCCGGCCAGATCGCTGCCCGCCTGCGGTTCGGACCAGGCCTGCGCCCAGATTTCTTCGCCGCTTGCCATCGGCGGCAGGAAGCGCTGCTTCTGTTCGTGCGTGCCGAATTCCATCAGCGTGGGGCCAAGCAGGAACACGCCGTTCTGGTTGACCCGGCCCGGCGCCCCTGCGCGGTAATATTCTTCCTCGAAGATCAGCCACTGGATCAGGTCCAGCCCGCGCCCGCCATATTCCTTGGGCCATGTCACCATGCCCCAGTCGCCGCTTTTCAGCGTGGCTTCCCATTGGCGATGCGCCTCGAACCCGGCGCGCGTGGCGTCGAAATGTTCCAGCGGATGCGCGGGCACGTGCGCCTCCAGCCAGTGGCGCACTTCGGCGCGAAAAGTCTGCTGTTCGGGGGTATAGCTGAGGTCCATGGTCAGAACTTTGCAGCCTTGCCGGTTTCAACAAAGGCGTCGCGCGCCTTCTGGCTGTCTTCGTGCATATACATTTCCAGCGTGAAACCCTGTTCCCAACGATAGCCATGATCCACGTCGCGCGGTTCAAGGCCGTTCAATGCTTCCTTGGCGATGACCAGCGCCTTGCGGCTTTTGGATGCAATCACCGCACAAAACGCATGTGCTTCGGCCACCAGATCGGCGCGCGGCACAACTTTTTCCACCGCGCCAAGGCGATAGGCCTCTTGTGCCGGGATATTGCCGCCGGTGAAGAAGGCGGCGCGCACCTTATGCAGTGGCAACATGCGCGAAAGATGGCTGGCCCCGCCCATCGCACCGCGATCGACTTCGGGCAGCGAGAAAAACGCATCGTCAGCCGCGATGATCGTATCGCTGGCCCCGCAAATGCCGATGCCGCCGCCGATCACGAACTTATGCGCCGCCACCACCACCGGAATTTCCGCATCGCGGATTGCCTTGAAGGTGAGGTAGTTGCCCCGGTTGAGCACCGTGATGCGTTCGGGATGGGCCTGCATTTCCTTGATGTCGACGCCGCCGCAGAACCCGCGTGCGGTTTCCGCCGCGCGGATCAGTATGACATTGGCTTCCGGGTTCGCAGCGGCTTCCTTGATGATGCCCGGCAGCGACATCCATGTTGCGCTGTCGAACGCATTCACGGGCGGCGTGTCGAACACGATCTCGGCGATGCGGTCCTTGACGGTGAGCGTGATAGGCATGGGCGTGTCTCTCGTCTTTAAGGGTTCAAGCGGCGCAAAGCGCGGCAAGGCGGTCGCGTGCTTCGGCCATGATGCGGTCGACAAGGTCTTGGCAGCTTGGCACTTCGGAAATGCGCCCGCCGACAACACCGGTGGCCATCACGCCATGTTCGATATCGCCATCGACCACCGCTTTCTGGATCAGCATCGGCATGGTTGCGGCCATCATCGCCTGCTTCAACGGCACATCTCCGTGGCCGGTCATGCCGCGCGCCGCCTTGATGAAGTGCAGCCACGAAGCACCGGTCTGGCGCTTCATCGCCGCACCCGCCTCGAACGCGCGCAACCACATCCCCAGCGAGCCGGACTTTTCGATCTGGTCCATCAGCTTGGTGCGGATCATCCGTTGGGGAATGCCGTCGAGCTTGGTGGTGACGACGATCCGGTCGGTCGTGGCTTTCAGATATTCCGCCTTGGCACTATCGGGCACCGGGCTTTCCTTGGTGAGCAAAAACCGCGTGCCCATCGCAATGCCAACTGCGCCATAAGCCAGCGCCGCCACCAGACCGCGCCCGTCGGCAAAGCCGCCGCTGGCGATCACGGGCACCTGCACCGCATCAAGCACTTGCGGCAGAAGGATCGTGGTGGGGACAGAACCCGTATGGCCGCCGCCTTCGCCACCCTGCACGCTGATCATGTCCACGCCCAGTTCGACCATCTTTTGCGCGTGTTTCACAGCACCGACGGTGGGGATGCACAGGATGCCCGCATCCTTGAACCGGCCGATCATCTTGGCATTTGGCCCGCGTCCAAAGCTGACCGCACGCACCTGATCCCGATTGGCCAGGATCAGTTCGACGATCTGGTCCGCACCGGGCTGGAACGAATGGAAGTTCACCCCGAACGGCTTGTCCGTACCCTTGCGCACAGCCAGAATCTTGGTCCGGCACTCGTCGGGCGTCATCACCGCCGCGCCTAGAAAGCCAAAGGCGCCAGCGTTGCAGCTCCCGATGACCAGACTTGGTTCCGCCACCCAGCCCATCGCGGTCTGGATGATCGGCGCGGCGCAGCCCAGCCGCTCGGTCAGAATTGTGTTGAGCGCACTTGTCATCAGCTATCGCCTGCATCTTTCTTATTCGCGGCCGCCGCCGACGCGCCGCTCACCCCGGCGATGGAATTGCCGGTGACAAGGTCGTTTTGAGCATGGGCGAAGTGGTGCATGTGGAACACCGCGTCCATCGCCGTGCGCTTGCCGCGCAGCTCTTCAACATGGTTGATCGATTGCTTGGTCAGCCAGTTGCCCAGCCGGTTCTGCCCGGCCAGCTTGTTAGCCCATGTCGCCGCCGCCTCGCGCAACTCGGCGCGCGGGACGATCTTATTGACCATGCCAAAATCATAGGCGCGCTGCGCCGGCATCCGTTCACCCAGCAACAGGAATTCCTTGGCCACGCGCGGCGGCAGTTCAAATGCGTGGGCGAAATACTCCACGCCGGGAATGCCCATCAGCGGGTTCACCGGATCCTGAAAGAACGCGTCCTCGCTCGCCACGATCAAGTCGCACACCCATGCCAGCATCAATCCGCCCGCCACACAGGCGCCCTGCACCATCGCGATGGTCGGCTTGGAAATGTCGCGCCAGCGGCGACACATGCCAAGATATTGTTCCTGCTCGCGGATATAGAGCAGTTCGGCCGCCGGCTTGTTGGTGTGCGGCGGCAGCATCAGCCGTTTGTCGAATTCGTGATGCAGATCGCGCCCCGGCGTGCCGATGTCGTGCCCGGCGGAGAAGTGCTTGCCTTCACCCGCCAGCACGATGCAGCGCACGCCATCGTCCTGCACGGCGCGGTTGAAAGCATCGTCGAGCGCATAGGTCATCTGCCCGTTCTGGGCATTGTTGAACTGCGGCCGGTTCATGGTGATCCAGGCCACATTGTCGATCACCTCATAACGGACCGGTTGATCCGTTTCATAGGTGATATCGACTGCTTTCGGCTCGACGAGGTCTTTCATCGTGACACTCCCTTAGCCGGCCTTGCGGGCCAGCGGGTTGTCCTTGATCACGCTGGCGCGGATATTGTGCGGATCGAGGCTGGCGATCACGGCCAGTTCGTCCGGTCCCGGCAACGCCGTTTCGGGCAGTGTTTCCGCCCGGTGCAGTTCGAACCCGGTGGCCGCCTGCACATCCTCGAACGTCACGCCGGGATGGAGTGAGACGACGCGGATCGCCCCCAGCCCGTCCACGCCCGGCCCCTGAAAGTCCATCACGCACAAGTTGGTGACGATGGTCCGCAGGTCGATACCGGCATAATTGCCTCCGGCCACGCGCTTGGCCGGATTATATCCTGCGCCCGAAATCATATCGACTTCCGGAACGAACACGCGCGGCCCGTGCGCGGGGAAGAAGAACGAATTGGGGTGATAGATCGTATTGCCCGGAAAGCCTCGCACGCCCAGCATCTGCGTTTTGGGCTGGCGATAGGTGCCGCCCATATAAGACAGGTTGATCTGGCCGAAGCGGTCCAACTGCGTGGGCGTGACCATCGCGTGACGGCGGCCGGTCCACACGGCGCTATCGAAAAAGCGCGAGAACGGCAGCCAGCCGGCCTTCTTGCGATCGTCATACTGGCGCGGGCCAATCGGCACCGGCTGTTCGACCAGATAGCATTCGCCATCGGTCATCATCAGCTCGGGGCTGTGGGTCAGCTTGGCCAGCCCCGCCGCCAAGCGGGGCACCGGGCCAACACCCGTGGCGACGATCTCGCCATTGTTGCGAAATGCTTCAGAGCAGGCGAAAATGCAGAGTTCTGCCAAGGTTACGTCGGTCATCAGAAAATCGGCAGCGGGAGAACCGCGACCGCCTCCTTTCCGCCAAAATTTGCAAGATAATCGGCTTCGGATGCGCCCACGAAACGGTCCTTGACCGCATCCCAGTCGCCCGGATCCTTTGCGGCGTCGGCATATGCCTTGAACGCCTTCATGTCCCAGCCATAATGCGGGGGCATCGAGCTGGGATGCGCGCCGCAGGGCATTTCGACCACGCCATTGACGAAGCAGCGCTCGAACAGATTATACGGTGCGTCTTCGGGATAATGGTCTTCCATGCGGTCGACCAGTTCCTCGCACGAGACGTAGGTTTTGGCCGCCGCCTTGGCGAACCACTCGTCATAATAAGTGTCCGGCCCGAATACCTGCACATTGCCGCGCCAGTCGGAGCGGTTCACATGGATCAGCGCGGCGTCGAGCTTCAGCGCGGGCATGGCGATCAGCGTTTCGCCATCGTCATAGGGCGATTGCACGGTCTTCAACCCACCGAGTTCGGCAAGATCGGTGCCAAGTCCGACGCGGGTCGGCAGGAAGGGCAGCTGGAACGCAGCGGCCTTCAGCCCCCATTGGAACATGCCTTCGTCTACTTCCAGCACGTCCAGTTGGCCGCTTTCACGCGCCTTGCGGAACCAGGGTTCCAGCGGGATCGCATCGAGCGAGACAAAGGCGAAGACCAGTTTCTTGACCTTGCCCGCCGCACACAACATGCCAACATCAGCGCCGCCATAGGCCACAATGGTCAGGTCCTTCAGGTCCGACCGCAGAAGCTCGCGTACCAGTGCCATCGGCTTGCGCCGGGGACCCCAGCCACCGATGCCGATGGTCATTCCGTCGGAAAGCTGCGCGACCATGTCGGCTGCGCTCATCCGTTTGTCAGGTTTAACGACTTGGGCGCTCACGCCTGCTCTCCCTTTTGTTCCTTCATTGCCTTTTGCCAGGCCCATTCATGACCCCAAACACTGATCGCTTCATGCCGTGTGGTTTCCCAGCTGGCCGGGTCAATCACCAGGCTATCGCAGCCGATTTCAAGATCGAAACCGCTGGGCGTCTGCACATAGAAGCCGGTCGTTTCGTCGTTCACATGGCGGCCCAGTGTCGCGCTTTCGGGATAGCCAAAGCGCTTCATACGGTCGTGCGCCTTGCCCACCTCAATCAGCGTGGGCAGTTCTAGCATGATGTGCACCGCGCCAGAAGGCGGAATGCCACCCTCTCCAAACGCAATGGAATGGTGACGCCCATTGTCGGCGTGCAGAAAGGCAAAACCCATCGACGGGCCTTCCGGGCCGAACAACTGGAAGCGCGGCATGTCCGTTTGGCGGAAGCCGAGGACATCGCAATGAAAGGCGATGGTTTCGTCGAAATTGGGCGCAGAAAACACCGCGTGACCCATGCCCATGTCGCCGGTGACGAAGCCGGACACGCCGATCGGCGAGACGAAGGGTTCAGCGGTGCGGGCATCGCCGCAATACAGTTCCAAGCCGTTGCCCGCCGGATCGGTGGTGCGGAACATGGCTTCGGCCCCGCGCCCTGCGGCTTCGGCAGCATCAGCCCATTCGACCGGGCGGCCTGCGGCGGCAACCCTTATCGCCAAGGCATCAAGCGCGGCACGGTCCGCCACTTCATAACCTGCCGCCACGAACCATTCGCGCGCGCCGCTTTCGATACGCAGGCGGAACACGCGGTCGTCCACACGATAAAGCGCGGCCCCGTCCGGTGCATCGCCCGAGCGCATCGCCCCGACGAATTCGGTCAGGAAGTGATCCCATTCCGTAGGTTTCGCGGTTTCAACAACAACATAGCCGAGTGCCTTGATGGCCATGGCCTTTAGTTTCCTTTCACGAGATCGAGGAAGTAGGGGCGTTCCCCTCCGCCATCGACGTTGATGCGCGCGCCGCTGACCCATGCGGCAAGGCTGGAACACAGCCAGAGCACCGCGCCAGCTACATCTTCGCCCGTACCCATGCGCTGCAAGGGCATCGAGCGAGCCACCGCAGCTTGCGCCTCGGCATTGCCATAGGTCTCATCGGCCGTTTCAGTCTGCATCAGGCCAACGATGATCGCATTCACACGAATGCCGTCCGGCCCCCATTCCTGCGCAAGGCTTTGGGTCAGGTTGAGCAGGCCCGCCTTGGCGGCCCCATAAGCGGCGGTCATCGGCGACGGGCGAATGCCCGATACGCTGGCAATGTTGACGATGCTGCCCGCGCCTGCACGCTGCATATGCCCATGCGCTGCTTGCGACATATACATCGCCGAATGGAGGTTGAGCTTGAGGATCGCGTCGAAGAAGCGCGGGCTGGCTTCCGCCGCCGCCGCTTGCGGCGATCCGCCGGCATTGTTGACCAGAATGTCGAGCTGGCCATGTTCGGCCACCACCGCTTCAACCAGTCCCTTGGCCTGATCGGGGTCGCGGATATCGGCGGCACGGAAGGTCAAGCCCTCGGGCAGGTGATCGGGCGCATTGCGGCCACATACGACGACGCGCGCGCCCGCTTGGACCAGCGCCTTGGCCATGAGCAGGCCGAGGCCACGGGTTCCGCCCGTGACGATGGCAACGCGTCCAGTGAGATCAATCGCCAGTTCCATAGTGCTGTTGCCCTGCACGGGCTTTCTCTCCCTCTGTCGCCGCGTTGGAATTCTCTCCTGCAGCGGATTCGCTTTTTGCACATATCGAAAGCCGAACCGCTTTTCAATTGACGATTTGCGTACCACATGTCATTTGAAATTACGCGTGCTGCCTAAGTAGCGCCGTAAAATGATTCGACTAAGGGAGAGATATCGAAGATGGCCAGCATAGCCTCTTTGCCCGTTGCATCGGCCAGTATTCCAACAGCGGAAGATCTACTTGACCGTGCCCGCGCGATGATTCCTGTCCTGAAGGAACGCGCGCGTCGCTGCGTTTCCCAGCGCGATGTGCCAGCCGAATCCATTGCCGAAATGCAGGCGGCGGGTTTCTTCAAGATCCTCCAGCCGCGCCGCTGGGGTGGCTATGAAATGCACCCCAATGCCTTTTATGATGTGCAAAAGGCGCTGGCCGAGGGCTGCATGTCCACCGGGTGGATGTATGGCGTGGTCGGTTGCCACCCTTATGAAATCGCTTTGTTCCATGAAGAGGCGCAAGCCGAAGTCTGGGGCGAAGACACCTCGACGCTGGTCTCTTCAAGCTATCAGCCCGTGGGTAAGGTGACGGTGGTCGATGGCGGTTTCCGCCTATCGGGCCGCTGGGGCTTTTCCACCGGATCGGTGCACTGCCAGTGGGTGGTGCTCGGCGCGTTGGTGCCGCCAAGCGAGCCGGGCGGTGCGCCCGACATGCGCGCCTTCCTGCTGCCGCGTAGCGACTATAGCATCGACTTCGATAGCTGGCACGTCTTCGGCCTGCAGGGCACCGGTAGCCATGATGTGATCGTGGACGATGTGTTTGTTCCGGCGCACCGCACCCACCGTTCGGTCGATGGCTTCCTGTGCACCAACCCCGGCCAGGAAACCAACCCCGGCCCACTTTATACCCTGCCATGGGCGCAAGTGTTCATGCGGTCCGTGTCCACGGCGGCCTTTGGCGGCGCGCGCGCGGCGATCAACGCGGCGATCGAGATCGCGCAAAGCCGCGTTTCGACCAACACGGGCAAGGCGTCGAAAAGCGATCCCTTCCTGCTGGCCGCCATTGCCAAAGCGCACGCTCAAGTCACCGAGATGGAGCAGACCCTGCGCCTGACCTTCGAGGATTTGATGGCTTATGCGACGCGAGGCGAGGCGATCCCGATGGAGAAGCGCACGCTTTATGCCTATAACTCCTCGTCGGTGGTGCGCCGCATGGCCGAACTGGTCGATGGGATGGTGCAACTGCTCGGCGGTCGCGCGATCTACACCTCCAGTCCGATTATCCAGCCCTGGCTGGACCTGAACGCCGGCCGCGCCCATGTGGCCAACGATCCCAACAACCGGACGCTGGATCTGGTTGGCGGCATCCTTGGGCAAGAACCGACGTTCACTTTTCTTTGAGCGGAGCAGCGGCATGACCGAATTGAAACAAGCCACTTATCGCGTGGCCGGTGGCTATGATATCCATGTCAAGGAAGCGGGCCTGCCCGATGGTCCGGCTGTGGTGTTTATTCACGGCAGCGGCCCCGGCGCCTCGGGCGCATCGAACTTCCGTGGCAATATCGCCGCCTTTGCCGATGCTGGTTATCGGGTGATCCTGCCCGACCTGATCGGCTATGGCGCATCGTCCAAACCAGAAGGTGTGGACTATACGCTGCAGCTATTTACCGACACGCTTTATGACGCGCTGCGTCAGCATGGCGTGGAGAAGGCGCATCTGGTGGGCAATTCGCTGGGTGGTGGCATCGCCTTGCAGATGACGCTCGATCACCCCGAATTTACCGGCAAGCTGGTGCTGATGGCCCCGGGCTGCGTGGCGGAGCGCGAAAGCTATTTCGTGATGCCCGGCATCGCCAAAATGGTGTCCAATTTCGGCGGCCCGGATTTCAATCTGGCCGAACAAAAGCGGCTGGTTTCCAATCTGGTCCACCCGGATTTCGCGCCGAACATTTCGGATGTCTTGATTGAGGAACGCTTTGCCGTTGCCCGCACCCAGCCGAAAGACGTGCTCATGCGCATGCGCACGCCCGATCTCTCGCCGCGTCTGGGCGAAATCGACAAGCCGATCTTCGTGTTGTGGGGCCTGAACGACGAATTCTGCCCCGAGGCCCATGCGCGCCTGTTCCTTGATCACTGCCGCGATGTGCGCGCCATCACCTTCGGACGCACCGGCCATTGGGTACAGGTGGAACGCGCCGCCGAGTTCAACGCCTATGCCGTCGATTTCCTCCATGGCTGAAGGCTATCCTGCCCTGCCCGAGGCATTGCCTGCCGTCTTCCGCGCGGCGATGCGTCGGCTTGCGGCCTCGGTTTCCATCGTCGTGGCCAAGGGGGACAACGGTCCGGTCGGCATGGCCGCCACGTCGATTACCTCGCTCACGGTCGATCCGCCAGCGGTGCTGGTCTGCGTCAATCGCAGCACCAGCCTGCACGCCTTGCTGGAGCCGACCGCACCGCTTTCGATCAACTTGTTGTCGCGCCACCAACAAGACATTTCTGCCGCATTCGGCGGCGGCGTGCCGCATGAGGATCGCTTCAAGCTGGGCCATTGGCGCGAAGGCCACAATGGCTTGCCGATGCTCGATGGCGCGCAGGCCAATCTGCTCTGCGTCATCGACACGATGCTGGCCTATGGCACGCACAGCATTGTTATCGCGCGCGTGCTTGAGGCGCAGGTCAGCGAGACCGTCGCGCCGCTCATCTATCAGGACGGGGCTTATTTGTGAGCAAAGCCGAACATTATGGGAATGAACTCTACACCGCGCTGCGCGAACGGCGTACGCTGGTACCACTGATCCAGCAGGACCCGTCGCTGACTATCGACGATGCCTATGCCATCAGCCTGCATTTCCTGTCGCGCCGCCTGAAGGATGGCGAAAAGGTGGTCGGCAAGAAGATCGGCGTCACGAGCAAGGCAGTGCAGGACATGTTGGGCGTGCACCAGCCCGACTTCGGCTTCCTGACCGACTGGATGTATGTCGATGGCGATATCGATGTGGACGGCAAGGCGCTGATTGCCCCGCGTGCCGAGGCCGAAATCGCCTTCATTCTGAAAACCAGCCTCAATGGCCCGGGCGTGACCGCCGCCGATGTACTCGCCGCGACCGAGAGCATCGCGCCCTGCTTTGAAATCGTCGACAGTCGCATCGACGACTGGAAAATCGCGATCGTCGATACCGTGTCCGACAACGCCAGTTGCGGCGTCTATGTGGTGGGCAAGGAACGGCTCGATCCGGCAGGACTGGATCTGCCGAGCCTGCATGTCGCGGTGACCAAGAACGGCGCGCCGCTGTCTGAAGGCTATGGCCATGCGGTGCAGGGCGATCCCGCACAGGCGGTGGCGTGGTTGGCCAATACGCTCGGCGCCTATGGCGTCACGCTGGATGCCGGCGACGTGATTTTATCGGGCAGCCTCGTCCCACTCGCCCCGGCAGTAAAGGGCGATCGTTTTGAAATGACCTTGAGCGATACCAACGGCCCCTTGGGCACTTGCGTCGCCAACTTCGTATAAAAGGACCAATCCAATGGCACGCGTAAAAGCTGCGATCATCGGCTCGGGCAATATCGGCACCGACCTGATGATGAAGATGATCAAATACCCGCAGAATATGGATCTCGCCATCGTGGTGGGCATCGACGAAAAGTCGGAAGGCCTCGCCATGGCGCGGGCGCATGGCATCGCGACGACGCATGAAGGGCTGGAAGGGCTGATGAAGCACCCGCTCTACAAGGACATCGGCATCGCCTTCGATGCGACCAGTGCTTATGCGCACAAGGTGCATGACGAAGCGCTGCGCGCCGACGGCATCCAGGTGGTGGACCTGACACCGGCCGCGCTGGGGCCGTTCACCGTGCCCACTGTCAACGGCAGTGCGCACCTTGACGCGCCTAACGTCAACATGGTCACCTGCGGCGGGCAGGCAACCATCCCGATGGTCGCTGCGGTGAGCCGCGTCGCCAAGGTGCATTACGCGGAAATCGTCGCCTCGGTTTCGTCGCGTTCGGCCGGCCCCGGCACCCGCGCCAACATCGACGAATTCACCCGCACCACCGCCCGTGCCATCGAGCAGGTCGGCGGCGCGACCAAGGGCAAGGCCATCATTATCCTCAACCCGGCCGAACCGCCGATGATCATGCGCGATACGGTGTTCACCCTATCCGAAGGCGCGGACGAGGACAGCATTCGCCAATCGGTCAAGGACATGGTGGCGCAAGTGCAGCAGTACGTCCCCGGCTATCGCCTGAAACAGGAAGTGCAGTTTGAACGCTTTGGCGACAACAACCGTCTGCATATCCCCGGTCAGGGCGAATTCACCGGGATCAAGACGATGATCCTGCTCGAAGTGGAAGGCGCAGGCGATTATCTGCCCAGCTATTCGGGCAATCTCGACATCATGACCGCCGCCGCCAAGGCGACCGGTGAATTGCTTGCCGCGCGCCGCATGGCCGCGACCGCCGCCTGAAGGAGGGCCACAAGATGAAAGCGACCTTCAACGTCGAAGCGGGCGACAAGCTCTATATTCAAGACGTGACCCTGCGCGATGGCATGCACGCCATTCGTCACATGTACGGCATCGAGCATGTGAAGGCGATTGCCGCCGCGATCGAAAAGTCGGGCGTGGACGCGATCGAAGTTGCCCATGGCGATGGTCTTTCGGGCGCCAGCTTCAACTATGGCTTTGGTGCGCACACCGATTGGGAATGGCTTGAAGCCGTGGCCGAAGTGCTGGACAAGTGCGTGCTGACCACGCTGATCCTGCCCGGCGTTGGCACGGTGGAGGAACTGCGCCGCGCCTATGATATCGGCGTGCGCTCGGTCCGCGTGGCCACCCATTGCACCGAGGCAGACGTTTCAAAGCAGCACATCGGCATTGCGCGCGATCTCGGCATGGACGTTTCAGGCTTTCTGATGATGAGCCACATGATCGAGCCGGACCTGCTCGCCCAACAGGCCTTGTTGATGGAAAGCTATGGCGCGCAATGTGTCTATGTCACCGACAGCGGCGGCGCGCTCGACATGGATGGCGTCCGGGCGCGGTTCGAAGCCTATGACCGCGTGCTTAAGCCTGAAACGCAGCGCGGCATGCACGCGCACCACAATCTTGGGCTGGGCGTCGCCAACTCCATCGTCGCGGCGCAATGCGGTGCAGTGCGCATCGACGCCAGCCTGACCGGCATGGGCGCGGGCGCGGGCAACGCCCCACTCGAAGTGTTCATCGCCGCCATTGACCGCAAGGGCTGGAACCACGGCTGTGACGTCATGATGCTGATGGATGCCGCAGAAGATCTTGTGCGCCCGTTGCAAGATCGCCCGGTACGTGTGGACCGTGAAACGCTCGCGCTCGGCTATGCGGGGGTCTACTCCAGCTTCCTGCGCCATGCGGAAAAGGCAGCGGAAACCTATGGCCTTGATACCCGTACGATCCTTGTCGAACTCGGCCGCCGCAAGATGGTCGGTGGGCAGGAAGACATGATCATCGATGTCGCGCTCGACATGGTAAGGGCGCGCGAAGCACAATGACCGACGAAGTTGCCCGCAACATCGCCGCTGTTCACGCGTTCTTTGACGCGATGAACGCAGGCGATGTGGCGGGTATCGTCGATGCTTATGCCGAAGACGGCACCTGCACCACCATGGGGCAAACGCTGATATCGGGCACGTTCGACAAACCGACCGTGACCATGGCGGCGGGCCGGATCTTTGAAGCCTTTCCGCATGGGATCGTCTTCACCATCCATGCGATCACCGCACAGGATGATCGCGTGGCGGTCGAAGCATCGTCGCGCGGGATGCACGCATCGGGCCGTGAATACCGCAATCAATATCATTTTCTGGCCAGACTGCGCGATGCTAAGCTGATCGAGTGGAAAGAATATTGCGACACCGAGATGATCACCGAGGTGTTGTGCGGGGGCCTCAAACACTGACATAATCGCGGGGAAGCAACCCCCGAAGACATAAGAGGAGCGGGATGAGTATGTTTTCGCAATATAAGCCGCTGGCCGTGGCCGACGTGCCGGGCTGGGATTTCGAGACTGACGTGGCCGTGATCGGCTTCGGCGCGACCGGGGCTTGCGCCGCGATTGAGGCGCGCACCTCAGGTGCCCGCGTCATGCTTTTCGAACGCAACTCGGGCAGCGGCGGCGCTTCTGCGCTGTCGGGCGGAGAGATTTACATCGGCGGCGGCACCGATGCGCAAAAGGCGGCCGGGTTCGATGATACGGTCGAAGACTTCACCGCCTATCTCAAAATGGCGGGCGGCCCGTGCGCCGATGACGCGAAGTGCGAACTTTACGGGCGCGAAGCGCTCAACCACTATCAGTGGCTGAAGGATCAGGGCGTACCCTATCGCGGCAATTACCTGCCCGGCAAGCACATCGAACCGACCGACGATTCCACGCTGATTTATTCGGGCAGCGAACAGGCGGCACCGTTCCGCTACACGGCAAAGCCCGCACCGCGCGGACATGTGATCCAGCACATGGGCTGGGGCGGTGGGCGTCCGCTGGTCGACATCCTTGAGGCGCGCGCGCGTGATCTCGGCACCGAAATTCACATCGACGCCCGCGCCGTGGCGCTGATCGTCGATGGCGATCATGTGGTCGGTGTCGTCATGCGCATCGACAACACCAATCGCTTCGTCAAAGCGGCGAAGGGCGTGGTGCTGGCGACCGGCGGCTTCGTGTTCAACGAGGCGATGCGCCGCAAATATTGCCCGGACAGCTTCCGCGTGAACAGCCCGATTGGCGACAAGGACGACGGCGTCGGCATCGAACTGGGCGTTTCGGTGGGGGGCGATGCCATCCACATGGACCAGTTTTTCACCACCTGCCCGTGGACCATGCCGGAAAGCCACGCCTATGGCGTGTTCGTGAATGTGCAGGGCCAGCGCTTCATCAACGAGGATTGCTATCACGGCCGCGTCAGCCGTTGTGCCGTCGATCAGCCGGGTGGCAAAGTATACCAGCTGCTCGACATGGCGCATTTCGAGCAGCCGATGAATCTTGCCGGCATCACGATCGCCGGCACAGGCGATACATGGGAAGAGGTCGAGGCCGAACTGGCCATGCCCAAGGGCAGCTTGTCGGCCACGATGGCCCTCTACAACGAACATGCGCGCGAAGGCCGCGATCCGCTGTTCGACAAACAGGCCCCGATCCTTACGCCGCTCGATCAGGCGCCGTTCGTGGCACTCGAACTCAATTTCGAGACGAGCTATTTCAGCTTCTTCACCTTGGGCGGCCTGAAGACGACCACCGATGGTGAAGTGCTGGACCGCGCGGGGCAGCCGATTGCCGGGCTTTATGCGGCTGGCCGCTGCACTTCGGGCCTGCCCGCATGGGGCCACGGCTATTCTTCGGGCATGAGCTTGGCCGATTGCACGTTCTTCGGGCGGCAGGCAGGGCGCAAGGCCGCGGCCTGACGTCGGGACATTTCGCAGAAATAGGGGATAAGGCCATGTTGCTAGACTGGATGCAGACTGCTCCCACGCTCGCTGACGATCCGGTCAGCGGGTTCGATCCCGATGCCGTGACCGTCAGCGAAACCGTCGAGATCGCCGCCCCTGCCCGCATCGTGTGGCAGGTGCTGACCGACATGCCGCGCTATAACGAATGGAACCCGTTTTGCGTGCGGGCCGAATCCACATTGGCAATGGGTGCGGCGGTGAACATGATGCTGGTCAACTATGCGGCGCCGGGCACGCTGGTGCCCAATTGCGAATATATCTGCGCGTTCGATCCCGAACGCTTAATCTCGTGGGAAATGGTGTACAGCGATGCCTGGCCCTATCCTGCCCGACGTGATCAGGTGATCGAGGCAACCGGCCCCGCTTCATGCCGCTATGTTTCGACCGATGCGTTCCTTGGCGTCAACGGCATCCATGTGTTCCGCTTTGCCGGGCCGTGGGTGAAACGCGCCTTCGACGATTCCGGCCGCGCGCTGAAGGCCCGCGCCGAAGCACTTTTTGCCACAGAACTGAAAGACTGATCATGGCCTACACCCTACAGCAACTGTCCGACATCGAAGAGATCAAGATCCTCAAGCACCGTTATTTCCGCGGGATCGACACCGCCAATACGGCACTGCTGGAAACCCTGTTCACCGATGATGTGCATGTCGTTTACAATGGCGGCACTTATAAGGTCTCACTTTCCGGCAAAGCGACGATGCTCGAATTTCTCGCCAATTCGTTCCACTCGGGCGCGGTGGCGATGCATATCGGCCTGATGCCCGAAATCGCCATCACCGGTGACAATTCAGCCACCGGCATCTGGTATCTGCAGGACGTGTTCATCGATCTGGAAAAGGACGATCACACCTTCGGCACGGCGATCTACACCGACACATATCGCCGCGAAGGGGGGAGTTGGAAGATTGCGACGACCCATTATGATCGGGTGATCGAAGTGCTCACGAAATTCAGCAAGACAAATGGCCATGTCAGCGTCCAGCGCCTCGCGACAACCGGGCGCAAGCCGGAAGAACGCACCGACATGAGTCAGATGATCGTCTGGGACGACTGAGCTACCCCGACATCCCCCTTCACCTAGGAGTTGCTGCACCCATGCTTGGCAAGACCACCCTCAACGGCACCGACCTTTCGGTCAGCCAATTGTGCTATGGCACCAACATGCTCGGCTGGATGCTTGATCAGGGCAAGTCGAACGCGATCCTCGATCGCTTCGTCGAACTCGGCGGCAATTTCATCGACACCGCGCGCTCCTATGGTGACTGGATGCCCGACGCGCCCGCCGGTGCCAGCGAACGCGCCATTGGCGCATGGCTGAAGACGCGCAACCGCGCTGATATGGTCGTGGCCACCAAGGGCGGCTTCTTCGACATGCGCGTGGGTGATTACCGCAATCGCTGCACACCCGATGACATCGCCACCGACCTGTCGCAAAGCCTCGATCACCTCGGCATCGACACCATCGACCTTTATTTCCTCCATATGGACAATCCCGAAGTAGCGGTCGAAGCCCTGATCGACGCGTTGGTCAGCCATCAAGAAGCCGGTCGCATCCGCCATTTCGCCGCATCGAACTGGGCCGCAGACCGCATCATCGCAGCCAATGCCTATGCTGCGTCCATCGGCAAGCCGGGCTTCGTCGCGTCAGAAACCTTCTGGGGCCTTGCCGTACCCGATGTCGCCGCGGCTGCCGGACAGGGTTACCAGCATTATTACGAAGGCGAGTATGAGGCACTGCACGCATCGGGCCTGCCGATCATCGCCTATGCCGCGCAAAGCGGTGGCTATTTCACCAAGCGTTCCAACGGCGACGTGCCCGAACAGCTTGCAGCACGCTATGCTAATCCGGTGAACGAACAGCGCTTTGCCGCAGCCAAGGCATTGGCGGAAAAGCACGGCGTTTCGATCAACGAGGTCGTGCTTGCCTATCTGCTGTGCCAGCCCAACCAGACCATTCCGATCTTCGGCGGCTCCAGCGGGGAACAAGTGGAAAACAGTGTGAAAGCCGCTGCGCTTTCGCTCACGGCCGAGGAACTGACCCAGCTCCGCGCGGGCTGATATTCCCTTCAGACAGGCATTCGTGGCGGGGGGGGCTAAACGCTTCCCCGCCGCATTTTTGACCGGACTTATGTGCCAGCAATCGCGCGCCGCACGCTGTCCACCGCCAGCGCCACGCGTTCATCACGCGAGACGCCCGCCGTCACCGCGTGATTGCGCGGAATTTCAACGCTGATCGGGCAGCCCTTTGGCAAGACGCGAACAAACCCGCCAAGGTCGAATATGCCTGCGCCCGCCAGCAAGCGATTGGACGACGCTTCGAAATCGAGCTGGTCGGGTGCCCGCGACGGGCCATCAGCCAACTGGCCGTATAGGATATAATCCGCAGGTGCCGCCGCCAGCTCCGCCAAGCTCTCGCCCGCGCGCATCAGGTGCAACACATCGACATTGACACCCACCCTACCGGGCCGGCCAATTGCCTGCACCAGATCAAGCGCGGCCGCCAGCGAGCCAACCTGCGAGGGTGGATAAAATTCGACGCCCACCTTGTGGCCAAAGCTGGCCGCCAGATCACAGAATGCGCCAAAATTATCCAACCGCCGCGCCGGATCGCGATCATAGATCAACGCGTTGAGCAGAAGCGCACCAAGGTCTGCCGCGCATTCCATCGCGACGCGAAAATCCTGCACATCCGTGCGCCCGGCCAGCGTAAACGGATAGGCGACATCCAGCGCAACGCCCAGATCGTCCATCTGCCGGCGCAGATCGCGCCGCGCGGCAAGGTCGCCATAAATATCAAACTTCGGCATCAGCGGCAGCACGTCCATCGGCTCCATGAACAGGCACATGCCATCGCACCCCGCATCGCGGGCGGCTTGCGCCAGTGTCACAGGATCGCTGTCGACGGCAGTGAGATGATCAAGGGCAAGGCGGTGCATGATCCCCGATCCCTAGCGCATCAGGCAGGGCTGCGCAAAGGCGAAATCAGGCGCAAAGCCACGCCGCGAATTTCATATAAGTGTTTACTCACTCTATTGCAGCCCACCGCTTGCGCTGATAGCCTCTGGTCCCAGACAGGCCGGTGATTGCGCCGTAAAAGGGCAAGACCTTCATACAGGATGGGGAAACGAGCACGATGGCCAATGTAACTGCTGCCGAACTCAGCATGGGGCATCTTGCCCTTCATTATGGCACGGCTGAGGAAGGCCCCGCCGCGTCCCGGCTGTTACAGGAACTGGGGCTGAAAGAAACACAGGTCCTGCCCCTGCCCAACGGGAATTTCTACCGTTTCGTGGTCAATGCCGGCCATTTTTCGCGCGGCGATGGCATTGTTTATCTCTCCGCTCTGCCCGAACCACAGGCAAAGCTGATCGCCGCGATCCACGCCGCGCTGCGCGTTGGCACCGATCACGAAGACGATGCCGTCACCGGCTACCGCGCCATGATGGCGTCGGATTTTGAGGCCAGCTTCCACTTTGGTTTCCTCGTCGATTCACTTGAGGAACTCGAAGGCATCGTCTTGCGCCTGCGTGACCTCAACGCCACCGATCCCCTGCTCAAGGGCCGCCTCAACATCGGCATGAACCGCGCGCGCCGGGGCAATGCTGCCGTCGATGCCCGGCTCGATGCCTCGCCCGTGTTCGGGAGCTGCAGCCGCTATGCCTATGGCAGCAACGGCGTGCAGGTGTTCGTCGAGACCGATCTTATCCGCGCCGGACAACTGGGCGAGAATATGTATTTCGAACTCGACTATGTATTCCCCGGATCGGACAGCCACATCCTTTCAGTGGTGGAGCTGTAACAGGCGACGGCAAGTCCGGACTACGGAAGCCGCTTTATGCGCCGCGCACCACGCAGCGGAACCCGACATGGCTGGTAGAGGTGTCCACCGGCTGGGGCCAGCGTGCTGCCGGGCGATAGCGTTGGCAGTAGCTGGGCGCACACAAATGCGACCCGCCTTTCAGCACTTTACGGCCTATCGGAATTTCGGGGATGCAAGGATCATAGCTGCCGTCCACTTTGGCCCCGCGCGGGTTGCGAGGGACGCAGCAATCGCCCTTTTCGTGCTGGTCCGCAAACCAGTCGTCGGTCCATTCCCAGACATTGCCGATCATGTCGAACAGGCCGAAGCCGTTGGCCGGAAATGAGCGCACCGGCGAGGTGCGCAACCAACCATCGGCCAGGCTGTTCCCATGTGGGAACGGGCCTTGCCAGTAGTTGGCCATGATCGTGCCATCCGGCAGATCAAGCGTATCGCCCCAGGCATAGTCCTGATCCACAAGCCCGCCGCGCGCAGCACATTCGAACTCCGCCTCGGTTGGCAAGGCCTTGCCCGCCCATGCGGCATAGGCTGCCGCATCGGCGTAGGCGATGTGGACCACCGGGTGATCGTCCAGTCCATCCAGCGAACTATTCGGCCCCAGCGGGTGCCGCCAGTCGGCCCCGAACTCAAAGCTCCACCATGCGCTCGGATTGTTGAGCGGGACAGCATGAGACGGCGGCGAAAATACCAGCGAACCGGCCTGCATCATTTCCGGCAAAAGCCCCGGATAATCTGCCGGATCGGGTGGCGTTTCAGCAACCGTGACATAGCCGGTCGCCGCAACGAAAGCGGCGAAGTCGCGATTGGTGACAGGCGTTGCATCGATCCAAAAGGCGTCGACATGCACTTCGTGCGCCGGGCCTTCTTCAGGATAGTGACGGTCCGATCCCATCAGAAATCGCCCGCCATCAACCGCGATCATCCCGTCACGCAAAGGAGCAATCATGTCGGTCATTGCCCGGCATGCGCGCTAACAGGGGCAGAGGCAGGGGCAGCGCCCGGTTTGCCCGCCGGGCCGACCTCGACATCAATCCGCGCAATCGTTCCGGCAAATTCGCTGCCCAACGGATAGGCGGATGTCACCGGGGTGTCGGCATCAAGGCCGATGTCCAACGTGTCGGTCAATTCCGGATATTTGGTAAAGGTCGCAGGCAGGCGGCCACGGGCGATTTCGGTGCCGTTGGCGCTGACAATCATTTCGCCGCCGGCGTTAACCCCGCCATCATAATGGAAATCGAACACCAGCCTCGTTGCCCCCGGCTTGACAGGCGCTGTCGCGGCGACCTGAAACTGATCCTTGGCAAATTGCGATGCCGCCACAAACGCGACTGGTCGCCCCTGATCGAGGTAGAATGACCAACCGCCGAACTTACTACCTGCGGCGAGAATGGGAGCGGTCTGCGCGGGTTGGGCGGTGTCGATATCAGCGGTGATGCGGAAGCTGCGCGTCACCAGCGGCGCGGCCAGCAGCACCGGGGTACTGATCCCGGCACCCCAATAGGTATAATGGGAACGCTTCGGAGCCATGGCCGCCGCAGCAAGGAAGCGCTCCATCTTCAGCCGGTCGTCCAGCGGATAGACATTGTTGCGCTTGGCTTCGGTATCGAACAGGATCTGCATTTGCGCCAGCTTGTCCGGCCGCTTGGCCGCAAGGTCACGCGTCTGCGCAAAATCGCGGGTCAGATCGTACAATTCCCACTTATAGTCCGCTGGCGTTGCCACGCCCTTCAGTGGGTTCCAAGGCGCGTTGATCGGCGTGGAGCTTGCCAGCCAGCCATTGTCGTAAATCGCGCGATTGCCCATCATTTCGAAATATTGGGTGGTGTGCCGTTCCGGTGCAGTGGGGGCATTGAAGCTATAGCCAAGGCTGACCCCATCAATCGGCTGTTGCGGGGCGCCACTGACCATATTGGGTGCCGCGATGCCTGCCGACTCAAGAATGGTCGGCATGATATCGGTCACATGGCCGAATTGGCTCCGTATGCCGCGCTCCTTGATCCGGGCGGGCCAAGACACGACCATGCCGTTGCGCGTACCGCCAAGATGCGAGGCGATCTGCTTGGCATAGGGAAACGGTGCGTTCGCCGCCCAGACCCAGCCGAAGCCATAATTGGCCACTGCGTCTGGCCCGCCCACCTTGTCGAGATTGGCCAGCAATGTGGCCTCGTCTTCTTCAAGACCATTGGCGAAATGCGCCATGGGGTTGTTCGCGCCGTCCGCACCGGCTTCGGCGGCCGCACCATTATCGCCAGTGATCCACATGACCAGCGTGTTGTCGGCTTCGCCCATCCGATCCAGTTCATCGAGGATACGGCCGATCTGGTTGTCCTGATAGGACAGCATCGCCGCATAGACTTCCATGTAACGGGCATTGATCTGCTTGCGGGCTGGCGACAAATCCTTCCAGGCATCGATCCCCTTGGGGCGCGGCGCGGGTCGCGCATTTGCAGGAATCAGGCCCATCTGCTTTTGCCGCCGCACGGTTTCGGCCTCGATCACATCATAGCCCGCATCGAACTTGCCCTTGAACCGCGCGATCCAGTCTGCCGGGGCCTGCAAGGGCGCATGAGCCGAGCCGGTGGCCAAATAGGCGAAGAACGGCTTGTTCGGCGCGGCCGCCTGCTGGTTATGGATCCAGTTGATCGTTTCGTCGGCCAGCGCCTTATCCAGCACCCCGTCCTTCAGCGTGGGGATCGCGGCGGTACCGCGATAGAGCGCCGGGCTGAACTGGTTGGTTTCGGCGCCCATGAAGCCGAAGAAATGTTCAAAGCCAAGCCCAGTCGGCCACAGGTCGAACGGCCCTGCGGCAGACACTTGCGCTTCGGGTGCGTTGTGGTGCTTGCCGAACATCGCGGTATTATAGCCGTTCTGTTTCAGCACTTCGGCCACCGTCGCGGCGCTGCGCGGCATCAGATTGTTGTAGCCGGGATAACCCGTCGAAAGATTGGCGACGATGCCATTGCCAACCGCATGGTGGTTACGGCCTGTCAGCATCGCGGCGCGGGTGGGCGAACACATCGCCGTGGTGTGGAACCGGTTGTAGACCAGCCCGCGGGCGGCCAATCGGTCAAGGTTCGGGGTGGGCACCGGCCCGCCAAAGGTGGAGGCCGCGCCAAAACCGATGTCATCGCCCAGGATCAGGAACACATTAGGCGCGCCCTCGGGGGCCTGAACCGGCTTGGGGAAAGCCGGCGTGGAATCGGCATAGGTCTTGCCAATGCTGCCCGCGAACGGTTCTGTCGGGAGGGGGAGCGTCGATTGCGCCTGCACCGCACCTTGCGCCAACAAAAGAGCCAACGTGCTTGCCGCCGTCGTGTGGAAGAGGTTCATAAGGCTATCCTGTGTCTATGTTGGCATCGGCCCTCCACAACCGCGCATCGTGGAGGGCCGCAAAGTGGTTCAGCGCGTCCGAATGGCGACTTCATCGATCCGGCCGCTGCGAAAGGCGAAGCCCATCTGAGGCTCAGCCGGATAAGGGCCGACCATCGAGCCGGCATCGACCCCCACCCCAAAGCCGTCATCGAGCGAGAATGAGGCGATAGGAGAGGCCACCAAATGGCCGATGTCCGCTTGCTGGCCATCGACCATGAAGCGCAACATGCCCCCCTTCCCGAAGCCCCCATCGCTGGTGAAATCAAGGGTCAGCTTGTGCGCACCCGGGGTGAGCGGTGCCGCCCCTGCGAATTCGAAGCTTTGGATGTTGAACAGCCGGTAGGTGGCGGCCGGCTTACCGTCGGGGCGGATGAACAGCGACCAGCCGCCGGCGCTGCCGCCCACCGCCGCCACGACACCTTGCGTGGCCGCGCCTGACGTCACGCTGGCTTCCACGGCCCATGACTTGCCAGCAAAGCGCGGCAAGGCTGTTTCGGGGATCCCGGTTGCGCCCATCTTGTAGCTGGCGCTCGTCTTCCCCGCCGAAAGTGACGGTAGCCCGCTATTGAAGCGAATCTCCGACAAGGGCAGCACATTGTTGCGGGCCGCTTCCTTGTCGAACACGGCCTTGAGTTCGGCCAGCTTCGCCGGGTAGCGCGCGGCCAAATCCCGGCTTTGCGAGAAGTCCTTGCTGAGGTCGTACAACTCCCATTTGTCGTCCTCGAACTTTTGCACCGGCGGTATGCCCATGATCCACGGCACCCGGCCGTGGAAAGCGGAAGCCATCCAGCCATCGTGATAAATGGCACGATTGCCGAAGATTTCGAAATATTGGGTGGTGTGGCGCTCCGCCGCCTTCGGATCGGCAAAGCTATAGATCAGGCTGGTGCCGTCCATCGGCGCTTGCTTGACGCCGTCCACTTCCTCGGGCGCGGCCATGCCGACGGCTTCGAGGATGGTTGGCGTAACATCGTTGACGTGCCCAAATTGGCTGCGCAATCCGCCCGCAGCCGCGCCGATCCGCTTAGGCCACGTCACGATCATGCCATTGCGCGTGCCGCCCAGATGCGACGCCACCGTCTTGGTCCACTGGAACGGGGTGTTCATCGCCCATGCCCAGCCTGCCGGATAATGGGTGTTGGTACCGGGCCCGCCCAGCTTGTCGAACTGGGCCTGTATCAATGCATCGGTTTCCGGCATGCCCTGATAGTTGGCCACATAGTTGACACTGCCCGCGACTGTCCCTTCCGGACTGCCGCCATTATCGCCGACGACATAGATGAACAGGGTGTTGTCGAATTCGCCATTGGCCTTCAGCGCCTCGGCCAAGCGGCCAACTTGCGCATCGGTATGGGCCAGAAATGCAGCGTAGATTTCCATCAGCCGCGAGGCCAACTTGCGCTGATCGGCATTGAGCGAAGACCATGCCGGGAGACGCGGATCGCGCGGGGTTAGCACCGCGTCGCGCGGGATAACGCCGAGCTTCTTCTGGCGCGCGAAAATCTGTTCGCGCAGCTTGTCCCAGCCTTGGTCGAACTGGCCCTTATATCGCTCTACCCATTCACGCGGCGGCTGGAGCGGCGCATGGGTCGCGCCGGGGGCGAAATAGAGGAACGCAGGCCGGTCAGGCTCTACCGCATGTTGGCTGTTCAGCCAGCCGATTGCTTGGTCGGCCAGGTCTTCGGTGAGGTGATAACCGGGACGCTGGGGCAGCAGAATTTGGCGGGTGCCCTCGTAAAGGCTCGGCTCGAACTGGTCGGTTTCACCGCCGATAAAGCCGTAAAAACGCTCAAAGCCCTGCCCGGTCGGCCACCGGTTGAATGGACCATTGGGTGAAGTTTCGGAATCGGGCGTCTGGTGCCACTTGCCGAATGCGGCGGTGTTGTAACCGGCGCGGCGCAGCAGTTCGGCGATGCCGACCGCGTCTTTGGTCTGGAAGCCGGAATAGCCGGGCCGGTCGTCCGCCGTGTTCATCACTGCGCCCATGTGAACTGCGTGGGGATTGCGCCCGGTCAGCAGCGACGCGCGGGTGGGCGAGCAGATCGACGTGGTGTGGAAGCGGTTATAGCGCAGCCCTTCGCTGGCCAGCTTGTCCAGCGCGGGCGTGGCGATCAGGCCGCCAAAACTCGCCGTCGCACCAAAGCCCACATCGTCGAGCAGCACCACAACCACGTTCGGCGCGCCTTTGGGCGCCTTGATCCGCAGCGGTGAATCCACGGTATTGGAAACGGGAACCGGCGAAACCGTGTCGGGCCCAGCCTGCGCCATAGCGGGACCCGCAACCAAGCCGACGAGGGTAAAAGCTGCGACGCCGCCCTGCAACAAGCCTTTGAAATTCAAGTGCGCATCCTCTTCTTTTTTGCTGGCATCCCATTACCCGGCGTGGCGCGCGCTCATGATATTGACCGGCCCTGCCTTGCGAACACTATACTAACAGATCACCGAATGATTGCCCCCGCCCACGGCAGCAGGCCGCCGAAAATTCATCCGGCAAAAATTCCGCATTTATGTGACGTCCCATGGGACATTGCCATTTTTCCTTCCAGTTCTCTGCACGCTTTTACGAAAACGTGCAATATCCACCCGCAGAATGCGTTGCAAAGCGCTTGCAAGTGAGTTAGCATGGCAACTGCCTTAATTGCGCCAGTGAATTCGACGCAAAAGGGCACGCAAACTTCCGGCTATTTTTCCTTGGAATCAAGGGCTTTGCCCAAACTTGGAAGAGAGACCGGAGCTTAGGGAGAGTGAGGATGCAGATGATTCGATCCGTAAATCCGGCATCTCTTTTTGCTGCGCGCAATTCGGTCCGGCGAACCTTTGAAATGAAGGTCGCACCCGGCGCATGGCGCGCGATTTACTAACTTTCACGCATCCAAATAGGAGGGGTTATGACTACCAATACTGAATATTTTATGAGGAAGGCGCTGCTTGCCACCAGCGCGCTGGCCGTCTTTGGGACGACAGGCATGGCGATGGCGCAGGACGCCGCAACAAGCGGTCCGAGCTTTGATGAAATTGTCGTGACCGCTCAGCGGCGCGAAGAAAAGGCGCAGGACGTTCCGATCGTCATCACCGCACTCAGCCCTGATGCGCTGCGTGAACGTGGCGTCACCAGCGTGATGGGTCTGATGAGCCAGGTGCCTTCGCTCCTCGTGCAGTCGAACGGTCAGGCTTCGCGCGAAGTGATGACGCCGTCGATCCGCGGCCAGGGCGCTTCGTTCCAGGGCGCACCGGGCGTCGTGATGTACATGAACGAAATCCCGCTGCCGATCGGCTTCACGCTGTCCACCCAGGGCGGCCCGGGCAACTTCGTCGACCTGCAGAGCGTGCAGGCACTGTCCGGCGTGCAGGGCACGCTGTTCGGTCGCAACACGACTGGCGGCGCGATCTTGCTGACGGCTGCCAAGCCGACCGACAAGCTGGAAGGGCATATTTCCGGCAGCTTCGGCAACTACAATCTGGCTGAGCTGGAAGCGGTCGTAAACATTCCGCTGTCTGACACCCTCAAGGTTCGTCTGGTTGGCGCTTCGCGCGATCGTGACGGCTTTACGAAGGACATCAACTGGAACAAAGATCGCGATAATATCCACACCCGCATGGGCCGTATCGGCGTGCAGTGGGATCCGACGGATGCCATCAGCAGCTACACCATGGGCTATTATGGCTATTCCAGCAACAACGGCACGGGCATTGTGCCCATCGCGCTCAACACCCCGTATCTCGTCGGCCTTGCTCAGCGGCCGATTCCGATTGGTGGGGGAGCTACCCTCCCGCTCGGCGCGCTTAGCCCAGGCTTCAACTTCTGTGGCGCCGGCACGGGACCTACCGATTGTTCGACGCTGCAAAGCTATTATACCGATCAGCAGAATCGTGGCGTTCGTACCGTTGCCCATGGTATTGATGACTTCTCCAAGACCACCACTTGGGGCATCAACAATTCGACCGACGTCAAGCTGACCGACGGGCTGAAGCTGCGTAACATCATCAGCTACGCCAAGGTCAAGTCGTTCTACGCATCGGACCAGGACGGCACGTTGAGCAACCTCAACAACACCGGCAACACCATCTGGAGCCGCACGGCACCGAAGGACTATTACAAGCTCTTCACCGAAGAATTGCAGCTTCAGGGCTCGTTTCTTGATGACAAGCTGACGGTCACAACGGGTGGCTTCTATTCGAAGCAGAGCCCGGGCGGCAAAATGGAGGACTATTCGACGACCGTTAGTGCCCTTCAGGGTGAAGTCGCCAACACGGCCGCCGCTGGTTATCGCACACTCGCGATGACCAACGAATCCAAGGCCCTGTTTGCACAGGCGACCCTGGACCTTGGCGCTCTGACCCCGGCCCTCGACCGCGTCCGCCTCACCGGTGGTTATCGCTACACGTGGGACAAGATCGATGGCTTTGCAGTGAACTATGCGCCGGCCTTCTATAAGGGTACCGGTGCCGACACCGTCAGCTGCTCATTCAACGGCGCCACCGTTACCCGTGCGAATGCCGGCAACCTTTACAATGCGGCCACCGATCCGGGGTGCCGTTATGAAGGTCACCTGAAGAGCTCTGCGCCCAACTGGACCATTGGCCTTGATTATCGCCCGATCAATAACCTGCTGGTATATGGCAAGGTATCGCGCGGCTATAAGGCAGGTGGCTTCAACGGCTATGCGGTGAACCAGGTATTCGCGACATTCACGCCCGAATATGTCACCGACTATGAAGCTGGCTTCAAGTCTGACTTCAAGGTGGCCGGCCGGCCGGTGCGGTTGAACGTCAATGCCTTCAACATGGACTATAGCAACATTCAGCGTGGTCTGGCTGACTATAATCCGACGACCAACAAAAGCGGGGCGGCGACGCTCAGCGTCGCCTCGGCTCGGATCCGCGGCGTGGAAGTCGAAGCCATGTTCAAGCCGGTCGACATGCTCGAAATCGGCGGCACCTACAGCCATAACGATGCCAAGTACAAGTCGTTCAAATATAACGCGCCGCAGCCGATCTCGGACTGCAATTCCGCAAACGGTTCGCAGGGAGAGAAGACGTCTACGCCTGACCTGACCTGCATTCCGATGCAGTATCTGTCGCCGAATATCTTCTCGGTTTATGGTCGCCTCGCGATCCCGACCGCGGACAGCTTCGGCCAGGTCAGCCTGTTCGTGAACTACGCGTGGACTGATGCCCGTCACCAGTCGGGTCCGTCTCTCGAAAAGTTCCCGGACGGCTCGACCTGGGAACCGGGCAGCTCCTTGGCGGCCTATGGCCTGCTTAACGCCTCGCTCGACTGGAAGAACGCACTGGGCCAGAATCTGGACGTCAGCGTGTTCGGCACCAACCTGACCAACAAAACGTACAGCATCTCGAACTCGGGTGTTTACAATCAGGTCGGCACGCAGTCGCAGATCTTTGGCGAACCGCGGATGTACGGCATGCGTATTCGCTACAACTTCGGTAGCTAATACCAAGCTGAGTATTGTTTCCCTCCGTTCTGCTCCGGCAGGCGGGGGGAAACTTTTTTCTGCACAACAGACAAGCAGGGCCATGAGAGCATAACGCCCGTCCTGCATTTTTCGAGTTGGGGGAAAGATGCACTGGAAGCACCCGATCGGGACCGCCTTTTGTGCACTTGCCGCCGCGCCCCTTGCGGCCCAGTCGGCAAATCCTGCCGCCATGACGGCGCCCTCCACCTTCGACACCGCCTCTCCGGTACGCCAGCAAGCGCCCAAAGGCGCGCCCAACATCATTGTCATCATGCTCGACGATGTGGGCTTTGGCGCGACCTCTGCTTTCGGCGGCCCCATTCCCACGCCTGCGCTCGATAAGCTGGCTGGCGAAGGGCTGCGCTTCAATCGCTTCCACACCACCGCGATCTGTTCGCCCACGCGCGCTTCGCTGCTGACCGGGCGCAATCCCCACGCCGTCCACATGGGCGCGGTGATGAATTCCGCCGATTCTCGCCCTGGCTACAGTGGCTTCCAGACCAAGGACGCCATCAGCATTGCGGAAATCCTGCGCCGCGCTGGCTATAACACCGCCGCGTTCGGCAAGTGGCACCAGACGCCCGATTCCGAAGTCACCCCCAATGGCCCGTTCGATCGCTGGCCAACCGGTCAAGGCTTTGAGAAATTCTATGGCTTTCAAGGCGGCGAGGCCGACCAGTTCGCCCCCACTGTGTATGACGGCACCCGTAGCGTCGATGCGCCGACGGGGGCGGGCTATCACTTTACCCAGGACATCGCTGACAAGGCCATTTCCTGGCTGAAGACGCAGAACGCGCTGGAGCCGAACCGCCCGGCCTTCCTCTATTTTGCGCCGGGTGCGACCCATGCGCCGTTACAGGCGCCGCAGGAATGGATCGATCGCTTCAAGGGCCGGTTCGATGCTGGCTGGGACGCGATGCGCGAGGAGAGTTTCGCGCGCCAGAAGCGTCTGGGGATCATCCCGGCCAACACCAAATTGACGCCGCGCTTGCCGCAGTTGCCTGCCTGGTCATCGCTCGCCCCCGATCAAAAGCGCGTCGCGGCGCGGCTGATGGAAGTCTATGCCGGTTTCCTTGCCCATAGCGATGCGCAAGTCGGACGCCTGCTGGATGAATTGCGCGCCAGTGGCGAATATGACAACACCTTGGTGTTTTACTTGGTGGGCGATAACGGAGCGAGCCCGGAAGGCGGCATTTCCGGGTCGAACAACTATATCGGCGCTTATCAGTTGGGCTTGGAAACCGATGCGCAGCGCCTTGCCCAAATCGAGACGATGGGCGGCACGGACACGAACAGCCATTATCCTTCGGCTTGGGCTTGGGCCATGAACACGCCATTTCGCTGGGCAAAGACGGTCGCCTCCCACCTCGGCGCGACGCGCAATGGCATGGTGATGAGTTGGCCCCAGCGGGTCGGCACCGAGGCAGGCCATCTGCGAAGCCAGTTCAGCCATGTAAACGACGTGGCGCCGACCATCCTTGACGCGGTCGGCATCGCGGCACCGGCGCAGATCGACGGCATCGCGCAAAAGTCGATGGACGGCACCAGCCTCCTCTACACGATACCCGACGATAAGGCGGCCGAGCGCCACACCACTCAATATTTCGAAGTATTCGGCAACCGGGCGATCTATCACCATGGCTGGATGGCTTCGGCCTTTCACGGGCGGCAGCCGTGGACTCCGACCAACATGAGCCAGAATAAGTTCGAAGACGATGTCTGGGAACTGTACAACCTGACGAAGGATTTCTCGCAAAGCCGCGATCTGGCGGCTCGCCATCCGGCAAAGCTGGCGGAACTGAAAGCGTTGTTCGACACGGAGGCCGCACGCAATCTGGTGCTCCCGCTGGCCAATGTGATGCCGCAAAAAGGGCTGCCGTCGCTGGCGCAAGGGCGCGCCAGTATGACCTTTGAGCAAGGCGTGCGCTCCATTCCCGAATCCGCGCTGCCGCGCACGGCGGGCCAGTCTTGGTCCATGACCGCTGATCTGACATTGGCACAAGGCGCGCAGGGCGTGGTGGCTGCCGTGGGCGGGGGAGCCGGTGGCTGGTCGGTCTATCTTCGCCCCGACGGCATTCCGGCGCTGACCTATCGCCTGTTCAATCTTGCGACCGCACAACTTGCAGGTACCGCCCCGCTATCGCCCGGCCAGCACCGGCTGCGTTTCGATTTCGACAACTATGGCGGATACGGGAAGCCCGCCACGATCCATTTATTCGTGGACGACCAGCCTGCGGGTTCGCAAGATCTGCCCGCAAGTCCGATTGGGGCGTTTGCGCTGGATGATGGTTTCAGCGTGGGGGTCGATACCGGCTCGCCGGTGGGCGACTATCCAGCAGGAACAAGCCACGGCTTCCCTTTCACCGATGGACAAGTGAATCGCGTCACGATTACCCGGCACTAACCGCTTTGCCGCACCGAACAAGAAGAGCAACGGACCAGTAACACGATAGGATGATAGGAGAGGAACGACCATGACCCTTGATAAACTGCTGGCAGACTTACCCCATGTCACGATCAACCCGATCCAGCCGCTGATTGGCGCCGAGATCGCGGGGTTGGACATTGCCGATGTCACGGATCAGGAATTCGCACTGATCCATCAGGCATTGCTGCGGTTCAAGGTGGTATTCCTGCACAACCAAACGCCGACCCGTGCGCAGCATGTGGCATTCGGGCGCCGCTTTGGGACGCTGGAAGTCCATCCGCTTGCTGGCCATCCTGAATTCCCGGAGATGCTGGTCCTGCGTTCCTTGGGCGGTATGAAGGAAGGGGCTACGGCGCCTGCCGCCGATCACTGGCACAGTGACACCACCTTCCGCGCCAAGCCTTCCGCCATCTCGGTCTTGATGGCGCACGAATTGCCGCCACTAGGCGGGGACACATTATGGTCGAACATGGTCGCGGCCTATAACGGGCTCGACGATCAGTTGAAGCAGCGGATCGAAACGCTCGATGCAGCACATAATGGGCTGCTTACCTTCATTCGCCATCTCGACACCCCGGAAAAGCAGGCCGGATTCCTGACCCAACACCCGGTGCAGACGCACCCCGTGGTGAGCCTCCACCCGGAAACGGGCGAGCGGGTGCTATACGTCAACAGTGGATTCACCAGCCATATTCTAGGCGTTTCGGACGAGGAAAGCGCCGCTTTGTTGCGCGTGTTGCTCGACGAAGTGAAACGCCCGGAATATCAGGTGCGGTTCCGCTGGGAAGTGGGCTCGATTGCAATTTGGGATAATCGTGCCACCCAGCATTACGGTGTTGCCGATTATACCGGTTGGCGGCATCTTGAACGGGTAACGGTCGAGGGTGATCGCCCGAAAAAAGCCTGTCCCTGACAGGCAAGAATGGAGAGCCGAGCATGACCGCAGTTACGCGCGCCCTGGCGGCAGACGATCCATTTCACGGAGCCGGAGCAAACTTGCGACGGTGGCAGGCCCTTGCACTGCTCTTTTTCGCGCAGATGGTGGCGATCGGCAGCATATCCTATGGCTTTTCGGTTCTGCTAAAACCGCTGGCCGCCGATTTCGGCCTGCAGCGCGTCCAAGTGAACCGTGGGCTGATGATCGCGCTGGTCGGCATGTCCATTTTCGCACCATTGGTGGGCCGGGCGCTCGACCGGGTTTCAGGGCGACTGGTGATCATGGCAGGGGCCGTGCTGTTCGCGGCCGGCTGGGCGGCAATCGCCGCTGCCACCACTGTCACTGAAGCACTACTCGCCACATTTTTCCTGCTCGCTCCCGGTGCATCCGCATTGGGGCCGGTGGTGGCCTCCACGCTCGTGTCCCGCTGGTTCCATGAACGCCGGGGGCTTGCATTGGGAATATCCTCGGTTGCCATGTCGAGCGGCGGCGTGGTGGTCGTGCCCATCCTCGCCCTGCTGATCGACAACAGTGATTGGCGCAGCGCCGTGGCGATTTATGGACTTGGTGGCGGGGTGCTGATCCTTTTGCTGGCGCTGAGGGTTCTGCCTGCGGACGGTGCCACACAAACGCCCGCGCACCGCGCGGACGAACGCGAAGCGGCCCCAATGGTGGAACCGGGCGCGTGGCGGCAGCGCGATTTCTGGCTGATCGCGGGGGCAGTGGGCCTGGTGATGGGAACAAATGGGGCGCTGTTATCGTGCCTTGTTGCCTATGCGACGGACCAGGGCTTCACCTTGGGCCAAGGGGCGACACTCGTTTCGGCAGTGTCGGGCGGCGCAGTGGTGGGTAAGCTGGTGCTCGGCGCTTTGTCCGATCGCGCCGACCCGCGCTGGCTGTACCTTGTCGTCGTCGCGCTGAACGTGGTGCTGCTGGGCACATTGCTGGCGCAGCCATCCTATCCGGTGCTCTTCGCCGTCGCGTTGCTGGCGGGTTCGGCAGTCGGTGGTGCGATACCATTGTGGACGGTGATCGTCGGCAGGCGCTTCGGTCTCGCCCAAATGGGCCGGGCGATGGGGCTGATGTCAACCGCGATGCTGCCATTCAATCTGGGCGCACTGCAACTGGTGGGCGCGCTCTATGATGCGTCCGGCAGTTACCAGTCCGCGTTCCAGACGTTTCTACCCGCCGTGATCCTTGCCGGGTTGCTGATCTTGCCGGTGCAAGGGGTGGGGCAGAGCATATCCACGCGCCAGACAACAGGGGCATGACATGAGCGCATCGACCACAGCGGCCACCAGTGGGCGCACCGGGCTGCCGACACCGCTTTCTCCACCGAACATGACGCAAGCGCAAGCAATTGCCGCCCTGATTGGTGGGTGGGAATTGGAGTGTTGGACAAGCTATCACCCCGACGGCTCCGAAAGCCATCCGTTCGGGCGCGATGCCATCGGCCTCATCATGTACAGCGCCGATGGCCACATGAGCTGTCACCTATCCATGGCGAACCGCCCCTTGCTGGATGCGCCGACCATGTTTGATGTGCCGGATGCGGACTTCGGTCGGTCGCTGCGCGCCTATAGCGGATATTTCGGTACGTTTAGTGTGGACGCGGCGGCGGGGGTGGTGACCCATCATGTGACCGGGGCATGGTATCCTAATTTTGCTACCATCGACCAGCCGCGTCGTTATGGCTTTGCGGGCGATCTCTTATATCTTGAGGCCGAAGTCGGCGCGGATCTGGTCCGGATTGCTTGGCGACGACGCAATGCCGGCACCCTAGCGGGATAGCATGAAGCGGCACCCTGCTCCAGCCAGCGGCTCATTCAGCCGCATCGCGGGGCAAAGGGCCTAACTGTGCGGCGGGGCAACTCGCGGTATAGTGCCCTTCCCCCTATGGCTCAATGCGTGGACGCTTCGCCTTCTTGCGCCATCAGGGCTGCCAGCCACTGACGGGTCCGTTCGTCTTCGGGATAAAAGACTTCCAACCGGTATTGGCAATCGGAATCCGCAAAAAAGGTCACCATCTGGAATTGGTAAGTCTGGCCGTCGGCATGGCGATACTCCAGCTTGTGCGCGCCATGGGAGGGCAGGTCATAACATTGCCAAAGCGCCCGAAATTCGCGACTTTTCGCCGAGAGTTCGGCAACGAAGCGCCGCATATCCGGGTCGTGGACGTTGCGGGCGAAGGCGGCGCGGAACATCGCGAGCTGGCGGCGCGCGGATTCTTCCCAGTCCGGCAGGGAATCGCGGGCGCGTTCGTGGGTGAATAGCGAAATGAGCTGATTGCCATTGCCCGCGAATTTCCTGAAATCGCCGAACAGGGCGCTGGCGGCTGCGTTAGAGGCCACATAGTCCGCATGAGAGGCGCGCACGACCATGGCGGGCAGATTGTGCATCGCATCGATAATGGCTTGGACGGGAGGCAGAATTTCCTCGACCGCGATGGGATTGGTCGCTTCCGCATCGCCAAGGCCAAGGCGCAGCAACTGGATCTGTTCGACACGGGACAGGCGCAGCACATCTGCAATCCGGCCAAGCAAGCGCGGCGAGGGTGAACCAGCAATGCCCTGTTCCAGCTTCGTGTACCATGAAGGCGAAACGCCGAGCAAACTTGCCACCTCCTCGCGGCGCAGGCCCTTGGCGCGTCGGCGCTCGCCCGAAGGGAGGCCAACAGCGTCTGGCGTCAGCCTTTCCCGCCGTGAACGCAGGAAGGTCGCCAACTCCTGTGACCGCCAGTGGCGCGGATCGACGGGATTGCTTCGCTTCATACTATCACTCTCAGTCATAGGATAAACTTACCTAGTACCCCTATGCCTTACTGCTCCCTAAAAGACCATGAGCAGCTTGCCGGGCGGCCAAAAACAAGATCAACAGGCATCAGGCCGCGGTCGGCCTTGGACGAGAGAGGAATGCAAGATGGCGGGTTCAGGTCAGGAAAAGATCGTACGGATCGGTGGGGCCAGTGGCGCGCTTAATGACAGCGTGATCGCAGTGCCGCAATTGCTGCGGGTGCCGGATCTCAACTATCTTGCCTTCGATTACCTTGGCGAAGGGGCGATGGGCCTTTTCCGCCAGATGAAGGTGGCCGACCCCAATTCAGGTTTTCTGCCCGATTTCGTCAACCTGCATGTTGGCCCTTATCTCGCCGAACTCAAGACCCGGAACATTAAAGTCGTCACCAATGCCGGCGGCATGAACCCCGAAGGTCTAGCCGAGATGATCCGCCAGCGTGGGCGCGACATGGGACTGGAAATCCGCGTGGCCACGGTCACGGGCGACGATATCGAAGCCATGGCACCACAACTGCGAGCCGAAGGCCTGCGCGATATGTTCAACGGCATGGCATTGCCGGATGAAGGCCTCGGCGCGGTCAACGCCTATCTTGGCGCTTTCCCGATCGCTGCCGCGCTGGCAGCCGGGGCGGATATGGTCATTACCGGGCGGGTCGTCGATAGCGCGCTGATGCTTGGGCCGTTGATCCACGAATTCGGTTGGGGACCGCAGGATTATGACCTGCTTGCGGCGGGCACCACGGCGGGCCACCTGCTGGAATGCGGCGCACAAGTGAGCGGTGGCCTGTTCACCGATTGGGAAAGCGTGCCCGATTGGGCGAACATCGGCTTCCCGGTGGGTGAATGCCATGCCGATGGGACATTCGTCATTACCAAGGCGGACAATACCGGCGGGCTGGTTTCGGTCGGTACCGTGACCGAACAATTGCTCTACGAAGTCAGCGACCCGCAAGCCTATATCGTGCCGGATGTCGTATGCGACTTTAGCGGTCTTAAGCTGGAGCAGGTCGGGCCGAACCGGGTGAAGGTGACAGGTGCCAAGGGTTATGCGCCGACTGAGAGCCTCAAGATCTGCGCCACGTTCAGTATAGGGTGGCGTTCGGTCGCCCTGATCCCGATTTCCGGCATTGATGCCGCCCGCAAGGCGCAGCGCACCGCCGATGCCCTGCTGGAACGCACCAGTCGCCTGCTGGTGGAACGCAATCAGCCTGACTGGAAGACCAAGCATGTCGAGGTGATCGGCACCGAAACGGCTTATGGCCCGCGCGCACAGCCCCTGTCGCCGCGTGAAGTGCTGCTCAAGATCGTCGTTGATCACGAGGACATGACTTCCGCCTTGATGTTCGGCCGCGAGCAGACCAACGCGATCCTCAATATGGCGGTCGGCACCTCCATTGCACCGATCATCGCTGCCCCGCGGGCCTTTCCGCTGACCGACATGTTCCTCGGCCTAATCGACCGCGACCGGGTGACGGCGCATGTGCGCCTTGATGGCAAGGATGTTCCCTTCACCGCGCCGAAGCAGGGTGGCTTCGACCCGGCAGTCATCGTGCGGGCAGAAGCGGGGCCGGTGCCGGTCGATGGCACCGTGGAAGTGCCACTCATCCGGCTAGCCTATGCCCGCAGCGGCGACAAGGGGCGGCTCTTCAACGTCGCCGCCATCGCGCGCAAGCCCGAATATCTGCCCTATATCCGCGCCAGTTTGACGCCGCAGGCCGTCGCTGGCTGGTACCGCCACCTGTTTGACGATCCGTCCACGGGGCGGGTCGATGCCTATGAAGCGCCCGGCCCGCACGCCATCAATTTCGTGGTCCATGATGCACAGGGCGGCGGCATCAATATTTCACCCCGCTTCGATGCAGCGGCCAAGAGCATGGGCCAGCATCTGCTTGAAATGCCTGTCCGGATCACCGCCGCGATGGCGCGCGAGCTGGCCTGAAACGGGAGTAGAAGACAATGGTAGAAGATGTTCCCTATCTGGCGCGTGGCGTCCAGAAGAGGACGACCGAAAGCAGTACCCTGATCAGCTCGTCGGCCTATCTCAACGAACCGCGCCTGCGCGAATGGGTGGCAACAGCCTTTCTGCGGCGCAGCGGCAAAGACTTACCCACTTCATTTGACACGCATCGGCTCTATCCGATCCTGTTCGACATTCTGCCACTCGATCGGATTGAAGAGCTGTTCACGCAGGAACGCAAGCGTTGGCCCGAACTGGATCGCTGGTTCAGCAAGGGCTTTTCCTCCACCTTCACAATCAAGGACCTGCTTGGCTATCCGCCCGGCTCACTTGGCCATGTGTTCGGCACCTATCTTGCCGACAATAATTTCGAGATCGACATTGTTCCGCGTTTTGAACCGAAGAGCCAGTTCGAATATTATTCGCTGCGTAGCGGACAGACGCACGATCTCGAACACATCCTTTGCGGCGGCGGGTTCGACATCCTCGGCGAGTTGGTCCCCTATTACGCGCGCCTGAGCAACGTCCCGCGCTTCCTCGATCCGGAACTGGTTGGCTATATCAATGCCGGGCAACTGCTCGGCTCGCTCCGGGTGCTGGCACGCACGGGCCTACACTATCAGCAATCCTTCCCCACTGCGCTCACGGCGATACGGCACGGCATGGATGTGGGTGAACAGTCCGGCCCCTTCTTCATGGCGAAGTACGAGGACGTGTTTCACATGAGCGTGTCTGAAGCGCGCGAGGCGCTCGACATTCGCGGTGCGGTCGCGCTCGACAGCCGCGAGGCCTCGCTGGTCTGGCCGGAATATCGCTAAGGCGCACGGCAGGGGGCACATGCTGCGTTGGGCAGCGTGTTACCCCCTGCTGCACCGGCCCTGAGAGACAGGCGCGCGCTCCGCAAGGAGCTTGGGAAGCGTCAATCAAACCAGCATGCGCATACTCAATCGCCGAGACTATAGGCGACGACTTCATCGCCCATCTTGGTGTGCATGAAGGCATGTCCCCCTGCGGCGATGACGACATATTGCTTGCCGGTCCGTGGCGAAACAAACGTCATCGGCAACGCCTGCCCGCCAGCGGACAGGCGGCCTTTCCACAGTTCCTTGCCGCTTTCCAGGTCAAAGGCGCGCAGATAATTGTCCATCGTCGCGCCAATAAAAATGAGCCCGCTGCGGGTGGTGATCGCCCCGCCTTGGTTAAAGACGCCCGGTACCGGGATCCCCAGCGGGGCGTGGTCGGCCGTGGTGCCAAGCGGGCGCTGCCAGAGGATCTGACGGGTCTTCAGGTCAAAGGCGGTAAGCCGACCCCATGGCGGCGCATTGCAGGGCATGCCCAGCGGCGAGACGAATGGCCGCTCCGTGCGCACCGCATAGGGCGTCCCGCTCATCGGCGAAATGGCTGCTCGCCCATCAAGCACGATGTGGTCTGTCGCGGGTGCGTCCTTGCGTGGAATGAGCTTCAAGGTGAGCGGCATATAGGAAGTCGGCACCACAAGGACTTGGCGATCAGGGTCAACGGCAACGCTGCCCCAGTTTGTGATCCCGTTGTTGCCCGGAAAGATCAGGCTCTTTTCCAGCGAAGGCGGGGTAAAGCGCCCCAAGTAGCGAAGTTGACGAAAGGCGATGCGACACCACAATTGGTCAAGCGGCGTTGCACCCCACATGTCCGCTTCCTGTAGCGGTGGTGGGGTTAGGCTCGGCAACCAGTGGGAGACCGGTTGCGTTGGTGCATAACGCTCCCCCGGCACATTGCCGCGCGGCACCGCGATTTCTTCGGTTGGTGCCAGAGGCCTGCCATTGCGACGGTCGAGCAAGAATATTTCGCCTTGCTTCGTGGCCTGAATCAGGCCCGGAACGAGGCGGCCGCCCACCGGAACATTTGCCAGCACCGGTTGAGACGCGACGTCATAATCCCATAAGTCATGATGGACCGTCTGAAATGCCCAGCGCACCGCACCCGTGGTGACATCGAGCGCGACGACCGCACTACCGTAGCGTTCCATCTCAGCATTGCGTCGACCGCCGAAGTGATCCGGTGAAGGATTGCCCGTCGGCACATAGACCAGACCCAGCTTCTCGTCGGCACTGAACAGACTCCAGGCGTTGGGAGAACTGCGGGTATAGCTCTCGCCTGGCTTAAGAGCCGCGTTCACACGCTTGCGCCCGGCGTCCCAATTCCACATCAGCGCGCCGTCGAGCGCATTGAATGCGCGGACCACACCGGATGGTTCGTCGGTCCCCATGTTGTCGAGTACGAAGCCGCCGATGATCGCGGCATCCCCGACGATGGCGGGCGGCGAGGTGTTGAACTGCCATCCGGGCTTTACTTCACCCATGCCAGTGCGAAGCGATATTTCGCCGCCTTGGCCGAAGTTGCGGCACGGTCGCCCGGTTGCCGCGCTGACCGCGATCATCCGGCCATCAATCGTGGCGACCAACAGGCGGCGCGGACAATCGGCCGCAGCGGGCGACGACGACTGGTGGAACGCCAGCCCTCGGCAGGCTCTGGTATAGCTTCCTTCCGGATTCACCTTGGGATCGAAACGCCACAGTTCCGTGCCCTTGTCGGCATCAAGCGCGATGACGATATTATGGGGGGTGCAGAGATAAAGCCTGTCCCCGATCTGTAGCGGCGTCCCCTCGAACATCTGCGGGGACAGGCCGCCGCGCGGAAGATCGCCGGTGTGGTAAGTCCAAGCGACCTTCAGGCGCGACACGTTCGAGGGCGTGATCTGGCTTGCCGCTGAGAAGCGCGTGCCGCCCTTGTTCCCTGCATAATCAGCCCAATCCGTCACCGGCGCGGCGCGCCCGATCGGGCTGTTGGGAACGCTGGCTTCCCGATTGTGCCACGTCAGCGCCGCACCACCCACGATGAGCAGCAGCCCTGCGGCAAGGGCAGCGAGCCGCTTGTCGACAGCCCGCACGCTAGCCGGCGCAAGTGCCCTTTGAACCCAAGGGGTGAACATGAACAGCATCAGCACAAGCGGGCCACCAATGCGGGGGAGCAGCAGCCAGAAATTTGGCCCGACCTCCCACAAGGCCCAAGCGATGGTGCCCACGACGGTGCCGCCATAGACAGACACCCCGAGACGCCGCTTGCGGCAGATCAGGGCGCCCGAGACAAGGCAGCCCGAACCCGCAACGAGATAATAAGGCGACCCGCCGAGCAAAATGAGCCACGCGCCACCGACCATGAGCGCGAGGCCGACGCACATGAGGAGAAGGCCTAGGCCCCAAGTGACAATGCGTGACGTCATGATGTTGCGTTCCTTAAGCAGAGGGAGGAATTTGGGGCTCGCGGGCCTCATCCCCATTCACTCCCTGAACATTTGATTGCCGCGTCAACGCCCCACCACAAACACATCGGTCATCGTCCTCACATCGCCAGCGGCGCCATTGCGGTGATGTCCACTTCGATCAGATTGGGTCCGTCGCCCGCCATGGCGTTTGCAAACACGGTCTCAAACTCTGCCACATTGTCGACGCGCCAAGAGGGCATCCCCATCGCCGTGCCAAGGCCCACGAAATCCGGCGTATGCAGATCCACGCTGACATGCGGCACGCCATAAGCGGTCTGGAGATATTTCAGCCCCCCGTACCCCTTGTTGTTGAACACCAGTACCGTCACCGGGGCCGCCGTTTCGACAGCGGTGGCAAGCTCGCCCAAGCTCAGCATGATGCCGCCGTCGCCATGCACGACGATGGCGCGCTTCCCGCTCCCGATCGCCGCACCAAGACCAAGCGGCAGCGCCGGCCCGATCGCAAGGCTCGTACTGTACATGAACTGGCGTGGATGGTTCGCCGGCAGGCGATGGGTTCCCCAAGTGGTGCCTGTCATGGTGGCATCGCACACCACGACCCGTTCCTCGGGGGCATGGCGGGCTATCGCATCGCAGATCCCGGCATGGTCCACGCCGATGCGCTGCACGGTATCAGCGGCAAGCGCGGCGCGGACCGAAGCCGCCAATTGCAGAAAGTCCGGATCAATAGCGCCGCCGCGCGTTTTGCGGTTCAGTGCGTCTGCGGTAAGCCGCGCATCGCCGATGATGCCGATTTCCGCCGGATAGTTCCGGCCGATTGCGGTCGGATCGACATCGACTTGGATCAGCTTTGGCGGCATCGGTAGCGACCAGAACCAAGTCGCCACCGCCTGAAAGCGGGTGCCGATGGCCAGCACTGCGTCCGCCTGTTCCAGCAAGGTGCGAAAGGCTGGATAATGGGTCTGACTGCCAATGAACAGCGGATGGTCGCTCGGCATGACTCCCCTGCCGTTCAGCGAGCTGACCACCGGCAGGCCGAGGCGCTCCGCAAGCGCGCGCACCGCTTCAGCCGCCTCGACGCTCCCGCTACCGCCCCCGACCCAAAGCAGGGGCCGTTTCGCATCATCAAGCAGTGCAACGGCACGCTCAATAAGCGCCTCGTCAGGCGCGATCGGCAGCGGCTTCTCGATGCGGATCACGCCCGATGTCGTCGGCGCAGACAGCAGGTCGGTCGGAATCTCTACCGCGCCGGGTTGGGGACGGCCGCTCAAAATGTCCGCCGCGACCGACATGATTGTATCTGCGATCCGATGGCCGTGCATCACGCATTCCGTCCTGCGGGTCACGCTGCGCAGCATTTGCGACTGGCCATCGGCGTCGTGGATAAAACCGCGACCACGCCCAAGATGAACGCGATCAACCTGCGTCGTGATCAGCAGGACCGGGGAGGACGCGAAGCCGGCTTCGTACAGGCCATTGACAGCATTGGCTGTCCCCGGCCCGGTGCTGACGATGGCCACGCCAAGCTCGCCGGTCGCCCGCGCATAGCCATCGGCGGCATGAACCGCGCCCGCTTCGTGGCGGGCGCCAACCATGCGGATCCGGCCAGACCGCCGCAGCGCATCGTATAATGCCAGATTCTGCTGGCTGGGAATGCCGAAGATCGTGCGCACGCCCAATGCATCAAGCGCAGCGCACACCGCATCCCCACCGTTGTACACATCTGTCGTATGAGCCTTGTCGTTCATGATTTTCTCTCGCCCCCTTAACGGCTCCGGGTTGCACAGCGGTTCCAGCCCCTATGCACCTGAGCCGAGGCTGATGCGGCAGTTTGTTAAAGCTTCACTACCCGGCACTGCGGCGTTGGCGTGCTTTCCGCGCCAATCCAGCGCCACAGGGCGGTGCCGGAGCGATGCCCAGCGAGATCGATCCAATTGCCAAACCCCGGATCAGCATCGGCGCAGACCAGCACCACGCTCCCATCCGGCTCATATGTCGCCTGGCTATTGTTGACCCACACCTTCTGATGCACGTGGTCGAGCGATTCCATCCACCAGTTGTCGACCTGAAAGTTCCACATGCGGCACGGCGGGACGGGGGTTTCGATCACCAGCGCCTCGCCCGGTTGCAGGTCAAAATAAAGATGACCATACCAGATATTCGGATCACCGCCCGCGCGGTACCAGATCGATTGGTCGGCCTCATAGATGCGGTTCGGCGTTGCCTTGAACCATTCAGACCAATCCGCAAACGTGCTGGAAGTACCACGCACCCATTGCGCCGCGCCCAGCAATTGCCGCTCGATCATCTCGGGCGTGAGAAGTGCAGGGGCCGAAGGCCCTGCGCTGATGCGCTCCACCTTCACATCCGCCGCCACTTGCTGATGCTTGTCATCAAAGGTCTGACGCACGATCAGCAGCGATGTGTCATCGGCCATGGGCAACCAGTTGCCCGGCTTGGGATCGCGGCTGACAATGATTTCGAAGCTGCCGTCAGGACCGAACTCCATCTGTGCGAACTCGATCTCGCCGGTAGATGCCATGGTGCCGTCGATGGCATAGCGGTTGGCCTTGCTGCCGATGGAAAAATAGGGAACCGTGTTGCGCTTGCCGGTGATGCGATATTCGCAGGCTGGGCTGACCACGCATTGCTGATAAAGATTGTCCGGATTGTCTGCACCGATCTTGATCTTGTCATCGGCCAGCAGAAACAGGCGGGGGAATTGCGGATCGGCGCTGTCGACCAGCATGTTAAGCGCGGTACGGGTCAGACGACTGAGGTAGCGCAGGCCTTCTGCCTGATCGAGCGCGCCGGTCGGTGTGGCCGGGCGGGCCAGCACATCACCACATTCGGCCAGCGCAGCGCAGAACTTGCGCCAGACATGATTGAGGTGTTCGGTTTGTTCGTTCATAATCGCTTATCCTCTCATAACTTGATAGATCGGCGGAATAGCCATGAACAGTCTTGAAGCGTTCAATCAGCGGCTACGCGTGCTGGAGGATCGCGAGGCGATCCGCGATCTGATCGCCAGCTACGGCCCGCTCGCCGATATTGGCGATGCGCCGGCGATCGCCGCATTGTGGACCGACGACGGGGTCTATGAAATCGTCGGATTTGCGCCGGCGCGCGGACATGCGGCGATTGCCGCGCTGATCGAAGGGCCTATCCATCAGGCGCTTATGGCCGATGGTTGTGCCCATGTCTTGGGGCCCGTCGCGGTCACGCTGGAGGGCGATCATGCACTGGCGCGGGGCCATTCAGTCGTGTTCTGCAATGGGGCCAACGGGTTCGAAGCCCGTCGCGTCTCCGCCAACCGCTGGGCGCTGGCGCGCACGGCGGGTGGTGCATATGGGGGCTGGCGCGTGGTCCACCGCGCCAACGCCCTGCTGAATGGGGAGGCGGCTGCGCGCATCCTGCTCACCCCGCCAATTGAGCGCCATCAATTGTGAACAGCGCACCGCTGATCTTGCGCGCCTTGTCACTGGCAAGAAAGGCAAACAGCTCGGCAATATCTTCCGGTTCGCACGATCCGTCCAGCAGCTTGGGCGCGTTACGCATCAGTAGGTTGTAATCAATGCCTTCCGGAAACGCGGTCTGCATCGTCATCGGCGTGTTCACCTGCCCCGGGCAGATCGCGTTCACGCGCAAACCTTGCGCAGCATATTCCACGGCCAGGCTTTTGGTGATGCCCGCGACGGCATGCTTCGACGCGGCATAGGCCACCGTATAGGCAATGCCCTGCAACGCCGCCGCAGATGCGGTGTTCACGATATTGCCCTTGCTCGCCAGCAGGTGCGGCAGTGCCGCCTGACACAGTGTAAACACGCTGCGGACGTTCACCGCCATCACCAGGTCGAAATCGTCGAGGGGAAAGTCTTCGGTCCGGCCCCATTTGAGCACGCCCGAAATGTTGCACAGGACGTCCAGCCCATCGCGCGCGGCCACGGCGACCAGTTGACGGCAGGATTCGGCATCCACCGCATCAAATGGCTGGATTACGGGGACAGACGCCATCATCGCGGCGGTTTCCGCCAGCCCGGCTTCGTTTTTATCGCCAATGGTGACGCGCGCGCCTTCTGCTGCAAAGCGGATCGCGGTCGCACGGCCGATGCCCGACGCGGCCCCGGTGATCAGGACATTCTTGCCTTCGAACAACATCTGACTCTCCCGGTCTTATTATTATGGGTTGGCAATATTAAAAATTCCGGCCCCTTCACCGCTGGCAAAGGGGCCGGACATCAGGATCAGAACTTCGCGCCTACGGTCAGGCCATAAGTGCGCGGATCGGGGAAATACCCCACCGTCAGCCCACCGAAGCCGGGACCGAAGTCGATGAAGTTCGACGGGTTGTTCTCCTTGATCAGGTTCTTGACCCACAACGAGATTTCCATCTTCGCGCTACCCAGCGGCAACTCCGCGACCCCGGCGCGCATATTCACGATCGTGCGCCCCTTGGACTTGGTGTTGTTGGCGTTCTGGTCCGAAGCCGTTGCCGTCGTCAGCGCATAAGGGAAGGTATAGTAGCTGGAGACATAGCTGATATCGCCCGAGATGTTCAGGCGACCCCAGTCACCCTGCGCCACACGCACATCCACGCCCGCCGATGCGGTGGTCTTGGGCGTGTGCGGGAACGCACGGTTATCGGAAACGTCGGTGTCGACGCCATTCACCGCCTCGATATAGCTCTTATACTTGGGATCGATGAACGCGAGCGAGGCGTTGATCGTCAACGCATCGACCGGGCGCAGCACGGTTTCGATTTCCAGCCCGCGGATACGCGCCTTGGCGGCGTTGTTCACGATCGAGGAAGCGCCTGCACCCGCCTTGAACACCGAAAGTTGGATGTCCTTGTGCTCGTCCCAGAAGGCGGCAACGTTGAAGATCACCTTGCCGTCGGCAAGTCGCGTCTTCAGGCCGACTTCATAGCTGTTGACCTTTTCAGGGCGATACGGGTTGCACAGTTCGATCGCGCCCGTCGGGCAATCGGCCGTCGGTGCGCCAAAGCTGTTGGTTTCGCCGTTAAACCCGCCCGACTTGAAGCCCTGCGCAAAGCGGGCATAGACATTGATGTCCTTGCTCGCCTGATAGGACAGCGTCACCGCCGGGCTGAAGTTGTTATACTTGGCGTCAGGCACCGAACCATAAGGCAGGTCTGCCACCACCAGCGGCGAGGTGATGCTATTGGCCGCGTCATAATTGATGCGGAAATAGCGGGAGATGTCCTTCTTCTCGTGCGTGTAGCGTGCGCCGAGTGTCAGCTTCAGGGCATCCGTGAAGCTGTAGTCGAGCTGGGCATAAGCCGCGAGCGCTTCAGTATGAGAACCATAGTCAGATTGATAGGATGCGCCGCCACCGAAGAAGCTTTGCGGCCCCAGCGTCTCGGCCTTTTCCTTATAGTAGAACAGGCCGGCAACATAGTTCAGCTTGTTGTCCAGCGCCTTGCCGGTCACCTGAAGTTCTTCGCTCCAGCTATGGAATTTGGTGTCACGCTGGGTCAGCGCCACCGGCAGCGGCGAACCGTCGAGGTCAAGCGAGTCAGCCCATTTGAGATTGCGATAGGCGGTGGTCGACTTGATCGTCGCATCGCCAAGATCGAGCGCCATGGTCAGACCATGACCATAGGTGCGCGACTTTTCATACAGCGGGTTGGCGTCGAGCGAAGCGGTCGATTGGCGATCCGAACGATCATACAAGTTGAGCGGGAAATAAGCCCCAGCATATGGATAGCTTACCGAGTTCGGATCGAAGATGTCGCGTGCGTCGCCATTGCGGTTGACGCCCAACAATTGGGCATAGTCGGGTCGCTGGTCGAACTTGCTGTAATCGAACATATAGTCGGCGGTGAAGTCGCTGCCTTCCGGGTGGAAGCGGAGCTGCACCATGCCGCTCTTGCCGTCCACGTCATTGGTGCGGTCGACCGAGTTCGGCCCCGCAGCGAGCACTTCCGGATAGGGGTTGGACACCACCTTGATAAAGCCGTCGCGCTTCTGAATCTGGCCCGAAAGCTTCAGCGAGAAGGGACCGAAGGACGGCAGATCGAGTACGGCCCGGCCCTTCCACGCATCGTAATTGCCATAGCTCACTTCGCCCTTGAGGCCCAGTTCACCGCTCGGCATCTTGGGGACCAGGTTCACGGCCCCTGCCAGTGCATTGCGGCCATAGAGCGTGCCTTGCGGCCCACGCAGGATTTCCACGCGCTCCAGATCGGCCACGTCGAAGATCGAGCCTTGCGCCTTGGCGATGTACACCCCGTTCAGATAGAGGCCGGCTGCCGGCTCCCATGTCACCGCCGGGTTGATCGTCACCGAACCGCGGATCGAAATCTGCGAGATCGTCTTGTTCGAAGGCGCGCGTTCAAATTTCACGTTCGGCGCGATCGCACCCAGGCCGTCGATCGAGGTGATGCCGCGCGATTCGAGGAACTTGCTGCCCACGGCCGAGATCGCGATCGGCACGCTCTGAATGTTTTCCGAGCGCTTCTGCGCGGTGACAACGATTTCGCCGATGCCCGAATCTGTGGTGGCACCTTGCGCGCTGCTGTCTTGCGCAAATGCGGGAATCGCGATGAACGACAAGCTCGTCAGGGCCGTAGCGGCCAGAAGTTTTTTCATGTTATCCTCTCCTGCAGGTCACAATGATAAAAGATCGCGTACCAGATGAATGCGAATACCATATGTTCTGTTGACATAAATCGCAAGAAATATGCTTATGCGTTACAACTAGGGTGTAAATTATACGCAAATGCGTAACCAATAAGCCACACCCGGGAATGCGACGGGAGACGCGCCGATGGCCAGCCAGAAATCCCTTGAAGTGCCTGATCGGCTTGCGCCACCCAGCCCTTGGGCGCGGGCGTGGAGCAAGCGGCCACGCGCACCGATCCCTGCGCCAGAAGCCCCCATCACCGACTGGGGTCTGGCCATCGATGCCCCGTTGCGCCTTGCTGATCCCGATGCGCATGATTGGCAGGCTGAGGCGGATATGATCGTCGTCGGCCTTGGCGGCGGTGGTGTCGCCGCCGCGCTCGACGCGCTCGAACAGGGTCTCTCGGTGATCGCGCTTGATCAATATGACGGCGGCGGCTCCTCAGCGGCCAACGGCGGGGTCTATTATGCGGGCGGCGGCACCTCGATCCAGCGCGAAGCCGGCATAGCGGACGATCCCAGCGCGATGGAAGCCTATTTGCGCAGCGAAGTAGGCGATGTCGTCGCGCCCACAACGCTACGCCAGTTCTGCGAAAACAGCGCCGCAAATTTCGAATGGCTGCGCGCCCATGGGGCGCCGTTCAGCGCTACCTATTACCCGGACAAGACCTCATACCCCCCGCTCGATCAGTTCCTCTACCACCCGGACAGCAGCCTTGCCGCGCCGTTCTGCGATGCCACGCCGCCCGCCGCCCGGGGCCACCGCACCGTGCACCGCAATGGCAAGAAGCCGTGGGGACTGGGGGCGGGCATTTATAACCCGTTGCGCGCTGCTGCGCTTGCCCTTGGCCTCGATTTCCGCACCCAAGCCGAAGCACGTCAACTCGCACTCGACAGCACGGGCCGCGTCATTGGCGTGCGCGTGGAATGGTTGGCCGATCCGGCAATCCGCGCCCGCCATTCGCGTCTGACGGCACAGGCCAACCGATGGATGGCGATGCTTTCGCCTACCTTCCCCGGTGCGCGGATCACTTTCGCCATCGGCTATCGCTATCTTGCGCGTGCCCGTGCGCTCGAAGCCTCGGCCCGCAGCAGCATATGGTTGCGCGCCCGACGCGGCATCGTACTCAGCGCGGGCGGCTTCATCTGCAACCCGGCAATGGTTGCACATTTCGCACCGGAATATGCCCCCGGCCTGCCCAATGGCACGCTGGGTGATAATGGCAGCGGCATCATGCTGGGCGTTTCCGCAGGCGCGCAAACCGGCCTGATGGAGCGCGTCTCGGCCTGGCGCTTTCTGTCACCCCCGCGCGCTTGGGGTCAGGGCATGCTGGTCAATGGCACGGGCGAACGCTTCGTCAACGAAACATGGTATGGCGCGCGCATCGGCGACGAGATGATCGAACGCAACAACGGGCGTGGCACCATCATCCTCGATCGCCGATTGTTCCGCCAATCGTTCCGCGATGCCTTCGCCAAGGGGGTGCTCGGCTTCCAGCGCGATATCACGCTGGTCAACGCGCTGTTCGCCGCCGTCAAAGCCCCCACGCCAGAGGCCTTAGCCCGCAAGCTTGGTCTCTCTCCCAAGCACTTCGCGCAGGAACTTGCCCGCTATAACAAGTCGGCGCGCGGCGAAGCGCCGGACCGTTTCCACAAATCGCGCGCAGACATGGCCGAACTGACCCAAGGCCCGTTTTACGCCATCGACGCCTCGGTCGACGCGCGCATGTTCCCCATCGCCTGCATGACTGTGGGCGGATTGCTGGTGGACGAAACAACCGGCGCGGTGAAGGGCTTGGACGGCACCCCACTTCCCGGCCTGTACGCCGCCGGGCGTAACGCGGTCGGCATCTGTTCCAACCTCTATGTCAGCGGCCTATCTTATGCCGATTGCATCTTTTCCGGCCGCCGCGCGGCAAAGGCCATCGGCCAGCAGCCCGCGTAATCCAACAGCTACGGATCGATATTTCATGACCCACAAAGCCCTGTTCGCCTCAATTTGGTTCACCCCAATTTGCATTGCCGCGCTGATGGGCGCTGCGGTCGCGGCGGATGTCCCGCCCGCGCTCCCGCCCATGCCGGGGGGCGCCATCCCTTCGGGCTATCTCACCCCGGCGGAAAAGGTGGACAGCTTGGTCTTGCTCCCCGCGCCGCCCGCGCCGGGATCGGGGGCGGAGGCGCGCGATCTCGAAGCCTCGCGCCGCGGCCTTGCCCTGCACGATGGCCCACGCTGGACACTGGCCGCGCGCGATGCCGACCTATTCGGCGCAAATGCCACCGCCACCTTTTCCTGCGCGGCAGGCATCGCCATCGGCCCGCAGCAAACCCCCGCACTCGACCGGCTGTTGCGCCACACCATGATCGACTTCGGTTTTTCCACTTATGGCGCCAAGAATAAGTACCAGCGGGCGCGCCCGTTCATGGCCAATGGCGCACCCACCTGCACGCCACAGGCCGAAGCGATGCTGCGCAAGGATGGCTCTTACCCATCAGGCCACAGCGCCATCGGATATGGCTGGGCGCTCGTGCTGGCGCAGTTGCTACCTGATCGCACGTCAGTGCTGGTCGCGCGTGGGCGCGCCTTTGGCGAAAGCCGCCGCATCTGCAATGTGCATTGGCTGTCTGATGTGGAAGAGGGCCGCACGGTGGCCGCTGCCACCTTTGCGCGCCTGCAATCCGCCCCGGCCTTCATCGCCGATCTCGCCGCTGCCCGCGCAGAACTGGCGACCAGCCTGCCATCACCACCCGCCAGCGACTGCACCGCAGAGGCGCTGACGCTGGCGCTTGACGGCGCGCCGCGCTGAAGCTGTGCTACCAGCGCAACTTCATGCCGGAAAAGCCCATGACGGAACCACCGAACACGGTCTGTCCGGACTGATCGGGCGACAGTTCGAATGCGGGAATGCGCTTCAGCCATTCCTGCATCGACACCATCACCTGCCGCTTCGCAAGATGGGAACCCACGCAGCGATGAGGCCCCACGCCGAAAGTGACGTGAACATTCACCGCACGATCAAGGTCAATCATATCGGGATTTTCAAACACCTTGGGATCCCGGTTGGCCACCGTATTGGGCAAAATCACGCGATCATTCTGGCGAAATTGCACGCCCTTATATTCGCAATCATGCGTCACCCGTCGATAGATATTCGACACCGCGTTGATCCGCATCAGCTCCTCGACCGCCAGCAGGAACGCATCGGGATCGTCCAGCCGGTCGCGGAAATGCTGCTGCGCGGCGGGCGTTGTCGCCAGATAGCGCCAAATATAGGCCATGGTATTGGTCACCGTGTCCAACCCGGCCACGAACAGAAGAAACCCGCAGTTCAGGATATCGGTCCAGTCGTGCGGCGCCCCTTGCGGATCGCGCGATGTCACGATCACGCTGGCGATGTCGGTCCCGGGATTGTCCTGCTTTTCCCGGAACAGCTTGTCGAGCACCGCATAGATCTCGACAATATTCTTCGCGCGCGCTTCCGGATCGGTCGACCGGAAGAACATGTTGGCCAAGTCAAGGAACTCGTCGAGCCGCGATTCGGGCAGTCCGAAAAGATAGAGGAACAATGCCGTGGGGAAACGTTCGGCATATTGGCCGATGAAATCGCATTCACCCTTGTCGGCAAAGCTCTCGATCAGCGCAATGGCGCGGCGCTGGATTTCGTCGGTCATGCCGCGCACGGCAATCGGCGTGAACATCGGTGCCAGCAGGCTGCGGAACACCTTGTGCTCGGGCGGATCGACGCCCTGTGGCTGCACCACCGGAAACGGCTCAATCGGCGGGATCGGTGTCTGATAGGTGGAAAAGATCGAATAGTCGCGATATCCCTCGACGATATCGGCGTAGTTCAGGAACACCCAGTGCCCACCGTTGCGGGGGGTGTAAAAGATCTTGGGCACGCCACGACGCACCAGATCATGCCAGATCTCTGCCGGGTCGGTCACGCCTTCGGGAATATGGAAGAAGTCGAAATCGACGATCCGGTCTGCCGGCACGTGGTCGGGCGGCGACGGTTGGAAATGCAGCGTCATGCGCCCGCTGCTTTCTGGCGCGCAATACGCAACGCACCCTCCGGGCAATTGCGCACGGCAAGGCGGACCTTATCTTCCAGCTCCGGCGGGAATACCGGATGGACGATCACCACCTTGCCTTCCACGGCATCGGTTGAAAACACTTGCGGACACAAGTCTTCACAGCGCGCGTGGCCCTGGCAAAGTTCCAGGTTCGCGACGACCATCAGCGGTCCTTGCGGTTGGCCATCTATCGACATCGGCTCTCCTTGGCGGCACGTTTCGCCCTATGTGGGCAGCTAACCCACAATGGCCGCCAAGCCCAAGCTGCGTGATGGCGCTTATGATGCCAGATAGAACATTCTGCGCCACGAATGCGCTGCGCCGCGAGGCCCGCGCGTTGCACCGTGCGCGTTGCGTGGCCAAGGTGGCCACCACAGAGGATCTGAAAGGAATGGCAAAAAGCCATGCGCGAACTTGAATTCGATTATGTCATCGTCGGCGGCGGCGTCGGCGGCTGCATCCTCGCCAACCGGCTCTCCGCCGATCCATCCGTTCGCGTGGCGCTGCTTGAAGCGGGCGGCAAGGACAACAGCCCGCTGATCGCCGCGCCGGGTGGTCTGCTGCCCATCATGATGTCGGGTAGCCACGCGTGGAAGTTCATGTCCGCGCCTCAAGTCCATCTCGATGGCCGGATGCTCTACCTGCCGCGCGGCAAAGTGCTGGGCGGCGGCTCCTCAATCAACGGCATGACCTATGACCGGGGCTTTCATTCCGACTATGACCGCTGGGCGCAAGCGGGCAACCGTGGCTGGTCCTTCGCCGATGTACTGCCCTATTTCAAACGGCTCGAAAGCTACGCCCCCTCGCAAGACCTGTGGCACGGCACGGATGGGCCGATCCAGGTCACGCGCGCCGGGCAGGACCATCCCTTCGCCCGCGCGTTCCTGACCGCCGGGCAGCAGGCGGGTTTTCCGCTCTGCGCCGATCTCAACGGCGCGTCGCGCGAAGGCTTCGGCGCCGTCGATCTGACCGTGGGCAAGGGGCGCCGCTCCAGCGCCTCATCCGCCTATCTGCGCCCGGTAACGAAACGCGCCAATCTCACGATATTCACCCATGCACCATCGCACCGGGTGCTGTTCGATGGCACGCGCGCCACTGGGGTCGCCTTTCTGCATGATGGTGCGGAAAAGCAGGCGAGCGCACGCCGCGAAGTGATCCTGTGCGCGGGTGCGATCAACACGCCGCACCTTTTGATGCTGTCAGGCGTCGGCCCCGCTGCGCATCTGGCCGAACATGGCCTGCCCGTGGTCGCAAACCTGCCCGGCGTGGGGCAAGGCTTACAGGATCACCTTGCCGCGCATGTCAAATATCGCTCGACCAAGCCATATTCGATGCTGCGCTACCTCAACCCGTTGCGCGGCGCATTCGCGATGGGGCAATATCTGCTCACCCGCACTGGCCCCTTGGCCGATCCGGGCATGTCGGTCGCGTGCTTCGTCAAGTCGGACCCAGCACTCGATGAACCCGATATCAAGATGCTGCTCGTCTCGGCGCTATTCGGCAACAACGGTCGGACGATGGTGCCGATGCACGGCTTCTATGCCCATATCAACGTCGCCCGGCCCGAAGCGCGTGGTACGATTACGCTCGCCAGCGCAGATCCCTCGGCACCCCCGGTGATCGACCAGCATTACAACGCCACCGCGAACGACCGCCGCGTGATGCGCGAAGGCGTGAAGATCGCTCGCCGCATTTTCAACCAGCCCGCGTTTGACGACATGCGCGGCGAGGAAATCGCTCCCGGCCCTGCGGTGCAAGCCGACGGGGAGTTCGACGCCTATATCCGCGCCACCGCCGAGGCCGATTACCATTCAGTCGGCACCGCGCGCATGGGCAACGATCCGCTGGCCGTGGTCGATGCGAGCTTGCGCGTTCACGGCCTGTCAGGCCTGCGCGTGGTCGATGCTTCAATCATGCCGCATCTCCCCGGCGGCAACACCGCCATCCCCGTCGCGATGATCGCGGAAAAAGCCGCCGACATGATCTTGGGCAAGGCCCCGCCCGCGCCCATAGAACTTCCCGGAGACACCAGATGACAACGACGTTTCCCGCCCCGATCCGCAAGACATGGGCGATGGTCGCCCACGCGCCCAACACGCCGCTGGTGCGCGAAGAATTGGACCTTGCCGCCCCGCGCGATGACGAAGTGCTGATCGAAATCATCGCCAGCGGCCTGTGCCACACCGATCTCAGCCAATTGGAAGGCAAGGCCGCGCCCTATCCCTTCCCCGTCGTCGTCGGCCACGAAGGGGCGGGCATTGTGCGCGAAGTCGGGGCCAAGGTGACATCGGTGAAAGTGGGCGACCACGTGATCCCGGTCGCCATCGGCGAATGCGGCCAGTGCGGCAATTGCCGTTCGGGCAAGACCAATTTGTGCGAAGTGTTCCTGAGCGAAATTGCCACGCAACCAACACCGTTCTCGCTCAATGGCGAGCGCGTTTCGGCCTACTCCGGCGTTGGATCGCTGGCCCAATATGTGGTGATGAACGAACGCAATGTCGCCCCCATCCGCAAGGACGTGCCCTTTCACCTGGCCTGCACCATCGGCTGTTCGGTGGCGACGGGTGTAGGCGCGGTGTTGCACACTGCCCATGTCGCAGCGGGTGCGACGGTTGCAGTGTTCGGGCTTGGCGGCATCGGGCTGAACGTGGTGCAAGGCGCGCGCCTAGCCGGGGCCAGCCGCATTATCGGCATCGATATCAACCCCATGCGCGACGCCCAAGGTCGCCGCTTTGGCATGACCGACTTCATCAACGGCGCGCAGGTCAATGCGGTAGAAGCCATTCAGGCGCTCACCGGCGGCGGCGTGGACTTCGCCTTCGAATGTGTCGGCAATGTTCGGCTGATGCAGCAGGCGTTTGATTCAACACGGATCGGCTGGGGCTGCACGGTCATCCTCGGCGTGCCGGCAGATGGCGAGACAATGCCGATCGTGCCGTTCATGCTGCAGTTGGGGCGCACGGTGAAAGGGTCGTTTATGGGCAATATGCAAGGGCGCAGCCAGTTGCCGGGCCTGCTCGACCATTATGCCGAAGGCCGCCTCAACTTGGATGATCTGGTCACCCACCGCCTATCGATGGCCAGCGTGAACGAAGGTTTTGCCCTGATGAAAAGCGGCGAAGCCGTGCGCACCGTGGTCAGCTTTGCAGAAGACATGTTCAAAGGAGAGACGGCATGATCAAGGTCATCGCATTGCTCAAGGCCAAGCCCGGCCTCTCGCGCGCTGCATTCATCGCATATTATGAAACCCGCCACGCCCCGCTGATCCTGTCGCTCCTGCCCGAAATTGCGGACTATCGCCGTAACTACGTCGATCGCGCTGGTGCGTTTGAAAGCGCCGTGGCGGCCGTGGATTTCGACAGCGTCACTGAAATGCGCTTTGCCAATCGCGCCGCTTATGACCGCTTCCTCGCCTGCGCCGGTCAGCCCGACGTGGCACAAGCCATCGCCGATGATGAGGAAAATGTGTTCGACCGCGCCGCCACGCGCATGTTCGTGGTCGATGAAACGCCGGCCACCGGCCTTACCGCGCCCGCATTGGCGGACCTCGCTGCCGAACGCGCGATCCGCGATGGGCTGGCCCGCTTTGCCCGCATCCTTGATGGCAAGCAGTGGGACGCGCTGGGCGACGTCTTCGCCGACGACCTCACCTTCGATTACGGCCTTGGCGAACAGGTGGGCATGGCCGCACTCACCGCCAACATGCGCCGCTTTCTCGACGTCTGCGGTCCGAGCCAGCACCTGATCGGCAGCATGATGATCACCGTCGATCCCGGCGCGATCACCGCTACAAGCCGAGCTTATGTGCAGGCCCGCCACCAGCGCGCCAGCGACCCGCTTGGCCCGGTGTTCGACAGCAACGGCGAATATATCGACCGCTGGGAACGCCGTCCCACAGGCTGGCGAATCGTGCGGCGCGATGCGCTGTGGCAAACCCAAAGCGGCGAGGCGGGCGTGATCTATCCGCCCGCCTGAAGCGCGTCAGCCCCCGCGCGAAACCGGGATCAGCGCGCCCGAAATCGCGCGCGCGGCGGGGGAGGCAAGGAACAGGATCACTTGCGCCAGCGACGCAGGCTTTACCCATTGCGACGGATCCGCATCGGGCATATCGGCGCGATTGGTCGGCGTATCAAGAATGCTGGGGAGCACCGCGTTCACCGTGCAATCGGTGCCCGCCAGTTCGGCGGCCAGGCTTTCAGTCAGCTTGTGGACCGCTGCCTTGGACGCGGCATAACCGCCCATCCCTGCGGCTGCAAGAATCGCACCGCCTGCCCCAATGTTGATGATCGCGGCCCCCGATGTGGCGCTCAGCGTGGGCAACGCGGCCTTGGTCATGGTCACGCAGGTTGTTGCGTTCATCGCAAACATCCGCGCCCATGTTTCCGGCCCGCCATCGTCCAGCGTCTGCCACACAAAGCCGCCCGCCACATTGACCAGCACGTCGATCCCGCCCTGCGCGGCGATCACCTGCTCCACCGCTTGTGCCGTTGCGGCGGCATCGGTCAGGTCCACGCCACCGATGTCCAACCCGCCGGGATTGGCATCGGCTGCCGCAGGCGCAAAGTCGATGCGCGCCACGCGGTCACCCTGCGCGCGAAAGGCCTCTGCCACGGCGCGGCCCAAAATGCCGAAGCCGCCGGTCACGATGATCGAACGCATGTCTGTCTCCCTCAATCCGTCTCGGTACGGGATTTACCCCGCCGCTCAGTTCACTTTATTCCGTTCAAGGACGCTGCGAATGCCGGATCCCGCCATCAACCACGATCTCGGTCGCGGTGATATAGCTGGCCTCATTCGACAGCAGGAAGCGGATGGTGCGCGCGAGTTCGTCCGGCTCGCCGAACCGGCCCAAGAAGATGCGCGGCCCGTAAAGCTGCTTCATGCTATCACGCATTTCGCCGAGGATCGGCGTGTCGATCATCCCCGGGCTGACGGCATTGATGCGCACGCCAGACAGCGAAAGCTCGTCCGCCATCGACCGCACCAGCGATATCACCGCCCCCTTGGCCGCCGTGTAGATCGGGATCATGGCCGAGCCGAACCACGCGTTGATCGACGCGACGGCCACGATCGCGCTACCCGGATTGGCCTTCAAATCTTCCAAGAACGCCTGGGTCAACAAGATCAGCGCACGCACATGCAGCCCCATGCCCGCGTCGAAATTCTCGGGCGTCACGCCCTCGATCCCGGTCTGTACCGCCGTGCCCGCCGCATGGACGATGCCGCCCACCGGCCCCAGCGCCGCGCGCGTTGCCAACGCGGCGGGCGCCACCGCCTGCGGATCACGCAAGTCCAAGCCTTGCCCGATCGCGGCCACGCCATATTGCGCGGCAATCGCGGCGGCGGCAGCCTTTGCGCCATCGGCATTGATATCCCACAAGGCCACGGGCCGCCCCACCGCCGCCAGCGCTTGTGCCGTAGACAGGCCAATGCCCGATGCGCCGCCGGTAATCACAACAGCCGTGCCGGGCGCGCCGAGTTGGGGGGTAAGTTCAGTCATCAGGGTTTCCCTCGCATGGCGGATGAAGCGTTATCAGGGATCTGATAGATTCCGCATATTTTCTATTTCAAATCCATATTACGATGAAATAGGAAGGTCGATAGGAAATTTGATAACGCAAATGTCAAAAATACGAGGATTTCGGGATATGTTGCTCAAAGACAAAACCGCCATCGTGACCGGTGCCGCGCGTGGTGTAGCCAAGGGCGTCGCCACCGCCTTCGTCAAGGCAGGCGCCAGCGTGCTGATCGTCGATCGCGAAGTCGAACTAGGTGAAGCCACCGCCGCAGAACTCGCCGCCTTCGGCCCGGTGCATTTCATGCCCGTCGATCTTGCCAATCGCGATGCCCTGCCCGGTATCGTCGATCATGCGGTACAATTGTTCGGACGACTGGACATATTGGTCAACGCGGCGCAGGCCTCGGTCCAATTGCCGCTCGTCGACACCTCGATCGAGGCGATGAACATCGCCTTCGATACCGGTTTCTGGCCGACCTTCCTGTTGATGAAGGCGGCCTTCCCGCATCTGGTGGAAACACGCGGTTGCGTCATCAACTTCGGCAGCGGTGCGGGCATTCAGGGGATGCCGACGCAAGCATCCTATGGCGCTGCGAAAGAGGCGATCCGCTCGCTATCCAAGACCGCTGCCGTCGAATGGGGCGAACATGGGGTGCGCGTGAACATGATCTGCCCCTTTGCGCTGTCGCCGGGTGTCGAGAATTGGCGCAAGCATTTTCCCGAAGCCTATGATGGCCAAATCAGCAAGGTTCCGCTGCGCCGCATCGGCGATCCTGAAACCGACATCGGTGCCTCGGCCGTATTTCTTGCGAGCAGCCTTGCAGCCTATGTGACCGGGCAGACGCTGATGGTCGACGGGGGTCAGGTCCGCACCTTCTGACCCTGACCCCAACCCTAGCCCGATCCGGCCGGGAGGATCAGTCCTCCGGCCCGGATCGGGATGGCATGGCTGGATCATGGCCCTGCCCTGCGGTCATGGTGAGGCGGATCGCGCCACGCGCGCCCGCTCGGCTCAGAACCCCGGTGAGCCGGGGAAGCCGCTGTAATAGACGCCTGTAGTCATGCCGCCATCGACCACCACTTCGGTGCCGTGGATATAGGATGCGTCATCGCTGGCGAGGAACAGGCTGGCGGCGGCCACTTCTTCTGGCCCGCCGATGCGTTGCAACGGCACATTGGCATAATTGCCGTTCAACTGTTCGCGCGGCACGCCGCTATGGTTGCTCATGATCGTGTCCACCCCGCCCGGATGCACCGAGTTCACCCGCACGCCCTTGTGGCCCAGTTCCATCGCGGCCACCTTGGTCAGCCCGCGCACGCCCCATTTGGACGAGGCATAGGCGGCCAGACAGTTTGCGCCCTTCATGCCATCGACCGACGAAATGTTGATGATCGACCCCTTGCCACGTGCGATCATACCCGGCGCGACCGCCTTGATGCCGAGGAATTCACCGACAAGGTTGACGTCGAGGACGCGCTTATAGTCCTCGGCACTGGTGTCCAACAGGCTCTTGAAAATGATGATCCCGGCGTTGTTGACCAGCACATCCACGCCGCCAAATGCCACTTCCACGTCGCCCACCAGCGTTGCCCAAGCGGCCTCGCTGGTCACATCATGCTTCCAGAAGCGTGCGTTTTCGCCCAGTTCGGCGGCAAGCGCCGCGCCTTCGGCGTCCAGCATGTCGGCAATGGCGACCTTGGCGCCTTCCGCGACGAACAGGCGGCTGGTTGCCGCGCCCATGCCGCGTGCGCCGCCGGTGATGATCGCGACCTTACCTGCAAGTCTATTACCCATCGAATTCTTGTCCTCTCATCTCTATCCGTCATGTTCGCGTGGCCGCAGCCTAGCAGCATTCGGCCATGCGCCGAAAGCGTGGAAACAGGCCTCGCCCAAATTCTTTTCGCAGCCATGAGCAAATCGAAATACGAATCCCGCGCACTACCCGTTGCTGCTGGACCTATCTGCGTAGCAAGATGGTCAAGATTTCACAGCATCGCAACCCCGATGCGCGGCGGGCCGTGGGCGTTTGTCGGATGTGGAATGGGAGTTGATCGGCCCGCCGTTTCCATCTGAACGCGGCCCAGCCGCTGTGAAATAAATTGCGGCTGGTTGGCGTGATCTTGATCTCAGCGAAAACGCCAACCAACCGCAATATTTCTGCAACCGTCAAATATCAGGCGATGATCGCCGGATGCGCCTCGCGCGGGTCACCCAGCATGGCGCGCCAGGATGGAGGCCGTCGCCCCTCGTCTTCGGTTATGCCATATTTTTCAGCCATTTCAGCCGTGATCACCGTCTTGCCGTTCAGTTCGGCAAGGTCCGGATCCTGCGACAAGGCATAAATCACCCGGCCATTGAATTCAGGCGTTTCAGCATTGGCCATGACCTGCTCATATTGCTCGGGATGCTCCTCGCGCGTGCGCGCGCTGCGTTCGGTCAGCAGCGGCCCCATCCACAGCGAGACGGCCGCCACGCCGGTGCCGCGAAAATCGACGCCCATGTCGGCGGCGAATTTATCCACGCCCGCCTTTTGCGCGCCATAGGCTGCGCCATGCATGTAGCAGACCGATCCGAATGAGGAGGTGAACACGATCAGGCCCGATTTCTGCTTCACCATGATCGGTGCAGCATGCCACGAAGCGAGGTAATTCGAGCGCAAGCCGACATCGAGAATGCCCACCAGATCAGACGATTTTTCCCAGAACGGGCCGGGCTTTACCAGATCATCGTGCAAGGCGGTGGCATTGTTGACGAGGATGTCGAGCCGCCCGCTCTCGCGCTCCACTTGCGCAAATAGCGCGGCGATTTCATCCGCATTGCCATGATCGACCCGCACCGCGATTCCTTCGCCACCGGCGTCAGTCACCGCTTGGGCAGCGGAGCCGATCGTGCCCGGCAAATCCGCATCGCCTTCGGTGAGCGTGCGGCCCGTCACATAGACGCGAAATCCCTGTTCCCCCAGTGCGCGTGCAATACCGCGCCCGGCACCCCGGCTGGCGCCGGTGACCACGGCAACTTTGCGTGTGGTGCTGCTCAAACCCCAAATCCCCCCGAAACCGAAATCGACTGCCCAGTGGTATAGCCACCCTCGTTGCTGGCAAAATAGACGCAGGCATGGCCAATTTCGGCGTCGCTGCCCCAGCGCTTCAGGCACAATAGTTTGTGGGTTTCGGTCACCCAGGCTTCATCGAGCTGGCCCTGCCGGGTGAGTTCATGCAACTGCCCGGCGTCGATCACGCCCACCAGCACCGAATTGGCGCGAATATTGGCCTTGCCTTCTTCCTTGGCGATGCCCTTTACAAGCTGCTCGTTGGCGGCTTTGACCGCCACTGATAAACCATCGCGTGCGGGCCACCAATCATGCCCGGCCGATCCCAGCGTGACGAAGCTGCCGCCGCCCTGCTGGCGCATGTGCGGGATCAGTGCCTGAGTCGCCGCAAAAAAGCCGTGCACTTCGACGTCGAAGGCATGACGCCATTCCTCCATCGGCGTGTCGGCCAGATAGCGCTGATTGACCAGTGGCCCGGCGGCCCAAACCATCGAATGGACACGGCCATGTTCGGCAATCGCGGCATCGACCACCGCCTGCACTTGCGCAGCATCGGTCACATCGGCAGCGTGAACGCTGGCCTTGCGCCCTTGCGCCCGCGCATGATCGGCCACGGCGTCAGCCACGCTGCGCTTGCTGCGATAGACGACTGCAATATCGCTGCCCTGTTCGGCGAAGGTCCGGGCTACGCCCTGGCCGATGCCGCCGCTACCGCCGAACAGCAGGGTGCAGCCTGCCGGAAAAGTTGCCATCAGAATTCTCCCTATATTTGTTCTTGCAGCGCCTGCACGGTTGGCATGTTTCCCGTGGGAACCATAGGTGGCGCGCCAAGAAGAGGTGCGGGCCTCACGGATGCCACGGCCTTTCCCCCCCTCTGATGACGCGCTACCTTTCTCGCAGAACGCAGCGCAATTAGATTTTGTTTACGCATTCTGATGATGTTTTGCGAAGTGTCTTGCACTGCACAGTACTTGTGCAATTATGCACGACGATGGAATGGAGCGATCTTCAAGTCTTCCTCGCCGCCGTGCGGGCAGGATCCTATACCGCCGCAGGGCGCCAGTTGAATATCAACCGGACCACAGTGGGCCGGCGCATCGACGCGCTTGAGGCATCGCTGGGCATCGCCCTGTTCAACGAAACGCCAAGTGGTCCCGGACCGACACCTGCCGGCCAGCGCCTGTTGGCTGCCGCCACGGCGATCGAGCATGAAGTGGCGAGCATGCTGGCCGATCTCGCTGCACCTGACGGCCTGGGCGATCCGATCCGGATTGCGGCAAGCGCCGGCATGGTGGCCGAATTTCTCCCGGAACTGCTGGAATTCGGGCGCGCCCATCCGGCTATTCCGATCGAGCTGCTGGGCGAACTGGACCCGCTTGATGCGGTGACTCACCGCCGCGCGGATCTGGCCATTGCACTGGTGCGCGTGCCGCCGCTGCGCCTGTCCGGCGTACAGTTGGCGCTATTGTCGCAAGCCCCCTATGCGCGGCGCGATCTGAAGGGCGACACGCCGCCACTCGGCTGGGGCCATGAATTCGACGCAGCCCTGCCCGGTGGGCCATGGGCGGCCAATCCGGCAGGAGAAGCGGCGGCAAAAGCCGGGCTTACCACCTTCAACAGCTGGCCCCAGCTAAAACAGGCCGTGCTGGCGGGATTTGGCAGTGCGGTGCTGTGGTGCTTTGCCGCCAATGCCGAGCCATGTCTGCGCCAACTGGCCCCCCCCGATCCGCGCCATGATTGCCCGTTGTGGCTGCTCCACCGCGCCAAGGCCCCACCCGGCCCGGCCATGCAGACCCTGATCGCATTCTTGCAGGAACGGCTGTCGGCGCGACTCAAAGGCGGTTGAGAAACGCGATCAGCGCAGCATTGAAAGCCTTGGGCTGTTCCTGTTGCACCAGATGGCCAGCGCCATCGATCACGGTGATGCCGCACAGGCCCGGTACGCGCTGGCGCAGGCGCGGCTCCCAATCTGGAAAGAACGCGAATGATGGATCGTCTGCGCCATACAGGAACAGCGTTGGCACGGTGACATCGGCATCGGCCCAAGCCAAACCCTCCACCCAGTTGGTGTCTGCCGTGCGATAGGAGTTGAGCCCGCCGATGAAGCGCAGCATCGGATCGGGGTGGTGATAGCCCTCGACGAAGCGGTCAAACGCCGCCTGCGACAGCCACGACCATGGGAGCGGCGGCGCATCGGGCAAGGCATCGAGATACCCCGTCCCCTCCGACGGAAGGGCCTTCCACGCCCAGAGATCACCACTGGCGGACAAAGCGTGGAAACTGCGCTGGAGATATTCGGCCACGCGATCCGCCAATTCGTGTTCCGCGGGGCCGACTTGCTGGAAATAATGAAAATGAACGAAGTGATCACGCCCCATCGCGGCAAAGCGTTCGCTCGGCAGGTGATCGGGCGAGGCGCAAGTCGGCTGTGCCAGCGCGCCCGCGGGCAAGCGCGGTGCGCTCCCCAACATGGCTCGCCCGCACAGGTCATAGTCATAAGGGATGGTGGCGAGCAGGCCGCGCACCCGATCCGGGCTGCGTACCGCCATGTTCCACGCATATTGCGCGCCGAAATCCTGACCGACGATAAAGGCGCTTTCCGCGCCATAATAATCGAGCACGCCGAGGAATGCGTCCTGCATCCGCGCTGCGGTATAGGCCTCGGCCGCAGCCGGGCGGTCGCTGCCCCCATAACCGAGACTATCGACCGCCACGGCGCGGTATCCGGCGGCGGCGAGCGCAGGCAACTGGTGCCGCCACGACCAGCCAAGGCCCGGAAACCCGTGGATCATCAGCACGAGCGGGCCGTCGCCTGCTTCGAGTGCATGGAGCCGCCCCGCAGGGGTCGGGATCATGACGCTCTTCATGGCTAGCTCCCTATGTGCAACGCGGATAGCGCCGCGCCGCGCCGGCGTTACGGGGCGACCCAATCGCCGCCGTTGACGTCAAGCGCGGCACCGGTCACTTCGCTGGCATAATCAGACAGCAGGAAATAGACCGCCTTGGCGCAATCCTTGTCCACCGGGATATGGCCGACCGGCACTTCAGACGCACGCTGCGTTTCAAAGGCGGGGCCGCCTTCGCCAAGCCCGTCGATAAAGCCGCGCAAAGGCGCGCCCATCATCCAGCCCATCAGCGCCGTGTTGACGCGGATGCCGGTGCCGGTCAGTTCCACCGCCAACTGGCGCGTCATCTGGTTCAGCGCGGCCTTGGCCATGGCATAGCCGCCCTCGCCCGGCATCGGCTTGCGCGTGGCAAGCGTGGAAACATTGACGATGGCACCCGATTTCTGCGCCTTCATCGTGGGGATCACAGCCTGCGCCATGCGCAATGCGCCCACCGCATTGACGTTCATCGCCTGCAGCACCTGATCGATTGCATGGGCATCAAGTGGTCCCCAATCGGGGTGGTAATAGGCCGAGTTCACCAGCCCATCGATGCGACCCCATTGGTCGAGCGCGGCCTTCGCCAGCGCATTGCACTGATCGGTCTGCGCCACATCGCACGGCACGGCGATTGCCTCGCCGCCCGCAGCAACGATCTCATCCCGCAACGCGTTGATGGCGTCGACCGAGCGCGCCGAGATGACGACCTTGGCGCCTTCTGCGGCGGCACCCCGGCAGGTGGCTTGGCCCATGCCCGGCCCAGCGCCGGTGATGATGACGACTTTGTCCTTGAGGATCATGTTTCTCTCTCCCGAAATTTGTTTCGAAAAATGCTACTCAGCCCGCCATAAAGGCAAAGTCGCGGGCAATCTGGTCTTTCGACAGGCCGAATTCCTCGGCGCTGTATTTGTGGGGTGGTCGCTTGTCGCGGACATTGTCGGCCACACAGGCTTCGGCCGCCGCACGATCTGCGGCATCAAAGCCAAGGTCAAGCGCGACCATGACCTGTTCAAGCGTACCAATGGGATCGCTGACCGTGTCGCGATAATCAACATCGATCACCTGCCCGGCGGGCAGTGTCTTGCGCAGCGCGGCAAAACGTTCCAGCCCGGTCTTAAAGCGGCTCGTCCAATAGGCGCCCTGCACCTCGCGGCGATAGGTGGTCGATGTGTTGACGCTCATCGACGCGCACATGCTGCAATAGCTCGGCAGCACATCGGCCACGTTACGGTTGGTCATCACCAGCTTGGCATCTGGGAACACGGCCAGCAGACCATTCATCCCGCCGAGCACATGATGCGGCGTCTTCAACACCCAGCGGCGACCATGGCGCCATGGGCTTTGATGCTGGATCGCCTTCAGCCACAGCAGCAGGTCGCGATAGGCCGGTTCATGGTCCTGATCGGCCATCCAGAAGCCATAGGACGGCACGTTCATCATCGAATCATAGCTGGTGGACAGGAAGGTGCGATCAAGCAGGATCACTTCTTCGGACACGACCATGGCCTCAATGGGATCGATGCTTTCGAAATCCGGCCAGAGCTCCAGCAGCGAATCCACCACCTGCTTGGCGAGATCCTGCCGAGGCGTGGGATCACCGGGCGTTTCGCCGGGGAATGGCAGCGGGAAGGTGGTTTCCCACCAGAACAGCGAGGTCAGCTTGGGCGAACTGGCAAGCAGGCGTTGCATCACGGTCGATCCGGTGCGCGGCAGGCCGACAATGGCGCAGGCCACATCGATCACCTCGTCATGCGCGCTGGGATGATCCTTGAAATATTGGACCAGCTTCAGCCGATCGGACAGGGCGCTGGCGATGCGCATGCCTGCACCGGCATCGGGCGCAATCAGGCCCGCTTCGGCGTTCACATATTCGACCAGCTTGGTGAGCGGCCCCATGAACCAGAGGTCGCCATAATCCTGCAGCCCCGTTTCCTGCCGCGCCCGCGCCAGCAGGGATTCCACATCAAGGCTACTACCGCTTTCCTGCGCCATTTTGTGTCCGCTTTCCTCACCCAATCTTATTGCGCCAACCTAGCGGCGCTATTGTCGATGCCACCCTCCAAATGGGGGGTGGTTGTGAATATTGCGCCGCGCGGCTGACGGTTCCAACATGTCAGCGGTCAGCATGTCAACGAGCCGTCCAGCTTTGCGTCTGGCAGAACATCATCAAGCAGCCCTTAACCTCCAGCAGATCGGCTCCCGTCCGCCGCACCGTGGCGGTGTAGGTCCTGCCCGAGCGCGGATCATAGACGGTGCCACGCCAGCCATCGGCTTGCGCGCGCGGCAGATCGAGCAGACGCAGGCCAAGGATCGGGCGAGTACGCAGGCGTGGATCAGGGTTTTTCACATCATGGGCGGGCGCGCCGGGATCGGGGATCAGCACGCGGTCGATATGGCCGCACCATCCGGCACCGCACGGCGCAAAACGGATGGCGGAACGATGACCTTCGGTAAACCACAGGCCGACCGGATCGGGCGCGACCTGCCGTGCCGGCGCGGCAAGCAGCAAAGAGGCGGGAACGGCGAGCGTCGCGAGTGCGAGACCGCCGAAAACCGTCTTCACACGCCGGCCTGCGGGATCGGGGGCATCGGCGGCACATTGTGCGACCAACCCATTTCTTCATGCCGTTCGGCAATGCGCCAGCCCGCATCGGTACGCACCAATTGGTCGCGATACCACAGGCCGATGAAGAACACCTGATCCGTGCCATTTTCGGCACGGTAGGTCATCGGGTTGAACAGGATCGTGCGGCTGGTCGCGCGATCGCCGTCGAGCGTCAGCTTGGTGGTGGCGACCATGTGCTGGAACATCGGAAAGCGTTCAAGCGCAGTGGGCAGCCAAGCCTTGATGTCGGCCAGCGAACCTTTGGCCCCGCCGGTTTCCGTGTAATCGATTTTCGCATCGGGGGTGAACACGCTGTCGAGCGCGGCCCAATCACGTTCATCAATCGCAAAGCTGTAGCGCGCAAAGAGATCCTGAATCTCAATACGGTCAGATATCTCCTGCAAGGGCAGCATCGCGATCTCTCCCAGCCGCCCTTGCACCCGCCCGCAAGCAGGCGCGGGCGGGATTGTTCGGGTGTCAGGCGGCCTTATGGCCGGGGCGCTTGTCCAACGTGACCGTCAGGCCATTGACGCGACCCTGAATTTCGGGGGCCTTGTCACGCGGGTTGTAGAACTGACGATACCAGATGCGGACCTTGCCATATGGGCCATCCGCCGGCAACGCGAGCGGGTTGATGCAGGCGCGCTTATTGGCCCAGATCTCCACATCCTGCGCAAAGGCGAGCCGGCTGGCTTCCTGATACATCAGCGCGGTGGCGCGGTCCTCATCGGTGGTTTCGCGGCTGCCATCGTGCACCTTGACCATCAGCGCATGCCAGCTTCGCGTCACCCCGTCTTCGACCGGGGTGTTGGAAATCATAATGAAGCTGTCGAACGTGCCCGCCATTTCCGATTGCAGGAAGCCCGGCCCTTCATACCAAGTGTCGAGCACAAGGAAGTCGTCGGGATTGGCGGTCAGCGTACGGTGGCCCGCGCTATAATATTGATGGAGATGCGGGCCTTGGAAGTCATTGGCGAAATATTGCCAATCAGTTGCGCCGTGGATCGGCACAAAATGGCCGAAGTCGGCCATGTTGTCGACGATCTCGATCCCGTGGCTGTTCAGATCGCCCATATAGTCGACCTTCCATTCCACCCAGCCCGGCTCGCCATAATGGCCGCCGAAATTGGGCAGTTCGATATCGGGCTCAAGGCCTTCGGGATCGTGCCACATCCAGATGATCCCGGCACGTTCGATCACCGGATAGGTCTGCAGCTTTGCAGCCTTCGGGACGAAATCCGAATAGGGAATGTGGTTGCACGCGCCATCGGGGCCAAAGCGCCACCCGTGGAACGGGCAGCGGATCGATTCGCCTTCCACATGCTCGCCATCGCGCACGATGTACGACGTGGAGTTCTTGGCAAGGTGCGCGCCCATGTGCGGGCAATAGGCATCGACCACATAAGGCGTGCCGCTTTCACCGCGATACAGCACCAGATCCTTGCCGAAATAGCGGATCGGGGCGGGTATGCGGCTGGCATCCGTGGCCGGGCCAATCATGAACCAGCCGCGCGGAAAGACAAACGGGCCCAACCCGTATTCGCTGGTGGTTGCCATCGTCATCAACTCCTTTTGTAGCGCCGCTTCGAACCAGGGTGAGCAGCGCAATCCATAGCTGTTTAGCTGTTTTGTTGCCGATTTGCGAAGATTCTTGCGCCGCACACTAATTGTGCAATTATGCACGTCAAGATGCCGGACGCCAACCGCAGGAAAATCAGATGACCACCACCGCTCCCCCGCAGGCCGTGATGAAGGCAGCGTTACAGGCCTATGTTGATCGCACCAACGCAGGCGATGCGGCGGGTCTTGTCGCGCTGTTCGCCCCCGATGCGGTGATCGAGGATCCGGTCGGCTCGCCCGTCAAAACCTATGCTGAATTTGCGCGATGGTTCGGCGATTCAGTCGCGTTCGGCGCGCAGATCACGCCCGTCGCGCCGATCCGGGGATCGCACGGTAACGCCGCCGCACTGGTGTTCGATGTGGAGTTCACCCCGCCCGGTGGCGAGCGGCTGCGCATCCGGTCACTGGATGTCTGCACCTTCAACCCCACAGGCCAGATCACCACGCTGCACGCGTATTGGGGACCGGAAGATGTCGAGCCATGCGGCCCGGACGCGGTGCGATGAACCGGCTCAGCCTGAATATTTTCAACGAATCGCCATGGGTAGGCGGCAGTGGCGATCTCGGTGCGTGGATCGAGGCCGCGGCCGCGGCGGGCTTTCCCCTGATCGGCCCAGATTGCCCTTCAATCGAGGCGTGGCTCGCCGGGGGCGGGACATTGCCCGCGCTGGCCCAGCGGATGCGAGATGCCGGGATCGGCTGCGAGGTCGTGGCAGTATGCGCCATGATCGATGGCAGTGCAGCCCAACTGGCAGGGCTACAACGCGCGGCGAGCTTCGCCGAGGCGCTGGGGGCGCGCATGTTGCAGGTGAACGTGGCGGCGCCCGATGCCCACGCCCGGCTGGAAGCGGTGGCGACGGCGGCATCGCTGCTCGACAGCAGCGGGTTGAAGCTGGCGCTGGAATATATGCCGTTCACCTCGCTGTGCACCCTCGCAGAGACGCTGGAGATCGTGGCCGAAGTGGGCGCGGCGCGAGCGGGCGCGCTGGTCGACATCTGGCACCATGCGCACGATCCCGGAGGGTGGGAAGCCTTGGCCGGGGCACCGCTGGACGCCATTGCCTATGTCGAATTCGATGACGCCAAGGCGCCCGGACAGGGCGCAGACTTGGCCGATGAGACGATGCATCACCGCACTTTCCCTGGTACAGGCGTGCTCGATTGTGGGCGCTTTGCCCGTGCCTGCCGCGCCCGCGGCTATACTGGCATGGTCAGCATCGAAGTGCTTGATCGCGCATGGCGTGGCAGGCCGTTGCGCGATTTCGCCCGCACCTGTCACGTGGCATCCGCACCCTATTGGGCATGAGTAGGCGAAACAAGTTTGTAATCACTTACGCATAGTGGCAAACTGGTCAGGCTTGAGAAGTACAAGCACCGCGAATCTGCAGGCCGAGCCACAATGCATGCGGCAGGCGAACAGGAGAGGACACCCATGCGCGCTGCCGTGTTTCAAGAGGCGGGCCAACCACTGACGATCGAGACCATCCCCGACCCGGTTCCGGCCGAAGACGAAGTGGTGATCGCGGTGCGTGGCGCAGGGATTTGCGGGTCAGATCTACACATCACGCAACATGCCGGGATCACCCGCCCGGGCACCGTGCTGGGGCATGAATTCGCCGGCACAATCGCCGCACTGGGGGCAGGTGTTGCTGGTGGGTGGAAAGTGGGGGATCGGGTCACCGCGCTGCCGCTATTCCCCTGCTGCGCTTGCGAAGCGTGTGATGCGCACATGCCCAACCTGTGCAGCCACGGCAACTGGGCGGGTGTCACGCCGGAACGGCCCGGCGCCTATGCCGAATATGTGGTCGCGCGCGGATCGCTGTTGCAGGCGGTGCCGGCGGGGGTCGGTGATAATGACGCCGCGATGATTGAGCCGCTGGCAGTGGGCCATCATAGCGTTGCCCGTGCAGCAATCCGCCCGGGCGAGGCGGTGCTGATCATCGGCGGTGGACCCATTGGTGCGGCGGTGGCCCTATTTGCACGCGCCGCCGGGGCAAAGCATGTCGTGGTCAGCGAACCAGCGGCGGCGCGGCGCGACCGCTGCGGCCTGCTGGGCGCCACCGCCACGATTGATCCCACAAGCGAAGACGTTGCCAAGCGCTTTGCCGCGCTCGCGGGCAAGCGGCCCGACGTGGTGTTTGAATGCGTTGGCGCACCGGGCCTGCTGCATCAGGCGGTAGAATTGGTGGGGCTACGCGGACGGGTGATCGTGGCAGGTGTGCTGTTTGAAGAAGATCGCCTACCCCCCTTGACCGCGTTCATCAAGGAAGTGACCATCGCCTATAGCCAGGCCTATACCGAGCGCGATTTTGCGGCCGTGATCGATGCGCTTGCCCGGCGCGAGATCGACGCCACGCCTTTGCACACGCGCACCGTGACATTTGATGAACTGCCCGCTGCGTTTGAAGCGCTGCGCGGCAATCCGCTTGAATGCAAAGTCCTGATCGACCCGCGCTGACCTGCGCGCCCGATCGAGTCTGCTCATTTTTCTACGAAAGGATTTGAACCCCATGCCCCGTACTATCGTCATCACCGGCGCCGCATCCGGCATTGGCAAGGCCACTGCCGAGCTTTGCCGCGCCGCCGGAGACATCGTCATCGGCGTCGACCTCTCCGGTTCCGACATTTCGGCCGACTTGTCCAAGCCCGAAGGCCGTGCCGCGATGGTGGCCGAAGTGGAGCGCATGGCACCCGGCGGAATCGACAGCCTGCTGGCCGGTGCTGGCATTTCACGCCCCGATCCGATCTCGATTGCGGTCAATTATTATGGCGCGGTCGCGACGCTGGAGGGGCTGCGTCCTTTGCTGGCCAAGTCCGCCAGTCCGCGCGCCGTGGCGATCTGTTCCACCGCAGCCATCTTGCAGGGCAACGATCATGTGGTCGAAGCGTGCCTCGCCGGTGATGAAGCCGCTGCACTGGCCGCTTGCGCCGCCGCACCGATGAGCGCCTATCCCGATTCCAAAAAGGCGCTGACCCGCTGGCTGCGCGCCGCCGCCGTGAAACCCGAATGGGCGGGCGCGGGCATTTCGCTCAACGGCATCGGGCCGGGTGTGGTGCTCAGCCCGATGACCGCGCCGCTGTTCGAGGACCCGGTGATGGTCGCGGCGATCCAGCGGAGCAATCCCATCGTCAGCAAAACCTATGCCCAGCCCGAGGAAATTGCCGAAGTGATCCGGTTCCTGTTGACGGTACAGACACCGTATTTGCTGGGGCAAGTGCTGTTCGTCGATGGCGGGTCCGACGCGTTGCTGCGTCCGGGGCAGTTCTGACGCCGACGCCGACCTTGCGCGCCCGCGATGGCGACGGGGCACGGATTGCGGGCAGTGCCGACGGCGTCATGCAAGTTTCAGGAGAATGAAGCCCATGGATGTTGGCAGCACGCTGCGCAGTTCCTCACGCTGGCTCAATGATCCGCGCATCCGCGAATGGATGTCGACTGAAAGCCTGCGCCGCAACGGGCCGGACTATGGCCTGATCCAAGGGTTGCCGGTGCTGGTGCCCGCGATCGATGACGTCCGCGACCGGGACCGCGCCGAACGGCTGATCAAGGAGGAGCGCCGCCGCAACAAGGCGCTCGACCGCTGGTTCGAGGAACGCTTCGTTTCCTCTTATACCCTTGAGGATCTCGGGCAGAACCCGGCGGGATCGCTGGGGCGTTTGCTGCACGATTACATGATCGAGCAGGGGCTTAGCCTTGAACTGCTCACCCAGCGCCAGATGGACCCGTCATGGGCGCCCGCCTCCGATCTTGATTATTTCACGCTGCGCACCGGCCAGACGCACGATTTCGACCATCTGATCGGCGAATGCGGGTTCGATGTGATCGGCGAGATATTTCCGACGGGCCTGCGCACCGGCAATATGTTTGCGCACGTCTCGCCGGAACTGGCGGGCGAATTACTGACCACCAACACGCTGATCACCTATCCGTGGATGATGCGGACGATGCTGCATTATCCGCAGGTCTGGCCGACGCTCTGGGCGAATTTCAGCCATGGGCACGAAGTCGGCCTGCAATCTGACTGCCTGTTCACGGTAAAGTGGGAAGATTATCTACACCTGACCCCGGCACAGGCGCGCGAGGCGCTGGGCGTGCGCGGTTTTCGTGGGCCAGCGGACAACACCGCCGCCAGCCTGATATTCGGAGAAGGCCGCCTGATCATCTGAAGGCGCCCAGTGGAGAGACATGCAATGATCGCACTCAAGGATATCCCGTTCACGTCGCTTTCAGCGGTCAAGGCGGGCGACCGCGCGGGCTGGCTGGCACTGTTCACCGACGATGCCGTGGTCGAAGACCCGGTCGGCCCTTATGATTGGGACCCCGAAGGCGTGGGCCAGCGAGGCAAGGCCGCGATTGCGGCGTTTTATGACATGTTCAGCGCATTCCAGAGCGCGTTCGACTTTGACATCCACCATCAAGAACCACGCGGCAACGAAGTGGCGGTGTTCGTTTCAATGCATATCACCATGAAAGACGGCACGCGGGCCACGACCAAGGCGATCAACATCTATCGCACCGGGCCGGATGGGCGGGTGAATTCGCTGCGGTCGTTCTGGAACGCCTGATCGGGATCGGGCGCGCCGGGGCAGATCGTCGCTTGGTGAGCCAAGGACCCGCGCGCTAGCCGCGCGCCTTGGCAAACAGCGCAAGCCGGGTATAGACCGCGTCGCTGGCGTCGGGCTGGCCCGTCTCGACGCCATCGTCGATCGCGGGACCGTCCCTGCGTTGCAGTGCGCGATCCTCGAACCAGTCCAGCACCAGCGAGCGGCAGAAGAAGCGCCACACCCCGTCGCGCTTTTCATAAACATCGAGATAGCGCCCCCCGGCGATGATTTCGCGCTGCGGGGTGGCCTGCGTGCGATGATAGGCCACGGTTTGCAACTCGCCTTCGGCGCGGTTGCCATCGATCAGGAACAGCATGTTGGTGATCGAATGGACCGTTGCCGCCCAATTGGCCATCATCGAGGGCAGCCATGCGACATATTCGTCTGGCCCGCCTTTGAACATCACGCCGTGATCGTCAATCGCATCATCGTGGTAAAGCGTGCGCAGCAGCGCGTAATCGCGCCGATCAATGGCGTGGCAATAGGCCCAGGCGAGTTGCTGCAAGGCGAATTGGTCGGCCATGTCTACGGCATTCCAGATGCGCGGGGAAAGCGTCGGATGGGGCATCGGCAACCTTTTTGCGCAATTTATCTCAACTTACACTACGCATGGAATTGACATTTTCCAAGATTGGCGATCAGTTGCGTTGAAATAAAACACAATGATCCGGAGAGTCTCCCATGACCAACAACACCGCATCACCCGCGGCTGCGCTCGATTTTACCGGGCGCACGGTACTCGTCACCGGTGGCGGGGTGGGCATCGGGCGCGGCATTGCCGAAGCGTTCGTTGCCGCCGGGGCCAGCGTCGTGATTGCCGAAATCGATCCGCAGCGTGCCGCTGATGTCGCTGCAGCACTGCCCACCGCGCGCGTGGTCGTGTGCGATGTGCTGGACCGGGGCACCCCTGCCCTGCTGGCCAAGCACATTGCGGCGGAGAGCGGGCGACTGGACGTACTGGTCAACAATGTCGGTCACTTCGTTCACGCCCTGCCCTTTGCCATGCTGGACGAAGACCAGATCGATGAGATCCTCAACGTCAATCTTGGCCAGATGCTGCGCATGACGCGGGCGATGCTGCCGCTGCTGCGCGCCGCGGCACCGGGATCGAGCATCATCAACGTCACGTCGATCGAGGCGCATCGCGGCATTCCCTATTGCACGGTCTATGCGGCCGGAAAGGCGGGGGTTGCGGGCTTTACCAAGAGCTTGGCACTGGAATTGGCGCCCGAGGGCATCCGCGTGAACGATATAGCGCCCGAAACCACCGACACCCCGCAAGTGGCGTTGGACGTGATGATCCCGCCCGAAAACCGCACACATATGGACAAATGGATTCCGCTCGGCCGTTTTGGCAGACCCTCGGATTGTGCTGGTGCGGCGCTCTATCTCGCCAGTTCGCTGGCCGAATGGGTGACGGGCACGGTGATCCATGTCGATGGCGGCGCGCTGGCCGCGTCGGGCTGGATGCAGACGCCCACGGGCGAATGGACCGTGGTCCCGATGATTACCGGCAATGGCCTCAAAATTCCCGGAGCGGCCGCATGAAGCCAAGCGACATTCTGGCGCTGCGGCGCACCGCCGAAATCTATGCGCGCGGCGCGGACCGACGCAGCAAGGACGATTGGCGGACCGTGCTGGCCGAAGACGTGACGATCAGCGGCCCCGGCTTTTCGGTCAGCGGGCGTGAGGCCAACCTCGGTTCAATCGACTTGCTGGGCCAAATGTTCAAAGCGACCCGCCACCTGATCCACAATCAGACGGTGGAGATCGACGGCATGAGCGCACGCGGCGAAACTTATGGCACGGCGGAACATGTGGTGGCGCAGCCCGGTGGCGACATGCTGCTCTGCTGGGCGATCCGTTATCAGGACGAATGGCAGCGCGATGGCGACGACTGGCGCTTTACCCGGCGCGAACTGATCGTCGACTGGGAGGAACTGCGCCCGCTGAAGCCGGTCGCCCCAGCATGAGCGGGCCATTTTGCGACAAGATATTGGCCATCACCGGCCAAAGCATTGCCGGGGATGGCGGTACAGCACTGCGCCGCAACCCTGACCGGACGCCGATGGTCGACGCGATCTTCGGCACCGAAACCCTTGCCACCGCGCGAGCGGTCAAACTCATCGACCAACATTGAAGGATGCACACCCCATGAAGATCTTTGTAGCGGGCGGAACTGGCGCGCTGGGCGGCCATGCCGCCATCCACCTTGCCGCTCAGGGCCATGACGTCACCATCGGCGGGCGCAAGCCGGCCCATCCCGATACGCCGATGGCAGCGATGCCGTTCCTGCAGGGGGATTATGTGGCGGGCGACTATACCGCAGATCGGCTCGCCGGGTTCGACTGGGTGGTGTTTGCTGCGGGCAATGATCCGCGCCACGTCCCGCAAGACGCGGATTTCGATGCCTATCTGATCAAGGCCAACCATGAAGCCCTGCCTGCCTTCTTCGCCACCGCGCGCGATGCGGGTGTGAAGCGTGCGATCCAACTGGGCAGTTTCTATTTCCAAGCCGCGCCGGAATTGCTGGCGGGCAACAGCTATATCCGGTCACGCCAAGCCGCGTGCGAGGGCGCACGCGCCGAAGGGTGTCCTGGTTTCGACGTGATCAGCGTGAATGCGCCGTTCATGGTGGGGACTGTGCCGGGGCTGCCGAGCGCGATTTTCGACCCCTATACCCAATGGGCCAAGGGGCTGATCCCGATCCCGCCCTATGCGCCGCCGGGGGGAACCAACTTCATGTCGTTCCGCTCGCTGTCCGAAGCGATCGAGGGCGCGCTGGAGCGGGGTGAACCGGGCAAGGCCTATCTGGTGGGGGACGAGAACCTGTCCTTCGCCCAGTATTTCCAACTGTTTTTCGACGCAGTGGGCAATCCGGCCAAGGTCGAAACGCGCGATGAGGAACTGCCATTATTGCCCGATGTGGCGATTCCGCAGGGCCGCAACAACTTCATCCGCTATGAGCCGGATGCTGCCGAAACCGCGCTGCTCGGCTATCGCCGCCACGATGTGAAGGCCGCGGTAGAGGAAGTCGTCGCCCAATTCGGCCGAATGGAGCGGGACATAATGGGGGTAGAGAAGAACAGAGCCATGCCAGAGACCAACACGCCAGACCGGAACCCCCGTCCCGAACTCGATGCCGCGATGATGGCGCTGGACGCCACGCTGCGCGCGCACCGCACCTTGCCACCCCGGCTGGTGGAACTGGTGCGGCTGCGCGTAGCATTTCACAACCAGTGCCGTCCGTGCATGTCGATCCGCTATGGCGATGCGGTGGATGACGGGCTAGACGAAGGGCTGGTCTGCGCGCTCGAACGCCCAGAGGCCCCTTCGGACATGTCCGCCGCCGAGCGGGTGGCGGTCCGCTATGCCGACCGCTTTGCCACCAACCACTTGGCAATCGATGCGGCCCTGCTTGATGAGTTGCGCAGCCATTTCAGCGCGGGCGAAATCCGCGAACTCGCGATCCAAACCGCGTTCTTCACCGGCTTTGGCCGGATGGGCGCGGTGTTCGATGGTGGCGAGGCGCTGCCGGTGGGCGCACGGCCTGCCGATGGCAGTCGCCTTGCGCCCTGGGGGATCGATCCGTTGGTGGTGCGGCTTTAAGCGCGCATCTTTTGCACCATGAGCCCTGCGCCGATCAGCACAGCCGCGAGCAGGACCGAAAGCGCCATTTCAGCGATAGTCGCCATCTGTTGCAAGGCGGGGATGGTGCCGATGGTCAAGAACAACATCGTCGCATTGTTCACCAACAACGGTACCCAGCCCATGATCAAGGCGTAGATTGCTGCAAGGACGAGACCAAGCGCCAGTGCCATGCCCAAGTTGCCCATCGCAACGGGCAAATACATCAGCAGAAAGGCTGTTGCCAGCCCGGCGAACGCGCCCGCCACTGCCGGCGCGAACTTGTCCGGCGCTGCGTGGCACAGGCCGGTGAAATAGAATACAAACAGAAAGCCGCCATAGACGGATGGCAGGCTGAGCGCGCTGCTGATGCCGATGAAGGCGGCGACTGCAACAACCACGATGCCCAACACCAATAGGCCCTTAGCGGGGCTTAAAGGAACGGCGGCGTGCGCGTGATCGGTCGTGCTGTCATGGTTGGCCATGGTGATGTTTCCTCTCCCGTCGAATTTGACGACTGTGATTTATGGGAGAGAGTGAACCGCATTCGTGGCCAAACGGCAAGCATTGAGTGCGAAATGCGTATAAAAAAGGAAATATACTGCGCGAACGGCCAATGCTTTGCCCGCTCGCGCAGCAATTTTGATCGGTCAGGCCAATGCCGCGGCAAGGTTGCGAGCGGCACGATCCACCCATGGCTTTGCATCGGGCACCGCCGCCGTCATGCTGAAAAAGCCGTGGATCATGCCGGATGCCTGCGCATGATCGAGCGGCACGCCCGCATCGGCCAGCCGCGCGGCATACGCATTGCCCTCATCGCGCAAGGGATCGAATTCTGCGGTGATCACCGTGGCCGGGGCAAGGCCGGCAAGGTCAGGCGTGCGCAGCACGGCGGCGAGCGGGGCCGCATCCACCGGGGTATCGCCTAAATAATGCTTCCAGAACGCCCGCATCGCCGACGTGCTGAGGAAATAGGCGCCACCGCCATTGGCTGCATAAGAGGCATTGGCGAAATCGGCATCGGTCACCGGATAGATCAACAACTGGTGGCGCAAGGCCGGTCCGCCCGCATCGCGGACCTTGATCGCAACGGCTGCCGCTAGATTGCCGCCCGCACTGTCCCCCGCAACGGCCAGCCGCGTGGTATCGACACCAAGGGCCGCGCCATTGGCCGACGCCCAGCGCAGTGCATCATAGCAATCATCGAGCGGCGCGGGATAGACCGCTTCGGGTGCGAGGCGATAACCGATCGACAACACCGCCGAACCGCTGGCGACGGCCAGTTCGCGGCAGGTGGCATCGTGCGTTTCAAGCGTGCCGATCACCCAGCCGCCGCCGTGGAAAAACAGCGTCAACGGCGAATGCGCGCCGCCGCCTACCGGGACATAGAGCCGAGCCGGAATACTGCGGCCGGCAAGCTGCAACATCAGGTCTTCCACGCGGTCCATCGCCAGCGGTTCGCCCCCGGCCATCGGATTATCCATCATCGCCCGCAAAGCGGCAGGCGGCGTATTTTCCCAATCGAGCCCGGCCAGCGGGGCCATGGCTTCAAGAATGGGTTGCAAGGCAGGGTTGAGGGACATGCTGGCTTCTCTCCGATGATGATGTTTTTCAGTGTTCTGGGTGCATAATGTTAGCGGCCGCGCTGCGCCGCAAATACCCCGTTCGGGTTATGGCGAAATGTTCCACCCTGCATCGCGTACCGAGCTGAGATCGAGTTCACGCATGACGCCTAACATGCCATACCATTTGCGCGGCAGCACAGCAGTTTCGCGATCACGGTCAGACAGTGCCTGCACTTCGCCGCGAAGCTTTTCGATCAGTTCGGCCAGTTGCGCTGCACCGACATCGGACAGCTTGACCATTTCAGACGCATAATTGGTGTCAGGCGCCGCATAATCGAGATCGAAATAGATCTGTTTCATGTGGCGTTCGAATAGCGAGCGCAGCGGTGCCTTGCGAAATACCAGCGTGCGATCCACCAGCGCACGCACGCGGCCATTGCGCAGGCGATCAATCAGCGCGAGCCGTTCCAGCTTGAGCAGCGCAGTTTCCATCGCACGCGATGGCAATGAGAAATCGGCCATGATCTCTTCCGGCTGAATCTTGGCAAGGATCGCCATGAACAAAAACGACAGGAAGATGTCCGCTGATAGCACGCGCTCCTGGGCCAGCGTCAGTTCGCGCGCCAGCCCTTGCGGGATATCTTCTGCTTCACGCGCGAGGTCGGCAATGGTCAGGCCCGCCAACAGCGCAAGCCGGTCAAGCCGGTCGAGCGTCAACCCCTTGCCCGCCAGCCAGCGCTTGGCGGTCGCCTCGCTCACCCCGAGTTCGGCAGCAAGGCGCACGGCAGTCCACCCTGCGTGCCGCAAGTGGCGCCGCAAGGCCCCCATCATGGCCGCACTTGTCGAATCGTGTCGCATCGTGATCCGAAAGAGATCGTCAAATGACCCGACTGGCAAGCGGAATCTTCGGGCAAATCCGGTCCGGGCATATGTTGCAGGCAGCGCATCGGTGCGGGAATAGTCGGTGAGCGCAGCATTCTGCGAACCAAAACCGCCGCAACGCTTAGAAAAAAACAAATTGGGAGAATGATAGCATGAAAGATATTCTGATCAGCAACGGCACCGTTGTGGACGGCACGGGCGGTCCGGCGTTCAAGGCCGACGTGCGCGTGCGAGACGGCATCATCACCGAAGTGGGTGCCAACCTCGCCCCACAGGGCGAGCGCGTGTTCGATGCCACCGGTTGCCAAGTGACCCCCGGTTTCATCGAAAGCCACACGCACTATGACGGCACGATGTGGTGGCAGCCAGATCTCGATCCGCTGCCAGGCTATGGCGCGACCACGATGATTATGGGCAACTGCGGATTTTCACCCGCGCCGCTGCACAAATACATGCCCGCCCAGCGCGAAATGATCGGCATTTTTTCATTCTTCGAAGACATTCCCGAAGGCCCGTTCATGACGAACCTGCCGTGGGACTGGAACAAATGGTCGGAATATCGCGCCTCCACTGAGCGCAATGTGCGGGTGCCGCTAAACTATGCCGCTTATGTTGGCCATATCGCCATCCGCCTTGCCGCGATGGGCGTGGAAGCATGGGACCGCGAGGCAACCCCGGAAGAAATCGCCAAGATGGCCGAACTGCTTGACGATGCGCTAGCCGCTGGCGCGCTGGGCCTGTCGGACAACATGCACGACCATGACGGCCAGAACCGGCCGGTGCCGACGTTGCTGGCCAATGATGCCGAGTTTTCAGCGCTGTTCGACGTGATGGATAAATATCCGGGCTGTTGCTATCAGGTGATCGTCGACACGTTCATGCGCATGACTGGCCCCGCCAATCTGGAACGCCTGTCCCGATTGCTGGCCGGCCGCAAGATCAAGTGCCAAATCGCCGGTGCCATCCCCACGCTGGAGTTCCAGAAGGGCATCCTGCCCGCGATGCAGGAAAGCGTGCGCCAGATGCGCGCCGCCGGTGTCGACGTGTGGCCGGGCTATGCCCATGTGTCGCCCACGTCAACGCTGAGCCTGATCAAATCGCTGATCTTCGCGCAGTCCAACGACTATGTCTGGCATGAAGTCGTGCTGGAAGACGAACATGCGAAAAAGGCTGCCATGCTGGCCGATCCGGCATGGCGCGCCCGTGCTCGCGAAAGCTGGGACACGCAGGCGTGGGACCATTCTCCGCTGAAGAATCCGCAGGAACTTTTCCTGCTGGATAGCGAGAACGGCACTGGCCCGCTGGGCATCACCTTGAAGGAATATGCCGATCGCATGGGCCTGCACCGGTCCGACGCGATGGCCGACTGGATCCTGAAGAACGGCACGCGTTCAACCGTGCACATGGCCCCCTTCCCCAAGGACGAAGGGCTGACGATGGAGCTGATGCTTGACCCCAAGACAGTCGGCAATATTTCCGACGCAGGCGCGCATTTGCAGATGCTATGCGGCGGCGGCGAAAACGCGCTGTTGTTGACGCAATATGTGCGCGATGAAAAGAAACTGTCGCTGGAACAGGCGGTTCACGTGATGACCGGCAAGCTGGCTGGCCATTTCAATCTGAACGATCGCGGCGTGATCGCCGTGGGCAAGCGCGCCGATATCGCGGTGTTCAACATGGATGAAATCCAGCGCCGCGAAATGGAAAAGGCGCATGATGTGCCCGATGGGCGCGGGGGCAACACATGGCGCTTTACGCGCAAGGCCATGCCGACCCGCCTGACATTGGTGAACGGCGTCCCGACGTTCGAAAATGGTGCCTATACGGGGGCGACGCCCGGCGAATTCCTCTCCCCGGCGAATGACGCCGCCGCGATTGCCGAAGCCGCCGAATAGCCCGTCCACGTGCGGGGCGCTCTTTCGGGACGCCCCCTTTTATCATTCCTGCAAAATAAACAGACAAGAGGGTGTCGAAAATGAGCGAAGCAAAGATTGGCGATGCCGACCGCGCCTATTTCAACGGCAACATCAAGACGATCAAAACCGAAAGCTCGGTGCTGATCAGTTCGTCGAAATATCTCAATAATGCGCCGCTGCGCGCGCTGATCGCGCAGGAAATGCTGCGCCGCAACGGGCCGGACTTGCCCAACACCGCCTTTATTCCGGAAGTTGCGCAGATTCTGCACGATCTGGAAGACATGCCGCGGGTGATCGAATTGTTCGAGATGGAAAAGATGCGCTTGCCGCATTTCCGCGAATGGCTGGAAAAGAAGAGCCTGTCGAACTTCACGCTGGAAGAGACGAAGGCGTGCAAACCCGGTACGCTGGGCGCAGCGATCCACGATTTCATGGCCAATTCGGGCTATCAGCTGGACCTGTTTTTTCAGGAAATCCAGGTGGTGAACGATTTTACCTTCTATCTGCGGCAAACTGCACTGACCCACGACATTGAGCATATGGTCACCGGCTTTGGCCCGAACCATGGCGGTGAAGTGGCGCTGCTCACTGCCAATATGCATGCCAAGGCACGCTATTTTCACCCCGAGCTCAATGCATTCTTCAGCCGCATCGCCTTCTATCTGAAGGCCAAGACGATCATGAAGGACGGGCTATATTATCCCGAGGCAATGGCGCTCAACCTTGAGGCGGAATTCCGGGGGGCAGAGCAAGGGCGCAACTGGACCTATCCGCTCATGCTGGTCGACTGGCGGCAATATATCGATGTGCAGATCGCGGATATCCGCAAGGAACTGAACATTACGCCGATAATCCCAGACGGCCTGTGGGATACCACCAACCGTCTGTGCAACGAAGACGACCCGCATTATGGCGAGCCGCTACTGGATGCAGCCGAGTGATTGAAGGACAGATCGCAAAGGACGGCGGCACATCGGCCTGACACTGCAGTGCTTGGTCTGACGATCCTGTGAAGGCGGCCCCGGGCAAATCGCGCCCGAGGCCGCCTTTTTCAGCTGTGAAGAAGAAAATCTTCCGCGCAAATCACAACAAAACGGAGCGGGGCGAGCGCGCCTGCGTGACTGTCAGGACCGAAGCCGGGAGCGGACATGCCTAAACCGAGATCAGCCCTCATGTCAGCGGGTTGATGCCCGCGCTACAGCTATTGATACTCCGGCCATGCCAGCGACGCCTCGCGGCTGTCGAGGTCGACGGCGCCCACAATGCCCAGAGCAACCCGGGCTTCGGCCAGTGGCAGGTGGAAGACGTCTTCATATTTGGCCATGAAATAAGGACCGGACTGTTCGCCCACGTCCATGCCGCAGCGGACAGCGCGCAGGGCGGTGGGGAAGGACTGATGATAATGCAGGCCTGTGCGCGACAAAAGTCGCAATGCGCCGAGCACTTGCCCCGGGTTGACCAGCCCCACCAGTTCCGCATCAAGAAAGCGCGGCAGGTTACTGAGCCGGCCGAAATAAGGGACCAGTTCGCCAAGGATGTCGAATCCGCCGCCGCAGACAATGTGTTCCAGATCATGGGTCTGCCCACTGCGCAGCGAGAAATACTGGAACTGGTTCTTCGGTTCAAAGCGCGGCACGATGTCGATCTCGAACCCGTTGTTGCGCAAATAGGTGCCGAAGATGTGGCCAAGCGAGCCGGGCGGATTGGCGAGCAGGTCATCCACCGTAAAGGTGGAGGAAAAGCCTTCCGTAAACCAGCGGTCGAGTTCGGGCCAGCGCGCGCGTTCCTGCGTGAACAGCTCTTCGATCCGGTCCACATCGAACAAGTCGGTCAGGATCCCATAAAGCGTGTAGGCATCGAGCGTCGTGGGCGAATCCTTGCCGCTTTTGCGCAGGAACGCCCCCGCCAACCAATCCCGCAGGCGCGGTTCGTTGAGATAGGCGGACGAGCTGATCAACGTACTGCTTTCGGTCGTCATCGGCTGCACACCGCGTGCGAGATAGGGTAGATCGTCCGCCATCATTTTGTCTCCTGTCAGGCCAATGCGCGCTGCACTGGCCTTCATCCTTTAACTCTTGACCTCAAATCGCGCTTTCGGGGAAGGCTGAAAGCAATGCGGCATCGATCAGTTGCGCCTGCCCGTTGACCCCGGCCGCAGCGGGAGAGAGCAGGAACAGCGCGATTTCTGCGATCTGCTGCGGCTCTAGCATGCCCTGATAGGGGGGCAATTCCAGCGCTTCAGGCGCAACGATCTCATTGTCTTGTACCGCACCGATCAGCGGCGTTTTCACCCCACCCGGGCAAATCGCGTTTACGCGCAGCCCCCGTCGCGAAAAATCGCGCGCGGCAGAGCGGACAAGGCCAAGCACCCCGTGCTTCGAGGCGGAATAGGCAGCCGCATCGGCAAACCCGATCACCCCCGCCGCCGATGCCGTCACCACCGCCGCACCACCTTGCCGCAGCCGCTTTTGCGCCTGTTGCAGGCCCAGAAATGCGCCCTTCAGATTGATGGCGATCAGGCGGTCGAACACCTCCTCGGTCAACTGATCGAACGGCACATAAGGTTGCAGCACGCCCGCGTTGAGGAACGCCGCGTCCAGTCCACCAAAGGCTTTTTCCGCCGCATCAAATACGGCTGCATTGTCGGCCGCCTTTGATATGTCGCCGGCGAGCGCAATGGCCGTACCGCCAGCGGCCGTGATCCGGGCCGCAATGGCCTCTGCCCCAGCCAGATTGATGTCCACCACTGCCACGCTCGCGCCTTCAGCCGCCAGCCGCTGTGCCGCCATCGCACCGATGCCGGATCCACCGCCGGTGACCAGCGCAGCCTTGCCCTTAAAGTTCATGTCATGCTCTCCGTTCATATATGGTCTTGTTCAAGCCAGGCTGGCGACGCTGGCGAGCAGAATGCGGACTAGGTCTGCCTGCCCCCGGGCACCGGTCTTGCCATAGGCGATTTTGGTATAACCCCGCGCGGTCTGCTCGGTGATGCCCTGTTCCGCTGCCGCCTCGGCAATGGAACGGCCGCGCGTCAGCGCGAGGCTGAGCCGCGCTTCACTGGCCGTGAGGCCAAACAGCTGGACAAACTGCTCCACCCGGCTTGCCCCCATTTCGCGGTCACCATGCAAATAGGCCGTCACCACCGGGCGCGCCGGGCCGGACAGCGCATGGTCGCCCGCTGGACGCAGCAACATGTCGAGCCACGGATCATCCGACAAGCGCACCGCACGCGGCCGCGCCAACGGATCGCTGGCGAAATCGCGCAGCGCGGCGCCCAATCGCGCCGCAGCTTCACCGGAGCGCGGTATAAGGCGCCCGTTTGATCCGATGCGCACCGCATCGCAATGCTGCAGCAACTCATCCGCCTGGCTATCGCGATCGAGCACATGGCCGCGCGCATCCAGCCGCAGCCAGCCGAAGTTGAGTCGCCGCACCGCCTCGCCACTGATCCCGGCGCGCGTGCGTTCGCGTTCCAGCTCGGCATAGATGCGCAGTGAAATGGCAAGATGTGGCCCCAGCGCGGCCAAGACGGCGCTATCGGCGACGGTAAAATGATGCGTGCCGCGCCAGATCACCAGAAAGGCGTTGTAGCCGCCGGGCGTGGTCACCCGCATGATCAGTTGGTACTGGCGCTGTCCGGGGATTAGGAATTCGCGCCAATAGCGTTCATGCCGTTCGTTGCCGGGGGTGATGAATTCGGCCATCGCATAGACTTGCCCCGGGCGCAGATCATCATAGGGCACGGGGTCGAGTTCGTGAAACCCGGCCTTATAGGCGGGCAGCAGATCGAGCTGCGGCGGGCCGACCGAGATTTCGGTCGAATCGGTGATATGCGCATCGCCCTGCCGAAAGAAAAACCCGCAGAAATCGGCGCCCACACGCGGCCGCAACTGCGCAAGAAAGGCCTGCCACGGCGGTGTTTCCAATGGCCCCGCGTGCAGGCTGGCGAGCAGGTCATCCCACGCGGGCATCGGCTCGTGGCCTGCACTCACGCGGCCCACCCTGCGCTTACCACCCCCATCACGTGCCTCAATCGTTGGCGCCGGTCATCTCGCGCGCGGCGAGATAGCCGAAGGTCATCGCCGGGCCGATGGTAACGCCCGCGCCGGGATAGCTTTCGCCCATTGCGGAAGCGGCATTGTTGCCAACAGCATAAAGCCCGGCGATAGGCTGGCCTTGTGTATCCACCACCTGTGCCTTGGCATTGGTGGCAAGGCCGCCGTTGGTGCCAATATCGCCGGGGTAGATCGGCAGGGCATAGAATGGCGCGTCAGTCAGCGGACGCAAGCACGGGTTCGGCTGATGGCGATAATCGCCATACATCTTGTCATAGGCTGCATCGCCGCGATGGAAATCGGGGTCTTCACCCACCGCCGCGCCCTGATTGAAACGCGCGATTGTGGCAGACAGCGCCGCAGGGTCTACGCCCATTGCCACCGCAAGTTCTTCCACCGTGCGGCCCTTTTTCATGATCGCCTTGACCGCGCCCGCCTGCGCCCAATCGGGCACCAGCGGCAGCAGCGGTCCCATCGGGAACTGATGGCGATACCGCATATCGAACACCATCCAACTGGGCGAGGCATCGCCATGATCATATGCGCGCTGGGCCATTTGCTGGCCAACGATATGATAGGATGCGGCCTCGTTCAGGTAACGCTGACCCTTCTGATTGACCATGATGCAACCGGGCAGCGCCCGTTCGATCGTGACCAGACGTCCGCGATCTTCACCCGGCACATAGAACACCGGCGCAGCCCAGGCCGATTGCATGTTCAAAGTATCGGCACCAATGGCCTGGCCTGCGGTGATCGCATCGCCGGTGTTGCTCGTCACCCCGCCCGAATGCAGCGCTCGGGGATAGAGCGGGGCATTGGCATCGCGCATCAATTGGTTCTTGTCGAACCCCCCGGCGGCCAGCACCACGCCCTTGCGCGCGGCAATCCGGAATGACTTGCCGTTGCGTGTCACCACGATCCCGGTGACGCGGCCACTGGCATCGCGCACCAATTCCTGCATCGGCGTGGACAGCCACAGCGGCACGTCCGCCTCTTTCAACGCCAATCGCAGCCCGCCGGTGAGCGCATTGCCCAGCGTGAGCCGCCGATCCTTGCGCGACGTGAAGCGTAGCGGCCAATCAAGCCAATATTTGGCCATGTTGATGACCAGATGCTTAAACCAGCCCCGGCTGCGATACAGCAGTTCATATGTTTCGGCGAAGGTCCACTGCAGATAGCCAAACAGGCTGGCCGCAGGGGACGGCATCCGCTGCGTCTTCAGATCATCGCCCAGCAGCTTGCCATCGAACAATTCGGGCAAGTGCGTGCGGAAACCGGTGGTCGATCCACCGGGGTTTTCCGCGTGATAATCGGGATAGGGTTGCGAGGTATAAACGACCTTGGTGTGCGCGGTCACCCAGCGCAGCATGGACGCAGCATGATCGACATAAGCGCGAATGTTAGCATCGGGCACATTGTCGGCCGAAAGCGCGCGGACATATTTGAACGCATCGTCGAGATTGTCTTCAAACCCGGCGGCCTTTGCCTGATCGCTGCCCGGAATCCAGATGCCACCGCCAGAGGTGGCGCTGGTCCCGCCCCATAGCTTTTCCTTTTCAACGATCAGCACATCGGCATGGTTATGGGCCGCGACCAACGCGCTGAGCATACCGCCCGCGCCCGATCCCACGACCACGATGTCGACCGTTTTATCCCAATTGTCGCTCATGCTTGTCCTGCTCTGGGACCACCCTCGCTGCATAAGGCCGCAAGGGGGAATCCTCTTTCCTATATTCCAACGCAAGTTGGGGCCACACTTGCCATGATGTCAACTCCATGCGTAACATAGCGTCAATAATTTTACGAACAATGCGGGAGAATGACATGGCAGGTGAAGCCGCTGGATTGCACGGCAAAGTAGCGCTGATCACAGGCGCAGGGCAAGGCATCGGACAGGGTGTGGCGCTGGCCATGTCCGCCGCGGGGGCCGCCGTGGTTGTGACCGGCCGCACGCTTTCCAAAGTAGAAGAAACCGCGCGGCTTGTCCGTGAGCGCGGTGGCAAGGCGCTGGCGCTGGCTTGCGATGTCAAATCGGCGCAGGATCTGACCCAGGTGTTGGACCGCACGATCGCCGAATTCGGCGGGCTCGACGTGCTGGTCAATAATGCGCAGGAAGTGCCGCTGGGCAAATTAGAGGATGTGACGGACGACGCGTTCATCGCAGGGTTTGAATCCGGTCCGCTGGCCACCCTCCGCCTGATGAAGCTGGCGCGCCCGCACCTTGCTGCACGCGGCGGTGGTACGATCTTCAACTTCTGCTCGTCCGCCGGCATTCGCTGGGACATGACCGGCTATGGCGCTTATGCGGCCGTGAAACAGGCTGTCCGTGCGCTCACCCGCGCGGCGGCCGCCGAATGGGGACGCGAGGGCATCCGCGTGCTGACCATTGCGCCACATGCGGAATCGCCCGGTCTGAAATGGTGGTTTGAGAACAATCCGGAAGAGGCCGAGGCCTTCTTCCGCACCATCCCGCTGGGCCGCATTGGCAAGCTGGAGGAAGACATCGGCCGGGCGCTGGTCGCGCTATGCAGCCCCGACATGAGCTATCTGACGGGTGCGACGATCCCGCTTGATGGCGGGCAGGCCAATTTCGACTGAGCAGGGACGAGGGCAATATGGAAAAGATCATCGTCGCCCTATGGGCACCCGAGGGCGAAAGCCGCGAAGCCTTTGGGGCGCGGTTGGTCCAGACATTGCCGGGTGCGTTGGCAAAAGCCGGGGCGACCGCTGTCCGTATCAACATCCGGGATGCGGCTGTCGCCGCAGGGGATGGGCTGGTGCAACAGTGGCAGGCGCCGCAGCAAGATGCCGTGGTGCAGTTCTGGCTTCCTTCGGGCAACGCGATCTTCCGTAAGCCAGTCGACGAGGTGCTGGCACAGGCCAGCGGCCGGTTCGCCGCGTGGCTAGCGTGCGAATCCACGATCATCGCCAACACCAGCCATCCGGCAAAGCCCGGCGAACGGACATGGGGCTGGAGCCAAGCGAGCTTCATCTCCTTCCGCCCCGATATGACGCGCGAAGCGGCGATCAACCACTGGCACAGCCACCACAGCCGAGTGGCGATCGATACGCAGTCCAATTTCGAATATGTCCAGAACCTGATCGTGCGGCCCTTGACCGACAATGCGCCCGCTTATGACGCGTTCGTGGAAGAATGCTTCCCGCTAGAGGCCTTGAGCGTGCCGGAAGTGTTCTTCGACGCGGTCGGCAATCAGGCCAAGTTCCGCGCCAACCTCGCCGCCATGACCGCAAGCTGCGCGGGCTTCATCGATTTCACCCGGATCGACATCATACCGACCAGCCAGTTCGACTGCGCCACAGCAACCTGAGCGTCCGGTGACCACCGACTTTACGCCCTTTGTCCTGCAATCGGTGAGCGTGCCCGCCGGGCGCGCCGAACTGGTCGAATGGCACTGGCCGAACATGATCGACTTCGCGCACCGCGAAGACGACCTGATGATCGAAATGTCGCTGCCGCCGATGGCAGCCGACGGATCGGCGTGCCTGCCGGAAATCGACCCGGACAAGCGCTGCTTCATGGGCACACTGTTCGTGCGTTGGCCGGGGGTGGCCGTCAGCGGTCGGTCTGAAGGGGGGCACATCCGAGTGGTGCGCTGCGTGATCGCTACAGATCGGGCACGGGCCATCACCGCAAGCCGCAACAAACCCAGTCTGGGCTTCTTGCAATCATTGCTGGCCATCCGTAGCGAGACGTTGCGCAGCCTGATGCGGCTGCTGCACCGCGAATTAACCAATGCCGCTGACCGATCAGATGATGCGATCTCCGCACTGGTCAATCTTGTGTCGCTCGAACTGGCTCGGCTTGTCGCGCGCGAGCCCGAAGATGCAGCCCCCGGCCGATTGGCCGCATGGCAGTTCCGCAAGATCCGCGAAAGGCTGGCGCATGGTGGGCCTACACCCACCGCAGCAGAGCTGGCGACGCTGTGCGGCATCAGCCCGCGCCATTTGCACCGCCAATTCCAGGCGCTAACCGGCAAAACCGTGGCGGACTATATCGAAACGTCACGCATAGAAGAGGCCAAGCGCCTCTTGATGCTGGGCGAACAACCGATCAAGGCCGTGGCGCTGGCTTGCGGCTTTGCCTATGCCAACAGCTTCGCCCGCGCCTTTCGGCGCTCGACCGGGATCAGCCCACGATCGTTTCGCCAACGCGCTAGCTCATATCGCGATCCTCCTCGTCTCATTTGACGATCCCATTGTCATCACCGCGCGTGACGGGATGTGCTGTCCGGCATAGCATCCGGTCCGGAAGGACTCTGCACGAACAGGGCCCGCAAAGGGAGAGATGTCGATGGCAAGTACAACCCTACCGTTGCTTGACGGGGGCAGCCCGCTCATCGGCCACCTTGCGCAGTTTTTCCGTGATCCTGTGACCTTGCTCAAGCGCGGCTATCGCAGCCGGGGCCGCATGTTCGCGCTGAACATGATGGGCCGCCGCATGAACGTGCTGCTCGGACCTGAACATAACCGCTTCTTCTTTGAAGAGACCGACAAGCTCCTGTCGATCCGGGAATCCATGCCGTTCTTCCTCAAGATGTTTTCGCCCGATTTCTACTCATTTGCGGAAATGGACGAATATCTGCGCCAACGTGCGATCATCATGCCCCGGTTCAAGGCGGCGTCGATGAAGCAATATGTGCCGGTCATGGCAGAAGAATCACTGAATCTCGTCAATCGGCTGGGCGATGAGGGCGAATTCGACCTGATCCCCACGCTGGGTCCAGTGGTGATGGACATTGCCGCACACAGCTTCATGGGACGGGAGTTCCACGAAAAGCTGGGCCATGAGTTCTTCGAGCTGTTTCGCGAATTTTCTGGCGGCATGGAATTCGTGCTGCCGCTGTGGCTGCCCACGCCCAAAATGCTGAAAAGCAAGCGCGCCAAGAAAAAGCTGCATGTCATCCTGCAAGCATGGGTCGACAAGCGCCGCGCGGCACCGCTCGATCCGCCCGATTTCTTCCAGACGATGATCGAGACCAAATATCCCGACGGGCGCGCAGTGCCGGACGAAATCATTCGCCACCTGATCTTGCTGTTGGTGTGGGCCGGACATGAAACTACCGCCGGGCAAGTCAGTTGGGCGCTAGCCGATCTGGTGCAAAACCCGGCCTATATGGCCGTGATCCGCGCAGAATTGGCCAGCGTGATGGGGGGCAGCGACGGCCGCGATTTCAGCTCGGAACAGGCCATCGCCATGGAAAAGATGGACCTGGCCTTGCGGGAGACGGAGCGGCTGCATCCGGTCGCCTTCATCCTCAGCCGCAAGGCGACGCAGGATATCGAGCGCGAGGGCTATAGCATCCGCAAGGGCGATTTCGTGCTGCTGGCGCCTTCGGTCAGCCACCGCATGGATGAAACCTTCCGCCACCCCGATGCCTATGATCCCGAACGCTTCAACCCGGCCAACCCCGATGCGCAGATCGAAAGCAATTCGCTGATCGGCTTTGGCGGCGGCGTACACCGCTGCGCGGGCGTGAACTTTGCGCGCATGGAAATGAAAGTGCTGCTGGCCGTGCTGATCCAGCATTACGACATGGAACTGCTGGACGAAGTGAAGCCGATTGTCGGGGCAGGCACCTATTGGCCCGCCCAGCCCTGCCGTATCCGTTACAAGAAACGCAAGCTGGATGGATCGACCGGGGCGGACATGGCCGCGCTGGCCAAGGCCGCCGGTTGCCCCGCCCATATTACCACCTGAAAGCGGCACATTTCGAGACGGGGACCCGATGGCCAAAGTCACCTATATCCAGTCCGACGGCACCAGTCGGACGTGCGTCAACTTCGAAGGTATGACGCTTATGCATCTGGCCGTCGGCAACCTTGTCGATGGGATCGACGCGCTGTGCGGTGGCATGATGCAATGCGCCACCTGCCACTGCTATATCGACCCCGATTGGATCGACCGCGTGGGTGAGGCACCGGAAGCCGAACGCGCGATGCTGGAGGGGATCAACGGCGTGGAGGTCCGCACGAACAGCCGCCTGTCCTGCCAAGTGCAACTGGGCGAGGAACTCGACGGGCTGGTGGTGCACATTCCGGCCGATCAGCCGGGTATCTGATCCGGACCCTGCCCAACCACCATGCCGTGATGGCCGGTGGCACCGATGGGGAGTTCGGCGGGCGTTGTGCGGCCCGCCGATAGTTCCGCCTGCACCAGCACGCCCCGGTTCAAATCGCGGTCGCGCCGCCATCGATCAGCAATGGCACGCCAGTGATAAAGCTGGCGGCGTCCGAACAGAGCCATACCACCGCCTCGGCAATTTCCTCGGGCTGGCCCATGCGGCCCATTGGGGTCATCGATTCGATCATCGCGCGCGCCCGCGGATTGGCGGTGGCCTGCTCGGTCATCGCGGTGTCGATCACGCCGGGGCACACTGCGTTGACGCGGATGCCCGCTGCCGCCCAGCGCAGGGCGCCGTGGCGCGTCAGGCCGACCACGCCATGCTTGCCCGCAGTATAGGCGGGCTGCGCCGGGTTGCCGACCACACCGTTCATCGAAGCGGTGTTCACAATTGCGCCACCGCCGGTCTTCAGCATGGCTTCCGATTCCTCGCGCATGCACATCATCACGCCGGTCAGGTTCACGCCGATGCTGCGCGCCCACACATCGTCGTCATATTCGTTGGCCGTAATCGAATTGACCCCCGCGTTGTTGAACGCAAAGTCAAGCCGACCAAAGGTGTCGACCGCGGCGGCGACCATCGCCTTCACATCTTCGGCCTTGCTCACATCGCTGTGCTGGAATGCGGCCTTGCCCTGCCCGGCCGCTTCGATCAGGGCCACGGTCTCACGCCCGCCAGCCTCGCTGACATCGCACACCAGCACGCTCGCCCCAGATCGCGCAAAGGCCAGCGCCGCCGCCCGACCGATGCCGCCCGCTGCGCCCGTAACCAGCGCCACTTTGCCATCCATCCCATAATCGATCATGTTTTGCCCCTTCACCAATGCAAATTATTGTAATACGTAATTCGGGCTTTACGATGCAGCGCAAATGATGGTCAATGACCGTCTACAAAAGAGGATTGCGAATCTTGAGCCTAATTTTCGAAGCCACACGCCTCGGCGCACTAGAACTGGCCAACCGCGTAGTAATGTCCCCGATGACGCGTGACCGCGCGGGGCCGGGCGATGTGCCGAACGACCTGATGGTGGAATATTACCGTCAGCGTGCCAGCGCGGGCCTGATCGTGACCGAAGGGGCACAGCCCAGCCGCACGGGCAAAGGCTATTGGCGCACGCCTGGCATCCATTCGCAAGAACAGGTCGATGGCTGGGCACGCGTGGCGGAGGTCGTCCATGCAGAAGGCGGGCGTATCGTGATGCAGTTGATGCACGTCGGCCGCGTGGCGGTATTGGCTAATCGCGGATTCGATGCCGAGGTGGTCGCCCCCAGCGCCATCGCCTGCCCAGACAAGGTGCCCGGGCCTGACGGCGTGCCTGCCGCCTGTGCCGATCCGCGCGCCCTCGCCGCCGAAGAGCTCCCCGCGCTGGCCGAGGAATTCGCGCAGGCCGCGCGTAATGCCCGCGCTGCCGGGATCGACGGGGTAGAGTTGCACTGCGCATCGGGCTATCTGATCAACCAGTTCCTTGATCGTGGCAGCAACCGCCGCGCGGATAGTTTCGGCGGCGATGGCGCGGGCCGCGCCCGTTTCCCCGCGATGGTGACCAAGGCCTTGGCCGACGCCATTGGCGCTGATCGGGTTGGCGTGCGCATCTCGCCCGGCAACCCCTATAACGCGATGGATGCCAGCGATCCGGCGGAAACCTTCGCACCATTCTTGGCCGCGATCGACGACCTTGGCTGCGCCTATCTCCATGTGGCGAACATGAACCTGCCCGATTTCGACACGCTGGCCTTCCTGCGCGCGAACTGGTCCGGCGCGATCATCACCAACAACATGCTGACGCTGGAAACGGCCGAGGCGTTGCTGGCAGATGGCGCGGCAGAAGCGGTCTCCTTCGGGCGCCCGTTCATCGCCAATCCCGATCTTGTCGCCCGCTTCCGCGCGGGCACCCCGCTGGCCAAGCCCGATTACACGCTGCTCTACACCGGCGAGGAACGCGGCTACACCGATTACCCGACCATCGCCGGATAGGGCGAGCGGGTCACCGCCAAACGCATCGACGCGGGCCAACCCGCAGCGGGAAAAGTGGTGACCCCCGTCGATCCCTCGGTAACACGTCGATCCCTCGGTAACAGATAAGGGCGGCGCCATCACTGGCACCGCCCCATGTTACGCCCCTAAAGCCAGCCGTCCGATCAGGCCGCCTTGCCCTTAGCCCCCGGCCGACGATCCACTGATACGTGCACGCCATTGACGCGACTGTGGAATTCGTCCGCCTTGGCGCGCGGATTATAGAACTGCTTGTACCAGATCCGCTCCTTGTGGAACGGCCCATCGTCGGGAACCTGCAGGATCGAAATCGCCGCTTCCTTATACTTCCACAGCTCGAAATCCTGCGCGAACGCATCGAGCGCCGTGTCCTGATAGCCGCGCGCGATGGCGAGGCCAGACTTATCGGCACGCTTATCGGCCACCTTGACCGCCAGTGCATACCACACCCGCACTTCGCCATCTTCAACCGGCGTGTTGCAGATCATGATGACGCTGGGATGCTGGCCTTCCATCTTGGACAACAGGATGCCCGGGCCAGTGTACCATGTATCATTTTCGAGCAGATGCGTGTTGTCGACCAGCGTGCGGTGACCCGAACCGAGCCGCTGCATGATCACATGATCGCGGAACTCATTCTCGAAATAGACGATGTCCGTGCTGCCATGCACCGGCATGAAGTGCGCAAGGTCCGTCATGTTATCCAGAATTTCCTGCGGATGGATCGGCAACGTGCCGAGGTGATCCAGCCGCCAGCGCACCCAGCCCTGCTCCTCGCCTTCCCATTCGGCAAAGGCGGGCAAGTCATAATCCGGCTCGCCGCCTTCCATGTCATGCCACATCCAGATGCAGCCCGCCTTTTCCACCACCTTGTGCGATTTCACGCAGGCCGCCTTGGGGATACCGTGGTTGGAATAGGGGATATCGTCGCACTGACCTTCCGCATTATAGCGCCAACCATGCGCCGGGCAGCGGATCGCATCGCCTTCCACATGGGTGCCATCCTTCACCACATAAGAGGTGGTGTTGCGGGCGAGATGCACGCGCATGTGCGGGCAATACGCATCCAGTAAGACGATCTTACCGCTCGCCTTGCCGCGATAAAGCACCATGTCCTTGCCAAAAAATCGCACGGCCTGAGGGGCGGAGGTCACCTCCTCCGCCACTGCGATCATGAACCATCCGCGCGGGAACGCGAGGGGGCCGAGACCATATTCTGCTGTCGTTGCCATGTCCTGTCCTCCGCTTAGATGAAGCTATCGGTGTTGGTCGCGCCCAGCATCACCCCGCCGAAATTGCGGCCGACGGTGTTCGGGTTATTGGCCACATGCGTGCGGCCGGTGTGGATATCGCAGAAGGTGCGCGCGATGGGATTACCGCGATAGATGCCGTCTGCGCCGGATAAATAGTACATCCGGCTGATCAGTTCGCAGCACCGGCCGGAAATCTGCGCCGACTGGAAGCGGAAGCGCAACCGCGTTTCCAGATCAGCCTGTTCGCCGCGCCGGGCATGGTCGTTCAGCACGCCAAAGTTGCGGAACAGCACAGTCTTCATCTCATCGATAGCGGACTGGGTTTCGGCAATCACGGTCTGCACATCGGGATCGCCCGCAATGCTTGTCAGCGTATTGTTGCTTTTGCGCTTGGCGCCGGTTTCCTTGAACAGATCAAGCGCACCTTGCAGCGCCCCGATTGACGAGGACGACACCGCGCGGACGAAGACTTGGCCGAACGGCAGCTTGTACAGCGCCCCCGGATTATGCTCTGCACCCGGATTGGTGGAGGCAAAGCCGTCCTTCGACCGGTGGGTGCGATGTGCCGGAATGAAGGCGTCGGTCACGGTCACGTCATGGCTGCCGGTGCCGCCAAGGCCAATCGTATTCCAGATCGGCAGGACGGTGAAGTCCTTGCGCGGGACCAGGAAGGTCCAGAAATCGGGAATGCCCGTCTCCGGGTCTTTCACCAACCCGCCCAAGAACGCCCATTCGCAATGATCGACGCCGCTCGAAAAGCCCCAGCGACCCGAGATGCGATAACCGCCATCAACCGGCGTGACATCGGCACGCGGCATATAGGACGACGAGATCAACGTGGTCGGATCATCGCCCCACACATCGTCTTGCGCCTGCGGATGGAACAGCGCGAGCTGCCAGTTGTGCACCGCGACCACGCCCAATACCCAGGCAGAGGACATGCACCCTTCGGCCACTTTCATCTGCACGGCATAAAATGCCTCCGGGTCCATTTCGTACCCGCCATAGCGCGCGGGCTGCAGGATCTTGAAGAACCCCGCCTCCTGAAAATCGCGGATTGTCGCGTCGGGCACCTTATTTCCAGCCTCGCACTGGCCTGCGCGTTCGCGCAACGCCGGTAACAGCGCCTCTGCCCGTGCCACCAGATCAGCAGCAGTGGGAACCTTGATTGCTTCCATAACAGTCATTTTCCGTCTCCCGGAACAGTTGATTTAAAGTTAGGCCGCGTTGGCCAGTTGAGCCTGTTCGTCGGCCCCGAAACCCACGCTAAAATCGTGGCCCCACAGGCTGACTTCGGTGAATTCGAACTCCGTGTGGCGGTCCCAATCGAGTTGCAGCCCGCCAAATCCATATTCCAGCGCAAAACCGCCCGGCGTCTGGATATAGAAGCTGGTCATATGGTCGTTGGTATGCTTGCCCAGCGTGGCCATCAGCCGCGCATCAGCGCGCAACATGCGGTCATAGGCACGGCCCACCTCGTCCAAATTGGGCACTTCAACCATCATATGCACGCAGCCCGCAGATACCGGCGCTTCCACCAGCGCCAGGCTGTGGTGCCGCCCGTTGGCGCAGTGCATGAAATCAATGCGCGCGCCCGGACCATCCGGCCCGAGCGGGCGATGGACCATGAAGTCCGAAACACCAAGACCAAGCACGTCGATCAGAAAATCACGGCATTCGTCAATCTGCGGCGCTGGCAACACCACATGGCCATAGCCCAGATCACTGGTCACAAATGAGGGAACCGCCTGTGGCGACACGAAGCGCGCGAAGGATGAGACAAATCCGTACGCAAGTTCGTGCCGGTTGCCCGCCGGATCGGCGAACCACACCATGTCGACCACGTGGCGCAGGGCGCGTTCGGCCTCAGTAGACGGAGTCACCACAATACCCTTGGCAGCCAGTTCGACCAACGCAGCCGCAAAATCACGGCGCGTGCGCACTTCCCAACCGCTGGCGAAATAGCGATCCGTCTCGCCTTGTTCGATGAAGATGCGACCCACGCGCTCATCCATGCGCAGGGCGATTCCGCCCGGCACCGAATGTGCGGAAAATCCCGCAATATCCTCGCCAAAGCGCACCCAACTGGCTGGATCTGTCGCCGTGACGACGCTATAAGCAAGCGCGGCAATTTCCATGGACGTTCTCCTCTCCCGAGTAGCGGGCGTGAAGAGAAATATGACGCCTAGGCCGCTCCGGGAAATTGACTCAGATCAAACAGAACCGAATTTTGCGTAGATTTTTTACATCTAATCTTCGCATTTCATCATTTTTATCCAAAAATGATGGTTCTGAGGCCGGGCATATAGCGAATCTGCAACGCACTTCCATTGACAGCCCAGACCCGAGAAGCCCGTGTGAACGCTGTCCGCTTCATGCGAACTCGTCTCCACTGGGCGCATCTCGGGCTAGGGATGGCGCGCAATCGCACCAATCACCCGCCCGTTTATACTGAGACCCGAAGATCGGGTGATGTGAGGGGGAGAATGGTGCTGCCGGTGAGGATTGAACTCACGACCTCAGCCTTACCAAGGATGCGCTCTACCACTGAGCTACGGCAGCACTCTCGACCGCGAACGGCGTTGGTGACGGGCCTATGGACAACGGGGGCCGTGCCGTCAACCCCCGGTGGCCGTTTTTGATCGCGATTGCGGGCGGGGAGATGCGCCTGCGCCCTTCTCCCCCGCCCGATTAGTTCGCCAGCGCCTTTTTCAGCAGTTCGTTCACGACCTGCGGATTGGCCTTGCCCGCCATCGCCTTCATCGTCTGGCCGACGAAAAAGCCGAACAAGGCTTCCTTGCCGCTGCGATATTGTTCAAGTTGGCCCGGGTTCTTGGCAAGGATCTCGGCGATCACCGCCTCAATCGCGCCCGTGTCCGAGGTCTGCTTAAGCCCGCGTTCCTCGACAATCTTACCCGGATGATCGCCGGTTTCGAGCATGATCTCGAACACCTGCTTCGACAAGGTGCCGGACAAAGTGCCGTCGGCGACCAGCGCGAGCAGTTCCGCCGCCTGTTCCGGCGACACCGGGCTTTCGATGATCGTCTTGCCCAAGCGGTTCAACGCGCCGAACAGGTCCGACATCACCCAATTGGCCGCCTGCTTGGCCTCTGCACCGGCGTCCAGCACCTTTTCGAACCAGCGGGCGGTCTCGACTTCGGCGGTCAGCACATCGGCGTTATACTGGCTAATGCCGAGTAGCTCGACATAGCGTGCCCGCTTGGCATCCGGCAGTTCGGGCAGCGAGAAGCGGCACGCCTCGACGAACTCTTCCGTCAGTTCCAGTGGCAGCAGGTCGGGATCGGGGAAGTAGCGATAGTCATGCGCATCTTCCTTCGACCGCATCGAACGGGTGGTGCCGCTGTCCGGATCGAACAGACGGGTTTCCTGCACGATCTTGCCACCGGCTTCGAGCACATCGACCTGGCGATTCGCTTCATGTTCGATGGTTGCCATGACGAAGCGGACCGAGTTCACATTTTTGGTCTCGGTACGGGTGCCGAATTCCTCGCCCGGGCGACGCACCGAGACGTTGACGTCGGCGCGCATCGAGCCTTCTTCCATATTGCCGTCGCATGAGCCGACATAGCGCAACAACGCCCGCAGCTTGCGGACATAGGCCCCGGCTTCCGCAGGCGAGCGCATATCGGGGCGCGAGACGATTTCCATCAGCGCCACGCCGCAGCGGTTAAGGTCAACATAGGACATGGTCGGGTGCTGATCGTGCATCAGCTTGCCTGCATCCTGTTCGACATGGATACGTTCGACGCCGATCCGCTTGGCTTCCATGATCCCGGCCTTTTCATCGGCATCGATCAGGATTTCGCCCTCGCCCACCAGCGGGTGGTAAAGCTGCGAAATCTGGTAGCCCTGCGGCAAATCCGCGTAGAAATAATTCTTGCGGTCAAAGCGCGACCAGCGGTTAATCTCGGCATTGATCGCAAGACCGGTGCGCACCGCTTGGCGGATGCACTCCATGTTCGGCACCGGCAACATGCCCGGCATCGCGGCATCGACTAGCGAGACCTGGGTGTTTGGCTCCGCCCCGAACGCGGTCGCCGCGCCCGAAAACAGCTTGGAGTTGGAAACGACCTGCGCATGGACCTCAAGGCCGATCACGACCTCCCATTCGCCGGTGGCACCCTGAATACGATAGTTGCTCATCTTACCACCATTTCCCCGCGCGGGCCGTAAAGCCAGCGCGTTCCTCAATCGCCAGACCCGCGTTCAGCACGCCCTGCTCATCCAGCGCACGGCCGATGATCTGCAGCCCGAGCGGCAGGCCCTGCGCATCCAGCCCGGCCGGGACCGACATGGCGGGCAGACCGGCGAGCGAGGTCGGCACGGTGAAAACGTCGTTCAGATACATGGCCAGTGGATCGGCGCTCTTCTCGCCAAGCGCGAACGCCGCCGATGGCGCAGTCGGCGTCAGCAGCAGGTCACATTGCTGGAAGGCCAGATCGAAATCGCGGGCGATCAGCGTGCGGACCTTCTGCGCCTGCGTATAATAGGCGTCGTAGAAACCGGCGGAGAGCACATAGGTGCCGATCATGATGCGGCGCTTAACCTCTGCCCCGAAACCGGCGGCGCGGGTGGCGGCGTACATATCCTGCAACCCGGCACCATCCGGCAGTTCGCGCAGGCCGTAACGCACGCCATCATAGCGCGCGAGATTGGACGAAGCTTCCGCCGGGGCGACGATATAATAAGCGGCCAGCGCATATTTGGTGTGTGGCAGCGAGACATTGACGATCTCGGCACCGGCATCCTTCAGCCACTGAATGCCCTGCTCCCACAAGGCATCGATTTCGGCGGGCATGCCGTCGACACGATATTCCTTGGGAATACCGATCTTCTTGCCCGTGAGATCACCAGACAGCAGCGCTTCCCAGTTCGGCACGGCCAAGTCGAGCGAGGTCGAATCCTTCGGATCGAAACCGGCCATATTCTCCAACATGATCGCGCAGTCGCGCACATCATTGGCCATCGGCCCAGCCTGATCGAGCGACGAGGCGAAGGCGACAATGCCCCAACGCGAGCAGCGGCCATAGGTCGGCTTGATCCCGCTGATGCCGGTGAAGGCTGCGGGCTGGCGAATCGAGCCGCCGGTATCGGTGCCGGTCGCGGCCGGGCAGAGGCGCGCGGCAATCGCGGCCGACGACCCGCCCGATGAACCGCCGGGGGCAAGCGGGGCGCTATCGCCCGGACGCCGCCAGGGCGAGATCACATTGCCGAAATAGCTGGTCTCATTCGACGAACCCATCGCGAACTGATCGAGGTTGAGCTTGCCCAACATACCCGCGCCCGCGCCCCAGAGCTTGGCCGAGACGGTCGATTCATATTGCGGGGTAAAGCCTTCGAGAATGTGGCTTGCGGCGGTGGTCTGCACGCCCTTGGTGGCGAACAGGTCCTTCATGCCGATCGGCACGCCCGACAACGGCTTGAGATTGCCCTCGGCGCGGTCGCGGTCGGCCTGTTCGGCGGCGGCGATGGCATGGTCGGGGGTTTCGACGATAAAGGCATTGAGCGCGCCGGCAGCGGCGACATTGGCGTTGAACGCATCCGCCACTTCACGCGCGGAAAAGTGGCCAGCGCGGAAGCCGTCGCGAATGGCGGCGACGCCGAGGTCTGTAATGTGGGTCATTATTCGATCACCTTCGGCACGCCAAAGAAGCCATGTTCCGGCGCGGGCGCATTGGCGAGCACCGCATCGCGGATATTGCCGTCGCTGACCACGTCTTCGCGCAGGCGGAGCGTGTTCGGGATGACGGCGGTCATCGGCTGGACAGATGAGGTATCGACTTCGCCCAATTGTTCGACGAAACCGAGAATGGCGTTGAGTTCGGGCACCATCGCCTCCACTTCCGCATCGCTGACGGCAATGCGGGCGAGCGAGGCGATCTTGCGGACGGTAGCATGATCGACTGACATAATTTTCCCAACAAAAGGATGCTGCTGCGGCCCTATCGCGAATCGACCGCGAAGGAAAGGGCGCAGGCAGGCTTGTTCAGCGGAGATAAAGCGGCAGGCAGGTTAAGCGGGACATGACGGCAGCCGAGGGATCGGCTATGCCCGCTCCAACCCCGCCAGTCGGAGACAAGAATGACCCTGAAGACTGCCCGCCTTGTGGTGGCGACTGCCGCGTTTGCACTTGCTGTGCCGACACCTGTGGTGCTGGCCCAGCCTGCGCCCACCGCCAGTTCCAGCCTTGCCCAAGTCCAGCGCCATCTGCGCGAAGTCGGGAACATGACCGCTGATTTCACCCAAACCGACCGGCGCGGTCGGAGCGTGACCGGCCAGTTGATCCTCAAGCGGCCGGGCCGGGTGCGGTTCGAATATGCCAAGCCCTCGACGCTGCTGATCGTCGGCGATGGGCGTGCGCTGACCATGATCGATTACAGCGTGAAACAGGTATCGACTTGGCCGATTGGCAATTCGCCGTTGTCGGTGCTGCTCAACCCGGACAAGGACATGTCGCGATTTGCCAAACCGGTGCCGAGTGCCGATCCGAATCTGGTGCTGGTATCGGCCCGCGATCCCAAGCATCCCGAATATGGGGTGATCACCTTGGCCTTCAGCCGCATGGCCTCGGCGCCAGCCGGCTTGATGTTGCAGGGCTGGAATGTGGTCGACGCCCAAAATAATCCGATGACGGTAAGGCTCGCGAATCAGCGATTCGGCATGCAAATTTCCGACAAGGCGTTCTCCTGGCGCGACCCGCGCCCAAGACAGAAGAATTAAGGGGTAAACGGACGCCGACCATTCATCTTGGGGTCAGCATTGGCGCGCTAAATTCTCTTCATACAGTCGATCGCGGCCCCGGGTTCCCCCCCTGTTGCCCCGGCCTTCAAATTCGATCGATTGTGCCTGCGTGATGAACGTCATGGCGGCCCTCGCTCCCTGCCCCCGGAGCGAGGGCCTTTGGCGTTTAGGGGGAGCGCGACCTGCGACCCACGCCCCGGCCTGCACCGGAATGACAATGACGCAGCCAAGCAAAATGCAGCGAGGCGAAGGGCAGGGGAAAATAAGCGGGAGGCTTCTGTTGCCCGGTGCCTCCCAAACCGCTGGAATCTGATTCTGTTGCCCGGTTCAGCCCAAACCGCGTTCTATTTGGGTAATGTCAGACCTTGCGGTCCTCAATTACGCAGCCAGAGCAAGTGCTTCGTTATCGTTGGCACTTATGAGTTTTGAACGGTTTAACGGCTCATTCAGGCCGGGTAAAAACATTGTCTTTCAACACACGTCGATCCTAGTTCGGCCCCATCATGAGCGGCCTTGAAGCGTGCGCCCCAAGGCCGGTGATGGTGGAGCCGCCGGGTACCGCCCCCGGGTCCGCTGTGCCTATTGCACAATATCATTTATCACCATATCCGGGCGAACCCGGCGATCCCGATATAGGTGGCGAACCACCATCAATCAAGGTCGGTGCGACAGCATCAGTCGAGATTGGGACGCAGCCAGCGTTCGGCCTGTTCGATCGACACACCCCGGCGTGCGGCATAATCCGCCACCTGATCCGGGCCAATGCGGGCGACACCGAAATATTCCGCCTGTTGATGCCCGAAATAGAAACCGGAAACTGCCGCGGTCGGCAGCATCGCGAAACTTTCGGTCAGCGTGATGCCGGTTGCCGCGGTCGCGCCCAACAGCTCGAACAGGATCGGCTTCAGGCTGTGATCCGGGCAGGCCGGATAGCCGGGCGCCGGACGGATGCCGCGATAATCCTCGTGGATCAGCGCTTCATTGGTCAGTTGCTCGCCCGGGGCATAGCCCCACAGCGTGGTGCGCACATGCTGGTGCAGCCGTTCGGCAAAGGCCTCGGCAAAACGGTCGGCCAATGCCTTCAGCAGAATGTCGGAATAATCGTCCAGCCCGGCCTTGAAGCGCGCGATATGCGGATCAATGCCATGGATGCCGACCGCAAAGCCGCCGATCCAATCGCCATCATGGCTGATGAAATCGGCCAAGCACATATTCGCGCGGTCGCGGCTCTTGCGGATCTGCTGACGCAAGAAGGTGAGACGGACATGCTGTTCTTGTTCGGGCAGGTGGACGATTACATCGTCTCCGTCGCGCCGGCACGGCCACAGCCCGACCACGCCCTTGGCGGTCAGCCATTTTTCGGCAATGATCTGATCAAGCATCTTCTGCGCATCGGCGAACAGATGACGCGATGTTTCACCCACAATCGGATCATCAAGGATCGCGGGATAATTGCCCGCCAATTCCCATGCCCGGAAGAACGGGGTCCAGTCGATGCATGCACGCAGGTCGGCCAAACTCCAGTCAGGGAACACATGGATGCCCGGCTGTTCGGGCGGCGGGGCGATATGGGCCATATCCGCCGGGAAAGCCTTTAACCGCGCATCTTCCAGCGGCAGCAGGGCATTGGCTTCCTTACCCTCGCGCACCTCGCGGATGTGCTGATATTCGTCCGCCGTTGCCTTGATGAACCCATCGGCCTGGGTGTCGGACAACAGGGTCGAGGCAACGCCAACGGCGCGGCTGGCGTCAAGCACATGGATGACCGGGCCGTCATAGGCCTTGTCGATACGCAGCGCGGTGTGGACCTTGGAGGTCGTTGCGCCACCGATCATCAGCGGGATCGTGAACCCGGCGCGCTGCATTTCCTCGGCCACCGTCACCATCTCGTCGAGCGAGGGCGTGATCAGACCGGACAGGCCGATGATATCGGCGTCATTGTCCTTGGCCGCTTGCAGGATCGTCGGCCACGGCACCATGACGCCCAAGTCGATCACTTCATAGCCATTGCACTGGAGCACGACGCCGACGATGTTCTTGCCGATGTCATGCACGTCGCCCTTGACGGTTGCCATGATGATGCGGCCCTTGGCCTTGGCGCCCGGTTCCTTCGAGGCTTCGATATAGGGGATGAGATGGGCGACAGCCTTCTTCATCACGCGGGCGGATTTCACCACCTGCGGCAGGAACATCTTGCCCGAACCGAACAGATCGCCAACGACGTTCATGCCGTCCATCAACGGCCCTTCGATCACCTCAATCGGGCGGGAAGCCTGCTGACGCGCCTCTTCGGTATCCTCGACGATATAGGCGTCGATGCCCTTGACCAGTGCATGTTCAAGCCGACGCCGGACGTCCCAGCTACGCCATTCTTCGGCCGCCTTTTCGGCCACGGCATCCGTGCCCTTGAACCGTTCGGCGATGGTGATCAGCGTTTCGGTCGCCTCTGGCGTGCGGTTGAGGATCACATCCTCGCAGGCATCGCGCAGTTCCGGGTCGATCGTGTCATAGATATCGAGCTGGCCCGCGTTGACGATGGCCATGTCCATGCCCGCCGGGATCGCATGGAAAAGAAAGACGGAGTGCATCGCACGGCGCACCGGCTCATTGCCCCGGAACGAAAAGCTGAGGTTCGATAGCCCGCCCGAAATATGGACATGCGGGCAGCGCGCCTTGATCTCGCGGGTCGCCTCGATGAAATCGACGGCGTAGTTATTATGCTCCTCAATCCCGGTCGCGACGGCGAACACATTTGGATCGAAGATGATATCCTCCGGCGGGAAGCCAATGCCGGTGAGCAGCTTATAGGCGCGTTCGCAAATCGCGATCTTGCGGTCTTTAGTGTCGGCCTGACCGACCTCATCGAACGCCATCACGACGACCGCCGCACCATAGGCCATGCACTTGCGCGCATGTTCAAGGAACTGGGCCTCGCCCTCCTTCATGCTGATCGAGTTGACGATCGGCTTGCCGGACACGCATTTCAGCCCCGCTTCGATCACGCTCCACTTGGAGCTATCGATCATCACCGGGACGCGGGCGATATCGGGTTCAGCCGCGATCAGCTTCAAAAAGATGGTCATCGCCGCTTCGGCGTCGAGCAGCCCCTCATCCATGTTAACGTCGACGATCTGCGCGCCGTTTTCGACCTGCTGGCGCGCAACCTCGACCGCCTTGGCATAGTCGCCAGCCATGATCAGCTTCTTGAACGCGGCCGAGCCGGTGACATTGGTGCGTTCGCCAATATTGACGAAGGAGGCGGAAGAGGATGCGTTCTGGGTCATGGTCATTCTTTTTTACCCTGCCACAGGCGGGAGGGGGGAGTGCGGTCGATTATGCGGCGACGATCATCGGTTCCAGCCCGGCCAGCCGGGTCTTGACCGGCGGATGGGGGATGGGACGCGGGGCAATGCCCTGCACGGCGCGGGCAATCGCGGCGATATGGGCAGGCGAGGAGCCGCAGCAACCGCCCAACACATTGACCTGACCATGATCCGCCCATTCGCGCACGAACGCCGCCGTCTGGGCCGGCAGTTCGTCATATTCGCCAAGGTCATTGGGCAGGCCCGCATTGGGATAGACCATGATCAGCGTATCGGCGAGGTCGGATAGCACGCGCACATGCGGGCGCAGCTGCTCCGCCCCGAACGAGCAATTGAGCCCGATGGTCACCGGCTTGGCATGGCGTACCGCATACCAGAAGGCCTCGACCGTATGGCCAGACAGGTTGCGACCCGACAAATCAGTCAGGGTCATCGACAACATGATCGGAATTTCACGGCCCAGCGCGTCCTGCGCATCAAGCACGGCCATGATCCCGGCCTTGGCGTTGAGCGTATCGAACACGGTTTCGATCAGGATGAAATCGACCCCGCCTTCGACCAGCCCATCGACCTGTTCACGATAGACCTGTTTCAGCGTGTCGAAGTCGATCTCGCGATAGCCCGGATCGTTGACATCGGGCGACAGCGACAGCGTCTTGTTGGTCGGGCCGACACAGCCGGAAACGAAGCGCGGACGGCCATCCTTCGCTGCATATTCATCGGCGATGCGGCGGGCGAGCTGCGCCGATTCGACGTTCAGGCGATGCACCAGCGCCTCTGCCCCATAATCGGCTTGGCTGATGCGGGTGGAGGAGAAGGTATTGGTCGAAATGATATCCGACCCGGCATCAAGATAGGCGCGGGTGATCTTCTCGATCACATCCGGGCGGGTCAGGATCAATATGTCGTTATTGCCCTTTTGCTCATGCGTCAGGCCAAGGTCGCCCGCATAATCGGCCTCTTGCAACTTGAAGCCCTGAATCTGGGTGCCCCATGCGCCGTCGGTCATCAGCACGCGCTGGGCGGCTTCGGCCATCAGTCGTTCGCGTGCGCTGGTCATGCGGTCTTCTCCTGCGGTTGCGATGCGGCCCGAATGCCGAGCAGGTGGCAGATCGCATAGGACAGCTCGGCCCGGTTGAGGGTGTAGAAATGAAATTGGCGCACGCCACCCGCATAGAGGTTGCGGCACATTTCGGCGGCCAGCGTCGCAGCGACAAGCTGGCGCGCGCCGGGCAGATCATCCAGCCCTTCGAACAGCCGATCCATCCAAGCGGGGATTTCCGCGCCGCACTGCGCCGCGAACTTGCGGGCCTGCGCCACGTTGGACACCGGCAAGATACCGGGCACGATTTCGGCGGTGATGCCGGCCGCCGCGCATTTGTCCTGAAAGCGGAAAAAGGCTTCGGGCGAAAAGAAGAACTGCGTGATCGCCCGGGTTGCCCCGGCGTCGATCTTGGCCTTCAAATTGGCGATATCGGCTTCGGGGCTGCGCGCTTCCGGATGGGTTTCCGGATAGGCGGCGACCGAAATTTCGAACGGCGCAATAGCGCGCAGGCCCGCAACCAGCTCGGCGGCATTGGCATAGCCCTGCGGATGCGGCACGAACGCGCTGCCCATCACCGGCGGATCACCGCGCAGCGCGACGATATGGCGCACGCCCGCTTCCCAATAGGCGCGCGCGACTTCGGCGATTTCGTGCTTGCTGGCATCGACGCAGGTCAGATGCGCGGCAGCCGGGACGCTGCTTTCCCGCGCGATGCGGGCGACGGTGGCATGGGTGCGTTCGCGCGTCGACCCGCCCGCGCCATAAGTGACCGAGACAAAACGCGGGCCAAGCGGCTCTAGCGTCTTGAACGTCTCCCACAGTTGCTCTTCCATCTTCGGCGTTTTAGGCGGGAAGAATTCGAAGCTGATTTCGGCGTCGCCAGCAAGATCGGCGAACAGCGGGCCGGAGGTCGGCGCCGGGCTGGTCATGCGGATATCCTTGTTACCTTGGCGGCGGGGCGCTTGGTGCCCTGCCAGATTTTCACAGTCAGTTCGCGGCCCTCAAGCGCTGCTATCGCCTCGCAGTCAAGCCCGGATGCGGCCATCCACCCCGAAATCTGGTCATCGCCAAAGCCGAGCCGGACATGGGCATGGGCGGTGCGCAACTCTTCCAGATGATGCGGCGCGAAATCGATCAGGATCAACCGGCCATGATCGTCGAGCACGCGCGCGGCCTCGGCAATGACGGCCGCCGGATGATGGGCATAATGCAGCACCTGATGCAGGATGATGGTGTCGGCCTGGCCGTCGCCCAATGGCAAAGAGCCAATATCGCCTTGTCGTAGTTCGACTTTTTCCAGCCCGGCCTCGGCCAGCTTGGCGCGGGCGAGGCGCAGCATTTCCGGGCTGCGATCAAGGCCGATAGCACTGCTCGCGCGGTCGCCAAACAGGGCCAGCATCCGGCCCGTGCCGGTGCCAAGATCGACCAGCCGCCCCAATTGATCCTTGCCGAGCAACTGATCCAGCGCGGCCTCGACTTCGGCATCGGCAATGTGGAGCGACCGGAGCGCATCCCATTGTTCGGCATTATCGGCAAACCAGCGTTCGGCCGCAGCCGCCCGATCGGCGCGCACCGCTGCCAACCGGGCGGCATCGGCGATCAGCCAATGGTCCGGGCCACTTTCCGCCTCCAACGCGTCAATCGCGGCGAGGATCGGGGCGACCCGGTCATCCGGCCCCAATCCCAGAAACACCCAACTGCCTTCCTTATGGCGTTCGGCCAGCCCGGCATCGGCGAGAATCTTGACATGGCGCGACACCCGTGGCTGACTCTGTCCCAGCACTTGAGCGAGTTCGCCCACCGACAGTTCCATTTCGCGCAACAGGTTGATGACGCGCAAGCGCGTCGGATCGGCCAAGGCCCGGAAAACATCCAGCGTGTTTGACATGATATAAGGACATAAAGAATTCTTTATGTCCAGTCAACCGAGTTGCGCCAAGGCCAGTGCTGTGCCTATGTGGCGGTCCGCTTTTTACCTGATGTTGTTAGGGAAACATGCCGTGAAACCTGTTCTGCTTGTCGCGTTCATGCTGTCGCTCACCGGTTGTGCCACCAGTGCCGACCGCGAAGCCGGTGATCCGTTGGGCGGTTTCAACCGCGGCGTGTGGGCGTTTAATGACAATGCCGACAAGATTGTCGTCAGGCCGGTGACCAAGGCCTATCGCGGCGTGACCCCGCGTCCGGCGCGGCGGGGGTTAAGCCGGATCTTCGACAATCTGTCTGAACCTTTTTCCGCGATCAACGCGCTATTGCAGGGCCAGCCCAAGCGCGCCGGGCAGTCAATCGCGCGGTTTGCGGTCAATAGCACGTTGGGCGTCGGCGGCCTTGCCGATCATGCGACCGGCATGGGGATCAAGCCTGCGCCCGAGGATTTCGGCCAGACGCTCGCGAAATGGGGGGTGAAGTCGGGGCCTTATCTCGTACTGCCATTTTTAGGCCCATCCAATTTCCGCGATGCGACCGGCACCGGGGTTGGCTTTCTCGCCGATCCGTGGCGGGTGGCGGTGCGCCAATCCGATCTGTCTTCGGGCGTGAAGCTGGGCATTACCGGGCTGGAAGTGATCGACATCCGCAATCGCTTGATCGATTCGGGGGCGGACGGCGCGCTGGGGGCCAGCGCGGATTCCTATGCGATGGCGCGCTCGGCGGCAGGCCAGCGGCGTCTGGCCTTGATCGAGAATCGCGACGAAGATGGTGCGGCGACGGACGCGACCGGCAATGGCAGCGATGTCGATCTGGACCGGGCGCTTGATGCCGCCGAAAGCGATGCGGCGACGACCACGCCGCTGCCCGACAATAGTGAGACGCCCCAGCCAGATAATGCCCTGCCACCGTCATCGGATGCCAGCCCCAAGCCCTGATTTAGGGCCGTAAAAGCGCTGGATTTCCGCTGATTTTGGTGGTTGCGCGTGCGCATCGCCCGGGTTACCCATGGGTCGCCCGGATGTCACGGGCGGTTGCCGGTGCGCGGATGCGACCGGCTTGACCATCATCTACCGATCAGGAGGGTAAGCCCATGAAGAAGTCGATCGCGTTGTCGCTTGTGTTCGCTGCGGCCCTTGGCGTCGCCGCCTGTGGCCAGAAAACGCAACAGGAAGGCTCGGAAGCCGCTGATGCGGCGGCGGCGGATGTCGCCAATGCCGGTGAAGCCACCATGGATGCCGCCGCCGCTGCCGCCGATAAGATGGGCAATGTGGCTGACGAAGCGGGTGAGGCGGCTGCCGCCATGGGCGAGGCCGTCAAGGATGCCACGGCCACGTCACTGGACAAGGCAGGCGATCAGGCCAAGGACACTGCCAAGGACACGGCCGAGAAAATGTGATGCGTTGGGCCGGGGGTTGTTCTTGCCCCCGGCCGCCTTATTCTGGCCCCCGCATATTGCCCTCACCGCGCGGTCTGGTAGGGAGAGGCGGTATGGCCGCATTGGCGCTGGCCGGCTATCCGTTGATGGAGCGAAGAAGCGATGCGTCGTCCCCGCATGTCGATCCCCGGCCTTGTGGCACTGGCTGTCACCGCGCTTGTCCTGCCCGCTTGCCAGCAGGGCGCGAGCGAACCGCCGCCGCTGGAGGGGGCTGCCATCGGCGGACCGATCAACCTCACCGATATGAATGGCAAGCCGTTCTTGGATGCGACGCTCGCGGGCAAATACCGGTTGATCTATTTCGGCTACACATGGTGCCCAGATATCTGCCCGACCGATATGCAGCAATTGGCCTTGGCGCTGCGCCAGTTCGAAAAGGATCATGCCGCGCTCGCCGCCAAGGTGCAGCCGCTCTTTATCACCGTTGATCCCCAGCGCGACACGCCGCCGAAGCTGGCGCAGTTCGTCGCCGCTTTCCATCCCCGCTTTATCGGCCTGACCGGCAGCGTGGAGCAGATTGCCGCCGTGACCAAGGCATATGCGATCCCGGTGCTGAAGGGTGATGTTGACGCAACCGGCAATTATCTCGTCAACCATGGCCGCATGACATTCCTGATGGACCCGCAGGGCAAGCCAATTGCGCTGCTCACGCCTGACAAGGGGGCGGCGACCGTGGTGGCCGACCTTGAAACATGGGTGAAGTGACGTCCCGCTTCTGGGAGGAGAAGCCGCTCGACAAAATGACGCGCACCGAGTGGGAATCGCTGTGCGACAGCTGCGGCAAATGCTGCCTGCACAAGCTGGAGGACGAGGACACCGGCGAATTGATGGCGACCAATGTCGCGTGTCGCATGCTCGACCGCCGCACCGGGCGCTGCAGCGATTATCGCAACCGCCGCATCCATGTGCCGGAATGCGTGCGATTGACGCCCCGGCTGGCCAATGAGATCGAATGGCTGCCGTCGACCTGCGCCTATCGTCTGCTGGCCAATGGCGAAGCGCTGCCGGATTGGCACCCGCTGATCACCGGCGATCCCGACAGTGTGCGCGCCGCCGGTCAGTCGGTGTCGGGCTGGACTATTTCCGAGGATGATGCCGGCGACCTTGAATATCATCTGATTGACCGTGAGCTCTGATCCATCACTCCACAGCATTCGCATCGCCGACCATGAGATGGCGGTGCGGCTGGTCCGTCGCCCTCGCGCGCGACGCTGGACGCTACGCTATGACGGGCGGCAGCATGTGTTGTGCCTGTCCCTGCCGCCGCGCGGCTCGGTCAAGGCCGCGCTCGACTGGGCAGCGGGGCAAGGCGAATGGCTGGGCCGGGTGCTGGCGCGCCGGGTTGAACGACTGGCAATCGATGAGGGTACGCTCATCCCTTATCAAGGCGAACCGCACCGCGTGACTTGGATCGAAGGTGGGCCGCGCCGGGTCGAACTGGTGGACGGGGCGCTCCGCTTGGGCGGCGACCGCCAAGGGATCGAACGCCGGGTGTTGCGCTGGTTGCGTGATCGTGCGCGGCAGGAACTGAGTGCGCAGAGCGCGGAATTTGCGGCGCGGGTCGAACGTGCGGTGCGCTCGGTCGCGGTCGGTGATCCGCGCAGCCGCTGGGGCAGTTGCACCTCCTTGGGGGCGCTCCGTTATAGCTGGCGGCTGATCCTTGCCCCGCCCGACGTGTTGACCGCGACGGTCGCGCATGAGGTCGCGCATCTGGTGCATATGCACCACGGGCCGGAATTCCACGCGCTGGTCGCGGCATTACTGGGGCGCGAACCCAAGGCGGAACGAGAGTGGCTGCGCCGCCATGGTGCGGCGCTGCATGCCTTGGGCATGGGGAGTTAACGCCGCGCCCGTGCCGATCAGGCGAAGCGGTCCTGCAACAATCGCCAGACCGCACGCAGGCCCAGTGCATCGCCACCCTTGGCCCGGCCCGGCTTGGCCGCGCTCCGCCAGGCAAAAGTATCCAAATGCGCCCAAGCCGCGCCTTCCGGCACGAATTTCTCTAGGAACAGCGCCGCCGTAATCGCACCGGCCATGCCGCCTTCGCCCGCGTTGTTGACATCGGCAATGTCGGACTTGATCATCTCGGCATAGGGCTGGTGCAGCGGCAAGCGCCACAGCGGATCATCCACCGCCGCCGCTGCCGCCGCCAGATCCGCCGCCAGTTGATCGTCATTGGCAAAGAGCGCGGGCAAGTCCGGCCCAAGCGCGACCCGCGCCGCGCCCGTCAATGTGGCAAAATCAATGACCAGCTGCGGCGTCAATTGCCCGGCGCGCGCCAACGCATCGGCAAGGACCAACCGGCCTTCCGCATCGGTATTGCCGATTTCAACCGACAGTCCCTTACGGCTGGCCAGCACGTCGCCCGGCCGCATCGCGGCACCAGACACCGCATTTTCCACCGCCGGCACCAGCAAAACAAGGCGAATGGGCAGGCGATTGGCCATGATCAGTTCGCCCAACGCCAGCGCATGGGCCGCGCCGCCCATGTCTTTTTTCATCAACCGCATGGCAGAGCTGGGCTTGATATCGAGCCCACCGGAATCGAAACACACCCCCTTGCCGATAATCGCCACCACCGGATGGGCCGGATCACCCCAACCCAGTTCGATGATGCGCGGGGCATGTTCGGGGGCCGCCGCCCGGCCAACGGCAGCGACCAGCGGATAGTCATGTTCCAACACATGGCCACGCGTCACCGTGACCGTCGCACCATGGGCCGCCGCCAGATCTTCCGCGACCTGTTCCAGCATCGCCGGCCCCATATCGGCAGCCGGTGTATTGACGAGATCGCGGACCCGCACCACCGCGCGGGCCAATCCCAACTGCGCCTCGATCCGCGCCGGTTCGGGGCTGAGCAACACCCGTTCCTTCACCGCTTCCGGCTTCTGGCGATAACGATCGAAGCGATATTGCGCGAGCAGCCAGCCCAAGGCCGCATCGCCCGGTGCCCGGCTATCGGCCAGACGATACTGGCCCTCGGGCAGGCTTGCCGCCGCCTTAGCCAGACCCCAGACCCCGAGTGCATCCGCATCCTTGACCCCGATCACCACTGCAATGCTATCCGGCTGGTCGCCGGGCAGAATGAGCAACTGCCCGTCCTTGCCAGTAAAATCGGCGGCGCGGGCGAGACTGCGCTGCATTTCCGAGGCCGCCGCCGACCAAGCGTCGAACCCATGGGGATCGACAAGGGAGATACGATGGGCGGACTGGCCACGATCCGGCTGGATCAAGGTTGATAGGCGGGTGATGAAATCTGTCATGACGCCAAGGATAGACCCTTGTTCGACGCCAGATCAAGCAACGGCAGCACATGCGGCCCATTGCCTTTCTGCACGCCGCGCTTAAGCCTGTCGCATCCCCGCTCAGGACCGCCCCATGAACTCGTCTCCTCCACCCCCACCCTCCTTCCGCGACCTGTTGCGGGTTTTTGCCTGGATCGGGTGTTTAAGCTTTGGCGGGCCTGCCGGGCAGGTCGCGCTGATGCATCGCGAACTGGTCGATAAACGCCAATGGGTGAGCGAAGGACAATATCTGCGCGCCCTCAATTTCTGTCACCTGCTGCCGGGGCCAGAGGCGCAACAACTCGCGACATGGATCGGCTGGAAGCTGCATGGCGTGCGCGGCGGGCTGGCAGCCGGCCTGTTATTCGTGATCCCCGGCGCGCTGGTGATGTTGGCGCTGTCCTTCCTCTATGTCGCGGCCGTCGGCGCGGGCTGGTTTGCGGCGCTGTTCCTTGGAATCAAGGCGGCGGTGCTGGCCTTGGTGGGGCAGGCGGTGCTGCGGATCGGCGGGCGCGCGCTCAAGACCTCGTTCAGCCGCTGGCTCGCTGTTGTGGCCTTTGCCGGGCTGTTCCTGTTCAACCTGCCGTTTCCCCTGATCGTGCTGGGCGCGGGTGCGATCGGCATCGGCGTGACGTCGTGGCGTCCGGCATGGCTCCATGTCCATCCGGTAGAAAGCCCTGCCAGCCCGCCACCCATTGGCCTGTGGCGGCGGACGGTGACGACCGTGATGGCCGGTCTCATCCTGTGGCTCGCGCCGCTGGCGCTGATCCTGCTGCTGCTTGGCCCGGATCATATTCTCGCCCATCTCGCGCGCTTCTTTGGCCAGCTTGCGGTGGTCAGCTTTGGCGGGGCCTATGCGGTGCTGTCTTATATGGCGCAGGAAGCGGTCCAGACATGGCACTGGCTTGCGGCGGGCGAAATGGCCGATGGACTAGGTCTCGCCGAAACGACACCCGGCCCGCTGATCATGGTGACGCAATTTGTCGGCTTCCTCGCCGCGTGGCGGTCGCCCATGCCATTTTCGCCTGCGCTGGCGGGCACGCTGGGCGCGCTGGTCACAACATGGGTGACATTCGCGCCGTGCTTCCTATGGATCTTCGCCTTTGCGCCATGGATGGAACGGCTTGAACATGCGCGGCGCTTACAAGGCGGGCTGACCGCCGTCACCTCGGCAGTGGTGGGGGTGATCGCCAATCTCGCGCTGTGGTTCGCGCTCCATCTCTTGTTCGCGCGGATCGGGATGGTGACGGCAGGGCCGTTGCACCTATCCCTCCCCGATCCGGCGACCTTCAATCTCAAGGCCGCCGTCTTGGCGCTGATGGCCGCGCTATTGCTGTTCCGCTGGCGAACCGGCGTGTTCACGATGCTGGCCAGCTGCGGGCTGGCCGGCCTCGTGCTGAGCTGGATCGCTTAGGCTTCGCTGGCCGCGACAATCCGACGCGGGCGACCGCGACGACGCGGGGCCGCCGCCTCCTCATCCGATCCGGCAGATGCAGGCTCGGCACTCTGATTGATCGCAGGCGGCAGTACCGCCATATCGATCTGCGCAGGAGCGTCCTCAGCCGTGATCGGACGACGGCCACGCGGGGCGCGGGCCTCACCCGCATCACGGTCGTCACGACGCGGGGCGCGGGCTTCACCCACATCGCGGTCGTCGCGGCGCGGGGCGCGGGCTTCGCTGAAATCGCGGTCGTCACGACGCGGGGCGCGGGCTTCGTTAACATCACGCTCATCACGGCGCGGGGCGCGGGCCTCACCACCATCGCGGTCGTCGCGACGCGGGCGACGGTCACGCATGCGCTGTTCGCGACCACGATCCCCGCCAAATTCATCGTCCGCCATCGAATCGGCACCGGATTCATTGTCATCCGCATCCTGCGACGCGCCGGACTGGCGCGGCTGCTGATGACCGAGCGACAACTGAATCGGTTCGCCTTCGACGCCCATCGCGACACCTTCGACCTCGGCATCGCCCGGCATGTCATAATGCTGGCGGCGCTGGGCCTGCTGCTCCTCAAAGCGGGTGCGATTATCGGCGAGAACGCGGAAATAATGGTCCGCAAACTGGAGATAATATTCCGTCATCACCCGGTCACCCTGCATCTGGGCGTCACGGGCAAGATTCTTGTATTTTTCCAGCAGCTGAGGGGCATTGCCCCGCGCGCGGTTATCGATGCGGTTGCCCTGTTCCGGGCGGTTGCTTCCACCGCCACCTTGCGGCCGAGGCCCGGTGCGATTGCGACGACGATTATTATTCTGGCGATTGTTGATCAACGTCCGACTTTCCCAATGCACCGGTAAATCCGGCCAGAGTTTCGGGTATACCCAGCAATTGCCGGGCGCTAGCGCCTGCCTATGGTCCCTTTGCGATATCGCGAACGGCCGAGCTGGTCACACCATGCCGGGTTCATTGACGGTCATTATCCTGACCGGTGCCCCGATGTCCGGTGCCTTACCCAATTGCACCATCAATGCAAGTGAAAAGGACAAGTGCACGCTCATGCCCTCCCAAATCCTTGCGGGTCCATGAACCCATGCCCGCTTGCCGCGCGATGGCCGCCACTGCCGGTGCCTGACCAGCACCCAGTTCCAGCACCGCGATCCCACCGGGTGCCAAGCGCGCCGGCAACTGCGGAATCAGGCGGCGATAATCATCAAGCCCTTCGGTTCCCGCAAACAACGCACTGGCCGGTTCATAGGCCTTTACCTGTGGGGCAAGCTCGGCATCCGCCTCAACATAAGGGGGGTTGCACAAGATGAGGTCGAAACGCGCGTCCAGCCCCGCACACCAATCGCCCAACCGGAACTCCACCCGGTCGGCAAGCCCGTTACGCCCCGCATTGGCACGGGCATAATCAAGCGCGACAGCCGATGCATCAATGCCTAGCCCGGTCGCCTGTAGCCAATGATCGAGACAGGCCAAGAGCAACGCCCCCGATCCCGTGCCGAGATCAAGGATGCGGGACGGGGCTTGATCCTTGAAATGGGCAATCGCCGCCTCGACCAGCGTCTCGCTATCCGGTCGCGGGATGAGCACGCCCGGACCGACAGCCAAGGTGAGCGTCCAGAAATCGCGCTCGCCGAGAATATAGGCGATCGGCTCATGGGCAAGACGACGCGCCAGCAGCGCCTCAAACCCCGCCGGGACGGGGCGGTCATCGCCAAGATCGAACAGCAACCGGTTGCGATCCACCCCCAAGGCATGGGCCAGCAACAACTCCGCATCGAGCCGGGGCGAATCGCTCATCGGCGCGAGCCGGGTGGCCGCCTCGGCGACAAGCTGGGCAAAAGTGGTCATGGGGCGCTATCCTGCCTCATTCTATCGCCGCAGGAGCGCCAAGGACATGATTTCCCGCCGCGTCACCCATCCTGCAAATTGGCGAGTCGGCTGGCCTCATCCTCGGCGATCAGCGCATTGATCAGTTCGTCCATCTGGCCTTCGAGAATTTCCGGCAGGCGATGGAGCGTCAGGTTGATACGGTGGTCGGTCACGCGGCCCTGCGGGAAATTATAGGTGCGGATCCGTTCGGAACGATCACCCGATCCAACCATCGACTTGCGTTCACCCGCCCGCGCGCTGGCCAGCCGTTCGCGCTCCAGCTCATAGAGCCGGGTACGCAGCACCTTCATCGCCTTGGCCTTGTTCTTGTGCTGCGACTTTTCGTCTTGCTGGCTGACGACCAGGCCCGATGGCATATGGGTGATGCGCACCGCGCTGTCGGTAGTGTTGACCGACTGCCCGCCCGGGCCCGACGACCGGAACACGTCGATCCGCAAATCCTTCTCGTCGATCTGCACATCGACATCTTCGGCTTCTGGCAACACGGCCACGGTCGCGGCGGAGGTATGGATGCGCCCCCCCGATTCGGTCACCGGGACACGCTGCACGCGGTGGACACCGCTTTCGAATTTGAGCCGGGCAAACACACCTTGGCCAGTGACGGATGCGATCACTTCCTTATAGCCGCCAACATCGGCGGGCGAGGCCGAAATCAACTCGACCTTCCAGCCGCGATCCTCGGCATAGCGGCTATACATGCGGAACAGGTCGCCCGCGAACAGCGCCGCCTCATCCCCACCGGTGCCCGCGCGGATTTCCAGCATCGCCGGGCGCTCGTCCGCCGCATCTCGCGGCAACAGGCGGAGCGCGAGCGCGCGTTCAGCGTCGGGCAACTGGGTCTTGAGGCCATCCAGTTCTTCCCGCGCCATGTCGCGCATTTCGGGGTCGGAACCGGCATCGACCAGAATCGCTTCCAGCCCGGCAATCTCATCGCGCAGCGCCTGCACCGCCTCCGCCGCCTGCGCGACCGGTTCGATCTCGGCATATTCCTTGGACGTCGCGACAAAACGCTCAGCCGAAAGGTCGCCCGTCGCCATTAGCGCCTGCATCTCGTCACGCCGCGCCCGAATGGCGGCGATGCGGTCCGCCGGGATCGAAATCATCGCGGCGAAACCGCGTCGACCAATACGTCCATCGCGACCGGATGCTGTTCGCCGGTCGTCATATCCTTGACCATCGCCACGCCTTGCGCCAGTTCCTCATCGCCAAGGATCACCGCAAAGCGCGCACCCGCCGCCGCGGCGCGCTGCATCCGCTTCTTCATATTGCCGCGCCAGCCCATCTCACTCTTCAGGCCCGCCCGGCGTAGATTGGCGAGCAGGCCATAGGCTGCACGCTCCGCCGCCTCGCCCATCGGAATGATCGCCACATCGAGTGGCTCGATCGCAGGGGCGTCGATCAACATCGCCAGCCGTTCAATCCCAGCCGCCCAGCCCACGGCCGGGGTGTGCGAACCGCCCAACGCCTCGATCAGCCCGTCATAACGACCGCCGCCCAGCACAGTGCCCTGGCTCCCCAGCCGTTCAGTCACGAATTCAAAGGCCGTGTGCCGATAATAATCCAGCCCGCGCACCAACCGGGCCATGCGGGTCCATTTAACCCCGGCGGCATCCAGCCCCTTGGTGACCGTCTCGAAAAACTTGCCCGCATCGGCCGACATGAACGCATCGATATCCGGCGCGCTGTCGGCAATCGGGCGATCCTGCGCTTCCTTGCTGTCAAGGATACGCAACGGGTTCTTCGCCAACCGGTCGCGGCTTTCGGCCGAGAGATCACCTTCATGCCGGGTGAAGTGCGCCACCAGCGCGGTCCGCCACGCGTCGCGGGTTTCAGTATCGCCCAGCGTATTGAGCTGTAACGTCACGCCATCGGCCACGCCGAGTTCGTGGAGCAACTGATCGGCAAAGCACAGCAATTCAATATCGGCGGCCGGTTCCGGCGCGCCGATCACTTCCGCATCGAGCTGATGGAATTGACGGAAACGCCCCTTTTGCGGGCGCTCGTAGCGGAAGAGCGGGCCATGGGTCGCGACCTTCATCGGCGCGAATTGCTGCCAGCCTTCGGTCAGATAGGCCCGCGCAATACCGGCGGTGAATTCCGGGCGAAGCGTCAGCGACTCCCCGCCCCGGTCCTCAAAACTATACATTTCCTTCGATACGACGTCGGTCGTTTCACCCAATGAGCGGGAGAAAACAGCGGTCGGTTCAAATACCGGCACCTCGATACGGCCAAAGCCATATAGGCGACGGACCCGATCGAAGGTGTGGACGACATGGTGGAAGCGCTCCGCCTGTTCGCCGTGCATATCCTGGGTGCCGCGAATGGGACGCGGAGTTTCGATTTTGCTCATGGCGCGCCTCTATCGGGTTTCGCGGTTCAGGAAAAGGGGATGGGCGCGGTCAGCCCTGTTGCAGCACCCGCGCCAGCAGCCGATCAATCGCGTCGACCGCTTCCGCTTCCATCAATGTCGGGGCATGGCCCACGCGCGGCACGGTGACGCATTCCATCAACGGCATGCGCGTCTCCACTTCGCGTACCGTCCGGGCGCTTAGCAAATCGGACAATTCGCCATGGAGCAGCACCGCCGGAATAGCCTTGAGCGCTTCGAACGCCGCCCATGCATCAAAGCCGGTCTCGCCGCCGGGAAGGCGGAAGGGGTCGGCAATGTGCATGTCATAATCGAAATTGATCCGGCCCTTGGCATTGACCCGGCACAGCCGCTTGGCATGGGCCAGCCAGTCGTCGAGCGTGAAATCGGGGAAGGTCGCACGATGCGCATCCCCCAGCGCACGCGCGGCGTGCAGCCATGTCGGCCAGCCCGCTTGCCGCCCGACATGGGTCTTGATCCGATCCAGCCCGGCCGGTTCCAGCACCGGCCCGATATCGTTGAGCATGGCGCCCGCCAGCCGTTTCGCCCCGGTCGATGCCAGCAACATGGTCAGCAACCCGCCCAGCGACGTGCCGAATGCAACGAATCGGTTGATCGCCAGTTCTTTCAGCAGCGCCTCGATATCCTGAAGATAGACCAAGGGGACATAGGTCATCGGGTCCTTGGAATAGGCGCTCTCGCCCCGGCCGCGCAGGTCGACGCAGATCAGCCGCCACTCGCCAGCCAAGCGATCGGCCACCGCCGCAAAATCCCGCGCATTACGGGTCAGGCCGGGCAGGCAGATGATCGGGGGACGATCCGACGGCCCCGCATAATCGCGAAAATGAAGCCGCAGCCCGTCATTTGACCACCAATAGCCATCGGTCCATTCCGCCATGCTTCACTCGTCCTTGCGCTATGCCGACGTCAGCCCCATCTCAGGCGCTCGCCATCCGGGATCTTGCCCGGCCATCTCTATCGCCGCAAGGAGGCGCAGGTGCAAGTTTCTCCCTATCAGCCAGCGCCGGTCTATCTGTCACTCGGCGACGGCTTTGCCGATGCCGTCCAGCCCGCGGCCTTTCCTCGCCACCAGATTCGCTTCCGCAACGACCGCTGGGCCGGGGCGGTCGGTCTTGATCAGCTCGACGATGAACGCTGGGCCGCCCATTTCGGCACATTCGAACCTTTGCCCGATAATCTGTCGGCGCCGCTGGCGCTGCGCTACCATGGCCATCAGTTCCGATCCTATAATCCGGATATTGGCGACGGTCGCGGCTTTCTCTTCGCCCAGTTGCGCGACGATCAGGGCCGCTTGCTCGACCTTGGCACCAAGGGATCAGGACAAACGCCCTATAGCCGGTTTGGCGACGGACGGCTGACGCTCAAGGGCGGGGTGCGCGAAGTGCTGGCCACCGAGATGCTAGAGGCGCTTGGCGTCAACACGTCGAAGACCTTCTCGCTGATCGAAACCGGGGAAGCGCTGGAACGGCATGACGAACCCTCGCCCACCCGGGGCGCGGTGATGGTGCGGCTATCGCATGGCCATATCCGCATCGGCACCTTCCAGCGGCTCGCTACCTTGCAAGATCAGGCGCGGATGAGCCGCCTCGTCGATTATTGCCTGCGCCATTATTATCATGAGGAGCCGGGCGACGATGCCCCGGCCCGGCTGTTGGCGCTCGTCGCCGCCGCGACCGCCGAACTCGCCGCCTCCTATATGGCGGCGGGCTTTGTCCATGGGGTACTCAACAGCGACAATATCAACATTTCGGGCGAAAGCTTCGACTATGGCCCGTGGCGTTTCGCGCCGACATGGGACGGCGAATTCACGGCGGCCTATTTCGATCATCAAGGCCTTTATGCCTTTGGTCGCCAAGCCCAAGCGATCCATTGGAATCTGGTCCAGCTCGCCCGCGCCTTGACCATCATCACGGAAGCCGAGGCGATGATCCCGATCCTCGAAAATTGGCCCCAGCTATTCGAAGCCGCCTTTCCGCAGCGCCTATTGGCCCGGTTCGGCCTGTCATCGCGTGGCACCGCAGCGGATGGCGCGTTGTTCGCGGCGGTCGAAGAGCTGTTATCGGGCAGCGACCTCAACCCCGACCGGCTGTTCTTCGACTGGCGCGGCGGCTGTTGTCCATTGCGTGCTGACGACTATCGCGATGTGCGCTTCGACGCCTTCAAACAGGCCATCGCCCCCTATGCCGACCCGGCCGCGCGCACCCACGGCTATTGGTCCGATGCCGCACCGGTCACGATGCTGATCGATGAGATGGAAGCGATCTGGCAGCCCATTGCCGCAGCGGACGACTGGTCCCTATTCCACGACCGCATCGCCGCCATCCGGCGGATGGGCGAGGCGATGGCTGGCTAAAAACTATTCGCCCGGTGCCTTGGCCTTGATCGCCAGCGCATGAACCCGCTGGCCGGGAATATCGCCCAATGCCTTGTTGACCATGCGCTGGCGATTGACCCGGCTTTGGCCAGCAAAGGCATCGGCCATGATCTCGATCGTGAAATGCGATTCGCCGGCGCCATCATGGCCGTGATGTCCGGCATGGTGATGGCTGTCATTGACAATGGCGAGGTGCTGCGGCGAGAAAGCCGCCGTCAGCAGGGCGTGAATTTCGGCCGCGACCGGCCCCATGGCATGGTTGTTCATGGGCCGCAGTTAGCATAGAGGCGCGCGATGGAGCGAGCAAAACAGCATCGGGACCGATTCCACGGCAGGATCGGCAGCGGCGAACGCCCGTGCAACCATCCCGGTTGCCCTGCCGCAGGCGAATTCCGCGCCCCTGATCCCGCCGGTCGTCGTCCCGGTTTTGACGGGCCGGGCGATTTCCAATGGCTATGCCTTGATCATGTCCGCGTGTTTAATCAGGGCTATGATTTCTTTCGCGGCATGGAGCCGGAGGACATTATCGCCGCCCAAGCCCCCTATGCCGGGTGGGAACGCGAAAGCCGCGCCTTTCGTCCGACCGCCGGCGTCGACAGCCCGCCGCGCTGGGCCGATTTCGCTGATCCGCTCGACGCCCTTGGTGCCCGCTTCCGTGCGGCAATGCCAGACGAGCGCCAGGACGGAAAATGGCTCAGCCCGGAAGACCGCAAGGCGCTGCGCGTGATGGGGCTAGAGATCAATGCCGATCGCCGCACCCTGCGCGCGCGCTATTCGGAACTGGTCCGGCAATATCATCCGGACCGTAATGGCGGTGATCGCCGCCACGAACAGCGGCTGCAACAGGTGCTGGAAGCCTATCAAACCCTCAAAAGCTCACCCGCCTTCGCCTGATCGACCCATCCGAATCAACAGGGCCATGGGTGCGCTTCATGACTTGCCTTGACCGGGGGCAGCAGCCTATGGGCTGCAGGGCAGCACAAGGAGATGCGCAGCGATGACGACGATCCCGGATATCCAGCCTGACTCCCACTCGACGACGGTGCTCGACGCGCCGGACCGGATGGTCAAGGCACGCGATCTGTTCGGCATCGACACCGATATGGAGGTGCCTGCCTTCTCCGAAAAGGATGAACGCGTACCGGATCTTGATCCGTCTTATGTGTTCGACCCGGATACCACCCACGCGATTCTCGCCGGTTTTGCCTTTAACCGCCGCGTCATGATCCAAGGCTATCACGGGACGGGCAAGTCCTCGCACATCGAACAGGTTGCCGCCCGCCTTAACTGGCCGTGCGTGCGCATCAATCTCGACGCGCATATCAGCCGCATCGACCTGATCGGCCGCGACGCCATCGTGCTGCGCGACGGGTTGCAGGTCACCGAATTCCGCGAAGGCCTGTTGCCTTGGGCATTGCAGACGCCGACCGCGCTCGTGTTCGACGAATATGATGCGGGCCGCCCCGATGTGATGTTCGTGATCCAGCGCGTACTGGAAACCGAGGGCAAGCTAACGCTGCTCGACCAGAATCGCGTGATCCGCCCGAACAAATGGTTCCGCATGTTCGCCACCGCCAACACCATTGGTCTTGGCGATACCAGCGGGCTCTATCATGGCACGCAGCAGATCAACCAAGGCCAGATGGACCGCTGGAATCTCGTGGTGACGCTCAATTACCTGCCCGCCGCGACAGAAGCGAAAATCGTGCTCGCCAAGGTCGGCGAAACCGATCCGCAGGTCGTCCAGAACATGGTGAAGGTGGCCGATCTCACCCGTCAGGGCTTTATCAACGGCGACATTTCGACCGTAATGAGCCCGCGCACCGTGATCAGCTGGGCGCAGAATACGACAATCTTCAACGATGTCGGCTTCGCCTTCCGCCTGACCTTCTTGAACAAGTGCGACGAGGCAGAACGTTCACTGGTGGCGGAATATTATCAGCGGGTGTTCGGCAAGGACCTGCCGGAAAGTGTCATCGGCGCCACCGCCTGATTGACACCCCGGGAAAAGAATGTACATCCGGCGCTTCTCCGAAAGGGGGCGCTTAGCTCAGTTGGTAGAGCATCTCGTTTACACCGAGAGGGTCGGCGGTTCGAGCCCGTCAGCGCCCACCATGGCCACCCGGAATCAAGACCTTTTCCGGCCCGTCCATCGCCATGTTTGCAATTTCATCCGAATTTGATGGTAAACGCGCTTTTCATCATTCGCTGCACGCTGCATATTGCACCCACCAACTGAACCCGGATGCAAAGGCAGAATAACGAGTGACGGCACCCTTTCGTTTTCCCCGCTTTTTTGTGACCACCCCGTCGCCTTGCCCCTATTTGCCGGGCAAGACGGAGCGGAAGGTGTTCACGGAACTGAACGGAGCCAATGCCGTCGAATTGAACGATGCGCTGGGGCGCATCGGTTTCCGCCGGAGCCAGTCGGTCGCCTATCGGCCCAGTTGCCCCAATTGCACGGCCTGTGTCTCGGTGCGGGTGGTGAGCAATGAATTCATCCCCAACGCCACCCAGCGCAAGCTGATTCGCCGCAACAGCGATCTGGTGGTGACGGCCTGCAAGCCGTGGACGACGACGGAACAGTTCGACCTGCTCCGCAGCTATCTCCATCATCGCCATCCAGATGGCGGCATGGTCGGCATGGATGAAACAGATTTCGCCGATATGGTGGAACAGACTCCGGTCCAGACCAGCATCATCGAATATCGCGAGCCACGGGCGGATGGGCTGCCCGGCAAGCTGGTCGGCGCGTGCCTGACCGACCATCAGGCCGATGGGCTATCGATGGTGTACAGCTTCTACGATACCGGACCGACCCAGCGGCCTGGCCTTGGCAGCTTTATCATCCTCGACCATATTCTGCGCACGCGCCAGATGAACCTGCCTTATGTCTATCTGGGATATTGGGTGGCGGGTGCCAAGCGGATGGAATATAAAACCAATTATCAGCCGCTCGAATTACTGACGCCGGGCGGTTGGATCACTTATGACCCCGCGCAAGGGCAGGATAATGCGGCCGTTGCCGCCGCCACGCAGGAGGCGCGGCGCGACGGCATGCAGGTCTTTGCCGATCTGTTGCGTTGATCGCATAACCGGCGGGACACCGCCCCGCCCGCCACGAGGGAAATAAGCGGCGGGCGCGGTGGCCGCACCATCAGAATTTTTGCTGTCGTTCGTAGAGCGACTTATAATGCTGGATACGCGTCACCCGAAGGCCGGGCATGCCCGAACGTTCTATTCCGCGCTGCCAACTGGCGAATTCCTCCAGTGTCAGCCCATAACGTTCGCAGACCTCATCCACGGAGAGCAGGCCGCCATTAACCGCGGCGACCACCTCCGCCTTGCGGCGCACAACCCAACGGGTCGTGCCGGGCGGGGGCAGGGTATCCAGCGTCAAAGGCTCTCCGAGCGGGCCAATCACCTGGGCAGGACGTATTTTCTGGTTCTCTATCATTTCACCCTCAAAACGACATCCGTGCAGTTCGTGCACAGCAACAACATCCGCTTACGCCACAGCCCTTGAAGGAACTTTTGCGGGTTTTGGTAAACGCCGCCTGCATCACGACCATAACCGGTCATCGCCGCCATTCCGCCGTGACCCGGCTGAAGGCACCAAAACCGTCATGGACATGACCCATGGAACCACCCTGCCCGGCGAGCAGACCCACCAGCCGATCGGCGTCACGCCGCGGTCTGCGGCGCGCGGCGATCGCCGGCACATGCCCGGCCGCGATACGTGCGGTCGGGGTTTCAGCGCAGGCCATACGAATGGCGAGCGTCAGCAAGGCAAAGTCGAGCGTCGCGACGGGCGCGGCTTCGCTGAACTGATCAAACAGGCTGGGTACGTGTTCCATAAAACGGGTATAGCCACGATATGGCTAAGACCCGGTAAACGACGCGTTGACCTTTGGTTAACCTTTACCCCGTTCTGGAGCGATCTCGATCAGCGGTGAAAAGCCCAGTGGAGCAGCAGCGTATGGGCAATCGCTTGGGACGGCGGCAGGGTGAATACCGGCTCGGCGCAGCTTGGGTCGAACATCTCCTGCACGGCCGATTTGTCGACCCAGAACGCGTGTTCAAGCTCTTCCGTATCGATGTTGATCTCTTCGCTTTCCGCCTCGGCGATACAGGCGATCATTAATGACGAGGGAAATGGCCAAGGCTGGCTTGCGACATAATGCACCGCCCCGCAGCGCACTCCCGCTTCCTCGAAAATTTCGCGCCGCACCGCTTCTTCCAATGATTCGCCGGGTTCAACAAAGCCCGCCAGTGCAGAATAAAAGCGCGGCGGAAAGCTCGGTTGCCGCCCGACCAACGCACGGTCGCCGCTGACCGCGAGCATGATCACCACCGGATCGACGCGCGGATAATGTTCCGCCCCACAGCCCCCACAACGGCGCGCCCAGCCACCGCGAAACATGCTGCTCTGCCCACCGCAGACCGCGCAAAAACCATGCCGCCAGTGCCAGTCGATCACGCTGCGCGCCGCGGCCCAGGTCGCCGCTTGGTCATTGGAGAGCGTCGTCAATATGTCCCTTGGCGGCCGACTTGGCCCCGATTTCGGCGGTTTTGGCGGTAGGACAGCGAAGCAAGGCGCATCATCGATCTGGCCGAGATAGACATGATTTTCAAGCGAGGCACCGGGAGACACATCATCCCAGATCAGGTTCCAGTCCTCGGACAAGACCGGGTCAAGCCCGTCCATCCGCAACAAGCGCGCAAGCGGGCTACGCAGCGCGGCGGCAAGCGCATCCGGATTGTTCCGCATCGCGTCGTTACGATCAAGCGGCGATCCCGTGAAGCCGATTCCCGTCATGCCTTTGTTGCTCCCATTTTGTCGGTCACCTTAGTGTATAGGGTCGGTAACCCGGCCGCGTCCAATTGTTCAAGCGGCCAATATGCCCCGTCAATCCCGCGCCGTGCTGCTTCGGCAGGCGACATCGCCACGATCTTCAGCCGCAACTCGAAATGGGTGAAGACATGGGTGACATCGGCCACATCACTGCCTGCACCGTCGATCCACCCACTGCCCGGCAGGCCGCGCATCCCGCCCAACATGCCCTTGTCGGGGCGGCGAACCAGCAGCACCGCACCGTCGCGCTCCACCCACCACACCTCGCCATGTCGCACCGGACGCTGCTTGCGAGCCGCTTTAAGCGGGAAACGCAGCGGATCACCCGCACGCCGGGCGGCGCAATCATCTTGCAGGGGACAGATCAGGCAATTGGTCCGTTTTGGCGCGCAAACTGCACTCGCCAGATCCATCATCGCCTGCGCGAAATCCCCGGCGCGATGTGCTGGGGTCATGGCGTCCATCGCATCGTAAATATTGGCCTTGGCAGCGGGCAGCGGCGTATCGATCGCGCGCAATCGGCTGACCACCCGCTCGACATTGCCATCAACGATCACCGCGCGATGACCATAAGCAAAGGCGGCGATGGCCGCAGCGGTATAGGGGCCAATGCCGGGCAGCGCGCGCAACGCGTCCTCATCCTGCGGGAAAATACCGCCATGCCGCTCCACCACCGCGCGCGCACATGCCAGCAAATTACGGGCACGCGCATAATAGCCAAGCCCTGCCCAAGCGGCGAGCACATCGCTATCGGCGGCGGCGGCGAGATCGACAACCGTCGGCCAGCGGCTGACAAACTGGGCGAACCGTTCGCGCACCGTGGCCACGGTCGTTTGTTGCAGCATGATTTCCGACATCCAAACCCGATAGGGATCAGGCGTGATGTTTCGCCCCGGCAAAATGCGCCAAGGCAGGTCGCGGGCGTGGCGATCATACCAGCGCAACAAACTCGCGGCGATCGGGGAAGTGCTGTCGACAGCCATGGCCGGGCTATGGCATGGAAGTCGGCATGACAAAAGGGCGCAAAGCAGGAAGTGGCAGTGAGACCGGGCGGCGCAAGCATAGCAGCCGCGTCGGAGAACTGCTGCCCGATATCGGCCGCATGTCGTTTCGTCGCTTCGGTTTCGTCCAATCCTCGATCATCAGCCGCTGGGCCGAGATCGTCGGCCAGCGTTATGCGCAGGTGTCGGCGCCGGAATCGATCCGCTTCCCGCCGGGCCAGCGCGCAGACGGCGTGCTGACATTGGTGGTGGAGCCCGCCCACGCGCCGATGTTGCAACATGTCGCGCCCGACATCATCGAACGCGCCAACCGTTTTTTCGGCTATGCCGCCGTGGCCCGGATTGTGCTGCGACAGGATCGGGTGGCCACCGTCCGGCCCGAGCGCAAAAGCCCGCCCAGCCTGCGTGCGGTGCCGGCAGCGCTGGGTCTCGGGCTGCGACCGATCATTGATCCTGAACTGCGTGCCTGCCTCGAATCCTTTGCTGGCGCGGTCGCCGCCTCGGATGGCGCACCGGTCTTTGACGAACCGCCCGCAATCGGGCAGAACGCCGCTGAAAAGGATGGTGAACCACGTCCGCGTGACTAGGTTCACCCCCACATCGAACCAACCAAGGAGCCTGCCCCTCATGCGTGCCAGCAAGTTCAAGACTGCCCTGATCGGTTTCCTCGTACTCGCGGGATGCAACAAGGAACCCACCGCGACCAACGAGGCCGAAGCCAAGCCCGCCAATGCCAGCGTCTGGCTCGACAATGCCACCGCGACCGCCGATGGCGGTTTCCGCATCGGCAATCCGAACGCCAAGGTGAAGGTCGTCGAATATGCCTCGCTGACCTGCTCGCATTGCGGCGAATTTGCCGAAAAGGGCGTCCCGTTGCTCAAGGCCAAATATATTGCCAATGGCAGCGTCTCGCTGGAAGTTCGCAATTTCGTGCGTGACCCGATCGATGTCGTCTCCGCACTGCTCAGCCGGTGCGGCGGGGCCAAGCCCTATTTCAAGCTGACCGAGCAAATGTTCACCAATCAGGCGGCGATGTTCGAAAAAGCGCAGAAAATGTCGCAGGCTGAACAGCAGTCGCTTGGCGGCTTGCCACCAGCCCAGCAATTCCAAAAGCTGGCAGAATTGACCGGCCTTACCGCTTTTGTCGCGCAACGTGGCATCCCGGCGGCCAAGGCCAATGCCTGCCTTGCCAGCAAGCCAGAACTCGACCGGCTGGTCGCGATGCGCAATCGCGCGATCAACGAATATCAGCTGTCCGGTACGCCGATGTTCCTGATCAACGGCAAGCGCATCGACGACGTGGCGAGCTGGGACCTGCTGGAGCCGAAGATCAAGGCGGCGCTTTGATCCCGGTTTTGCGGTCCTTGCGGCGCTGACAGCATGAAAATCCGGCGGCTCAAGCTCAGCGGGTTCAAGAGTTTCGTCGATCCGGCGGAACTCCGGATCGAACCGGGGCTGACCGGCGTTGTCGGGCCGAACGGTTGCGGCAAATCGAACCTGCTCGAAGCGATCCGCTGGGTCATGGGCGAATCCAGCGCCAAGTCGATGCGCGGCGGCGGGATGGAAGATGTGATCTTCGCTGGCACCACCAGCCGCCCGCCCCGCGACTTTGCCGAGGTGTCGCTGCTGATCGAACGGTCGGGCGATCATACGCCCGGCCTACCCGGCAGCGGCGTGCATCATGATGGCGAGGTGGAAGTCGTCCGCCGGATCGAACGCGGGGCCGGGTCCGCCTATCGCCTCAATGGCCGAGACGTCCGCGCCAAGGATGTGTCGCTGCTGTTCGCCGATGCCGCGACCGGGGCGCATAGCCCGGCACTGGTCAGCCAAGGCAAAATCGCCGCCGTCATCGCTGCCAAGCCGGTCGAACGTCGCCAGATGTTGGAAGAGGCCGCGGGCATTTCCGGCCTGCACGTCCGCCGCAAGGATGCCGAACAAAAGCTGCGCGCGACCGAAGCCAATCTCGCCCGGCTCGACGAACTACTGGTCGAAATGGAACAACGCGCCGGGGCACTCCGGCGACAGGCGCGCGCCGCCGAACGCTATCGCGCGCTTAGCGAAGACATTCGGCTGGCCGAGGCCCGGCTAATCTTCGCCCGCTGGCGCGATGCGGTCGCCGCTGCCAATGAGGCGCGCAAAGAAGCAGAAATTGCCGATGCTGCGGTGCAGGCCGCCCAATCGGGACAAGATGCCACGCGCGCCCACCAGCAACAGGCGGTCACGACACTGGCCGAAGCCCGCGCCGCCGCGCAACAGGCGCGTGATGCCGCCAATGAACTGGCGCAGCAGCTTGCCAGCAACCGGCAGGAACTGGCGATGACCGAACGCCGCCTGCGAGAATTGCAAGAGCGGCGCGAATCGCTGATTCAGGATCAGGGACGCGAAGACGAACTGGGCCATGACGCGGCCGAGGCGCTGGAACGGCTTGAGGAAGAAGACAAGACGCTCGCCCAGAGCCTGACCCAATCCGACAAGGAGCAGGCCAATCGCGAGGCACTGGTCGCCCATCTTGCCGAAACAGCCCATGCCGCCGAACTCGCGCTCGCCCGCGCCCAGACGGAGCAGGCCGCCGCACTGGCCGATGCGCGCGTCGCCGAGGCCGCGCTGCAAGCGGCCCGCCAAGCCATTGCCCGCGCCGAACAGGAATGCACCACCATCGCAGGCGAACTGCACCGCTTGCCCGAATCCGCGCCATTGCAAGCCAGTCTGAAGGATGCCGAGGCGCGCGCCGTCACCGGTGAAAGCGCCATCGCGACGGCACAGCGCGCCATTTTGGCCGCCGAACAGGCGCGTGATACGGCCGCCCGCGACCGTGAGGTGGCGCAGGCCAAGGTCGGAGAGTTGCGCGCCCAGTGCGCCGCGCTCGAATCCGAAGCGCGGGCGCTCGAAAAGGCGCTCGCAAGCGGCGACACGGCAGACCGCGCCATCGGCCATGTCCGGGCCAAGCCGGGCTATGAACAGGCGCTGGCGGCGGCCCTTGGGGATGAGCTGGATGCAGGCTTGCAGCCCGGCGGGGCGCGATATTGGGGCGGCACAGCAGCGCGCGACGATGACCCGGCCTTGCCAACGGGCACCATCTGCCTGGCCGACATGGTGCAGGCCCCGGCCGCACTTGTCCGGCGACTGAAACAGGTGGGCGTGGTCGATGTCGATCATGGCACGCTGGAGCTGCGCGTCGGCCAGCGATTGGTAACAACCGACGGCAGATTGCGGCGGTGGGACGGTTATGTCGCCACCGGCCTTGGCGCGGATGCCGCCGAACGGCTGTTGCGCCTCAACCGGCTGTCCGCCTTGGAAGACCAAATCCCGGCGGCGCGTGCGCGAGTGGCAGCGGCAGAACAGGCCGAACAGACGGCGCACGCCGCCATGGCCGCCGCCCGTGACGCCGAACGAACCGCGCGCGACCAGTTGGCCAGCGCCGAAGCCACCCAACGTCAGGCACTGCGCGAAGGCGATCAGGCCCGCGCCGCGCTGGACCGGCTAGCCGACCAGCGCCGGGTGCTGGAAGAGCGCGCGACTCGCGCGGCCGCCAATCGCGACGCCGCGACCCAGCAAGGGACCGAGGCCGAAGCCGCCCGTGCCGCCTTGCCGGATCAGCAAGAGATCACCAGCCGGGTCGCGCACTTGCGGGCCACCCATGATCAGGCGCGTGACCAGCTTGGCCACGCCCGCAGCGAACTGGCCGGGCTGCATGGCCGGATTGGCCGCGATCAGTCACGGCGCGATTCGATCCGCTCGGAAATCAAAAGCTGGAAGTCGCGCGCCGGTGATGCGGCACGGCGGCTGCGCGACATGCAGCAACGGCTGGAAGATATCGCCCATGAACAGGCCGAACAACAGGCGCGCCCCGCCCGGCTGGCGGCGCTGATTGCTACACTGGACCAACAGGCCGGGGCGGCGGCCCTCCGTTCGGCCGAACGGGTTGAGGCGGAACATCAAGCGGAAGCCATGCTCCGCACCACCGAACAGGCCATGGCGCAGGCCGGTGAAGCGCTCGCCGCCGCGCGCGAATCCCGCGCTGGCGCGGCGGCTCGCTTCGAAAATCAGGAACAGCGCCGGGTCGAAATGGGCCGGGTCGCGGGTGAACGCTTCGAATGCCCGGCCCCGGTGCTGCCCGAGAAAATCGGCTTTTCAAGCGATGATGTCGGCATGGCCTCAGACGAATCTGCCCGGCTCGAACGCGCCACCCTTGATCGCGAACGACTTGGCCCGGTCAATTTGGTCGCCGAGGCCGAATTGACCGAGCTTGAACAAACGCGCGAGATCAGCATCAAGGAACGGGATGATCTGCACCTCGCGATCAACCGGCTGCGCGGCTCGATCGGCAGCCTCAACCGCGAAGGCCGGGCGCGGCTGCTCGCGGCGTTCGAAGCGGTCGATGGCCATTTCCGGCGGCTGTTCACCACGTTGTTCGGCGGCGGTGAGGCCCATCTTGAACTGGTTGATAGCGATGATCCGCTGGAAGCCGGGCTGGAAATTCTCGCCCAACCGCCCGGCAAACGGCTCGCATCGCTTACCCTGTTATCGGGTGGCGAGCAGGCTCTGACGGCGGTTGCGCTGATTTTCGGCCTGTTCCTCACCAATCCGGCGCCGATCTGCGTGCTCGACGAGGTTGATGCGCCGCTCGATGATGCGAATATCGAACGCTTCTGCGATTTGCTCGATCAGATGAAGCAGGAAACCGACACGCGCTATCTGATCGTCACCCATAATGCGGTGACGATGAGCCGGATGGACCGCTTGTTCGGGGTGACGATGGTGGAACGGGGTGTCAGCCGATTGGTATCGGTCGACCTCCAACGCGCCGAACAGCTGCTTGGCCATGACGGGTCAGCGAATAGTGGTAATGAGCGTCCAGCAGCCCGGATGGCCTGAATGCAGGCGCGCCGCCGCTGCATCGCGCGCGGCAAGGCTATCATAAAGCGCAAAACAGGTCGCGCCTGAGCCCGACATGCGGGCGACGAGCGGCGCGGTGTCTTCGAGTGTCGCCAGCAAGTCGCCAATCACCGGGGCCAATGTCACCGCCGACCGCTGCAGATCATTGCGCCCCGCCAGCGCCGCCGCGATGCCCCCCGCCTGTGACAGCGGGCCGCGATCAACCCGATCCCAGCCCGCGAATACCGAACCGGTTGCCACGGCGACGCCCGGATTGACCAGCAATAATGGCGTACCGGCCAAGCCCGCAGCCGCGATGGGCTGCACCGGAAATCCGCGTCCATCCGCCCATCCGGTGATCGAACCGAGACAGGCGGGCACATCCGATCCAAGTTGTTCGGCAATCACCATCAGCCGGTGGTCAGCGGGATCAATCCGCCACAACCGCGCCAACAGGCGCAGTGCGGCCGCGGCATCCGCCGAGCCACCGCCGATGCCGGACGCCACCGGCAGGCGCTTATCCAGCACCAGCCGGGCCGCGTGAGGAATGGCGAATGCCTGTTGCAGCGCCCGTGCTGCGCGCAGCACCAGATTATCCGCAGGATCAACCGCCAGCACCGCCCCGAATGGACCGGTCAACTCAAGACTGATGTCGTCCGCCAATTCTGCCGACAGCGCATCGCCATCGGCCGCAAAGGCGAAGACCGTCTCAATGTCATGATAGCCATCCGCACGCCGCCGCCGCACATGGAGCGCAAGGTTGATCTTGGCGAAGGCCGTTTCGTGCAACATCTGCGGCCCGATCAGGGTGCAGCGGTTTCCGGCGTGACGCCGCGATCAATCTTGGCCCGCAACCGTTTCGTCTGCACCTCATCGGCATGGGGCAGCGCCGCCGTCCATGCATAGCGCGCATCAATCCGGCGACCGACCTGCCAATAGGCATCGCCCAAATGCTCGTTGATCGTCGGTTCGGCTGGTTCAGCCATGGCCGCCCGTTCCAACGTGGCAATGGCCTTATCATGCTGGCCACGGATGAAATAGGTCCAACCCAGCGAGTCCATGATCGCCGGATCATCCGGCCGCAATGCCGCCGCCCGTTCGATCAGCTTTTCGGCTTCCGCCAAATTTTCGCGGCGTTCGAGTTGAGCATAGCCGAGATAATTGAGCGCCACCGGCTGATCTGCCCCGCGCCGAGCCGCTTCCGCGAGCTGGACCTTGGCTTCCGGCCAGCGCCCCGCCTTATCGAGCGCGCCACCATGAAGGAGATAATAAGACCATGGCACCTTGTCGGCACCGTCGCGCGCCGTCACAATCGCAATCGCCTTGGCATAGGCACTGGCGGCGTCCGAATATTGTTCCTGATCGGTGTAGAGATCGGCCAGCCGGGTCCAATCACTATCGGTCGCATCCGGCACATTGACCTCGCTTGCGGCGAGCTTCACCGCCTCAGCGAGATGGCCATCCTTCACCAACAACTGGATGCGCGCATCCGCAAGCGGCTTGGCGAACAGCTCGCCTTGGGCAGTCGGCAATAGTCCCAGGCCAAGGCGCGGCTGGCCGATCGAACCCAGCAACATAGCGGTGAACAAGCGGGATTCCGTCAATTGCGGGTCTGCCATCAACCCGGCACGGGCGAGTGTCAGCGCCATCGGCGTCACCCGTTCGCGATTCACATCAGAGGCGAGCCGCAACAACAAATCCGCCAGCGCCTGCGATGTCGTCAACACCGGACGGGCAAGGATTTGGCCCGATTCCAGCCGAAGCCGCGCTGTCACCAAGAGCGGATCATCGCCATCAAGGATCGCCCGCGCGTCGTCCCGCCGCCCCTTCATCACCAGCGCATTCGCGGCGAGCAGCTTCAGCCGGACATTGCGGCCACTGCCGAAATCGTTGAACAGCGGGCGCAGAATCGAAATGCCCTCGTCGGTCTTGCCGGCGGCGAGCAGCAACAACGCCCGATGCTCGTCATAATAGCTTGAAAAAGCGGGATCGACTGCCGGGCTGGACAGTTCGTTGAGCGGCTGGGCCGCATGCGCATCCAGCGCCAACCACGCGCGAATAATCGGGCTGGTAAAACCGAACAGCGATTCCTTCTCCAACCGGTCGAGCTGTGCCCGCGCCACGGCGAGGTCACGCCGGTTGATCGCATCGACAATCAGCAGGAAACGGCTATCCGACGATAGATGATTGCGCGCGTCGAGCTGGCGCGCGGTGTCCAGCATGATGCGGCTGTCGCCCTGCACAATGGCCTGACGGAGTACGCGGCTGGCGAGAATGTCATTGTCGGGATAGGCATGAAGCGCGGCATGATAGCCCGCAAGCGCCGTCGCTGCATCGCCATCGGCATCCCCTAGCCGCGCGCGCACATAAGCGGCAAGCGCGGCGCGATCCGGCTCGCGCGGCACCATCGCGGCAACCGTGGGTGCCAGCGCGAGAAAGATTGCCGCCGACAAGGCCGACAGCAATCTTCCACCATCACTCTTACATGTTCGGGTAATTCGGACCTCCACCGCCTTCCGGCGTCACCCATGTAATATTCTGTGTCGCGTCTTTGATATCGCAGGTCTTGCAATGCACGCAATTCTGCGCGTTGATCTGGAGCCGCGGCTGACCTTCTTCCTTGCCGACGATCTCGTACACGCCCGCCGGGCAATAACGAGTTTCGGGCGCGTCATAAAGTTCGAGATTGACCGTGATCGGGATGTTCGGATCGGCCAGCTGCAAATGGCAGGGCTGATCTTCCTCATGATTGGTGTTGGAAATGAACACCGACGACAGGCGATCAAAGCTGATCACGCCATCGGGCTTGGGATAGTTGATCTTCGAATATAGATCCTTGCGGCCAGTCATGCTGTGATCCGGATGGTGCTTCATCGAGATCGGCAGACCGAGCTTGAGGGTGCGCATCCACATGTCGATACCCGCAAGCACGGTGCCATAATCGCCGCCGAACTTGGCGATGGCGGGTTGGGCATTTTGCACCAGCTTCAATTCGGTCGCGATCCAGCTTTCGTTGAGATTCGCCTGATAATCGGCCACCTCGTCATGCGCACGACCCGCCGCGATCGCGGCGGCCACGCTTTCTGCCGCCAGCATGCCGGACTTCATCGCCGTGTGGCTGCCCTTGATGCGCGGCACGTTGACGAAACCTGCCGAACAGCCAATCAGCGCGCCACCCGGGAAGCCAAGCTTCGGGACCGACTGCCAGCCACCTTCGTTGATCGCGCGCGCGCCATAAGAGATGCGCTTGCCACCTTCGAGGATCTTGCGGATTTCCGGATGCTGCTTCCAGCGCTGGAACTCCTCAAACGGGAAGAGATGCGGATTCTGGTAATCAAGCGCGACGACAAAGCCGAGCGCGACCTGGCCATTGGCCTGATGATAAAGGAAACCACCGCCCCAGCTATCCGTCTCGCTCAGTGGCCAGCCTTGGGTGTGGATGACGCGGCCCGGCTCATGCTTGGCCGGGTCGATGTCCCACAATTCCTTCATGCCGATGCCATAGACCTGCGGCTGGCAATCGGCTTCAAGCTCATATTTGGCTTTGAGCTGCTTGGTCAGATGGCCGCGCGCGCCTTCGGCAAACAGCGTATATTTGGCGTGCAGCTCCATGCCGGGCTGGTAATCGCCCTTGTGGCTGCCATCGCGGGCAACGCCCATGTCGCCGGTGGCAACGCCCTTCACCGAGCCATCATCATTGTAGAGAATCTCGGCCGCGGGGAAGCCCGGGAAAATTTCCACGCCAAGATTTTCGGCCTGGCTGGCAAGCCAACGGCACAAATTGCCTAGCGACCCGGTATAAGTGCCCTTATTGTGCATCCAGCCCGGGGTGAACAAATGGGGGATCGCCATCTTGCCCTTGGCCGACATCACCCAGTGATGATTTTCGGTGACCGGCACTTCGGCCATCGAACAGCCCTGCTCTTTCCACTCGGGCAGCAGTTCGTCGATCGCCTTCGGGTCGAATACCGCGCCAGACAGAATGTGCGCGCCGACTTCCGAGCCCTTTTCCAAGATGCAGACCGACAGATCCGCATTGATCTGCTTAAGCCGGATCGCTGCCGACAGGCCCGCCGGGCCACCGCCAACGATCACCACATCATATGGCATTGATTCACGAACAGTCATTTGCTTCCCCTAAAACCGCGTCGTTCATCGGGCCGAGCCCGTCTCCTTGATTTTGTCTTGCGCCAGCCGCACCGGTGACACAACACGCTCATGCATTAGCCCCGTGCCTTTGAAATGACCCTCTCGTCAACTGCTGACTTTCGCGCTACGCCGTGCGGCGGGAGCAAATCTAGGTGACGACAACTTCTTCACAGCCGATGATCGGCCAAATGCTGGACTGGTGGGCGCTGGCGGGAGTCGATTGTCTGGTCGACGACGAGGCCCAGTCATGGCTTTCGACACCACCCAAGGCGCGCACCGGTAACCTGGCCGCAGACACCGCCATGGCCACGCCACAGGCCATGGCCGCCCCGGCGGCCAGCGCCGACCTGCGCGCCCCGATCGCGACCGCGCCGGCGCTGCCCTTGCCCGACGATATCAACGCCTTCGCGGCTTGGTTGGCGGACCCGGCAGCATTGCCGATGCTCGATCCGGCGATGGTCCGCCTGCCGCCGCGCGGCTCGATGCAGCCCCGGTTGTTGGTGCTGGTGGACCGGCCGGAAGAGAGCGACGCACAAAGCGGCGAGCTGTTGGGTGGCCCGGCCGGGCGCTTACTCGACGCGATGATGGCCGCCATCGGCCTCCTCCCCAGTGATATCATGGTGGCCAGCCTCCTCCCGGTCTATCTGGCCGGGGGCCGGGTTGAGCCGGATTGGCTGCCACCATTAAAGATAACAGCGCTCCACCTTGCCCGGCTAGCCGCCCCCAAAGCCATGTTGATCCTAGGCGACGCGACCAGTCGTGCGCTGATCGGGTCGAATGTGATGGAGGCGAGGCAGGAATTGCGCGACATCGCCCATGACACGGGCAGCTTGCGAGCCATTGCGACATTTCACCCGCGCTTCCTGCTGCAACGCCCGGCGGCCAAGGCGCTGGCATGGCAGGACCTGCAATTGCTGCGGCAACATCTCGACGCATGATCAGCGGATCACCCGCAACCCATTGGGAGGCCGTAATGGCGATTGATGAAAGCCTGAAATTTCTGCCGGTTCGCATTGCCGTGTTGACCGTCTCCGACACCCGCTCACTGGCCGAAGACCGTTCTGGCGACATGCTGGTCGAACGCCTGACCGCGGCGGGCCATATCTTGGCCGACCGCACGATTTTGCGCGATGACCAAGACGATATCATCGCCCGCTTCCATTACTGGATCGACGATCCCGAAGTGGACTGCATCATCTCGACTGGCGGCACCGGCGTGACCGGACGCGACATCACGCCCGAGGCAGTCGAACGCGTCTGTGACAAGCTGATCCCCGGCTTTGGTGAGCTGTTCCGCTGGCTGAGCTTTGCCCACATCGGCACCTCGACCATCCAGTCGCGTGCCTGTGCCGGCGTGGCGCGGGGCACCTATATCTTCGCCCTGCCCGGATCGACCGGCGCGGTCAAAGATGGCTGGGATCAGATACTGGCAAGCCAGCTCGACAGCCGCCACCGCCCCTGTAATTTTGTGGAATTGATGCCGCGCCTGCGTGAATAATAATCGTCAATCCAGTATCGGCCCAGCGTCGGCCAATAATGTCGGCAATTGATCACGCACCCGTTCGACCAGTAAAGACACCTTCGGCATCAAGTGGCGGCGTTCAGGATAGACCGCCCAAATCGGTTCATCACATGGGCGCAAGCGTTCCAGCACGGGCAACAGCGCACCGCTCGCCAAATGCGACCGGATCGCGAAATCTGGCTGCTGGCAAATCCCCATGCCCGCGACAGCGGCCTCGACCACGCTGATACTGCTGTTGGAGCGCCACCGCCCCTTGGGCCGATAGAGTTCATGCTGTTGCCCGACCGTGAAGCGCCAGGCGGGATTCCCGCCCAACAGGCACTGGTGCTGACCCAAATCGGCAATCGCATGGGGTAGGCCCGCACTTTCCAGATAGCGACGCGACGCGCAGGTATAGATGGAATAGCTCCCGACCCGGGTGGCGATCAGGCGGGAGTCCGGCAGGCTGCCGATCCGCACCGCCAGATCATAACCGCCATCGACCAGGTCGAGGATCTCGTCGGTCAGTTCGATCGTGACCGAGAGCCGGGGATATTGCTCGGCAAACTGGCGGATGATCGGCCCGACAAAGCGTTCGCCCAGCACCACTGAACAGGTAATGCGCAAGCCGCCTTGCGGCTCCCCCCGCTCGCTGATCAGAGCCACCGCCTCGTCGCGTTCGGTCATCAGGCGCTGGCAATGTTCGAAAAAGATGCGCCCCGTATCGGTCAGCCGCACGATCCGCGTCGTGCGGTGCAGCAACTGGGCCTGAAGACGATTTTCGAGCTGCGCCACTGATCGGCTCATATGCGCGGTGGAGGCACCGACCTTGCGGGCGCCCGCAACAAAACTGCCCGCACTGGCCACCGCGACAAATTCGTCGATACCATTCCAGCTGCCCATGCACGCATACTCCCACGCCGCCACATATTATTACCAAAATGAGAAGGTAAATTCCCATTTCGACCTATTATCAAACCCATAAGACGGGTGCTAGCCCCATTGGCCATGGGGACGGCATGCGGCGGTGAAGCCAAACACCGCGCCGACCAGACCGGGTATCCGCGAGTTGTAGCGTAGCGTAGGCGGCTTCTGTGTCTCTCGATGGCACAGAAGCCGTCACTTTATCGGGATATGACGCTCATCACCGAAATCGCGACGCCCAACGGCAGATAAGCACAACAAAGATCGGTGAAGCACCAAAACACTTAAAAATGAACACCCCTTCTCGTTAGGGCGTGGCACTTATCAAGCCGAAGCCATCCAGTCGGCATACGGCCAAACGCTGATCATCATCACCCATTCCATTGCTTCATCTTGATTTCAAACATCAAGCAAAGGCACCGTCAGTCTGAGAATTGTCCTTTACCAACCTTGTTATATTTCAAACCATAATGGTTATATAAAGATTATTTGCTTGCACTCGATTTATGTCTATATCTTGGACCTATTCGTCATAGATGGCCGGTTATCAGCCGGTGAAAAAGAAGGTCGCACCATGACTGATAATATTGTTGAACTTACCGCCGACATCGTTTCGTCCTACACCAGCGCCAATAATGTCGCCGCTGACAGCCTGCCGAGCCTGATCAAGTCAGTCTATGCCGCGTTGAGCACTCTTGGCCAGGAAGTAACCCCGGTCATTCAGGAAGAACTGAAGCCTGCCGTGTCGGTGCGCACCTCGGTCAAGCCCGACCATATCAGCTGCCTCGAATGCGGTAAGAAGCTGAAGATGCTGAAGCGCCACCTGATGGCTGATCACGGCCTTGGCGTTGATGAATATCGGGCGCGCTGGAATCTGGCCCGCGATTATCCGATCGTTGCCCCGAACTATGCCGAACAGCGCAAGGAACTCGCCGTGAAGATCGGCCTTGGCCGCAAGCCGGGTGCCCGTCGCGGTCGTCCTGCCAAGGCTTAATGCCCCCGCCTTTCGGGGCGGACATGCAGTGATATAAAAGTGCCCAGCCTGCTGTTCAGGCTGGGCACAGTTATAAGGGGGACACAAGATGCCCCCTTATCGGGTCGCCCTTACAGCTTTGCCATCGGCCCAGCCGCGATCAACCCCAAAGATTGTTGTTATATTCCGGAGCCAATGCATTTTCCTGCGGCACAATCCGGCCCCAAGATCTTCGCATCTGGCCGATAGTCACCCTAGGGCCTGCGATCAGGCTGCCCAGCCGATCTGCGCGACATGGCGCGACGCCGCAGGAGCAAACAAACCGGTCGATGGCCCGACCAGCATGGTCACGTCGATCTCGCGATCCAGCAACACTTCCCGATCAACACCGCGGCTATGGACGATCTCGGCCGGGATGATCATGTCATTGACGTGCAGCACCACATGATCGCCGGAACGCAGTGATGAGCCGGTGCGAATCACGGCGGTACGGCGACCGATGCGGAGCAAAGCCCCCATATAGATCTGGCCTGCGGTCTTGACCCGGCATTCGATATGGACGTCGACTCCGGCCCATTGCACGTTCAGTTGATTCACGACCACCTCGATTTTTCTAGTTTAATTATGCATTAAATCTCTCAAAGCATCGCCAAGGGCAATGGGGCCTGAAGGTCTATGCCAAACGGCATAGGGGCGCGCGCCATTACACCCGAGATGGCGATGCCCGGCCCTGCCGCCGCGCAATCAGGCGAACAGGGCCGCCGCTGCCACATCCCACAGTCGTTGCGAGGCCGCGCCGATCAGGCCCGGGCGGTGATCGGTGGGGCGCAACGCGCTTCCATCCGGCCGCGCGATCACGCCGCCCGCCTCGGTCACAAACAGCGCGCCGGGCACATGGTCCCACGGCAGGATCCGTTCAAATAAAGCGATATCATTCTGCCCCAGCACCAGCCGGGGATATTGTTCGGCGGCACAGCGCGGGATCGGCACAATTTCGAGCCGTCCCGCCGCGCGCATCGCAATATCGGCGCGACGTTCAGGGGGGAGAAACCCCATGGCGATCGACGCCAGCGGCGGGATATGGCCGGTCTCGCGCGCATGAATCCGCACGCCATCGACAAAGGCCCCCTGCCCCAGCGCGGCATGGCACAGCCGGTCCGCCATCGGATCATAGAGCCAGCTTGCCTGCGCCTCGCCATCGGCCAGCAGGGCGACCATCAACCCGAAGGGCGTGATCCCTTCCTTGAAATTCTGTGTCCCATCAATGGGGTCGACCAGCCATACCACCCCGTCACCAAGCTGATCGATCAGCGCCGCATCCATGGCGCACGCTTCTTCACCCACCAGCCGCGCCTCGGGCAGCAGCCGGGCAAGCCCGTCGTTCAACCGCGCCTCGCTTTCATGGTCGGCAATCGTCACCCATTCACCGGGGCTTTTTTCGCCGACCTCATGGGCTGCGAGATTGCGGAAGCGCGGTAGGACCACTTCGGCCGCCACGCTTCGCAACAGGCGGGTAACGGCAGAATCGAGCGGATGGGGCGAGATATCGGGAGCCATGGTGGGCGCTATTGTTCCTGATCTACGGATTTCGTGCCAGCGTGATACACGCCCATGCGGCAAAAACCAGCATGGCGGCGACAGCGACCCTTACTTCGATGTTGCGATCAGGCCGCCAGCGCCGCGCGCTCGGAAAGCATCGCGCCAAGGCTCCACCGGCGACGCTCGCGTTGATCAACGGCACCCATCATCAACAACTCGTCCACCAGTTCATGCGCCAACTCACCATCGCGCATCGGCAACGACCCCCGCCATCCGCTATGCACCTCGTCAAGCCAGTGAATGACATCGGCAGGCGCAATCGCCGCGGCATCCGCCGACCGTCGCAACGCCCCGAGACGAGATGTCAGCCGCACCGCTGCCGACTGAAATTCGACCGTCCGCCAATCATCGGATAGCCAACCAAGCTGACCACTGGCGAGCACCAATGTATCCAGCGGTTCAAGCCCGCCCGCCGCCAGCCACATGCCCAGCAACTGGCCAAGCGCGGCACGCAGCCAGACGAAATGGGCAGGCTGCACCGCCTGATCAGGGAAGCCCGCATAATAGGGCAGGCTGGCGGCCGGGCTGGCCGCCCCTTCCGCCTCAAATGCAGGCAAGTTCCAATAACGCAGGCCCAGCGCGCAAAGCTGGCTCAACCGCTCCCCCGTCAAATCGGGCAGCAGTTCGCGCGCCGCGTTGAGCGGCCAATTGCTCCGCCCTTGATATTCACAACGGAACCGCTGCGCCATCCAGACAATAAAGCCGCCAGCCTCGGCCTCGCTCGCCCCTTGCGCCAGATGATCGGCGACCAAGCGCAACGCCTGTTGCAGTCGATCGAAATCAGCCAGCTTCATCCGCAACTGATCAAGCGGCATCGGCCCCACGCCCGGCAGCGGCAGGTTGAACGGCGCCAGCAGATTGGGGCGATCCGGCTGCGCGGTGATCGGGACCGGATTCGAAACGGGGGTTGGGGCTGGGGCTGAGGCCGGGACCAGAGTCGGGGCTGGGGCTGAGGCCGGGACCAGCGTCGGGGCTGGGGCTGGGGCTGGGGCTGGGGCAATCGGCACCACGTCCACCGGCTGTTCCGGCATGACAGACGGCGCGGCCACAACCGGGGCCGACAATTCGACAGCGGGCGAAATCGGCACATCCTTGTCCGGGGCGACCGGCGCGGGAATGGGCGCAACTTCACGCCGGGTCGATGCAGCCACCGCTTCGGCGAACTCCGCTGCCGGGCTGGCCGTCCGGCGGCGCGGCGGCGCGGTGCGGGCGGGGGACGCCGCTTTGGGCTGAACGGGCGCGGCCACTGGTTTCGGTGCCAGCAATTGCCGCCGCATGTGCAGCGCCTTCAATCGAAGTGAACCGGCCCAGCCATGATCCTTGGCAAGCGCCGCCAACTCTTCCGCCAATTCTGCCAGTTCATCCGGGTCCTGTGATGCTTCTGCCAACAGATCGACAAACACCTTGGACTCCACGCGGACGATCTCCTTCAAAAGGCAAAAGGCAAAAGACAACAAACAACATCACAGGGGCATCGTCGCCGCTACCCCATCCCGCCAGCGTCAAGCCGAGTCGCCGGGCGGGACAGGGTCCGCACCACGTGCACTGGTGACAAAGGCGAAGTTCGGCCCCCGGACAAATGCCCATGAGTGAAGACCGAGGGCGGGTCACTAGCCCCCCCGCGCACCAAGTCAACTGCCATCCGGCTAAAAATGCTGCATCGCCGCATTTTATGATGCGGCGCGTCCCCCGAAATAAGGCTCAATAGTTTCTTAAAGGGAAATAATGGTTCTTGGCAGTTGACAGGGCGTGCATTTGACGCAACACTGGCCGCACAAGCCAAGCACGGAGCAACGTTCAACATGTGTGGAATTGTGGGCCTGTTTTTGAAGGACAAGGCGCTGGAGCCCCAGCTCGGTGAGATGCTCGCCGAGATGCTCGAAGTGATGACCGGGCGCGGCCCGGATAGCGCGGGTTTCGCCGTCTATGGCGCGGGCAATGCGGGTCATGTGAAGCTGACTTTGCGCGGCGACAATCTCGATGGCCTCGCCAAGGCGCTGGCCGCCGCGATCCATGTGGCGGTCGAGGCGACCGCGCATGATACCCATTTGGTGCTGTCGGTCCCGGCAGCATCCGAAGACGCGGCGCGGGTCTGGCTCGAAGCCGAACGCCCCGATCTCGTGATCACCGGCTCCGGCCAGCGGATTGAACTCTACAAGGAAGTCGGCCTGCCCGCCGAAGTGGCCACCCGCTTCGGGCTTCAGCAAATGGCCGGCACCCATGGCATCGGCCATACCCGCATGGCGACCGAAAGCGCCGTCACCACCGATGGCGCGCACCCTTTTTCGACCGGGCCGGATCAGTGCCTCGTCCACAATGGCTCGCTCTCCAACCACAAAAGCCTGAAGCGCACACTAACCCGCGAAGGCATCTACATCGCCACCGACAATGACAGCGAGGTCGCCGCGGGCTATCTTAGCTGGAAGATGCGCGACGGCGCGAGCCTTGCCGAGGCGCTGGAAGCAAGCCTTGATGACCTCGACGGCTTCTTCACCTTTGTGGTCGGCACCGAAAACGGCTTTGCCGTGCTGCGCGACCCGATCAGTTGCAAGCCCGCCGTGATGGCCGAGACTGACCAATATGTCGCCTTCGGGTCCGAATATCGTGCGCTCGCCGGCCTGCCGGGGATCGCCAATGCCCGGGTGTTCGAACCCGAACCCGCCCATGTCTATGCGTGGGAGCGCCAGTCATGACGACACTCGATCTATCCACCGCCACCCGTCGCGACCTGAACGGCGCGCTGCATGCCCTGCCCAAGGACGCGCCCACCGCTGACTGGACCGTGCTTCACCCGGAAGGCCAGCATGCGCTTGCCGCCGGGGTCAATGCGCCGGTCACCGTCACCATCAAGGGCCATGCCGGCTATTATTGCGCGGGCATGAACCAGCAGGCGACGATCATCATCGAGGGCAATGCCGGTGTCGGCGTCGCCGAAAACATGATGTCGGGCACCGTCCATGTGAAGGGCGATGCCAGCCAAGCCGCCGGTGCCACCGCCCATGGCGGGCTGCTCGTTATCGATGGCAATGCGTCGGCGCGCTGCGGCATTTCGATGAAGGGCGTCGATATTGTCGTCAAAGGCTCGATCGGGCCGATGAGCGCCTTCATGGCCCAGTCCGGCCGCTTGGTCGTGCTCGGCGATGCGGGCGATGCGCTGGGGGATTCGATCTACGAAACCCATATCTATGTGCGCGGCAGCGTGAAGAGCCTCGGCGCGGATTGCGTCGCCAAGGAGATGCGCGCCGAACATCTCGCGGAGCTGGCCGAATTGCTCGCCGCTGCCGGGGTTGACGCCCGGCCGGAAGAGTTCAGCCGCTATGGCTCGGGCCGCACCCTCTACAACTTCCACGTCGATAATGCGGGGGCTTATTAATGGACATCAACAACATCCCGCAGACCCTGCCGCGCTTTTCGGCGACCTTCGATCCGGCGACCCTCGCCGAGATCCGTCGCGCGGCGGCCACCGGCATCTATGACATTCGCGGCGGTGGCACCAAGCGCAAGCTGCCGCATTTCGACGACCTGCTGTTCCTCGGCGCGTCGATGTCGCGTTATCCGCTGGAGGGTTATCGCGAGAAATGCGGCACCGATGTCTGGCTCGGCACCCGCTTTGCGAAAAAGCCGATCCATCTCAAGACCCCGGTGACCATCGCGGGGATGAGCTTTGGCGCGCTATCGGGTCAGGCCAAGGAAGCCTTGGGTCGGGGCGCGACCATTGCGGGCACCTCCACCACCACCGGCGATGGCGGCATGACGCCGGAAGAACGCGGCCAGTCGCAAACGCTGGTCTATCAATATCTCCCCTCGCGCTATGGCATGAACCCGGACGATCTGCGCAAGGCGGATGCGATTGAGGTCGTGGTTGGCCAAGGCGCCAAGCCCGGCGGCGGTGGCATGCTGCTGGGCCAGAAGATTTCCGACCGCGTCGCCGAGATGCGCACCCTGCCCAAGGGCATCGACCAGCGCTCGGCCTGTCGCCACCCCGATTGGACCGGACCGGATGATCTGGAAATCAAGATCGAGGAACTGCGCGAAATCACCGATTGGGAAAAGCCGATCTACGTCAAGGTCGGGGCGACCCGTCCCTATTATGACGTCGCGCTGGCAGTGAAGGCAGGCGCGGATGTTGTCGTGCTCGACGGCATGCAGGGCGGCACGGCGGCGACGCAAGAAGTGTTCATCGAACATGTCGGCATCCCGACGCTCGCCGCGATCCGCCCAGCGGTGCAGGCGTTGCAAGACCTTGGCATGCATCGCAAGGTGCAGTTGATCGTGTCGGGCGGCATTCGCAACGGCGCGGATGTGGCCAAGGCGCTGGCGCTGGGCGCGGACGCGGTGGCAATCGGCACCGCCGCACTGGTCGCGCTCGGCGATAATGATCCGGCGCTCGAAGCAGAATATCGCAAGCTCGGCAGCACCGCCGGGGCTTATGACGACTGGCACGAGGGCAAGGACCCGGCGGGCATCACCACCCAAGATCCGCTGCTGGCCGCAAGGCTTGATCCGGTCGCGGCCGGGCGGCGGCTCGCCAATTATCTCGCGGTGCTGACGCTCGAAGCGCAAACCATCGCGCGCGCCTGTGGCAAGAGCCACCTCCACAATCTCGAACCGGAGGACCTTGTCGCCCTCACCATCGAGGCGGCGGCGATGGCGCGGGTGCCCCTGGCGGGCACTGGCTGGATTCCGGGCATGGCCGGCGGCATGTGAGATCGACCCCCTCGCCGATCGGCACGGGGCCGGTCCGGCAGGGATGCAAGGGATCGGCCACGGGCCGGATCAGGGATGAGAAGGGGTAAGCAGTGACGAAACTTTCCAAAATCGCCGCCGAGCGCGGCATCAAATATTTCCTCATCAGCTTCACCGACCTATTCGGGGTGCAGCGTTCCAAGCTGGTCCCGGCAGAAGCCATCGACGGCATGATGAAGAACGGCGCGGGCTTTGCCGGTTTTGCGACCTGGCTAGACATGACCCCGGCCGATCCCGACATGTTCGCCCTGCCCGATCCCGACAGCCTGATCCAGCTGCCATGGAAGCCGGAAGTGGGCTGGCTCGCCGCCGATCCGATCATGAACGGCAAACCCGTCCCGCACGGCCCGCGCAATGTGCTCAAGGCCCAAATCGCGGCGGCGGCCGCGATGGGCTATCAGATGAAAGCGGGCGTGGAGTGCGAATATTTCTTGCTGAGCCCCGATGGCGAAGCGATTTCAGACAGCGCCGACAAGCAGGCCAAGCCCTGTTACGACCAGCAAGCGCTGATGCGACGCTATGACGTCATCACCGAAATCTGCGATGCGATGATCGTGCTGGGCTGGAATCCCTATCAAAACGACCATGAGGACGCGAACGGCCAGTTCGAAATGAACTGGGACTATGCCGACGCCCTCATTACCGCCGACCGCCATGCCTTTTTCAAGTTCATGGCCAAGTCGATTGCCGAGAAGCACGGGCTGCGGGTGACGTTCATGCCCAAGCCGTTTTCCAACCTCACCGGCAACGGCTGCCATACTCATGTCTCGATGTGGCGGGGTGACACCAATTTATTCGCCGACGACAAGGACGAACTCGGCCTGTCGGAACTTGGTTATCAGTTCATCGCCGGGCTGCTGCACAATGGCGAGGCGCTGACCGCGATCACCAATCCGACGGTCAACAGCTACAAGCGGATCAACGCGCCGCGCACCACATCAGGCGCGACGTGGGCGCCCAACACCCTCACCTTCACTGGCAACAACCGCACCCATATGATCCGTATCCCGGATGACGGGCGGTTCGAATTCCGGCTCGCCGATGGTGCCGCCAACCCCTATTTGTTGCAGGCGGGCGTGCTCGCAGCCGGACTCGACGGCATCCGCGAGAGCCGCGATCCGGGCAAGCGGCTCGATATCAATATGTACGAAGAGGGCCACAAGGTCCGCAATGCCAAGCGGCTGCCGCTCAACTTGCTCGACGCACTGCGCGCTTTTGAGAAATCAACGATCTTGCGACAGGCCTTTGGTCATGAATTCATGACCGCTTATGGCAAGCTCAAGCTTGCCGACTGGAACGAATATTGCCGCCACCTCTCGACTTGGGAGCGTGATCACACGCTCGACTGCTAAAGCGGCGCGCGGCCCCTGCCCTCCCCGCCGGGTCAGTCCCCGGCGCGGGGGTAGACGATGATCGAGAGATAGCGCGCCGGCAGCGCCGGCAGTTCCTCCGGCCCATGGAGCGCGCCGGAGTCGAACAGGAAGGAATCGCCGGGTTTAAGGTGATAGGTCTCCGCCCCGTGGCGATAGACGATCTCGCCTTCCAGCATATAGATAAACTCAACGCCCGCATGGCGGAATCCATTATAAGATTTAGCCCCTGCATTGAGCGTGATCAGATACGGCTCCACCACCACATCGCCGCGCAATGAATGGCCAAGCAGTTGATAGACATGGCCGACCTTGCTGCCCCGCCGTTCAATCACCAGCCCTTGCCCTGCCGCCACATGGGAACAATCCTGTTGTTCCTCAAACGAGGCGAACAGCGACGACAACGGCACCTGCAAGGCGTTGGAAATCGACTGGAGCGTGGAGAGCGACGCCGAAATCGCGCCATTTTCGATCTTGGACAACATGCCGTTGGAAATACCAGACGCCGCCGCCAATTCGGCAACTGACAGGTCAAGCCGCTTTCTCACCTGCCGGATATGGATACCAAGCGCGCGCTCAAGGCTGCGCTCAGCAACCTTCGGTGCGGCGGAGCCGGTATAATATTCGCCTTGATCGTCGGGCACGCGGTGCTTCTCCTCCCCCATCTGCTGCGGCAGGCTTGGCTGCGGCTGGGCATCGCGATTGTGCCGTGAGAGAGGTGCCTGTCAAGAAACATCGCATCCCTACCGGCACCTGCCCGCCGCCTATTCGCGGAACACCACGGTCTTGGACCCGTTCAGCAACGACCGGCCCGCGAGATGATAGGTGACCGCCCGGGCCAGCACCCGGCGCTCAATATCGCGACCCTTGCTCACCAGATCTTCCGGGCTATCGGCATGGCTGATCGGTTCGACATCCTGCACGATGATCGGCCCTTCATCGAGATCAGCCGTCACATAATGCGCCGATGCGCCGATCATCTTGACGCCACGGGCATGGGCTTGATGATAGGGCTTGGCCCCCTTGAACCCGGGGAGGAAGCTGTGATGAATGTTGATGCAGCGCCCGGAAAGAAAGGCCGCCAGATCATCCGACAGGATCTGCATATAGCGCGCCAGCACCACCAGTTCTGCGCCGCTCTCCGCGACAATGGCCTTGATCTGCGCTTCCTGCTGCGGCTTGCTGTCCTTGGTGATCGGCAAATGGTGAAACGGAATGTCGCCGAATTCGGTGCGGGCATAAGTTTCGCGCGGATGGTTGGAAATGATGCCGACGACATCCATGCTCAGTTCGCCAATGCGCCAGCGATACAAAAGATCAACGAGGCAATGATCGAATTTGGAGGCCAGCAGCAGCACCTTGCGCGGTTCGTCTCGCGGGCGCAGCGTCCATTCCATCGCATAATGATCCGCAATCGGGCGAAAACCCGCCCGCACCGTATCGATATCGCCGCCTTCAGGCAGGGTGAACACGATGCGGGCAAAGAAGCGCCCGGTCTCGGTGTCGTCAAACTGGTGCGCTTCGATGATGTTGCCGAGATGGGCGAACAAATGGGCGCTGACCCGGGCGACGATGCCGGGCTGGTTTGGGCAGATGAGCGTAAGCAGATAGGGGACAGCGGTCATCGGGGCCTCGTCGGGGTCAAAATCAGGCAGAAATTGGGGCAAGGGCGGGAATCATGCCCTCGACCCAGTGGCGGAAGCTCTCGGCATGGCTGCGGAAAATCGCGACATCATAGGTCGGGGCAGCATCAACTTGCCACAGGATCACGCCCATATGGGCGATGGCAGTGACCGCAACCGCGCCGGGACCAAAGGCCTCCGGATCGAGATCGATGAACGCGCCGCGTTGCAACAGGCGGCGCGCCCCCGGCCCGGCGAAGCGGTAGACGATGTAACCACCCGACTGATCCGAGACAGACGCCTGTCCGCGCAGCCGATCCGGCAGCTCGTCAAGCGACGCGTCCGAAACGGCCAGCCAGGTGCCGGGGCCGGTGGCATGAAGTTCACCATCGCCGAGCGCGGCAATGATCGCGCCGTAATCGGCCCCCTTGCGCGCCATCACGGTCGCCAGCGACAGGCCGGCGCGTTCGATCATCTGGACAAGATCAGCCACGGACGCGCACTCCTTCCAGATCGACAAAGACGGGATGGCAGACCTCCACTTCCACATCGGCACCGCGCACCGGATCATGGACAATGATCCGTTCGCCATGACGGCTGGCCCCCTTGGCCAACAGCGCCAGCCCGATCCAATGGCCAAGCGTCGGCGAATAGGCGACCGAGGTGACATGGCCCTGATCATTGGCCGCGATGGCGTCAGCACCCTTGGGGAGGAGATGCGCCCCACCGCGCAGCCGGGCAGCAGGATCGACCGGCTTCAGCCCGACCAACACCGGCCGGGCTGCATCGGTGAGCGCGGGGCGTTGCGCCATGACACGGCCAATGAAATCCTTCTTGGTCGACATCATCCGACCCATGCCGAGATCGGCAGCGGTCGTCTGGCCATTCAGTTCATTGCCCGCCGCATGGCCCTTTTCGATCCGCATCACGCCCAGCGCCTCGGTGCCATAGGGCACCGCATCAAAGGCCCGACCAAGCTCGAACAAGGCGCGGATCAGCCGATCGCCATGGCTGGCCGGGACGCTCAGTTCATAGGCCAGCTCGCCCGAGAAGGAGAGCCGGAACAAGCGCGCCGATACGCCGAGCCAGCGGAACGACAGCGCCCCCATATAGGGCAGCGCCTCGTTCGACAGGTCGAGTTCCGGCAGCAGCGCCGCGAGCAGTGCCCGCGATTGCGGCCCGGCAATCGCATAGGTTGCCCATTGTTCGGTCACCGAGGTCGCCTGCACATCCAGTTCGGGCCACAACACTTGCCGCGCATAGTCGATATGCTGCATCACCTTGGCCGCATTGACCGTGGTGGTGGTGACGAAGAAATGATCGTCGGCCAACCGGCTGGTGGTGCCATCATCCATCACGAACCCGTCTTCGCGCAGCATCACGCCATAGCGTGCCTTGCCGACCGGCAAGGTGGAGAAGGTGTTGATATAGAGCCGGTCGAGCAATGCCCCCGCATCCGGGCCATGGACATCGATCTTGCCCAGCGTCGAGACATCGCAAATGCCAACACCGGTGCGCACCGCGTTCACCTCGCGGCAGACGGACTCGAGCCAGTCGCGCTCGCCCGCCTTGGGGAACCATTGGGCGCGTTTCCACTGGCCAGCATCGGTAAACACCGCGCCCTGTTCTGCTGCCCAGCCATGACCGGCAGTTTGGCGGACAGGGCGGAAATGCTCGTCGCGATGATGGCCCGCCAGCGTCCCGATCGCGACCGGGAGATAAGGCGGACGGGAAAGGATGGTGCCAGCCTCGGCCATGGTCTTGCCGGTCGCCTGCGCCAACAGGGCATTGCCATTGACCTGCCCCATCTTGCCCTGATCGGTCGCCATGCCCAGCGTGGTATAGCGCTTCATATGTTCAACCGAGGTGAAGCCCTCGCGCGCGGCGAGGGCGACATCGCTGTCGGTGACGTCATGCTGATAATCGACGAACGCCTTGCCGCGCCGATGCGGCACGTGCCAAAGTGGGCGGCCATCCGCCGGGTCATCCGAGGTGCGCGGTGCCGCCATGGTACCGAACTCCGCCGCCGCCGCGATCCCGCTCGCCAGCGCGGCGCCCAGGCCGAACTGCCCGGCCGCCGCCCCCGCCATCGCCATGCCGGCTGGCGGGTGATCGAGCAGAAACGCATTCAATTCATCCGACCAGCGCGGCCGCGCACCCAGATTGCAGCCCAACCCCACTGCCGGATTCCAACCGCCCGCCATGGCCAGCACATCGGCATCAAGCCGCCATGTCCGGCCCTGCGCATCGCGAAGGTCCACGCCCTTGAGCCGCTTGCCACCGCGGGTCCCGATGATCTGCGCGCCAAGGAAGCTCGGCACGGCACCCGCCAACGCCTTGACGTCAGGGGCGACATGGGCGCGCGCCTCGATAATCGCGGCGGGAATGACGCCCGCGCGCAGCAGGTCATGCACGGCCTTCCAGCCACTGTCACAGGTCGTGAAGAACACCACTTGCTTGCCCGGCAAGACGCTCCAGCGGCGGACATAGGCCTGCACCGCCGATGACGTCATGACGCCCGGCACATCATTGCCCGCAAACACCAAGGGCCGCTCAATCGCGCCGGTGGCAAGGATGGCCCGAGTCGCCACGATCTTCCACAAGCGCTGGCGCGGCTGGCCGGGCAGGGGGGTGGGGAGATGGTCACTCACCCGTTCGACCGCACCATAAACCCCGCCATCATAGGCCCCGAACAACACCGTGCGCGGCAGGAGCGTCACGCGCGGGCAGGCGGCGAGTTCGGCAATGGTGCGGTCAACCCAGCGCCGTCCGTCATCGCCGTCAATCTCGTGCAGTTCGGCCAGCAGGCGACCGCCCATGCGGCTATCCTCGTCGACGAGGAACACGCGCTTGCCTGCCCGCGCCGCTGTCAGCGCGGCCGCAAGGCCAGCGGGACCGGCACCGACGACGAGCAGATCGCAAAAACCGTGATCGGCATCATAGCTGTCCGGATCGGGCAACATCGACAAGGCCCCCAAGCCCGCCGCGCGCCGAATGATCGGCTCGTACAGCTTCTCCCAGAAGGCCGCCGGCCACATAAAGGTCTTGTAGTAAAAACCCGCCACGAACAGCGGCGAGAACAAGCCGTTCACCGCCATCAGATCGAAGCCAAGGCTGGGCCAGCGATTCTGGCTGCTGGCCGTTAGCCCGTCATAAAGTTCAATCGTGGTGGCCCGCGTGTTCGGCTCCGCCCGCGCGCCCGAACGCAGGGTGACGAGCGCGTTCGGCTCTTCGCTGCCCGCCGTCAAAATGCCGCGCGGGCGGTGATATTTGAAGCTGCGCCCGACCAATGTCACATCATTGGCCAACAACGCCGACGCCAGCGTGTCTCCCTGAAAACCCTGATAGCTTTTGCCATCGAAGCTGAAGCGCAAGGGCTGGTTGCGATCGACCAGTCCACCCGTGGGCAAGCGGCTCATCGGGCGAATTCCGCATGATCAATGGCATGGCTGCGCGTGTCGCGGGTGACGACAATCCATTGGCGGCACCCTTGGGCATGATACCAATGTTCGCGCATCACCCCGGCGACATTATCGCGCAGATAGACATAGTCGAACATCGCGCCATCATCCGCTGGCCGCACGGGGGCCGCATCGCCGCGATAGACGAATTCCTGGCTCTCGCGCGTGCCGCAATGGGGGCAGGGGATACGCATGCCGCTTCTCCTCAGTGCAGATTCGGGTGGGCGCCCTGGCCCTTTTCGTCGATCAGATCGCCCGTCGCAAAACGATCAAGGCGGAACGCGGTGGCGGTTTCGTGCGCCGTATCGGTCGCGAGCAGATGGGCAAAGCACCAGCCCGATGCGGGCGTCGCCTTGAACCCGCCATAGCACCAGCCCGCATTGAGATAGAGGCCCGGCACCGGCGCGTGATCAATGATCGGCGACCCGTCCATCGACATGTCCACGATCCCGCCCCAACTGCGCAACAGCCGCGCCCGGCCGATCATCGGCATCAACGCCATGCCGCCTTCGCAGACATCCTGCACCACCGGCAAATTCCCGCGTTGGGCATAGCTATTATACCCATCGATATCGCCGCCAAAGACCAGCCCACCCTTATCCGATTGGCTGATGTAAAAATGGCCCGCGCCAAAGGTAATGACGCCGGGGATGACCGGCTTCAGCCCTTCCGAGACGAACGCCTGCAACACATGGCTCTCAATTGGCAGGCGCAAGCCCGCCATGGCGGCAAGGCGCGAGCTATTGCCCGCAACTGCCATGCCCACCTTACCCGCCCGGATCGGACCACGGTTCGTCTCGACCCCGGTCATCGCGCCTTGATTATCGGTGAGGAGGCCCGTCACCTCGCAATTCTGGATGATATCGACGCCGAGCGCCGACGCGGCGCGGGCATAGCCCCAATTCACGGCATCATGACGCGCCGTGCCACCGCGCGGCTGCAACAGCCCGCCCTGAATCGGAAAGCGTGCATTATCGAAATTCATGAACGGCGCCATCGCCCGCACTTGGTTGCGATCAAGCAGCTCAGCATCAACACCATGCAGCCGCATCGCATTGCCGCGCCGGGCATAGGCATCGCGCTGGGCATCCGAATGGCACAGATTGAGCACGCCGCGCTGGCTGACCATCGCGTTGTAATTCAGCGCCTGCTCCAACCCTTCCCACAGCTTCATCGACCATTCGTAAAAAGGCTCATTGCCCGGCAGGCCGTAATTGGAACGGATGATGGTGGTGTTGCGCCCGGCATTGCCGCCGCCGATCCAGCCCTTTTCAACAATCGCGACATTGGTGATGCCATGCACCTTGGCGAGATAAAAAGCGGTCGCCAACCCATGGCCGCCACCGCCGATGATGACCACATCATATCCAGCCTTGGGCGATGCATCGCGCCATGAGGGCGTCCAGCGGCGATGGCCGGTCAGCGCATGGGCAGCAAGATTGAAAATCGAGAAGCGCATCAGGCGGGGTCCGTTTCTCCACTGGCGTCACGGTCAATCTAGGGTGGCGCGACGCGCGCCGCTTGTCTAATAACGACATTGTTATGACTAAAAACGACATGATCGCGACGCGCCGCTTCGGCTTGCTGCTCACCAATGGCTTTGCGCTGATGTCCTATGCCTCGCTGATCGAACCGTTTCGCGCCGCCAATGTGCTGGCGGGCCGAGCGCTTTATGCCTGGGATCATGTCTCGATCGATGGCGCGCCGGTGCGGGCCTCCAACGGGGCGACGATCCTCGCCGATCACCGCGTCGGCGACCCACTCGATTGTGACACGCTGGTCGTCTTCGCCGCAGGTGATCCGGCGAGCTTCGACGATCGAGCGACCTTTGGCTGGCTGCGGCAATTGGCCCGGCAGGGCGTAAGGCTGGCCGGGATTTCGGGTGGTCCCTATTTGCTGGCACGCGCCGGGCTGCTCGAAGGCCATCGCGCGACGGTCCACTGGGAACATGCCGCCGCATTCGAACAGGCGTTTCCGGCGGTCGGCCTGGAGCCGGTGCTCTATGTCATTGATCGTCGCCGCATCACCTGCGCCGGGGGGACGGCGGGGCTAGACCTCGCGATTGAGTTGATTGAGCGCGACCATGGCCATGCGCTCGCCAGCAAGGTCGGCGAATGGTTCATCCGCACCGCCCCGCGCGAAGCCGGAGAATCCCAGCGCCAAAGCCTGCGCGAACGCTATGCCGTGCGCAACGACAGGGTGTTGCGAGTATTGGCGGAAATGGAAGCCCGCATCGCCGAACCGCTCGGCCGCGACGGCCTGGCCGCGCGGGCCGGGGTGTCCGTTCGCCAGTTAGAGCGGCTGTTCAAGGCGCATCTTGGCCGCACGGTGGCGGACACTCAGCGAGCGATCCGGCTCGATCAGGCCGCGCAATTGTTGCGCAGCACCGGCATGACCGTGACGGACATTGCACTTGCGTGCGGCTTCCAGAGCAGCAGCCATTTCTCGCGCGCCTATCGTGCCCATTTTGGGCATGCCCCGAGCCAGCGACGCAGCGAACCTTGATACAAAGATCAGTCTGGCGTGCGCCCAGCCACTTCTGTTAGGGTTTGGGAAATATCCGCCGCCGCGATGTGGTGAAACTATCAAGGAGAGCCGGGCCGTGCGTCCGGATCAACGGAGGTCCAAGGTCAGATGAAATACACGCTCAACGTGAACGGCGCCGATCGTCAGGTCGATGTGGACGACGACACCCCGCTGTTGTGGGTGCTGCGTGACGAATTGCAACTGACCGGGACCAAATATGGTTGTGGCATTGCCATGTGCGGGGCCTGCACGGTCCATCTCGATGGCCAACCGACGCGGTCCTGCTCGACCCCCGTCGCATCGCTCACGCCGGGCCAAAAGGTTACCACCATTGAGGCCGTCGATGGCCGTGTCGCGGAAGCCGTGCAAGCCGCATGGGTCGCGCATGATGTGCCGCAATGTGGCTATTGCCAGTCGGGACAGGTGATGAGCGCCGTCGCCCTGCTGCGCGATACGCCCAAACCGAGCGATGACGACATCGACGCCGCCATGAGCGGCAATCTGTGTCGCTGCGCTACCTATGTCCGCATTCGCGCCGCGATCAAATCGGCCGCCGCGAAACTGGAGGCCTGAACCATGACCATCAAACAGGCAAATCTGTCCCGCCGTGCCGCGCTCAAGGGCGCCGCCGGCCTCGTGATCGCCCTCACCCTGCCACTGGGTGGCGGCAAGCTGCTGGCTCAAAGCGCCGCCACTGGCAAACCGCTCGCGGTCAATGCCTATGTCCGCATCGGCAGTGATGACATCGTGACGGTCATCGTCAAACATCTGGAAATGGGCCAAGGGCCGCTGACCGGCCTGTCGACGCTCGTCGCAGAAGAACTCGACGCCGATTGGAGCAAGATCCGGACCGAACATGCCCCGGTCGATGCAACCCTTTATGCGGGCATCCCGGGCATTCAGATGACCGGCGGTTCGAATGCCATTGCGACCTCCTATGATTTGATGCGCCGTGCTGGTGCGACGGCACGTGCGATGCTGGTGCAGGCCGCCGCCTTGGCATGGAAGGTGAAGCCCGAGGACATCACCGTCTCGCAAGGTGTGCTGCGCCATGCGGCGAGCCAGCGGGAAGGCCGGTTCGGCCAGTTCGCGGAAGCTGCATCCAAGCTCGCCGTGCCACAACAGGTGACGTTGAAGGACCCGGCCAATTTCCAGTTGATCGGCAAGGATCATCGCACGCCGCGCGTCGATGCGCTGGCCAAGAGCACCGGCAAGGCGAAGTTCACCCTCGACATCAACGCGCCCGGCATGCTGACCGTCGTGGTGGCCCATCCCGACCGCTTCGGGGCGAAGCTCGCGTCGTTCGACGCCAGCGCGGCGCTCAAGGTCAATGGCGTGGTCGCCGTCAAGCCGATCCCGAGCGGCGTCGCGGTTTATGCCAAAGGCATGTGGGCCGCGATCAAGGGACGCAAGGCGCTCAAAATCACATGGGATGAAAGCGGCGCCGAGACGCGTGGCACCGAACAGATGATCGCCGACTATCGCGCGCTTGCCGCCACGCCGGGTGTCGTCGCCGGTGCATCGGGCGATGCGGCAGCCGCCTTTGCCGCAGGCGGTAAGGTGATCGAGGCGGAATATGTCTTCCCCTATCTCGCCCATGCGCCGATGGAGCCGCTTGACGGCTATCTGCAATGGGATGGCACGCGCGCCCTTGCGCGCTATGGCTGTCAGGCGCAGACCTTCGATCAGGGCGCACTGGCCATGACATTGGGGCTGGCCCCCGCCAATGTCGAAATCGAGACATTGATCGCGGGCGGTAGCTTTGGCCGCCGGGCGCAAGGCAATTCGCATTTCGCGCTGGAATTGGCGGAGGCGGCCAAGGCCATCGGCCCGAACACGCCCATCAAATTGGTATGGACCCGCGAAGACGATATTCGCGGCGGCTATTACCGCCCACTCTTTCTCCATCGCATGCGCGGCGTGGTGCGCGATGGCCAAATCGCCGGCTGGACCAACACATTGGTCGGCCAATCCTTCATGCGGGGCACGGCGCTGGAACCCTATGTTGTGGTCAACGGCGTGGATATGATCGCGGTCGAGGGTGCGAATAACCTGCCTTATGATTTACCCGCTTTTCGTTGCGAGGCCCACTTCCCGTCTAGCCCGGTATCGACGCTCTGGTGGCGCTCGGTTGGCCACACCCATGCCGCCTATTCGCGCGAAACCTTTATCGACCGGCTGCTGATCGAAACCGGCAAAGACCCGGTCGCGGGCCGTCTCGAACTGATGGGCAAACACCCGCGTCTTGCGAATGTGCTGAAGGCGGTAGCCGAACTCGCCAACTGGTCCGGCAGCGAACCGGCCAAGGGCCGGGCGCGCGGCGTCGCGGTGGCGGAAAGCTTCGGTAGCTATGTCGCCGAAATCGCCGAAGTTTCGCTGGGGACCAATGGCGAGCCCAAGGTCCATAAAGTCTGGTGCGCGGTTGACTGCGGCGTCGCGGTTAATCCGGACGTGATCCGCGCGCAGGTCGAAGGCGGCATCGGCTTCGCCCTTGGCCATGCGCTTTATGGTGAGGTGCCGCTCGAAAAGGGCGCACCGACGATCAGCAATTTCGATGGCTATCGATCACTGCGGATCGAGGAAATGCCGGCAGTTGAGCTGGTGATCATCAAATCGGATGTAGCCCCGACCGGGATCGGCGAGCCGCCTGTGCCGCCACTCGCCCCTGCCGTCGCCAACGCGCTCGCCCAACTCGGCAAAGCGCGTCCGACGCGGCTCCCCTTTGTCCGCATGAGCTGAAACACCTGATGAGATCCGGGCAGTGCGAACGCTGCCCGGATCATAAGGGGGCAGCGCATCGCAAGGTCTCTATGACACAAGCGGCGCGGCGAGATCATCATCGCCGCCCGGATGCGCGTTGATGCGCCCACGCCATCGCAGATCACAGCCACAAATCGCTGAATTTGATCTGGATCAATGCCCCATCAACATGATTTAAAATATAAATATTTCTTAAAATTTGATGGTAGCCCAGTGTAGTGACGCATTTCACTGTTTCATCCGCGCTGACTCAACATAATAGAGACTGCAAGATGCCCGGCAATGCCATTTATAATCTCAATAATTTTCTTTATAAGAACCTGAAATATGTCTTCATTTCAGGCATGTTCATCGTCCTTTTGCCGATCTCAACCGCCTATTTTACCAAACCGTCGTGCAGCGATATCGGCGTCAAAAACCTCATTTTGACCATTCATCGCAATCGGACGATAGAGCGGCTTTTTGTCTTGAATATCCACAACGGTCATCAGCTCAACAGTCCCGATTATAATACGCATATCGATAAGGACCTGGAGTTTTCGATCGACGCCATTGAAGCGGTCAATTGGTCGCCAATGCGACAAGCGACCATGTGCAAAGCATCGGTCAGCGCCAAGATCAAGCAACACGGCATCTCACGACAGGATATATTCTTCACGGTCGTGGAGCGCGACGACCACCAGCTCGTGGCCAATCTCCTCAATTGAGGACGGCGGCGACCGGCGCACCGCACGGGCCAAGCCTTATTCCGCCGCCTCCAACTGATCGGCGGTATCATCCGATAATCGCGACTTCACTTGATGCGACAATATCCAGCGCGACAAGGAAATGTGCTGATCATTGAGAAAATCGCGCACCCGGTCCTTCAACTGATATAATCTCATCCGATGGTCCTGCTCATCGACCTTCACCGTTATCAGATCGGCATCGGCGATCGACTTCAACGCACTATAAACCGATGTCGGCGAAGAGGGATTGAGCGAAACAATCTCTTTGCTTGATAAGGTCACATGATCATAAATATCGATTAACACCTTATATTCTGTCGAGAAAAAGTTGATCGATAGGCGCTTGCTGCATTTACCAATAAATGTGATCAGTTCGCCACGCATGCAATGATGGCCGGACATTCTTCTATCCATCCAACCGGGGAGGAAGCTATATTCCTCATCCAGAATTTCTCTCGTTCTGTTTGACAGGGAATAGAGGCGGATCCGCCGATCCAACCCGGATGGCTCGCTGCACAGCAGGCCGGTCGCCACCAAACACTTCAGCTTAGCATAAAAGGATGCGGTCGAGGCGCCCGATATGGCGCATAGCTCGCCTGCCGACACATGTGACCGATCGTATAAATGCAAGACAATCCCATATTCGACCGTCACAATGCGTAGCTTCAGTCGCTCGGTCAAACAAACAGCGATATCTTGAGACACGCCACCCCCGGTCATATTATTTTCAAATATGGAAATAGTGTAGCTTAGCGATGATGTGACACAAGCAGTAATTTTACCTATAGCTCTAGAATGATGACCTCGTTTGTCACAGCAGAGAGCGGGATGAAATGGATCATGGGCGATAAGACACCAATTTATGTCCGCCTCTTCAATATGTTGAGTGCAATTCGCGACTTGTCACCGTTCAATGTCCTGACGGCAGATGAGGAACTGCTGCTCGGCGATCTGGTCGTGCGTTGGCATGAGGCACCGAGCATCACCATCAGCGACCTGATGCAGGACGGCAGATATAGCTCGCAAAGCACCGCCTATCGTCGGCTCATCGCGCTGCGCGATAAGGGGCTGATCACGCTCCGGGTGGATGATCAAGATAAGCGGGTGAAATTCGTCGAGCCGACCTCTTTTGCGCAGGATTATATGGAGCGCATCGGCCAAAGCCTGACCATGCTCATGCGCGCTGACAAACCCGCATGAAGGCGCGTGCCGTCCAACTCGCTCAACAAGTGGCTACAGCCCTTGCCATCGCCCTTGGCTGGATGGCCTTGTTCAATTTCAATGCATTGATCTTCTCGCCGCTTGCCCATTCGTCGCAGGCACATTGGATATTTCTGCCCGCCGCCCTGCGGATCATCATGGTGCTGGTGTTCCGCGATATCGGGGTGATCGGCTTGATGTTCGGCGCCTTTTTGACTTTACCCCATCCATCGCCGTCAGAACTGCCGCATGAAATCATACTCGCCATATCGTCGGGATTCGCACCGATGATCGCCGTCTATTTGTGCCGCCGACTGTTCCATATCGCCTACGACCTGTCCGGATTGCGCCCGTTGCACATCATTGGATTGTCGCTCGCGGGCGCCGTGATGAACAGCCTTTTGCTCAACGGCTATCTGGCGATTTCGGGCCGTTTAAACGGCGATGTAGAGCAGATTTTGACGGTTTTCGTCGGTGACACGCTCGGTACCGCGATTGTGCTGCTCATTCTGTCGACGATCCTCTCCTTTGTCATGCCGCGCCGGAAACGCACCCGGCGCCTAGGAGGTCACCGCTGAACGCCCTCAATCCTGCTCGGCTTTCCGTGCCTTGCGTCCACGATTGCGATCAGCCTCATCTTGGCTCGTGGTCATGACATCAACCGTCTTGCCGACCACCTTGATCGGCGCAGTGACCACCGTGGAAACGACTTTGCCAACACATCCAGACAGGATGAGGCATCCGATCAATAATGAGACCACACGCATGTACAGAACCCTTTCAACCGATCCAGACCATCGCAAAAGCGGTTCCTACGGCGCAAGCCTGTGAAATACAATGCACAGGATATTCATAACCGCATGATATTTCGTTAAATAATGGTGAGCCCTGCTGGATTCGAACCAGCGACCTACTGATTAAAAGTCAGTTGCTCTACCGACTGAGCTAAGGGCCCCCTCGGGCGGCCGTGGTGGCCACCTGTGCGGAATGTCAGGCCAACTAAGCCGATGCGAGGCCGAGGTCAACCATTGTTGCCGCGTCGCCGCCATCGCGCCCGTAAATGGGTCATGCGATATCCGGTGCGCGGGTCGCGCCAAGCGGGTGCAATCGCGCAAAGGGGATCAAGCACGAAGTCGCGCATGTGATAGGCGACATGGGGGATGATCAGCCCTGGCCCGTAATGACGGCCGCCGGACCACAGAATAATATCGAGATCGAGCGGCCGATCCGCCCAGCGCCGCCCCGGCCGTCTGCCGAAGGCGCGCTCTTCCGCCTTCAGCAGTCGAAGCAGCGCATCGGGACGCAAGGCGGTTTCAATCAATATCGCCCCATTGGCAAAACGGCGGCGCGCTGGCCCGAGCGGGGCAGTAGCGCGAATCGATGAGCGCGCCTTTAATCGGACCTGTCCGGATCGCAGCAGCCGGTCGATGGCCGCCTCCAACATGGCGGACGGGCTCCGACCAAAGCGCCCGGCGCGGTTGGAGCCGAGCGCCACCACATAGGTATGAGACGAAACGGGCGAGGTCATGACCCGGCCATAGCGCATGTTCATCCACCCGTCAGCCCAAAGCGCCCATAACGGCGGTTCGGCCCTAATCCTGCCGCAATGGCTTGGCAGGGAAAAAGCAGATTGGGGCATGAGGCTATCGAGGGCGCATCGCCAGTCAACTTCTTGATGGGATTTTTTATGGTCGCCAATACGGAACAGGGCTTCTGGAATCGCCGGCATCACCTTGATCGCATGACGCTGCGTGAGTTGATTATCGCTTATTTCCAATATCCCGCGATTGTCGTCTATCTCGGCCTTGCCGCCATCGGCTTCGGCTATGTCGTGCGCCAGCCGGTTGCGCTGCTGAGCAGTGTGGCAGCTGTGATGGCCGCCGTGATGATCTATCCGCTCGCTTGGTATGTGATCCACCGCTGGATCCTGCATAGCCGTTGGATGTTCAAGGTGCCGTTGCTGGCATCAACATGGAAACGCATTCATTACGACCATCATCAAGATCCAAACCATCTTGAGGTGCTGTTCGGCGCGCTGCACACCACATTGCCAACCATCGCGCTGGCGACGGCCCCGATTGGCTGGCTGATCGGTGGCGAAAGCGGCGCGGTGCTCGCGTTTGCGACGGGCCTGTTGTGCACGGCCTTTTATGAATTCTGCCATTGCATCCAGCATCTGTCTTACAAGCCGAAAAACCGCTTCCTCGCCGATATCAAGGCGCGCCACATGGCGCATCATTTCCATGACGAAGACGGCAATTTCGGGATCACCAATTTCTTCTGGGACCGGCTGTTCGGCACTTTCTACGAACGTCAGGATCGCCCGCAGAAAAGCCCGAATGTGTTCTGCCTCGGCTATACGCCGGAAATGGCGCGGCGCTATCCGAAGGTCGCCGATTTGTCGGGCGGGGTTGTCGTCGGTCATCCGCGCCAACGTGACAAAGCGGCCTAACCTACATGGTCGAGATTGTCCCGGTCACGTCGCGCGCCCAAAAGCGCGCCTTTGTCGAACTGCCTTTCCGGCTGTACCGTCATGACCCGAATTGGGTGCCGCCCTTGCGGGACGAGATGCATGCGCTGATCACGCCCGGCAAGAACCCTTGGTTCGGCCATGGCCGGCTGCAATTGTTCCTCGCCCTTGACGATAAGGGCGAAGTGACCGGGCGGATCTCCGCCCATGTTGACGACCTCGCGCTTCGTCAGCCGGTAGAGCAGGGCTTTGGCCCGGGCACCGGCTTCTGGGGGCTGATGGAGGCAGCGGACGAAGCGACCGCACAGGCGCTGATCGCAACGGCCGAAGATTGGCTCAAGGCCGAGGGCATGACCCGCGCGATCGGCCCGATGAGCCTCAGCATCTGGGATGAGCCGGGCCTGCTGGTCCAAGGATTCGACCATCCGCCAACGGTCATGATGGGGCACCACCTGCCGCAATATCAAGGCTGGATCGAGGCGCTGGGCTATGGGGGGATCAAGGATCTCTACACCTATGAGGTCGACATCAGCCGGGAGTTTCCCGGCATCGTGTCGCGCGTCATCGCCAGCGGTGAACGCAATGCCCGCATTCGCATTCGCGAGATCGACAAGCGCCATTTCGATAAGGAAGCAGCGCTGGTGCTCGACCTGCTCAATAATGCCTGGTCCGATAATTGGGGCTTTGTGCCGCTGACCGCCGACGAAATTGCCCATGTCGGTAAAAAGTTGAAGCCGATCGTCTATAATGACCTGATCCGCGTCGCCGAAGTGGATGGCGAGCCGGTTGCCTTCATGATCACCCTGCCTGATCTGAACGAGAAGTTCATCGGTTATCGCGGCACGCTATGGCCGTTCAATTGGGCCAAGTTGCTGTGGTGGCTGCGCGCCCCCAAGGTGCGCACCATGCGGGTGCCATTGATGGGCGTGGCGACGCATTTGCAATCTTCCCGCTTGGCCAGCCAACTCGCCTTCATGATGATCGAATATATCCGTCAGGCTTCGGTGGCGCGTTATGGTAGCTCACGTGCCGAGATCGGCTGGATCCTCGATGATAATCAGGGGATGCGCTCAATCGCCGAGATGATCGAAAGCAAAATCAACAAGGTCTATCGCGTCTACGCCCGCGCCTTAACCTGATCGCATCAGCACCACCTATAAAAAAGCCCGGCGCGATCATATCGCCCCGGGCTTTTTTTCATCGTCGTCAGCGCCGACGGCGCCCGATCAACGGTAAAAGATGTGATTGCCGACCGATGCGATCTTGCTGCGATCCCAGTTCGGCGAGACCCGACGCGCATGGAAATATAGTGCGTTCGGCACAACATCTTTCCAGCGATTCTCGGTTGCGATCAAGGCGATGGCCACCGCGTTGCGCCATGCCGCCGATTCACGCGGAATCGAGCCCATCGACTTGCCATGGGCAAAAGCGAACTGGCCGCGCTGGAACACGACCGAGCAGAACGACTTCGGGAAAAGACCCGATTTCGTGCGGTTGATAATCACTTCCGCCACCGCATGCTGGCCCTCAAGCGGTTCGCCCTTGGACTCGAAATAAACGGCACCGGCCAGGCATTCCTGATCGGCGTCAGCGGTTTGGTTGGTGGCAAGTTGCCGCACAAGGTCGCTGAGGCTGCTGGCCACGGCGTTATCTCCGATGCGGGAACGGGAGAGGACATCACTATTATCTTGAGAAAATACGGCGGAGTCGATCTTCAGGACGCGAATGTCCGATTCTGTCGACGTGGCAACCGGCTGAACAGCCGAGGCCGAAAGGCCTTCCGCAAGGCCCGGGGCAGCCGTCAGGCCAGCCACCGAAAAGAAAAGAACTGCGGCACCAAACACGGCACCCATATTAAACTTAGACATGAACTTCCAAAAATATGCGGTGGCCCGACTGCACACTATTTCAAGGGCAAATTACATCTTGCCCCCGTCGGTACCCCCGTCTGCGTGGCCGATCCGTCCGTCATCGACTTGGATCAACCCTGCGCAACTAACAGGTGCAGCCCTATTATGCTGCAATGCAGCGGGGTCAAGCGCCGATCGGCATATCCACGGTGAACCGTTGTTCATCCGCGACGTCTAGTTCAATGATCCACAGATCGGGGTCGCTGTGCAGACGGCGGGAACGAAATGCGCCGCGATCCGCTTCGGTATTGTCCGCCGACCATGGCAGCGGACGCCAACGATAGCCGCCCTCAACCGTCCAGACCCGTTCAAGAAAGTGACAAAATCGTCCTTTCTCATAGAGTTCGAGGAGAAATGCCCCCGCTTCGGCATGCCCCTTGTGCAACACCATCGCATGGCCACCCGCCTGTTCCGCCAAGCGGATCAGCGCGCTGGCCAAGACACCGCTGGCAAGCCGAGCGCCCATCAACCGGCTGACCGGCTCATGCGCCTTGGCCCCATATCAGGCCGCGTGACGGCTATCGAGGGTCGCAAACAGGGCATAAAGCGCATCAACCGACATGGCACCGCGCAAATTGTCGACGAACTGGCGATTGCGAAAAGCGCGGCTGACCTGGGCCAGCGCTTTCAAATGCGCGACGCTCGCCTGTTTGGGGGAAAGCAGCACGAAGATGAGGTCAACCGGGAGATGATCGACCGCATCATAGGCCATGGGCTGACCCAACCGAATGAACATGCCGGTCACCCGGGTGAGCCCATCGATCCGGCCATGGGGAATGGCAACCCCACCCCCAAAACCGGTGCTGCCGAGTTTTTCGCGCTGGTTGAGCGAGGCCGCAATCGTCGCGGCCGGGATGGCGCAACGCCGCCCCATTTCCTTGGCGATGAGCTGGAAGAGGTTCTTTTTGGACGTGGGGGTGATGCCATCGATCACCGCGTCCACGGCCAATAATGTTTGAAACTCTGTCATCTCGCCGAACGGGCTTCCGCAACTACAGGGCCGGTGCGGCTGATTCCAACCGCATCGGCCCTAGGCCATGATCAGGCGGCCTGCTTCGGTTCAACCCATCCGATGCTGCCGTCGTGGCGCCGATAGACCATGTTATAGGCGCCTGTCGCGTCATTTATGAACATCAAGGCGTTGGTATTGCGTAAATCGAGCATCATCACCGCATCCGACACGCTGGACTGGGGAATGTCGACCTTGGTCTCGGCGATGATCAGCGGATTATCGGGAATGCCCTCATCCGATTCGGGCACATCGAATACCGTGTAGCTGGCATCGAAACCTTCTTCGAGCGACGGTGTAATGACCGGCACATTGTTGCTGTGCTTGTCCTTGAGGCGGCGCATATAGCGGCGCAGCTGCTTTTCGATCTTGTCGGACGCCATGTCGAAGGCGAGATGGGCATCCTGCGCATCAGCCGTGCCCTTGAGTATCACGCCCTGCATGACATGCGCCACGATGTCACAACGGAAGCCATGATCGTGCGGGCCCTTGTTGAACGTGGCATGCGCCGACAGCGCGCGCGCGAAATATTTGTCCGCGATCGCCTGAAGGCGCTCCTTAACATGTTCCTTCAGTGCCGCACCCGTATCGACCTGGTGGCCCGAAATCCGAATGTCCATGTCAGACAGCTCCTTCCTTCAACGGACAAGACCCCCTTGGTCTAGTCCTGATCCATGGACGGCAGAATTGCCGTTTCCATTAATGATGCCGGTGGCTCGACCAACGGCCAAAGCGCTTGGTCGAGCTTGGCAATGAACTTTTCGTGCCGAGCAAGCTCCTCGGCCGATGGCGTGAATGACCGCGCTGCCCGCTGCACCCGCTGCATCGACGAGGCGGGACGCGCTTGCCAGCTATCCGGCTGGTCGATTGCGATCGTCTCGACCTGGACATCTGCAACAAGTTCCAGCCCGATCTGTCGACCGCCCATCAACTCGACATAGACTTGCGCCAGCAATTGGGCGTCGATCAACGCACCGTGCAGCGTGCGCTGCGACCGATCAACACCATAGCGCGTGCACAGCGCATCCAACGTGTGCTTTGCGCCAGGGTGACGCCCGCGCGCGATTTCGAGCGTGTCGACCATGCGACTCAACGCAATCGCTTCCAAGCCAAGCATCTGCAATTCATTGTTGATGAACCCGAAATCGAACCGCGCATTGTGCGCAATCATCGGGCTATCGCCGATAAAGTCGAGAAAGTCGGTTACCACCATGCCGAACAGCGGCTTATCCGACAGGAATATCTCGCTCAGGCCATGCACGGCCTGCGCTTCGCTTGGCATCGCGCGTTCAGGGTTGAGATAGCAGTGGAAATGGCGACCGGTTTCGACCCGGTTGATGAGTTCAATGCATCCAATTTCGACCAGCCGATGCCCATCCTTGGGGCTCAGGCCTGTTGTCTCGGTATCGAATACAATCTCTCGCATTGGAGTCTTGTTATCGGACTCTCTTTGCGCGGATGCAAGCCACCAAGTGTCGAATCTGGGCCGAAGTTTTTTCCATCGTGCCGCCGGTATCAATCACCACATCGGCGCGGCGTCGTTTTTCGGCATCCGGCACCTGCAATCGGCGGATCTGCGCGAACCTTGCGGTCGTCATGCCGGGGCGTGCAAGCACCCGCTTGCGCTGTTTCCATGCCGGGGCCGACACCACCACGACAAGATCAATGTCTCGGCTGCCCCCTTTTTCAAACAATAAGGGAATATCGAGCACGACCATCGGCGCGGCGCGATGGCGGCGCAGAAAGGCGCGGCGCATCTGTCCCACCGCCGGATGCACCATGCGCTCAAGCTGGCGCAAGCGAACCGGATCACCCAGCACCATCTTGCCCAACAACTGCCGATCCACGCCCTGCGGCCCGGTCGATCCGGGAAAAGCAGCTTCAATCTGCGGCACAAGATCGCCGCCCGGGCCCTGCAACACATGCACCGCGGCATCGGCATCGAACAACGGCACCCGCCATTTCCGAAAGAAACGGGCGGCGGCCGATTTCCCCATGCCGATCGAACCGGTCAGGCCGATGACCAGCGTCATGACGTCAAAATCACCCGCAGTTCCGCATCGCGTTCGCGCGGCGGCGACATGCCAAAGAACAGTTCAAAGGCGCGGGCCGCCTGGCCGATCAACATCTCCAACCCATCAATCACCGCATTGCCGCGCGCCCGTGCTGCAGCCAAGAGGGCGGTTTCAAGCGGGGCATAGACAATGTCATTGACGATGGCATCAAGTGGCAGGTGATCAAGCCGGATTGGCAAAGGCGGCTGGCCCTGCATTCCCAATGAACTGGCATTGACCACCACCGCCGCGCCATTGAGCAAGGCGTCTGCTTCATCCCAACCATAGGCCGCAATGCTTAACCCCATGTCGGCGGCCATGTCCGCAATCCGCGACTGGTTGCGGTTGATCATCACCAACTCGCGACAGCCCAGATCCGCCAGCGCCGCGACCACCGCCCGGGATGCTCCACCCGCCCCCAAGATCACCGCCTTGCCGCCGGCATAGCCCCGGGCTTGCAGCGGTAAGGCAAAGCCGGCCACATCGCTATTATCGCCATGCAACGTCCCATCATGACGCCGCACGACGCAGTTCACCGCGCCGACCCGGGCGGCAAGCGGCGAGAGATCATCGCACCACGCCATGACCGCTTGCTTATGCGGCACAGTGACATTGCACCCTCGCCACAAGGGATCGACCCGACGGCTCGCAAGATAAGCGGCCAATTCCGCCGCAGCCACCAGATCAGCCCGATAGTCCACGTCCAATCCAAGACATTTGGCCCAGAAAAGGTGGATTTTGGGGGATTTGGATTGGGCAATCGGATCACCGATCACGCTCGCAAAAGCTGACGTCATGAGGCCAATATCCCCTGCGCGCGCAACGCGCGGAGCAGTGACAACAGCGGCAGGCCCATGATTGCAAAATGGCTGCCTTCGATCCGGTCGAACAATTGCACGCCATGTCCCTCGATCCGATAGCCCCCGACGCAGAAGCGCACTTCGTCCCACTCCCGCGCAATATAATCGCGGATGAAATCATCGCTAAGCGGGCGCATCGTCAACGCCACACGCTCCACATCCCGCCAGATCACCTCTCCGCCGCGCACCAAAACGGCCGCGCTGATCAACTGATGCGTCCGCCCCGCCATGCGGCGTAATTGGCAGGCCAGTTCGTCTTGGTCGCGCGCCTTGTCGAGCATGGATCCATCATCCAGCGCCAGCGTCTGATCGCTGCCGATGATCAAGGTCGTTGGGTCAACCGGGTTCAGCGCCTGTGCCTTGAACTCGGCAAGATACATGGCCAGCGCCTGCGGATCGGTGTTGGTGCTACGAAACGCCGCCTTGGCCACATCCTCGTCGGCATCGGGCAATTCGACGCGATAGGATATGTGGGCGGCGCGCAGCATTGCCTGTCGCGCACTGCTGCGAGATGCGAGGATCAGGGTCATGGCTGGTTCGTTTCCATCCGCCGCAAATTATGGACATTGATGATCGCGGCTGCCGTTTCCTCAATGGAACGACGCGTGACATCAATCACCGGCCAGTCATTATCCGCGAAAAGCCGTCGCGCATAGGCAAGTTCACGGCTGATCGCCTCTTGGTCAACATAGGCGGTTTCGGGGGATTGGTTGAGCGACAACAAGCGATTGCGCCGCACCTGCATCAACCGATCACCGCTGGTGGTCAGCCCGACAACCAGCGGATGCTTGAGATGGAAAAGAGCAGGGGGCGGCGGTGACTCCACCACAATCGGAATGTTCGCGACCTTATAACCCTTGTTCGCAAGATAGATCGCGGTCGGCGTTTTGCTTGATCGCGATACACCGGCAAGGATGATATCGGCCTGTTCCCAGTTTTCCGGCGCCACGCCATCATCATGGGCGATGGTAAAGCCAATCGCTTCGACCCGCGCGAAATAGGCCGCATCCATCATATGCTGCTGGCCCGGGCGCGCCTTGGCCTGTCGGCCCAACATGCGGGTCAGCGCGTCCAGCACCGGATCAAGCGCCGCCACCATCGGCAAACCCAATAGATCGCCATGCGATTCCAGCTTGTGTCGAATGTCGGCATTGACCAACGTGTAGATAATCAACCCCGGTCGGCTGACAATTTCCGGCATGATCCGGTCAAGATGGCCTTCGCTGCGAACCATCGGCCAGAAATGTTTGACGGCCTCGACCCCGTCAAATTGGGCGAGCGCAGCCTTGGCGATATTCTCAAGGGTTTCGCCAGTGGAATCCGAGACAAGATGGACGTGCAAAATAGCCATGATGGGAAAACTCTGTGGATAAAGCCGGGAGAAGGCAAGGCAAAAGAGGTGCGTAAATCAGTCCGGGGATAAACCGGGCAACCCTCCCGCCCTCGCATCGCTATTCGTCCACAGGGGGACGGAGTTTTCCACAGACTGTGAATCATTGGGACAAAAGAAACGACTCTCGCTGACTCCTGATGACTCCGGCCTGTCAAACTGTTGGCATTTTCGGTCGGATCGCCTAATCCCCACTCTCAGCCTGCCTACATACTTCTACAAACTTACATTTATCTATTGGAATAATGATGGTCGCCGACAAACCATTGCTCGCAACGCTCCAAGGGAAAAAGCTCGACATTCCTGCGATGTGGCTGATGCGCCAGGCAGGGCGTTACCTTCCCGAATATCGCGCCTTACGAGCAGAAAAAGGCGGGTTTCTCGAACTGGTCGAAGACAGCCCTGCCGCTGCCGAAGTCACATTGCAGCCCATTCACCGGTTTAATTTCGATGGCGTGATCCTGTTTTCGGACATTCTGGTTATCCCTTATGCCATGGGTCAGCGACTTTGGTTCGAACAAGGCGAAGGACCACGGCTTGCCCCGACGATGATCGATGCAACGCTTGATAGCCTTGTTCCGGTCCCGGGACGGCTTGATCCAGTTTATGAAACGGTCCGGCTGGTGAAGGCCTCTCTCACCAATGATAAAACATTTCTCGGCTTTGCCGGCAGCCCGTGGACAATTGCGACCTATATGGTTGCTGGCCAAGGCAGCAAGGAACAAGCCGCAGCACGCCGTCTTGCCTATCAAGACCCGAAGCTGTTTCAACAACTGATCGATGCCATCATCGCCCACACCGTCGATTATCTCGATGGCCAGATTAAAGCCGGCGTTGATGCCATCCAGTTGTTTGACAGTTGGGCCGGTAGCCTTTCACCTGCCCAATTTGAACAATGGGTAATTGCGCCAAACCGCGCGATCGTTGACCAATTACGGGCGCGCCATCCGCAGGTGCCGATTATTGGCTTTCCAAAGGGTGCCGGTGGCAAGCTTGCGGCTTATGCCAAGGGTACCAATGTCGATGCGCTTGGACTTGATGAGACTGTCGATCCGCATTGGGCCGATAAGATATTGCCGCCGGGCCTGCCAGTTCAGGGCAATCTCGATCCGCTGGCCCTGATTGCCGGGGGAGAGGCACTGTCATCCGCGGTCGCGAATATCCGCTTGGCCTTTACCGATAGGCCGCATATTTTCAATCTTGGCCACGGGATCCAACAGGACACCCCGATTGCCCATGTCGAAGAACTGGTGAAACTGGTCAGGACGGGTCGATCATGACGGATTATACCGGTTATCTCGGTGACGCCTATCTCTGGGTTAAGGCGGGCCATGTCATTTTCGTGATGTTCTGGATGGCCGGCATGTTCATGCTGCCGCGCTATTTCGTCTATCACCACCGGGTGCAGCCGGGTTCACCAGAAGATGCGTTGTGGATTGAACGCGAACGACGTTTGATGTGTATCATCATCAACCCCGCCATGATCATTGCCTGGATTTTTGGCTTGATGCTGGCGTTCAACCTTGGTTGGGAAGGCGTTTGGCTCCACGTTAAATTCGCGATTGTCTTGGGTTTCAGTGGTTTTCATGGCTGGCTGGCCCGGTTACGCAAGCAGTTTATCGCAGGCCAACGTCCGGTGACCGAGCGCCGTTTGCGGTTGTTGAACGAGATTCCGGGCATTGTCATCGCCTTGGCGGTTATTTTGGTGATTGTCAGGCCGTTCTGAACCGACTTGACTTGAATCCGGGCGCGCCATAGGACAGGCCAAGTCCGGGCGGCGTCCTGCCGTTCCCGTTGCTTGAAGCGGGTGCCGATAAGGCACCATCTGATGTAACATCCGCTTCTTTTCATTCCCAACCGCTGTTTTATATCCCGGGTATCCCCATGCATTTGCAAGACTTGAAGAAAAAAACCCCCGCTGAACTGGTTTCCATGGCCGAGGAACTGGGGGTTGAAGGCGCATCGACCATGCGCAAGCAGGACCTGATGTTTGCCATCCTCAAGGTCGAAGCCGAAAATGGCACGCAGATCATGGGGATCGGCACGATCGAGGTGTTGACTGACGGTTTTGGCTTTCTGCGTTCGCCGGAAGCAAATTATCTTGCGGGTCCCGACGATATTTACGTCTCACCAAACCAGGTCCGCAAATATGGCCTGCGGACTGGTGATACGGTTGAAGGTGAAATTCGCGGGCCGAAAGATGGCGAACGCTATTTTGCCCTCACACGCCTCACCAGCGTTAATTTCGATGATCCGGACGTCGTACGCCATCGCGTCAACTTTGATAACCTGACGCCGCTCTATCCGGATGAGAAGCTGCGTCTCGACACGCTTGACCCGACCGTCAAGGACAAGTCAGCGCGCGTCATCGATCTCGTCTCGCCACAGGGCAAGGGCCAGCGCGCATTGATCGTGGCGCCACCGCGTGTGGGTAAGACGGTATTGCTCCAGAATATCGCCAAGGCGATTACCGATAATCATCCGGAAGTTTTCCTGATCGTGTTGTTGATCGACGAGCGGCCGGAAGAAGTGACCGATATGCAGCGTTCAGTGAAGGGCGAAGTGATTTCCTCGACCTTCGATGAACCTGCCTCGCGTCACGTGCAGGTGGCTGAAATGGTTATCGAAAAGGCCAAGCGGTTGGTCGAGCATAAGAAGGATGTCGTGATCCTGCTCGACTCGATCACGCGCCTTGGTCGTGCCTACAACACCGTCGTGCCGTCATCGGGCAAGGTCTTGACCGGTGGTGTCGATGCCAATGCCTTGCAGCGCCCGAAGCGCTTCTTCGGTGCTGCCCGTAATATCGAGGAAGGCGGCTCGCTCTCCATCATTGCGACAGCGCTGATCGACACCGGCAGCCGCATGGACGAAGTGATCTTTGAAGAATTCAAGGGCACGGGTAACTCGGAAATCGTGCTTGATCGCAAGGTCGCGGATAAGCGGATCTTCCCGGCGCTCGATGTCGGCAAGTCCGGCACGCGCAAGGAAGAACTGCTGGTCGAGAAGAGCAAGCTGTCGAAAATGTGGGTGCTGCGCCGCATTCTCATGCAAATGGGCACCATCGATGCGATGGAATTCCTGCTCGACAAGATGAAGGATTCGAAGACCAACGATGATTTCTTCGACTCGATGAACCAGTAAGGCGAAGCGATAATGATCGGTGAATTTGTGATGGCCGCGGGCCAGACGGCGTCGGGGCTTGGGTCTCCGGCGGAAATCTGGGCGCATATCGTCAACGATTTTTCCAATATCGGGACCCCCGTTGCCTTCGCCGCGTTCATTCAGGTGCTGCTGATCGATATTACCTTGGCTGGTGACAATGCGATTGTCGTTGGCGCGTTGGCGGCGGGTCTTCCTGCGGCCCAGCGCAAAAAGGTAATCATGATCGGTATCATGGCGGCCTTGGTGTTGCGCATTGTCTTTGCTTTGATGGTCAGTTGGCTACTCGGCATTGTCGGTCTCGTGCTGGCAGGTGGCATATTGCTGCTTTGGGTCGCGTGGAAAATGTACCGTGATCTTCATCATGCTGCGGAATCGCCGGGTTCGCCGGAAATCAGCGGGGATGAACATTCGGGCGTATCGGCGGCCAAGAGCTTTGCCGCTGCTGCTTGGGCGGTTGCTATTGCCGACGTGTCCATGAGCCTTGATAATGTGCTGGCGGTTGCAGGCGCGGCGCGCGAGCATCCCGGCATTTTGATGATTGGCTTGGTGCTCTCGGTCGCGCTCATGGGCATCGCGGCCAATGTCATTGCGCAATATATCGAACGCTATCGCTGGATCGCTTGGGTTGGTCTGGTCGTTATCGTCTATGTTGCGGGCAAGATGATCTGGGAGGGGTTCCACGAGGTGCAGCCCCATATCCTCGCGATTATGTAATCACATCAATTGTTCGAAACGCGTAAAGGGGCCCGGTTTCGGGCCCCTTTTTGTTGGGCGATAGCGCGTAATCAACCGAGATAACGAGCAAAAAAATCGCGTGTCCGCCCATCGGCAAGCTGGGCACCCGCTTCATTGCGACGATTACCCATCTCTGCGGCAAAGCCGTGATCAAGCCCCGGATAGTCGTGCAAGACGACTTTCGGATGGTCATCAAGCCCGGCGTGAATGGCGGCTTGTTGATCAGCGGGCACGAAATGATCGGCGCCCGGAATGTGCAGCATCAACGGATGGGCAATCGCATGGCTTTCGTTCAACATCTGATCGATCATCACACCATAATAGCCGACAGATGCATCAATATCGGTCCGTGCGGCGGCCATATAAGCGAGCTTGCCACCGAGACAGTAGCCGACACAACCGACCTTCGCGACCGGGGCGATGCCGTCGATCCCCATCCGGATCGCCCGGATCGTGGCTTCAATATCTTGCACACCCTCATTCGGATCATAGGCCTGAAAATAGCCGAAGCCTTCCTGTAGTTCTGCATCCAGATCGGGATCAAGTTGGATCCCCGGTTTGATCCGCCAAAAGAGATCGGGTGCGATGGCGAGATAACCAAGCTTGGCCCAATGATCGCATTTCTGACGGATGCCGGGGTTTACGCCGAAGATTTCCTGAATCACGATAATGGCCGCCTTCGGGGTGCCAGCGGGCAGGGCGACATAGGCGTCAAGCTGGCCTGAATGGTCAAAGGTCGCGATGTTGATCATGGTCATGGCATGTTCCGTTGTTGTTGTATCTGTTCGAAATTGAGGAGCCACGCCTTCGTGGCCACCCCGTCACCCCCTGAATAATGCCCGATCTCGCCATGAGCGGCAATGACGCGGTGACAGGGAATGATGATGGGCAACGGATTGCGGCGGCAGGCCTGTCCGATTGCGCGCGGGCCTGAACCGGCGAGCCGGGCCAGATGTCCGTAGCTTGCCGTCTCGCCATAAGGAATGGCTGCAATTGTGTCGCGTAACACCTGTCCCCGTGTTGTGTTGCTTGGCCGCAGCGGTAGATCGAACTGTTGGCGCTCGCCCGCAAACCATTGGCGCAGTTGCGTCACCGTTTCGACCAACAGCGGAACCGCGGGCGGCGGCCCATCCTCCACTTCTTCACCGCTGGGAAAAATGGTCAGGCTGAGCACATGATGACCGTCGGATGTGATGCGTATATGCCCCAAAGGCGCGTTCCAACCACAAGTCGCAAGCCTGTCCATGGACCTTCCTCCGTAAAGCCGATAATATCCCGTCTATCATCTATCGGCAGGGAGCACAGCGGCCATGAAGATCACGATTAACGTTGATTGCACACCGGAAGAGGCACGGCGCTTCATGGGCTTGCCGGATCTCCAGCCGGTGCATGACCTGTATCTCGACAAGGTCAAAAAGGCGATGGACGACATGAGCACAGCCGATGGCATGGTCAACATGATGAAAAGCTGGGGCCCGATGAGCGACCAGATGATGTCTGGCTGGACCAATTTAATGGGTGGCAGGGGCAAGTCTGACACGTGAATTCGGTGACGCACCGCGATTACCCAACGATTTTTGCGCTTTCTTCCGGCAATCCGCCGGCGGGAATTGGCGTGATCCGGATCAGCGGTCCGCTTGCGGGCGACATTCTGGCCCGGGTGACAGATCATCATCATGTGCCGCGCATCGCGCGATATAGCCGGTTGCGTGATCCCGATGATGGAACGTTGCTTGACCACGGTTTAAGCCTTTGGTTTCCGGGGCCGCATACCGCCACCGGCGAAGATCTTGCCGAGCTTCATGTTCATGGGTCGATCGCCATTGTCGATGCCGTGTTGCGGATGCTGGGTCGGCAAGCGGGATTGCGGTTGGCCGAACCCGGTGAATTTACCCGGCGGGCGCTTGAAAATGGCCGGATGGATCTTGATGAAGCCGAAGGGCTGGCGGATCTGTTACGCGCGCGTACCGAGCGCCAGCGCAAAAGCGCGTTGTTGCGGGCGGAAGGTGGTCTTGGGCGACAAGTCCGCGAATGGGAACGGCAGTTGCTGGCCGTCTCCGCCCAGATCGAAGCAGCGCTTGATTTTTCTGATGAGGATGATGTCGGGGAGGCGGACGAGCAGTTGGCTGGCGAGATGCGTCACCAGATGGCCGCGATTTCGGCCGCCATGTCGACCTTGCTGGCACAACCCCCGGCAGAGCCACTTGCGGATGGCATTCGGGTAGTGCTTGCTGGCCCGCCCAATGCCGGTAAATCCAGTTTGCTGAACGCACTGATTGGCCGAGAGGCGGCAATTGTCGACGCCGAAGCCGGCACTACGCGTGATGTGATCGAGGTGCAGATCGATCTCGGCGGCTATGCGATGGTGCTGATCGATACCGCCGGTCTACGCGATGCGACGGGGCGGATCGAACAACAGGGCATTGCACGCGCACAGGATCAAATCTCGGCGGCGGATATTTTATTGTGGCTTGGCGAGCCGAGCGACGCACCGGATCACGCGCACCGGCTTATTGTCCATGCGCGCTGTGATGAGCCGGGTCGCGAGCTGCGGGCGACGGGCGCCGATCTCGCCATGTCTGCGCGGTCTGGCCTTGGTATGGATGTGTTCAGGGCGATGTTGCTCGATCAGGCCCGCCAGGTGGTACCGGCGGAAGATCAGTTGGCAGTCAATCGGCGGCAACGTCATTGGTTGACGATGGCGGTGCAGTCACTGTCCGATGACGGTGAAACCGACCTGTTGCTCTTGGCCGAACGCTGCCGTCTTGCCCGTCAGTCATTCGATACGCTAACAGGCCGGAGTGGGATCGAAGACATGCTCGGCGCGCTATTTGGGCAATTCTGCATCGGCAAGTGATATCGCTGCTATTGTTTCACGTGGAACATTTTGACAGCGACGACGCGACGCGATAGGCCGCGACAATGCAACAAAACCGGTTCGATGTTATCGTCGTGGGCGGCGGCCATGCCGGCGTAGAAGCGGCCACCGCCGCCGCGCGGATCGGCGCGCGCACCGCCTTGGTGACGATGAACGCGCACGATATCGGCGCCATGTCTTGCAATCCGGCGATTGGCGGCCTGGGCAAAGGCCATTTGGTGCGCGAGGTTGATGCCTGCGGGGGCATCATGGCTTGCGCGGCCGACCGGGCGGCTATTCATTATCGCATGCTCAACCGGTCAAAGGGGCGGGCAGTCCAAGGCCCGCGCATCCAGGCGGATCGAAAATTATTTCGAGCCGCGGTCCAAGAGATGGTTGCCGCAACCGATGGCTTGCAAGTTCTTCAAGCGGAGGCATCGGGGCTTCTGTTCTCGCCAGACCAGTCGTGCATTATTGGTTTGCGTCTGGCGGATGGTCGTGAGTTGCAGGCCGCCTCGGTGGTGTTGGCCGCGGGAACCTTCTTGCGGGCCCGGCTCCATTTCGGCCTAGACATGGTGGTGGGCGGGCGCATCCATGAACGCGCCGCCAATGCGCTCGGCCAACAGTTCGAACAACTCGGCATGCCGCTTGGTCGTCTCAAAACCGGCACCCCACCGCGGCTTGATGGGCGGACGATCAATTGGGCTGTCTTGCCGCGGCAAGAATCGGACCTTGATCCGTGGACGATGTCGCTGCGCACGAAGAGTCGCCCATGTCCGCAGCTATTTTGTGCTGTGACGCGCACGACGACGAAGACCCATCAGATCATCCGCGACAATCTCGACCAATCGCCACTTTTTTCGGGCGCGATTGAGGGCCGGGGACCGCGCTATTGTCCGTCGATCGAGGACAAGATTTTTCGCTTTGGCGATCGCGATGGCCACCAGATTTTTCTCGAGCCAGAGGGGCTGGACGATTGGCGCATCTATCCGAATGGGATCAGCACCTCATTACCCGTGGCGGTGCAGGACCAGTTTATCCGAACCCTGCCGGGTCTCGAACAGGTGCGGATTGATCAGCCGGGCTATGCGGTGGAATATGATTATGTCGATCCGCGCCAGCTTGATCGGCGTCTCGCCTATCGCGGACTAGACGGGTTGTTTCTGGCGGGGCAGGTCAATGGCACGACAGGCTATGAGGAGGCGGCGAGCCAGGGGCTGGTTGCGGGTAGCAATGCCGCTGCACATGCGCTTGGGCGGGCGCCGATCGAATTCAATCGGGCCGATTCTTATATCGGGGTCATGGTCGACGATTTGACCCTGCACGGGGTGACGGAACCGTACCGCATGCTCACGGCACGGGCGGAATATCGCCTGCGGCTGCGGTCGGACAATGCGTGGACGCGGCTTGCCCCGATCGCGGAAGCGGTCGGGCTAGCTGATGCCGACGCCAGCGAGGTCTGGCGTGGGCGGACAGCGCGGCGTGACGCTGCGCGCAACGTGATGGATCAGACGCTATCTGATCGGGCCTTGGTCGCTGCGGGTTGGGCTGGCACCGGGCCGAGCGATGGGATCAAGCGGACGCTTTGGGAGTGGTTGCGCTTTCCTGGCATCGACGTGGCGTTGGTTCGCGCGCTGCAACCGGCACTCTCCACGACCGCATTTGATGCGGCTGGCGAGGATGTGCTGGAAGAATTGATTGAGGATGGTCGCTATGCGCCTTATCTTGAGCGGCAGCAGCAGGAGTTGCGCCAGCTTGCCGCTGATCGTCAAAAGCTGATCCCTGCGTGGGTCGATTACCGGGCGATCGCGGGGCTGAGCAATGAGATGTTGGAGCGACTCGAAACGGCACGGCCGCAAACGCTGGCCGATGCCGCACAGATTCGCGGTATTACCCCCGCTGCACTGGCCGCGATATTGGCAGCGATTCGCAAAGGACAGGCGACGTGACCTCGGAATTTGAAGTGCCGCCGCTGCCATCCGAACTGCGGGCTGAACTGAAATCCATCGCGGATGTTTCACGTGAAACATTCGAGCAGCTGACGCGCTATGGTGAGATGTTGATCGAGGCAAGCGCGCAGCAAAATCTGATCTCTGCATCGACGATACCGGATTTCTGGTCGCGCCATATTCTTGATTCCGCGCAACTGCTGAAGGCGGCAGGCTCCGACGCAAGTGGCGGTCATTGGCTCGACATCGGCAGCGGCGCAGGCTTGCCGGGTATTGTCCTGGCCGTTCTGGGCTGTGCGGTGACGATGGTCGAGCCTCGTCGGCTGCGTGTCGATTTTCTGTTGCGGGTCATCGAACAATTGGATCTGCCCAATGCGACCGTGATCTGTGGCAAGGTCGAAAATCTCGATTCGGCGCTGCGTTTCGATGTCATCACCGCCCGCGCGGTGGCGCCGCTCGATGCTTTATGGGCCATGGCCGCGCATGTGGCCAAGGATGAGACAATCTGGATCTTGCCTAAGGGCAAAAACGCGCGGAATGAACTGGAAGTCGCCTCTCGTTCGTGGCAAGGTGATTTCACGGTGATCCCGAGCGTGACCAGTGCCGAAGCGAGCATCGTTGTGGCGCAGCACGTCCGACCCAAGAGCAGGGGAAAGAGGCGGCCATGATGACAATTGCAATCGCAAACCAGAAGGGCGGGGTGGGTAAAACCACCACGGCGATCAATCTGGCGACGGCGTTGGCGGCGATTGGGCGTCGGGTGTTGCTGATCGATCTTGATCCGCAGGGCAATGCCTCCACCGGCTTAGGGGTTTCACCCGGAGAGCGGCTCAACAGCAGTTACGAATTGCTGACGGGCTTGTGCAGCCTTGATGATGCGGTGATCACGACCCGCGTCCCCATGCTTGATCTGGTCCCGGCCACGGTGGATTTGTCGGGCGCTGAAATCGAGTTGGTCGAATCCGAAAATCGTGTGCACCGCCTGTCGGCAGCGCTGGAAAATGTGGACGACCGCTGGGATGTCTGCCTGATCGATTGCCCGCCGTCGCTTGGTCTCTTGACGATGAACGCGTTGATCGCGGCGGAGTCCCTGCTGGTTCCGTTGCAATGCGAGTTTTTCGCGTTGGAGGGGTTAAGCCAGTTGTTGCAGACGGTGGAGCGGGTGCGGGCCCGGTTCAACCCCAATCTGGGTATTATCGGCGTGGCGTTGACGATGTTCGACCGGCGCAATCGCCTGTCTGAACAAGTCGCGCAGGATGTCCGCGCCTGTTTGGGCGATCTGGTGTTTGAGACGGTGATCCCGCGTAATGTTCGCTTATCCGAAGCGCCAAGCCACGGCTTGCCCGCATTGATTTATGACGTCCGCTGCAGCGGATCGGAGGCCTATATGAAGCTTGCCCGTGAAATTTTGCCGCGCCTCGGGCGTTTGGCGGTGGCCGCATGAGCGAGACTGGCCAACCGATCCGCAAGCGCCCGATTGGCCTTGGCCGTGGCTTGTCCGCGCTGATGGGCGAAGTCCAGCGTGAGGCTCCCTTATCTGCGCCTGAAAGCGGATCGACCGCACCCGGCATCCGGTTCGTTTCGGTCATCGATCTGGCCCCCCATCCCGATCAGCCGCGCCGTCATTTCGACGAAGACGCGCTGGGCGAGTTGGCGCAGTCGATTGCTGCGCGGGGGGTGATCCAGCCGATTGTTGTCCGCCCGTTCCATGGCAAATATCAGATTGTCGCGGGGGAGCGGCGGTGGCGCGCGGCGCAGCGGGCCCAGTTGCATGAAGTCCCGGTCATCATCCGGGATTTCAACGATGCAGAAACGCTCGAAATTGCGTTGGTCGAGAACATCCAGCGCGAGGATCTGAACGTTATCGAGGAAGCCGAGGCCTATCACCGGCTGATGCGTGATTTCGGTCATAGTCAGGATGCGCTGGGCCGATTGGTTCACAAGTCACGCAGCCATATCGCCAATCTTGTGCGCCTGCTTGATTTGCCGGCACCGGTGCGTGACCATCTCGTCAATGGCCGTTTGACCATGGGCCATGCCCGCGCCTTGATCAACACGCCCGATCCGATTGCCTTGGCTGACACCGTGATCGAACGCGGTTTGTCGGTGCGCGATACCGAGGATTTGGCGCGCACCTCGCGCCCCGGCGGCAATCGTCAGGCCAAGGCGCCGCCACGTGAGCGCGAGATGATGGGCGCGGATGCCGATATTGCCCTGTTGGAGCGTCAATTGGGCGATTTGATCGGCCTTAAGGTGACGATCCAACATAAGGGGCAAAGCGGGGCGGTGACGCTGGGTTATTCGTCGCTGGATCAGCTCGACATGATTTGCCAGCGGCTAAGCGGCGAACGAATCTGAATTCTCACCGGGCATTTTCCGTGTCGATGTTGCCGAGATGGATCGACGCTGGATCATGGCCGACGGGAATGGCGGCCAAGGCGTTGATCGTCAGCTTGGCTGATGTTTCACGTGGAGATATGCGCAGCCGATATTGATCGCTGGGCACCGCTTCAAACAGGAAAAAGCCGTCGAACTCGGTTCGGGTTGTGGCGCGCACCCGACCATGCGCATCGACCAATTCCAGTCCCAAACCGGCGAGTGCGCGGCCATCAGGCCGGCGTAAGGTGCCATCAATCTGGCTTGCCCCGGCGAGCGGGATGTTCAACCTTGAAGACAGGCCCGGTCGAGAGATCAGCACTGTGCCGGGGATCGCGGGGCGAACCAGGGGGTCATCGATCGAGCCGGTGTTGATCCCGATGATATTTGGGCGAAATGGTTTGAGATTATCGAGCAGCGCCACGCCCTGCGCATTGGTGGAAATGTCGGTCTGGACCTGCCCGACCGTTAGCTCGACATTGGGCTCGGGCGGTTCTCCGGGTTGATAAAGGCCGTCGCCATTGAGATCGCGGAACACGTGGGTGATGACGCGCCCGGTCAGTGTCTGTCGTGCGGAAGTCATCCTCATGCTGCCCCGCGTCGGATCCGGACTCAGGCTGAAAGAGACGTTTACGGAGAAAGTGGCCGCGCCATGAGATGTCATGCTGGCGGTGGTGGACAGGGCGATGGGATCGAGGCGCCGAATATAGCCAATGCTGAGGCTGGCGGCGGTGGACTCGCGATCATAATCGATCTGGCTGCGCCAGCCCTGACGTTCATCGGGACTCCATTCGCCGACGACGGTGGCGCCTTCAAAGCCGTTGCTGCCACCAGAAAATTGCCACCGGCCTTCGCCGCGCAACCGTATTGGGCCAAGACGCCCGCTGACGAGCAACGAGGAGCGGCTGATCAGGGCCGGATCGGGTCCATAAGGGTTGATGGTGCGGTAAAATTGCCATTGGTTGGTGACGTTCAGGCCAAATAGCCTGGCGCTGGCACGTGGCCTGAATTCAATCTGATCATTGCTGATTGCATAAGTCGTATAGAGCGCCTCCAGCCGAAAGGAGATGCGCTCACCTCCGATTTTGATACTCGGATCAATCGCCAGACTATGTTTGCCGGTCATATCGCTATCGATCCGGTCGGTCGTGATGTGGTGCGACAGGATCGATTCCAGGGCGATGCTGGTGCGCCCGATCGCGCCGACCAGTTTTGCGCTGGCGGCATGGCCAGCGTCGCCTTCTATCGTGCCGGACATGTCCAGCAGCATGGGGCCAAGCGAACGGCGCAGGCCACCCTCAATAAAATGATATCGCTTTTCATCAATTTCGAAGCTGTGGAGCTGAAGCAAGGCATTGGTGCGGGTGTCGAGCCCCGTCTCGAATGCGGCAGACATGCGCCAGCCGTCATTGCGGTAGGTCGGTGCCGTGGTGAGCGGGATGAGGCTGTGATTGTCCTGTGACAGGCTCAGGGCATATCGCAGCTTGCCGGGCGACACCATGTTGCGGCCGATGTTGAACAGCTTGCGTTCCCGCCTGATCTGGCCTTGCGGGCCGTAGAGCACGACTTCGAGACGGTTAAACCCAAAAAGCAGCGGGATATCGACAAATTCGTAACGGCCGTCGGCGGTGGGCTGTGTCACCTGCAACAGCTGATCATTGCGATAGAGTTCGGCATCCCATCCTTGCGGTAATTCGCCACGTAAACTTGTTCGGTCGAACACATCTGGTTGATCAATCGGGCGATTGGTCGCGGCGATGCCGCGTCCCGATGTACCCTGTGCCACGAGTGATGAGGAATAAGAGGTGATGTCCCCGATCGCCGCCGAGCTGGCGAGAAAATCTCCCAGCAATTGCGATTTCGCGTCGTTACGATAGCCTTTGATCCGCAGCGCTGTCGGTCGCCCTTTGCTATTGGTGGCGAGCCGCAGATCGGTGCTGAGCTGCAATGCTTCGCCAGCCGCATATATATCGAAACTCCGCTGCACCCGCTGCGTCCCCGTGCCGCTGTCCATCGCCTTCAGTGCGGCGGCGATATCGACGACCGGGGGACGCCATAGCCGATAGGGCTCTTCGATCTGCGGCAGGGCCTGGAGATCGACTTTGTCGGGCGGGCGAAAACTGGCATCGCGCGCCTGGCGTTCGAGTGCTTTTTCGATTGGCAATTTCTCGGCGGATTTGATCGTGATGACGGCATTGGTGAGATCGGGCAGCAATTCGATACCCAACCAGCGACCCGCAGCCATATGATCGACACACCACCCTTCGGGCGTATCGATCAGCGTGTCCGGCTCCAGTGGCTGTGGCACATTCTCAATCGTCACCATCTGCCGTTGGCGGTCGATCAAGATGCGATGCGATGTTTGAAAAGCCCAACCCTCAGCCCGCCCCCGCGCCAGATCGAGTTGTAACGCGAGATCAAGCGTGCCGATCAAATCGCCGAGGTCGAGACAGATGGAGTCGGGCTTGCGATATCCTCTGATCCCATCGCCGAGCCGATATTGGCCGAGTTGGGCTTCAAGCAATAGGCTGTCATCGTCGTTCGGTTGCCAATGACTGGCGGCCATGGCCTGATGGGGGGCGGTGGATATCAACACGAGCGAAGCGGCCAGTGGCCGCCATCGGCTGCGCGCATAAGAGGCGGGGGGCATTGATGATCAGGCCTTGGAGTTGGACCTCAGTTGAGGCCCAACTCCGTTTCGGCAAGAATTCGCTCGCCGCCTGTCTCATGCGAGATATAGCGCAGTTGTAGTCGCGTGCCGTCGCTCAATTTGAACTCCTCCGGCAATAGCATGTTCAATTCCCGGTCGCTGACTTCAGGATAGACCGCGATGCCTCGTTTTTGGGCCAGCGGCTTTTGCTGGCCGCTACGAAACAGCAGGGCGTCGCCATAGACCGACGCATTTCCCTGACGGTGGAGCGTAAAAGAAACCGCTGTCCGGCCATCTGGATTGCGGATTAATTTGGCATGGGGAATGGTGACATCGGCTTGAGTCTGGCCAACGCGGAAGATGACCGGGATGGACACGCCGAATATCGGGGTGAGCTTAATTCCCAAGCCGCCGTCTGCTGCGGGTTCTTGATTATCGGCGATCTGTGGAACGGCGCGAAACGTCAGATGGACGCGATATTCCCCATCCGCCAACCCCGCGGGAGGCCGCATGCCGATCCGGACGGTTTGAGTTTGGCCCGGCCCGATGGCCACACGCCGGGGTGCGTAGCTGACCAAAGACAGGGCAAGCTGTTCGGCGGCATTGGGGGATGGGATTTTATCAAGCTGCCCATCAGGCCGCATGCGGCGTAATTCGAGCGAGATGCGGTAGACCGTTATTTCCGAACCGGTGTTGCTGAGCACCACCTCGCTGCTGCGCGTATTGGTCAGGACGACCCGAGTCGGGGCCACCAGCAGATCACCACTTGCCTCGGCTGTTGAGACCGCTGCCAAGCCCATCAGGGCCGACAGTAATAATCCCTGCACCAGCCGGGCCGTGAACATGACGCATACCTACTCAAAACGAACAGCAGCCTAGGCCGCATTCTTGTTGTGATGCGCTACACCTAATCGATGAATTTCTAACAATAATGGTCGGAACAGTCCTGAATGGACATATGACCATCGCACATCAGCGTGGGCGAAATGTGCAAATATGCCAAGGGTGCAGCCATGGCAGAAGGCTGCACCCCCGACAGACACGCGAGGGTCATTAATTATAATCGACCGACACAGAGAAGGTGCCGGTATAGGAGCCGGTTTTCTGCGACGCGCCGACAGCGAGGCTGCCACCAACGGTCAGCGTGCTGGTCGTGCCGGATGTAAGGCTCAGCGTCGTGGCACTGGGAAGCAGCGTCACGGTCATGCTGCCGCCCGAATCACTCGAGATATCGACAGAATTATCGACGGTGACGACGGTTTCAGCCGAGCTGTCCGAGATCACGGTAAAGGCGGCCGCGAAGGCATTGCCGGAGCAGACCAAAGAGCTGCAATTGCGCGCACTTAGTGCCGAAACCGAGACCGTGCCTGCAGTCGTACCGGGAAGGATGCTGCCGAAATTCAACCCTTGTGTGTTGGAGATGCTCAGCGGGGCGAGGATGGTTGCGTTGGCCTTGGCCGTGGTTGACGCGGCCTGGGCTGCCCCATGGGAGAGCAGACCGGCGGCAAGCGCAGCCGTCACGAGCATTGCAGATCGGATTCTCAACATCATCTTGAACAGTCCCTTCTTCAAATAATGAACGACCAAGGAAATTAACGCCCGGGCCGATCAAGGGGATGAACATATCCCCTAATTCAATGAATATAAGCTGTTAGGGGTAAAATGTGTGTTCAATATGGACGTAAGAATAATCCATCTGTTCAGTAAAATTGTTTCAAAACAGAACGAAACAGCGGCAGGTTAATAAAGGGAACCGCGCGGCTATCCAACTCGCCTATTGCCACCTGATTCAGGGACAGTTTTAAGGGGTTGGCGGCACCATCGTGGCCGCCAACCTCTAGTCCGTTTATGGGTTGAGGCGAATGCGCAGTTCCTTGCCCGGTTTGAAATGCGGCACGCGCTTGGCCGCCACGGCCACGGTTTCCCCGGTCCGCGGATTGCGGCCCTCGCGCGCGTCGCGGTCGCGGGTCGAGAAAGCGCCAAAACCTCGCAGTTCGACGCGACCACCTTCAGCCAATTGATCAACAATGGAGTCAAGGATCGTCGCTACAATCCGATCCGCCTCCTGCAGGCGCAGATGCGGATTTTGACGCACCAGCAATTCGACAAGTTCAGACCGGATCATCAGAGTCTCCCGAAATTCGAAAGGATCAACACCGGGTCGTCATCTGCCATTCAGCGAAAGGCAGTTATCAGACCCGACACGGATACGCGAACCGACGGGAGAGAAAAGTCGTTCTCTTTCGCCACAAATCGCCTAATGCCGGAAAATGCGTCTCGGTTTCAATAGGAAAAGACCCCTATTAACGGTGAAAAGTCTTTGAATTGGGTTACATAAGAATATGGTTGCGTCTGTGTTCCCTCCATTCATCGAAGGATTGCGTTGATGAAGCCTCTCCACCTGTCTCTGTTGGTGGCGGCAGTTGCCACCATGCCCTCGCTTGCTGCGGCCGCGCCGTTGCCCAAGCCCGCGACATTTGCGGTTTGCGCCGCTTGCCATCAGGTTAGCCCGACCGGCCGCGCCGTGATCGGTCCGAACCTCTGGGCCGTTGGTGGCCGTAAAGCTGGCACGGCAGCCGGCTTCGCTTATTCCCCGGCGATGAAGGCTGCCGGATATAAATGGGACCGCGCCAAGCTGGTGGCGTTTATTTCGAATCCACAAGGGGCCGTGCCGGGTACCCGCATGGCATTTGGCGGGATCAAGGATCCGGCCAAGGCGACCGAACTGGCGAATTACCTATTGTCGCTGAAATAATCGATCATGGCCGCGGGTGATCACCGCGGCCCAACAAGCAAGGGGCCGCCCGGAGAGATCCGGACGGCCCCTTTTTTGTGACGTGAAATCGGATCAGCGGGGAGGACCAAAGCCCTCCCACACCTGATCTTACTTCTTGTCGCCGCGTGCCTTGAGGGCTTCGCCGAGGATGTCGCCGAGCGACGCACCCGAATCGGACGAGCCATATTGGGCAACAGCCTGCTTCTCTTCGGCGATCTGCATCGCCTTGATCGAGAAGGTCGGCTTCTTCGAACGGTCGAAACCGGTCACCATTGCGTCGAACTTCTGGCCGACCTGATAACGTTCCGGACGCTGTTCGTCGCGGTCGCGACCCAGATCCGAACGCTTGATGAAGCCGGTGACCCCATCGTCGCCGACCTGCACTTCAAGGCCGCCATCGCGGACTTCAAGCACGGTGACCGTGACGACTTCGTTCTTGTTGACGCCCGAGCCCGAGCCGGCGCTTGCAGCGGCACCAGCCGAAACGCCACCGCGTTCAAGCTGCTTGATGCCGAGGCTGATGCGTTCCTTCTCGACATCGATGTCGAGCACGATCGCCTTCACCATTTCGCCCTTGTGGTGCAGGTTGAGGGCTTCCTCACCCGACACGCCCCAAGCGATGTCCGACATGTGAACCATGCCGTCCACATCGCCGTCGAGGCCGATGAACAGGCCGAATTCGGTCGCGTTCTTGACTTCGCCTTCGACTTCCGAGCCAACCGGATGGGCAGCGGCAAAGCCTTCCCACGGATTGGTCTGAGCCTGCTTGAGGCCAAGCGAGATGCGACGCTTTTCGCTGTCGACTTCGAGGATGACGACATCGACTTCCTGGCTGGTCGAAACGATCTTGCCCGGATGGACGTTCTTCTTGGTCCAGCTCATTTCCGAAACGTGCACCAGACCTTCGATGCCCGCTTCGAGCTCCACAAAGGCACCATATTCGGTGATGTTGGTGACGCGGCCGGTGAACTTGCCACCCACCGGATATTTGGCGGCGGCGCCTTCCCACGGATCGCTTTCCAGCTGCTTCATGCCGAGGCTGATGCGCTGGGTGTCGCGGTTGATGCGGATGATCTGCACGCGAACGGTGTCGCCGATGTTGATCACCTCGTTCGGATGCTGGATGCGCTTGTAGCTGAGGTCGGTGACGTGCAGCAGGCCATCGATGCCGCCGAGGTCAACGAACGCACCATAATCGGTGATATTCTTGACGACGCCTTCGATGATCTGGCCTTCCTGCAGGTTGAGCATCAGGCCCGAACGCTGTTCAGCGCGGGTCTCTTCGAGGATGGCACGACGCGACACGACGATGTTGCCACGCTTGCGGTCCATCTTCAGGATCTGGAACGGCTGCGGAATGTCCATCAGCGGGGTCACGTCGCGAACCGGACGGATATCCACCTGGCTGCCCGGCAGGAACGCCACGGCGCCGCTCAGGTCAACGGTGAAGCCGCCCTTGACGCGGCCGAAGATGACGCCTTCGACGCGGGTCGACTTGGTGAATTCAGCTTCCAGCTTGTCCCAGGCTTCTTCACGACGCGCACGGTCGCGGCTGAGCATTGCTTCGCCATGGACGTTCTCAACGCGATCGACATAGACGTCGACCTTGTCGCCGACGTTGATCTCGGCCTTCTGGCCGGGGGCAGCGAATTCGCGGAGCGCCACGCGACCTTCGGACTTCAGCCCGACGTCGATGATGGCCATGTCATTTTCGATGGCGGTGACGGTGCCGGTGACGACACGGCCTTCAAAGCCGTCATTGCCACCAAGGGATTGTTCAAGAAGAGACGCGAAATCGTCGCGTGTCGGGGTTGCCGAGCTTGCCATAGGATCAAAAGTTCCTGTTTCTGTCATATTCCGGCCATTCGGTTGGTTCCGAAGGTCTTTTGGCCGAAGTGCCGTGCCAGCCCCATGCTGATACGGCATCCATTGAACCGAGTCGAAATCGTGGCCGACCGGAAATACGAAAAGGCGCACGGAGGGTCCGGTCGGTTGCGACCAGGGTCCGTACGCCGAAACGGGGAGAGGCTTTTAGAGCGAGTCCCTTGTCCGGGCGTCCACGAGCGCGATGGCCCGCTGGACGGCGGCGTCTATAGTCAAATCGCTGGTATCTAGCAAGTCGGCATCCGCCGCGCGGACCAATGGTGCGGCAGAGCGTGCCGAATCCCGCGCATCCCGTTCTTGGATGTCGGCAAGAATGGTCGCATAGTCGATTCCCATCGCGTCGCGGTGGCGACGGTCGGCCCGCACATCCGGACGCGCGGTGACGAATAATTTGGCATCGGCATCGGGGGCGATGACGGTGCCGATATCGCGGCCATCGAGGATCGCCCCGCCCGGTTGGGTGGCGAATTGGCGCTGGCGTGCCAGTAGCGCGCTCCGCACCTCGGGATGGACGGATACCTGCGAGGCATAGCCGCCTGCGGCTTCCGAGCGGAGTTCAGGGTCATCCAGTAGCGCGTCGTGGAACCCGGTAGCCTTGAACGCATCGCCCGGATCATCGGGATTGCCGCCCATGCGGACGGTTGCGATGCCGACGGCGCGATACAGCAGGCCGGTATCCAGATGCGGCAGGCCATAATGACGCGACAAGGCCTTGGCGATCGTGCCCTTGCCGGAAGCGGCGGGCCCATCAACCGCGATGATCATGCCGCGCCTTGGGGCCGGGCTTCGGCACCCAGCCGGGTCATTAAGGGCACGAAATCGGGAAAGCTGGTCGCAATCGGGGCCATGTCATCGATTCGCACCGGCTGGCGCGCGACGAGCCCGGCGACGGCGAAGCTCATCGCAATGCGGTGATCGAGTCGGGTCGCAATCGTCGCATCGCCGGGGAAGGGGGCGCCGCCCCGGCCTTCGATGATCAGGCCATCCTCGACCTCTTCCACATGGGCGCCGATGGCGCGCAGTCCTTCGGCCATCACGCTGATGCGATCCGATTCCTTGACCCGCAGCTCATCCAGCCCACGCAGGACCGAACGACCCTCGGCCATGGCGGCGGCGATGAACAGGATCGGAAATTCGTCGACCATGCTCGGCACGATATCATGCGGCGATTCGATTCCCTTCAGCGCGCTGTGCCGCACCCGCACATCTGCGACCGGTTCACCGCCGACGATGCGCTGGTTGATCAGTTGCACATCGCCGCCCATCGCCTGCAACAGCGTGAACAGCCCCGCTCGGGTTGGGTTGATGCCGACATTTTCCACCACGATGTCCGATCCCGGCACCAGCAGGGCTGCCACCACCGGAAAAGCGGCAGAGGAGGGGTCGCCCGGCACCACGATCTGTTGCGCCTTTAGTTCGGCCTCACCCCGAATCGCGATGGTGCGCACGCCATCTTCATCAGTATCGACGTGGAGTTCCGCGCCGAATCCGGCGAGCATCTTTTCGCTATGGTCGCGCGTCGGGATCGGTTCGATCACCGTGGTGATGCCGGGGCTATTGAGGCCGGCGAGCAGAACGGCCGACTTCACTTGGGCAGAAGCGACCGGGAGTCGGTAGCGAATCGGTACTGCCGGACAGGCGCCGCGCATCGTAAGCGGCAGGCGGCCACCGGGTGATGACGTGAATTGCGCGCCCATCTGCGATAAAGGCTCAATCACGCGGCCCATCGGGCGTTTTGAAAGTGAGGCGTCGCCGGTGAAGGTCGCGCTGATGCCATGGCTCGCTACCAGCCCCATCAGCAATCGGGTGGAGGTGCCGCTATTGCCCATGTCGAGTGCGGCTTCCGGCTGGAGCAAGCCGCCGACGCCGACGCCGTGAATCCGCCAGATTCCGGCCGGTTCGCGGGTGATTGTCGCGCCCATCGCCCGCATGGCCGCGGCGGTCGCCAGTACATCCTCACCTTCGAGCAGGCCCTCGACCCGGCTTTCCCCGATGGCGAGCGCCGAAAGCATCAACGACCGATGCGAAATTGACTTGTCGCCGGGGACGCGAATGGTCCCGATCAGCGGTCCATGGCTGTGAAAGCTGGCGGAGGCAGGAGTTTCATGCATGCACCGGGTCTTTGACAGCGCCGAAAAGCTATGGCAAGGCGCAGCGCAATTCGGGAGCGTAATTGTCGCGGTTACGCGCTAGATGCTCCCAAGCATTTTCACCGCGAAATATCGCGAAGCGAAAGGTTCACCACATCGTGATCAAGGCAGAATGGGGCACCAAGCGCACTTGCCCGAAATGCGCTACCCGCTTCTATGACCTCGGCAAGGACGATCCCGTCACCTGCATCAACTGCGGTGGCGCATGGATGCCGGAGCCGGTGCTCAAGTCGAAGCAGCCGCTGCCCTTCGAATCAGTCAAGGCGGAAGAGGTCGATCTGACCAAGGACACCGATCTGGTCGAAGAAGATGTGCTCAACATCGATGAGCAGGAACAAAGCCCGGACGACGAGGTTGATCTCGGCGGTGACGACGATCTTGGCCTTGCCGCGACCGAGACCCACGACGAAAATTAAGGCATTGCAATTCGACGTGGCCCCACTTATAGGCCGCGTCACGCCGGAGCGGAGACGTTCCGGCACCCGATGGTAACGGGGCCTTAGCTCAGCTGGGAGAGCGCTACACTGGCAGTGTAGAGGTCAGCGGTTCGATCCCGCTAGGCTCCACCATCCTTCCCCCAAGGGAACCAGAAGGCACGCCAATGGCGTGCCTTTCTTGTTTTCGGGCCATGGTTTGATTTTCACCAAATTGGTCCCTGTTTTGCACAATGGGATCTGGCGCGGTGGCGCGTGCTGTTGCCCGCCATGTCGAAAACACGGGAAAATCAGCCGGTTCGCGCTTAGGCGCATGATCATTTTTGTCAAATCGCCGATGTTGAATTCGCAATTGACAGCGCCCGGGCAACGGATCATCAATGATTTGCGGTTAAATATTGATCTCTGTTTGAGAAACCGCCTGTGTTTGTCGCGTTGTGTTGGAGTAATCATATGTTGGAAAAGACTGCCTCAAGTCCGGTTTCGGTTAACGAATATCTCCGGGAACTGGCCTCCCGCCTCAAATCGGCGGTGAATCTCAAGGATGGCATGATCGACTTTCAGGAATGCCTGAATGTTGCCGCCGAAATTGAACGCCTGCCGACCAAGATTGGCGCGGCCGAAGAAGCAAATGAAGATCTCAATCCGCTGAAATTGGGGGTGTTGCTGGGGATCAAGCAGCTCTCGGCGGCACGGATTCTGGCCTATCTGCTGCGCTATCCCGATACGATCCACAGCCATGAAGTGCTCGCGGCCCGGCTCGGCTTTTCGCCGCGCAGCGTCGTGGTGTACATGTCGCACCTGCGCTCGGCACTCGCCAAAATCGGCATGCGCCACCTGGTCCGGGTCAGCTATAAATCAGGCTATTTCATCATGATCGAAGACGCCACCCAGTTCCGCGAGATGATTGCGGTCAAGGACGACGCCAAGGCCGCCTGAACCCCCAGGCTGCCTGAACTATCGTCACCGGGTTGAGTCGTTGCTGCGCTCCGTCGCGCAACGGGTCAATCGACCCAGTCGAGCCCGATGTCACGATACAGGCCGCGGTCATCCTCCCAGTCCGGCTTCACCTTGACATGCAGATAGAGGTGAACCGGCTGGCCGAGGAGCTTGGCCAGTTCGGTGCGTGACCGGCTGCCGATCTCTTTCAGCCGGGCACCGCCCTTGCCCAAGATGATCGCGCGCTGGGTCGGGCGCTGGACGAGAATCTGCTGGTGGATTTCCACCGAGCCATCGTCGCGCTCCTTATAGCGTTCGGTTTCGACGGCGCTGGCATAAGGCAGTTCGGCGTGCAGCTGGAGATAGAGCTGTTCGCGGGTGATTTCTGCCGCGAGCATGCGGTCGGTTGCGTCTGACACCTGATCTTCGGGGAAGTGCCATGGGCTTTTCGGCATGCGCTTGGCCAGCGCCGCCTTCAGTTCGGCCACACCATCGCCGGTTTCGGCGCTGATGAACCATGTTTCTTCGAACGCCAGCCGTTCGTTGAGCTTCTGGGCATGGACCAACAGCCGGTCCTTGGCGGCGATATCGACCTTGTTGAGCACCAGCATCTTCGGCTCGCTGCGGTCAGCCAGCGCTTCCATGATCAGGTCGACCTTGGGACCAAGCCCGCCTTTGCCATCCACGACCAGCAAGATCACGTCTGCCCCACTGGCGCCGCCCCAAGCGGCCTGCACCATCGCGCGATCAAGGCGGCGCTTGGGTTCGAAAATGCCGGGGGTGTCGACCAGCAACAACTGGGACTCCCCCTCAATCGCGACGCCTAGCAGCTTGGTCCGCGTCGTCTGTGCCTTGGGGCTGACGATTGCGATTTTCTGGCCGACCAGCGCATTCACCAGCGTCGACTTGCCCGCATTAGGTGCGCCCACCAAGGCCACAAGGCCGCATTGTTGTTCGTTCAAATTCATCATCTCATTTCAACTCTGCCAGCAGGGCGGTGGCCGCTGCGGTTTCTGCTTCTTGTTTCGAGCTACCGCTGCCCCGCGCGCTGCCGGCCCCGTTGACGGTGACCTCCACGGTAAAGACCGGGGCATGATCGGGGCCCGACCGTTCGACAATTTCGTAATTCGGCGTGCGGCGGCGATGGGCCGCGGCCCATTCCTGCAAGGCCGATTTCGGGTGCTGTGGCACGGCGGCGGTGCCGGTGACCTGATCGCTCCACAACCGGCGGATCAGCCCGCGTGCGGCCTCAAGCCCGGCATCGAGATAGATTGCACCGATCAACGCTTCCATGACGTCGCCCAGAATGTTGGTCGACGATGATCCGCCATCGTCACGCGCCTGTTTGCCCAGCCGTAAATGGGTCGGCACGCCGAGCGTGCGGGCAATGCCGGCACAGCTTTCGCCCGACACCTGCGCATTCAGACGTTTCGATAAATGGCCTTCGGGCTCATCCGGATAAAGTTCAAACAGCCATTCGGCCATGATCAGGCCGAGGATGCGGTCGCCGAGGAATTCAAGGCGCTGATAATGGTTGCCGCCATGGCTGCCATGGGTCAGCGCCTGCTGGAATGCGGCAAGGTCGGCAGGGCGATGGCCAAGCGCGCTCGCCAGCCAGTCGCCAAGGTCGGACGGCCTGCTCAGAAACCTTCCCCGATGCGCGAGGCGCGCATGGCAGTGAGCCATGTCCAGGGCAGCAACACATTGGCGCTGCCATCGGTCGAGAAATAGGTAAAGGCGGCGCGGCCGATCAGATTTTCCTCCGGCACCAGACCGATTCCCCCCTCGGCCGGGCTGAACCGGCTGTCGAGGCTGTTGTCGCGATTATCGCCCATCATGAAATAATGGCCTTCCGGCACGATGGTCGGCGCCATGTCATCCTTGGTGATCTCTCCAAGGTCGAGCACGTCATAGCTTTTGCCATTCGGCAGCGTCTCGCGGAAGCGGTGATAGCGGCAGACCTCCCGCCCATCGGCCAGGGTTTCCGGCTGTGGTTGGTCGAGAAAGGGCTGTGGTTCACAGCTGCTGTTGGCAGAGACCGGCTTGAGGAAATCATCCACCGGGACGCGCGGCACCGGCTTGCCGTTCAGAATGACCTGACCATGGCGCAGTTCGACCGTGTCACCCGGCAGGCCGATCAGCCGCTTGATATAATCAACCTTGTTTTCCGGCGGGGCGCGGAACACGACGACATCGCCGCGTTCCGGCTGCTCGGCCAACACGCGGCCGTCGAAATCGATCAGGCCGAAGACGAAGCTGTAGCGCGAATAGCCATAGGGCCATTTCGACACGAGCAGATAATCACCGACCAACAGGCGCGGCAGCATTGATTCGGACGGAATGTTGAACAGGCCGAAGACCAGGCTGCGGATCACAAAGGCGATCACCAATACCGTGCCGAAGAAGCGCAAATTTTCTCGCCAGCCATCCTTGGGGGAGGCGGGGGTGGGGGCATCCTGCGCGGCGGCGTTCTGGTCGGTCATGGCGCTGGCTTTCGCGTGCATCCGGACGCGCGTCAAGCCGCTTTGCAACTTGGAGTGGGGCTTGGGCATGGTTATAGGGGTCAAGCGGGCTTTCTTCCCCGTCTGGAGACATGTGCATGCCGTCAAGTGCGACCGTTCTTAACGACCTTTTCGCCCAAGAACCCGGTCGGGTCGAGCGCTGGAGCGTCGAGGCAGGCGGTATCTGGTTTGACTGGTCCAAGACCCATGTGACCGAGTCGCTGTTGGGCGACGGTGTGGCCCGGCTCGAACGCGCGGATTTTGACGACTGGCGGCAGCGCTTGGTGCGGGGCGCAATCGTCAACGAAACGGAAGGGCGTGCCGCTGAACATCTTGCCGAACGCGGCACGGGAGCGACCGAGAGCGTGGCGTTGGCGCGCGCGCTGCGGGGTCGGATGCACGGGCTGGTGGAAGCGGTAAATGCGGGGCTGCTCGGCGAGATTCGCCATATCATCCATGTTGGCATCGGCGGATCGGGTCTAGGCCCGAAGCTGCTGGTGGATGCGCTGGGGCGCGATGGCGTGCGTTATGCGGTTTGGGTCGTCTCGAATGTCGATGGTTGCGCGCTGAAAGAAGCCTTTGCCCATTGCGATCCGCATCACAGCTTGCTGGTTGTGGCGTCCAAGACCTTCACCACGATTGAAACCATGCTTAACGCCGCCTCCGTGCTGGAATGGATGGAAGAGGCCGGGGTCGATGATCCGCATGGCCGAGTCGTCGCGGTGACGGCGGATCCTGACAAGGCGCTGGAATGGGGCGTGGATGAAACCCGCGTCCTGCCGTTCACCGAAACAGTGGGCGGGCGTTATTCCTTATGGTCGTCGATTGGTTTTCCGGTGGCGCTGGCGCTGGGCTGGGATGCGTTTGAGCAGTTGCTGGATGGTGCCGCGGCGATGGACCAGCATTTTATCGCCGCCGATCCGGCGCGTAATGCGCCCGTCATCGCGGCCTTGATCGATCGTTATTATGTCGAGCAAGCGGCCTGCCAGACGCGGGCGGTATTTGCTTATGATGAGCGGTTGCGCTTTCTGCCCGCCTATCTCCAGCAACTCGAAATGGAGAGCAACGGCAAGTCGGTTGATCATGCGGGGCGGCCATTGATGGTGCCATCCGCGCCAATCACCTGGGGTGGGGTTGGCACCGATGCCCAACACGCGGTGTTTCAGTTGCTGCATCAAGGCCGGGTGATGGTCCCCGTCGAATTTCTGGCGGTGATTGAACCGGGCCATGATCTGGACGAGAATCATCATCTCCAACTGTTGTCCAACTGCCTTGCTCAGGCGTCGGCGCTGATGACCGGGCGGGTGAGCGATGATCCGGCAAGGGCCTATGCGGGCAACCGGCCATCGGTGACGATCCTACTTGATCGGCTGGACCCTGCGACGCTGGGCGCGCTGATCGCCTTTTACGAGCACCGGACCTTCGTCAATGCGGTGCTGATCGGCAACAACCCGTTCGATCAGTTCGGGGTGGAATGGGGCAAGCAACTGGCCCGGCAGATTGGCGACGGCGGCACGGGCGGGATGGATGCCTCCACCGTCGCGCTTGCGAAGCGTATCGGGCTGTAAGGTTAGAGCCAGCCCTGTTCGCGATACCAGCGCGCCGCCAGCCTTGTCCCGCGTTCGGTGGGCATGAGGGGAGCCCAGATATCGGCGGGAGGCTGATGTTCCGGGCGGCAAACCCAGTCTGGATGACAGAAATAGGCGACTCGGTCGGCGGTCAGCTTGGCCGCGTTGCCGCGCAGCCAGACATCGACCCGGCTCGCCCATTCCATGATCCGGCGCGGCACGGCGAGCGGTAGTATCTGGCGATCAAGCGCCGCACCAAGGCAGTGGGCGAATTCGTCATGCGCCCAGCCGCCGGATCGGCCATCATCGGGTTCGTAGAGCGCGCCGATACTGGCCGGTGCGTCGATGAGGCGGAGCAACAGCCGCGCGAGGTCGCCCGCCTCGATCAGCGAAAGCCGACCACCCGGCGGTAACATCACGACACGGTGCTTGGCCATGCGATAGAGTTCGAGCGTTTCGCGGTCGCCCGGACCATAAACGGCGGGCGGGCGTACGATTGTCCAGTCGAGCGCGGACGCCTGCAACAAGGTTTCCGACTGGGCTTTCGACCGGCCATAAGCGGACAAGGCGGGCTCGCGTGCGGCGAGCGAGGAGACATGGATAAAACGCTGGATATTGGCACGCTGGGCTGCGGCCATGACCTGCGCAGTGCCGGTGACATTGCCAGTTATAAAGCCTTGCTCATCCGGTGCGTTGATCACGCCCGCGATGTGGAGCACGGCATCCGCCCCAGCCATGCATTGATCGAGCGCGTCCGCATCGTCCAGCGTGCCGCTGACCCAAGTCACGCCATGGCGCGGTGGTTGCGCCCGGCGGGTCAGAGCGCGCAATTCCAGCCCAAGGGCCGCCGCCTGATCCAGCACATGGCCCCCGACAAAACCAGTCGCGCCGGTTACGGCCAGCACGGTCATATCAGATCAGTACCAGATGATCGCGATGGACGAACGCGGCACGCGGCGCATAGCCAAGCAGGTCGGCGAGCATATCGCTGCGCTTGCCGATGACGAGCGCGGCCTCATCGGCGTCATATTCCGCAAGGCCATGGCCGATTTTCTGGCCCTCGGCGTCGAGAATATCGATCAGGTCGCCGCGTTCGAAGCGGCCGGAAATGGCGGTCACGCCTGCGGGCAACAGGCTGCTGCCGCGTTCCAGCGCGCGGACTGCGCCGGCATCGACGGTGGCATTGCCCTTGACGGAGAGCCGGCCCACCAGCCAAGTCTTGCGGGCCGATGCCGCCTTGGAGGCGAGGAACACGGTGCCGATATTGCTGTCCACGAAGCGCCGCAAGGGCAGGTCATGTTCGCCCGAAATGATCGCGAGATGGGCCCCTGCCCGGGTGGCGATGCGGGCCGCTTCCAGCTTGGACACCATGCCGCCCGATCCCATGCCCGATCCCGAGCCGCGATCCGCCATCGCCATGATGCGCGCATCGATCCGGCTGACTTGCGGCACCAATTTGGCGGCCGGGTCGGTCTTTGGATTGGCGGTGTAGAGCCCATCAATATCGGATAACAGGATCACGCCGCTGGCCTGTGCGGCCTGCCCGATGCGCGCGGCCAGCCGGTCATTATCACCGAATCGGATCTCGTTGGTCGCGACCGAGTCATTCTCATTGATGACTGGCACCACGCCGAGTTCGAGCAAGCGGTCCAGCGTGGCGGCGGCGTTCAGATAACGGCGACGGTCTTCAAGATCATCCAGCGTGACGAGAATCTGCGCCGCGACCAGCCCGCGTGCTTCGAGCAGGGCAGCCCATTGCTGGGATAGGGCAATCTGGCCGACAGCGGCAGCGGCTTGCGCGTCTTCAAGGCTGGCGCGCCCCCCCTTGGCAAGGCCGAGCCGCCGTGCGCCCAGCGCAATGGCGCCCGACGAGACAATCACGATCTGCTGACCTGCGGCGCGGCGTTCGGCAATGTCGCCCGCCATCGCTTGCAGCCAGTCGAGCCGGATATTGCCTTTTTGGTCGACAAGCAGCGCCGAGCCGATCTTGATGACCAAGCGCGGGCAATCAGCGGGCGCAAAAAGGCTGGCGGCGGCGGTCAGATGGGCGACCATGTCCCGTCCCCGCCCTGTTCGTCCTTGACCTGTGCCTCGGCCTCTTCCTCGCGGGCGACCGTGATCTGCTCCAGCAACTTGTCGAGAATCGCCTCGACCCCCTCGCCGGATACGCCGGACAGGCACATTACCGGGGCGTCGCTGGCTTCTTCCAGATCGTGCACCAGCATGTCGCGCAGCTCGACGTCGATGGCATCCACCTTGTTGAGCGCGATGACCATCGGCTTGTCGAGCAAATCCGCGCCATAAGCGTCGAGTTCTTCCATCACGATCTGATAGGCTTCGACCGGATCATCGCCGGTGGCATCGACCAGATGGAGCAATACTTGACAGCGTTCGATATGGCCCAAGAAGCGGTCGCCGATCCCGGCGCCTTCTGCGGCGCCTTCGATCAGGCCGGGGATATCCGCGATTACGAATTCCCGGTCATGGTGGCGCACCACGCCGAGCTGTGGCCGGGTGGTGGTGAAGGGATAATCGCCGACCTTGGCCTTGGCATTGGTCACGGCGTTGATGAAGGTCGATTTGCCCGCATTGGGCAGGCCGACAAGCCCGGCATCGGCCAGCAGCTTGAGCCGCAGCCAGACCCACGCCTCGCCACCCGGCCAGCCCGGACCATGTTGGCGCGGCGCGCGGTTGGTGGATGTCTTATAGGTCAGATTGCCGCGACCGCCGTCGCCGCCGCGCAGGAAAACCGCGCGTTGGCCGACCTTGGTAAAGTCGAGCAGCACGGTTTCGCGGTCTTCCGCCAGTACCTGCGTACCCAGTGGCACCTTGATGACAAGGTCGTCGCCACCTGCGCCCGTGCGGTTGGAACCGGCCCCGCCCTTGCCACGCTGGGCCCGGAAATGCTGGGTGTAGCGGAAGTCGATCAGCGTGTTGAGACCGGCGACGGCTTCAAAGATGATATCGCCGCCTTTGCCGCCATTGCCGCCGTCGGGGCCGCCATATTCAATATATTTTTCACGCCGAAAGCTGACAGCCCCCGGGCCGCCCGCGCCAGAGCGGACGAAGATTTTTGCCTGATCAAGAAAATGCATGTTCTGGCCAGTAGAACGTCCGCGCCTGCCGGGGAAGCTTTTTGTGCATTTTTGGCGGCTGCGCGCCCTTTGGCATGTTCAGTGCGGTCCAGCCCGGCGCGACGAATCGGGGCGGTTCGGCCCGGTCCACACCACGCCTTGCGCGGCATAGGCTTGGATCAGGCTGAGTCGGAGATGGTCCGCCGCGATGTCACGGCTGGTTTCCAGCGGCAATCCGAGCGCGGCGGCAAACTCATGACCCAGCAGCGAATAGCCGAGCGCGCTCAGCACCAGACCAAGCGTATGGTGCTGGAGCGGGACGTTCATTTCCTCGGCGTGTAGCTCTTCGATCAGGCGCTGCATCGCTTGCAAGATCGGGTCCAGCACATCGCGCTGGCCGGTTAGCATCATCCATGCCGCCAGTGGCCCGACCCCCTCTTTGCGAAAGGCGTCGAAGGTGGCGTCGACGACTTCGCGCGGATCGGCCTGTTTGTCGCGCACCCGCAGCACGGCCTTGCCGATCCGCGCCACGATCCGGCGTGAGATGTTGACCGCCAGCGCGCGCTGCAAGGCTGCTGCGCTACCGAAATGATGAATGAGATTGGCATGGGTTCGCCCAATTCGCGCCGCGACCGCCTTGAGTGTGACCGCTTGCGGCCCCTGCTGGAGCATCAGCGCCCGTGCAGCCTCCAATGCGCGCTCGCGTCCTTCTGCTGGTGTGAATCGTCTCTTTGTGTTGGTGACCACCATTACGCCTCACTCATTTTAAGCAACTGGACTGTTTTCACGAACCGGCCTGTTTTGCGTCACAGAAACAGGTCCGGTTCGGGATGGATGCCAGCCTAACCCGGCATTCACTGGATGCAAGCGAGCGGGTGGAGGCCTTCCCTTGGCGCGGAAAGGCCCTATATTCCCGTCTTATGACTCATTTTTCTGCTGACCCTCGCCAGTTCCTTTATCGCCCCGACGGCCTTGATCCCGACGAGGCAAAGCAACTGGTCGCCACCGCGCTCAAGACCTGTGACGATGGCGAACTCTATCTGCAATATGGCGTGTCAGAGACCTTTGGCTTTGATGACGGACGGCTGAAAACCGCCAATTACAGCAGTGAATCCGGGTTCGGCCTGCGGGGCGTGTCGGGTGAGATGACGGGCTTTGCCCATGCCAATGAATTGAGCGCTGCGGCGATCCGTCGGGCGGCCGAAACCCTGACCCTGCTCGATCCCGCCAAGGGGGTCCGACAGGCCCCGCCACGCCGGACCAATGAGGCACTTTACACCGGCACCAACCCGCTCACCCTTGTCCCATTTGCGGACAAGGTGCGGCTCTGTTCGGAAATTGATGCCGCCGCCCGCGCCCGCGACCCGCGCGTCGCGCAGGTCAGTGTCGGCCTCTCTGGGAGCTGGAGCGTGGTCGAGATTGTCCGCCCGGACGGTTTTGTGGCGACCGATGTGCGGCCGCTGGTCCGCCTTAACGTGTCGATTGTGGTCGAACAAAATGGCCGACGCGAAAGCGGCACGTTCGGCATGGGTGGGCGCTGGTTGTATGATCGGCTGTTCACCTCAGACGCGCGCGAACGGGCGATTGATGAGGCGCTGGCACAGGCCTTGGTCAATCTTGATGCGGTTGATGCCCCGGTCGGCGAAATGACGGTGGTGCTAGGCCCGGGTTGGCCGGGTGTGTTGCTGCATGAAGCGATTGGCCATGGCCTTGAGGGTGACTTCAACCGCAAGGGCACCAGCGCCTTTGCCGGTCGGATTGGCCAGCGTGTGGCCGCGCCGGGCGTGACCGTGGTGGATGATGGCTCGATTGCGGGACGTCGCGGGTCGCTGACGATTGATGATGAGGGCACCCCGACGCAGGAGACCGTGCTGATCGAGGATGGGATTTTGCGGGGCTATTTGATGGACCGGCTCAATGCCCGGTTGATGGGTGGCGAATCGACTGGCAACGGGCGGCGTGAAAGCTATGCCCATGCCCCGATGCCGCGCATGACCAACACGTTTATGAAGGGCGGCAACGACGACCCCGCCGAAATCCTGTCGCGCGTCAAAAATGGCATTTTCGCGAAGAGCTTTGGCGGTGGGCAGGTGGATATCACCAGCGGGAAGTTCGTCTTTTCCTGCACCGAGGCCTATAAGATCGAGAATGGCAAGCTGGGTGCGCCGGTCAAGGGGGCGACGCTGATCGGCGACGGGCCAAGCGTGCTGACCCGCGTGTCGGCGATCGGAAATGACATGGCGCTTGATGAGGGCATCGGGGTGTGTGGCAAGGGGGGGCAGTCGGTCCCGGCGGGCGTTGGCCAACCGACCTTGCTGATCGACAGCCTGACCGTTGGCGGTACCGCGGCTTGACGGGCGTCCCCGCCATGAGCCTGGGTCCGCTGCGCCGCCAGCCCTTTTTCGAGGATAAGGACCGCGCCTTCTGGGTGCTGCAGACGGCCGGTTGGGGCGCTTATTTCGTGCTGCGCACGTTAAGCGGCTTTGCCAATGGCGTCGACCTACTGTTCGTAGTGCCGATGGCGATCTCGACGGCGGCGGGGTATTCGCTGACCTTGCTGATGGCGGCATCCTATCGCCGGTTGATCGATCAGAAGCCGATCGTGACCTGGACGATGTCGATCTTCGTGCTGATGCTGGCGGCGGTGGCCTATGCGATGATCGAGACGCAGGCGTTCATCACCTTCTACCGCCCGGGCGAACGGATGAGTGCGCCCTTGTTCTTCGGCGCGTTTCTGCTTGATGCGATGTTGCTGCTGGGTTGGTCGGCGCTATATTATGGTATCAACTTCTACCTGATGCTGGAAAAGCAGGCGGACCAGCTGCTCCACCTCGAAAATCAGGCGTCCAGCGCGCAATTGGCGATGCTGCGCTATCAGCTCAACCCGCATTTCCTGTTCAATACGCTGAACAGCATTTCGACGTTGGTGCTGCTCAAGCAGACCGAGCGGGCGAACGCGATGCTATCCCGCCTGTCCTCCTTTCTGCGGTACACCTTGGCCAATGAGCCGACCGCGCAGGTGACGCTGGCGCAGGAGTTCGAAACGCTGAAACTCTATCTCGAAATTGAGAAGATGCGATTCGAAGACCGGCTCCGCCCCGATTTCACGCTTGATCCCGCCGCCTCGACGGCGCGTTTGCCGTCTTTGCTGCTCCAGCCACTGGTCGAAAATGCGATCAAATATGCGGTGACGCCGTTGGAGGAAGGGGCCGATATCAGCGTTGATGCTCGGTTGGTCGGCAACCGGGTGCAGATCACCGTAACCGACACCGGACCGGGCTTGAATGCGCCGACGCCGCGTTCCATCGAGTCTACAGGCGTCGGTTTGACCAACATCCGGGACCGGCTGCAACAAGCCTATGGTGATGAACAGAGCTTCGAGATTCTGCCCGATATGTCGGATGGTTTCGGCGTGCGCATCACCATTCCGTTCCAACGTGAAGCCCAGAAGGAAACAGCATGACGATCCGAACGATCATCGTCGATGACGAGCCGCTGGCCTTGCAGGGGTTGCGACTGCGCCTTGAACATTTCGACGATGTGGACATTATCGAGGCCTGTTCCAATGGCCGTGAGGCGATTCGGGCGATCAAGACGCACAAGCCCGATCTCGTTTTTCTCGATATCCAGATGCCGGGCTTTGATGGCTTTTCCGTCGTGCAGGGCGTGATGGAGATTGAACCGCCGCTGTTCGTGTTTGTCACGGCCTATGGCGAACATGCCCTGCGCGCATTTGAGGCGCAGGCCGTCGATTATCTGATGAAGCCGGTTGATGTGGACCGGCTGGCCGATACGCTTGATCGGGTGCGGCAACGCCTGGCCGAAAAGCGCGGCGTTGAGGAGGTCGAGCGGCTGAAGGAAGTGCTGGCTGAACATGCGCCGGATGCCGTGGACACCATGGCCGACGGTGAATCGCCCTCAGCTAATCGCTATGAAAAGCTTATCAATATCAAGGATCGCGGGCAGATTTTCCGCGTCGATGTCGATACCATCGAACGGATCGATGCGGCGGGTGATTATATGTGCATCAATACGGCGGATAATAGCCTGATCCTGCGCGAGACGATGAAGGATCTCGAAAAGCGTCTCGATCCGCGCAAATTCCAGCGGGTGCACCGTTCGACCATCGTCAACCTCGACCTTGTGCGCGAGGTTCGCCCCCATACCAATGGGGAATGCTTCTTGGTGCTGGAGTCCGGCGCCCAGGTGAAGGTCAGCCGCTCCTATCGCGACGTGGTCGCGCGCTTCGTGCACTGAACCCACATATCCTCCCCATCATTGGATGGGGAGGATATGGGTCAGTTCAGCGACCGCCCGCCTTGCGGACGGCGCCCTTATGGCTGCCCACCGAACCAGGCTTGCGGCTCGGGCGGAACGGGCGACGCGGACGTTCGCCATCGGCCGCACCGGCCCCGGCGCCCTGCGCTGGACGACCGCGCGCTTCGTCGTGGCGACGCTGGGCGGTTGGTTTGGCCTGTGCGGGCTTTGGCAGCGAGCGGGCCTGATCCAGAAAATCCGCAGGCAGTGGCACCGGGGTCAGGCGGACCTTGGTCAGCTTTTCAATCCCGCGCAGATAGGCGCGCTCATCCTCGGCGACATAGCTCATCGCAATGCCGGTGGCGCCCGCGCGGGCGGTGCGGCCGATGCGGTGGACATATTGTTCCGCCACATTCGGCAGTTCGAAGTTGAACACATGGCTCACGCCCGAAACATCGATGCCGCGCGCCGCAATATCGGTGGCGACCAGAAATTTGATCGAACCCGAACGGAACAGGCTGAGCGCGCGTTCGCGCTGCGGCTGGCTTTTATTGCCATGGATCGCCTCGGCCCCAACACCGGCGGCGTTCAGATGCTTCACCACGCGGTCTGCGCCATGCTTGGTGCGGGTGAAGATCAGCGCGCGTTCGATATTCTCGTTCTTGAGGGTCAGGGTCAGCAGCGCCTGCTTTTCCGTCTGGTTGACGTAGGTCACATATTGGTCAACGCGCTCGGCGGTGGTCGCTGGCGGGGTGACGGAGACGCGCACCGGATCGGTCAGGAAGCGATCTCCCAGTTCCGCAATCGTCTTGGGCATGGTGGCCGAGAAGAACAGGCTTTGGCGCTTTTTCGGCAGCAGCTTGTCGATCCGCTTGAGCGCGTGGATGAAGCCGAGATCGAGCATCTGATCGGCCTCGTCGAGCACGAAAATCTCGACGTTGCGGAGGTTGAGCGCGCTCTGGTCAATCAGGTCGAGCAGGCGGCCAGGCGTCGCGATCAGAATGTCGATGCCGCGGGATAGCGACTTGATCTGGCGGCCGATCGGCACGCCGCCGAACACGGTATCGACCGAAAGGCGGAGAAACTTGGCGTAATCGCGGAAGCTGACGGCGATCTGGCTGGCCAATTCGCGTGTCGGGGCGAGCACCAGCATGCGGCAGCTCGCCGGGATTGGGCGCTTGAGGTCGGCCGCGAGGTGGTGCAGCGACGGCAGTGCGAATGCGGCGGTCTTGCCGGTGCCGGTCTGCGCGATGCCGCATAGGTCGCGGCGCTGCATCAGCACCGGAATGGCCTGCAACTGAATCGGCGTTGGCTGTTCATAGCCCTTGGCGGCGAGCGCGCGCTCGATCGGTTCGGCAAGGCCGAGGTCGGTAAATTTGGTCATGAAACGTCACTTCTTTCAATCGGCGACGACGGGCGCAACATGGCCGTCGTCAACGGCCATGCGCCTGTGGCGCGGGGTCATGTGACAACCCGCGTGAATGGGGATGCCTGTGGCATGATGTCGATCTGAATGCCGGCCCGACTGTCAGGCCGATCCGGCCCGATCCTTGGTTCACGCTGCCGGCCGGGCATGATGCTCGCCCTGCCATGACGGGTCTTTCCCGCCGATCAACCCGGCGCTCTTAGTGGCGCAGGCCGAAAAAAGCAAGGAAATTGCGGGATCGTGCCCGCAGGGGGCCTTAGACCGCGTCCTCGGTTTCGGGGTGTTTGTCGTCTTCCAGCACATCGAACAGCCAGTCATGGAACAACCGGACGGCGCGCACCGACATCGCCGAACGGCGACAGGTGAAATAATAATTATAGGGGCTGGCCACCTTCCGGGTGAACAAGGGAACCAACCGTTCCTGCTCATCCCATTCGCTGAGATGGGAATCGAGCATGAAGGCGATCCCCAACCCTTGGGCGGCGGCTTCCAGCATCAACTGGCCCGAATCCATGTGATCGACGGCAGCCGGTTCAACCTCTGGATGGCCCATCGCATCGCGCCATTCGTCAAACGTTTCCGGCATATCGCGGTGAATCAAGATGGTGTGATGACGCAGATCCTTGACGGATTTGATCGGATGCGGGCCATTAACCATGTCCGGCGACGCAAGGGCGACGACATGGTTGACGCCGATACGCCGACCGTAAAGCGCCGGTTCAACCGAGCGGACGAGCACGATCGCGGCATCCAGCCCTTCGCCGACCCGCGCCATCGCATGGGGGGCGGTGTCGATATCAAGATGCAGCGTCGGATGCAGTTCTCGCAGGTCGGGCAGGCGGTGGATGATCTGCTGCGATGCAAAAAGTGGCGGCATGCCGATCCGCAGGCGGAGGATTTCTGTGCCGCCGACGGTCACATCAATGGCATCGATCATCGCATCCAGCGCAGGCGCAATGCGGTGAAGCAGCGCCTCGCCATCGGCATTGAGCAGAATGCCCTGATGGACACGGTCGAACAACGGGCGGCCCAATTGGCGTTCCAGCCCTTGAATACGGCGGGAAAGCGCAGGTGCGGAGAGCAAGAGCGACTCTGCGGCGGCCTTGATCGACCCGGTGCGGGCGACCTGGATAAAGGCTTCAATCCCTGAAAGCGGCGGCAACCGACGCATTGATGCATTCCCCTCGATCGTCCTGTCTGGCGCCCTGACGGCAGGCGGTTGGCCATGCGGTCGCGGGTGCGGACGGGATGATTGTGCACTGTAAAACTGTAAATGGGTAGTGCGTGCAAATTATGCAACCCGAAACGTGCTCTTCGCACTTGCACAATAATCGAGTTGGTGCGATATCAAAATCGCCTTTCAGGCATCCTCTCCTATAAAACTTTCAAGGCCGGTCGGGTTTCTGACCGGCCCTTTTTTTGTTCATGTGTTCCGGAAAAGCCCTGTCTTTCGGACGCATGGTGCAAGGGTCCGTCGGTGACTTGCGCTAGGGGCAATCACGCCCGCAAGTAAGATGCAAAATTTGCATTCGAGATGTTCATCTTCGCATTTGCACAAAATCGAGTCGCGCGACATAAAGAACCTGCCTTTCAGGCATCCTCTCCTATAAAACTTTCAAGGCCGGTCGGGCTTCCGACCGGCCCTTTTTTGTGCTGCGTCGCCGCGGCTTTTCGAGGAAATCCTCTAGCCCTTCGATGTCCTGCGTCCCGCCCCGGGACCGGGCGGTCATCGAAAAATGGGGTGAGCTGATCGTCTTGTCCTTGCCTTTGCCCCCCGCATTTGCCAACGCAAGGCGATACAAGATGCAACAAGGCGCAATGGTAATGACGTTTTCCGACGGGACCGCACTGCAAGAGGCCGGCATTCGGAAAAAGAGAACGGGCCCTTGGGCGATGTTTTTCAAGGGGTTTCTCAAACACCCCGTGATGGTCGGTTCGATCATCCCATCATCGGATGTGCTGATTGAGACCATGTTGGGCCCGGTCGACTGGAAGGCGTGTCGGCTGTTTGTCGAATATGGTCCCGGTGTCGGCACGTTCAGCCGGGCGATTCTCGAAAAAATGGCGCCAGACGCCACCTATATCGCAATCGACACCAATCCGGATTTCATCGACTATCTGGCCAGCGATATTGCCGATAGCCGTTTTGTTCCCGTGCTCGGTTCCGCCGCCGATGTGCTCGACATCATTCGCCAGCATGGCTTTGATCATGCTGATTATGTGTTGTCAGGCCTGCCCTTTTCGACCCTGCCCGCCGGGATCGGCCCGGCCATCGCTGCCAATACGGCGGCGGCGCTCAGGTCTGGCGGGGCGTTTTTGGTCTATCAATTTTCGCCCAAGGTGCGGGACTTTATCGCCCCGCATTTCACCGACATCGATCATGAAATGGTGTGGTGGAATATCCCGCCCGCGCAGCTTTACTGGGCGTGGAAAGACGATTCGAGTTCGCGTTCGGCCTGAAGCACGCGGCTAAGCAAGCGCCGCGTCACCGTCGGGTCGAGCGTGACCACGACATAATAGCTTAACCGCCAAAGCAATCGACCCCAGAAGCCGTTCGCCCGGTCGAGCTTTGCCTGGGTGATGGGCCGGGAATCGATTTCCAGCCGATCGATCAGGCTTCGCACCTGCGCGGCAAAGCCGGCATCCGATACCCGCAGCATCAGTTCGGCATTGATGAACTGGCTGCGCACGTCGAAATTGGCCGAGCCGATATAGACATGCTCATCGGCCACGATCAGCTTCATATGCAGGCGCGCCGGTTGATATTCCGCGATCCGCACCCCCTGGCGCAACAGGCGGCCATAGCAATGGCGCGCAGCTTGAATGGTGATACGATTATCGGAGCGCGAGGGTGTGATGATCCGCATCAGCCCGCGCTGCGCCATGCGGCCCATGCGGCGAATCATGCCCGGCGTCGGGGCGAAATAGGCGGCGACGATGTCCATCGTCCGGGCGGTCGATACCAGATGGCGCAGGTCAAGGCTGAACGGACTGATCCGGGCGAATGGGCCGGAAAACAGCCAGCGCACCCGGCCTTCGGGCGGCTGATGGCTATGGTGCAGCAGCAGTGCCCGAAAGGAGCGCAGGCCGGAGCTTGGGCTGTGGATCCAGCGGTCGAGATCGTCGAAATAAGCGGCCAGTGCCGCGACCCGGGGCCCTTCGACCCTGACCATCAAATCGGTCCAATTATCGCCATCGCTCGATTCGGTGAAATAGGGGCTGGCGATATTACAGCCGCCGAGTATCACCCGGGCGCGGTCGGCTATCGCCAGTTTCTGGTGGTTGCGTAGTACATATTTACGTCCCCAGCCGGGCAGGAACCGGGCGCAGCGCGCGCCGCTTGCCCGCAATGGGGTGAACCAACTGTCGGGCAGTTGTTCACTGCCAAAGCCGTCGACCAGCAGCGTAACTGCGACATGGCGCTCACAGGCGCGGACCAGCGAATCGCGAAGCATCGCCCCGTGATCGTCATCGGTGACAATGTAGAAGAACAGTTGCAGTTCGCGCGTGGCGCTATCGATCAGGGCCAAGAGCGCGTTGAAACGGTCCGGCCCGCACGGCAACAGGTCGAGCCGGTGGCCATCTACCACTGTCCCCGGCATCTCCGCTGCCTTGCTTTGTTGTGCCATGCGATCAACCATGCCCTGTTTGTTGACAGCGGCGCAAGGGCCTGCTAGCCCGCGCGCTTCCCGGAATTTGACTAGATCGGAGCCTGTCCATGGCGCGCGTCACCGTTGAAGATTGCGTCGACAAGATCACCAACCGGTTCGATCTCGTGTTGCTGGCCGCCCAACGGGCGCGCGAAATCAGCAGCGGTGCCGAGCTGACCCTTGATCGCGACCGCGATAAAAACCCGGTCGTCGCCCTGCGCGAGATCGCCGAAGAAACTGTTACCCCGGAAGAACTGCGTGAAGCGGCGATCAGCGGCATGCAGAAGGTCCGCGTCGATGACGATGACGTCGTCGATGAAATGGGTTCGCTCTCGCAGCAGTCGGAAGCGCTGCGGCTCACCGCCGCCGCGCCGCCGCGCAACCAGAATCTGGGCGGCGATTACGACTGATCGCCGGCGCGACCCAAGCGAAACGAAACGGGCGGCCATTGGCCGCCCGTTTTGCGTTGGGGACCGGCTGATGGTCCCCTCCCGCTTGATCAGTGCATCATGCCATGGCTGCCATCGTCTTCACCCGCGCCCCGGACCAGTGCCTCAACATTGGCCGGTTCACCCTTGGCGAACTGGAAGGTGAGAAGAATCTTGCGGCCCGGTTTGACCTCGGAAGCCACGCCGAACATCATCGCATGCATGCCGGCAGGGGAGAATGAAACCGTTCCATGTGCCGGGATCATGACGCCGTCATCGATCCGCTTCATTTCCATCATGCCATCTTTGATCGACATGTCGTGGAGCTCGATGCTGGCGACCTTCGGGCTGGTGACGGAGAGCAGGCGATTGTCCTCTTCCCCGCCCTTTATCGTGAAATAGCCCGCCGCCGGATTGCCCTCGATCGGCGAGAGGCGCATCCATGCATCGGTCACCGGGCCCTCTTCATGCGACTTCGCGCCGCAGCCCGTTAGGGCAAGCGCAAGGGCCGGGACAAGCATCGACGACAGGATACGCATGGCAAATCTCCGTTTCGGGGGCGGGCAAGGTCTTGGTGCCGCAGGATTGAATGCCGCCCAGATAAACGCGGGGCAGCCCTTGCGACAAGCGAATTGGCACCTATATCGGCCTCAAAGTTGATGTGGAGGGGCACCGGTCCGTCGGATCGGACTTCGCATCATCCTGATCATATGGGGTATGAGACACATGGCAAAAGTGATCGGTATTGACCTTGGCACCACCAACAGCTGCGTCGCAGTGATGGAAGGCGGCAAGCCCAAGGTGATCGAAAATGCAGAAGGTGCGCGCACCACGCCGTCGATTGTCGCCTTCGCCAAGGATGGCGAGCGTCTGATCGGCCAGCCGGCAAAGCGCCAGGCTGTCACCAATCCGGAAAATACGATTTTCGCGGTGAAGCGCCTGATCGGCCGTCGGTTTGAAGATCCGATGACCCAGAAGGATATGGCGCTCGTTCCCTATTCGATCACCAAGGGCAAGAATGGCGATGCTTGGGTGAAGGCGGGTGGCGAAGATTATTCGCCGTCGCAGATCTCGGCGTTCACGCTACAGAAGATGAAGGAAACGGCCGAAGCCTATCTTGGTGAAACCGTGACCCAGGCGGTGATCACCGTTCCGGCCTATTTCAACGACGCCCAGCGTCAGGCCACCAAGGATGCTGGTCAGATTGCGGGCCTTGAAGTGCTGCGCATCATCAACGAACCGACGGCGGCGGCGCTGGCCTATGGTCTCGACAAGAACGACGGCAAGCTGATCGCGGTCTATGACCTTGGCGGCGGCACGTTCGATATTTCGGTGCTGGAAATCGGCGACGGCGTGTTCGAGGTGAAGTCGACCAATGGCGACACCTTCCTCGGCGGCGAAGATTTCGACTCGAAGATCGTCCAATATCTTGCCGATGACTTCAAGAAGGTTGAAGGCATCGACCTGACGCAGGACAAGCTGGCGTTGCAGCGCCTGAAGGAAGCGGCGGAAAAGGCCAAGATCGAGCTGAGCTCGGCGCAGACGACCGAAGTCAACCTGCCGTTCATCACGGCAGATGCGACCGGCCCGAAGCACCTCGTCAAGAACATCACCCGCGCCGATCTGGAAAAGCTGGTCGCCGATCTGATCCAGCGCACGCTCGACCCGTGCAAAAAGGCGCTGGCCGATGCGGGCGTCAAGGCGGCGGACATTGCCGAAGTGGTGCTCGTCGGCGGGATGACCCGCATGCCGCGCGTCCGCGAAGTGGTGAAGGACTTTTTCGGCAAGGAACCGCACACCGGCGTGAACCCGGACGAAGTGGTAGCGATGGGCGCGGCGATTCAGGCCGGCGTGTTGCAGGGCGACGTCAAGGACGTGCTGCTGCTTGACGTGACCCCGTTGTCGCTCGGCATCGAAACCTTGGGTGGCGTGTTCACCCGCATGATTGATCGCAACACCACCATCCCGACCAAGAAGTCGCAGGTCTATTCGACGGCTGATGACAATCAGCAGGCGGTGACGATCCGCGTGTTCCAGGGCGAACGCGAGATGGCGGCCGACAATAAGATGCTTGGCCAGTTCGATCTGGTCGGCATCCCGTCCGCCCCGCGCGGCGTGCCGCAGATCGAGGTGACGTTCGACATTGACGCCAATGGCATCGTGTCGGTCAGCGCCAAGGACAAGGGCACCGGCAAGGAACAGCAGATCAAGATCCAGGCGTCGGGCGGTCTGACGGATGCCGATATCGACCAGATGGTGCGCGATGCCGAACGCTTCGCGGAAGAGGACAAGCAGCGTCGCGAGGCGGCGGAAGCCAAGAACAACGCCGAAAGCCTGATCCACACTACCGAACGTCAGCTGGTTGAACATGCCGATAAGGTCGATGCCGCGCTCAAGGCCGAGATCGAAGCCGCGATTGTTGACGCCAAGGCGGCGGTTGAAGGGGGCGATCCCACCGTCATGACCGATAAGGCTCAGGCGCTTGCCCAGGTGGCGATGAAGCTGGGTCAGGCCATTTACGAGAAGGAACAGGCCGCTGCCGCCTCGCCCGGTGCCGAGGCACCGCAGCAGGATGATGTGGTCGACGCCGAATTCTCGGAAGTGGACGAAAACCACAAGGGTTGAGGCGATAAACATGGTTCGGCCTCGTCAGTATCCGGCAGCATGTGCGGACATCCGCAGCGTGTGGCTGGGTCTGACGGGGCCGACCCGTGTTGACGGGGGCTTAGATGGCCGACACTGACGACTATTATGAACTGCTGGAAATCGAGCGCTCGGCTGACGATGGGACGATCAAGTCATCCTATCGCAAGCTGGCGATGCGCTATCATCCGGATCGCAACCCGGGCTGCGATGAATCCGAGGCCAAGTTCAAGGCGATCAGCGAAGCCTATGAATGTCTCAAGGACCCGCAAAAGCGCGCGGCCTATGACCGGTATGGCAAGGCCGCGTTCCAAAATAATGGGGCCGGCGCAGGGCCGCAGGATTTTGGCGGTTTCTCGGATATATTCGAAAATATCTTTGGCGAGTTCATGGGCGGCCGTGGCCGTTCGCATCAGGGGCCGCAGCGCGGCGCCGACCTGCGTTATGATCTAGAAATTTCGCTGGAGGATGCGTTTCACGGCAAGGCCACCGAAATTGAGGTGTCTGTCTCGACCCGCTGCGACCCGTGCGGCGGCACCGGGGCCAAACCGGGCACCGGGGCCAAGACCTGTGGCACCTGTGGCGGCCATGGCAGCGTCCGTGCCCAGCAGGGCTTCTTCATGGTGGAACGCCCCTGCGGTGCCTGCCGAGGCACCGGCCAGATCATCGCCGATCCTTGCGACACATGCCGTGGCGAAGGGCGGATCGATCGCGACAAGACGTTGCAGGTCAATATTCCGTCGGGCGTCGATGACGGCACGCGGATCCGGCTGTCTGGTGAGGGCGAAGCGGGCGCGAAGGGCGGCCCATCGGGCGACCTGTATATCTTCATCCATCTGCAGCGCCACGCGCTGTTCCAGCGTGACGGCACGACCCTGTTCACCCGGGCACCGATCAGCTTCACCACAGCAGCACTGGGCGGGGTGATCCATATTCCGGGGCTGGATGGCGCGAAACATGAAATCCGCATTCCGGCGGGCATTCAGTCGGGCAAGCAACTCCGCCAGCGCGGGGCAGGCATGCCGGTGCTGCAAGGCCGGGGGGCTGGCGACATGGTCGTGCAGATCGAGGTGGAAACCCCGACCAAGCTGACGGCGCGCCAACGCGAATTGCTTGAACAGTTTCGCGAGACCGAGACCGGCGAAGAATCCCCCCAAAGCGCGGGATTCTTCACCAAGATCAAGGGCATGTGGGAAGACCTGACCTAAACACGCCGACCGTGTGGGGCCTAGTCGAAGGGCCGCACCAATTGCCGCACGACTGCCAGCCATGGCGGATTGTGGATCGCTTGCGGCCGCTGGCCGGGGCCGGGGGGCAGAATTTCAAGCTGCCCCTCCTCGATCCGGATCAGGCGTCCGAATGCGAACTGCCCAACCCGGCCCGGCACCAGTACGTCGCGATGTAGCCCTTCATTGAAATGATCCGGTGCCACCCGTCGGCACCATAGCACATCGCCCGCGCGATAGTCCCCGATGGTCACCATCACCTGAACCGCGACATCGGCGGGTGCGGGCTGTGGTGGCGGCACGTGGAGTGCGCGTTCGGGTGCGGTTGGCCCATCGGCTTCGATCCGGGCGACCACGGCCAGATGCGATTGATCGGGCAAGGTGACAAGATCGCTTGCGCCGACGCCAAGTGCAGTTGCAATGCGGTTGAGCCAGTCGACCGATACGGTGCGGGTGCCGGTTTCCAGTCGGCCGATGGTCTGGGCGGTGGTGGGCGGCACGCATCGGGCGGCGACGTCGGCAAGGGTCAGGCCTTTGGCCTGCCGGACCTCACGGATGGCGGTGATCATGTCTCATCCTTTTTGAACCTATTTGGTGAAAAAACTTTCCAACAAATGAACCCTTATGGCAATAGCTGATTCGGATGTGCAGCAGGAGAATGGCCATGACCGGGACATCATCGATTCGATCCGCGCCCACTGAATTGACCGAATGCGCGTTTCTCGTGCCGGATGCGGCCGCACCGGACGGCGTCCGGCGCACGCGCGCGATAGTGAATCGGGCGGAGTCGGCGCTGGGCTGGCTCCATGGCCGGGGGCTGGTGTCCGATTGCCAATTAGCCGCAGGCGAGGTGCTGCGCCAAGATTTTGAACAGGCCCAACTCGGCCCGCGCGTGACGATGCGCTGGGATGTGATGCCGGGGCGAGGCGGATTGGGCGGCGGGGCGATGCATGACGCGACGACGCGGCAGTTGGCGGCCAAGGCGCGCTTTGATGCGGCGCTGGATCATCTGGGCACCGGGCTGCGCGACATTGCGTGGCGGATCATTTGTGCGGGCGAGGGCATGACCACGGCCGAACGCGCCTTAAGCTGGCCCGCACGCTCAGGCCGGTTGGTGTTGGGGCTGGCGCTTGACCGGCTGGCGGATTTCTATCGGCTACGCTGAGTTGCCCGCCGATGGGCCAAGGCGGTTGGCCCTATCGGGCGATGACGATCAGGCAATTGGAGCGGGTGAAGGGAATCGAACCCTCGTCGTAAGCTTGGGAAGCTTCTGCTCTACCATTGAGCTACACCCGCCTCGCGTATCGGGGATGGCCTATGCCTGATTCCCCGGTACGGAGCAAGGGCTTGGCATGGCCAAGCCGCCAGTCTTTTGTCCTGTCAGCTCAAAAAGCCACGCGGACACCCGCATAAGCGGCGCGACCCCAGGAGGTGAAGCTGAAGACCTGTTCGTAGCGCCGGTCGAACAGATTATCGATGCGTGCCGTGATGGCGACCTGCGCGCTCAATTGATATGCGGCGTTCAGATTGACGGTGGTGAAGGATTTGAGCCGTACCAGTGCCGGAATATAGGAAGGGTCGGTGAACGCGAGATCATTTTGCGCGCCGGTATAGCGGACCGTCAAGGCACCGCTGAATGGGCAATCCGATGTGGCCCAAGCAAGATTGGCGCTTGCGATATTCTTCGGTCGGCGGACCGCCTGACCGCGCCATGGCGTGCCGACGTACCAGAGCTGCGGCAGGACGGTGCGATCTTCCTGCGCCCGGAGATGGCTATAGGCGAGGTCGATCCGCCAGCCATGGCCGAATCGCGCTTCGGCATAGGCCTCTACCCCTTGCTGGTGCGAGCGGGTGTCGCGGTTCTGGGGCACGGTGAGCCAAACGCCATCAATTTGTTGATAGGTGGAATAAATCTCGTTCGAGAAGCTGTTGCGGAAATAGCTGGCCCCAAGGGTGAGCGCACCATCCGCGAAAACCTGATCAAAACCGGCTTCCCAGCCCTTTGATTTTTCCGGTTTCAGGTTCGGGTTGCCGGTATATTCACCGCTATAATAGCCGAACAGTTCATCAAAGCCCGGCGCTTTCACACCCGATCCAGCCGCGGCACGCAGGCGCAATCCGGCGATGATGGCGACACTGCCATGCAGCCGCCAGGTATCGGCATTGCTGAACAGCGTGTTGGCGTCATGGCGGTAGGAGGCGCCGAGCGCGAGGCGATCACGCACCACCAGGTCATATTGCCCGACCAGCCCCAATGTATCCTTATGGTGACGGCCGGCAAAGACGCCGGGGTTTACCTCCGGCGGTGAGATATTGGTATATTCCTCCCGCTCGCTATCAATGGCGAGGGTCAGGCGGTGGCGGATGGCCCCGGTTTCGATCCGGAAGCTGCTTTCATAGCTGCCGCGATATCGCCGACCCTGATAGCCATAACGCAGCGCGACCGTCTGGTCTGCGCGTGGGCTGTTATTATCTGCCACGTCATATGTCTTGCGTTCGGTGTCGACCAATTGCGCGGAAATACTGTTGACCCAATGGTCGTCGAGCGACGTCAGTTCGGCGCGGATCATGCCGTAAAAGGCGGCGGCACGGCTGTGGAGCCCCCAGCTATCTTCCGCATAGCCGAAATTCGGGCTGACATAGCTGGTCTCACCGGAAAGCCAGTCCATCGTATAGACTTCATTGGCGCGGTTCGAATCCGTATCGTTCCCGTTGTAGCGCAGGATTGTGGTCAGTTTGATATTGTCGCTTGGGGTCCAGTTGATCTTGACCGATGCCCCGCCCGTGTCTGATCCGATATGGCGTTCGCCGCCACGTGCGGTCGGTGCGCCGCCGATATGGGCATAAGCGCCGCTGATGGCATAGTCGATCTCGCCCGCGACCCCGGCGATCCGGGCGTTGCCCGAAGCGGTCCCGAACGAGCCGCCTTCCAGCCGGAAGCGGAGGCCGGGGGCCTGACGGCCATCGAGCGTGATGTAGTTGACGACGCCGCCAATGGCTTCCGAGCCATAGAGCGCACTCTGCTGGCCGCGCAGCACCTCGATCCGCGCCGCATCATCGGCGACGAGCTGACCAAAGTCGAACTCCCCAGCGGAGGGATCGCTGGCTTTGATGCCGTCGATCATCACCATCACATGATTGGCCTCACTACCGCGCAGGCGGATCTGGGTGCGGCCGGCCGGGCCGTCTGTCCCGCTGACAGCAATGCCGGGAACATCGCGCAGAATGTCGGCTACAAAGCGGGTCTGGCGTTGGAGCAGCGCATCCGGATCAATGACGCTGACCGACCCCCCGAGTTCGGCAATCGAAATGCCGTCGCCGCCGCGTGTCGCGGTAACGATAATTTCATCCATCCCGGTTTCGGTGGTTTCAGCGCGCGCATGCGCGGACAGGGCCAGCGTCGTCGCGCCAGCGAGCAGGGTCACAATATTCTTCAAGGTTGATTCTCCCGTAACGACACACGACTTGTCGTCACGGCGAGCACCCAAAGGCGGCCTCGATCACCCGGTTATCCCGCCCGCGTGAAGGACGACGATCAGTGGCAGGTCTCCTGGCTTCCGGGTCATTGTTCCGATCCCCCCTTCCCGGCAGCAAGCCACCAGTGGGATATTGGGACCGGTCCTCGCCGGTTACAGTTGCGGGAACAGCGCCGGATTTATGGGGCGGACCCCACGCACCGAACTTCCCTTTTCATCCCCCGTTACGGGGAACCGCTCATCTGGGCCGGGCTGTAAGGGAGGGGCTGGCCATCGGTCAAGCCATAATGGCGCGGTCAGATGCGGGACAAGGCCCGCGCGCTGGCCAGATGATGGGCATGGGTGATGGCCACGGCGAGCGCATCCGCCGCATCCGGGCCTGCAATCTTCACCCCGGGCAACAGCCGGGAAACCATCGCATGAACCTGCGCCTTTTCGGCATTGCCGACACCGACGACTGCTTTTTTGACGAGCCGTGCGGCATATTCGCCGACATCAAGACCGGACCGCGCCAATGCCAGCAGGGCCACACCGCGCGCTTGGCCCAGTTTCAGCGTCGATTGCGGATTGGCGTTGACGAACACTTCCTCAACCGCCCCATGATCGGGCTTGTGGGTCAGCAGCAGGTCGGTCAGCACCGCATCAAGCGTGACCAGCCGCTGCGGCAGCTTGGCCTTGGGATCGGTCGAGATCTGGCCATTGGCGATATGCGAGATGCGATTGCCATGCACTGCAATCACGCCCCAGCCGGTTGTGCCAAGCCCGGGGTCGATACCGATCAGCAGCATATCGGTGTCGGCTGATGGGTGAGGGTGTTGAGGGTGAGGGGGAGCGCCGCGCTTGCTGGCGCACCCGTCATCGCCGAAAGCAGCAAGAGCGCCAACGGGCCCGCCTCAACCCTTGGGCTTGGCAGCGGGGGTGACGGCCTTGCACGCCGCCTCGTTGGTGAAGATATAATCGGCGCGGACATAAGGTTCCATCACCTCATTGGTGCGGACTTCAAGCCGGATCTGCTTGATATAGGCATTGAGCGGCTTGTCCATGCTGCCCCAGGTAAAGCCATATTGCCGCGCCCCGCGGGCGATGCCTTCGGCCCAGACGTCTGGCTTGCACAGGCTGTCGCCCTTGCAGCTGTTGAGCACGACATGCGGCGGGCCATATTTCTTTTCGATCGACTCACGCGCCATGGCGGCGCGGCCGCGCGCGGCTTCGTCATTGCTCCGGGCGAAATTGCCGGACGCCGCCATGATTTGGCAAACGCCGATATTTTCGCGGACGATCACGGCATAATTGACGAACGGGGCTTCCGGCGCGGGGACTTCGCGCATCACCGCATAGCCATTGGCATCGGGCGTGCTGCCGATTTGAATGTCCGGGATGAGATCGCCGCGCGCCAGCCCAAAGGGCGCATCCCCGCGTTTGGCGCTGTCGACCTCCTGCGTGCAACCAGCGAGCGCCAGTGCCGTTGCGAGGATGAACATGGTCTTCATTGCCATCAGCCTGTCTCCTGCCCGGACTAAAATCAGCCGAGCTTCGCCATCACCTCATCGGGGATGTCGTAATTGCCCCAGACCGTCTGGACGTCATCATCGTCATCGAGCGCGTCCAGTAGCTTGAACAAGGTGGCGGCATCGCCTTCACCCACGGATATCATATTCTGCGGTCGCCAAGCCAGCTTCGCGCCCTCGGATTCGCCGAGCGTGGCTTCGAGCAGCTTGGCCACTTCATGCAGCCCATCGATGGCGGTCCAGATTTCGTGGCCATCCTCGGACGAGGATACATCTTCCGCACCGGCTTCCAATGCGGCCTCGAACACCTTGTCGGCATCGCCAGCGCTCGCCGGATAGGTGATCAGGCCCATGCGGTCGAAACCATGGCTGACCGACCCTGATGCACCCAGATTGCCGCCATTTTTCGACACGGCGGTGCGGACGTTGGTGGCGGTGCGGTTGCGGTTGTCGGTGAGCGCCTCGATGATCAGCGAGACACCGGCCGGGCCGAAGCCCTCATAGCGGATTTCTTCGTAATTATCGGCATCGCCCATGCTCGCCTTGTTGATCGCGCGCTCGATATTGTCCTTCGGCATGGACTGGGCGCGCGCGGCCAGTACGGCAGCGCGCAGGCGCGGGTTCATGTCGGGATCGGGGGTACCCATTTTGGCCGCGATGGTGATTTCGCGGCTCAGCTTGGAAAACAGGGCGGAACGCTTCTTATCCTGCGCGCCCTTGCGATGCATGATGTTCTTAAATTTGGAATGACCGGCCATGGCTCGTCTTTTCGAAACAGTTGCGGGTGATTGGATTTGGCCCCGCCTTTAACAACCGCCGACGGTTTCCAAAAGCCTTTTGTGGAGCAGATGGGGTCTGTGCGCCGATCCGCATACGAAAGCGAGGCCCCGCCATGGGTGCGGGGGCTAGAGCAAGCGGTCGATCGCGTGCAGCGCAAGGCCGACCAGCCCGCCGACCAATGTGCCATTAATGCGGATGAATTGCAGGTCTCGTCCCACGGCCTGTTCGATCCGGCCACTGACGGTGCGGGCATCCCAGCCGGCGACGGTGTCGGAAATCAGCCGGACAATGCCATCGCCATAGCTTGCCGCCAGCCCCACCACGGCGCGCCGGGCGAAACGATTGATCGCGGATTTGAGCGACCCATTGCTGCCAATGGCGAGACCGAGCTGGCGCAGCATGTCGCCCATGCGTCCGGCGACGGCGGCATCCGGATCGTGCGCCGCCGCGAGCAGGGCACGGCGACCCTGTTCCCAGATGCTGTCGATCCATTGGCTAATCGCCGGATTGGCGAGAATTGATTGTTTGAATGCCTCGGCCTTGGCGCGTGTTGCCGGATCATGTTGCAGGTCATGGGCCAGTTGCGCCAGCGCCTCCTCGCCCTTGGCCCGCAGTTGGTGGTGCGGGTCGGCGGCCATATCGGCGAGCATCTTTTGCAACCCCTTGAGAATGGCATTGGCGATGGTCTCGTCCAGCCCGGTCAGGCGGAGCAGCGCATTGGCCCGCTCGTGGATCATGTCGCGGATGAGCTGCTCATTGGCATCCAGCGTGCGACCGGCCCAGATGATGATGCCCGAGAGCAGCGGCACATGCCGGTCCTCGGCAATCGCGGCTTGCAGCCCCCGGCCAACCAATGGGGCAATATCGAGCCGGTCAAGCCGTTCGGCCACCAGCGAGCGGACCATGCCGCCGAGGCGCTCTTGATCAAGCCCCTCGAACACAGAGGCGAACAGGCGGGAAGCCCCTTGGCGCATTCGTCCGGCGGCGGCGGGGCGGGCGAGAAAACCACCGACGGCAGTGGCAATATCCGCCTGACGCATGCGCCGCGCCACGACCGAGGGCGTCAGGAAATTGTCCCGCACAAATTGCGCGAGCGCACTGCCGATCCGGTCCTTGTTTTCGGGAATGATCGCGGTGTGCGGGATGGGCAGCCCCATCGGACGACGAAACAGCGCCGTCACCGCGAACCAATCGGCGAGGCCACCGACCATCGCGGCTTCCGCAAAGGCGCGGGTCCAACCGAACAACGGATAGCTGTCGATCAACAGGCGCGACACAAGGTAGAGCGTGGCCATGGCCAGCAGCAACCCGGTCGCCACCGCGCGCATACGGCGGCCGGGATCGGTCAGGCCAGACGCGGTCAATGCCGGACTGCGCCAGAAGCGCATGGCTACTCCGCCGCGTGCGGGGCGTTGTGTACCGCCCCCGATTTATGGGTGAGCTAGCGGGCGAGCCTTGGCCCGATGCGGCGTTCAAAGCCTATCGACAGGCTGAAACCGGCGGGCACAATGACCAATGTCAGCAAAGTCGAAACGATCAAGCCACCGATCACCGCGATGCCGAGCGGGGCGCGGAAACTGCCGTCCCCGGCCAGCGAGAGCGAGGTGGGAACCATGCCCGCAATCATCGCGACGGTGGTCATGACGATCGGCTGGGCCCGCTTGTGTCCGGCGTCGATGATCGCAGCGGTGCGTTCGACCCCTTTGCTCATTTCATCGAGCGCGAAATCGATCACCAGAATCGAGTTTTTGGCCACAATGCCGAGCAACATCAACAGGCCAATCAGCACCGGCATCGAAATGGGGTTGTTGGTCAGGTGCAGCGCAATCCCGGCCCCGAGCGGTGCCAGCAGCAACGAGCCCATGTTCACAAAGGGCGGCATCACCCGGTGATAAAGCAGGATCAGCACACCAAACAGCATCAGCACGCCCGACACCACGGCGGTGACGAAATTCGCCACCAGCTCCGCCTGCCATTTCGATTCGCCGAGCTTGATGCGTTGCACGCCTTCCGGCAGATTCTTGATTGTCGGCAGTTCGGCGATTTTCTTTTCGGCATCGGAACTCACGACGCCCGGCGCATAGTCGGCCCCAATGGTGGCGCGGCGGCTCTGGCCGCTACGCTGGATCACGGTTGGTCCTTCGCCGAAGCCAATCTGCGCGACGGTTTTGAGCGGGACTGAGCCACCGCTTGCGGTGGGCACGGGGAGGTTCTCGATGGTCGCCAGACTTTCACGCGATTGTTCCGTCAGCGAGACGCGGATCGGAATCTGGCGGTCGGATAGCGAGAATTTGGCGGTGTTCTGATCGATTTCACCCAGGGTCGCGATGCGGATGGTCTGGCTCAATGCGGCGGTTGTCACGCCCATGGATGCGGCCAGATCAAGCCGTGGCGTGATCGTGATTTCTGGCCGCTTGAGGTCGCCATTATAGCGCGGCGCACGCAATTCCGGCAGCGTCGAGAGTTCCTCCACCAGTTGATGTGCGGTGGCTTCGAGCAATTCCGGATTGTCGCCGCCAAGCGTGATCGTCAGATCGCGCCCGGTGAAACCACCCGATTGCGAGGCGAAGGAGATACGCGCATCGGCCACTTGATTGAGACGGGCGGCCCAGCGCCGTTCAAATTCGGTGGATTCGATCGGGCGGTCTTTTTTGAGCGTGAGATAGAGCGTGGCCTTGCCCGTCTCGACATCGGCAAAAGCCGCATCGACCACGTCTGGCGCGCCCGTCTGGAGCAGATTGGCGACCGTCTCGGCGATGTCGCGGGTTTGTTGCAGCGTCGCGCCCGGCACCAGATCGATATTGACCTGGCTATTGTCGAGGTCCATTTTCGGCTGGAAGGTAAAGGGCAGCGTGGCGAAGCTGACAACGGTCAGGACAAGCGCGAGCACGCCAAGTGCCACGGTCTTCCAGCGATGCGCCAGCGACCATTTCAGCACGTCCATATACAGGTCCATCAACGGCCCTTCGCCATGCTGTTTCGCGCCTTGGGCCTTCAGGAAATAAGCGGCAATCATCGGGGTGATGGTGCGCGCCACGGCAAGGCTGAGCAGCACTGCGAACACGACGGTAAAACCGAAATTCTTGAAGAACTGGCCCGAAATGCCGGGCATCAGGCCAACGGGCAAGAAAACAGCGACAATCGCCATGGTCGTCGCCAGCACGGCGAGGCCAATCTCGTCGGCGGCGTCGATTGACGCCTGATAGGCGGATTTGCCCATGCGCATGTGGCGCACGATATTTTCAATTTCGACGATCGCGTCATCAACCAGCACGCCCGCAACAAGGCTTAAGGCCAACAGGCTGATGGTGTTGAGGGTGAAGCCCATCAGGTCCATGAACCAGAAGGTCGGAATGGCGGACAGCGGGATGGCGATGGCGGCGATAATCGTGGCGCGCCAGTCGCGCAGGAACAGGAACACCACCAGCACGGCGAGTATCGCGCCTTCCACCATCGACGTCATGGCGGAGTGGAACTGCGCCTTGGTATAATTGACGCTGGTATAGAGGCATTTGATCCGGATCTTGGGATATTGCTGCTGGATGAGCGCCAGTTCCTTGCTGACCTCATCGAACACCGTCACGTCGGAGGCACCTTTGGCGCGCTGGATGCCGAAGGACAGCACTTGCCGATTGTTCATCAACGACACGGCGCGCTGTTCGGCATAAAGGTCGCGCACCTCGGCGAGATCGGCGAGCTTGACCATCCGGCCATTGCCGATCGCGATTTGGGTGTTGCCCAGATCATGCGCATTGCGGGCATTGCCAAGCACGCGGACCGACTGTTCCGCCCCGGCGATTTCGGTTCGACCGCCAGCGGCGTTGACATTGACCTGCCGCAATTGGGCATTGACCTGGGCGGCGGTGACGCCGAGCGCCTGCAATTTCGCGGGGTCGAGCATGACCCGGATCTCGCGGCTGACGCCGCCGCCGCGCATGATATTGGACAGGCCCGAAATGTTACGCAGCCGTTTGGAGACGTTATTGTCGACGAACCAGCTCAACTGTTCGAGCGTCATGTCCGTCGCTTCGACCGAAAAATAGGCAATGGGCTGATCAGCCATGTCCATCCGGGTGATTTGCGGTTCGAGAATGCCATCGGGCAATTCAGCGCGGATGTTGGAAATCGCATCGCGGACATCATTGACCGCGCGGTCAATTGGCGTGCCGATCGCGAACTGGACGAAGGTCGTCGACGATCCTTCGCGCGCGGTGGAGTTGATTTCATCCACCCCTTGCAGGCTGCGGACTGCGGCCTCGACTTTTTGCGTGACCTGGGTTTCAAGCTCGGTCGGGGCTGCGCCCGGCTGGACGACGGTGATGAGCGCTACCGGAAATTCGATATCTGGGTCTTGATTGACGTCCATGCGCAGAAAGGCCGACACGCCGAGCGCGATCAGCGCGATGAACATGATAAGCGGCGGGATCGGGTTGCGGATCGACCAGGCCGAGATGTTGCGGAAACTCATTGCCCCGCGCCCTTGCCTTTCAGGCGGACCGGCATGACCTCCTCGCCGGGATTGAGGAACGCGCCGGCCAGCACGACGACCTGTTCGTGACCGTCGATCCCGCTGGTAATGGCCACGCCCTTTTCGCTGACGGTGCCGATGGTGATCGAACGCCGCTCGGCCTTGTTGTTGGGACCGATGATATAGACATAGCTTGCCTTCGCATCGCCTTGGACCGCCGACTCCGGCACCACGGGGAGCGATGCCGTGCCCGATACCAGCTTCGCTGTGGCGAAGCCGCCGGGGCGGAGCTGCGGATCATAGCCAAGCGCGATGCGCACCACGCCTTGGCGGGTCTGCGGATCGATCACGGGGGAAATCTGCCAGACCTTGCCGGTAAAGCTACGCGCGGAACCAACGGGCGTGACATCCGCACTATTGCCGATTGTTAACCGGGCGAGATCCGTTTCCGCCAGCCGGGCCAGCAATTCAATCTCGCCGCCCTTGGCGAGCCGGAACAACATGCCCGAACCCGAGCTGACGACTTCGCCCGGCTCAACCTTGCGTTCCAGCACCAGCCCGGCAGCGGGCGCGCGGATATCGAGCCGACCGATGCGGGCGTTGACTTCACCCAATTGGGCTTGGGCCACGCGCACCTGCGCCCGGGCGGCATCGCGAGTCGCGGTCTTGCGGTCGATATCGGCCTGCGAGACAAAACCGCGTTCCTTCAATGTCTGCGCGCGCACCAGCTCGGATTCCGCAAGGGCGGCATTGGCGCGGGCGGCGTTGATTTGGGCGGAAAGCTGGCCCGCCTGTTGCGTCTGCACCGCGCGATCAATGATGGCGAGCGTCTGGCCGGCTGCGACCCAGTCGCCCGGTTCCACCAGCACGCGGGCGACCATGCCGCCCTCGCCTGCAACGCCGACCGGCATTTCGCGGCGGGCGGCCAATGTGCCGGTGGTGCTGATGGCGAGGTCAACCGGCTGGCGCCCCGGCACCATGACGGTCACGGTTTGCGGCATCGGCGCGGCGGGGGCATCCCAATTATGGTTGACGAGCTTGACGATGATGAGTGCGACCACAACCAGCCCGAGCGTGATCAGGCCCAGCTTTTTATAGCGGCGGTGCAGGTCTGCCCGATCTTCATCGGTTTCAGGGGTGGGAAAGCCGGAATCAAATTTCATCACTCGGTACTGCCTGTCGGAACTGAAAATAATGTCTGATGCCGTGCCGCCGCATCTGGTACATCAGCTGTATTGCAAACATAGAGCAGTTATTTCGCACCTGCAATGCTGCGTGTGCGAATTCCGGCCTGTTCATCTCTGGTTGATCTTGATCAGTCCAGTGACTTGGCGAGACATGGCGGCTGGGCCATGATGGGAGGCGCCGCGCGGCGGTTTCGCCGGTGGTGCATGAAGCGGAGGCAAGCATGGACAAGCACAAGATCATGGCGGCGACGATGCTGGCGACCATGGGCATGGCGGTGGCAGGAACGGCCGTTGCCCAGCCTTCGGGCGGTGAGGGGTCGCATCTCGGCACCCGGCTGGAACTCAGTGCGGAAGCGAGCGTATCGCGCACGCCGGATCAGGTGACGATTACCGCCGGGGTCACCACCGACGCCCCCAGCGCGCAACAGGCGCTGGCCACCAATGCCCAACAGATGGATCGGGTGATAACGGCGCTGCGCAAGGCGGGGATCGCCGATAAGGATATCCGCACCGCGTCGATCAATCTCAGCCCGCAATATCGTTATGTCGATAATCGCGCGCCGGAAATTACTGGCTATCAGGCGAGCAACCAGCTCAGCCTTGTGTTCCGCGATATTGCGCGGGCAGGGCCAATTCTTGATGCGCTGGTGGCCAATGGGGCGAACCAGATCCAGGGCCCGGCCTTTGGCGTTGCCGATAGCGATGCAGCGCTTGATGAAGCGCGGGCCAAGGCGGTGGAAAAAGCGCGGGCGCGCGCCAATATCTATGCCCGCGCTGCTGGGATGAAGGTCCGGCGCATCTTGTCGATCAGCGAGGGCGGCATCAGCCCGGCCTATCCGATGCCGATGCTGGCCATGGCGCGCGCCGACAAGGCGGAAACCGTGATCCGGCCCGGCGAACAGGCGCTATCCGCCAGCGTGTCGGTTGCGTTCGAACTGGAATAGGAAGATATTGCCGCGATCGGCTTGGCCCTTAAGTCCAACTGCCGCCACCGACCGAATGATCGAGGAAAACGACATGAAAAGTAAAGCTGCTCTTGTGACCCTGCTGGCAACTGCCTTGCTGGCGACCGCCTGCAACACGGTGCGCGGCATTGGCCGCGACGTGCAGTCGGTTGGCAAGACCGTCGAGAAAACGAGCAACTGAACGTTGTGAGAAAGAAGCGGCCCGGAACCAAGGTGCCGGGCCGCCAGGTGGTGCGTATCAGGAATTCAAGATGAAAAGCCTGGCTTAACGCAGCAGGTTCATCACGCCCTGCTGGCTCTGATTGGCCTGCGCCAGCATCGCGGTCGAAGCCTGGGACAGGATCTGAGCCGCTGCCAGCTTGGTCGATTCCACCGAGAAATCGGCGTCTTCGATGCGCGACTTGGCTTCCGTCAGATTGGTGACGGTCGAGGTCAGGGTGTTGACCGTGGTGTCGAAGCGGTTCTGCACGGCACCGAGATTGGCGCGTTCAGAAGCGACCGTTTCAATCGCCGCGTCGAGATCGGCCAGCGCGCTTGATGCGCCCGCAGCGGTCGAAATATCGACGGTATCGACGCCGAGATCGGCGGCGCCCATGCTCTTGATCGTGAAGTCCACGGTTTCGCCATCGTTGAGGCCGGTCTGGATGCTGACCGACACCGTCTTGTTGACGAGGTCGCCGCTGCCGTCGAGCAGGGCCTTGCCGTTGAAGTCGGTGCGGGTCGAGATATCGCCAATCTGCGACTTCAACTGATCGACTTCGAGCTGCAGCGCGGCACGATCTTCGTCGGTCGCCGTGCCGTTCGCGGCCTGAACCGACAGTTCACGCATCCGGATCAGGATGTTGGACACTTCGCCCATCGCGCCTTCGGCGGTCTGCGCCAGCGAGGTGCCGTCATTGGCGTTGCGAATGGCCTGATTAAGGCCACGGACCTTGGCGTCCATGCGGTTGACATTGGCAAGGCCGGCGGCGTCGTCCTTGGCGCTGTTGATACGCTTGCCGCTGGACAGGCGTTCCATGGCGGAGCCGAGCATCTTGTCGGCGACGCGTGTGCTGTTCTGGGCGCGGAGTGCGTTCACATTGGTGGTGATGACGGTCATGGTTGTTCCTTTCACGAAGGGGGTCACGAGCGGGCAGCCCAGCGTTGATGTTGAGCCGCCTCGGCAGCAGTAACGGCGCATGGTGCGGTTGATTTAACGTCGGAATATCGGCGTCGCCGTGTCGGGAATTTGGCGGCGCTGCTCGATGATCGCGATGGGGCCGTGGCGCGGCATCGGAATCCGGGGGCCGGGCGGCAATTGGCACAGGCCTTGCTTTTATCGCCACGGGCAATCCCGCCCGACGAAAAGCAACAGTCCGGAACGCCATGTCGAGCACAGACCAGACCCGCCTGCTGCAGATGCGCAGCACGATCCTCCATCAGAATAATGCGCTGCAGCGTGCCGCTGGCCATGGCGCGGCGACTGCCGAATTATCCTTTACCGAAGCCATGGGCCAGGCGCTCGCGACCGTGAACGGCCAGCAGCAGCGTGCCACGGCATTGACCGAGGCCTATCAGCGTGGCGATAGCCATGATCTGGTACAGGTGATGGTCGAACGGCAGAAAGCGGCAATCGGCTTCGAAACCACCTTGCAGGTGCGCAACAAGCTGCTCTCGGCTTATCGCGACATCATGAACATGCCGGTCTAACCGATGGCCGAGGGCGAAATTCTGCCGCCGCTGGGCCATGCCGGGGCGTCACGCGCGCCTGCTAAGGCGATGGGTGAGCCGCTGGCGATGGTCTCCGCCATGGCACGCCAGCCTGCGGTGCAACGCGCCTTGCCCGCGATCGGGCTATTGGGTGCGACCGCATTGGCTGCGCTGGCCTATTGGGGCCTGCAAAGCCCGGTGCGCACGCCGGTGTTCCAGGGCTTGGCCGATGCCGACAAGGCTGCCGTGGCGGAAGCATTGCAAGGCGCGGGCATATCTTATGATCTCGACCCCGGTTCGGGGGCGATTGAGGTCGCCGAGGATAATGTCCATCGCGCCCGGATGATGCTGGCGGCGCAAGGACTGCCCAAGGCCGCCCCCAGTGGCGATGCGCTGTTGGCCAAGCTGCCGATGGGGTCGAGCCGCGCGGTCGAGGATGAAACCTTGCGCGGCGCGCGCGAGATGGATCTTGCCCGCACCATCGAGGCTATCGATTCAGTGAAATCCGCCCGCATTCATTTGGCGGTGCCCGAACCATCGGTTTTTGTCCGCGATCAGGCCGCGCCTGCCGCGTCGGTGATGCTGACATTGCAGCCCGGCCGCGCCCTGACCGGGGCACAGGTGCGGGCGATCCGCCATCTGGTCGGCTCTTCAGTGCCGGGTCTGGCGGCGGATCAGGTGTCGGTGATCGACCAGTCGGGTGCCTTATTGTCGCAGGATGAAGGCACGGATGATCCGTCGTTCCAGCTCCAGCTACGGATGGAAGAACGTTATCGTCAGGCGGTGCTGGCGCTGCTGGGCCCGGTCTTGGGCCAGAATAATTTCACGACCGAAGTGCATGTCGATCTCGACCGCACCGAAAGCCAGTCGACGCGCGAAACCTATCCGAAGGATGATCGGGCCTTGTTGCGCGAAGAGGGCAATCGCAGCACGACATCCGCCATGACGCCAGCCGGGGGCATTCCCGGCACGCTGGCCAATCAGCCGCCCCAGGCGACACAGTTGACCAATAAGCCGACGGGTGCGCCGGTGGCGGGTGCTGGTCCGGCCACGCCCACCAGCACTGGCGATGGCCAAACGGCTGAAACCTATGACCGCACCTTCAATGTCGGGCGCGAGATTTCCGTGACCCGCCTGCCGGAAGGTCGGCTCGCCCGGTTGACGGTCGCGGTGGCGTTGCGCGACGGGCCGACGACCAAGCCCCGCACCGTTGGCGAAATCGCCGCGTTGGAAAAACTCGTCAAGGGTGCCGTGGGCTTTAATGCCGACCGGGGCGATGTCGTCGCGATCAGCGCGCGCGTGTTCGAACCCGTGGTTGAACCGGTGCGGCGTTGGTATGACGAACCATGGCTGTTGCCGCTTGTCCGACAGGCGGGGGCGGCGGTGGTGGCGTTGCTGGTGCTGCTGCTGATCGGTCGCCCGCTGGTGCGGGCGCTCAAGGCGCGTGCTGGCGAACGCGCGCGCACCTTTGAGGCGGAGCGCGAATTGCTGACGGCCGCCGCCCATGGGCGACTTGCTGCGCCGGATATTACGGTTGAGATGATCGCCGAAGCGCCGGGTTATGAAGAGCGCGCCGCGTTGGTGCGCCAATTCGTGCGCCAAAATCCGGAACGCGCCGCGATCGTCGTGCGCCAGTTGATGCAGGAGCGTCGGCATGGCTGACGCCGATACTTCCCCTGTCCCCGCTTTCAGCGTGCCGGCTTTCACTCGATCTCCGGCGGCGGCGGTTCATGGCCGGGACGTCGCGGCGATCTTGATGATGCTGCTCGACGAGGAGGATGCCGCCGCGATCTTGCGCCAGCTTGATCCCGTGACCGTGCGCGATCTTGGCGCGGCGATGCTGGGCATTGCCCAGGCCGATGAAGGCGCGATCCAGACGGCGCTGGGCCGGTTTGTCGAAGCGAGCCGTGGCGTGACTGATCTCGCCGCCAAGGCGGAACCCCGGGTGCGCAGTGTGATGAGCGCCGCTTTGGGCGCGGTGCGGGCGGACAATATTCTGGCCAGCATTGCGCCGCGTTCCAGTGCGGTGGCGCTCGATACGCTGCGCTGGATGGAGCCGAGCGCGATTGCCGAATTGCTTGCCGAGGAGCACCCGCAGGTCGGGGCCATCATCGTTGCGGTGTTGACGCCCGAGGCTGCGGCGGCTGCGCTGGAGCAGCTCGACGAGGCACGGCAGACCGATCTGATCTGGCGCGCCGCCCGGCTGGAAAGCGTGTCGGCTGAAGCCGTGGCTGAATTGCAGGCGGTGCTGGCCCATGCCGCCGACCGTCCGCGCCGCAAGCTGGGGATGCGCTTGGGCGGCAAAAACGATGTCGCGCGCATCTTCAACACGATGAAACGCCCCGTTGGTGAACGCATGCTGCGGACCTTGAAGAAGCGGGACAAGCTGCTTGGGCAGGCGATTGAGGACGAAATGTTCGTGTTCGAGGATCTCGACAAGCTCGACGATCGCTCGCTTGGCACGGTGATGCAGGCCATCGACGCGCCGACGCTGGCACTGGCGCTGCGCGGTGCGGCCTCGCCGCTGCTGGACCGGTTGCTGGGCACCATTTCGGCCCGCGCCGCCGAGACGATCCGCGACGAAATGACCGAACGCGGGCCGGCGCGCCGGGGCGATGTCGAAGAGGCCCAGAAAGCGGCGGTGGCGATTGCCCGTCAATTGGCGGCCAGTGGTGAGATCATGCTCGCGCAGGGAGATGAGGATTATGTCTGATGGCAGCGACCAGATGACGGTGCGCCTCCCGCTTGATCGGCTGATGCGCCTGCCGGGCGCGTTCCGCCCGCAAGTGGCGACCAAGGGGTACAAGGCGGCGGCGCTGGCGGCGGCTGCTCCCTCGCCGCCCACCGGGCAGGAGTATCGCCGGGGCTATGACGATGGCCATGCCGTCGGCCTTGCCACTGCCGCAGCCGAGAAGCAGCAACTGTTTGGCCTTATCGCGAGCGCCGAGGCGATCCGCAATGAACCAAGTGAGGAACTGGCACAGTTGATCGCCGAGACGGTCGACGGGCTGGTGCGCCGCATTCTGGGCGAGGTGGCGCTTGATCGCGACATGTTGCGGCGGCGCGCGGCGGCCTGTGCCGCGCTGATCGTCGAGGCGGATGGCGCGCGGACGATGTGGCTGCACCCGGATGACAAGATGCTGCTGGGCGAGGCCCCGCTCGGGCTTGCACTGCGGGATGATCCGGCCGCCGAACGAGGATCGATCCGGATCGATTGTTCGGCGGGCTGGATCGAACATGGCACCGCCTTGCACCTTGATGCGCTGCGGGCTGAACTTGGGCTGGAGGGTCGCGACGCATGACCAAGCGGCTGATGATGTCGGGCGAGATGTTGCTGGGCGGTGTCGATCTGTCCCGCGCCGCGCCGCGCCGGGTGGGCGTGCTGGTTGCGCATGAGGGGCAGGTGCTGGAGGCCGAAGGGCTGGATCAGCCGCTGGGCACGCAGGTGCGCATTGCCGCCGGGCCGGTCGGGGCGCGTGGCGAGGTGGTCGGCTTTCGCGGGCGGCGCAGCCTGATCCAATGTTTTGATCTTGATGCGCCCTTTGCCGCTGGTGGCCGGGTGACGCCATTGGGCCAAGGCGGGCTGGCGGCATGCGGCCATGGGCTATTGGGTCGGGTGATCGACGCCCATGGGGCTCCGCTCGATGGCCGCCCGCCAATTGTCAGCCGCTATAGCTGGCCATTGGTCGGCAAGCGCGCCAATCCGCTGACGCGCGGGCGGGTGACGCAGTCATTCGATGTTGGGGTGCGGGCGATTAATGCCCTGCTGACGATGGGCGAGGGTCAGCGCGTCGCGCTGATCGCCGGGTCGGGGGTCGGCAAATCGGTGTTGATGGGCCAGATGCTGGCCGGGGTCGATTGCGATGTGGTCGTGGTCGGGCTGGTCGGCGAACGAAGCCGGGAGGTCAGCGATTTTGTCGAGACCAAGCTCGACGACCGGCTGCGCGCGCGCTCGGTCGTGGTGGCGGTGCCGGCGGATCACCCGCCATTGCTGCGGATCCGGGCCGCGATGCGGGCGACCGCGATTGCCGAATTTTTCCGCCAGCAGGGCAAGCGCGTCTTTCTGTTGATCGACAGCCTGACCCGGGTGGCCCATGCGCAGCGTGAAATTGGCCTTTCGCTCGGCGAACCGCCGACGATGAAGGGCTATCCGCCGTCTGCGCTCGGGCTGATCCCGCGCCTTGTCGAACGGGCGGGCAATGACCGCGCCAGCGGTGGGTCGATCACGGCGGTCTATACGGTGCTGGCCGATGGTGGCGACACCGATGATCCCGTGGTCGATGCGACGCGGGCGATTGTCGACGGCCATGTCATTCTGTCCCGGTCCTTGGCGGAACAAGGGGTCTATCCGGCGATTGACGTTGCCCGCTCGCTGTCGCGCACCATGGCGGATGTGATCGATGACGATCATGCGCTTGCCGCCGCACGCTTTCGCCAATTGTGGAGCAGCTATGAGGAAAATCGCGATCTTGTGCTGATGGGCGCTTATGCGCCCGGCCATGATCCGCTGGTTGATGCCGCCATGGCGCGGCGTGAGGAGATGCTCGCCTTTGTGCGCCAGCCGCGCGCGGCGCGGGTTGATCTCGCCGCCGCGCGGGCGGCCTTGGTCCAAGGCTTTGCCGCATGACCCGGCAGCAGGAACAAGGCGCGCGGCTGTTGCGGCTGCGGACGATGGAGCGGCGCAAGGCCGAACTCCGGCTGGCGCGCGCCCATCAGGCACTGTTCGGGCTAGAGGCGATTGCCGCGCGACTGGAGCAGTTGCGCGACGACATGGTGCCACGCGCCGATGTGCAGCCGGGGCTGACCTTATGCACGCTGGCCGACATGCAGCGTCGGCTGGATCAGGCGGCGCTCCATCTCGGGGCGTCGCTGGATGCGGCACGGGCTGAACGCGCCCATGAACGCGACCGCCAGGCCGCCGCCCGCCAGCGCGAGGACAAGGCAGGCGAACGCCTCGCCCGGTTGGTGGTGCTGGCTGATCGACATGCCGAACAGCGGGCCGATGCCCAGCGCCCCGCCCCGCGCACCCCCAAAAGGATGGAACCATGATCGATATCATGCCTACCCCATCGGTTGTGGCCGCCGCACCCAAGGCCGCGCCTCCCGCTGCTGATGCAATGGACCCGTCGCGCCCCGGCTTTGCAGCGATGATGACGGCCGCTGCCCCGGTGATGGCCGGTGGCCGATCCCCGGTGCGGGATGCGGATGAACCGCTTGCCGCCGAGGTGGTGGCGCGCGAGATGCCGGACGCGGCAACCGATGGGGCGGCGTTGCCGTTCCTGGCCCTGTCGCAATTATTGGCCAGCGTCATGACGTCAAGCGGCGCAGCGGCGTCCGGTGCGGGCGCTGCGGCGGCATCGGCAGATCCGTTGGCCAGCCCGATGGCCGCGCCCTCATCTCCGCCTTCACCCTCGCTTGCGTCGGCCATGGCGCTGCCGGCGGCGACACTCGCCACGCCCGGATCGGGGGACGGGGTCGAGATGCCTGCCCCCAGCGCGGCATCGCTGGGGACCGCCATGGTCGAACGTCAACTTGATCTCGCACGGGATGATCGCTGGGTGGCGGGTTTGGCGCGCGATATCGCGACCGCGTCGGCCAGCCCGGGCCAACTCTCCTTTCGGCTTGATCCGGCGCATCTTGGTCGGCTCGATGTGACGTTGCGGCCGCATGAGGCGGGGCTGGCGATCCGGCTGGAGGCCGAAGGCGCGGAAGCCCGCCAATTGATTGCCGCCGCCCAGCCGGGGCTGGTGCAGGAACTGCGCCAGCAGGGCCTGCGCGTCGCCGATGCCGCCTTGGGTTGGCAGACCGGCCAGCAACCAAATCAGGGCCAAAATCAGGGCCAGAATCAAGGTTCGGGCCTATCCCAATCCGGGCCAGACAGCGGCGCGCAGCCGCACCAGCACGGCACCCGCCGTCAGGAACCGTCGCCCGACTGGCCGCCCGATGATCGCGCCGGGATCGTGCGGATCAACAGTGATGAACCCGCCACCGCGGCCGATCCGGCCTGGCGTGTGGCGTGACGAGCAATCGAGGAATGAAGCGGGATGAGCAGGAAGACCAACGACAATGCGCGGGTCAGCCCGGGTCGGCTGAAACGGTGGTGGCTAATGGCGGGGGGCGGTTTGCTGCTGGCGCTGATCGGCGCGCTGATCGCGCTTTATACCAGTGGCCAGCGTACGCCGATCGACCCCATTGCCGCCAACCCGAACCGGCCCCGGCTGGTGGAGCGGGCCGATGAACCAACGGTCGGCCCGGCCGAAGGTAGTGAAGCGGCGCTCAAGGACGGCACGATCTTGACTCGCACCGATGCCTCGCCGCGCGATGCGGCGCGTTATGAGGTGACCTATCACGAGATCGAGCAGAATTTCACCGCCAATCTCGCGGACGGCAGTGGCTTTGTTCAGGTCGGTCTGAGCCTTGCCACTTATTTCGACCGGCGGGCGATTGCCAATGTCGAGCGCCAGATCGTGCCGATCCGTTCTGCCGTGTTGATGGTGCTGTCTGAACAGGACTCGGCGACGCTGGGCACATCGCTCGGCAAGCAGCGGCTCCAGCGTCAGTTGACCGATGCGATCAACCGGGTGCTGCGTGACAAGGAAGGTTTTGGCGGCATCGACAATGTCTATTTCACGAGCTTCGTGGTGCAATGACGGCGGCGTCGCTCTCTTCCAAGCCGTTCTCGCTGGTGCGTGACACCGGCCAGCCGGCGACCTTTCCGGGGTTGGAGCCGGTGGTCGAACGGATCGGCCAAGGGCTGCGCAACCAATGGTCGTCGCTTGTCGGCGCGCCATTGGCATTGCTACCGCTCGAACGCCGTCAGCAGCGTTTCGAACAATGGCGGGCGGGCCTGCCTGCCGGTCAGGTGGCGCTGCATTGCCGACTTGGCCATAGCCGCTTGGCCGCGATTGTCTTGATGCCGGTGACGCTGGTGATCGGGCTGGTCGATCTGTTTTACGGCGGCGATGGGTCGGCCCATGCGGCGCGGGCGCAACTGACCGCCGCCGAACGCCGACTGGCCGAACGCATCAGCCAAGAAGCAGGACGCGTCTTCGCCGCGGCGTGGCGCCCGATTGCCGAAATCGGCATGGACGGCGCGACGGTCGAAGCCCACCCGGGTCGATTGACGGTCTTCCGCGCCGATGAACCGGTGCGGGTCCAGCCGTTCGAACTGGCGCATCCGACGCTCGGCAGCCATGCGATCGAGATCCTGTTCGCGGTGTCGCAACTGTCGACTTTCCCGGCGCTGGCGGTGGTGCCGGGTGATCCCGAACCCGGCGGTATCGACCCGGACGCGCGTGATCGTATGATCGCCGCCTTGATGCAGGTCTGCCTGCCGGTGCGCAGCGTGTTCGTCCGCCCCGAAATGCCGATTGCCCGCTTGCTGGCGCTGCGGCCGGGCGACGTGATCCCGATCAGCCTGCCGCAACACATCCCGCTCACCGTCGCGGGGCGGCTGTTTGCCCATGGCACGTTGGGCGAGGCCGATGGCCGCGCGGCGATCCGGATCAGCCGGATCGAACCGCATCTTCTTCCACCCGAACAATCAGGAAATTTTCCCCATGAGTGATATGCGTGAAGCCCCTAGTGCTGCCGCCATGGCCGCTGCGATCCCGGTCCCCGACCATAATCTCGAATTGCTGGCCGGGGTATCGATGCGCTTGTCGGTCGAGGTTGGTTCAGCCTCGATCCGACTGGTCGAGCTATTGGCGCTGACCGAGGGCAGCGTGCTGCAACTCGACCGCGAGGCCGAGGCGTTGCTCGATATCTTTGCCAATGGCACGCTGATCGCACGGGGCGAGGTGGTCGAGACCAATGGGCGTTATGGCATTCGGGTGATCGATGTCGTCAATCCCGATCGCCGCATGCTTGGCATGGAGCGCCGCGCATGATGCTCGATTATCTGTTGCGCCTGTTGTTCCTGTTGCCATTGGTCGGCGGTCTTGCTTGGGGGTCGCTCTGGCTGTGGCGGCGGGTGCAGATCGGGTTGCCAGCCGGCGGGCAGGATGACCGCCCGGCGCGCCTGATCGGGGTGCTGCCGATGGGGCCGCAGACCCGGCTTGCGGTGATTGATTTTCGCGGTCGCGAATTGCTGGTCGCGGTCGGGCGTGGGCAGGTGACCTTGCTGGCGGAACAGCCATTGGGCGATTTTCATGACTAGGCGTATCGTGTTGCTGGTCGCGGCCATGGCGGCGGCTCTGTTGCTGGCCAGCCCGGCGCTGGCCCAGATCGCCGCGCCGGTCGCCCTCCCCGCCGCGCCCGAACCGACGCTGGGCAAGGCGCTTGCCGCGCTTTCGGGGGATGGCAAGCCGTTGAACCTGTCGTTGCAGTTGCTGCTGCTGATGGGGCTGTTGACGATCTTGCCGTCGCTGGTGCTGATGATGACCAGCTTCACGCGTATCCTGATCGTCTTGTCGATTTTGCGTCAGGCGCTGGGGCTGCAACAGACGCCGCCCAATCAGGTGCTGGTCGGGTTGTCGCTGTTTCTGTCGATGTTTGTGATGCAGCCGGTGATCGGCCGGATCAACGCACAGGCGATCGGCCCCTATCAGGCCGGACAGGTCGGGATCGAACAGGCGGTGGCGCTCGGGGGGCACGAATTGCATGGCTTCATGCTGGCCCAAACGCGCCGGACCGACCTCGCCTTGTTCGCCAATATCAGCCATGCCAAGCCGTTTGCCAACGCCAAGGATGTGCCGTTTTCGGTGCTTGTTCCCGCTTTTGTCACCAGTGAATTAAAGACCGCGTTCCAGATCGGCTTTCTGATCTTCTTGCCGTTTCTTGTGATCGACCTTGTTGTGGCCTCGGCGTTGATGTCGCTCGGGATGATGATGTTGTCGCCGACGATCATCTCGATGCCGTTCAAGCTGCTGTTGTTCGTGCTGGTTGATGGCTGGGCGCTGACCATGGGCTCGCTCGCTGGCTCGTTTCAGGTGAGTTGAGATGGACGCGAGCTATTTCATCGGCCTTGCCCAGCATGCGCTCTGGGTCTTGGCGCTGGTCGCGGTGCCGGTGCTGATCCCGGCACTGGTCGCGGGGGTTGTGTTGGGCATGTTGCAGGCGGCGACCTCGATCAATGAGACGACGTTGAGCTTCATCCCCAAGCTGATCATCGTGGCGCTGTGCCTCGCGATTTTTGGCGGCAGCATGATGGCGCTGCTGATCGATTTCACCCGCGAAATGTTTAGCCGCATCCCCGATATGGCGCGATGAGAGGGTGGCGATGATCCCCGCCGGGTTCGCCGCGCTTGAACCGAGCTTGCTGGCGCTGATGCTGGCCCTGCTCCGGCCCGGCGCGGCGTTGTTGGCGGCCCCGGTGTTCAGCATGCCCGCCGTGCCGGTACAGTTGCGCCTTGTGATCGCCACCGCCATCGGGTTGCCGGGCATGGCACTGGCGGGCGTCGCGCCGCCGCCTGAAGGGGTGGTGTCATTCGCCGGCCTGTTGTTCATCGCGGGCGAGTTGTTGTGCGGCCTGGCGATGGGCTTTGCGTTGCAGATCGGCTTTGCCGCTGCGCTGGTGGCGGGCGAGGTGGTGAGCAATGCGATGGGCCTTGGCTTTGCGACGATGAACGACCCGGCGGGGGGCCATGCCAGCCCGGCTTTCGGGCAATTGCTGTCGGTGCTGGCGACCTTTTTATTCTTCGCGAGCGATGGCCATCTCCATTTCTTCCGGCTGGTGGTGGAAAGCTATGCCGCCATGCCGCCGGGCGGGGCTTGGCCTTCGTGGGCGGCGTTGCATGCGCTGGTGCGCTTTGGCGGGCTGGTTTTTTCCGCCGGCTTGTCGATCGCGCTGCCGGTCGGTTTTGCGCTGGTCTTGGTGCAGCTCATCATGGGCATGATCGGCCGCTCTGCCCCCACGCTCAATTTGTTTGCGGTGGGCATGCCGGCAGCGCTGTTGGCGGGCATGGTGTTGTTGGCGCTGGCCTTGCCGGTGATGGCCGAAGGCATTTCGCCGGCGCTTGGCCGTGCGCTCGATCAGGCGGCCTTACTGGGGGCAGGTTGAACCATGGCCGACACCCCCGATAAGGACCAGCAGAGCGAAGCCCCGACCGCCAAGCGCAAGGCTGATGCCGCGCGCGATGGCGATGTGTTGCAGTCACGCGAACTGGCGGTGGCGCTGGTGATGGCGGCGGGGGCTGGTTGGCTGGCGATAGGGGGGCCAGCTTTTGTCCGCGCCTGCACGCAATTATTGGGTCAGGGGTTACAGCTTGATCCCGGCGATCTGGCGCAGTTTGATCCGATGTCGCGACTGGGCCAGATGGTGCTGCCCTTGGCGCTGCCGCTTGCGGGTTTATTCGGGCTGGCGTTGGTGGCGGCGCTGGCGGGTCCGGCGGTGCTGGGGTCCGCCGGTTTCCGGCCCGGTGCGCTTGGTTTCAAGCCGGGTCGGCTTGATCCGTTGCGCGGGCTGGGCCGTATCTTCAGCCTGAACGGGCTTGCCGAATTGGGCAAGGCGCTGGCCAAGGTCGCGCTGCTCGGCGGCATCGGCTGGTGGCTGGTGGCGGGCGAGCTGCGCCATTTTCCCGCGCTGGCACAACAGGATTTGCCCGCGGCCACTCGCTTGATGGGCGAAATCATGGTGCGCGCGGTGATGGCGCTGGTGCTGGGCATGGCGTTGATTGCCGGGCTTGATGTCCCGATCCAATATGTCCGGCGACAGGCCCGGCTGCGCATGACGCGCCAGCAGGTGAAGGAAGAAATGCGCCAGTCCGAAGGCGCGCCCGAACTGAAACAGGCGCAGCGCCAGCGGCGGCACGCCTTGCTTTCCGGCTCGGCGCGCAAGGCGGTGACCGAGGCAGCGGTGATCTTGACCAACCCGACCCATTTCGCGGTGGCGCTGCGTTATCGTCCCGGTCAGGATGCGGCCCCGGTGGTGGTGGCGCGGGGGCGGGGTGAGGTCGCGCTGGCGATTCGCGAACTCGCGGCGGCCCATCGCGTCCCGACGCTGGACTATCCGCAATTGGCCCGCGCCATTTATTTCACCTCGCGGGCGGGGCAGATGGTGGCGGAGGATCTGTTTCTGGCGGTGGCGACGGTTCTCGCCTTTGTCTTCCGGCTTGATGCGATGCTGGCGGATGGCACGCCCCCGCCCGCCGTCACCGTGCCCCCGGCGCGCCGGTTCGACGAACATGGGCGGCCACAAGGTTGAAGCAGATTCGCCCGATCCCCCGCTTCCACCGTTGACATCGGTCGCCTGTTCCCGCATTGGGCGGGCACACCATGCCATGCTGCATGCGCGAGGCCCGATGGCGGAGTGGTGACGTAGCGGACTGCAAATCCGTGCACGCCGGTTCGATTCCGGCTCGGGCCTCCAAATATTTCATCACATTCGATCAAAGACGTGCGGCATGGGAGCCTATCCCGAAGTTTCTGGCGGTTGCCCCATGATGCGGCGGCGCATGCTGCAGCGACGGATTCGCAATCGGGCGGAGAACTCTAAGATATCAAGCTGTGTGAGAGGTTGGAAATCGGATGGGCGGATCGCCAGGCGTCCAAGGTGCATGCCGGACCATGATCGTAGCAAACAGGTCCGAAGCGAGATGGTGCTCTAGCCACAACTTAAGATGGGGCAGCGGTTGCTCGTCGAACCATTCACGATCCACAGCCGCAAACTGTCGAACGAAGGGGGCCATCGCAAGGTCAGTCAATCCCCGTTTCGGTCCGCATAATTGACCGGCACGAGCAATGCGCGCGTCAAGTTCATGCAGGAAAATGAGGGCTTCGTTTTGATGCTGATCGGGGTCAGAGCCAAAGCGTTCAGGATATTTGTACCGGTCGAGATGATGCTTGAACGCGCTATCGTTGGCATGAAGCAACTCCCGATCGTCCCGATCCAGCCAATTTTCTGGATCGTGCTGCGCAAGTGCCCAGCGCATAATGTCGATGCTCTGGTCAATGACCCTTCCGCTTGGGAGGACGAGAACCGGCACGGTGCCCTTGGGTGATGCGGCTAACATGGCTTCGGGCTTGTGCGAGAGTTTTACCTCTCGCAGTTCGCATGGGGTCTCGCTGATCGCCAACGCAAGCCGCGCGCGCATCGCATAGGGACAGCGCCGGAAGCTATAGAGGATGGGTGCGGTATCGTTGATCATGGCATGTGAATTCAGACCAGATAGCATTTTTACGGTGAAATTTGGCTATTCTTTCAGTGGGGATCATGCGCAAACAGGTAGATGAAGCCAATCGCTGCATAAAACCGGACATTCCAGACCGCTCCCCAATCCCCCAAACATCGCCTTTGGCTGACTTGCACAAGGGGCAGGGTCGATCTCTTCGCGGTGATGGCTGGGTTGAAGCGATTTAGTTTCGTCGCAGGCGCCAGCCGTGATGCAGCAGTGCAACGATGATCGGCAGTGTGCAGGCTATGGCCGCGAATTTTGTAATGTTCAGCTTCGCTGGGTGAGGCACTAAATTAAAGTGCGGACTTTGCGATTTCTGATCCAGTCAGACGAATGGCCCCTGCCATGCGCTCATGGCTTACACGTTGGAAGCACTGTGTTTCACTCGCTGTCGGCGACGCCATGCCGTGATTAAGTCCATGGGTCGGTGCCAGTTGTAGCGCGCCTCATGATGCGGGTTGGGCGCGCGCGCTTAGGGTAGCGCAGGCCAAGTTGGCCGCTCGACGGGAAGCATCCGATGTAATTCGGCAGGTGCGACAACTTCGACCTCCGTGCCCCAGCTCATCAGGTGCCAAGCCATTTCCAGCAATCCCCCGGCGTGGAAGCGGACGAGCAGGCTACCATCTGGCTCGCTCTGCGACGATTGCGACGGGTGGAAGATGAATTGGCGCGCAAGCGGCGCGGCGGTCGGGCTGAAACGCCAGATCACTTCGACCGGGGCCTCATGATACACACCGAAACATTGGCCGACGATGTCACGGAGATTGACCCCCGGCTCGCGCGAGAATCCGTCGGCTTCGATCTGGAGTTCCGATATGGCAGGCAGGCTAAAATGTCGAATGCCCTTGCCATCCTCCTGATCGCCAACAAGATAATGACGGTGCCCGTAGAGTAGGCCGAGCGGGCAAACCGTGCGCCGCGCCGCGCCGTTGCCCGAGCGCGATTCATAGGCGAATGATACCTTGCGACATGATTTGATCGCCTGGCGCAAGGTTTCGAATACGCCCGCCGGGATCAGGGGGCGCGGGCCGGGGCGATGGGCGATGCCCTCCGCCTCCAGTAGTGCTTCCAGATCTGGGTCGATCCGGCGAAGCGCATTATCCTGCAACTGACTGCGCAATTTCGCGCTGATGGTGCGCAAGCTTCCGGCTTGAATTTGGAGATTATCCCGTTCGAGCACCTGAATCGCGGTTTCGACGGCCGAAAGGTCGTCTGCCGTGACGCCGGCCAGCCATTGACCATTGCCACCGGTCAGCCGCCAGCGTTTGGTCCGGTCGTCGGATGGCACTTCGTCCGCCTGCGGAAAAGCGCGAATGACCGCGTCCCGCATACGGATGGCGGTGCGTCGGCTGACGGTAAATTTTTCCATGATATCGCTGATCGTCAGCCCGGTGCGCGCGGCCTGCATTTCGAGCGCGAGCTGGATCAATCTTTCGGCACGTGCGTAACGCATAAACTGCAACCCCTGTCTCCCCACTCTAAAGACATGGGAGAGTGCCAGTTGGGGACATATAGGCAGACATAAAATAAAAATGCGATGTTATTCCGACAAAAATCAAAATATGGTTTGATGTAATTTATTTTAAAATATATAAGAATAGCTAGAATTTTGAATTAAGTACGATTTTGTCAAAGAATTTTTTGAATGTCTTTGCACCATCTTCCCGTGTCCGGGAGGGATGTGGAGAGGGGGCGTCGTTATATGGTTGTCGCATCCGAGTTCATCGATATATTTGTCCCTGTTCGCATAATCGAGCGTAAGTATCCGGGCGGTTGGGCTGGTTTCTTGCAACATGCGGCAGATTCGATTGGGTCAAAGGCATGGCATGATGGCAATCTCTACCGTGAGGGCGCTGCGTCGCCCAACGAACTGGAAAAGCGGTTGGCCTTCTGGCGAGACCACGGCTTAACGACTCATGCGGAAAATGCCGACGGCAGCCCATCGATATGGATTGACGTTTGCGTCGCCATTTTCGGGTCTGCGACATTGCCATGTGACTGGTTACTTTGGTCGAGCCATCCGCCCGGTGCCTATTTGCGCGGCACGGAGCCGGGCATCTTGGTCTCGCGGGAAATGGCCTAGCCGCGCCTCTATCGGTGGTGTAGCGCAAGCAAAGGCAATTCAGGGAAAACCATGGCGCGCAAACGTTCAAAACACGACCCCTATGGCGATCTGCAGCGCGAGGAGGAGGATGCGCCGGCGGCTGTGGTGCCGTGCTGGCTATGTGGTCGGCCGACGGGCAAGACCATTGTCTGGCACCATCCCGTGCCCAAAAGCCGGGGTGGGCGCGATGTGGTGCCGATGCACCCGATTTGCCAGCAGACGCTGATCTCGAACTTTACCAATTCGGAATTGCAACGCCATGGCATGGATGTCGAGGGCCTGTTGGCGACCCCGACAATCCGCAAATTTGTTGATTGGGTGGCGAACAAAGACCCCGATTTCACCGCACCGATGGTCAAGAAGCAACGCTAAGCGATGACGCGCGCCGCGCTGCATCGGCTGTGATCTTAATTGCCGGTCTGCGGCGAGCGGATATAAACCAGCCAGTAGACGAGCGCGACAAGCAGGCCACCGCCGACAATATTTCCGGCGCTGACGATCAGCAGGCTGGAGACGAATGCCCCGAGTTCGATATGGCCGACATGCAGCATGCCCACGGGGATCAGATACATGTTGGCGACCGAATGTTCAAAGCCGAGCGCCACAAAGGCCGTGATCGGAAACAGGATGACGAGCACCTTGCCCGATATGTTGTGGGCCGCAAAGCACATCCAGACCGCGAGGCACACCAGAATATTGCACAACATGCCGCGAACAAAGGCTTGGCCGGGGTCCAGCGCCAGTTTGGCGGCGCTGATCGCGGCGGCGGTGACGCCGACAGACCCATCGCCCATCGATAAAATGCCCGACAGATGGACGAGCAGCGCGGTCGCAACCGCCCCTATCAGATTGCCGAGATAGACGATGCCCCAGTTGCGTAGCAAGGCGATCAAGGTGATGCGGCGGCTGGCCCAGGCCATGACGATCAGGCTGTTGCCGGTGAAAAGTTCGGCACCACCGATGATCACCAAGATCAGCCCGAGTGAAAAGGCCACCCCACCCAATAGGCGGGTCGGACCAAAACCGAGTTCACTGCCCGTGATCACCATTGTGGAAAACATCGCGCCGAACGCGATAAAGGCACCAGCCAAGATCCCGAGGGTCAAGGTCTGCATGAACCCGAGCCCCACCTTGCGGATCGCCACCTCCTCCACCAATTGCGCGATCCGTGCCGGAGCGACAACATCAAGGGGGTGCGGTTCGCTGTTCATGGATGATCTCCGGTGACGAGTTCGGCGTGAGTTGTGGGGTTGGGGAGCCTAGGTCGGGGACATTGCACTGTGGTGGCCCCTGTCTGCAACCGATCTTGCGTGCCGATGGTCGATCCGGCCTATCGCCGCTGATCGCCTTTCATGCTATGCGCTTCGCCGGCGCAGCAAAGCCCGTCGCGCCGCGCCGCTGGATCATTTGATTCCGGCCAGGGGCGGGACTGGTGGCAAAGAGGGTCGCGAGGACAAGTGGCGTTGCAGGGGCATGACAACCAGATAGATCCCGATCCCGTGACGGGCGGACCAGCCCGCGACCGCGCATCACGGCGGATGGCGGTGACGGTGGTGGCGGTGACCTTTATCGCCCTGCTGGTGTCGGCCGGGCTGCGTGCCACGCCCAGTGTGTTGATGGTGCCGCTCTCAATTGGCTTTCATTGGGACCGGGCGACGATCTCGCTGGCGGCGGCCATTGGCATCCTGCTCTATGGCTTGACCGGCCCGTTTGCGGCGGCGCTGATGCAGTCGATAGGGATTCGGCGGACCATGGTCATGGGGCTGATCTTGATGTCCGGGGCGACCTTTGCCAGCCAGTGGATGACTATGCCGTGGCATTATATCGCCACTTGGGGGGTGATTTCCGGCATCGGTAGCGGGGCGATTGCATCGGTGCTGGGGGCGGCGATCGTCAATCGGTGGTTCGCGCGCCATCAGGGGCTGGTGATGGGCCTGTTGAGCGCGAGCACTGCCACCGGCGCGCTGGTTTTTCTGCCGGTGCTGGCATGGCTGAGCCGCGACGGTTCATGGCGGCCGGTGGTGCTGGTGGTCAGCCTTGGCTGCGCCGCGCTGATCCCATTGGTTCTGCTGCTGGTGCCCGAACGCCCGGAAGATCATGGCTTCAGCCGTGTCGGGGAAACACCGGAAAGTGCCGCGCGCCATCAGATGCGCGCCGCTGCTGCGCCGGGTCTGGCGCTGACGGCGCTGGTGGCGGCGGGACGCCAGCCGATGTTCTGGCTATTGTTCGGCAGCTTTTTCGTTTGCGGTCTCACCACCAACGGGTTGATCGGCACGCATATGATCGCTTTTTGCGGCGACCTGGGCATCGCGCCGGTGGCGGCGGCCGGGCTGGTTTCGGTGATGGGGCTGTTTGATCTGCTGGGCACGACCGGGTCGGGCTGGCTGACCGACCGGCATGATCCGCGCCGCTTGTTGTTCATCTATTACAGCCTGCGCGGCCTGGCGTTGATGGCCTTGCCGTTGATCGCCCCCAACCCGACCAATCTTGGGATTTTCGCGCTGGTCTATGGTCTCGACTGGATCGCGACGGTGCCGCCGACGCTCAAGCTGTGCAACCGCAGTTTCGGGGAGCGGGATGCGCCCGTTGTGTTCGGCTGGGTCATGGTGGGGCACCAATTGGGGGCGGCGAGCGCAGCCTATGGCGCGGGTGTTATCCGGCAGGTGAGCGGCAGTTATCTGCCCGCCTTTGTCATGGCCGGGCTGGCGGCGCTGCTGGTCGGCCTTGCTTTTGGCGCGATCAGCCTGTCGTCGCGGACAAGGCCCGCGCCCGCCGCATAAGATCAGGCCGGATCATGGTGCCAGTCGGTTTCCAGCCGACGCGACGCGAGTAACAGCAGGATCGCCGCCAGCGCATAGGCCCCGGTGCCAGCCAAAATCGCGTAGCGCAGCGCATCGTCGCCATGGCTGGCGGTGAAATGGTCTGACAGCCAACCAATCGCCGGGGTGCCGATGCCGATACCGATCAGATTGTTGATGAACAGATAAATGGCCGAGGTTGTCGCCCGCATCTGGGGCGCGACCAATCCCTGCACGGCGGCCAGCACCGGCCCGACCCAGACGAGGCCAAGTGCCGTCGGGACCAGCATCAACCCAAGCGTAAGCGACATGGCGGTCGATGACACGCCAAGATAATAGCAGGGAATAGTCGCGAGAAAGGCGATGGCCGGGATGATGGCGTACCATGACTTGCCGCGATGGCTGAGCAGGTCCGATATCCGCCCGCCAAGCCAGATGCCGAACAGCCCGCCGCTCAGCAGGATCGCGCCATAACCGAGCGAGGCCTGCAACAGCGTGACATGAAAGCTGCGGACGAAGAAGCTCGGCAACCAGAAGAACAGGCCATAGCCCATCATCGATGAACAGGCGGAGCCAAGCGCGAGCAGCCAGAAGCTGCGCTTGGCAAACAGGATCGCCAGCACCCGACGCAGCCCGATCGGGGGGGACGGATCGGCGGCGCTGGCCCGGCGCGGGTCGCGGACGACGCGGTGGAACAGCGGGGCGAGCAGGACGCCCGCCAGTCCGACGATGAAAAAGGCATAGCGCCAGTCGATCATCGTCGCGATCACGCCGCCAAAGACGATGCCGCTGGCGCTGCCAATCGGGATGCCGAAGGAATAGAGTGCAAGCGCGCGCGCCCGTTCTTGTGCTGGATAGAGGTCGGATACCAGTGAATAGGCGGGCGCGGTGCCCCCGGCTTCGCCAATGCCGACGCCAAGCCGGGCGAGGAACAACTGCGTGAAATTCTGGGCAAGGCCGCAGACGGCGGTCATCAGGCTCCAGACGAATAGCGAGACAGCCATGATCAGGCCACGGTCGCGCCGGTCTGCCAGCATCGCCACGGGGATACCCAGCGCGGTATAGAACATCGCAAAGGCCAGCCCGCCCATCAGCCCAAGCTGCGCATCGGACAGGTGGAGATCGGCCTTGATTGGCACGGCGAGAATGCCGATGATCTGCCGGTCGAGAAAATTAAGCGTATAGGCAAGTAACAGCATCGCCATCATGATGCCCCGGCGCGGAACGATCGGTGTGAGAGACGGCAAGGGCGGTGTGGATCGGGGCGGTGATGACATGACGCCATGTTAGTCGTGCCGGTCGCGAGGTCAAATTCAAAGCGGTGCGGCAAGGGGGCGGTGGCGGTGGCGGCCGTCGTCCGTAGCTACCCGGATAGGAAATTGGCCGCGCATCATGCAGGTGATATCAACGGACTGCAGTCGAGAGGGGTTAGCATGACGGTCAAGCGAGAAGAATTGCAGGAATTCGTCGCGGCGGCGCTGGCGGCGGGTGAAAGCCGGGGGCGCATTGGCGAGGTGCTTGAACAGGCGGGGTGGCCACCGAAGCAAGTGCAGGCCGCGCTCGATAGCTATGCCGATATCGCTTTTCCGGTGCCGGTGCCGCGCCCGGTGATCTCGCCCTCGGCGCGCGAGTCTTTTCTGTATCTGCTGCTGTTTACGACGCTGTACATGACGACAAGCGGCTTGGGCACGATCCTGTATCAGCTGATCAACCTTGCCTTGCCCGATAAATTGGCCGGTGAATATGCCGCGACTTCCGCCTTGGAGAGCTTGCGCTGGGGGGTGTCGATGCTGATCGTGTTCCTGCCTTGCTATCTGCTGCTCGACCGCATGATCGAACGCTTGAAGCTGACCGATCCGACCCATGGGCGGTCGCGCGTGCGGCGGACGTTGACCTATCTCACCCTCTATGTGGCGGCGACGATCATGCTGATGGATGTCGGCTATCTGCTTTATGTGCTGTTGAATGGCGAACTGGTCGCGCGCATCCTGCTCAAGGGGCTGGTGTTGGGCGGGCTCGCCGGGGTCATCTTGTGGCGCTATCTCCATGAAATGCGCGCCGACGAGGCGATGAAGGGCGCGGCGCAATGAGCCCGCGCGGGCTGATGACCGGGGCGATGATCGCGTTGAGCGTGATCGCCATTGCGGCGGCGCTGTGGAAGGCCGGCAGTCCGGGTGAGGCGCGGGCGGTGCGGGCCGACCGCACGCGTGAGCAACATCTTCAGCAACTTGATCGCGCGGTCACCCGTTATCGCGCGGACAAGGGCATATTTCCATCGTCGCTGGAGGAGGCCGGCCGCCTGCGCGATGACACGCTGCCGGTCGATCCTGAAAGCGGCGTGGCCTATGGCTATACGGCGCAGGATAAGCAGCATTATCGTTTGTGCGCGACCTTCCACGCGGCGCATCATCGGCCACAGATGGGCGGTGATGATGGCTATTGGGGCGCCTTTGCGGTGCACCCGGCGGGTCCCTATTGCTTTGCCCGCACCTATAAGGCGAAGCCCGCAGACCAGCCGACTGCCTCATTGGCAACCGGCTGATCCATTTGGGCGTCAAGCCTGGGCGTGCAGTTCGAGGGCCAGCGGGTTCGGCGTGGGCTCCTCGATTTTGCGCAGCTTGTTGGTGTCGCGATGGTGGAAGGGTTCATCCTGCCCCTTGATCATCAGTACGGTGTCCTCGTCATAGGACCAGCTGCCATCGTCATGGATGGTGACAGTGATGGTGAAGCTGTCGGTGCGAAAGGCATGTTCAAGGAAGGGCGTCGAACAAATGCCATAGCCGGTGGTGCCGCGTTCCGCCTTTAAGGTGAAGCTTTTCGCATCGGCCGTCGCTTGGCCAACCGCCAACGCCACCTGCGCGCGTGGAATGGCGAGCGAGTGGATGACGGTGCCGGTTGCCGGTTCCCATAGCCAATAGCCGACCTGATCGTGATAGGTCTTGACCTGGCCCGGCTTGGTGACGTGAGAGCTATAGCGCAGGCCATAGAATAGCTGCGGCCCGTTGGTCTGCGGATCAATTGGTTGGAGTTCGAGCCGCTCGACAAAAGCCTGCGTCTTTGGGCCATCGGCCTTGGGCTTGATGTCGATGCCGCGCTTGCCTTCCCAAATGCCGGCCATGGCCCGCAGCGGGCCGAGATTGGCGAGCGTATCGACATCAATGTTGGAGGGCTCGGTAAAAACGTCTTCGGTACATGCCGACATGGGTAGTTCCCCTATGCAAGTTGATCCAGACTGGAAGAGATGAGCATGGCTCTCGTTCGCTTGTGTACCCCGTAGTTCTCTGATGATGCGCGCCGCAGCCATCAGCTCCGATATGGTGACATCGGCCATAACCTTGGATGAACAAGGTAAAAAATCAATGCGGGATATCCCCTTAGATGCGGGCAAGCGGGTGGGGCGTTGTTGTTGATCCTCGCCGGTTGCGCATGGCCGCCAAACGGCTAACATCGCCTTGCCCTGGCTGATGGGGCGCTGATGCGACCGGCATATATCAACCGACCGGCGAGGAGAGGATGGCATGAAGACCCCCGACACCGAATTGCAGGACCTGTTGGACCGACGCGATATTTATGAGGTGCTGACCCGTTATTCGCGGGCGCTGGATCGCTGCGATGTCGAACTGATGAAATCCGTCTACTGGCCCGATGGCACCGACAGCCATGGCGTGTTCGACGGTAATGCCGCCGATTTCGCCGAATTCATCGTGCGCGAAATTCAGAATTGGTTCGAGGTCACGATGCACGGCCTGATGAACGTGCATATGGAAATCGATGGGGACCGCGCCGCGACCGAGACCTATCTCTTCGCCTATCACAAGGTGCGTGCAGATAAGGCGGCGGATATTTTCGGCTCGCGCTATATGCAGATGTTCGACCGCAAGGGCCTCGATCCCGAGCATCATCATTTCTATTTCGGCGGGCGTTATCTCGATCGGTTCGAGCGGCGCAACGGCGAATGGCGCATTTTCCATCGTCAGGTGGTGATGGATTGGAACGACAATCGGCCATCGGGTGAAATTCTTGATCAGGGCATGTTCGCGACCTTGCGACCATTGGGGGCGAGGGGGCGGGACGATCTCGTCTTCTCGAACCGGCCATGACGCTGGATCGCACCGCCGCCTTGGCCGATCTCGTCGCCCGGCGCGACATTGAGGATGTGCTCACCCGTTATTGCCGGGCGCTTGACCGTGCCGATCTTGGCCTGATGGAAACGGTCTATTGGCCGGATGGGTGCGACATTCACGGCATCTATTCGGGCAATGCCGGGGAGTTCGTCCCCTTCATCATCCGCGAGATTCGGAACTTCTTCATCATGGGCACGCATTGCCTGCTCAATATCGCGATCGAGGTCGATGGCGACCGGGCCAGTACCGAGAGCTATCTCTATTCGCCCTGTCAGGTCCGCCCGGAGATGGTGGGCGGCATCATGGGGGAACGCTATGCGGCATTATGTGCGGGCCTTGGTCTCGATCCAATGCGGGAGCAGTTTGTCATGGCGGGCCGCTATCTCGATCAGTTCGAACGCCGCGCGGGTGAATGGCGCATTTTTCAGCGTCAGGTGGTGATGGACTGGAACGACAACAGCCCCTCCGGACAGATACTTGACGAGGGCATGATGGCGACACTCCGCCCGCTTGGTGCTTGGGGCGCGGCAGATCCGGTTTATCGCCTGCGGCCGTGATCATGGGATGAGAGAGGGATCGCTGGCTTCCCGGCAGTTGTCGATGGAGGATCGCGGCTTTCCCTCTCCGCCCGGCGGCGCTACGAAGGCGCAAGACGCGGGAAGGAAGGAAGCGACCCATGGACACGATGCGTGAACGGTTCGATGCCTTTTTCGCGACCCGGCATGGCAAGGCCAATGGGCGGGAGCGGGAGTTTTTCTCGGGCGGCTGGCAGGCCGGCTGGCAGGCGGCGGTGGATGCCATGGGCGATCCCCAACTGGCGGAAATCGGTGCCAAGGCGGCCTTGTTGGAAGAGTTGGGGCCTGACAAGGATGCCGAACATGCGTGGTCGCTGGAGGCCGGGATCTATATCCGCAATGCGCGCGCTTGCCTCGCTGCCGTGATTGAACGGGTCCGGGGCAATCGCATCGGCTGAGCCTCAGCCGGTGGCCTCCGCCTGTTTGGCGCGCTCTTCTTCAACCAGTTCCTTTTTCGACAATTTGCCGATCAGCGTTTTGGGCAAAGATGCCCTGATCTCGATCTCGCGCGGCAGTTCGATCTTCGACAAGCGAGACGCCAGAAAATCATCCAGCGCGGCTGGCGTTAAGGCGCTACCCGAGCGGAGCGCGACAAACGCCTTGGGGGCTTGGCCGCGATAATCGTCGGGCACCGCGATGACCACCGCCTCGGTGACATCGGGATGCTCATAGAGCGCCTCTTCGATCACGCGCGGATAGACATTATAGCCGCTGCACAGGATCACATCCTTGATCCGGTCGACGAGGAAGAGATAGCCGTCCGTATCGACATAGCCGACATCGCCGGTCCTCAGCGCGCCATCGATGAACGCGGCTTCCGTCTCGCTCGGCTTGCCCCAATAGCCTTTCATCACCTGCGGCCCGCGCGCGCAGACCTCACCGCGCTCGCCTTGCGGCAGCACGCGGTGCGGGTCGCTGATGTCGCGCACTTCGATCACGGTATCGGTAACGGCGACGCCGCAGCTATTATCCTTCACCACGCCTTGGGCCGGGTTGCAGGTCAGGATGGGGGAGGATTCGGACAGGCCATAGCCTTCGACCACGCGGCAACCGGTCAGCTTTTCGAAGCGCTGGCGGGTGTCGAGCGGCAGTGGTGCCCCGCCTGAAATGCAGAATTGGAGCGAACTGAAATCCATGTCCGATTGCTCGGCCGCCTCGACAATCGCCGAGAAGATCGTCGGCACGGCGGGGAGCCAAGTCGGGCGGGTGCGGCGGATGGTCTTGAGCAATTGCGGCAGTTCGAAGCGCGGCAACAGAATCATTTCCGCCGCCGTATCGATCGAAAAGTTGAGCACCGTCGTCAGCGCGAACACATGAAAGAGCGGCAAGACCCCCAGCATCCGGTTGGCCGCCGCTGTCGGCCCGCCAATGTGCAGCACCATCTGGCGGCTATTGGCGCTGAGATTGGCATGGGTCAGCATCGCCCCTTTGGGCACGCCAGTCGTGCCACCGGTATATTGCAGCACCGCCACATCATCAGGATCGACCAGCACGGGTGCCGCCTCCCCGGCATGGGCGATCAACTGATCATAAGTGAGGTGGAGATCGTCATGCGGCACCGTTGCCCGGTCGGCGGCGCGCAATAGGCGGAAACCAAGCGACTGGGTCCATGGCAGGATGTTGGCCATCGGGCAGACGATGATCTTTTCCAGCCCGCTGTGGCGTGCGACGGCCTGCACCTTGTCATGGATCAGGCGCAGGTCCGGCACCACCATCATGGTGGTGCCGCTGTCCTTGATCTGATGCTCCAGCTCGCGCTCGACATAAAGCGGGTTGAAGTTGACGATCGTGCCGCCGATTTGCAGCGTCGCGAAATAGAAGATGACGAAATAGGGGGTGTTCGGCAGGCACAGCCCGACCCGGGTGCCCGGTCCGACGCCAAGCTGCTGCAAGCCCCAAGCCGCATGTTCGACCATCTCGCCAAGCTTGCCATAAGTCCATTTGCGGCCAAGAAAGTCGATGGCCGGACGGTCGGCATGATGGGCAATCGCATGGTCAAGCAAGTCGGTGATCAGCCGGGGCGGCACATGCCTGCCGCTGCCAGCATGTCCATTCATCCCCGACCCGTCCATAGCGTTTGTTCCTCTGTGTTCGAGGCTGACTTTGCCAGTCACCCCAGGCTAGCGCTAGTCGAAAAGCTCTTCGAGAAACGACTTGCGCCGCTTGTAATGGCCATGGCCATGGCCGTGGCCATGGCTGGGATGTTGCCCTTGGCCCCAAGGCTGGCTCGGCGGTTGAGGCTGTGGTTGTGGTGGTGTGATCGCTGGCGCGGCGCGGCTCGCATATTCGGTGGCGCTGCGTTCGAGGATTTTGTCCAGTTCGCCACGATCAAGCCAGACCCCGCGACACTGTGGGCAATAATCGATCTCGACCCCTTGCCGCTCGCTCATCACGAGCGGCACTTGGCAGACTGGGCAGGGCATCGCTTGGACTTGTGTCATCTCGCATTGTCTCCTCATGGTTCGACAAGATCGAGTGGCTCGTGCTTACAGGTCGCCATGATGGACCAGCATCGAGCAATCTCGATGCGGTCCGACATCGCGACTGCGCCTGCAATCACCAGAGGGGCCCGGCCCGCCCTTCAGACTTGGGGCGTCCCACCTTATTTTCAAGGCCCTGTCGATGGCTTGCGCCTGCCATCGCTGCTTGTCATAGTAGCGTCATATGACAGGCCCGCCCGGGGGGAGAAGGTCCATGAAGATCGAGGCGAAGCGTAAGTTTCTCGTATCCGGCCAAGGCTGGAAGGCGTCTGTCGTCAAAACCATCCATTTGCGCGACGGGCTGGTGATGCACATGCCCGGCACCAAGCTGCGCGTCCGGCGCGAGGCGGAGCGGGCATTTCTCACGCTCAAAGGGCCGCGCACCGGCCTGTCGCGTCGTGAGTTCAACTATGAGATCCCGCTGAATGATGCGGACATCCTGTTGGCCGATCATTGTGAGGGGCTGCTGGTTGAACGCATCCGTCACCTGCTGCATTTTGGCGGACTGGTTTGGATTGTCGATGTCTATGAAGGCGCGCTTGAAGGCGTAATCACCGCCGAGGTCGAACTGGATTATCCCCATCAGGATATCGAACTGCCCGGCTGGGTCGGCACGGAGGTGACCGGCAATCCGGCCTATCTCCATGCCAACATGCTCCAACAGGCCTAAGCCTGCGCGGTCTGACGCTTAAGCCTTGGCCGGCGGGTTGCCGAACAGAATGCGTTGGCGCTCCTCTTCGCTCGGCTCCGGCAGGTCCTTGACGATATCGCCCACTGCATAGGCGCGGATCGTTGCCGGTCGCGCGCCAATCGCTTCGAACCAGCGCTGGAGATGGGGGAAGTCGTTCAGATCCTGTTGCTGGCGTTCATGCGGCACCACCCACGGATAGGCCGCCATATCGGCGATGCTATAGGCATCGCCCGCGAGATAGGCCCGATCCGCCAGCCGCTTGTTCATGACGCCGTATAGACGCGCTGTCTCGTTGACATAGCGCCGGATCGCATAGGGGACTTGCTCTGGCGCATAGCCGACGAAATGATGGTTCTGCCCGGCCATCGGTCCAAGCCCGCCCATCTGCCAGAACAACCATTGCAGCACCTCGGCCCGCCCGCGCAGGTCGCTCGGGATGAACTGGCCGGCCTTCTCGGCAAGATACAGCAGGATCGCCCCGGATTCGAACAGCGATAAGGGCGCGCCGTGATCCTGTGGTGCGGTGTCGACGACCGCGGGAATGCGATTATTGGGGGCGATGGCGAGAAAGGCCGGGTCGAACTGTTCGCCCGTGCTGATGTTGACGGGATGAACGCGATAGGGGAGGCCGGTCTCCTCCAGCAACATCGTCACCTTATGTCCGTTGGGCGTGGCCCAGTAATATAGCTCAATCATCAACGTCTCCATTCTCGCCGCTCAGGCGTTGCAGCGGTTCTAACAGCAAGGCGCGGGCCGTGACCAGCAGAGGATGGCGCCGATTCTTCGGCCTGAGTCTGGTGCGGGGAATCATATCGGGCCGCGATTCTGTCGTGATTCTCCGCCTAAACCCGCCAAAATCACCTTTCGGTGCCAATCGGCACAGCGGCGTGTCGCAGCGTCCCGATCGGCTGTCGCGAAATAACTCACTGATTAAACGTCATTTTTTCTCGCGCTGTCAAATTTCCGCAACAAAGTGGTTGACCGCACCCCCCTCCATCCGTAGAGGGCTGTTCACCGCAGCGGACGAGCTGCTGGGCCGGACGGAGACGGACGGTTTAGCTGGGTTCTGAAGCAGGTGCGGTTAGCTAAAAGCGGGCGTTCCGGATTACCGGTAGAAATACTGGTTGCTGGTGCGTCGGTTTTTTCGGCTCTTTGACATTGTTATT
>CAIJLZ010000003.1 GCA_903821605.1 uncultured Sphingomonadales bacterium | reverse complement strand
TGTCGGCGGCATCCAGCTTGGACGCCATACCGCCCGACCCCATGCCAGAGGATGAACCCTCCGCCACCATCACGCGCACATGGCCGTCAATTTTTTCGATTGTCGGTAACAATGTCGCACCGGGCAAATGTGGCGCGCGGTCGAACAGGCCATCGACATCCGACAGCAAAATCACCCCGCTGGCGCCAGCCGCCTGCGCAACGCGGGCGGCGAGCCGGTCATTGTCGCCAAAGCGGATTTCTTCGGTAGCGACGCTGTCATTTTCATTGATGACAGGAACGGCCCCTGCACCCAAAAGGCGGTCGAGCGTCGCCGCAATGTTCAAATAGCGGCGGCGATCCTCCAGATCATCCAGCGTCACGAGCATTTGCGCCGCAGCAAGCGACTGGGCGTTGAGCAGCTCGGCCCAGATGCCCGACAGCACAATTTGCCCAACCGATGCCGCGGCCTGCGCATCGGCGAGGCTGCTGCGGCCGCCTTTTTCAAAACCCAGACGGCGCGCACCCAATGCGATCGCGCCTGAGGTGACGATAACGATCCGCTGCCCGGCCTTATGCCGCGCGCTGATATCCGCAACGAGCGTTTCCAACCATTGCCGCCGCACACTCCCGTCGGGCTGCACCAGCAGCGACGATCCGACCTTGACCACCAACAGCGGGCAAGACGTCGGCAGGAATGCGGCGTTTAGATTGGCGACCATGTCCCGTCCTCGGTAATGCCATCGGCCTTTGCGCCTTCGATCCCGCTTTTGGCGGGCAGCGCTTCCAAAATCCGGTCGAGCACAAGATCAACGCCCTGCCCCGTTGCACCGGAAATGGATATCACGTCCAACGCGCCGGCTGCCTGCAATTGCTCGGCAATGTCGGCCATCAATTCGGGATCAAGCAAGTCGCCCTTGTTCAGCGCGACAATCTGCGGCTTTTCATCCAACGCCGCGCCATATTCGCTCAATTCGTCACACACGATATGCCACGCGGCGATGGGGTCATCCTGCGTCGCGTCGATCAAATGAATGAGGATGCGGCAACGTTCAATGTGGCCCAAAAAGCGATCACCAATGCCCACGCCTTCGGCTGCACCAGCGATAAGCCCTGGAATATCCGCCAGAACAAACTCGCGCGATTTATGGTCAACGACGCCCAATTGCGGGCGGGTCGTCGTGAAAGGATAATCGCCAACCTTGGCCTTGGTATTCGACACCTGATTGATGAAGGTCGATTTGCCCGCGTTCGGCATGCCGACAAGTCCGGCGTCCGCCAGCAATTTCAGGCGCAGCCAGACATATTTTTCTTCGCCCGGCCAACCGGGGCCATGCTGACGCGGGGCGCGGTTGGTTGAGCTTTTATACGATGCGTTACCGCGACCGCCATCGCCACCGCGCAGGAACACAACGCGTTGGCCAACCTCGGTCAAATCGAGCAATAGCGATCGTTCTTCGTCATCGGCCAGCACCTGTGTGCCCACGGGCACCTGAATGACCAAATCGTCGCCATAGGCACCGTGGCGATCACGGCCCATGCCCTGAATACCGCGCATCGCTTTGAAATGCTGCGCATAACGAAAGTCGATAAGCGTGTTCAGTCCAGCTACCGCTTCAAAGATGACATCGCCACCCTTGCCGCCATTGCCGCCGTCCGGGCCCCCATATTGTACATATTTTTCACGACGAAAGCTGACCGCTCCCGGGCCACCGGCGCCGGAACGGATAAAGATTTTTGCTTGGTCGAGAAAATGCATGTGTTGGCCTTAGACTATCAAAACGATTTCGTCATCCTGAACTCG
>CAIJLZ010000002.1 GCA_903821605.1 uncultured Sphingomonadales bacterium | reverse complement strand
GCTTGCCGAGCAGGTTCTGACGGAAGCGGCCCTGCTTGCCCTTGAGCATGTCGGACAGCGACTTCAGCGGACGCTTGTTGGCGCCCGTAATGGTGCGGCCACGGCGACCATTATCGAACAGGGCGTCTACCGCTTCCTGCAACATGCGCTTTTCGTTGCGGACGATGATGTCCGGCGCGCGCAGTTCCATCAGCCGCTTCAGACGGTTGTTACGGTTGATGACGCGACGATAAAGGTCGTTCAAATCGGAGGTCGCGAAACGGCCACCATCGAGCGGCACCAGCGGGCGCAGTTCAGGCGGAATGACCGGTACGACTTCCAGAATCATCCATTCCGGGCGGTTGCCGGAATCGATGAAGCTCTCCACGACCTTCAGGCGCTTGATGATCTTCTTCGGCTTCAGCTCGGACTCGGTTTCGGCCAGTTCCTTGAGCAGATCGTCGCGCTCGCCCTCAAGATCGAGATTTTCGAGCATGACGCGCACGGCTTCGGCACCAATGCCCGCAGAGAAGGCGTCTTCGCCATATTCGTCCTGCGCGTCGAGGAGTTCATCCTCGTTCAAGAGCTGGAACTTCTCAAGCGCGGTCAGGCCCGGTTCGAGCACGATATAGTTCTCGAAATAGAGCACGCGCTCCAGCTGCTTGAGCTGCATGTCGAGCAGCAGGCCGATGCGGCTCGGCAGCGACTTGAGGAACCAGATATGGGCAACCGGTGCGGCCAGCTCGATATGGCCCATGCGTTCGCGGCGGACCTTCGATACGGTCACTTCCACACCGCACTTTTCGCAGACAATGCCCTTGTACTTCATCCGCTTGTACTTGCCGCACAAGCATTCGTAATCCTTGATCGGGCCAAAGATACGGGCGCAGAACAGGCCATCACGTTCCGGCTTGAACGTGCGGTAGTTGATGGTTTCCGGCTTCTTGATCTCACCATAAGACCAGCTGCGGATGCGTTCCGGCGAAGCGATCCCGATCTGGATCTGGTCGAAGGATTCCGGCTTGGCAATCGGATTGGCGAAATTGGTCAGTTCGTTCATTTTCTTACTCCGGCCCCCTCCCGCATCGGGGAGGGGTTAGGGGTTAAAATCCAGGTGATGCGCAAGCAGCCGTTATTCGGCTGCCTCGGCAACATCATCGCCTTGCTCAATCGACTTGAGTTCGACGTTGAGGCCGAGCGAGCGCATTTCCTTGACCAGCACGTTGAAGCTTTCCGGGATGCCCGCTTCGAAGGTATCGTCGCCCTTGACGATCGCTTCGTAGACCTTGGTACGGCCGACCACGTCGTCCGACTTGACCGTGAGCATTTCCTGCAAGGTATAGGCAGCACCATAAGCCTGGAGCGCCCACACTTCCATTTCCCCGAAGCGCTGACCACCGAACTGGGCCTTACCGCCCAGCGGCTGCTGGGTGACGAGGCTGTACGGCCCGATCGAACGCGCGTGGATCTTGTCGTCCACAAGGTGGTGCAGCTTCAGCATATAGATGTAGCCGACGGTCACCTTACGGTCGAACTGATCCCCGGTACGACCGTCGAACAGTTCCACCTGACCCGATGTGTCGAGACCCGCGAGCGCGAGCATTTCGGCAACGTCCGCTTCACGTGCACCGTCGAACACCGGCGTTGCCATCGGCACGCCGTTGGTCAGCAGGCCCGCCATTTCGACGATTTCCGCATCGCTACGCTTATCGATATCACCGGCATAGACATCGCCATAGACGATCTTCATGCGCTCACGCACTGCCGACGGGGGAGACCCACCCTCGACACCGCGATTGGCATCACGCCAATCTTCCAGCGCGGACGCAATCTGGCGACCCAGACCACGCGCCGCCCAGCCGAGGTGCGTTTCGAAGATCTGCCCGACGTTCATGCGCGACGGCACGCCCAGCGGGTTGAGCACGATATCAACCGGGGTACCGTCTGCAAGGAACGGCATGTCTTCCTGCGGCAGAATCCGCGAGATGACACCCTTGTTGCCGTGACGACCGGCCATTTTATCGCCCGGCTGCAGCTTGCGCTTCACCGCGACGAACACCTTGACCATCTTCAACACACCCGGTGCCAGATCGTCACCGCGTTCCAGCTTCTCGCGACGGTCTTCGAACTTGCGGTTGATGATGCCAACGGCTTCATCATACTGCGCCTTCACCGCTTCGAGATCGGCCTGGACCGCATCGTCCTGCACCGCGAACTTCCACCATTCGTGCTTCTCGACTTCGCCGATCAGCTCTGCGGTGATTTCCGAACCCTTTTTGACGCCCTTCGGGGCTGCAGCGGCGATCTGGCCGAGCAGCATGTCCTTCAGGCGGCCATAGGTCGCACGGTTGAGAATGCCGCGTTCGTCTTCGCGATCCTTCGCGAGACGGTCGATTTCCTCGCGTTCGATCGCCATGGCACGTTCGTCCTTGTCGATGCCGTGACGGTTGAACACGCGCACTTCGACAACCGTTCCGGTCACGCCCGGCGGCAAGCGCAGCGACGTGTCACGCACGTCAGATGCCTTTTCACCAAAGATGGCGCGCAGCAGCTTTTCTTCCGGCGTCATCGGGCTTTCACCCTTTGGCGTGATCTTGCCGACCAGAATGTCACCCGGTTCGACTTCCGCGCCGATATAGACGATGCCCGCTTCGTCGAGGCTGCGCAGGGCTTCCTCGCCGACGTTCGGGATGTCGCGGGTGATATCTTCCGGCCCCAGCTTGGTATCGCGGGCCATGACTTCGAATTCATCGATGTGGATCGACGTGAACACGTCGTCCTTCACGATGCGTTCCGATATCAGGATCGAGACTACATAGTTATAGCCATTCCACGGCATGAACGCGACGAGCGAGATGCGACCCAGTGCCAGTTCGCCCAGTTCGGTCGACGGGCCGTCGGCGATTACGTCGCCACCGGTCACAATGTCGCCCACCTTCACCAGCGGACGCTGGTTGATGCAGGTGGACTGGTTGGAACGCTGGAACTTCTGCAGCGTGTAGATGTCGACGCCGGACTTGCCAGCTTCGACCTGGCCCGATGCGCGCACCACGATGCGGGTGGCGTCGACCTGATCGACCACACCCGAACGGCGGGCAGTAATCGCCGCACCCGAGTCACGGGCCACCGTCGATTCCATGCCAGTGCCAACAAACGGCGCCTCGGCACGCACCAGCGGCACCGCCTGGCGCTGCATGTTCGAGCCCATGAGCGCGCGGTTGGCGTCATCGTTTTCCAGGAACGGGATGAGCGATGCGGCGACCGAAACGAGCTGCTTGGGCGACACGTCCATCAACGTGATGTTTTCGCGCGGCGAAATCAGGAATTCGCCAGCCTGACGCGACGACACCAGTTCCTCGCCAAAGCTGCCATCCGCGTTCAGTTCGGCCGAAGCCTGCGCGATGGTGTGCTTGGCTTCTTCCATTGCCGACAGATAGACGACTTCGCTCGTTACCTTGCCGTCAATGACCTTGCGGTACGGGGTTTCGATGAAGCCATATTTGTTGACCCGGCTGAACGATGCCAGCGAGTTGATCAGACCGATGTTCGGGCCTTCCGGCGTTTCAATCGGGCAGATACGGCCATAATGGGTCGGGTGAACGTCGCGGACTTCGAAGCCCGCACGTTCGCGCGTCAGACCGCCCGGCCCGAGGGCCGAAACACGACGCTTGTGCGTCACTTCGGACAGCGGGTTGGTCTGATCCATGAACTGCGACAGCTGCGACGAGCCGAAGAATTCACGCACAGCCGCCACCGCCGGCTTGGCGTTGATCATGTCGTTCGGCATGACGGTCGAGACATCGACCGAGGACATGCGTTCCTTGACCGCACGCTCCATGCGCAGCAGGCCGACGCGATACTGGTTTTCCAGCAGTTCGCCCACCGAACGGACACGACGGTTACCGAGGTTGTCGATATCGTCGATTTCGCCCTTGCCGTCCTTCAGGTCGACGAGGGTCTTCACGACCGACAAAATATCTTCCGAACGCAGCGTGGTAACATCGTCCGGGCAATCAAGGCCAAGACGCATGTTGAGCTTCACGCGGCCCACGGCCGAGAGATCGTAGCGCTCATTGTCGAAGAACAGGCCAGCGAACAGCGCCTCGGCGGTTTCCTTCGTCGGCGGTTCGCCCGGGCGCATGACGCGATAGATCGAGTCCAGCGCCTGATCACGTTCTTCCGCCTTGTCGGCGCGCAGCGTGTTGCGCATCCACGGGCCGGTGTTGACATAATCAATGTCGAGCAGTTCGAGGCGGTCGATCCCGGCCTTGTCGAGCTTTTCGAGATTTTCCGGCGACACTTCGTCACCGGCTTCAATGTAGATTTCGCCGGTCTGTTCGTTGATCAGGTCCGACGCGGCATAGCGACCGAAGATTTCCTCGGTCGGAATCAACAGCGTGGCAAGTCCGTCCTTCGCCGCCTTGTTGGCCGCGCGCGGGCTGACCTTCGAGCCTTGACCGAAGACAATTTCACCGGTTTCGGCGTTGACGACGTCAAATGCCGGCTTCTGGTTCCGCCAGGCTTCCGCCAGATACGGAATGCGCCAGCCACCCTGGCCACGTTCCCAGAAGGTGATGTTGTAGAAGTGATGCAGGATCTGCTCGCTGTTGAGGCCAAGCGCGAACAGCAACGACGTGACCGGCAGCTTGCGCTTGCGGTCGATGCGGACGTTGACGATATCCTTGGCGTCGAACTCGAAATCGAGCCACGAACCACGATAAGGGATGACGCGGGCAGCGAAGAGATATTTGCCCGAGGAATGGGTCTTGCCACGATCATGGTCGAACAGCACACCCGGCGAACGGTGCATCTGCGACACGATGACGCGCTCGGTGCCGTTGATGATGAACGTGCCGTTCTCGGTCATGAGCGGCATATCGCCCATATAGACGTCCTGCTCCTTGATATCGAGCACCGAACGGGTCTCGGTATCCGGATCCACTTCGAACACGATCAGGCGCAGCGTGACGCGCATCTGGGCGGCGAAGGTGATGCCACGCTGACGGCACTCATCGATATCGTACTTCGGCTCTTCCAGCTCGTAGTTCACGAAATCCAATTCCGCCGTACCGGCGAAATCGCGGATCGGGAACACGCTGCGCAGCGTCTTTTCCAGGCCGGACACATAGCCGGTCGCCGGGTTGGAGCGCAGGAACTGTTCATATGATTCGCGCTGCACCTCGATCAGGTTGGGCATTTCCACGACTTCGTGGATGTTGCCGAACACCTTGCGGATGCGCTTCGAAGAGCCCGATGGGGCCGCCTTGGTAGCCATGAGTGCGTGTCGCCTTCTTCGCTATTAACCGTTGCAGTTCAGTCATTTGACCTGCGCATAAAACACGAAAAAGCCGCAGGTCGCCCCCAAGAGGAAACCGCAGCTTTCAACGCGTCTGAAACCCAAATCATCCTATTCGTTGGCAGTGCCGCGCATGCACCGCCGGTCCCGGATGGATCGGGCGTTGGAAAACCCTGTAAACCGCCCCTTCCGCCCGGTCAACCGAAAGCAGAGGGCGCTTGACCTGTTCCGCGATGTTGCCTATACGTTCCAACACTGTTCTTCTGAGTGGAAGGTCCGGCCATGCTCACTGCCAAGCAACTTGAACTGCTCTGCTTCATCCGCGACCGTCTCGCTGAAACGGGCGTCTCCCCCTCGTTTGAGGAAATGAAGGAGGCGTTGGACCTCAAGTCCAAATCTGGGGTGCACCGGCTGATCTCGGCATTGGAAGAACGCGAATTCATCCGCCGCCTGCCCAATCGCGCCCGCGCGTTGGAAGTCACGAAGGTGCCGGAAGGCGCACCCGCCCCGCGTGCGTCCACTGCTAATGCGGGGAATGTGGTTGATCTCGGTGCGGCGCGCGCCCCTGCCCCGCAGTCTCACGCATCCGCCGCCAATGATGTGTTGGAGATCCCGCTCCATGGCCGCATCGCGGCGGGCATGCCGATTGAGGCGATGGAAGGACAAAGCCAATTGGCCGTGCCTGCCGCCCTGCTCGGGCCGGGCGAACATTATGCGCTTGAGGTTGCCGGTGACTCGATGGTCGAAGCGGGCATATTGGACGGCGACTATGCACTGATCCGCCGCACCGAAACCGCGCGCGACGGCGAAATCGTGGTCGCATTGATCGACGATAGCGAGGCGACCCTTAAATATTTCCGCAAGGAAGGGTCGATGGTTCGGCTCGATCCTGCCAATCGCGCCTATGATCCGCAGCGCTATCGCCCACAACAAGTGCGCATCCAGGGCAAGCTCGCCGGTCTGCTGCGCCGCTACTAAGAGAACGACAGGCCGGGCATGATGTGCCCTTGGCCGATACCCAGATTGTGAGCCATGGGAAAACCCCGCCCTTCCCATCGGAAGAGCGGGGTTTTCGATGTCAGGCGAACCGCCCGGTGAGAAGCTTAGCGCTTGTCGACCGGGACGTAATCGCGGAACGTCGCGCCGGTATAAAGCTGGCGCGGACGGCCGATCTTCTGTTCGGGGTCCGAGATCATCTCGTTCCACTGCGCCACCCAACCCACGGTCCGGGCGAGCGCGAACAGCACGGTGAACATGGTGGTCGGGAAGCCAATCGCCGACAGGATCACGCCCGAATAAAAGTCCACATTCGGGTAGAGCTTCTTCTCGACGAAATACGGGTCGTTGAGTGCGATCTGTTCCAGTTCGCGGGCCACGTCGAAGATCGGATCCTTGACGCCAAGGCGCTCCAGCACTTCATTCGCGGTCTTCTGCATGACCTTGGCACGCGGATCGTAGTTTTTGTAAACGCGGTGACCAAAGCCCATCAGGCGGAACGGATCGTCCTTATTCTTGGCGCGGGCGATATATTCCGGGATACGATCAACGGTACCGATTTCACGCAACATGTTGAGCGCAGCTTCGTTGGCGCCGCCATGTGCCGGGCCCCACAGACAGGCAATGCCCGCCGCGATGCAGGCGAACGGATTGGCGCCCGACGAACCGGCAAGACGCACGGTCGAGGTCGACGCATTCTGTTCATGGTCAGCATGCAAGGTGAAGATCTTATCCATCGCCGCTTCGACGACGGGGTCAACCACATATTCTTCCGCCGGCACGCCAAAGGTCATGCGCAGGAAGTTGCCGGTATAGCTCAGCGTGTTATCCGGATAGATGAACGGCTGACCGACCGAATATTTATAGGCCATCGCCGCAATCGTCGGCATCTTCGCGATCAGGCGGTGCGAGGCCACCATGCGCTGATACGGATCGTTGATGTCGGTCGAATCGTGATAGAAAGCCGACAGCGCGCCAACAACACCGCACATGATCGCCATCGGGTGCGCATCGCGACGAAAACCGCGATAGAAGGTCGCCAGCTGTTCATGCAGCATGGTGTGGCGGCTGATGGTGCGGGTGAAGCTGTCCAGCTTGTCCTTGCTCGGCAGTTCACCGTTCAGCAGGAGATAGGCGACTTCCATGAAGCTCGACTGTTCAGCGAGCTGATCGATCGGATAGCCACGGTGCAACAGCACGCCCTCATCACCATCAATATAGGTGATCTTGGACTCGCAGCTTGCGGTCGAGGTGAAGCCGGGATCGTAGGTAAACGCACCGGTATTGGCGTATAATTTCCGAATATCGACCACATCCGGGCCAACAGTGCCGGACAGGACCTTATAATCCGACGCATTGCCCCCGAGTTCGAGCCGTGCTGCCTCATTCCCCATGTCAGTCTCCAACCTTCTCAATTCGTCAACTGATCGCTGATACGGCCAAGGCTTTCTTCCCGGCCGAGCAGCAACAACACATCAAAAATGCCCGGGCTTGTCGCCTGGCCTGTCAGCGCCGCCCTCAACGGTTGCGCTATCTTGCCAAGCTTGACCCCCGCATCCTCGGCGACCTGCCGCACCGCCCCATCAAGGGCATCTGCCGACCAGTCATCGAGCGACGAAAGCGCCGTAAGGGCGAGTCCGAGCATCGTCCTAGCGGGTTCGTCTAGCAGCGCTTTTGCGCTTTCGTCCATGGCAATTGGGCGATTGCGAAACAAAAACAATGCTGATGCGGCAATTTCCTTGAGATTCTTGGCTCGCGGCTTGATAAATTCCATGCTGCGGAGCAACACATCCGCCTCTAAATCGGTGATTTGGCGACCGATTCCGGCCTCCACATCCTGCCGCGCCAAGCTTGCAAGCCGACCATTGTCCGACTCGCGGATATAATGGCCGTTCACATGTTCCAGCTTCTTCTGGTCAAAACGCGATGGTGCCTTGCCGACATCGCCGATATCGAACCACCGCACCGCTTCCTCGCGGCTGATGATCTCGTCATCGCCATGGCCCCAGCCAAGCCGGAGCAGATAGTTGCACACCGCTTCCGGCAGCATCCCCATCTCGTCACGATAGGCCTCGACACCAAGGGCACCATGACGCTTGGACAGCTTGGCCCCATCCGCCCCATGAATCAGCGGCACATGGCCATAGACCGGTTCCGGCCAGCCCATGGCGCGATAGATCGTCAATTGACGGAAGGCGTTGTTGAGATGGTCGTCGCCGCGAATCACATGGGTCACCCCCATGTCATGGTCATCGACCACCACCGCCAGCATATAGGTTGGCGTGCCATCGGAACGCAGCAGGATCATGTCGTCCAGTTCCGCATTCTGAACGGTGACATCGCCCTGCACCCGGTCGTGAATCGTGACAGCACCGTCGCGCGGGGCCTTGATCCGGATCACGAACGGCGCGCCTTCTGGTGCCTCCGACGGATCACGGTCACGCCAGCGGCCATCATAGCGCATCGGCAGCTTCTTCTCGCGCTGTTCGGCACGCATCGCCTCCAGTTCCTCCGACGTGGCGAAGCAACGATAGGCGTGGCCTGTTTCCAGCATCTGATAGGCCACTTCGGCATGACGCGCGGCGCGGGCGAATTGGAACACCGGCTCGCCGTCCCAGTCGAGGCCCAGCCAACGCATGCCGTCGATAATCGCGTCGATCGCGGGCTGGGTCGAGCGGGCTCGATCCGTATCCTCGATGCGCAGCAGGAATTTTCCGCCGTGATGGCGGGCGAAAAGCCAGTTGAACAACGCTGTGCGCGCACCGCCAATGTGCAGGAAGCCCGTAGGCGACGGGGCAAAACGTGTTACAATCGTTGAAGAATTCTCGCTTGCGCTCACGCGCTTCACCTCGCAAAACCGTGGGATGCCCGGATCGGACCAGCGCGGCCCTAAACCATTTTCAGCGCGGATGGAACCATCTGCTGCGCGGATTACGCGTTGGGCGCAATCAAACATGGATCTCTCCCAGATTCATGTCGCGCTCGACACATGGCTCGGGCGCGAACGGCACCAATTGCCGCTCTGGTTGCCGGTATCGCTCGGCGGCGGCATTGGCTGCTGGTTTGCGCTGCCGCACCGCGCGGACTGGATCGCCATGGTCTTGCTGTTCGCCAGCATCGCGGCGCTGGGCGTGGCGCTCGGCCAGTCGCGCTGGACGGGGCGCAGCCTGATCATCCTCGGCGTCACTGCCGCGCTTGGCCTGACAAGCGCCTGGTGGCGGGCGGAGCGATTGGCCGCACCGATCTTGGATGGCCCGCGTGTCACCGCGTTTGACGCCCGGATTCTGTCCGCCGAAGATCGCGCGGCGGACGAAAAATTGCGCTATATTGTCGCACCACTTGGCCGCAACGACCTGCCTGCCCGGCTGCGGATCAGTGCGCAAATCGCGCCGGGAAGCAGCACGCCCGGCCTATGGCCTGCCGGTACCGTGATGCACCTGCGGGCGAGATTAATGCCCCCTGCCCCGGCCATGCTGCCCGGCGGCTATAGTTTTGCCCGCAGCGCGTGGTTCCAGCAAATCGGCGCGACGGGGACGATGCTGGATCGCCCCATCATCATCAGCACCGCCGATCCGGACACTTTCGCGCAGCGGCTTGATCGCCTGCGTAACCGGATCGCGGATCATATCGCCACCCGCCTGCCACCGCGCGAGGGCGGGATTGCGGTTGCGCTTGCGGTCGGCAGCACAGGGCGGATTGCACCAGATGATGCCGAAGCGATGCGCGCGAGCGGACTGGCGCATCTGCTGTCCGTCAGCGGCCTGCATATCACGGCCGTGGTTGGCGCCAGCATGGCGCTCGCCCTTGCGCTCCTCGCCCTGAGCGAGCGATTGGCGCTCCGATGGCCACTGCCCTTGATCAGTGCCGCCATCGGCGCGCTGATGGCGATCCTCTATACCCTGTTGACCGGGGCCGAGGTGCCTGCCGTGCGATCGTGCCTTGCCGCGCTGTTGGTATTGACCGGCATGGCACTTGGCCGCCGCGCCGTCAGCCTGAGGCTGGTTGCCACCGCCGCCATGATCGTCTTGCTGCTCTGGCCGGAAGCGCTGGTCGGCCCCAGCTTCCAGATGAGCTTTGCCGCGATTGTTGTGCTGGTCGCGCTGCATGAACATCCTGTCATCCGTCATCGCTTCGAACGGCGGGAAGAGCCGCAGACACACCGATTGGCGCGCGCCGTGGCGATGCTATTGCTCAGCGGCTTTGCGGTGGAATTGATACTCACCCCGATTGTGCTGTTCCATTTTCATCGCGCCGGACTTTATGGCGTGTTCGCCAATATTCTCGCCATTCCGTTAACGACCTTTGCGATCATGCCGCTGGCCGGGCTGGCGCTGCTGCTCGATCTGATCGGGCTGGGCGCGCCTTGCTGGTGGCTCGTGGGCAAGGCCATTCATCTGCTGCTCGAACTTGCCACGCAAGCCGCCAGCCTGCCCGGCTCGACCTTGTTGCTGGCGGCGATGCCGATGTGGTCCTTTGCGCTGTTCATCTTCGGCGGCCTGTGGCTGTTGCTTTGGCAGACCGGCTGGCGCTGGCTTGGGCTGGTGCCGGTGGGTGTGGCGAGCGTGCTCGCGGCGCTTGCCCCCGCCCCGGACCTGATCGTGACGCGCGACGGCCGCCATGCGCTCGTCCGCCTTGATGATGGCGCGGTCCTGCTGCTGCGTGACCGGGCGGGCGATTTCGTACGGGACGCGCTGGCCGAATCCGCCGGGCTTGATCAGTTGCAATTGCGCGCGATGGACAGCCACCCCGGCGTGGACTGTTCGCCCGATGCCTGCACGGTCCAACTATGGCGAGATGGGCGGGCAACGACCATCGGCTTTATCCGATCAGACAATATGCTGCCTTGGCAGGCCTTCACCCAATGGTGCGCCGGGCTTGATCTGGTGATCGCGCCGCGTCGTCTACCCCCAGCCTGCCAGCCTCGCAAATTGCGATGGGATCGCGAGACGCTTGACGAAATGGGGGGTGGAATGCTTGTGCTTTCCCGGTGGCAGGTCCGCTATGGCAAGAGCGCCGTGGGGGATCATCCATGGGAACGGCCCGCTCGAGTCCGTCGCCCGGATGCGTGATGCTCAGCAACCGTTCATCGTTCTTTGGCGTAATGACCCCCAATGCCGGAAAGTGGAGACAGCAAAATGATGCGCAACGGCCTGATCGCCCTCACCGCGATTGCCCTCGCCAGCAGCGCGAGCTACGCCCCGCAAAGCGATGCGCAAAGCACGAAAAGCGCCGCACCGCGCGCGATTTCCCCCAGCGAAAAGGCGCAGGGCGCAAAATATCACCCCGATCTGCTGGCCGAATATGGTGGTGCCTATGAAGGCACGCAGGCCACCTATGTTACCCGCGTCGGCAAGAAAATATCGCTTCAGTCCGGCCTGTCGAATGCCGAGGGCGATTTCACCGTGACGTTGCTCAACTCGCCGGTCGAAAACGCCTTCGCGATCCCCGGCGGCTATGTCTATGTCACGCGCCAATTGCTGGCGCTGATGAATGATGAGGCGGAACTGGCGTCCGTGATGGGGCATGAGGTCGGCCATGTCGCGGCCCGCCATTCGGCCAAGCGCAACACCACCTCCACCATTGGCCAGATTCTTTCCATGGGGGTCGGCGCGCTCACCGGCAACACCGCGTTGAGCCAGCTCGCAGGCTATGGCACCCAGCTTTACACCCTCGGCTTTTCGCGCAAGCAGGAATATCAGGCCGATGATCTGGGCGTGACCTATCTCGCACGCGGTGGCTATGATCCCTATGCCGCCTCCAGCATGCTCGCCTCGCTTGGGGCTGAAACAGCGCTCCAGTCGCGGCTTTCAGGCCAAGCGCGCAACATTCCGGCATGGGCCAGCACCCATCCGAACAGCACCGACCGCGTCACCCGCGCCCGCAAGCAGGCCAGCGCCACCGGCATCCCGCAAGGCAAAGGCGCGCGCAACCGCGACGCGTTTCTCAATATGCTGGATGGCATGCTCTATGACGATGACCCGAAGGAAGGTTTTGTCAGCGGCCAGCAATTCCTCCATCCCGTGCTCAAGCTGAAATTTGCTGCACCGGCGGGTTATCAGATCGTCAACGGCACCGAGGCGGTGACGATCAGCGGCAGCGGGGCCAAGGCCCAATTTTCTGCAGGACGGATGCCGGGCAATGGGCTGGCCGGATATATTGATGCGGTGTTCAAATCCATCGCGGGCAATAGCACGATCAATTATAGCGAGATCCGCAATATCGAGATCAATGGCATTCACGCCGCCCAAGCCAGCGCGCGCGCCAATAATGCGTCGGGTCAGGTTGATGTCGTGGTCACCGCCTATGATTTCGGTCCGATGGCCTATCATTTCATGACCATCGCCCCGGCAGGACAAGGCACCGGCCCGCTGGCATCACTGGTCAACAGCTTCAGCCGGATGAGCGATGCCGAGGCTAAGGCGATCAAGCCGCGCGTTGTCGATGTGGTGGCGGTTAAGGCCGGAGATACGCCCGCGTCACTCTCGGCCCGCATGGCCTATAGCGATTACCGGCTGGAACGCTTTTTGACGCTGAACGCGCTTGACCAAAACAGCCGATTGACACCGGGCCAGAAGGTCAAGCTGATCATCTATGGCCCGTAAACGCAAAAGGGGCCGGAACCAGCGGTTCCGACCCCTTTGATGCGAGTGCCCGCAGGCCCGCGCGACCGATTAGGCCGCGTTCAGGCTCGTCGAGACGTTGTTGAAAGTGGTCTTCAGGCTGTTGCCCACGCCCTGCAGGGCAGTGATGGCGGCAACCGAGATCAGAGCGGCGATCAGGCCGTATTCAATGGCGGTGGCGGCCTTGTTGTTGGCCAGCATCTTGCGGATGAACTGCATAACGTGTCTCCTTGCTTCCTGACGATAATGTTCCCAATCCGGGCTGTTCCATGCCCCGATGAAAGCAAGAATTAAGCTCTAATTATTAATTATTGGTTTTCATCCGACCGCTGATTCATAAAAATCGACATAAAAAAAAGGCCGGGACAATTGCCCCGGCCTCTTTCATCATCAATGGGGTGTTCGCTCAGCCGACCGAGTTGAGATTGGTGGCCACGTTGTTGAAGGTCTTGGTCAGGCTGTTGCCCAGGCTCCGCATCGCGGTAATCGCCGCAACGGCGATCAGGGCGGCAATCAGGCCATATTCAATGGCGGTGGCGGCTCGGTTATTCTTGATGAGCTTACGAATGAGATACACGTGCAGTCTCCTTGGTGCCATATGGTCATATGTCCCCAAGTCCGCGCCTTGCTCAGGGGCACGAACCAGACCGCGTGTAGATCACAAAGGCTTATATTTGGCTTAAATTTATCCTCAACAGGCATTCACCATAAACGCCCAAAGGGGTGGTAGCGATCACGCCCCACCCCTTCTGTCGTCAGCCTGTTCGCATGTTTATTTCACCGAGCTCAAGCTGTTCGACACATTGTTGAAGGTCTTCTTGAGACTATTTCCAAGTCCCGACATCGCGGTAATGGCGGCGACGGCGATCAGGGCGGCAATCAAGCCATATTCGATGGCCGTCGCCCCCTTTTTACTCGTCGCGAGATATTGAATCAGCTTCATAACATGCCCCATCACGGCACGACCACGAACACCGCCCGGGACGGGAAGCTCCGCTTGGCCGTTAGGTGAAAATGTGCGGGGGGCTGACTTGAGCCAGCCCCTCCCGACCAAGCCGAAAATTAGGTCGCCGCGTTCAAACCGGTCGACACATTGTTGAAGGTCTTTTTGAGGCTGTTGCCGAGACCCGACATCGCGGTGATGGCGGCCACTGCAATCAGCGCGGCGATCAGGCCATATTCGATGGCGGTCGCGGCTTTATTGTCCCCGAAAATCTTGCGAACGATACGCATACATATACTCCTTGGTTACACAGCTTGGGATGTTCCCCCTGCCCGAGGCGTGTTCCGCGCCCCGAACCCATCCGTTATGGCGCCATAACGGTTGATAAATTGCTAACACATGGAGATCGAACAAGAATATTATTACGGCTGGGGCGCGACCGCATTAAATTCATCGGTGACTTTTCCCCACATGCTAGTCGTTTCATCGGCCACCGTCCCGACGGCAGCCGCCATCGCAAGGAAAATCAGGGCACAGATCAGGCCATATTCGAGCGCCGATGCCCCATGTTGATCATGCCATAGTCGCCAAATCCCGCCTAGCCACCGGTTACGCATGTTTCTATATCTCCGACCCGTTCACTCCGACTGTCACAAGCAGGTTAAAACTTCCCTATGAACTCAGCGTCTACCCCGTCCTCGGCAACGGCCAGCCGCCCCCTCCTGATCGTGGTCGCCGCTGCGCTGGTCGACAGTGCGGGCCGGGTGCTGCTGCAACAACGCCCGCCGAACAAGCCAATGGCGGGATTATGGGAATTTCCCGGCGGCAAGGTCGATCCGGGCGAAACGCCGGAAGCCGCCATCATCCGGGAATTGCATGAAGAGCTGGGCATTATTGTCGATCATAGCTGCCTTGCCCCCGCCTGCTTCGCCAGCGAGTCGCTAGGCGAAAAGCATCTGTTGTTGCTGCTCTATGTGCTGCGCAAATGGCAGGGAGCGCCCCAACTCCACCACGCCACAGCAATGCAATGGGTGACACCGGCGCAAATGTTCTCGATCGACATGCCCCCCGCCGACCGACCGCTGATCGGGCTGCTTGACGCGCTGCTGTAGGTTAGGGTCAATCGCGCGGCGGCGGCGTCCAAGCGGTCACCGTCAGAATTTCGACGCGTTCGCCAAAACGCCCCTTGTCATCAGCATGGGCCATCAACGACGCCTCCATCGCACGATAGCCAGTCTTGCCAAAGGGGCGCACGTCCCGCCGCAGCAGCGCATTGGCCGCACCATGGGCGCGAATGTCCGCGATCAGATCGGCGGCGGCGCGATAGCGCAAATCCAGCCCGAATGAATCCGCCACCGGTTGCACGAAACCGGCACGCGATAACAAATCACCCGCCGCGCGCACATCGATTTGCGGATGCAGGCGCGGTGCGGCGGCGCGGCCTTCGGCCTCTTCCGCGCGCTGCAACGCCTCACGCAATAATAAGAGCGAGCCCGCCCCCGCCATCACGCCGACGAACATCGCATCAGGCTGCATCAGGCGGCGACACTGGACCAGCATGCCGGGCAAATCATTGACAAGGTCGAGCCCGCCCGGTGCGACAAGCAGATCATAGCCCCCCTCAAGCCCCATCAGCCGATCCGGATCAAGCTGCGCGATGCCGCCTGCCTCATCCGCAAAAACTGCACTCGAATCGCAGCGGATCACCTGTACGCCACGCGCTTCCAGCCAGGCTGGCAGCGCCGAATCGGCCACACCGATCACGAGCGCGCGGGCAAAGCTGCGCTGCACGAAATCGATGCGATCCATCAGATCTTCATCAACTTGCCGCAACAAGAAGCGCGCATCCGGGTCGCGTCGCGCCGCACGGTCACGGCGGCGGCGCAATAGCGCACGATCAAAGATTTCCAGTTCAGCACTCATCTCGCATTGCCATAACGCTTGTCCCTCAGCGTGCAATGCTTCACGCTTTGGTGATGGTGAACTTTGTTGCGTATCTGCGTCAGATGGGGCGTGCGGTCATCGACTTTGCGCTGCCCCCACGCTGCATTGCCTGTGGCGACATCCTTGGCGATCCCGGCAACTTCTGCGCCGATTGCTGGACACAGGCACATTTCCTGACCGGCCCCGCCTGCGGCCAATGTGGCCATCCCTTGCCCGATCATCATGGGGTGGAGCATGCATTAAGGTGCGGCCATTGTCTTGCCGATCCGCCGGCCTTTGACGCGATGCGCGCGGTCATGGCCTATGATGACATTTCGCGCGCGGTCGTGCTCCAACTCAAACACGGGCGGCATCTTGCCCATGCCCGGATGATGGCGCGGTTGATGGTGCGGCTATTGCCGCCACCCCACCCCGACATGCCACGCTTGCTTGTCCCCGTCCCGCTCCACCGTTGGCGACTGTGGCGACGGGGCTTCAACCAATCGGTGCTGGTCGCCGATCATCTGGCACGCATGGCGGGCGTGGCGCATCAGCGCGGTGCGCTCCGGCGGATCAAGGCAACGCCGTCGCTTGGGCATCTCGGTCGCCGGGCGCGGGCCAAGGCGGTCTCCGGCGCATTCCGCGCCACGCAGCGCGTCACCGGCTGCCATATCATCCTGATCGATGATGTATTTACCACCGGCTCCACCGCCGCCGGTTGCGCCCGCGCCTTGAAAAAAGCGGGTGCCGCACGGGTTGATGTGCTGTGCTGGGCACGGGTCTGCCGCGATCTATCGGGGTGAAAGCTTGACAGATGGCGGCGCGATCCACAGTTGGGGAAAAGACAAGGATCGATGGAGCACGCATGGCCCAGGTTGAAATCTACACCAAGTTTCTTTGCCCCTATTGCGTCCGGGCGCTGGACCTGTTGCACGCCAAGGGCGTACAGCCCATCGAATATGATGTCACCATGGGCGGGCCGAAGAAGCAGGAGATGGTGGATCGTTCGGGTGGCCGCATGACCATGCCACAGGTCTTCATCGATGGCCGTCATATTGGGGGCTGCGACGATCTTGTCGCGCTGGATCGGGCGGGCGGGCTGGACCCGCTGCTCGCCAACTGAGGAAGATGCCATGACGCTTCGCACGGCCGTGTTGCAAATGACGTCGGGGATCGATCCCGATGCCAATGCCGCGACCATCGAACAGGCCATCGCCCGCGCCGCAGAAGGCGGTGCCCGGCTATTCTGCACGCCGGAAATGAGCAACCTCATCGACCGCGACCGTGACCGCGCCGCTAGCCATATCGTTGCGGAGCAAGACGATCCGTTCCTCGCCCGCATCCGCGCCGCGGCCACCCGCCATGGCATGTGGGTGTTGCTCGGCTCGATCGCGGTGCGGCATGAACAGTCGCCCGACAAATATGCCAACCGCTCGCTGCTGATCGACGATAGCGGCAATATCCGGGCGCGCTATGACAAGATGCACCTGTTCGATGTCGATCTCCCAACCGGCGAAAGCTGGCGTGAGTCAAATGCCTATATCGGTGGGCAATCAGCCATTGTCGGTGAAACGCCCTGGGGTGGGATTGGCCTGTCGATCTGCTATGACATCCGCTTTCCGGCGCTGTTTCAGGCCCTGAGCGGCGCAGGGGCGACCATCCTCTCCATCCCTGCCGCCTTCACCGTCCCAACCGGGCGGGCGCATTGGGAAACGCTGCTCAAGGCGCGGGCGATTGAAAACGCCTGTTTCGTCATTGCCGCAGCCCAGACCGGCAAGCATGAAGATGGCCGCGACACATGGGGCCATAGCCTGGTCATCGACCCATGGGGCGAGATCTTGCTGGAACTGGACGAGGATGCCGGGCTGGGGCTGGTCGATTTGCCGCTCGAACGCATCCGCGATGTCCGCGCCCGCGTGCCGGTGCTCGATCACCGCCGGGTGATCCCAACGGCGGAGGGCGCGCGATGATCGTGTTCGACCTGCGCTGCCAATATGGCGGCCATGTGTTCGAAGCGTGGTTCGGCTCTTCTGCCGATTATGAATCCCAGAAGCAGCGCGGCCTGCTCAGCTGCCCCTTATGTGGCGACACCGCCATCGACAAGGCCGTGATGGCCCCGGCGGTTGGCGCAAAAGGCAACCAGACGCGCGACCCGATCACGCCAAGCGACAGCCCTGCCACCGCTGCCAGCATCAATAACGCGCCTGCCACCACTGTCGCCGCCGCCGTTCCCCACGCACATGCCCCTGCGCCCGATCCGCAAGCGATCAAATCCATGCTGAACGCGCTCGCCAAGGCACAGGCCGAAGCGCTCAAATCATCGACGTGGGTCGGCACCGAGTTCGCGGATACCGCACGCGCCATGCACGAGGGTGAAATCGACCAGCAACCGATCCACGGTCAGGCCAGCCTCGACGAAACCCGCAGCCTGATCGAGGAAGGCATCGAGATCATGCCCCTCCCCTTTCCCGTCCGCCCGCCCGGCATGGACAATTGACCAACCAACGGCTTTGCCGCTAACGATCCCCCTCAAGCACCCGTAGCTCAGCAGGATAGAGCATCAGATTCCTAATCTGGGGGCCACTGGTTCGAATCCAGTCGGGTGCACCATATCAGCCCATTTCCTTGTGCCGTTCGGTGACAGCTTTCATGGCCCACTCGCCACCACAGGCATTTGCGATTAACTTCTGATCTCTCGTCCCTTCTCAATAAAGGACATAAGCGCCGTCGCGACTCCATCTGGATCATTGTCGGGTTGAAAATCCATGCCTTGAACAATGGCAACCTCGGCATCCGGACGAACCGCAACGGCATGATGGAAGATGCGCCACAGCACATCATCTTGTGAACACATCAACAAGATCGGGGCTGAAATGGCACGCAATCGTGCTTCTGAATCCTGATCCCATACAGCGGAAAATGCCTTGGGCATGGTTTCCATCCCCAGCAGATGGTCGATCATCTCACGCTGATGCAGCGCTGGCGTCTGGGCTGCGCCGATCGTCGAGAGATAGTCCCAAGCGATCTGAAGATGGCTGCCATCCGGCTGGAAGGCAAAAGGCGCGGTGAATGTCCCGCGATAGCTATCGCGCTCTGCGGCCGACGCGATGACCGGCCCGATCAGGGTAAAGCTGTTGACGCGCGCCGGGATGAGATGGGCAATCTCAAGCGCGATACAGCCGCCGGTATGATGACCGCACAGGTCAAATTGACCGACACCCAGATCATCAAGGGCCTCGATCAGCCGTTCAGCCAGATAGACTAGGCTGATATCGCCATGTGGCACAAAGGAGTTGCCAAATCCGGGCGTGTCAAAGGCTATGGCGGCATAGGTCGGCAGCATCTGCCGCATGACCAGTTCGAACATCGCGCCCGAACTGGCAGTTTGGTGAAGGAAGACAATGGGCATGGCGTCCGCCTTACCCGTCCGGCGATAGTGTAGCTGACCATCGCGCGTGCATGCATATCCGCGGGTTATGACATCACCCATCGCCATTATCCTGTCCCCATGGCTGGCGCACGCGTTCCGGGCGATCCATCACATGTGCCCGGAACGGCACGTCACTATATTATTCGGGCTCAGGGTACCCGAAAGGTGTTGGCAATGGCTTCGGTCGCCTCAAACAAGCGCCAGTACCAGATTTTGCCATCGCGCAATTGGAACAGCCAGGCATAATCCTGTTCGCCCCGGGTGCCGGTGATCTTCGAGGCCATCAGTTCGTGTGCAACCACGACGACCTTGTCGCCATCGGCAATGATGTGCTGCACGTCATGGCTGATGATATCGAGATGCTTGGCGCAGATTTCCCAGAATTCATCCATTTCCTGAAGACCGCGAAATGTGCCAGCCCATGGCGTATCGGGACGGGTACCAGGCAGGTGCAACTCGATATCATCGGTGAAGAACGAATTGATCCCGCCTTCGTCATATTCCTTGGTATCGGTATAACCGAGCAAGGTATTCATGAAGTCCTTGATAATCGCCTTGGGCGTCCCGGGTGCGTAATCCCCCGCAACATATTCCTTACTGCTCATATCCTCTCTCCTTCTTGCTTTGGATTGATTGACAATCGACCGGTTTAATTGGGGACGATGATAATGAGCGGCGCACCGCTATCAAAAAAAGCGACACCCGATGGGCGCCGCTCAATTGGTTTCAACATCCTCGACCGCCGCCTCATAGCCGGTGCTGCTCTGGTCCAGTTTCGCAGCCATATCCTCGCGTTCGTCATGGATCGCGCGAAGCACAATGCCAAGAAATTGATCGCGCCGCGCATCGCGTTCAGCCCGCAGCGCGGCTGGCGGGACAAAATCATCGACAGCCTTGCGTGAGATCGATTGGCCCGTCTCCAACAAATATTCGATGCTGTCGATCCGATCCCGCAAGACGGATACCTCACCCGCCAGCGCCAAGGTCATCGACAACAGCTTGTCGATCGCCGGGTCCGAAAAATAAGCGGGTCGCTGCCCCTTCGCCTTACGCGGCAATTCCACCATCGGCTTCATCTCCAATCATCCCCGTTCAGACAGCATTGGCGCGGCGTTCAATTTCCCGGCTTGCGCGCACCCCAGATGTACCACGACCCGGCGCCGCCAAAATCGCCACATTGAAAGACATGGGTTCGTGCTGCTTCTGCCATGCCGAACGCGCTCGGCTGCACCGCTTCAAACGCAGCAGCCGCCCCGAATCCAGCCTGTTCGGCAAGCTCCGCCGGCACCAGTTCATGGCTGGCGTGCCAATAAGGTTCATTGTTATTGCGCGTATCCCAATCGAGCATAAACGCATCGAACATGTCGAGATCGCGGAACGGCGGCGTTTCGACGTGCAAGACCACCCCACCTGGCGCCAGCAGGCGATATGCCTCGCGCATGATATTGCGGATCGCGTTGTGGCTCGTCTCATGCACAAGAATATGCGAGACGATCAGGTCGAAATGACCATCCGGGAAATTGGTGTGCTCGGCATTTTGCTGGCTGAAGTGCACCTTCTTCCCCAGCGCCTCGGCCCGCGCATGCGCGTAACGCAAAACCGGTGCGCCTACATCGATCGCGTAAATCTCAGCGTCCGGAAAGGCGTCGGCATAGGGCAATGTCGAATGGCCGACGGTGCAGCCCAGATCGAGAATGCGCTTCGGATGTAGTGCCGGAAATGCCCGTTTGACATAGGCGGCGGCGCTGTCGCCAATATCCGCATTCAGCGGCCCCAAACGGCCCATGGCATAGACATGGACCGCCCGATCATAGACCGCCCCATTTGAGGCATCCTCCGGGGCAAACTCGCTATGATAGCCGCCCGGCATGCAGTGAATATCGACCAGCGTATGATAACGCGGCGTCTTGACCGATGCGTCCAATTCCAGCGTCCCGAGCGGCTCGCCCGCACGGACCGGCAGGCCTGTGAAATCACGTTCAACCATCAACTGGGTGGCAAGCCACATTTGTTCTTGGCTGTTGCGCTGCAAGGCGCCCCAGAAGTTGAAATAGGGATCATCCCGCATGATCTGCTGCACATCGCAATGATCGCTTGGTTCTGCGCCGCCCTGCTGACGGTGGCGCGGCAGCGCGCGGCTATCGAAAGCGAGCCGGTTTGCCGGGGCCACTTGGGTTGCCAAATGGAATTTGAAGCTCTTCACGAATTCCTGACGCGCCAGTTCGTCGCTGGTCGCCTTCGGCAGAACATCATGCTGGTACTGAACAGACATATCGGCATGCGCAGTCATCGTGACACTCCTTTGAACGGCAGGGGTTCATTCTCGCCCCGCATCGGCCGGGCGAGAACGAACCCCAAAAACCGGATCAGAACACCAGATCGATATCGAGCCCGAGCCGCGCGCGGAGATCCTTCTTGTCGAGATCTTCGGACTGCGCCTCATCGAGGATCACATTGTCACGGACCAGACCATCGGTCGCCTGACGGGTCAGGATCACCAACAGGCTGGTGTCATCGACCAGCACGAACGGGAAATCGTGCCACGTCCCCTTGTGCATCATGAAGCCTGCCGAGCCATCGAACAAAAAGGCCTCAACCTTGTTGATATCAGGTATTTCGCCGTCATTCGGCGCTGCGAACACGCCAATGAACGGATGGCCGCCGAGCGACACAAAGGCCTGCGTATGATGAAAATGGCGTTCCATCCAGCGCAGCTTGAGCGGCCGACGCTTCACGGTCACAATCGGCATTTCGATATCGCCCTGAGATTCAAACTGGGCGACACGGCGCACCTTCGCGGCGCCCTCGTAAAAATCAATCGGCAGCGGCTCGACCGCCGGGTTATAGCCCAACACCGTGCCATAAGGCGCAAGCGCTTCCGGTGTTGGTGTCTTGATCTTGATGTTCATCTTGGTCAGTTCAGCGATTGCATTCATCTTATTTCTCCTGAGGAGGATAGACGGATCGGGTTCAGGGAAGCTCAAGCTTCCGGTGAGTTCATCCGGACGGCGGCCGCCTTCACCGCTCGGACAATGCTGCGATAGCCAGTGCAGCGACACAGCGTACCGGCGATCCCGCTTTCAATCGCGGCATCATCGGGATTCGGATTTTCTTTGAGCAATTCAACGGCGCTCATCAGCATGCCGGGCGCGCAATAACCGCATTGGAAACCGGCCTCGTCCCAAAATGCCTGCTGCACCGGGTGCAACTTGCCATCGGCGGTGCGCAGTCCCTCAATCGTCGTGATTTCCGCGCGTTCCAGCGTTGACGCCAGCACAATACAGGATTTGGCGATCCGGCCGTTGACCATCACGGTGCACGCCCCGCAATGACCCGTCATGCATCCCATATGGGTGCCGGTCAGGTGCAATTCCTCGCGTAATAGATCGAGCAACGACGTAAAGGGCATGACTTCCAGTTCATGCAGCTTGCCGTTAACCCGTAGCTGGACCAGCGTGCTTTGTGTCAGCAAGTCTTCCATTTTATCGCCCTTCCTGCGCAACTGCCCGCGCAACTGCCCGACCCATGGCACGCTGGGCCACGACGCCCGCCATTGCCTTGCGCCACTCACCATCGCCCTGATGATCAGACAGCGGTTGATCAATCAGGCCGGCACAACAATGTTCGACCTTGCTAGCCAATGCGTCCGACCAGCTTTGTCCAATACAAAAGGCCAGCGCCTCACTGGCATCAACCAAACGATCCGCCACGGCCCCGATCACCAGCCGCAGCGATGCAATCACGCCGTCAGCCACAGTCAAAGCGACTGCCGCATTGGCCGAGCCATAAGCCCCACCCGAAGATTTCAGCTTTTCATAGGCAAAGCCCGCATCTGCTGCCATCGGGGCAACAAGGACGCGGATCAATATCGCTTCACTGCCTAGGCCATGACGAGGGTCAGCCATCAACTCTTTGAGCGATGTCCGACGCGTTTCCGCACCCCGGACAACTTCCACCTGCGCCTCCAGGGTAAGCAGCACGGGGACGACATCATAAAGCGGGTGCATCGCGACGATATTGCCACCCATGGTGGCACGATTGTGCACCTGCCGCCCGCCGCCAATCAGCTTCATCGCCTCCACCAAAAGCGGGAGCTTCTCGGCCACCAGTGGGTCGGAGAAAGTGTCGCGATGCACGGTAAGGGCGCCAATCGACACCAAGCCATCGTCTTCCCGAATGCCCTTGAGATCAGCCAGGGCATTGATATCGACATAGACTTCGGGTTGGAGCACCCCATGATTGACATGGGGCATCAATTCCTGCCCCCCGGCAATCACCACCACACCCGAAGACATGGATTCAAGGACTTGAGCCGCCTGCTGAACCGTGCGCGGCCGTGCGAAAAGGGGATAAAGGCTCATGTCAGGCAGCCTCACCAATATTTTGTTTGGCCGCAGTCCCGGCCTGGATCACCCCCCAAACCCGCGATGGGCTGAACGGCAACTGATTGAGCGCCACACCCAGCGGGCGCAGGGCGTCGTTGATCGCATTGGCAACCGCCGCCGCAGATCCACCGACACCGGCCTCGCCCGCCCCCTTCAAACCCATATAGGTATCGGGGTTGGGGCTGTCATGATGGACCATCCGGATTTCGGGGATGTCTTCGCAGCGCGGCATGACATAGTCCATGAAACCGCGCGTGAGCTGGCGACCGGAACTGTCGAAGCGGATATCTTCAAACAACAAGCCACCGACCCCGAAGCCAACTGCCCCACAGGCCTGACCTTCGACCAGCACCGGATTGATGACCCGGCCGCAATCATGCGCCGCTGCAAAGCGCAGCAAGTTGGTCTTGCCGGTTGCCACATCAACCTCGCAAACCGCGACATAGGCGGCGTTGGAATAGCTGGGATAAGGGTTGATATGGCCATTCTCGTCCGGCGTATGGCGGATCGAGGACGGCTTGAAGGTGGCAGTCGCTTCCAAAGGTGGCATGATACAAGATGCCACATCATAGGCGCGCGTATAGGACGCGTAGCTGACCTCTTTAAAGGTCAAGGTTCTGGCCGGGTCTCCCACGACGCTGAAGATACCCCGGTGCAGTTCAACCTGCTCCACCTCAACACCAAATAAGGCAGCGGCCACCTTGATGACCTTGACGCGCAATTCCTGCGCCGCAAGGGCCGCAGAACCGCCACCGACAATCGTGCTTCGGCCTGAATAATTACCAAAACCATATGGGCAGGTGGTGGTATCACCCTGCGTGACCTCAATCGTCTCCAGCGCCACGCCCAATTCATCGGCGACAATCTGGGCAATGCCCGTGGGGTTGCCAGTGCCGGGCGTAGTCACCCCGGTCAGGACCCGAACCGATCCATCCGGCCCGATCCGCACCGAGCTGCTGTCATAACCGGACACCATGGTACCCGGCAACGCACCACCTTCTGGCGTCAATTCATAGGCGATCCCGATGCCGATATATTTGCCATCGCGGATGCCTTCCGCCTGACGCGCGCGCCATCCTTCATAATCGATGGCCGCCAGCGCCTTCTGCACCGCCCCGCCATAATCGCCGGAGTCATACATCAGGCCATTCGGGCTGGGATAAGGGAATTGGTCGGACTGAATGAAGTTCTTCATCCGCAACTCAACCGGATCAAACCCAAGCTCGCGCGCCGCTTCATCCAGCGCCAGTTCCAACGCGATGGCAGTGGCTTCTTTACCGTAGCCCCGCGCCGCGTTCCAAGCCGGCTTATTGGTGGCCACCGCGTGCATGGTGACATCAATGTCCCGCACCTTATAGGGGCCAGGCATCGTCAACCCGGTCAAAAATGCCATGCCCCAGCCCGGACAGGCTGAGGGCGCCCCTGTGTTCGCGTAAAAATTATCGCGCAGCCCGATCAACTCGCCGTCGGCGGTAAAGGCCATCTGGACATCGTGCCGTTGCTCGCGCGCACCAACCAGCAAGCACTCCTCGCGGGTCTCAGTCCATTTGACAGGCCGTCCCGTCAACTTCGCCATTAGGCAGATCAAGGATTCTTCGGGGTGACCATGCATCTTGACCCCGAAAGCGCCACCAATCGTCGGGGCGATGACGCGGATCTTATTCTCGGGCATCCGCAAAATCTGCGAAAGCACATAGCGCATCGGATGCGGGTTTTGTGCCGTGGCATAGAGCGTCACGCTCTCGGTATCATGCTCCCACACCGCATTATAGCAGCGCGTCTCGATCGGTTGGGTCGAAAAGCGATGGATCCGCACTGTGGTGCTGACCACATGATCCGCCCGCGCAAAGGCTCCATCCGGATCCCCGTTACGGAACGGTACCCGCATGATGAAATTATTTTCCCAGCCCGGAACGACTGCCCGGGCATCCGGCGCAATGGCATCCTCGATCTCCAACACGGGGCTGATCGGTTCATAATCAATCTGAATGCGTGACGCGGCATAGCGCGCCACGCGGCGGTCGTCGGCCACGACAACGGCAACTGGTTGACCATAGCACCACACCTCGTCGATCGCGACCGCGCGGAGTTCGGCGCTTTGACCACCAAATACACCTGGATCAATATAATGGGTAAGCGGGTTCAAATGTTCCGCCACCTGCGCGCCATCATAGGCGCACACCACACCATGCACCTTGAGCGCGCCCGAGAGATCAACGCGCTTGATCTTCGCGCTCGCGTGCGGGCTGCGGACAATGAATGCGTATAATTGACCGGGGAAAGCGAAATCATTGGTATATTTGGACGTACCCGTCACCGGGCCTCGTCCTTCAATCGTCCGCACCGATTGGCCGACATATTTGTCGGCGGGCATGTCATGTTCCGCCACGTCTCTCTCCAAGCATCAACCCGAACATTCCCGAAATCGCGCCGCGAGGATCACATTCCCGCTCTACCGACTCCGAAGCCCTGAATTTGATCACCCCTCCTGCGCCGCGTCAATCGGGCTAGCGACCCGCATCCCAAACGTTCCGGGTGATCATTTCGGATACAATCCTAGCATTGGCAAATGATGAGGTCAATTGCCGAGCGGATGTTTCGAGCAATCGCCTATATTATTCTATCACATTGTTTTATCACAAATTATTTTCCATAATGCAGGCCCGTATGGGATGGCGGCGGGCACATCACTCTCACCCCATGATATCCAATTCGACTTGCCGAATCGTATTTTTAGAATACATTTTAGCCGCAATCGATGAAGGAGAATGGAGATGGACGAGATCAAATGGGGCCGCTTTGGGATGTATCGTTGCGTCGATCGTGATCTTGATGATGCGCCCGATATGGAATTCCCATTCGCGCCCGGATCCAAATTTCGCGCGGTAAATACCGGAATCAACGAGCCGGCTTGCCAGATCAATTATGAGGATTTTACCAAAGGCACGGACATTGTCTGGACGCTTGCCCATGACGAAGTCCAATATGTTGTCTCGGGCCGGGCCGAGATCGAATATCACCTGCCCCCGCTGATGCTGGAGACCGGGAAGGTAACGGCTGAACCGGGTTGCGTCTATTTGTTACCGCGAGGATGCCGGGTCGTATGGCGCGTGCTGTCAGATGAACCTTTCCGTCATCTGTGCATCACCTATCCGAACCCAGGCTATCCCATTCCGGTCGCAGCGAGTGTGGCGCAGGGATTAGGTTAAACCCCACTGAATAGCTCAGGCCGTTTCGGCCTGAGCTATAAAGTCTTCCAGACCGCGGACATATGTATCAGCATCCAGATCCGGCTCGAAATTCGCACCACTGATCGGCAGCACCCGCGCATCAGGCCGCATTTCTGCGGCCCGGCCCAGATAGGGATACAGCACGTCGTCTTCAGCGGCGGCAATCATGATCGGACATGCAACGGCGCGGTAGAATTTCGGAAAATCCTGCTTCCACACAGCACCATAGGATTGCACCCGCCCCCAATAAGCGCGCAACTGATCCGCCATTTCACGATGAAACAACATCACGTCCTGCGCCGCACCTAACGCGCGGAGATACTCCCAATTGTCGAGGAGATAGGACCCGCTCACAGTGGGCTGGAACGGCAGGCCGAAATGCTGCGAAAATGCGTGACGCTCTTCATCCGTCAACGGCACCGGTCCGACCATCGTCAGCGACTGCACCATGTCAGGATAACGTGCCGCCAATTCAACCGCGATACAGGAGCCGGTGTGATGGCCCGCAATGTGCGCGCGCTTGATCCCACAGCCCTGCAAGGCGGCGTGAAGACAATCAACATACCAGTCAATACCGGGCTTGAGGTCCGGATCGGGATCAAAGGATCCCCCAAAACCCGGCGTATCGAAGGCATAAAGCGGTCGTCCGCCCTGCATGCGTTCCATCGCCTTGATATACATCTGGCCCGAACTGGCGGTCTGATGCAAGAAAACGACCGGGATGCCCTTACCCGGCACATGCCGGTAATGCACCTGACCCTCCGGGATCGAGACATAGGCTTTGACAATCGTCATGGTCTTCACTCCTCCGTCGGTACGCTAAGATCAGGCTAGGCCAAGAGCACCAGGGTTCATCAAACCCTGCGGGTCGAGACTCTGCTTGATCCCCCGCACCACTTGCCGCAGCCCATCATTGTTCATGATGTCGAGATACGGATAATATTTGCCGATCTGAAGATGAAGTCCACCCAACCCATCAAACAGATCGCGCAGTTCATCACGCAGCGCGAGCGCCACTTTGCGGCGATCTTCTGCGGCGGGAATGTCCTTCCATTTTTCGGCGAATTCCGGCTCGATCAGCGACAGGCGGAACGCCCCCAATTCATCCTGCCAGTAAAAGCTCGGCTCGATCACGAATTCGGGACCGGAGAAGCAGGTCAGATAGGATGTCTTGATACCCCATTGATCCATGATCGGCTTGCGATCGGCGAGGAATTTTTCGGTTGCCTCGGCAGCTGCCACGGCGCGCGACAGCGGGAAATAGCCGTGGACCGGGATCCAGATCTCCCCTTCCGAGCCAAGCAGGATCGTCCGCACACTCCCGAACGGGGCATTGCGGAAAACCGTCGGGATTGAATTCGACATTTCCGTGCCGCCATTGGCGAAGCAGATTTCAGCGACAAGACGCGCATGTTCCGTCGCCACGCCTGCCGTCATGCCGTCGATCGTCGAATGCAGCGAATAAGGCACATTGCGCAAGATCCGCTTACCGCCGACCGCCACCTTGGCGGCGCGGGCCAAGCCCTTGATCCCACCCTTGAGGGCAAGCTTGCCAACCAGCGACAGGCCCTCCTCAAAGGTAATGCCCTGCTTTTCGAAGCCCGCGTTATAATAAGGGTCGAAGCCATAGCATTCCGACGCGATGTTCAACCGAGCGATCTCGACTTGCGACTGCAACATGGCAGCCAGGTCGTCAAACTTGAACGAGAGATATTCGGTGAAAGGCGGCGTCTTGACCAAACGCAGCACGGCAACTGCCTTAACCGCAAAAGCGCCGGTGTCAGCCGTGAACAGGCCCGTCACATCGGGCCCGAAATGGCGCCAGAACGGATTGCTGTTTTTATGCGCGCCCGAGCCGGTCGTCGCGATCGTGCCATCGGCGAGCACCACCGTCAGGCCAATCACACTTTCCGCCACCGTGCCGTGCACGCCCGAACCATGGAACAGGCTGTTCTGCGACAAGGCACCACCCACCGTGGCATAGGCACCCGAGAGCGGCCCGAAATAGGGCGTCCGCACCCCAAGCGGAGCCAATGTTTCGTATAAGGTCTTCCATGTGCAGCCGCATTCCACCACGACATACATATCGTCGGTATTGACCTCGATAATGCGGTTCATGCCCTGCATATCAATGAGCACGCTATTTTCACGCTGCGGCACATAGCCAGTGGTATAGGACATGCCGCCGCCACGGGCGACAATGGCAAAGCCCGCACCAGACACCGCAGCGACTGCGCTCGCAAGCCGTTCAACATGATCAGGCCGGATAACCGCAGAAGCAACCTCGCCGGGACGCCAGCTCAGATCCGTCGAATAGAAGGTGCGATTGTCCATATCGCTCAACACTTGATCCGCGCCCAGAATCTGCTCCAACTGGCGAACGAGATGCACAGCATCCCCGGAAAGTTCGGCACCACGGTTCGGCATCATTGAATCTCCCCTGTCAAATCACCATTTATGTATACATATACAAGCGCTAGTCGCAATCGCTTTTTCCGGCCAGATTCGGTGAATTTCAAAATGATCGCCTCATTATCCGCGTCATCCGATGGCGCGACGCGCATAGATACTGGCAGAGTTTGCGAATCATTGTATACTTACGACTGTGCTTAATGAGGTATAGGTCTGTAGCGCGTATCGCCCTAGAGCGGCTCTCGCTTGGCCCTTGCGCGGTCCAAGCGGCAGTCGGCACTGCACTCTGAGCACAAGAGTAGCTATTAACGATTGAACAACGGCGCCAGGGGCTACGCGTGACGCTGGCGGGGAAATTGCCACCCCTCCTATGACGAGGTTAAGGGAGGTCGAATTGTCGAAGGCTGCTGATCAAGCGTATAATTATATCCGCAGCGCTATTCTGAACGGCAGCCTTGCGCCCGGTTCCCCGCTGCGTGAAGAGAGCCTGGCTGAAGCATCCGGCGTGTCGCGGACACCGGTGCGCGAAGCGCTGCGCCGCCTAGAGGTCGAACAACTCATCTGCCGGACAGACTCGAAGCGCTGCTTCGTCTCCGACTGGTCGCTTGACGACATTGAGGAAGGCTTCAGCCTGCGGACCATGCTGGAAAGCCACGCGGCGCGCCGGGCAGCCACACGGATCAGACCCGACCAACTCACCCAACTCGAAGAAATCAATCATCAGATCGCGAATGCGATACGGCTTGATATCCCGGATGCCACGGCCTTTGCCAATCTCAACCGGCAATTTCACATGGTCATCTCAGAAGCAGCCCAATCCGAACGGCTCACGCGCCTGTTGACGGGTCTTGTCGCCCATCCCGTGGTGCTGCGGACAGCAACGAGCTATGATCGGCAGCAACTCGAACATTCCGTGCAGGAGCATGCTGAGTTGCTCCGCGCCTTTGCCTTGCGCGATCCAGCCTGGGCCGAGTCGATCATGGTTTCCCATCTGCGGCGCGCCTTTCATGCCTATAAGGACGCGTTTCAGGCTTATTTGTATAAAAACGGCCAAGGTGGCGCCGAGTAAACGGCCCCCACCCCTTCAGAAAACTAAACATCCCCGGTCATCGGCCTCCATCCCCGCAAACCATTAATTTGGGAGGATAGAGGCCAATTTTGCCCCGCGCCAACCACCCAATTTAGTATGCAAAATTTGCGACCCAGCCCGCCACGGGCTTGACCGCCCCGCCCAACTATGGTTGGATATTGTATACATTAATGAGACCGCGATATGACTGAACAGGCATTATCTCGCGTCGCCCTGCCCGCCCACATTGAGATTGTGGAGGTCGGGCCACGCGATGGACTGCAGAATGAAACCTTTATCATGTCAACCGCGCAAAAGGTTGACATGATTTCACGCGCCATTGCAGCAGGGGCGCGCCGGCTGGAGGTTGCCAGTTTTGTCCGTGCTGATCGCGTGCCACAAATGGCTGACGCCGAGGCCGTGATTGCAAGCCTGCCCAACCTGCCTGATACAATCTATATCGGCTTGGTCTTAAACGAAAAAGGTGCCCTCCGTGCACTAGAGACGCCGATCCACGAATTAGGTGCCGTCGCCGTCGCCAGCGACAGCTTTGCGATGAAAAATCAGGGCCAGACAGCCGACCAATCGCTCGACATTGCCTGTCGGATCGTCAGCCTAGCGCAGCAGGCCAAACGCCGGGGCCAGATTACGATCAGCGCGGCATTCGGCTGCCCGTTTGAAGGCGAAGTCTCCCCCGAAAAGGTGATTTCCATGGCGAAACGCGCCGCCGCGTCGGGAGCGCGAGAGGTGGCGCTGGCGGATACAATTGGGGTCGCCGTGCCCGCACAGGTTTCACGCCTTGTGGCGCAAGTCGCCGAGGCAATTGCGCCCGTGCCGGTCCGTATACATTTGCACAACACCCGTAACACAGCGGTCGCAAATGTCTGGGCTGCCGTGCAGGCGGGCGCGACAGTCGTTGATGCCTCGCTCGGCGGCTTGGGAGGCTGTCCGTTCGCGCCGCGCGCGACGGGCAATGTCGCCACTGAAGATGTCGTCTACATGCTGGAACGATCCGGCGTGGCAACCGGGATGGATTTGGCACGCGTGATCGAGACGGTCGACTGGATCAAACGCCTGATGAACCGGGAACTGCCGGGCATGGTCAGCCGCGCTGGCATATTTCCGCCTGCAACCCTGAAATCATAATTGAGTGGAGGAAGTTGTTCGATGAGCTATCGTCTGGGGGTTGATGTCGGCGGGACATTCACTGATTTACTGCTGTTCAATCAGCAATCAGGCCAATTCTGGCGCCATAAAACACCTTCCACGCCGCACGACAGTTCCGAGGGCATTCTCGAAGGGGTGCGCGCGATCTGCGACAAGGCGGGGATATCGCCCGACGGCATCGAATATTTCCTGCATGGCACCACGGTCGCCACCAATGCCGTGCTGGAAGGCAAGGGAGCGCGCGTTGGCCTGGTCACGACCGAGGGCTATCGTCAGGTCATGCAGATCGCCCGCAGCTTCGTGCCCGGCGGGCTTGCCGGGTGGATCGTGTGGCCCAAACCGGAACCGCTGGCCAAGCTTGAAGATACGGTCGAAATCAAGGGCCGGATCAACGCGCAAGGCGAAGAAGATCGCCCGATTGACGATGATGATATTCGCGCGCAACTCACCCTTCTCAAGGACCAAAATGTCGAAGCCGTCACGGTATCGCTGATCAATGCCTATTTAAACGGCGCCCATGAACTGCGGGTAGCGGAACTAGTGGCGGAGATCCTCCCCGGCGTGCCGATTTCACTCAGCCATCAAGTGCTGCCGGAAATGCAGGAATATGAGCGCACCCTGACGACGGTTGCCAATGCATCGGTGCGACCGGTGGTGGGCCGTTATGTCCGCAATCTGCGCGACCGGCTGGAACAGATCGGGATGCGCGGACGCCTGTCATTGCTGCGCTCGGATGGTGGCCTCATGTCGTCGCACAAGGCGGAAGAGCATCCGGTTTCGCTGCTGATGTCTGGCCCGGCAGGCGGCGTTACCGGCGCGCTTTGGGTCGCCCGCAATTCTGGTATCCCGAATATTCTGACTCTCGATGTCGGCGGCACCTCCACCGATGTCGCGCTGATCGAAAATGGCGAACCGCGCCGGGTCCGCACCACCGAAGTGGCCCATCTCTCGGTCCGCGCCTCCTCGCTCGATGTGAAAACCGTGGGCGCAGGTGGTGGCTCCATCGCCTATGTGCCTGAATTGACGGGCGCGCTTCGGGTTGGGCCGCAATCCGCCGGGGCGGTGCCGGGGCCGGTTGCTTATGGCAAGGGCGGCACGCTGCCAACGGTCACCGACGCCAATGTCGTGCTGGGTTATTTGCCCGAAAATCTGCTAGGCGGCACCTTCCGGCTTGATCGCGAAGGGGCGAAAATGGCGGTGCAGTCGATCGCCGACGCGCTGGGTATCGGCCTGTTCGAAGCCGCGCGCGGGATCATCGACATCGTCAATGAAAACATGTTCGGTGCGCTGCGCATGATCTCGGTGCAGCAAGGCTATGATCCGCGCGAATTCGCGCTGATGGGATTTGGCGGCGCAGGGCCGCTCCACGTCAATGCGGTCGCGCGATTGATGGGGAGCTATCCCGCCATCTCGCCGGTCTCGCCCGGCGTATTGTGCGCGCTGGGTGATGCCACCACCCGGATGCGGACCGAAACAGCGCGCTCGCTTTCTCGCCTGCGTTCAGAAGTGACCACCGATGAAATCATCGCCATCCTCTCGGAAATGGAGGCGCAGGTCAAAGCCAGCCTAAGCGATGAAGGCATTGCGGCCAGCGAAATTGAAGTGCTGTTCGAAATCGACGTGCGCTATTCCGGTCAAGCGTTCGAGGTGCCGCTCACCATCAACCCGGATCAGATGCGACGTGAGGGCATTGACGGCATTGCCGCACGCTTTGATACCGAACATCTCCGCTTGTTCACCTTCAACATGGACAGCGAACAGGAACTTGTGAACCTGCGCGCCATTGCAATGGGACGTCCGCTTGAACTCCCAGCGTTGCAACTCCCCCGCGGGGACGGCAATCCAATCGCCGCCAAAATTCGCGATCATAGCTTATGGATGGATGGAGGCCCGCAAGATGCCGCCATTTATGACCGGGCGTTGCTCAAGGCTGGCGATGTCATCCAAGGCCCAGCCATCGTTGTTGAAATGGATTCAACAACCTTGATCGAGACACGTCACGTCGCGCGCGTCGACGATTTTGGCAACCTGCTGATCACCCCGGCACAGTGAACCCGTTTGGAAGGAACTATCGCGATGAGTGCCACCATCATTGAACCCAATGCCCAACCGTTCGAACAGGTGCCTGTTGACCCGGTTACGCTCGACATCATCGAAAATGCGCTGCGCAATGCACGCAACGAAATGGACACCACGCTGGTCCGCACCGCCATGTCCCCCGGCATTCGTGAGCAGGGCGATGCCTTTCCGATGATCGCAGACCGTCAGGGCCGGATGATCGTCGGCCAGTTCGGCTCCTTTATTTCGCCCTTTCTCAATAGTTATGAGGGCACGATCGAAGAGGGCGACATCTTCCTCCTGTCGGATCCCTATTCCGTCGAGGGGGCGGTCAGCCATTCCAACGACTGGCTGGTCTTGCTGCCGGTGTTTCTCAATGGCCGGCTCATTGCCTATACTGCCATGTTTGGCCATCAATCAGACATTGGCGGCAAGGTTGCCGGTTCGATGCCAATTGATGCCACCTCGATCTTTCAGGAAGGGGTCCGCATTCCGCCGGTCAAGATCTTCGATAAGGGGGTCTATAATGCCGAGTTGATCAAGGTGATCATGCATCAGGTCCGCATCCCCGACTGGTGCAAGGCAGATCTCAACGCACTCATCGCGGCGTGCCGCGTTGCCGCCCGACGGGTCGAAGAAATGTGCGGCCGTTTCGGTGAAAATATCTATATCTCAGCGACCGAAGAACTATTGGCGCGCAACTATCGCGCGATGCGTAAGCTGATCAGCAGCTCGATCGGCGAGGCACCGGTCAGCTTCGAGGATTATATTTGCGATGACGGTCTTGGAACCGGCCCATATCGCATCCGCTGCACCATGTGGCGGGAGGGCGAGAAGGTCGTTCTCGATTTTGCCGGCACAGATCCGCAAAGTCAGGCGTCGATCAATTTTTACCTCAACGAAAACATGTTCCGCATGTTCTTCGGCATCTACATGATCATGGTGTTTGATCCCCAGATCCTGTTCAATGACGGCTTTTACGACCTGATTGATGTCCGCATTCCGGAAGGATCCCTGTTGAAGCCGAAGTTCCCGGCGGCGCTTTCGGGCCGCACCCATGCGCTGGGACGGATCTTCGACATTCTGGGCGGCCTGTTGGGCCAGAAGACACCGCAATTTCTGAACGCCGCAGGGTTCAGTTCATCCCCGCATTTATTCTATTCCGGCACTGATCGGGACGGGCGCTATTTTCAGCTCTTCCAAATCGGTTTCGGTGGCGTCCCGGGTCGACCGATGGGTGATGGTCCCGATGGCCATTCGCTGTGGCCTGGCTTCACCAACGTGCCGAATGAGTTTCTGGAACGCTATTTCCCCTTGATGATCGAACGCTATGAAACCGTGCCCGATTCAGGTGGGGCCGGGCTACATCGGGGCGGCAACGGCATTCGGATGAGCTATCGCTTTCTCGAACCCGGCAAAATCGCCATCCATGATGACCGCTGGTTTGTCCCGCCTTGGGGCGTCAATGGCGGCCGCCCCGGCGCGCGGGCGCGCAAAATCTTGGAAAAGCCCGATGGCACCGAGACCATCATCGGCAACAAAGTCGAAGATTTTGACGTCGAGCCGGGCGATATCCTGCACTTTATCACCTGGGGTGGTGGTGGTTGGGGTGACCCGCTTGAACGCGATCCCGCGCTGGTCGGCAAGGAGATCGTACAGGGCCTTGTGACCGCAACAGGCGCGCTCAATTATGGCGTCGTTGCTGATGGCAAGGGCAATGTCGACATCGCCGCTACCGAACAGCTTCGCGCCAAGATGCGGTTAGAACGCGCTGAAATCCAAGTGTTCGATTTTGGCCCTTCGCTCGACACGCTACGGGCCAATTGCATGGCCGAAACTGGTTTGCCGGCGCCCCGCCCGCCGGTTTGGAACTGACAGCAAATAGATACCCGAACACCGGAGGATCGCATGGAAAACAACGGCTCTCTCAAGGATATCCGCGTCATTGAAATGGGGCAGCTGATCGCTGGCCCGTTTTGCGGCCAGTTGCTCGGCGACATGGGTGCTGAAGTGATCAAACTTGAGCCGCCCGAAAAAGGCGATCCGATGCGCGCATGGGGCCATGGCGATGAAAAGCTGTGGTGGGAAATTGTCGCCCGCAACAAAAAGTCCGTCTCGGTCAATCTCCGCATCCCGCAAGGGCAGGACATCGTCAAAAAACTGGTCGCCCAAGCGGATATATTGATTGAGAATTTCCGTCCCGGGACAATCGAAAAATGGGGTCTGGGGCCGGATGTATTACACACCATCAACCCGCGCCTGATCATTGTGCGGGTGTCGGGCTATGGCCAGACCGGCCCCTATGCACCTCGCGCCGGTTTTGGCGGCATCGGTGAGGCCATGGGTGGCTGGCGTGCGATCGTCGGCGAGCCAGACCGCCCGGCATCGCGCATGGGCGTCTCGATTGGCGACAGCCTAGCGGCGACCTATGGCTGCCTCGGCGCGCTGGCGGCGTTACACGCCCGGGAACGAACCGGTCGTGGGCAGGTGGTCGATAGTGCGCTTTATGAGGCGGTGCTTCAGGTCATGGAAAGCCTGGTCCCGGAATATATGGTGGCCGGCCATGTCCGCAAGCGGACGGGCTCGATACTGGAGGGGATTGCGCCTTCTAACGTCTATCGCTGCAAGGATGGCGAATATCTCATCGGCGCCAATCAGGATGGGGTTTTCGCCCGGCTGTGCGAGGCGATGGGGCGTCCGGAATTGGCAACCGATCCGCGCTATGCCGATCATCGCGCACGGGGCGAAAATCAGAAGGAATTGGATGCACTGATCGAGGTGTGGACCAAGACGCTCACGGTCGCCGAAGTAGAAGCACTGATGATCAAATATGCCGTGCCAGCCGGCAAAATCTATGGCGCGGCGGAAATGCTGGAAGACCCGCATTTCGCTGCCCGTGGCAGTTTGGTCGATGTGGATAGCCCGCACTGGGGCCGGTTCAAGATGCAGAACGCCTTTCCGTTTCTATCTGAAACGCCAAGCGCCATCCGCTCCCTGGCACCCGCCACTATTGGTGAACATAATGACGAGGTGTTGGGCAACATCCTTGGCCTATCAGGAGCGGAACGAGCGGCATTGAAGGCGGCACATGCCATCTAATGGCTGATTAAACCGCATGGCCGCACCATTAAACGAGTGAGGTCAGCGGCGAGTTGCCCTTTACTTCGCACCCGGCGGCAGTGATCGTCGGTCGCCACGCCGCGCCGGCAGCATCTTCGCGGCCACGCGTGATCACATGGATCGGTCCGACGGGATAGAAGCAGCGCACCCAAGGTGCGCCGCTTCTATCGTAACAAGGTCGCGATTAGGGCGCGGCGATCAACTCACCGGTAAAGGCGGCCTGCGCCCCGGTCCAAAATTTGGCGGGTGGCACAGGGCCAAAAATGACATCAATCAGGGTGCATGGGCTCTCGCCGACCAAGGCTTTGGGCACATCCCACCGGCTACCTGTGGCCGCCAACGATTCCACTGGCTGCATGATCACCGTCACCTGATTTTTGTCGAACGTGATGGCACCATCTTCGTGCTCAAGCTGGTAGATATGGTAATTGACAGACAGGTCGGGATTCTGGGGATCCCTCCCCCATTGCTCATTCCAACCGCTGGCGAACGCCGCCACCGACTCGTTGGACCAAATCAGCGCCACGCGGGCCGGATCAACGAACATAAAGTCGAAGTGCGTGAAGTCGATTGCGCCCGAGAGCACCTCACCGACCTTCCAGTTTGAATAATGAGAAATACCCGGAGCACTGTTGAAAAAGGGATTATCAATTTCCCTGATCCAATCATCATAACCGCGGGAATCTGCATCTGCGCGGGGTGTATAGGGCAGGAAAAACATCAATTCTGTCGGAACATGCACCATTGCTTACCACTCCACCTAACCGGGTTTTTTTATGAATCAGGCCGATCAACCTGCCCCGGAATGTTTCTTTTATACAACACTCCCCCTCTTTGTATCCACACAAATCTCAGAACATCCCGCCATAAAACCATCATATTATTGTTTTTGTTATATTTTACACCCTTTCGTCGCCCAGATCACATTCTTGACACATCAAGCCGAATCGGAATACCGTATACATTAATGAGGTGGCGAGGGCGCTTAGCTTCAGTTCGTCCTGCTCGTTGCAAAGGGGAGAAATTACATGACCTCGTATAAGAATTTCACTGGAATCAGTTCGCTTGCAATCGCGCTTGCCGCGTCATCCATGGCATGGGCGGCCGACCCGACCGATGCACCGGCCAAAGAAGGCGTAACCGACGGCTCCGAAATCGTGGTGACCGGCCTGCGGCGCAATGAACAATATATCAACGCGCCGGTCTCCGTTCAGGTGTTCGATAGCAAGGCAATTGAAACCGCCGGCATTACGCGGCCGCAGGACTTCCTCTCGCTGACGCCGAACGTGACCTTCGTGACCTCCAACCATGCTGGCGAGTTCTTCGTCAACATCCGCGGCCAGGCATCGATCCGCCAGTCGGAATCTGCGGTGGCCGTGGTGATCGATGGGGTGCAGCTCGCCACCTCGAATGAATTTAACGGTGAATTGTTCGACATCGAACAGATCGAAGTGCTCAAGGGCCCGCAAGGCGCCTATTATGGCCGTAACGCCGCTGCGGGCGCGATCATCATCAATACCAAGGCCCCGACCGATGATCTCGAGGGCGAAGCGAAGCTGTCCTACGGCAATAATGACACGGCCAAGGCAACTGCTAGCATTGGCGGCGCCATTGTGCCGGGCAAGCTGCACTTCCGCGTGTCCGGCGCGATCAGCGACACCGATGGTTCATATACCAACATCATCACCGGCGAAAAAATGCAGCGCTACAGCGACAAGGTGGGTCGTCTGCGTCTCAACTGGGAAGCGTCACCCGACCTCAAATTCGATCTGCGCGTCAACGGCACCAGTGGCCATGGTGGCGCGATCGGCTTCAACCCGCAGGTTGCTGGAACGGTCGTCGGTGGTGTGACCGTCACGGGTATCGACACTCAAAATACCTCGATCCCATATGTGAACGATGTGCCGGGTCTGAACAAACAGAAGAAGTTCAGCACCTCGCTCAAGATGGACGCCAATCTTGGCTTTGCGACCTTGACCTCGGTCACCGCCTATAACCAGATTACGGACGACTATCAGGCCAAGAACTTCCCTTATGCTGACTTCCTTGATGCCCGGAATAATTTCGGCATCTTCGCGGTGGTGTTCGGTGACAAGACCCAGCGCGTTCGGGTGGCAACCAAGGCCTTTACGCAGGAAATCCGCCTGTCATCGCCGGATGACAAGTTCTTCCAATGGCAGGTGGGTGCCTATTATCTCAAATCGCGGCGTCATGTGGAACAGGAAGTCGGGCTGAACGGCAAGCCGGTCGTTAATCCGGACGGCTCGATCCAGGCCCCGGTTTCACTCGATGGCGACGGCAATATCGTCCGCACGTTGCAAGGTGGTGGTGTCATCCTGCCGACCCATGAAATCGACGGCATTGACTCGGTCAACCCGACGGTTGGTTATGACAATAACAAATATAATTATGAAAATTATGCGCCGTTTGCGAACGTCCAGATCAAGCCCACGGAAAATTTCGAAATCCGCTTGGCTGGCCGCTACGATATCGAAAAGCGCAAAGTCGAGACCATCACGCCGGATATCCCCAACGCAATCACCGGTGCCAGCTCCTATAACTTCTGCGTGCTGAGCCTTGGCGTGTCGGCGGACCAGTGCCACGACAAAGCCACGTTCAAGCAGTTCCAGCCAAAAGCCACGGCAACCTATAAGTTCCCGGGCGTTGGTTCGGTCTATGCAAGCTGGGGCAAGAGCTTCAAATCGGGTGGCTTCAACCCGATCGGCACCCGCGCGCAGTTGCTGAGCGTCCCTGGAACAGACCCCTCCACGGTGCTGTTGCAGGATTCCTACAAGAAGGAAGTCGGCACCACCTATGAAGTGGGCTTCAAGACCCGCTTGCTTGACAACAAGCTCTCGCTAAATGGTGCCGTGTTCCAGACCGACGTCAAGAACGCACAGCAGTTCGAATTCTTCCCGACTGTCGGCATTCAGGCCGTGTCGTCGATCGACAAGGTGCGGATCAAGGGTTTTGAAATTGATATGAACTGGAAGGTCAACGACTTCCTCACCGTGTTTGGTGGCTATGGTTATATCGATGCCAAGATCCGCAAATTGCTCACGGCACCTCAGTTTGAGGGCAATCGCGCCCCTTATTCGGCCAAGTACAACGTCAATGGCGGTGCGCAGATCGTCTATCCGGTCACGGATAACTATGATCTGAAGCTGCGGGGCGAATATACCCGGACCGGTTCGATCTGGTATGATGCGTCCAACCTGCCCGGCAGCATGCGGGATCCCGTCGATCTCGTGAATGCCCGCGCCTCCATTGCGAGCGAAAATCTCGAAGTGGGCTTCTACGGCCGCAACTTGCTGGACAAGAAGTATAACAGCGAAGCCATTCCATTGCTGGCGATCGTGCAGGCAACCTTCAAAGCGCCGCGCCGGTCCTATGGCATGGAGGTCCGTTACAAGTTCTAACCAATATCTGTGCGGCGGGGGTTGTCCAAGGATAACCCCCGCCGTTTCTTTTGATAGAGAAGGGGATGACAAATGCCTATCGGATTGGCTCCAACAGCGAGATCGAAATTCGCAGCCCATCACATTGATCATGCCGCAATGGATCAGGCACCTTTCTTCGACCTCCCCTTCAACCCGGGCTGCCGCATTCGCGGCTATAGCGCCATCAACCAGCCCAACTGCCAGGTCATCATCGAAGACTTCATGCCGGGTGCTGAAATTTGGTGGACCTTCGCGCACGACGAAATGCAATATGCCCTTTCCGGCGAAGCCGAGGTCGACGTCTATCTGCCGCCGCTATATGCCGAGGTCATTCACGCGCATATTGTGCCGGGCACGGTGTACAGCTACCCAGTCGGCGCGCGCAAACACTTGAAAGTCATCGGTAATGAACCGCTGCGCCATATCTGCTTTTGCCCACCTAGCCCGGATTATCCGTTCCCGACGCTTGAAGAGATAAAAGGCGGCGCTACAGCGGCCTAAGGCCCGTATCGGGCGCGGCACCGCCCCTAGTTCAAGCTGGCCGCTCGCGCCCATCTGCCGGCCCGGCTAGTTGCGCCGCAGTTGTGACCGGATATTGTAGACGAAATCATGTGAGCGATAGCTCGTCACCGAGATCACATAGATCGCGTTGGCGCTGTCGAAATAACGCCGCACAATCTGAAGCGCCGCCGCGCCGGGCCGATCATTAAGCAATTCAGCCTCCGCCGTGGTCAGTGGCTTGGCCATGATGTCTTGTGACAGACCGACGAGTTCGACCCCGCAATGCTGTTCAAGCCAACGATAAATAGGTTGGTCGCCAAATTCAGGCGGGTTGGGCAGAGACGCTAGCGCGGCATCAACATAGACCTGCACCACGCCCAGCGGCTCGCCATTTTCTTCGTAACGCGTGCCGCGCAAATATTGCCACTGCCGCAACTCATCGCAACCCAGCAGGCGCGCCAATCGGCCATCCGTGCGTATCAGGCGCAATTCGTGCCACAGCACGCGGGTGGCAAAAGCATAGCTCAGCAAATCCTCTTGCGAACTAGCGACATGGCGGAAGATATTGACCGGAGTCCGGCTGATGACCGATGATCCGGAACCACGGCGGCGAAGGATAAAACCTTCGCTTTCGAGACGCTGCAACGCTTCGCGCAGGGCATAGCGGCTGACAAGATGTTCGGCGCGAAGTTGTTCTTCGGTCGGAAACGGACCGCCGACCGGAAATTCACCGCTTTCAAGCTGCGCGCGGAGCAGCAGATAGAGTTGCTCATGCCGCGGCGGAGAAGCTGATGTATCTGTTTTAGATGAACTATTGGCGCGACGGCGGACGGTAGCCATGCGATGATGAACTCCGTTGAGAGCGTTCGATATTTTCCATATCCGGCGCGCAAAGGTCAACGACAAATTGGGCAATTTGTTCGAATAAATTCTACCCCTCTTGATCTTTCGGAACCGCTGAGGCGGGCTGCTGCCATCCCATCACCATCGCGGTTCCGGCTGTCATTCCAAGCCTGCTCGATCAGCGAGGTTTGCAGCGCATCTGCACGACATGGCGTGACCGGCGGCCAGTGTGAACACTGGCCAATATCTTCACTTCGCCATGATCTCATCGAGCGGGGTGCCGCTTGGTGCCTGTACGAAGCGGTCGAGCCAATGATGGAACTGTTGTAAACCGCCTTCGTTGCGTCCGAACTGGACATGCGGCAACAGGCCGGTTGCAAAGACCTGTTGCTGGTCGCGCGACATGGGGAGGTCCTCGCTGCCGACAACATGGCGAAGGAAATCAGACATTTCATGCGCCGCTGCCGACTGCTCTCCCACCGGCGGGCGTTCATGCAGGAACAACTGCACCGTCACCGACTCCCCGACCGTCTCGCCCGGAAAGATCTGCGAGATGATGACGCCGCGCCCACCCTTGTAGAAGCAGTTGATCGAAACATTGGGAAAGATGATCCACTCGCCAAACAGCAGCGTGTCGAGCGGCCATTCCTCCTTTGGCCGATGGGCGAGGCTCGGCAGATCGTCCTGTTCAAGAACATGTTCATTGGTGGTGACAAGGCCTAGTCGCTGATGCGGGCCGTAGTAGAAATATTCCGCCAGATTGCTGATTTGGCCGCCAAATGTCGCACGATGCAGGACCGGAAGGTGATAGAAGTCCATGTGCGCGTCAAACGCCAGCTTCCAGTTCGCACCCGGCAATTCGTGCCGTTCGAAAAAGGTCCAACTGCCAAAATCAAAACCCGCGAGCAGTTGATCGATACCATGCAGAAACGCGTCAAACGCTGGTGGTGCGGCGGGGTCGAGAATGGCCCAGACTAGGCCCGCACGCTCGGTGGTGGGAAATTCGACCAGCGCACTAGCGTCTGCATCGACCTCCCCGAACTCGCGCCGCGCCGCAACGCCGAGCAGGCGGCCGTCCAGCGCGAAGGTCCACGCGTGATATGGGCAGGTGAAGCGCGCGGCCTGCCCGCAATCCTTGGCCAGTTTCGAGCCGCGATGGGTGCAGGCATTGAGGAAGCTGCGGACAACCCCATCCTTGCCCCGCGCCAGCAGCAGCGGCATGCCGGCAACGTCCATCGTCTTATAGTCGCCCGGCGCCGGGATCTCACATGACGCGGCCAACATCAGCGGCAAGCCACGGAAAATCCGGTCACGCTCGCGCTTGAACTGTTCGGGGTCGGTGTAGATGGAACTGTCGAGCGAGGTCACTGCAGGCGAGCGGCTGATCGTACCGGTCGCCAGCCGGTCCAGCATCACTTCCGCATCCGCAACCAGCAATTCTCTCACGTCCATTATATGTCTCTCCAACTGCTCAATCACTTCAACGCACAAGGAAATTGGCCCCGCAGAATGGCTTGAGTAGATCTTAAATTTCTAACCGCCTTTAATCCTTGCGCGCGGCTAGGACGCAATGAAAGACGCCCCTAACCCCACGCGGATTAACGCACCAACAGCCGCTTGTTATACGTTTGTACAGCGGCCAGCCCCTATTTTGCACTGTCCATTCTCACAAGCCGTTCAGATGGGGTCCCCCACCCGCCATGTGATTTCACCCCTGCTGCTTCAACATATCAAGCGCGACATCGACGATCATGTCTTCTTGTCCGCCGACCATCTTGCGCTTGCCGAGTTCAACAAGGATCGCGCGGGTGTCGAGGCCATGATCGGCCGCCGCCTTTTCGGCATGGCGCAGGAAGCTGGAATACACCCCGGCATAGCCCAAGGTCAGCGTCTCGCGGTCGACCCGGACCGGGCGATCCTGCAACGGCCGCACCAGTTCCTCCGCCGCATCCATCAGC
>CAIJLZ010000001.1 GCA_903821605.1 uncultured Sphingomonadales bacterium | reverse complement strand
GCTGATGGATGCGGCGGAGGAACTGGTGCGGCCGTTGCAGGATCGCCCGGTCCGGGTCGACCGCGAGACGCTGACCTTGGGCTATGCCGGGGTGTATTCCAGCTTCCTGCGCCATGCCGAAAAGGCGGCGGCCGATCATGGTCTCGACACCCGCGCGATCCTTGTTGAACTCGGCAAGCGCAAGATGGTCGGCGGACAAGAAGACATGATCGTCGATGTCGCGCTTGATATGTTGAAGCAGCAGGGGTGACGACCAGCACGCGCGCCATTGTCTCGCTGGTGCGGGCCAATGGTGAACTGGAGGTCGCGATCCGGTCGCAGCCAGTGCCAACACCCGCCGATGACGAGGTCCTGATCCGCGTTGTGGCTGCGCCGGTGAATCCGGCTGATATCAAGCTGCTCTTTGGCGGTTTGTCCGCCGAAGATCTGACGGTGGTGGACGAGACCGTGCAGGCCAAGCTGTCGTCCGCGCAGTTGTTGGCGCTGTCGGGTCGGCTCGATGTGCCGCTGCCAGTCGGCAACGAAGGGGCTGGGCTGGTGGTGGCGGCGGGGGCCGCATCAGCGGCGCAAGCCTTGCTGCACCGCTATGTGTCGGTCGCGGCAGGCGGCATGTTTAGCGACTATCGCGTCGCGCGCGCCGCCGATTGCATCATGCTGCCCGCCGATGTTTCGGCCGCGCAGGGGGCGGCTGGCTGGATTAACCCGCTGACCGCGCTGGCGATGGTCGAGACGATGCAACGCGAAGGCCATCATGCGCTGGTGCTGACGGCGGCGGCCTCTAATCTTGGCCAGATGTTGAACCGACTATGCCAGGCGGATGCTATTCCCCTTGTCAATGTGGTGCGGTCGGCGGCGCAGGTCGACCTGTTGCGCTCGCTCGGTGCTGCGCATGTGTGCAATAGCAGCGATCCGGATTTCGATGCGCAACTGGTCGATGCACTGGCTGCGACCGGCGCGACGCTCGCCTTTGATGCGACCGGCGGCGGCGCGTTGGCGGGGCGTATCCTGCGGGCGATGGAGCGGGCGCTGGTCCGGTCGGGGCAGGGCTATAGCCGTTATGGCTCGACCACGCTCAAGCAGCTCTATTTCTTCGGCGGGCTGGATCCGTCGCCGGTCGTATTCGAGCGTGATTTCGGCATGGCTTGGGCGATGGGCGGCTGGCTGTTGCAGCCGCGTCTTGCGACCTTTGGGGCCGACCGCGTCGCGGCCTTCAAGCGGCGGGTGGCGGCCGACTTGCTGACCATTTTCAAGGCCGATGTTGACGGGATCATGCCGCTGTCCGGCCTATTATCCCCGGCGCATTTCACGACCTTCATGCAACTGAAGACCGGCGGCAAGATGCTGGTGTCGCCAGCGCTGGGCTAATCTTAGCCCGCCGACATGCCGCCATCGACCGAGAAGAGCGAGCCGGTGACATAGCTTGCCTCATCCGAGAGTAGCCAGCAGATCAGCTTGGCCACTTCCGCCGGATCGCCAACCCGGCCAAAGGGGATCATGCTATCCAGCGCATGGGCATCGCCATCGCAGACGCGGAGCAGGTTCGGGGTCTCGGTCGCGCCCGGACAGACGGCGTTGATGCGAATGCCCGACCCGGCATAATCAAGCGCCGCCGCGCGGGTCAGGCCGATCACCGCATGCTTGGCGGCGACATAATGGGCAATGCCGGCCACGCCCTTGATTCCGAAGATCGAGCCGGTGTTGACGATGGCCCCACCGCCTTGTGCCAGCATCAGCGCGACCTGTGACCGCACGCCATAAAAGACGGATTTGAAATTGAGGTCGATCACCCATTCGGCTTCATCGACGGGTGTTTCGTGCAGCGGCTTGAAGTCATTATGACCACCCGCATTGTTGACCGCGAGGTCCAGTCGGCCGAATTCTTGGCCGGTCCATTCCACCAGCGCCTCGACCTGTGCGCGTTGGCAGACATCGGTGGGCCGGATGGCCGCCTTGCCGCCCTGATCGGTGATGAGACCCGCGACCCGTTCCAGCTTGGCTTGGCCACGCCCGGCAAGCACCAACGTGGCGCCGCGTGCGGCGAGTGCACATGCGGTTGCTTCGCCAATGCCACTTCCGGCACCGGTCACTAGCGCGATCTTGCCTGAAAACGTCATGCGGTCCTCCACCCTCATTGTCGATGAGGTCAGGCTAGGGAGTGACCAAGGCCAAGGGCAAGTGAGGCTGCCCCACTACTCTCCGATAGTGAGATCGGGCCGGAATTAGGCCGGCAGCAGGCCCGCCAATCCCGCGAACTGGCCATCATGATAGAGCAGCGGCCCGCAATGGGGGGCGACATGCACGGCCGTCACATCGCCAATGGCCAATCCATGGGTCGAGAGCATCGTCACGCTATGGACTTTGCATTCGAACGCGACGAGCGCCGAACGCAGGCGCGGGGCGCGGTCTTCGGCCATTTCCCACTCGCCAACGCCGAATTTACCGGTGGGCGGCACATGACCCATGCCGGCAAAGGCCTCGGCGACGCGCAGATCGTCCTCGCCAATCACATTGACGCAAAAGCGGCCGTGCCGCCGCAGCAGCTCGAAGGTGACGCCGTTCATATTGAGACAGGCGAGCAGGCGCGGCGGGTCCGCTGTCAGTGAACAGACGGCAGTCGCCGTCAGCCCCGCAATATCGTCATGCTTGCCCGCCGTGACCACCGTCACCGCGCCCGCCAATTGTCGCATGCCCTGCTTGAACTGATCCATATTCGCCCCGGTGCACTGTGTTCTTCAGGACACGATTCGTAGATAATGAGAATGCTAGGCGCTATCCGGTCAGGTCGTGGCACTATCCGATCTATGCAAGCCGCTTCAACAAATGTAGTTTTCAGGCATAAATGACCGGAGACCGGGCGCGGTGGAGGAGACTGGCGTCAGACGATCTGCCGGACGCTGGACATGAAAGCCCTGCCATGGTGGGTGTTGTCGATCACGACCTGCTCCGCCTGTGCGAGCGTAATCCGCTCGCCGGCCATGCTCATTTCGCCTCACGCGAACTGGATGAGGCGCAGCGTTATGTCGGCGATGTGTTCTGCAATCATGACCTGTCGCTGATCAACCGTCGCCAGGATCTGGATACGGTGTTCGATCATATCCGGCTTGGCGGCGTCGGGTTGGTGATGATGGCCTATGGCGCAGATGTGCTGGTGACGCCGGGGGCACTCGAAAATTTCTACCTGTTGCAGATGCCGATTTCTGGTCAGGCGGCCATCCAGTTCGGACGGGATGATTTCCACACCGGCCCGGGCAGGGCCTCGATCCAGCATCCCGATGAACATCTCCAGATGCGATGGGGTGCCGATTGCCGCAAGGTCGTGTTGCGCATCGATCGAACCCGGTTTGAGCGCTTTGTCGAGCGTTGCACCGGGCGTCCGCAGCGCCAGTCCTTGCGCTTGCAATCGCAGCTTGAACTGGGTTCGTCCGCCGGGCAATTGATTCTTGACCAGATCAAGTCGGGCCTGCGCTGCGCCGATCAATTCGGGCCGCAAAACCTGCCGCCCCTGATCGTGAGCCATATCGAGAATACGCTGATGAGCGCGCTGCTCTTCCTTCAGCCGCACGACCGGACCGAGGAGTTCAGCCAGCTTTCAACCACGGGCGAAGGGCGGATTGTCACCCGCGTCCGCGACTATCTTGAAGCCCATGCCGATGAGGAAATCGACATGCCACGCCTCGTCGAGGTGGCAGGTGTCCCGCTGCGCACGCTGTACCACCTGTTTCGGCAGTCGCTGGGCACGACGCCGATGCAGTTGCTGCGCGATATCCGGCTTGACCGGGTGCGGCAGGCTTTGTTGGAGGGTGGGGCGGAGCGCACGGTGACGACGGTCGCGTTTGAATGGGGGTTCGACCATCTTGGCCGCTTCGCCCAGCAATATCGCGCCCGTTTCGGCGAAAGCCCAAGCGAGACACTGCGCCACCGTGCTCGCCGATCACGGCACTGAGAAGTCATTTCACCGGTTTGCACGAACCGGATAATGATTGCCACCAGCGGATTGCCGCGTTGCACCATCGCCATAGTCTCACTCCATTCAATCAGATGAGCGGAGTGGGCGATGGCGAAGATTGCAATTGTCGGTGCAGGTCAGGGCGGGCTTCATCTCGCGATCGGCTTGCGACAGGATGGCCATGACGTAACCGTGCTGTCCAATCGCACAGGACAGCAAATTCATGACGGCTTCGTGACGTCGAGCCAGTCCATGTACGGCATGGCGCTTGGGCTGGAGCGCGATCTCGGGATCGATTTCTGGGAACATGAGGACGTCAAATACAGCGCCGCATCGATGCGGATCGGTGATGGTGACGGCAATGTCATGCTCTATTGGGAAGGGCAGATGGACGAGCCGGGCCAGTCGATTGACCAGCGGATCAAGATGCCACGCTGGATGGATCATTTCGAAAAGCTTGGCGGCAAGATTCTCTATCAGGATGCGGACATCGCGACGCTGGAGGAGCTGACGCTTGATTTCGATCTGGTGATCGTCGCCTCGGGCAAGGGCGAGATCGGCCAATTGTTCCAGCGCAACCCGGAGCGCTCGCCCTATACCCAGCCGATGCGCGTGTTGGCGCTCACCTATGTCAAGCCGATGCGGCCGCGCGATGGCGATCCGGCGATCAGCATCAACGTCAATCCGGGCATTGGCGAATATGTGACCTTTCCGGGGCTTACCCGGTCCGGGCCGTGCGACATCTTTACGATCGAATGTGTGCCGGGTGGCCCGATGGACTGTTGGGCCGATGTGAAGACGGCGGCCGATCATCTGGCGGTGAGCGAACATCTGCTGCGCACCTATTTCCCACATGAAGCCGAGCGCATTGATGGCCGGCTTGAACTCACCGACGACCAGGCGGTGTTGCGCGGTCGGGTGACGCCGACGGTCAAGCATCCGGTGGCGACGTTGCCAAGCGGACGCACCGTGCTGGGGCTGGGCGATGTGCTGGTGCTCAATGACCCGATCACGGGACAGGGGTCGAACAACGCCTCCAAGGGGGCGCAGATCTATCTCGATGCGATCCGGGCGAACCCGAACGGGCCGTTCGATGCGGCGTGGATGACGAATGTGTTCGAACGCTTCTGGGATTATGCCCAATGGGCGGTGAACTACACCAATATGACGCTTGGCCAGCCGCCGGCGCATATGATGAAAATTCTGCAAGCGGCATCGCAGAATCCGGCTGTCGCCCATGCCATGGCGAACAGTTTCAACGACCCGCAGTCGATCACGCCTTGGTATTTCGAACCTGCCGCGGCCGACCGCTTTCTCGCCGAAAAGATGCAGGTCGCGGCCTGAGGGGGCCGTTCCTGCAGCTTCATTGCCGCAACCATGTTTCCATAACCGAAAAATATCTTGGGGGGCCTTTTGTCATGATTACTTCGCGTCTTGCTATTGCCAGTTGCCTGTTTTGCGTAACCCTTGTTGCCACGCCAACGCTGGCGGAAGAAGCCACACCGGCTTCGGGTGGTTCGGTGTTCGATGAAACCATCGTGGTGACCGCCCGTAAGCGGGAGGAAACGCTCCAAGATACGCCGATTTCGGTCAGCGCCTTTTCGGGACGCGGGCTGGAAGCACGCGGTATCCAGAACACCGAGGGGCTGGCACAGGTGACGCCGAACCTGACGCTGCAGAACAACCCCGGTTTTTCGGGGGCGAGCAACAGCGCGACGATCTACATTCGCGGCATCGGCCAGCAGGATTTCGTCCCGACCGTTGAACCGGGCGTGGGCGTTTATGTTGATGGCGTCTATGTCGCGCGCTCGGTGGGGTCGATTCTTGATCTCGTTGATTTCGAGCGGATTGAAGTGCTGCGCGGGCCGCAGGGCACGCTGTTTGGGCGCAACACCATCGGCGGCGCGATTTCGATTACGACCAAGGCTCCGTCGAAGAAGTTGGAGGCCTCTGCTGCGGCGACCTATGGCACCGACAATCAGGTCATTCTCAAGGGCATGGTGAACCTGCCGCTGAACGACAAGGCGGCACTGCGCGCCTCGGTCGGCTATTTCAATCAGGACGGCTATGTGCGCCGGACCTATGATGGGATGATGCTGGGTGATGTGAACCGCCTGACCGGTCGTGTTGCGCTGAAGCTGGAACCGACCGACAGTTGGACGACGGACCTGTTTTTCGACGGCACGCGCGCGCGCGAAAATGGCCCGGCCATGTCGCTAATCGGCATCAACTATGGCCGTACGACCGATCCCAACACCCCGCCATTTGTCGACATCAGCAACACCATCGCGAATGTGATGTCGGGGGGCGGCATGATGCCGTGCGCGACCGCTGCGGCACCGCTCAACCCTGCCGTGCCGGGATGCTATGACAATAGCTATGTGCTCGGCCATGATACCAATGCGGGCACCGCGCCATCTTATTCCAACTCCGACATTTGGGGCGCGGGGATGAGCCATGCGATCGAACTGACCGATGGCCTCAAGCTCAAGCTGATCACCGCCTATCGTCATTTGAGCGGCACCTTCGCCCGCGACGGCGACGCCTCGCCGGTGACGATTGCGCAATATTACGACCGCATCACCCAGAAGCAGTTCAGCCAAGAAGTGCAATTGCTTGGCGATAATCTCGATGGACGGCTCAACTGGATTTTGGGTGGCTATTATTTCAAGGAGAAGGGCAACAACATCAATCGGTTGCTCTTCACCATCTCGGAATTCCAGTCGGGTGGCGCATTCGGTAACGAGAGTCTCGCCTTCTTCGGCCAGGGCACATTCAAGGTCACGCCGCGCCTGAAACTGACGGCCGGCCTGCGGTATACCAAGGACAAAAAGTCCTTCCATCCTGACCAGTATATCATTGAAAACCGGGTCGCCTTCCTTGGTGCGCCGTTCAATAGCCCGATCTTCGACGCGGGCACGCGCGTACTGCCGGACGTCAATGCCAAGGTGGATTTCAGCGAAGTCACGCCCATGGTGAACTTGTCCTATGATGTGACCGACGGCTTAATGACCTATGGCACCTGGTCGCGCGGCTTCAAATCGGGTGGCTTTACCCAGCGCGTTTTCCCGCCGATCATTCCGGGTGTAACCACGCCGATCACCGATCCGGTCAAGGCCATCCCGTCGTTTGATCCGGAAAAGGTCGATGCGTTTGAACTGGGCGTCAAGTTCCAGTCGTCGGATCGTTCGGTGACGATCAACGCCGCCGGTTTTTATACTAAATACAAAGACATGCAGGTGCAGGTGTTCACCAGCGTAGCTCCGGTGTTCACCAATGCGGGCAAGGCAACGATCAAGGGCTTCGAACTGGAAACCCAGCTTCGTCCGCTGCCGGGCCTGTTTCTTGAAGCGACCGCTGGGCTGACCGACGCCGCCTATGATGAAATCGATCAGGCAACGACCTTCATCAACCCGGCCAATGCGTTCGAGCGCGTATCGAAATGGACGTTATCGGCAGCGATGACCTATGAGCATGAACTCTCGGGTGGGTCCAAGCTACGGCCGCGGGTTGACTGGTCGTGGCGGAGCAAATTCTACAACAACTCGTTCAACACGCCGCAATTGCTCCAGCCGGGTTATCACATGGTCAACGCCAGCCTCGGCTGGACCTCGGCCGATGATCGCTTGAGCTTGAGCGCATCCGTCAAGAACATTGCCGACAAGCGCTACCTGCTGTCGGGCATTTCGGTCGATGCGGTGCAGACCTTCGAGGGCGTCTATAATCGCGGTCGCGAATGGTCGCTGTCAGCTTCCGTCAAATATTGATCTAACCTAGGCGAAGGCAGCGGCGCTCTACCCCGATGGGGGTGGGGCGCCGTTGCTGTTTCAGGCTCTCCTAAGTGGCAGTATGACAGCGGCGTCTCAGGCGCGTTAGACTGGCTTGCATAAAGATAAGGGCGGTCATCAGGCCGTCGCGATAGGAGAGAGAACATGGCACGCATCCGATTGCTGGAACTGTCTGAAATGGATCCGGAAATGGCGGAAATTGTCGAGCGGGTCGATCAGATGACCGGCGACTCGACCGCCATGCGCGCGGTGGCACATCGCCCTGATATCATGAAGGCGTTCGGGCCATTTTACTGGACGCTGCAGATGGATGGTTTGCTTGACCGCAAGCTGATCGAACTCGTCCGCCTCGCCATTGCCCAGATCAACCAGTGCAAAAATTGCCTCAACTCTCGCTATCAGGATTCGATTGCCGAAGGCTTGACCGAGGAACTGGTTGCGGCGCTGCCGAATGTGGAAAATTCGGCGCTTTTTACGGACCGTGAAAAGGCCGCCATCGTGTTTGCGCAGAAAATGGCGATTGACCATTATAGCGTTGGCGATGCTGATTTTGCCCGGCTCCATCGCTATTTCAGCGAAAAGGAAATCGTCGAACTCGGCTTTGACGTCGCCCAGTTCATCGGCATCGGACGGCTATTTGCCGTGCTGGATGCAACCAACACCGCCTGCGCCATTCCCGCGATGGCGGCAGAATAATCACAAGCAACAAGCAGGACGGCCCCGTCAGCAGGGCGGGGCCGTCAAGTTTAGTCCCGTGTCACATCAAAAGACGGACGGGACCGAGGAGAGGATATCGTCGGCCGGATTTTCGGGCGACATATAGGTCTTTTTGCTGTGGCTCAGGCCAAGGTCGAGCAGCATCTCGCACTGCTTATAGGCGACCAGACCCGGATTGATCACCGGCACTTCCAGCCGTTCGCTCAGATATTGATGCGATTGGTGCATGGTGGTGGAGCCAAGAATGATGACATGGGCGTCATCCTCGTCAATCGCCTTGCGGCATTGCTCTTCAAGCAGGCCGAACACGAAGTCTTCCTTGCCTGCGAGCAATTCCTGCGTGTCGGGCCGCACGCCGATATTGCGGACCGAGGCGAGGCGACTGGACAGGCCGGTGTCGAGCGCCAGCTTGTCATAAATCCAGTTCCAGCGCGGCCACATGGTCACGACCGAGAACCGCTTGCCGAGATCGGCGGCGAGGTGGAAGGACGACCGCCCCGGGCCGGTGACTGGGATCGACAGGCGAGACCGCAGCGCGGCAAGACCAGAGTCGCTCATGCTGTTGAGGCAGACGGCGTCATAACCCTCATCTTCGGCGCGCAGCCCTGCTTCCAAGCAGAAGGCATCGGCCATGGTGGACTCGAATAGGGAATCGAGGCTGGTCGTGCCGGCGCGGACGCCGGTGAAATCGACGCTGATTCCGGCGCGCACCAACGCGGGCGGCATTTGCGAGGCAAAGGCCTCAACGGCGGCCGCAGGCAGCGGCACAGGGACGATCATCTTGATGCGCATTGTTTTTCCTGATGCTATCGGGTCAGTGTTGGCGGGCGCGGGGTAGGGGCGCAAGCGGGTAAAGCTTGGTGCTGATCTGCGCGGCATATCCCTGAAGCTGGCGTGCCACTTCCGGCACGTCGCTGCGTTTCAGCTTGCTGGCATGGCCAGAGGTGGAAATGGCCGCGATGATCTGGCCGTGTCGCCCATGGATTGGCACCGCGATGCAGCGCAGGTGGTCGAAGATTTCGCCATCATCGACGGCATAGCCCTGGCGGGCGACGAGTTCGAGTTCCTGCTGCAAGGCTTCGGGCTGGGTGATGGTGTTGCGGGTGAGGGCGACGAACGGGCCATCGGCGATATAGTTATCCTGCACCTGTTGCGGCATGGCGGCGAGCAGAACCTTGCCAAGTCCGGAGCAATAGGCTTCGAGCTGGCTGCCGATGCGGGTTGGGACATCCTCGTGCGCGCGCCCCGCCTTGGCGATATAGGACACCATGCACTCTTCATCCAGCACGCCAATATGGGCGGTATGGCCAAGGCCACGGGTGATGGCGCGCATCACCGGTTCGGCCGCCGCCACCAGCAATGTATCCCGGGTGGCATGACCGGCGAGTTCCACCAGTTCCAGCCCGATGCGATATTCGCCCGGACGGGTGTGGATCACAGCCCCCAGTGTTTCGAGTGTTGCCAGCAGGCGGTGTGCGGTGGCGATGGTCAGTCCGCATTCGGCGGCCATGCTCGGCAGGCTCTGGCAACCGCCGCTCCGCGCGAGGTGGGAAAGTAGGGAAAACGCTCGGTCAACTGACTGGATGCGTGGCGTTGCCATGTGGTCCTCCGGTGGCGCGGACAGGATGTGCCGAGTCGCAGCGCATCAGCCCCCGCGTTTTTTTCTTATGTCATGGTTGTGACATAAGATGCGTCGATTGTCGATTGAACTTCAATCTATAATGAAGTGACGCTTTTGTGCGCTTGACGCCCATGCCATCTCGGATTGTGAGAATAATCCGACCAAGCATTTTTGACAGTAGCCCAGCCGAGGCACATCCTCCCCCTCAGAGCATAACAACAAGTTCGCACCCGGCCTTGAGCCGGGTTCACAGCAGACGGTCGATGCTGCGTCCGGGGGACGTGGCGAGGCTCTTTAATAACGCAAACCAGGCGTCTTCGCGTCGAAACGAAGCCAGCCGAGGGGGAGACAGGGAATGAAGTCAATTTACAATATTGGTGTGGCGATGAGCGCGCTGCTGATCTCGCAGGCGGCGCTTGCGCAGGACGTGGCGGCGGAACCGGAATCGGGTGATATCGTCGTCACCGCCCAGCGCCGCGCTCAGTCGCTGCAGGATGTCGGCATCGCCGTGGCCGCGTTTGGTGGTCAGGAACTGAAGACGATGGGCGCGACGAGCAGCCTTGAAATCGCCCGGTTGACCCCCGGCGTGCACATCTCGGGCAATGTCGGCGGCCAGAACAGCCAGTTCACCATCCGCGGCGTGACGCAGAACGACTTCAACGACGCGATTGAAGCGCCGGTCGCGGTCTATATCGACGACGGCTATATCCCGAACATGCAGGGCCAGACCTTCGGCCTGTTCGATCTCGAACGCGTCGAAGTGCTCAAGGGCCCGCAGGGCACGCTGTTTGGTCGCAACGCCACTGGCGGTCTGGTGCATTATGTCGTGAAAAAGCCCAGCAAGAGCCTGGAGGCGACGATCGACGGCACCTATGGCCGGTTCAATCAGGTCAAGCTTGAAGGCGCAGTGGGCGGCCCGATCACGGAAACCGTTTCGGGCCGCGTGTCGATGTTCTTCAACCGGCATGATCCGATCTGGAAGAACATTTATCCCAAGGGTGCGGCTGGAGATACGGCGGTCAATCTCGGTGGCACCGTTAACCCGTGCTGTCAGGACGAATGGAACGACAATACGCTCGCGGGTCGTGCGCAGCTCCAATATGACGCAGGCGAGCGCCTCAAGATCCGTCTGGTCGGCGCGGCAGCCCGTCAGCATCTGTCGTCGGGCCCTTACACCTCGATCGCGACCGTGCCGGTTGTCGATGCACAAGGTCGGGTCGTCAACTCGATCTATGCCGGTCCGAACGAGACCCGCCCCGCGATCGATACCAGCGGCAATCCGTTCTACGGCTTTGCTAGCTCTGGTGCACCGAATACCCGTGCGCCGGGTGCCGACTGGTTCGGCTTCATCGCACCGGATGCAGGCCAGCGTTTGATTTCGAAGGATTTCGCCCGCTCGGATCTTAACCGGACGGAAAGCTGGAATGGCGCGCTGCATCTCGATTACGAGTTTGACAATGCAACCCTCGTGTCGGTCACCGACTATAAGAAGTTCACCAAGAACTTCGCGATGGACGTTGATGCATCGTCGACCAGCCTGGTTGAATATGGCACCAAGGCCGATACCCAGAGCATCACCCAGGAACTGCGTCTGACGGGTAACACCGACAAGCTCAACTGGACGGTCGGCGCTTATTATCTCGACATCGACGCCCAGTCCTCGAACGGCTTCATGGCCCCGGCCTATAGCATTTTCTCGGGCATTTTCGGTGCAACCGCAACCGGTATCGATCTGGTCAACGACTTCCGTCTGAAGACCCAGTCGGGTTCGTTGTTCGGCCAGCTTGAATATAAGTTCGCGCCGAAGTGGACGGTCATTCTTGGTGGTCGTCTGATCCGTGAGCACCAGAATTATCACTTTGAATCGAATGCGATGGCGGACGCCGATCCGTTCCGGATCGACACTGGCACGCCCCTGTTCGCGCTCCAGCCGACGTTCAACGACAAGCGCACCAAGACGTTGTGGGCTGGCAAGTTCCAGGTCGAATATCGTCCGAACAGCGATGTACTGCTTTATGCCGGTATCAACCGTGGCGTGAAGGGTGGCAGCTACAATGCCAAGCTGCCGGACGGCACGCCGCCGCTTGAGGCCTCGCAAATCCCGTACAAGCCGGAAGTGCTGCTGTCTTATGAAGGTGGCTTCAAGCTGACCTTCCTGAACGGCAAGGGCACGTTCAACGCCTCGGCTTATTATTACGACTATTCCGACTATCAGGCGTTCACCTTCTCGAACGTCTCGGGCTTTGTGCAGAACCGCGATGGCCGCACCTATGGCATGGAAGCCGATGTGACCTTGCGTCCGGCGGATGGCCTCCAAATGGGTCTGGCGGTTTCGGCCTTCAACGCACGGGTCAAGAATGTGCAGATCGCGCCGGACGTCTTCAAGACGGTTCGTCCGACCTTCGCACCGCAGACCCAGCTTAGCGGCCGGATCAGCTACCAGTTGCCGATGGATGTCGCCGGTGGCGCCCTGACGATCGGCGGCGACGGCAGCTATTCGTCGGGCTTCTACCACAACATCCGCAACTTCGACTCCAACTGGCTCAAGGGCTACACCCTGTTCAACGCCCGTGTCGGCTGGGTCGATGCGACGGAAAGCTATCGCCTGACCCTGTTCGTCAACAACCTGACGGACAAGACCTACAAGACGGTTGGCTATGACCTCTCCTCGCTCTGCGGTTGCAACGAAGAGTCTTATGGTCGCCCACGCTGGTGGGGCATCACGGCTGGCTACAGCTTTCGATAAGTAAAACCAGATGGCGCGCGGCTTAACGGTCGCGCGCCACTGACCAATAGAGCCCAAGGGCGCTTTTTTTTGGCTCTATATATTGAAAATCTATTGAAATTTTATTGATAATTTTTGGTTTAATCTCGGTGCATTTCTATACCGATTGAGCCGAATGACTGGAGAGACTGGGAATAATGTCTTCGATCCATGTGGACCTGTTGGGTACGGAAACCCGCTTCATCGATACCGGTCGCTATCGCACCCGGATCATTACGGTCGATAACGACAAAGAGCCGTTGATCCTGTTGCACGGCGGTGGGGGCCATGCAGAGACCTATTCGCGTAATCTGATCGCGCTGTCGAAATTCTGCCGCCCGATCGCGATTGACTTCATCTGGCACGGCATGTCCTCGGCGCCGGTCTATTCCGACAAGGGCCCGGACGAAGACGGCAACTGGCTCGATCAGTTCACCGATCAGGTGCTCGACTTGATGGACCATCTCGGCATTGAAAAGGCGGCGATTGAGGGTGAATCGCTCGGCGGCTGGATCGCTTATGACATGGCGGTTTATCATCCGGAGCGGACCTCCAAGGTCATTCTCAACACCACTTGGGGCATGAGCCTTGACCCCAGCAAGGTGCATGAGGGCGATGCCGATCTCGACGCCTTGCGCGAAACCTCGGTCAACGCGCTGCTGAACCCGAGCCGCGACCTGCTGCGCAAGCGGTTGGAGTGGTTGATGCCGCTGGGCGGCGTGACGGACGAACTGGTTGAACTGCGCCATGCGCTGTGGACCATCCCGCAGACCAACACCGCGCTGATCGAATATTACAAGCGCCTGTTCGCGCCCAATATCGGCCAGTTCTATTTCAACGAGGACGAGATCAAGCGCATCAGCTGCCCGACGCTCGTCTTGTGGACCGACAAAAATCCCATCCACGGAGAAGATGCCGCCGACCGGCTCGCCGAGATCATCCCCGGGGCAAAAAAGCACATCATGCGCGGTTGCGCACACTGGCCGCAATGGGAGCGGCCGGAGGAACATGACGAAGTAGTCGGAGCCTTCATGCAGGGATGATCCCTGCGTATTTTACGGAAGAGAGGTGTAATCATGAGTGAATCCACGCCCGTTCGCCGCCGCACAATCGTGAACAAGCACGAGATCAGCGACAAGCGCATGAACGACCAGAAGACCCAGAGCCAGTATCAGCCTTATAAGGATGCAGCCTGGGGTTTCATCAACCATTGGTATCCCGCGCTGTTCTCCGAAGAACTGCCCGATCAGCATGTCGAAGGCATCCAGATTTGCGGTGTGCCGATCCTGCTGCGCCGCTCGAATGGTCGCATCTATGCGGTGAAGGACCAGTGCGTCCACCGCGGCGTGCGCCTGTCGGCCAAGCCGACCTGTTTCAACGAAACCTCGATTGCTTGCTGGTATCACGGCTTCAACTTCGACCTTGAAACCGGTGTGCTCAACAACATCGTGGCCAATCCGGACAGCACGCTGATCGGCACCACCGGCATCACGACCTATCCGGTCGAGGAAGTCGGCGGGATGATTTTCGTTTTCGTGCGCGAAGATGATTTCCCGCTCGACGACGTGCCGCCGCTGCATCACGATCTGCCGGTGCGCTTCCCCGAGAGCGGCGAGCGGTTCCCGCACCCGCTGTGGCCGAGTGCGCCGAGCATCCTCGATGAGGGCGCGGTCGCGCTTGGGATGCACCGCACGGGCCAGAGCAACTGGCGCATTGCGTGCGAGAATGGCTTCGATAACGCCCATATTCTGGTGCACAAGGACAACACCATTGTCCACGCGCTGAACTGGGTGCTGCCGCTCGGCATTCTCCCGACCTCTGATGATGCGATCACCCTGATCGAGGACGAGGACGGACCGAAGGGCCAGATGCAGTGGCTGTTCACCGATCGCTGGAAGCCGGTGCTGGAAAACAAGGATCTCGGCCTCAAGATCGAGAACGTCAATGGTCGATTCTACCGCACCTCGGTCGTGCTGCCGGGCGTCTTGATGGTCGAAAATTGGCCGGAAGAACATGTCGTTCAATATGAATGGTATGTCCCGATCACCGACGACATGTATGAATATTGGGAAGTGCTGGTCCGGGTCTGCAAGACTGATGAGGACCGCAAGAAGTTCAAGTATCGCTTCGACCATGTCTATAAGCAGCTGTGCCTTGAAGGCTTTAACGACTGCGATCTCTACGCCCGTGAGGCGATGGAGGAATTCTACGCCGATGGTACCGGCTGGGATAATGAGCAGCTCGTCGAAACCGACATCTCGCCGGTGACGTGGCGCAAGCTCACGTCGCGCTGGAATCGCGGCATTGCGAAGCCGGGCAAGGGCGTGACCAACGCGACCAAGACGTCGAGCATCCGCATGCGTCGTCTCGCCGAGGGTAAGGCGCCGGGTTACTTCGTCGAGAAAATTGATGACCTTAACAAGCACTAAGGTTGCCATCGCCTTTAGCGACGGCGTCGAGCACGAACTGACGGTTGAACCCGGCCAGACAGTACTCGACGCTGCCGTGGCGGCGGAATTACCCATTCTCTACCAGTGCCGGTCGGGTAGCTGTTCCAGCTGCATCGCCACACTGGTCGAGGGTGAGGCCGAAACCCGTCCGGGGGCAAGCTCTACCCTGCTTGCTGCCGAACGGGCCGAGGGCAAAAGGCTGTTGTGCGTCACCGAACCACGCGGCGATTGCCGCTTCGAACTTGGCTATGACAGTGCGGCTGGCACGGCCAAGCCGGTGGACGCGCAGGCCTTTGTCAACGCGGTTGAAAAGGTCGCGGCGGACGTGGTCCGGCTCGAACTTGAACTGGCGGATGGCTATTGGATGGATTTCCGTCCCGGCCAGTTTGTGCAGGTTGCGGTACCGGGCACCGACGAGGTGCGCAGCTATTCGATGGCCAGCACGCCAGCCGATCTGCCCAAGGTTGAATTGCTGATCCGTATCCTGCCGGGTGGCGTGATGTCGGACTGGTTGGTCAACCGGGCCAAGCCGGACGATGTGGTCAAGCTATCCGGGCCTTATGGCGCGTTCTTCCTGCGGGAAAAGGTCAAGGCCCCGCATATCATGATTGCGGGCGGCACCGGCCTCGCGCCGATGATGTCGATGATCGACAGCATTCGGGCGACATCAGGTCGTAAGCCGAAGGTGATCTTAAGCTTCGGCTGCCAATCCGAGGACGGACTGTTCCACCGTGACGCCATCGATCTGCGCCAACTGTGGCTGCCGACGCTCGATGTGCGCATCTCGGTTGATCGCGGTCCGGCACCGGATGGCGTCCGCGTCGGCAATCCGGTCGAAGTCATCGGCAATGGTGAGACAATCGATCCGGACAGCGTGGCCTATCTCTGCGGCCCGCCGGGCATGTTGGCGGCGGCGCGTCAGCATCTTGAAGCACTTGGCTTGTCGCCGGACAATATCTTTGCGGAACAATTTACGGCCAGCGGCGCCTGACGGCGACGCGTCTATCAAAGGAGGATATCATGGGGGTTGCTGCACTGGGATATGTCACGCTGAACGTCAGTGACCTATCCGCTTGGTTGACGATTGCCACAAAGGTTTTCGGCATGCAGCCGACCGAACGCCCGGATGGCGCGGTCGATTTGCGGCTGGACGAATTCCACCACCGTTTCACGCTCTACCCGACGGGGGAAGACAGTTTGCGCAGCGTGGGCTGGGAAGTGGCGAGCGAGGAGGAACTGCTGGAACTGGTCGACGATCTGCGGGCGCGCGGGTTCGAGGTGACCGAACTTGACGCGGCGACGCGGGCGGATCGCAAGGTGCGGCTGGCCTATCGTTTCTTCGAACCGCTGCTTAAGGCCGAGACCGAGCTGTTCTATGGCCCGCTTGCCCATAATCTGGCCTTTGCGCCAACGCGCGGCATTGCTGGATACAAGACCAAGGGCATGGGCCTTGGCCATATCGTGTTCCACACCGCCGATATGGCGAAGGCGACCGAATTCTATCGCGACGTGCTGGGCTTTGGGGTTGCCGACTATATCGCCTGGGACGGGATCGACGCGACCTTCTTCTACTGCAACCCGCGTCACCACTCGCTCGCGATCATGAACGAGTTTGCGGACATCAAGGGCGGTACGCTCAACCACATCATGATCGAGGCGCTGAGCTTTGACGATGTTGGCTATGCCTATGACATCGTGCGCGATCTGAACGTGCCGCTGTTCATGGACATGGGCAAGCACAGCAACGACCATATGCAGTCCTTCTATATCCGGACGCCATCGCGCTTTTGCATGGAATATGGCTTTGGCGGTCGCCTGATCGACGAAAATTGGGAAATCCGTTCCTATGACCAGCCGATGCTGTTCGGTCATCGGATGGTTGGGTGATCCATGGCCGTTGACCGTGACTTGACGACGCTTTCCGCCGCCGAGGCCGCCGCGCTGATCCGCGCGGGGCAGTTGACCTCGACGGCGTTGGTTCAGGCCTATGTGGACCGCATCGCCGCGCGCGACGATGTGGTCCATGCCTGGATATGGTTCGATCCTGAGGCCGCGCTGGCGCAGGCCCGTGCGGCCGACGCGAGCCCGGCACGCGGGCCATTGCATGGCGTGCCGGTGGGGTTGAAGGATGTGATCGACACCGCCGATATGCCGACGGAATATGGGTCGGAGGCTTTTGCCGGTCATCGCCCGGACAAGGATGCGCTGGCGGTGGCGCGGATACGGGCGGCGGGTGCCGTCATCATGGGTAAGCTGGTCACGGCCGAATTTGCGACTTATCGCCCGGGTGCGACCGCCAATCCGATCAATCCGAAGCATACACCGGGCGGCTCGTCGAGCGGATCGGCGGCGGCGGTCTCGGATCGGCAGGTGCCGCTTGCGCTTGGCACGCAGACCGCAGGCTCGGTCATCCGCCCCGCCTCATTTTGTGGCATTCATGGCTTTAAGCCGAGCTTTGGGCGTTATCCCAATGCGGGGGTGCTGGATACGTCGCACCGGCTCGACACGCTGGGCGTCTTTGCCCGCTCGGTCGATGATCTGATGCTGCTCGACACGGTGTTGGCACCGGATGCCCCAGCGGAAAAGCCGGTCAGCGGTAAGCCGAAGATTGGCGTCTATCGCAGCGATGTGTGGGACGAAGCAAGCCCCGCAATGCAGGCCGCATTGGAAGAGACGGCGAATAAGCTCGCGGCGCTTGGCTATGACGTGTTCAACGTCGACGTGCCACCGCCCTTTCACCGCATCGTAGAGGCGCAGATCATTCTTCATAAGCATGAAGCATGGCGCTGCATGGGCGAAATGCGCCATGCGCGCGATGCCAAGGTCAGCCAACAGTTCAAGGACTTTATCGACGATGGCGCGCGCGTGCCGAAGATCGTCTATGATGAAGCTTGCGCTGTGCAAGATGCCTGCAAGGCGAATGAGGCCAAGCTTTTTGGCGGTGCCGACCTGCTGTTATCGCCCGGCGCGCCGGGCATTGCGCCCGAAGGCCTGTCGGCGACCGGCAATCCGGTGTTCAACCGCATGACGACCACGCTGGGCGTGCCGTGCCTTGGTTTTACCGCCGGGGAAGAGCAGGGGTTGCCGCTTGGCCTGCAACTGATTGGCCGCACGGGAAGTGACCGCACCCTGTTGCAACTCGGCGCGCAAATTGTCGCCGCACTCAACTGAGCGAGGAGGAGATCGCACCCATGGAACCGACGACGCAAGTGCCGTTCACTGCCCAGCAACAAGCATGGTATGAAGCCGCCTGTGCGCGCCTCAACCCTGATCGGCTGAAGCAATTTCTGTTCGACCTGACCAACATCCATAGCCCGACCGGGGCGACCCGGGCGGCAAGCGAGTTTGTCGTTGATAAGCTGGGTGCCGCCGGGCTGAAATCCACCTACAAGCCGATGAGCCAGACGACCGGCAATGTGCTTGCCGAAAAGCGCGGCTCTGGCGGTGGGGCGACCCTGTTGCTCTATGCGCCGATCGACACCCATCTGGAAGGCGATGAGAGCGATTATCCCTGGGCCGGGCCGAAGCAATATGCCGATCTTGCCCCGACCGCCAAGATGGTGGGGGATTGGGTCTATGGTCTGGGTTCATCCAACCCCAAGGCGATGGTCTCGACCATCTGCGAGATCGCGACCGCGCTGATGGAGGCGGATGTGCCGCTGATCGGCGATCTGAATGTTGGCTTTGCCGATGGCGGCATGCCGGTGAATATCCCGGAGCGCGATAATGCGGGCATGTCGAACGGCGTGTTCCACCTGCTCAACCGTGGCATGGCGCCCGACTTCGCGATCATTATGAAGCCGTGGAATTGGGTCTATCACGAAGAACCCGGCATGGGCTGGTTCCGCATCGATGTGAAGGGCACGCTCGGCTATGCTGGTGTCCCGCGCGGTTTGCCGGAATTCCGCAGCTCGGTCGTTCCGGCGGCCAAGGTGATTGAGGCGCTGGAACAGTGGCTGATCGACTATGCCGATCGCAACACGTCGGGTGTGATCAAGCCTTATGGCTGGATCGGCGGCGTGCGCGGTGGCTGGCCGGGCCGTCCCGCTTTCCCGACCGCAACGACCGAAGTTTTCTTCGACGTCCGTATCAACCCGCGCACCACGCCGGGCGAGGTCAAGGCGCAGTTCGCCGATTTCATCGCGAGCTTCCGCAAGGCGCATCCGGACATCGACCTTGACTGGGAGATGTATGGTTCGGCCCCGGGTGGCACGACGGACCCGTCGAACTGGATCATCCAGTCGGCACGGCGTGGCTGGGAGACGAACGAGGGCCGGGCCTATCCCGATCCTGATCTGCTGGGCGGCCAGACCGATGGCGCGGCGTTGCGGCGGCTGGGTGTGCCGACGGCACGGATGGGCTGGCCTTGGCCCGCCAAGGGCTCGCCAGAAGAAATCGGCGAAGGCTTGGGCGGCATGGGGGCGACCTATATTCCCGATCTCATGCCGTGCGCGGAGAAAATCCTCTACGCCGTGATTGATACGCTCACCCGGCAGCGGGGCGATCTGGGCTTGTAACAGCCATTCACCCTCCTCCGCCAAGGCGGGGGAGGGTGTTCGGTGACGCGTTTCGATGAGGGAGCCTCGATGAGAGGGTCTCGCTTATCCGGCGATATCCACCACCAACTTCCCGAAATGCGCGCCGGTCGGTAGCGCGGCATAAATCCCCGGCGCATCATCAAAGGCAAAGCGGCCATCGATCACCGGGATCAGCCCATTGTGGTCGATCGCCGCGCACAAGGCGCGCAGGTCGCTGCGGTGGCCGACGGTGATGCCGGTCATGTGGATATGACGGAACAGGATCGGCGGTACCGGGATTGCCGCAACCAGCCCGGAAAGCACGCCGATGATGCTGATCCGTCCGCCAACCTTCACGCAATTGAGCGATTGCGGCAGCGTGTCCTGACCACCCAATTCGATGATCAGGTCAACGCCCCGACCCTCGGTCGCGGCGAGCACTTGAGCGGCCCATTCCGGATGGTCGCGATAGTTGATCGTGACATCCGCCCCCATATCGCGGGCGCGTTCGGCCTTGGCCTCGCTGGCTGACAGCAGAATGACCCGCGCCCCCGCCATTTTGGCGAGCTGTAACGCGAAAATCGCGACCCCGCCCGTGCCTTGGATCAGCACGGTCTGCCCGGCCTGCAACTGGCCTTCGGTGAACAACGCCGTCCATGCCGTCAGTCCGGCGCAGGGCAAGGTCGATGCCTGTGCATGGTTGAGCGTGCGGGGCTTGGCGACGAGCGCCGACACCGGCAGCACCGCATATTGGGCCAACACGCCATCCATCTCGCAGCCAAGCGACGCGCGATGATTATCGGCATCGGCAGGGCCGCTTTCCCAATAGGGATAGAAGCTGGTGATGACCTCGTCACCCAGCCGCAGTCCGGCCACATCCGGTCCGAGCCCGGCAATCACGCCGGACCCGTCGGAAAAGGGAATGATTCCCGGCGGGTTCGGATAGACGCCGGCCAGAATGCCAAGATCGCGATGGTTGATCGCGGCGGCATGCATCTTCACCAGCACCTCGCCAAAGCCGGGTTCCGGGATCGCGTCCGTTTCCTGCTTCAGCGTATCGAGGCCCGCCCCGTGGAGGCGCCAGGATTTCATCATGCGAGCTTTTCCTCTTCCAGAAAATTCTCGACCAGTTGGCGGAACCGGCGGGCATGTTCGACCATCGTCCAGTGGCCGCAGCGCGAGATGCTGTGGAACTGCGAGTTGATCAAATGCTGGTGCAGGTTCCACGACACCAGCGGATCGACCACCCGGTCGTCGCGGCCATGGATCAGCAGCACCTCGTTGGTGATCCCCTGTAGCGCGGCGATCGGCAGTGCCTGCGCATCGAGCCAGCGTTGGTGCGGCTTGGGGAAGACGCGTTCGAACGTCTCCTGCGCCCCTGGACGCAGCGTGGCGCGATAGCGCATCTCGACCAGTTCATCGGTGATCAGCGCCTGATTATAGGCCATGACGCTCATCGCATTGCGCATATTTTCGGGCGAGGGGGTATAGGCCCACAGCGCCGCCAGTTCCGGCCCGACTTCGAGTGGCCAGCCGCCCGGGCCCATCAATACCAGACGCCCGGTGCGTTCCGGCGCGCGGTGCGCCATCCACAAGGCCAGCGCCCCGCCAAAGCTGTTGCCGACGATATGGGCCTTGGCGACCCCCAACTGGTCCATCACCGCGAAAATCTGGTCGACCCAGCTATCCATCAAGCGAAATTCGAAATCATCGGGGGTTTCGGTATAACCGAAGCCAACGAGATCCGGGGCAATCACGCGATAGGTCTTGGACAGTTCCGGGATCAGGCCGCGCCAATTGGCCCAGCCGGACACGCCCGCGCCCGAACCGTGAAGCAAGAGCAGCGCATCGCCGCTGCCCTGATCATGCAAATTGGTGCGATAGCCGCAGGTCGGGACCATCTGGCCCAGTTCGGGATTCTCCGCCATTACTTCTCCTCTGGTTGACAAGAGGAGGTGGCGACACGGCATGGCCGCACCCAGCCCGACACCGGCTATCCCCGCAGGGATGAGCTAGCGCGTGCTGAACGTGGCCGAGCTGCGCGCCATCTCCTCGTAAATACCGGTCAAGACGCTGAGTAGCTGGGTCATTTCTGTGACCCGGTCCTCGATGTTCGAAATCGTGCCGATGGCACGGATCAGCAGGTCCGAGCGAATATGCGCATATTCGTCGGTCATCTTCTTGCCTGTGTCGGTGACGCTGTAGGAGAACGTCTTGCCCGACTTTTCCTTGGTCTTTTTGATGAGTTTGGCGGATTCCAGCTTGCGCAGGCTGTACTGCACATTGGGAAGGTCATCGCGGTTCATCATGCGGGCGATGGTGGCGCTGCTTTTCGGTCGGTTCTGCATCCGGATGACATGCAGGATGAGATGTTCCGAGAATTTGATATCGGCATCGGTCAACACCGACCCGGTGGTTGTCACCCAGCGCCCAAATGCCTCGTAGAAGCGGATCATCGACCATTCGAATTCGGTGACCCGGAATTCATTGTCTGACTTCGCAAGGTGCCAGTTCTCGTAATATTTCGGTTCCATCCGCCTCTCCTGCTTTGTCAGCGAGTTGACGGATTTGAGTAGCGGAGAGGCGCTCACAAGGGAAGCGCTTCGCTGGAGAGGCGTTGGAAGCTGGCGGAAAGGGCCGTGCCCGCGCCCGGCGCGACCGGATCGAGGTCGAGCGACTTCAGCATCATACGCGTGGTGCAGGCGGCGGCCGATAGCACCGGCAGGCCCAGAATATCCTCCGCGCGCGACAGGGCATCGAGTGACGGCATCTGCACGCAGGCGGAAAGGACGACCGTATCTGCGCCGGTCACGTCAAGACGCTTGAGATCGTCCAGCAGTTTCATCGGGTCGCGGCGGCCAACTTCCAGATTGTCGGGGATTTCGAGCGCGATGGAATCGAGAACGTTGAAGCCTTCATGCTGGATATAGTCCACCACGAGATTGGTCAGCGGCCGCAGATAGGGGGTAATGATCGCGACATTGCGCGTGCCCAGTTCGCCCAGCACCTGCACCAGCGCACCCGCACTGGTCACGATCGGGCATGGCGCACCGGCCTCTTGCACGGCTTGGCCAAGCTGTGTTTCGCTGACCCGGTGATAGCCACGCCCGGCGGACATGATCGCGACAAGGCAAGCATAGCCGATCACATCGACCTCGGCATCGGCCAGTTCGACGGCGCAGCGCAGGCTTTGCGCATCCATCGCGGCGAGTTCTTCCTTGGTTACCTTCTTCATCCGCATCCGGGCGGAGTGAAAGCTGAAGCGTTCCGGCAGAATCGTCTCGCGCGCGCGCAGCATGGCCGGGATCTCAGTTTCCATCGTGGTGTTGGAACTGGGCACGATCTGGCCGATGCGGATGTTGCGGGACACGAATTTGCCTCTCTCGGGATTCTCTTGATCTCAGCCTTAGGCACGCCCCGGGAAAGGGCGCAAATCCGAGCCTTGTGTGATTATCACATGCTGATAGTCGGTCCCGCTGTGCAATGAACTTGCGCCTGATTTTCTCATCGCCGATGCTATGGGTTGGACAACAGCCCCAATGGATGAAGATCATGGACGACAGCGCCCCGCATTTTTACGAGCCGCGTAACGGCCATGGCCTGCGCCACGATCCGATGTCCGCGATCATCGCCCCGCGCCCGATTGGTTGGATCAGCAGCATGTCTGCCGCCGGGGTGGTCAACCTTGCACCCTACAGCTTTTTCAACCAGTTCAACTATCGTCCGCCGATCATCGGCTTTGCGAGCCTGGGGTGGAAGCATAGCGTGGCCAATATCGCGGCGACCCGCGAATTTGTCTGGAATCTCGCCACCCGCCCGCTTGCCGAGGCGATGAATGCCAGTTCGGCAGATGTACCGGCTGACATTGATGAGTTCGTGCTTGCCGGGTTGGAAAAAGCCCCGTGCCACCTTGTTGCCCCGCCGCGCGTGGCGGCAAGTCCTGCCTCGTTTGAATGCCGGTTGACGCAGTTGATCCGCCTGACCGACAGTGCGGGGAGCGAACTTGATACATGGATGGTGCTGGGCGAAGTGGTCGGCGTCCATATCGCGCAGGACGTACTGGAAAACGGGGTTTACCAGACCGTCGCGGCCGAACCGATCCTGCGCGCGGGCGGCATGGGTGATTATTTCACCATCGCCGAGGCGCAGCGTTTCGTGATGAAACGCCCGCGTGCGGATGCGGGTGGCAATTGAAGCGTTCCGCTTAAGGTGACAGCCACTCCCACGGCGGTGCGCCAATTTGCAAAGGATTAATCGCGTGCGGTGACGCGTCTGCCGTCGGTGATGGTATCGCCGGGGTGGAGGATGATCTGGTCGCCCGATTGCAGTCCGGACTGTATCTCGGCAAACAGATCGTTGAGATGGCCGATCCCGACCGGCACGCGCCGCGCCCGGCCATGGCGCACCACGAACACGTTCCAATCATTGCCGATCCGGAAAATGGCTGCGACCGGCACCCGTAAGATGTTCGGCCTGCTCCAGGTCTCGATCCGCACCAGCACGCGATAACCATGGCCCAGCCGCCGCCAGAGCGCGGGCGGATCGGTAAGGACGATGAAGACATTGACGCGCTGTTCTTCGACGCCCAGCGCCGAGAATTTGGTGAAACCGGCAGGTTCGATCCGCCTGACCTTGCCGTGCAACGGGTTGGTGCCGCCCCATTTGTCGATCAGCACCGGGGCCTGTTCGGCAATTTTGACGGCATCGGTGGACAATAGATCCACCATGATTTCCATTGCCGCCGGATCGCCAATGTCGACCAGCGGCGTGCCGGCTGAAACTGGCCCTTCGCTTTTCTGACGGACGCGCAGCACCTTGCCGCTGACCGGCGCGGTGATCGCGACACCGGTGCGGCCCGAGGCATCAGCAGTCGGGGAAATCAGGGCGGCGCGGGCGGATTTGAGGCGATATGCGGCGGAGGTCGCGCTGCTTCCGGCCTCGATCAACGCGGCTTCCGCCTTGTCGTGGCGCGCGCGGGCGGCGTCGAGCGTGGCGCGGGTGGAAAAACCGCGTCGGGACAGTTCCTCGATGCGGGCGAGGTCGCGGTCGGCCAGCGCACGTTCGGCACGGGCCTGTGCAATCCGGGCGCGGGCAGCGGCAAGATCAGCGCCCGATATTTTTTCCTGTGCCATCGCCTCGGCCTGACTACGGGCATCCAGAAAGCCTGGATCGCCGGGGACGATGTGGGCGAGCGCGGTCTGGTGGCGGGTGACAGGGTCGCCCGGTTCCAGCTCGATCCGCCGCAAATAGCCGCCCAGCGGTGCGGCGACGGTGAATATGTCATGGACGACGGTTTCGCCCTCGTCATCAATGGTGACGGCCATCGGCCCGCGCGTGACGGCGGCGAGGTCGACGGGGGTCGCGGGCTGATGCAGGGCGACGAAAATGGCGGCGGCGAGCACCAGTGCGACCATGGCGGCGATGATCCATTGTCCGGTGCGCCTTGTCGTTCCTGCCATTTTAGTCCCTCGTCTTGAGCACGGCGACCAGATCAAGCTGGCCGACGCGTCGGCTGACCAGCCACGCCGTGCCTGCTGCCGCCGTGAACACGACCAATATTGCTCGTGCCACTGTTGCGGGGGTCAGTGCAAATGGGATCGTGAATAGATCGCCGCTGAATGTGTCCACGATATAGTGGGAGAGCGCGATACCCATGCCAATCCCGATGGGCAGGGCCAGCAAGGTCAACAGCGCCAGCTCACCCACCAGCAGATAGGCGACCTCGCTTTTGCGAAAACCGAGCACACGCAGCGAGGCAAGGTCGCGCGACCGTTCCGCCAAGGAGACGCGCGCATTATTATAAACCACGCCGAATACGATCAGTGCGGCAAAGCCGGTGTTGAATAGGGTCATGATCCCCATGGTTTCGGCGATGGTGTCACGGATGGCGCGGCGGCTTGCCTCGATGATCGCGATGCCGCCGATCTTGGGCGTGTCCCGCAGGGCGCGCAATATCTCGTCGCGCTGGCTGTCATCAATCGCGAGATAGGCCCCGGACAGGCGCGCACCTTCGCCCAATCGGCGGTCCAACTCATCGATGCTCATAAAGGCGGGTGCGCCGATGGGGCTGTCCACCACGGCGATGACATGGGCGCTCCAGCTTGGCCGACGGCCTTCGGTAACTTCGACCTCGACATGATCGCCGGGAGCGATGGCGAGACTGCGGGCCAGCGCGGTGGAGACGATCAGCCCGCTTTCGGGTGGTTCGACGACACGACCAGCGATGTCGACCAAGCGGCTGAGATCGGCACCGGGCGTGCTGGCGGTGATGCCTTCGCGCTTGGTTGCTGCGCCGTGGCGCAAAATGGCACCGACGGCGCGCAGGGGTTCGACCCGCAGCACGCCGGGCATGCGCCCCAAGGCTGCCAGTGCATCCGGCCCGCGCGGTTCGGTGAAGCTGATCATCAGGTCTTCGCGCTTGGCCTGATCGAAGCTCACCTGGATCAAGCGTTCCACATTGTCATGCGAGCTGGCCGACGCAATGTAGAGCGCGAGTGCCGCCCCGATGCCGATCGCGGTCAACAGCGTCCGCAGCGGCCGCCGCACCAGCCCGCGCAGGATGATCCGGGTCAGTTCGTCCAGCCCGCGCATCTGACCAATGGCCGCCGCGATGCGCCCGCCATAATGCGCGACCAGCGGCGGCTGCATGGCCGCTGCTGGGGTGAGGGCCGCCGCGCGCCGGATCGCGAACAGGCAACCGCTCATCACCGATCCCAGCGCGGCCAGCAGCGCAAGGGCGTAAAGATCGGGATCAATTCGGAACTGGAGAAAGGGGAAGACGAAGAATTGCTGATACATCACGGCCAGCCCGCGTCCCAGCCATGTGCCAAAAAGCGTGCCAAGCACCATACCGCCGAGCGAGAGGAGCAGCGCCAGCTTGAGATAATGGAAGACAATCGCCGCTGTCCGATAGCCAAAGGCCTTGAGCAGCCCAATGATCTCGCGCTCGGTGTCAATCAGGCGGCTCAACACGACATGGGTGAGGAAGGCCGATACGGCCAGAAAGATCGGCGGTAGGACCGTCGTCATGGTTTTCAGTTGGCGCAGTTCGTTGGCGACGAACCGCTCGGAAATCTGATCTTCGCGGCGATAGGCCCCGGTGCCGCCATAGGATGCAAGTCGGGTGTCAATGCGGCGGATGAGATCGGCCCGGTCAGTTCCGGATTCGACCCGCAACATGATTTCGTTCACCGCATCCGTGAGGTCAAAGGCAGCGGCGAGCATGTCGCGGTCGGCCCATAAAATGGCGAAGCGACCATTGTCGGGGAAAATCTGTCCCGGCGGAATGGCATAGACATATTCGGGCGACAGTACCGTGCCGACGATCTGGAGTTGCTCCCGCTTGCCGTTCAGGATCACGCTCATCACATCGCCAAGTCCAAGATGGGCGGCCTGCACAAAAGCCTCATTGGCCAATATTTCGTTGGCGCGGCCAGGTTCAGGCCAGCGCCCTTGGCGCAGCACCAGATCGTTGATCATCGGCCTGCCGGACAGCGGCAACGAATGCATGCGGGTGTTGATCGGTTCCGCCACCCCCGGCAATGCCGCGAGCGCGCCCGCCGTGATCCGCCCCTCGGCCAGCCGGACGCCGGGCAGGGCAGCCAGATCAGCGACGATGTGGCGCGGCACGCGCTTGGCCGTGACGAAGATGTCGGCAAAGCGATACCGGTCATAATAAGCGTCGCGGGTGGCCTCCAGCGACCGCATCATGCCGAATGACATGAGCACCATGCCGACACCGGCTGCGATCATCAGGGCAATGGCAAAGGACGGCCCGCGCAGCCGCCACATGTCGCGCAACAACTTGCGATCCAGCACCGGCAACCAGTCGAGCCGGGCCAGATGGCTCACCACCGCAACGCCGATGCTGTCCGCCGCACCCGGTTGCGACGGCGGTCGACCAACTGGCCATCCGCGAATTGCCAGACGACATCGGCAATATCCGCGATCACGGCATTATGGGTGATGATCAGCGTGGTCGTGCCGAGGGTCTGGTTCACATGCTGCAAGGCTTCCAGCACCAAGATACCGGTCTGGCTATCGAGCGCGCCGGTCGGTTCGTCACAAAACAGCACGCGCGGTTTCTTGGCAATGGCGCGGGCGATGGCAACGCGTTGCTGTTCGCCGCCGGAAAGCTGGGCCGGGAAATGATCAAGCCGGGCATCAAGCCCGACCATGGCGAGCGCCGCTTCCGGTGCCAATGGGTCGGCGGCGATGTCGGTGATCAGCGCGACATTCTCGCGCGCTGTCAGCGAGGCAACGAGATTATAGAATTGGAAGACGAAGCCGACATGCTGGCGGCGATAGGCAGTGAGCGCACGGTCGTCGCAGCCTGTCAGGTCCGCGTCGTCAAACCACACGTGTCCCGCACTGGCCGCATCAAGACCGCCCAGAATATTGAGCATCGTCGATTTGCCCGAGCCGGACGGGCCGAGTAATACAATCAGTTCCCCACTGCCGATTTCAAGGTCGACACCGCGCAGTGCATGCACCGCGGTTGGGCCACTACCATAAGTCTTGGTCAGCCCCTCCACCCGATAGAGCGGTTCGCCGGTCAAGATCGCATCTGTTCCGTTTGTCATGGCCGCGCCTGGCATCAGCCTCTCTTTCCATGGCCACCAAGGGCGACCCTGCATGGCAATGCTAAGGGAGGTGGGGGGCTGCTGTCAAAGTAAAGCCATGACGCGATGGGCCAGTTCGCCTGATTTGGCTTTGCTGGCATTGTTGTTCGCGCCGTTGTTCACCATCAAAGCGCCGCGATGATGGCGGCCGTTGGGGCAGGGATGCGCCTCTCCGCGCCAGCAAAAGGCCGGGTTGTCATACCCGGCCTTTTTTCATTGTCGTTTTAGCGGCTGGCGAGCGTTCCATCGCTAAGCAGCGTCGTCGCTTCGGCACGGGCATTCGTCACGGCTTTGGTGAAGCAGTTGCTATAGTCGGCCGAATAATTGACCCCGGATTCGCCCCAGAAATTGCAAACCGAACGGGCGGCGATGTTGATCCGGCGATAGGCGACGGCGAGATCGCTGCGGTCGCCGAGCTTGAGATCGGCAATCGACACGTCGCGGCTGCGGGTGACCTGTTCGCCGCCATCGACGGTGATCGTTTCATTGGTGGCGGTGCTGGCCAATGCCGGCAGGGCGGGGGTGGCGAGCGCAGCGGCTATCAGCCATGCGGCGGGGGAACGGAAAAGCGTCATCGAATAATATCCTTCCTACGACTGCGGATTTTTGGGCCAATCCGCATGTTGTTGTGCGACGCACAGATCGGGGCGCTGACTGCCCTCTGACATCACGGCGTGACAGAATGATGATATTCTCAATGGGTTAACGGTGCAATTCACGCGCCGCCGTGCGCCGACGGCCGCGCCGAATGGCGTGGCGGTCATGCTTGAAACCATGAACCCAAACAAGATGTTGAACCGCGAACTGATCGCGACTGGCTGGCGTTGGCCATCGTCGCCGGGGCGCTTCCCCGCGCTGCCAAACGCTGGCCGTGGCCGTGCCGGTTGGTATCAGTGGCGATGACCCGGGCGATGTTGCACCGCACGGCACGACTCGCGCATTGGCGATGCGGCGCAGCAGGGGGGCGCATGGCGTCTGCGCCGCGGTATTACTGGCAGACGGGGAGCGGCTATTCCGCCTCGGGTGCGATGGCGCGGTAGAGCGCGATGCGATATTCCAACTGGGCCAGTCGGGTGCGGACCGCCGATTTGCGGGCGCTGGTCAGGCTGCGTTGCGCATCAAGGCTGGACAGATAGGAATCAATCCCCGCACGATAGCGGCGCTCGGCGAGTTCATAGCTTTGCGCGCTGGCGGTTACGAGCCGGTTTTGGGCCGCAACCTGTTGGTCAATCGTCTCTAACCCGGCCAAGGCATCCGCCACCTCGCGAAACGCGCTCTGGATCGCTTTTTCATAGCTGGCGATCAACCCTTCGCGCCGTGCCTTGGCGAGATCGAAATTGGTGCGACCGCTGCCGCCGAAGATCGGAAAACTGGCGGCGGGCGTTGCATCCCAAGTGAACGCGCCATGGGAGAATAGCGCCGACAGCGCCGAACTGGTCGAGCCAATGGCCGAGGTCAGGCTGATGACTGGGAAAAAGCGCGCGCGCGCCGCCGCGACATCGGCATAGCCCGCCCGTAATTCAGCCTCAGACTGCAACACATCGGGTCGCCGCAACAGGATGGACGATGAGAGATCCGCGCGGGGCTGCGCAATGGCCGGGTCAAGCGAGGCGAGGCCGGCGGGCAAGAGCGTCGGTTTGACCGGTGCGCCGACGAGCAGATCAAGCGCGTTGCGATCCTGCGCGACCTGTGTCGCGCTTGCCAGTCGGTCGGCCTCGGCAGCAGCGAGCAGGCTTTCCGCCTGATGCAGGTCGAGCTTGCCAACCAGTCCCGCAGCTTGGCGGTCTTGCACCAGCTTGAGACTGTGCGCGGCGGTGGCGAGGCTGGCTTCACTTTCGCTCAGCAGATCCTGATCCGCCGCGAGCTTGGCATAGCTTAGCGACACTTCCGCCACGAGCGCGATGCGCGCGGCCTTGGCGCCCGCTTCGCTTGCCAGATAACGCTGGCGCGCGGCTTCGCTCAGGCTGGCCATGCGGCCGAACAGATCGATTTCAAAACTGGTCAAGCCAATTGATGTGACCCAGCTTTCATCCGTGCTGCCACCTGCGAGCGGCGCTTCAAACGTGACCGATCCGCTCGCCGTCACGGCGGGCAGCCGGTCGCGGCGGGCGCCGCGATATTGGGCGCGGGCCTGACCAATTTTCGATATCGTTATGCGCAGGTCGCGGTTGTTGATGAGCGCGCTTTCGATCAGCGCTTGCAACTTCTCATCCTTGATCAGCGCCCGCCAAGACAGGCTGGCGTCGGGCTTGCCCTGCATCGCAACCGGCGACGGCACAGGCACAGGCACAGGCACAGGCACAGGCACAGGCGCGACTTGGGGTGACCAGCCTTCAGGCACCGGCATTGCGGGCTTGTGATATTGGCCCATCATGCAGCCCGACAATGCCGTCAGGGCACCGAACAAGCCCATGGCGCGGAGGTCGCGGGTCATTGGCTCATCTCCTCGGTCGGGGCAGGGGGTGCGCCGTGCAACTTGGCCCCGGCGCGTTCGGCCATGCGCACCACCATGTCGAAGAACAAGGGGATGTAATAGATCGCCAGCACGGTGGCGGACAGCATCCCGCCCGCAACCGCCGTGCCGATGGCGATGCGGCTCTGCGCGCCCGCCCCGGTGGCGACCGCCAACGGCAACACCCCGGCGATAAAGGCGATCGACGTCATCAAAATCGGGCGGAAGCGGATGCGCGCGGCTTTCAGTGCGGCATCGCGGATATTGTCGCCCCGCTTCCACGCCGCCTCAGCAAACTCTACGATCAGGATCGCATTTTTTGCCGCAAGGCCGATAGTGGTGAGCAGGCCGACCTGAAAATAGACGTCATTCTGCAACCCGCGCAGCATCACGGCCAGCACCGCGCCAATCAGGCCAAGCGGGATGACGAGCAGTACCGCCAGCGGGATCGACCAGCTTTCGTACAGCGCGGCAAGGCAGAGAAATACGACCAATACCGAGATGCTGTAGAGCTTCAGCGCCCGGCCTTGGGACAGCTTTTCCTCATAAGACAGGCCGCTCCATGCGAAGCTGGTGTCGGGCGCGTGTTCGGCCTGCAAGGCCATCATGCGATCCATCGCCTCGCCCGAGCTGAAACCCTCATTCGCCTCGCCTTGGAGCTGGAAAGACGGCACGCCGTTAAAGCGGCTGAGCGTTGCCGGGCCTTTGATCCAGCGGGTCGTGGCGAAGGCCGAAAAGGGCACCATCGCCGATCCATTCTGGGTACGGACCTGCCAGCTATCGAGATCGTCCGGCAGCGAGCGGAAGGCCGCATCGGCCTGCACATAAACGCGCTTCACGCGGCCGCGATCAATGAAGTCGTTGACATAGCTTGCCCCCCAAGAGGCGCTGAGCGTGTCATAGACATCGTTGATCCCGACGCCGAGTGCGGCGATCTTCGCTTCGTCGATGTCGATCCGGAGTTGCGCTGTATCCTCCAGCGTGCCCGATCGCACCGATTTCAGCTTCGGGTCCTTCATTGCCGCCTCCAGCAAGGCGGAGCGCTCGGCAAGGAACTGGCTGCGCGGCAGGCCTTGGCTGTTGAGCAGTTCGAACGAGAAGCCGTTCGACCGGCCAAAACCCCGGATCGGTGGCGGGTTGCTGACGATGACACGGGCGTCGCGGATCTGGGATAGCGCCTTGGCACTCCGTTTAACGATGGCGTCCGAACTGTCGCCCTTGCCGGTGCGCTCATCCCAAGGGGTGAGATTGGCATAGCCTTGCCCGGCATTCTGGGCGTTACCCGCCTGACCATTGCCCTCGGTATCGAAATAATGATCGATTAACCGGCCTTCCTTGGTCATGAAATATTTCTCGACCGCCGAGGAAACGGCATGGGTCCGGTTCATCGTCGCGCCCGGTGGCAGGGTGTAGCTGACCAGCACCTGGCCCTGATCATCGGCGGGCAGAAAGCCGGTGGGGAGGCGAACGAACGCGGCCCATAGCACCAGAATGACCACGCCATAGAGGCCGAGAAACGCATTACGGCGCGACATCACGGCGGCGACGCGGCCCAGATAACGCTGGGTCAGGCCGGTGAACCAGATGTTGAACCGCCCCGCCCAGCGATGCGTCGGGCCATGGCTGGGCTTGAGCAACATGGCGCACAGGGCAGGCGACAGGACCAATGCCACAATCACCGAGAGCAACATCGAGGTGATGATCGTGATCGAGAATTGCTGATAGATGATGCCGGTTGTGCCGCCGAAAAAGGCCATGGGGAGCAGCACCGCGCACAGCACGGTCGCCACGCCGATCAGCGCGCTGCCGATTTCGTGCATCGACTTGATCGTGGCGTCGCGCGGCGAAAGCTGCTCTTCCTCCATCAGGCGTTCGACATTTTCGACCACGACAATCGCGTCATCGACCAGCAGGCCGATTGATAGGATCATGCCGAACAACGTCATGATATTGATCGAGAAGCCGAACATCGACAACACGCCAAAGGTGCCAAGCATGACCACCGGCACGGCCAGCGCCGGGATGATCGTTGCACGCCAGCTTTGCAAAAAGACATACATCACTAGCACGACAAGCAGGATCGCTTCGATCAGGGTCTTGACCACTTCCGCGATCGAGACCTTGATCAGCGGCGTGACATCGCGCGGATAGCTGATGGCATAGCCTGCGGGCAGATTTTTGCCGAGTTCTTCAGCCTTGGCCTTGACCGCTTCCGCCGTTTTGAGCGCGTCTGCACCGGGGGCGAGGTTGAGCGCGATCCCCGAGGCGGGATAGCCATTGAGCCGCGATCTGACGCTGTAGCTTTCATTGCCCAGTTCGACCCGCGCGACATCCGATAGGCGGACAATCGCGCCGCTGCGGTCGGCCTTGACGACGATATTTTGGAACTGTTCGACGGTTTCAAGGCGGCCGCGCAGTGTCACGGTGGCGTTTAACTGCTGATCAGCGGGTGAGGGGCCTTCGCCGAGCTGGCCAGCCGAGGCCACCGCATTATTGCGTTCGATGGCGGCGCGGATATCGGACGGCATTAGCCGGTGGGCGGCCAGCCGGTTGGGGTCGAGCCAGACCCGCATCGCATAAGGCGCGCCGAAGATGTTGCTGGATCCCACGCCGTCGATGCGGCTCAGCGGATCTTGAAAATTGGTGACGAGATAGTCGGAAATATCTGCCTGGGTCGAGCGGCCAGACTTGTCATAGATCGACACGATCAGCAGGAAGTCGGTCTGCGACTTGTTGACCTGCACGCCTTGACGCTGGACCTGGGTCGGCAGGCGGTTCATCGCCCGCTGGACCTTGTTTTGGACCTGCACCTGTGCGGTGTCGGGATCGGTGCCCTTGGCAAAGGTTGCGGTAATCTGGGCCTGACCGTCTGATGTCGAGGAGGCGGAGAAATACAGCAGGCCGTCAATGCCGTTGAGCTGTTGCTCCAGCACTTGGGTGATGCTGCTTTCGACCGTTTCGGCCGATGCGCCCGGATAAGTGGCGCGGATGCTGACCGTGGTCGGGACAATGTCCGGATAGCGACCGATCGGCATGGATAGCAGACCGGCAAGGCCCGCCAACATGATGCCGATCGACAGGACCAGCGCGAAAATCGGGCGCTTGATGAAATACTGGCTGATCATCGCCGGGTCCTATGGCTTGAGGCGGGTCGGGACGGCTTTGACCTTGCTGCCCGGCTTGGCCTTGTCGGTGCCCTCGACAATCAGCCGGTCCCCCGGCTTGAGGCCGCTGGTGACAATCCATGAGCTGCCGATGGCGCGCTCGGCGGTCACGGTGCGTTGTTCAACATTGCCGCTCGCATCAACGATCAGGGCCACAGCCTCGCCCTTGGGATTGCGGCTGATACCTTGTTGCGGCGCGGTGACGGCGTCCGGCAACTTGGCCTGCGGGGCCACGACCGTGACGAACATGCCGGGCAACAACACGCCATCGGGATTGGGGAAGCGGGCGCGGATCGTGACCATGCCGCTGGCCTCATCGACCATTGGTTCGCTGAAGCTGATCTCTCCACTTTGGTCGTAGACCGTGCCGTCCTCCAGCTTGAGCTTGATACGGCCCGATGCGGGCAGGGTCTTACCGCTGGCGAGCGAACGGCGCAGCGCCAGCAGCTTCACGCTGGACTGGGTAACATCCACATAGACTGGGTCGAGCTGCTGGATGATCGCCAAAGGTTCAGCCTGATTGGCGGTGACGAGCGCGCCCGGTGTGACCGAGGAACGGCCGATCCGCCCGGAAATCGGCGCGATAATGCGGGTATAGCGCAAGGTGACATTGGCCGATTGCAGCGCGGCACGGGCCTGCGCAACGCTGGCGCGGGCCTGACGGGCGCTGGCGCGGGTGTCGTCAATGTCTTGTCGGCTGACTGCTTCGCTATCGACCAGCGTGGCATAACGCTCGGCCCGTGCATTGGCGGCGGCGAGCGCCGCTTCGGCGCTGGCGAGCCGGGCTGCGGCCTCGCCATGGGCGGCATCATAGATCGCCGGATCGATCTGGTAGAGCGTCTGGCCAGCCTGCACCACGCTGCCTTCGGTGAATTGGCGCGCCTTGATGATGCCCGAAACCTGCGGGCGGATTTCCGACATGACGGTCGCACGGACGCGGCCGGGAAGCTCGCTTGTCGTTTCGGCACCGCCGGCCCCGATCACGACAAAGCCGACTTCGGGGGTGGGCTTTTTGTCCTTGTCCTGCGCCTTGCCGCAGCCACCGAGCGCGAGCGCGCCGACCATCAGGCCAACCAGCAAAACATGGCGCGTGACGAGATTGCCGCGCGTGTACGTGTGTTGGATCATGTTGAAACCATCCGGCCGTCTGGTGGAAGGGCCCGCTCGTGCCATGATTGCGCCGGAGGGGCAAGGTGTCACGGGGGCCGGAATTATCGAGGGTGCAGGGTGTCGAGGGCGATGGCAGCGAGCATGAATCATGACCAATACGCCGCCCGCGGCACCTTAGCTCAAAATCTGCTTAGCAGGAAAAAGGCGCTGATATTGCATGATTTTCATGTCGACCCCTTCACGTGTCATGATGCTCGACCTCACGATATGTGTTGCGCTGCACAATGCAAATTGCTCATTGCGCACATGAGGTTGCGCGATGTGCACGCTGCGCCGCACGCATGAGCCTAGCGCGTCGCCGGGCTGCAATCAAAGATTCTGCTCGAATTGCCGGAAAATCCAGTCATGAAATCGCTTGAGCGTGCGATTGTCGAGCGCGCTGTGTTTGCACGCAAAGAAGAAGTTGAATTCGGTTGGAATGCGCTCACCAAATGGCCGCACAAGCCGCCCCGCATCGATGAAGCTTGCTGAGTGAAAATCAATGCCGAAGGCCAGGCCCAGGCCGTTGGCGGCGGCTTCCATCATCAACTGTCCATTATCGAAATAGCTGATCGCTGCAGGTCGCACATGGGGGATACCAAGCGCCGCCGTCCATTTCGTCAGCAGCCGGTCGCTGCCGCGCAGCAGCAGCAGCTTGTGGTGCGCAATATCGGCAGGGGTCTGGAGCGGCGGCGTGCCACTCGTCAAGGAGGGGGCGCAGACGAGATAGGCGAATTCACGGCGCAGACGGCGGCTGTAGAGCAGTTCCGAAATCTGGTCGGTAAACAGGATCGCCGCATCCACATCGTCGCGTATGCCGCCAATCGGCTGGGGTGAGGTGTCGAAGGTGATCACAATGTCTGGAAAGCGGCTGTTGAAGTCCGCCATATGGGGCAGCAGCCAGTGGCTGCAAAACAGGCTGGGAACACCAAGGCGCAACGCATTTGACCGGTCGGGCGTCGTGATAAAGGCATTGGCGATGGATTCGAGCGCGGGCGTCAGGCGCTTGAGCAGTTCCGCGCCGTCATCGGTCAGATGGACTTCGTTGCCGGTGCGGTCGAACAGTTCCTGGCCGAGATAGCTCTCCAGCGCCTTGATCCGGCGACTGACGGCGGACGGCGAGAGGTTCAGTTCGTCAGATACTTCGCGCAGCGTCGGGCGCTGTGCCGCTATTACGAAGGCTTCAATCGCCCCCATCGAAGGAAGTCGTCTCATTTTATTAGGCCCCATTCCTTGTGCGGAGTCGGGGACGCCCTTGCTGTTATTTTCATCTCGGTCGTCCGAATTATCGAATATTGGCGACCCTCAGGAGCATCTTTTTCCCGCATCGGGTTTCGGATTGTTCCGTTTCCCTGCGTAAACGATATCGCAGATGCGCAACGCGTCAACAGTTTTTCGCAACGTCACTGTGCTGCGATGGGATGAGATTGAGCAGCAATGTGAATATAATATCGTAAAAACAACATGTTAAAACTGTAAAAAAAGTTTCACAATAGGAAATTTAGCAATACGCGTTGCGTTCGGCGCATGCTGCATTGCGGCAATTTCGATTGCGTGAAGCGGGTGCGCGCAGGAACATTCGAGTCTGATGAGACAGGGGGAAAACCTCTTGCGGCCGGTTCGCGCTGGTCGCGAGTGAAATATAACTCATCTATCGAGCAAGACCAATAAGGGGGCGAATAATGATGTTGAAGAAATGGATAGCCTATGCGGCTATTTCTCTCCTTGCGACGCCAAGTTGGGCTGCGGACGTCATGCGCCATAGTTCCAGCCCGGAAGCCCTGATCTTGATGGGGGTGACTGTCCCGGAAGGGGCCACCACCCTGTATCTCAGCGGGGCGCTGCCCTCGATCGCCGATGCGACCATGCCGGCGACGTCGGTTGAGGCCTATGGCGACACCAAGACCCAGACGCTGAGTACATTGGCGCGGATCAAGTCCAACCTTGAAAGTCTGGGCTGGTCAATGTCGGACGTGGTCAAGCTCACGGTGTTTCTCGCCGGCGATCCCAAGCTGGGCGGCAAGATGGACTTCAAGGGCATGAACGAAGCTTATGCCCAATATTTCGGTTCGGCGACCAATCCCAACAAGGTCGCCCGTTCGACGGTGCAGGTCGCCGCGCTGGTCGGCCCGCAGTTTCTGATCGAAATCGAAGCCGTGGCGGTCAAGGCGAAAAAGTCTGCCAAACCGAGCGAAAACACACCGCTGAGCGAATAATCCCCAGCCGGTCCGCGCGTTGGCGCGGCTCGTCATCTCTGTCCCGTTTCGGGTCGCCACATATCCCAGTTCCGATGGGAGGAGCCCCTATGTCCATGAAAGATCTCACCCCGACGCGTCGCCAATTGCTGTCGGCCATCGGCACATCTGCCGGGTCCGTGGCCGCGATGCAGGCGATGGTTGCACTTGGTCATGCGGCTGAAAGCCAGTTCACCGGGCCGCCGACATTATCGGGTGCCCGCAAGGGCGAAACCGTGCTGGTCTTGGGGGCGGGGCTGGCCGGGTTGGTTGCGGCTTATGAGCTGACCAAGGCGGGCTATAAGGTGCAAGTGCTTGAATTTCAGGGACGGCCGGGCGGCCGCAACTGGTCGCTACGGGGCGGGGACACCTACACCGAAGTTGGCGGAGCGGTGCAAAAGGTCCAGTTCCAGCCGGGCAATTACCTTAATCCCGGCCCATGGCGTATCCCGCATCATCACAAGACCTTGCTGCATTATTGCCGGGAATTTGGGGTAGCGCTCGAACCGTTCATCCAGATGAATCACAATAGCTATGTGCACCAGACCGATGCGTTCGACGGCAAGCCGATGCGCTACAAGGAGGTGGCGACCGATTTTAAGGGTCATGTCGCCGAACTGCTTTCCAAGGCGATCAATGTCGGTTCGCTGGACGACAAGGTGAGCGGTGAAGACAAGGAACGGTTACTGGAAGCGATGCGCGCTTGGGGCGCGCTCGATAAGGATATGGCCTATGCCAGCAGCCTTAAAGTGTCTGGCCAGCGCGGCTATGATCGCGCGCCGGGCGGTGGGGTTGAGGGTGCGCCGACCCCGTCGCAGATTTCCAGCCTGTCGGACGTGCTCGATTCCAAGGTCTGGAATCAGATGGGGTTCTTCTTCAACTATGTGATGCAAACCACTATGTTCCAGCCGGTCGGCGGCATGGACATGATCGGCAAGGCCTTTGCCCGCCATGTTGATCATCTTATCACCTATAATGCCAAGGTCGTGCAGATCGACCAGAGCGCCACCGGCGTGGCGGTCACCTATCAGGATACGGCCAGCGGCGCGACCGCGACGGCCAAGGCTGACTGGTGCGTCTGCTGCATCCCGGCAACCATATTGGGCCAGATCCCGATGCAGGTGAATGACGCGATGAAGGCGTCGCTCAAGGCGGTGAACTACAGCGCATCGGTCAAGACCGGGCTCGAATTCAAGCGCCGTTTCTGGGAGGAAGACGAGTCCATCTACGGTGGGCACAGCTTCACCAATCAGCCGATCTCGCTCATCTCCTATCCAAACTATCATTATTTCAAATCCGGTCCGGCGGTGCTGCTGGGGTCCAATGCGGGCGGGCTTGGGGGGTCGCTGCTGGCGGGGATGGAACCGGCGGCGCGGCTGGAGGCGATCCTTGCTCAAGGTGAAATCATCCACCCGCAATATCGCCAGGAGTTCATGAACGGTGTGTCCGTCGCATGGGCGCGGGTGCCATGGAACATGGGCGGCAATTCACGCTGGAGCGATGACGCCCGCAAGCAGCATTATCAGAACATGGTCGCGATGGACGGGCGCATCGTGCTCGCTGGCGAACATGCATCCTATATCGGCGGCTGGATGGAAGGGGCGCTCACCTCCTCAATCGACGCCATCACCCGCCTGCACCAGCGCGCACAGGAGGCTTGAGCCATGACCATCCAGACAATCTCGCGTCATGTTCTTGCTGCCGCCCTATTGGTGGTGGGAACCAGTGTGCCGGCCCTCGCGGCTGGCCCGGGTTTCAAGCTGCCGGTGGCGCAGACCGGCGAGGAAATCTATGTGCAGGCCTGTCAGTCCTGCCACCAACCGGGCGGCAAGGGTGGAAGTGGGGCGGGCAGCTATCCCGCGCTCGCCCATAATCCGAAGCTCGGGGCCGCAGCCTATCCGATCACCACGATCCTGCGCGGTCGCGCGGCCATGCCATGGTTCGCGGGCACGCTCAGCGCCGAACAGATCGCCAGCCTTGTGACCTATTTGCGGACCCATTTCGGCAATGACTATCCCGCCCCGGTGACGGCCGAGGATGTCAAAAAGCTGAGCGTCAACCTGCCGACATCCGGCGGCGAGTGACCATGTGGCGCCACATCGCGGCCTATTCAATGCTTTGGAACCGGGCGGATCATATCGCCGGTTCCGTCTAGGGGGACTGTATTTTCATGGATGACATCAACGCGCCGACACGTCGCCAGTTGTTCGAAACCATCGGCAAGGCTGGCGGCCTTGTTGCACTTTACCAGTCGATGACGGCGCTTGGTCATGCGGCCGAAACCCAATTCCATGGCCCGCCCGTGCTCTCAGGCGCGAAAAAGGGCGCGACGGTCGTCGTGTTGGGTGCCGGCTTGGCCGGGATGCTGGCGGCGTATGAACTGGCCAAGGCGGGATATAAGGTCCAGATTCTCGAATATCAGACCCGCGCGGGTGGCCGGAATTACACTTTGCGCGGAGGCGATAGCCACACGGAAATCGACGGCACGACGCAGCAGGTTGGCTTTGCGCCGGGGAATTATCTCAATCCGGGGCCGTGGCGAATTCCGCACCATCACCGCACGCTGCTTCATTATTGCAAGGCGCTCGGCGTGGCGCTGGAACCGTTTATCCAACTCAACCACAATGCCTATATCCACAACACGGATGCGCTGGGCGGCAAGCCGATCCGCTATAAGGAATTGGCCACCGACTTTAAGGGCCATATCTCGGAACTGCTCGGCAAGTCGCTCAATCAGGGGGCGCTCGACGATAAGGTAACGGCCGAAGACAAGGAACGGCTGATCGATGCGCTGCGCAATTGGGGCGTGCTCGACAAGAAGCTGTCTTATGCCAGCAGCCTGAAGGTGTCGGGTCAGCGCGGTTATGATGTGCCGCCGGGTGGCGGCGTCACCGGCGCACCTACCGCGTCCCAGATCGACTCGCTGCATGACGTACTGGACTCGAAGGTGTGGAACACCATGTCCTTCTACTTCACCTATGTGATGCAGACGACAATGTTCCAGCCGGTTGGCGGGATCGATATGATCGGCAAGGCTTTTGCCCGCGAGGTCGGGCAGATGATCACCTATAACGCGCGGGTCAGCAAGATTGCCCAAAACGACCAGGGCGTCGAAATCACCTATGCCGACAACAGCACCGGCATCGTCGGGACGGTCAAGGCCGATTGGTGTGTCTGCACGATCCCATTGTCGGTGCTTGGTCAGCTTGATGTGCAGGTTTCGGATGCCAAGGTCGCCGCGATCAAGGCGGTGCCCTATAGCGGCATGGTCAAGACCGGGCTCGAATTCAAGCGACGCTTCTGGGAAGAGGATGAGTCGATCTACGGCGGCCACAGTTTCACTGACCAGCCGATTTCGCTCATCTCCTATCCCAATTTCGACTTTTTCAAGAAAAGCCCTGCGGTGTTGCTGGGGGCCTTTGCGAGCGGAGCAGCGGGCTATCAATTCGCGGGCATGACGCCTGAACAGCGGATCGAGGCGGCGCTGGCCCAAGGGGAAAAGATTCACCCGCAATATCGGCAGGAATTCATGAACGGCACGTCCGTCGCATGGAGCCGGGTGCCGTGGACCCTTGGTTGCTGCGCCCAATGGAGCGAGGACGCCCGCAAACAACATTATCAGAACTTGGTGTCGATGGATGGGCGCGTCGTCCTCGCGGGTGAGCACGCCTCTTATTATGGCTGTTGGATGGAGGGGGCGATGCTCTCCTCGATCGACGCCATCACCCGTCTGCACAAGCGCGCGCTGGAGGCCTGATCATGAACAAGCAGAAATTCGCTTTGCAAACAGCGTTGGTCGCGCTGGCGGTGGCAGGTGTTTCGGTGCCTGCCACCGCAGATGCCCCCGGTGCCGGGGGCACGCAGGCGCTTGGTCCCGAAACGGGAGAGCAAGTATATCGCCAGATTTGTCAGGCCTGCCACATGGCCGACGGCAAGGGCGCAAGCGGGGCAGGGACGTTCCCGGCACTGGCCGAAAATCCCCGGCTCGCGTCGCCGGTATATCCGATCATCGTCGTGACCCGGGGCAAGGGCGGCATGCCGTGGTTCTCCAACGCGCTGAGCCCGGCCAAGGTAGCGGCGGTGATCACCTATGTGCGCACCCATTTCGGCAATCATTTCACCACGCCGGTGACCGAGGCGGATGTGAAGAAATTCGGCTCGCCAGCACCGGTCATCGATCATTGAGCAAGCTGCGTTTCCGGGGCGAGTGGGGTGCCTTGCGTTCATGTCATGCTGCATTGCAGCAATTACGATTGTGCCATGCTCTACCGGGCATAAGTTAACAAGACGGGCGGCAAGTCAAAATAATCCATGCCGCATACGACAGTGTTGATTTTGTAACGCGTCAAGCAACGGCCTTCATCTGAAAGGTCGGTCAAAACAAGAAATCATGAGTTGATAGGCGGGGGGCGGTCTAACAATAAAAGGGGGTTCTTCATGAACTATAAATCTGCAATTCGCCTTTCTCTGATTGCGGCGGCGTCTTGGAATGCTACCGCTTATGCTCAACAGGCGCTGCCGCTTGCCGCTGTGGAAGCCGCGGCCGAAGCCGCCGCCGAAGTTGAAGATAAGGGTGGCAGTGAAATCATCGTCACCGGCACCCGCACAAGCGGCATGGTCGCCGCGGAGAGCGCCGCTCCGGTTCAGTTGTTGAGCGCCGCCGCGATTGAACGGGTCGGCCAGCCGAACCTCAATCAGGTCCTGACCCAGATCGTTCCGTCTTTCAGCGCCCAGACCCAGGGCACGGACATGTCGAACTTCTCGCTCAGCGCGCGTCTGCGTGGCCTCAACCCGAACCACACGCTGGTGATGGTCAATGGCAAGCGTCGCCATGGTTCCGCGATCCTTCAAGTCATTGCGGGGCCGTTTCAGGGGTCGGCTGCGCCCAGCATCGATCTCATTCCGCCTGATGCGGTGCAGCGTATCGAAGTGCTGCAAGAAGGCGCGGCGGCGCAATATGGCTCCGACGCCATCGCGGGCGTGCTCAACATCATGCTCAAGAGCAATGACAGCGGCGGCAGTGCCAAGCTGACGGCTGGCGAGTATTTCGACGGCGAAGGCCGCACCTATAGCGCCAGCGGCAATGTTGGCCTCAAGATCGGCGAAAATGGCTTTCTCAGCCTCACCGGCTTCCACCGTCGGAGCGACTATACCTATGTTGGCGATGGTCAAACGTCGGTGCGCGACATCAATGGCAATCTCGCCACCACGATCCCGGCCAATTTCACCGATATTTATAGCGCGCTCGACCTGAAGAATATCAATGGCGGCCAGGCCAAATCCTATCTGACCATCGGCTTTTTCAACGCCGGCTATGACTTCGGCGATGTGCAATTCTATGCCTTTGGCGACATCTCGCGCCGCAATGGCTATGCCTATCAGGGCTATCGCGTGCCGAACCGGATCTGCACCTCCTCATCCAATCCGGCCACTTGCTTCGCCGATACCGGTACGACCGGCATGGTGCCGCAGCAAAATGTGATCCAGAACGAATATTCGCTGACCGGCGGTTTCAAGGGCACGGTCGCGGGTTGGGATTGGGATCTGAGCACGACCTATGGCTCGGACAAGAACAAGATCTACACGATCAATTCCGCCAACCGGTCGCTTTATATCGACACGGGTTTCACGCCGACCGACTTTTATGACGGTTCGTTCACCCTGTCGCAGCTGACTTCGACCCTTGATCTACGGCATGATTATGAGCTCGGGCTGGCTGATCCGCTCACGGTTGCGATCGGTGCCGAATATCGCAAGGACAAATATGCGATTGGTTCGGGCGATGTTGGCTCGCGTTACAAGGAAGGTGGCCAGTCTTTCCCGGGCTATTCGCTCTCTGACGCGGGCAATTACAGCCGCAACGGCAAGTCGGTCTATATCGATTTCGCCACCAAGCCGGTTGACGCCTGGACCATCGATCTCGCCGGTCGCTACGAGGATTATAGCGACTTTGGTGACACGGCTATCGGTAAGCTGACCACGCGCTACGACTTCACCGACGCCTTCGCGATCCGTGGGACCGTCAGCACCGGCTTCCGCGCACCGACGCTGGGTGAATCCTATTATTCGGCCACCAATGTTGCCCCGACCAGCGCCAGCGTCCAGTTGCCGCCGAACTCGACGGCGGCTGCGATGCTCGGGTTCCAGCCGCTCAAGCCGGAAAAATCGAAGAACTTCTCGGCCGGTATCGTGCTGCGCCCGATCCCGAAGCTGGTGGCGACGATTGACGCCTATTACATCAAGATCAAGGATCGTATCGCGGGCACCGCGCCGATCCGTGGCATCGTCAACGGCACGCCGCAGACCAATTTGCTGAGCAATGGCATGACCGCTTATGATGCCGTGATGGCGGCGATTGCCGCACGCGGTGTGGTGATCGACAGCGTGCCGACGGTGAGCGTCCAGACCTTCACCAATGGCATCGATACCCGGACTTGGGGCATTGATTTCGCGGCGCGCTATCCGGTGGAGTTCAACTTCGGCAAGCTCGACCTCGCCCTGACCGGCAATTACAATGAGACCAAGGTCACCAAGAACCTGCTGGGCACCGCGCTATTCACGTCGCAGGCGGAAAGCTATCTCGAAACCGCCCAGCCGAAATATAAGGTGATGTTCAGCGCGCTGTTCACCTCGGGTCGCTTCAGCGCCAATCTCCGCCAGTCCTATCAGGGCAAGTCGGTGGTGCTCGTCTATCCGGCGGTCAGCGGCTTTGGCCCCTATGAAGGTGTCGTGAAGGCCACTCCGTTGACCGATCTCGAATTCGGTTATGAGGTGACGGATTGGGCAACCTTGTCGATTGGCGCGAACAATCTGCTCGACAAGAAGCCGGAAATTCCGGGGCTTGTGCCGACCACGATTGCCTCGGGCACCTCGCCTTATGTCAACGGCACGAGCACCATCAATTCGCCTTATGGTCACGGCACCTATGGCACCAATGGTGGTTATTATTACGCCCGTCTCTCGTTCAAGTTCTGATGCGTAACCGGCGGGCTGTATTCCATGGGGATGCAGCCCGCCTTTTCATGCCCCTGTCATCTTCCCGGTCCACATGACCAAGCTTTACAACGGAGACATATGATGAAGCGAATTCAAGCCATGGCCATGGCGCTGGCATGCACGGCGTTGTCGGCGACAGTCGCGCATGCTGCGGGGATTGAGCGCACCAAAGGCTCTCCGACCTCGCCGATCGCGAGCACGGCCAAGGTGCCCGCTGGCAGCACGCTGTTTTTCCTCTCGGGCAGCACCGCGTCGCCGATCAATCCGGCAGACTTGGAAAGCCCCGACGCGTTCGGCGATACCGCGACCCAGACCAAAAGCATCCTCACCAAGATGAAGGCGCAGTTGGAAGCCATGGGGCTTGGCATGGGCGACATTGTCAAGATGAACGTCTTTCTCGTCGGCGATGCCAAGCTGGGCGGCAAGATGGACCGCGACGGCATGAATGCGGTGTTCAAGACGTTTTTTGGCACGCCGGAACAACCCAATCTGCCGACCCGTTCGACCGTGCAGGTCGCGGCGCTGGGGCGGCCCAATATGCTGGTCGAGATTGAGGGCATCGCCGCCAAGGCTCCCTAACCCCCTTGTGATCGCCTGGCCTGTGCCCTCGACCCTGCTGGGGAGAGAGGAATCGGCCGGGCGATGCGCGCATTGATTGGAGTGCCGATACCGAATGGCGTACGTTGATAAACAACCCATGAGCAGGGGCAAGCTGACCGCCATTGGTGCGGTGGCCCTGCTTCATCTCGTGCTGTTATGGGGCCTGAAAAATGGCCTTGATTACAATGCAGCGGTCGAGGTTTTCGAAGATTTGAAGACCTTTGATGTGCAGGAGGAACAAAAGGTAGAGGAGGAGGTGCCGCCGCCGCCCGAGCCTAAGGACATGCCGCCGCCACCACAAATGGATGTGCCACCGCCGCCGCCGACCAATGTCGCGCCGCCGCCACTGCCGCAGCAGATGGCGCCGCCCCCGGTTGCACCGCCACCGCCGCCACCGCCGCCCGTCGAGCCGCCGAGGCCAACCCAGGCGCAGGCGGCGCGCGCCAAGGGCAATCCCGGCACATGGGTCACGACGGAGGATTATCCGTCATCCGCATTGCGCGAAGAGCGTGAGGGTGTAAGCGCCATCGCGTGGGACGTGACCGCAGATGGCAAAGTGGCCAATTGCCGTGTCACCCAGTCAAGCGGCTATCCCGATCTCGATGATGCCGCGTGCAAGTTCGTGACGCGGCGTGGTCGGTATAATCCAGCGCTCGACCAGAATGGCAATCCGATCCAATCCTCGGATAAGCGTCGCGTACGTTGGCAAATTCCGAAGGAATGATCGCCCTGATCTTCTGATTTATAACGGGCGATCCGCCCTTCCACGATACTGAATTCAAAGAGGTTATACGAAATGCAGAATGTCGCAGATACCGCCGCCAATGTCGGTGAAGCCGTCGCCAATGTCGCGGCCCCGGTCGCCGATGCCATGGCTGCCAATACCGCCGCTGTCGAAGGTGCGGAAGCCGCTGCCACGAAGTTTGGTCTGATCGAGGCGTTGAACGATGGCGGCGCGCTGTCGTGGACGTTGTTCTTGTCGATGGTCGTGATGTCGGCCGTGTCGTGGTACATCCTGTTCACCAAGCTGCGCGAGC